>NZ_JNXE01000027.1 GCF_000716605.1 Streptomyces sp. NRRL F-525 | reverse complement strand
GGGCTGGAAAGTGTGACACTTCCGCTTCGACTGTCACACTTCCCAGCCCCACCCACCCCACACCCCCCACTCACCGTTGGCCGCTGAGCCGAGGCGGCGTGCAAGGGTGGCCCGCAGGGCCATCGCCGCAGGCGACGCGACCGCAGGGAGCGCCCTTTACTCGGCTCCCGCAATCCCGACACTGACAAGAAGCGGGCGGCCAACCCGCACTTGTCAGCGCAGTCGCCTCCGCCCCGGCATGAACGTAAACACCGCCACTCCAAGCAGAATCGCCGTACCGGAGACAAGGCCGAGCGCCTTCAGGCCGCCGTGGCTGTCCGAGCCGGTTTCCGCCAGGCCTCCCGAGGTGGATGTCGACGTTGACGTACCGCCCGATGTCGACGAGCCGCCGGACGCTCCGCTTGCCTGTTCCGTCGTGTCCAGAGTCAGTGAGACCTCTGACTTCGTGGGGGTGCAAGTCGTCGTCGTGCCGAGGGCGTTGACCGTCAGGACGCCGGGGGACAGTGTCGACGTACCGCTCGCGCCCGGTTTGTATGTGCCAGTCAGGTCCGGGATCTCGATCGGGTCGCCGGACTTGATGGCGGCGGAGTTGGTCGGGCCCTCTACGTGGACCGTTCCCTTGTCGGCGCCGCCCAGGACCACCTCCATCGACGGTTTCACGGAGTCCGCGGGGATGTCCGCCGGGCTGTCCATCACCGACCCGTTGAACTTCACGGTGAGGTCGTAACTCCCGCCGCCCTTCGTGGCGTTGATCTGCACGGGCGAGGTCGCGTTCTTGTCACCGATCGGCGTCTTGCACGCGTACGGGACGGAGACCTCCTTGCCGGTGAAGTCCGTCTGGCCGGTCCCGGTGCCGTCGCTGGCACTCGCCGATGCCGATGTCGAAGCCGAGGTCGAAGCCGAGGTCGAAGCCGAGGTCGAATCACTGGGTGACGCGGACTCCGAGGCTGATTCCGATGCCGATGCCGACGTCGAGTCCGATGGACTGGGGGACGGGCTGGACGAACTGCCGTCTCCCGCCGTCACATTGATCGTCGCCGACGGCGAGACCGTAGCCGTCGGTGTGCACTTCGTGTCCGTCGAGAACGCGTTGACCGTGTACGCGTCCGGAGTCAGCGTCACCGACCCCGCCGTCGTCAGCTTCAACGAGCCCTTCATGTCGGACAGGGTCATCACCGCGCCCTTGGGGATCGCCGGGTTCGTGCGCGGGCCCTGCATCGCGATGTCGGCGGTCTGCGCGCCGGCCGCCTTCAGGATCCCGGACGGCTGGACCGAGTTGGCGGGGAGGTCGATGATGTCGGGGTTCTTGGACGCGGCCTGGGTGAACTTCCAGACGACGTCGACCGTGTCGCCCACCTTCGCTGTGGCGGGCGCGGTGATCTCGACCTTGGTGGTGCCGTCGACCGGGTCGATGCCGGCGGGCGGCACGCAGTGGGTGGCGTAGGACACCTCGGCGGCCTGCGCGGTCCCTGCGGTCAGGCCGAGCGCGAGGCCCGCACCGCCGAGGACCAGCGCGAACGTGGCCGCGCCCGCTCTCCGTACACCGCCTCCGCCGGCCGGTATGACTCTCCTTCGCTTGCTCACGTAAGTCCCTTCCTGGTGGGAGTCGTCGGACTCGTCGGGCTGTCGTCGTGCGGTGCGGAGAGTCGACCGGCCGCCGTGCCCGGATCGGAGTCCGGGGTGAACCACGGCAGGGTCGAGGTCGTAGGGGCGGCCGCGGCTGCTTCCCGGGAGGCGGCCGTCCTGCCCAACTTCGGCATGCGTACGGTGAGTTGAGTGGGCATGTGCAGGGCCCTGTGCCGGGGCGGGCCCATGCTGCGGGCCGCCTTGCGTGGCCGTAGGCGGTCCACCACGGCCATTCCGATGCGGAACACCGCCGCCGGTACGACCACGCAGACCAGGACCCAGAACAGGGTCACGCCCCAGGGGCGGCCGACTCCCCATGGCTGTTCGGCGAGTACCCGGCCGCCGTACTTCATGGAGACGGTGTAGTCGCCGTGCGCTCCGGCCGAGAGTTCGACGGGGAGTTTGATCTCCGCCTTTCCTCCGGGCGTGATCGTGCCGCTGTACTGCTGGTCGTCCCACTGCGGTGCGAACACCCCGTGGGAGGTGCCGACTTGGAACACGGGGTTCTTGACCGGGGACGAGCCCGCGTTGCCCACCGTGAAGACCAGCGTGCGGGACGGTGGTGCCCCGAACCAGGTCAGCAGGCCGCTCGAACCGTCCAGGCGGGTGTCGGAGAGGACCGACAGGCGGCCGGTCGACGGCTCCGCGGGCAGTGGTTCGATCGCGTGGCCCGCCACCTGGAAGACCGTGTCCGCCGATGCGCTCGCCCCCGTCACCGTCGCCACATGCACCACGCACGGGCACGGCACCGGCGGTTCGGACACCGGCAGCTTCTTGCTGAAGACGCCCTTGGCGTCCGTCGTGACGGCTCTGCCGTCCGCGTTCGCACAGGAGTTGGTGCCGCCGAGCACCCCGCGCGCGGGTGTCGCCTGTCCGCAGACCAGCATCATCAGCAGGGCGTGCGGCCGCCAGCCGCTGCCGGAGACGGTGATCGAACCACCCGTCCCCGCCTGCGACTTGGAGAGCTTCACGCTCGGCCCGCCCGCCGCCGCGGCGGACGTCGTCCCCGCCAACGGCAGCAGGAGCAGCGCGAGTACCGCCACCAGCGCCGGAATCCGCACCTTGCCGCTCACATCACCGCTCCCGTCAACTCGGTCCGACGTCGTAGGCGTAGGCGTAGGCGAACGAGGAGCAGCGTGGTTCCTGCCGTGGCCACGACCCCGATGCCCGTCACCGCTCCCCACGGCACGAACCTCGTCGGCGCGTCCGCCGTGTCGTGGGCGCCGCCCGTCGCCGTGACCGTGAGGCGTACGTCGACCGCGTCCAGGGTGGGGTGGTCGGGCCAGGGTTCGGTGAGCTTCAGGCGTTCGCCGGGTGGGAGTTGGACCGGGAGGGTGCGGGGGGCGCGGTCCAGGAGGGTGCCGAAGAGGCCGGTGGCGTGGACGGCCAGTCTCGGGGTGAGGAGGGTGGTGCCTCGGTTGACCAGGTCGTAGGTGATGCCGTTGTCGTGGACCGCCACGTGTTCGACGGTCAGGGCCGACAACGCCGGGCCGCGTACGTGGAGTTGGAGTCGTGCCGTCGCCTCTCGGCCCTTCGTGTCGCGCGCGGTGATCGTGGCGGTGCGGTCGCCGGGGAGCGCGGTCGCCGGGACGTTCACCGTGAAGGGGATGTCGGCGCGGGTGCGGGGCGGGATCGCGACTCCCCTGTCGGCGAAGGTGATCGGGGCGCCTGTGGCCTGTAGTCGTACCGTGATCGGGCGGCCGGTCGGGTTGGTCACGGACACCGTGTCCTGGAGGGTCGTGCCGGGCTCGCCCTCCGCGTAGAACGTCGGGCGTCCGCCACCCGCGGGCGCAACGGTCCATCCCCCGGCGGCCGTTGCGGTCGGCGTGGCCGCCAGGAGGGTCAGGAGGGACAGACACAGGACGCGGGCGGTCGACAGCATGGGCGGCTCCAGCGGGCTTGCGGGGGGCTGTCAGCGGCGGGCGCGGGCCGTCTGGTTGCGCCGGGTCAGCCACAGGGTGCCCGCCGCGCCCGCGAGCAGGACCGTGCCGCCGAGCGTGCCGAGCGCGACGACCGAGTCGTCGGGGCCGGTCTTCGGGAGTGTGCCACTGGAGTCCGTACCGGTGCCGGAGCTTGTGGAACCCGTGGTACCGGTCGAGCCGCTGGATCCCGATGATCCGCCCGCCGCTGTCACGTCCAGCGTGAGGGACGGGCCGGGGCTGTTGGTGGGGGTGCACGTCGTCGTCGTACCGAGGGCCTTGATGGTGAGGACGGCCGCCGTGAACGTGACCTTGCCGGACGCCTTCGGGGTGTACGTGCCCGTCAAGTCGTTGATTTTGATGGGGGTGTTGGCGGGGATCGCGGCCTGGTTGGCCGGGCCCGACACCGCGACCGTGCCGCTGTCCGCGCCGCCCACCTTGATGGTGGCGCTCGGGCTCATCGCGCCCTTGCCGAGTTCGACGGGGCTGGAGGAGACGCCCTTCTGCCAGGACATGGTGAGTTTGTAGGCGCTGCCGCTCTTGACGCCCTTGATGTCGATCGGCGAGACGGCGGTCTTGACGCCGATGGGCGTCTGGCACTTGTAGTTGACGTCGACCACGTCGGCCCGGGCTGCGGGGGCGGCCATGAATACCGCCGAGCCGGCCAGGGCCGCGACGGACGCGAGCGCTGCGGTTCGTTTCTGGTACGACACGGTCCCCTCATTCCTGACGGCACATCAGATCGGCCGTCAAGGTACGCCCGGGGTCGTGAGGAGGGAAGACAAGGCGCACGCCGGAGTTGTGACGATCCGGCGTGCGCAAGGAGGTCGACAAGTGGACGGGGTGACCGGAGGTAACCCGAGGTGGGCGTCAGCCGAGCAGGTCGGGCAGGCCCCAGCGGTGCAGCACCTCGGGCACCACGACCGTACCGTCGGGCCGTTGGTGCTGTTCGAGGATCGCGGGGAGGAGACGGCTGGTCGCCAGCCCCGAGGCGTTGAGCGTGTGCACGTACGCCGCCTTGCCGCCGCCCGCCGGGCGGTACCGGATGCCGCCGCGCCGGGCCTGGTACTCACGGGCGTTCGACACCGAACTGACCTCCGTGTACGCGCCGAGGCTGGGCAGCCAGACCTCCACGTCGTACGTCTTCGCCTGGGCGGGGCTGGTGTCCCCGGCGGCGAGTTTGGTGACCCGGTAGTGCAGTCCGAGGCCGGCCACCAACTCCTCGGCGCGGGCCAGGAGTTCGAGCTGGGCCGCGTCCGAGTCCGCGGGGCGCGCGAACTGGAACAGCTCGACCTTGTTGAACTGGTGGCCGCGCAGGGTGCCCCGGTCGGCGGTGCGGTGGCTGCCGCTCTCCTTGCGGTAACAGGGCGTGTACGCCACGTACTTGCGCGGCAGTTCGGCCTCGTCGAGGGTCTCCCCGCGGTGCAGGTTGACCAGCGCGGTCTCGGCGGTGGGCAGCAGGAAGCGCTCCGGGCGGCCGCCCTCGCCCTCCTCCACCACGAACACCTCGTCGGCGAACTTCGGGAACTGGCCCGCCGTATAACCCGCTTCGTAGGTCAGCACATGCGGCGGCAGCACGAACTCGTAGCCCGCCCGGCGGTGGCTGTCGAGGAAGTGGTTGAGCAGGGCCCATTCCAGTGCGGCGCCGTCGCCCCGGTAGATCCAGTGGCCGTTGCCGGCGAGGGCGGTGCCGCGCCGGTAGTCCACCAGGCCGAGATCCTGGGCGAGTTGGACATGGTCGCGGGGAGGAGGGGCGGGGGTCGGGGTGCCTACGGTCCGTACGACCTCGTTGTTCTCCTTGCCGCCCGCGATCACGTCCTCGTCGGGGAGGTTGGGCAGGGCGTCGAGGAACTGCTGGTGTTCGCGGGTGAGTCGGGCGAGTTCGCCCTCGGCCTTCGTGACCTGGTCGGCCAGGGTCGAGGCGGTCGCCTGGAGGCCATCGGCCGCGGTGCCCGTCCTGCGGCGGGCCGCGATCTCCGCCGAGATCCGCTTCCGTTCGCCGCGCAGCCGCTCCACGGCCGTACGGGTGTCCCGGAACCGGGTGTCCAGGGCGAGGAACGCCGGAAGGTCGGCGTCCACCGCGCGCTTGCGCAGAGCCTCGCGGACCCGCTCGGGCTGCTGTCGAATGAGGGTGACGTCGAGCATCGTGCGTGCTCCGTTCGCTACATCGGCGCGGCTCACCTCCGGGGCGCCCAAGTCGGTGTCGAGAGCCCGACCGTGCTCAGCCCTTCGGGCCTCCGCGCGCTCGACCTCTCGACGCCGACGCGCCCCTTCGGCTCGCCTCGCGTCGGCCGGGGCACAAGAACCGCCCCGGGGGTGATCCCTCGGGGCGTGGGCGAGAGGGTGCTCGCGGTGCCACCACGCCTTCACCGGTCGCGGGCCGCACGGCCGTGGAAACGGTCGCGTGCCGCCGTAGAACGGTCTCGTTCTGGCCCGGTGACGGGGGCCGGCCGGCGGGGCATGGGGTCCGCCGGGGTGGCGGGCCGTTCCTCCCCGCGCTCGGGAGGGGATTCGCCCGGGGTGCGAGGCCGCCTTCACAGCGCCGGCGGCTCTCTCGGCTCGCGGGACCCGGGGTACTCGTCTCCGTCAGCGCGTTGGGGACGAGCGTAGGGCCGGGTCCGGGGGCGGGGAAATGAATTTCCCGGCCGGGTCCGGCCGGGAAACGGGGCGGGCTAGGCGGGGGCGCCCAGCTCCGCCCAGACCGTCTTGCCGGTGACTCCCGGGGCGCGGACGACGCCCCAGTCCAGGCAGAGCCGCTGCACGATGAACATGCCGTGGCCGCCGGGGCGGCCCGCGCGGTGCGGGGTTCTGGGGGCGGGCTGGCCCGTGCCGCGGTCGGAGACCTCGACCCGGATCACCTTGTTCTCGCAGGTGATCCACATCTCGTCCGGGCCTTCGGCGTGCAGACAGGCGTTGGTGACCAGCTCGGAGACGACGAGGAGCACGTCCTCGGCGGCCGCGCGCCGGTCGGCGCCCTCGGCGGGCAGCCAGCCCCAGGCGTACAGGGCCTGGCGGGCGAAGTCGCGGGCCAGCGGTACGACCCCGCTCTCGCCCGCGAAACTGAGCCTGCGGGTGTCCCGGCCCGCGGCCGGTTCGGCGTCGTCCCCGACGGACGGCACGGAAGCGCCTCCGGCGGGCGCCTCCGCAGCGCCACCGGACTCCGGGCGGTCGCCCGGCGGGTAGGGCCGGGTGGTGCTCATCAGCGCTTCACCTCACCGATTCACCGGTTCACGATTCAAGAGTCGGTACGTGTTCAAGAGTCAGTACGTGGATCAGGAGCGAATTGGTCGCTCGGGGTCTCGACAGGTTCAGATGTTCTCCTGCCCGAGCGAACCGGCAAAACACCCCTTACTCGGCACGGAAGACGAGGCACGGGGAATCCGCCGGTCGCGCGGGGGAGAACGGGGCTCAGCCGGACTCGTCGGCGAGGGCGGCCCCGAGGGTGTCGTGGACGGTGAAGACCGCTTCCGCCCCGGTGATCTCGAACACGCGCGCCACCGCGGGCTTCATCCCCGCGAGGTGCACTCCGCCCCCTGCGGCTTCCGCCTTCAGGCGCGCGCCGAGCAGTACGTTCAGGCCCGTGGAGTCGCAGAACTCCAGCCGTGAGCAGTCCACGACGAGCCGTGCGTACCCATGGGCGAGCAGGTCCTCCAGCGGTTCCCGCAACAGATCGGCGGTGTGGTGGTCCAACTCACCCGCCGGTGTCACGACTGCGCTGAGGCCCTGTTTCCGCACCTCGACCAGAAGCCGGCCAGACTGTGCGCTGCCGACCGTCCCGCGGTCCATGCCGTCTCTCTCTCCCGAGGTCGTGGCTGTTGACGTTCGCCCTGGAACACTACGCCTTCCTCACACTCTCTGACACCCGAACAACCGCCCGTAAAGGGACATATGGGTACACAGCGCACTTGCGGCGGGCTCCGGAAAACGGGTAGGGCTAGTAGAGACAAGTATTTGGACATTCGATACGACGGACAAGTCCGGCAACCGACCGGATCCCGCCCCGACTGTCGAAACGACCGCCCGACCGACACGACCGGCTTTGGAGGCGCCGCACTCCGCAGTGCACGCACCGGCTTCGGCAGCCATATGCCGAGAACGATGGAGGACGCCATGTCACCCCGGCTCGACGCATCGCCTACCCCGACAGCGACGTCGACACCCCCACCGGCACAACTGGATCCCAATGCCATCGAGGGGCTCCCCGAGATCCCCCCGTACGACGAGATCGGCGCCGTAGACGCGCGGGCGCTCTCCAAGACCCTCTTCGAGCGGCTGGAATCGCTCGAGGAAGGCACGCACGAGTACTCGTACGTCCGCAACACCCTCGTCGAACTCAACCTCGCGCTGGTCAAGTTCGCCGCCTCCCGGTTCCGCTCGCGCAGCGAACCCATGGAGGACATCATCCAGGTCGGCACCATCGGCCTGATCAAGGCGATCGACCGCTTCGAACTCAGTCGCGGCGTCGAGTTCCCCACCTTCGCGATGCCAACCATCGTCGGTGAGATCAAGCGCTTCTTCCGCGACACCTCGTGGTCCGTGCGCGTCCCGCGCCGACTGCAGGAACTCCGGCTCGACCTGGCCAAGGCCGGCGACGAACTGGCCCAGCAACTCGACCGCGCCCCCACCGTGGCCGAGTTGGCCGAGCGCCTGAAGATCTCCAAGGAGGAGGTCGTCGAGGGCATGGCGGCGTCGAACGCCTACACCGCCAGCTCACTTGACGCGCAGCCCGAGGAGGACGACTCCGAGGGCGCCCTCGCGGACCGCATCGGCTACGAGGACCACGGACTCGAAGGCATCGAGTACGTCGAGTCGTTGAAGCCGCTGATCGCCGAACTCCCGTCCCGGGACCGGCAGATCCTCTCCCTGCGCTTCGTCGCCAACATGACGCAGTCGGAGATCGGCGACGAGCTGGGCATCTCGCAGATGCATGTGTCGCGACTGTTGTCGCGGACGCTGGTGCGGCTGCGGAAGGGACTGACGGTCGAGGAGTAGGAACTCCCCTGGCTGTACGCAGGTATCGCCTGCATCTCCCTCTGGCGGTGTCTCCGGTATCGCCTGTACTGAGCGCGGCGCGCGTGTGTGCGCCGCGCTCAGGCGTTCCCGGACGCTCCCGTACCACCCCCGGGGTTACCCACAGAAACCTCTTTCCCCACCGGTCTCCTTCCACCACTATGGTCACCCGGCAAACTGGCTGGTCCGTCAGGACGGGCGCGAGGAGGCGGGTGAATGGTTCGCTCCGAGAAGGACGACGGCATACCCGGAGCGTCCGACGCCCGGCTCACCGAGTCACTGCGCGCCGACACGGCCACGGTCTACGCGGCCCTGCAGGAACTCCGCACCCGGCACCAGCCGTCCGTGCTCTCCTACGCCCGCCTGTGCGCGACGAGCGAGTCGGCGGCACGGCAGCTGGCGGCACAGGCGTTCACGCTCGCGGCCCGCGAGACGGCACGCGGCGTGGACCCGTCCGTCCCCTGGCGGCACCAACTCCTGCTGCTGACCGGGCGGGTGGCCGCGTCCTGGTCCCGGGACGACCGCTCGACCGGCCTCGACGCCGGCCTCCTCCTGCTCCTGAACACGACGGACCCGGCACCCGCCATGCTCCCGGCGTTCCTGTCGCTCCCCTCCCGGACACAGGGCCTGGTCTGGTACGGCGTCGTCGACCGCGAACCGGAGACCGTGACCGCCTCCCTCCTCGGCCTCACCCGCGAGGACGTCGTCCACGGCACCGGACCGGCCCTCCAGTCCATGGCCCAGGCCTGCCTGAAGTCCCGCCTGGCCGCCTCCGACGACCCGCGCTGCGGTGACTTCCGGCGGCTGATCGAGGAGTCGGTACGCCCCGACAACCCCCGCGACAGCGCCGACCTGCACGCGCACATGGCGCAGTGCGTCCACTGCACGGGCGCGTACGAGGAACTGACGGCGCTGCGGGACGCGCCGCGGGTGACGCTGGCGGAGGGGCTGCTGGCGTGGGCGGGGGCGTCGTACGCGATACGGGATCGCGAGGAGGCTCGGAGCAACGCCCTCGGGACTCCGGCGAGTTGGACACCTTCGCGGCGGCGGCTGGTGCTGGCGTCGGCGGCGCTGGGGGTGGCGTTGGTGCCGCTGCTGTTCTTTCTGCTGCGGCCGGGCGGGGGGACGTCGCGGCCGGGTGGGGCGGCGGGCGCGGTGGCGATCCCGTCGGGTCCGTCCGAGGTGACGGTGACGGCGACGGTCCCGGTGACGCCATCGGTGTCCACCGCCAAGTCGCCGTCCCCGACGAGGAGTTCGCATTCGAAGCCGAGCCGCTCCGCGAGCGCGACGCCCTCCCCCTCCCCGTCCGCGACCACGCACGCGCCCGACGGCACCTCCGCGCAGATCGTGAACGTCTCCACGGGCCGCTGCCTGGACATCCGCGACGGCGACCTGACGAAGGGCACGGATGTGATCACGGCGCCCTGTACCTCGTCCGACACTCAGCTGTGGCGCGTCGACTCCGGGCGCGGGGTGGTGCAGTCGTCCGCCGACTCCGACCTGTGCCTGGACAGCCGGGGGTCCGTGGAGAAGGGCGTCGGCATCTGGGAGTGCGATTCGGTGGACGGGAGCCATGGCGAGAACCTGCGGTTCACGGTGGACGCGGACGGGGTGATCCGCCCGGAGATCGCGATCCTGACGGGGATGGCGCCGGACGGGGAGGAGGGGGTGTCGCTGGTGCCGCTGAGTGGGGGTGCGGGGCAGCGGTGGCGGGCGGGGTGAGGCGGGGTCCCGTCGGCCGGGTGTGGGTGTGAGCCGTACCGGAGCTGTCATTTTCGGTGAGACTGAGCAGTCCGAACTGTGGCTCCGACAAAGGGGAGTTGGGCATGGCTGCACAGGAACAGGCACCGGCACAGGCGCAGAACATCGACGAGGTCGTGGACGGGCTTGCGGGGATCGTGCGGGAGGCGACGGATGCCGGTGACCGGGTCGGGTACTTCGCGGCGCTATACCGGCAAGTGACTGTCGAGATCCGCAAGGCCATCCACGCCGGGCAGTTCGAGGACGG
This sequence comes from Streptomyces sp. NRRL F-525, assembly GCF_000716605.1. Taxonomy (GTDB): domain Bacteria; phylum Actinomycetota; class Actinomycetes; order Streptomycetales; family Streptomycetaceae; genus Streptomyces. The sequence continues at coordinate 138,789 of NZ_JNXE01000027.1, read as the reverse complement.
CCCCCGGATGGACCGTTTCGACACGCTCTTCGGCAACCGCTACTTCGAAGCGCACGACGCCTGGCAACGCGACCGGAGCGGGCCGCGCTGCTGGCGCGAGACGTTCGGGCTGCTCTCCGATGCCGACACGGTGATCGTCCAGCACCTCATCCTCGGCGTGAACGCGCACATCAACCTCGACCTGGCCGTCGCCGCCGCACGGACCAGCCCCGGCGAGGACATCCACGCGCTCCAGCACGACTTCCTGCTGATCAACGACATCCTCGCGGGGGTGGTGCTGGTGCTGGAGGACTCGGTGGGCGCCGTATCGCCTCTCCTGTCCCTGCTGGACAAGGTCGGGGGCCGCACGGACGAGGAGATCCTGGACTTCAGCGTCGTCCAGTCCCGGCAGGAGGCCTGGTACAACGCGGTGCTGCTGGCGGGCCAGACGGAGGCGGAACGCGAGGCCACGATCGACCGGCTGGACGTCCGGGCGGCGGTACTGGCCCGGTTGATCGCCCGGCCTGGCCTTCTCGTTCGACCGGCGCTGGAGTTGATCCGGGGGACGGAGAGCGGGGACGTACCGGCGGTCATCGCGCATCTGGACGGGGCGATGGAGCGGGCGTCCGCCGGGCGGGCGACGGGGTGAGGCCCGGCGGATCGGCACTCCGCTTCAAGACCCCTCGGTGAACAACTCCCGTGCGTCGGCGACCTCGTGGGAGCGGTCGAACCAGGTGCCGAGTTCGTCGAGGTCGGTGGAGGCGAGGATGCGGTCGCGGACGTCGGCGGGGACGTCGATCTGACGCCGCTGGAAGGTACGCAGAATGGCCGCGGCCCACCCCTCGGCGCGCCCTTCTTCCCTCCGGTCACTACGCCACCCCCAGTTCGCACCACACGTACTTGCCGCGCTGCCCGTTCCTCGACAGCGGCTGCCACCCCCAGCAGTCGGCGCATGCCCGCACCAACGCGAGCCCTCTCCCTGCCTCGGCGTCCAGGAGGTTCTCCAACTGGCCGGGCGGTTCAGGGGGTTCGGGGTCCGCGTCCCACGCGCCGACCCGCAACACCCCCGCCGACCAACGCACTCGGAGCATCACGGGCCCCTTGGTGTGGAGTACGGCGTTGGCGACCAGCTCCGTCGCGAGGAGTTCGGCGGTGTCGACGACCCCGATGAGGCCGTGCGCGGTGAGCACGAGGCGCAGGGTGCGGCGGCAGACGGTGACGGCACGGCGATCGTGCGGCACGGAGAGGGAGTACTCCCAGGGTTCGGGCTCGGTTTCGGGCATGGGTCAACTCCGGGGGGCGAGGGGGTTGTTGGGCGCGGGCGGTGGCATTGCCGCGGCCGTCATGGCAGGACGAAGCGGTGCGCTTCCGCAGCGTGTGCGTCGCATCACCGACAGTAGGGTGTAAATTCGTACCCTCGCAACCGCCTCGCGTAATCTGGCCCCGAACGAGGAGTCCCAGAGAGGCAGTTACTCGGATGACCATGCGGAGCCAGCCCACCGCCCGACATGTGCGTCTGGGTTCCGAGTTGCGCAAACTGCGGGAGGCCGCGGGCAAGCCGGCCAAAGAGATCGCCGGGCTCCTCGGGGCGAGCTCGGCGCACATGAGCCAGATCGAAGCCGGTAGTTCGGCGATCAGCGAGGAGCGCCTACGCAGGCTGGCGGCCCACTGTGCCTGCACGAACGAGGAGTTGATCGAGGCGCTCGTGGCGATGGCGACCGAGCGCACCCGCGGGTGGTGGGACGAGTACAAGGGAGTCCTGCCCCAGGTGAACCTGGACGTGGCCGAGGCGGAGCACCACGCGAAGTTTCTGCGGGAGGTCGTGATCACGCACGTCCCCGGGTTGCTCCAGACACCGGACTACGCGCGGGCGGTCTTCGGGTACATGCGCCCTGAACTGCCGGAGAGCGAGCTGGCCCCCCGGGTGGACCACCGGATGAAACGGCGGGCTGTCATCGAGGGCGACAACCCGACCCCGTACGAGACGATCATCCACGAGTTCGCCCTGCGCATCCGCGTGGCCGACCGCCAGGCATCCACCGCTCAACTCCGCCGCATCCTGGCGGAGATCGAGCAGGGACACGCCACCGTGCGCGTCATCCCGACCGACCAGGACGGCTTCGCCGGTGCCGGCGCCTCGATGATGTACATGGGCGGTCCGCTGGCCCAACTGGACACCGGGCTCAGGGACACCCCAGGTGGGACCATGTTCATCGACGCCGAAGCACAGCTGAAACGGCTCCGAACACTCTTCCGTAAGGTGGAGAAGGCGTCGCTGGACCCCACGGCGTCACGGGACTTCATCCACCACCTGACGAAGGAACTGTGAGACGCACCATGAGCCACGCCCTGCACTGGCAGAAGTCCACGTTCTCGGACGGCGGCGAAGGCAACACCTGCGTCGAACTCGCCGCCACCCCCATGACCCTCCACCTCCGCGAGAGCGACACCCCCGACACCGAACTCACCATCAGCACCGCCCCGTTGGCCCATCTCCTACACGGCGTGAAGTCGGGTCTGTTCCTCAACCCAGAATGATCGGGTTGCTCAGGGCCGCCATATCGCCGTCGGGATGCCGCACCTCGACCCGGACGAACGTCGGGTCCGCCGTGTCGACACGCCACTTCACCTCGCCCGCTCCCGTACCCGGCAGCGAAGCAACGTGTGCCTTTCCCCGCCCGGTGTGAAAACTGACCGTCCCTGAAGGCACGCCGCTCACGCGCGCCCGGGCCACCGCCGGTTCATCGTGGTGTTCCAACTGCCCGCCGATCTGGACCCGTTGAGCACCCGCGGAGACCTCGAAGGACAACTCCACGGCGGCAGACCCGGCGATCCAACTCCGCCCGGCACGGATCCCGGCGAGCACCGCGCCCGTACTCAGCTCCTCGGCCTGTACGACGGTGTGTGGAATGCCGATCTGGCCGGACAGGTGAGCGTCGCTGTTGCCCATCGCCGGGCGCCAACCGCCCCGCCGCCGGATGTCCGTGCCGAGACTCCGTCCCCATTCCGCCAACGCCGCCTCGTTGTCCGCCTGCCAGGGCAGGTCCGAACTCCACGGGCCGTTCCAGACCTCGACCGCGTCGAACCCCTGGTACGGGTACAGGAACGTGCCTGAGTCGTACGGCGCGTGCGGGTGCGCCGCCACGCACAACCCGCCGCCGTGATGGACTTCGTCGAGATGTCGGCCGACCGCCTTGTCCGCCGCGCCGTACCGCCAGTCGACCACCTGCCCCGGTCGTACCCCCAGCGCGAGCCAGTGGCCGGTTCTGGTGGTGACCTCCTGGCCCAGGATCACCAGGAAGTCGTCGCTGGCGTACCGGCCCCAAGTGGCGTGCGTGTCCGCGTTGTTGTGCTCGGTCGCCGCCAGGAAATCCAGACCCGCCGCGCGGGCCTCGGCAGCGAGGCGTTCCGGTGTCAGCTCGCCTCCGTGCGAGCACGTCGAGTGCACGTGACAGTCGCCGCGGTACCAACCGTTTTCGCTATCGGCCACTCGCTCCCGGCCCCTCACCCTCTGAACGCCGGGGTATTTTCTAACCAGTCACCGCGCACGGCAGTGGTTAGATGTAGCCCCGGCTTCCAGCGACCGCCCGCGTTCCCCGCCGCCACACCTCAGTCACCAGCGGCACCCCCGGCCGATACGCCAGATGCACGTGGCTGGGCGCGTCCAGCAGGATCAGGTCGGCCCTCGCCCCCGCCGTGATGCGGCCCACGTCGTCCCGGCGCAGTGCCGCCGCACCGCCCGCCGTGGCCGCCCACACCGCCTCGTCCGGGGTCATTCCCATGTCCCGTACCGCCAGCGCGATGCAGAAGGGGACGGAGGACGTGAAGGACGAACCCGGGTTGCAGTCCGTCGAGAGGGCGACCGTGACGCCCGCGTCCAACAGGCGGCGCGCGTTCGGCCATTCCGCTCGTGTCGAGAACTCCGCGCCGGGGAGAAGCGTCGCGACCGTCGCGCCGCTCGCCAGGGCGTCCACGTCCGCGTCCGTGAGGTGCGTGCAGTGGTCCGCGCTCGCCGCGTCCAGTTCTACGGCGAGTTGGACCCCCGGGCCGAACGACAACTGATTGGCGTGGATGCGTGGGAGCAACCCCCTCGCCTTGCCCGCCGTCAGGATCGCTCGCGCCTGGTCGCCGTCGAACGCGCCCTTCTCGCAGAACACGTCGATCCAACGGGCGTGCGGGGCGCAGGCGTCGAGCATCTCGCCGGTGACCAGGGACACGTAGGCGGCGGGGTCGTCGGCGTAGTCCGGGGAGACGATGTGTGCGCCTAGGTACGTCACCTCGTCCGTGTGCGCGGCGGCGATCCGGAGGGCGCGGGACTCGTCGGCGACCGTCAGGCCGTAGCCCGACTTCGTCTCGAAGGTGGTGGTGCCCTGGCGGAGGGCCTCGGTCAGGTAGCGGGTGAGGTTCGCCTCCAGTTCCGCGTCGCTCGCCGCGCGCGTCGCCGCGACCGTCGTACGGATGCCGCCCGCGCTGTACGCCCGCCCGGACATGCGGGCGTTGAACTCCTGGGTGCGGTCGCCGGCGAAGACGAGGTGCGAGTGGGAGTCCACGAAGCCGGGCAGGACCGCCCGTCCACCGGCGTCGACCCGGTTGTCAGTGGCGGGTGCTTTGCTTGATTCACCGGTCCACGCGATGCGGTCGCCGTCGATGACGACGGCCGCGTCCTGGATCAGACCGAGGGGAGATCTGTCACCTAGGGAGGGGTCGTTGGTGACCAGCGTGGCGATGTTGGTGATGACGGTGGTGCTGGTGCTGGTGCTGGTCATGGTGTCCTCGTGGGTGCGGGGTGCGGCGATCGGCTCTACGCGCGCAGGGCTTCTACAGCTGCGGCTAGCGCCTGTGGTGCGTCCGGTACCAGCGTGTGCGCCCCGTCTCGTACGACGTGCCGGCCGCCCACGACCGTGTGCCGTACGTCCGCTGCCGTCGCCGCGAATACGGCCGTCTCGGCGCCGAGCCTGGGCACCGGCCCCGCCGTTCTGACCGAGTCGAGCGCGATGGTCGTGAAGTCGGCGAGGGCGCCCGGTTCGAGGGTGCCCGCCTCGGTCCAGCCCAGGGCCGCGTGGCCGTCTGCCGACGCTGCTCGGAGCAAGGCCGCCGCCGTCCAGTGACCTCTTGTGCGGGTGCGCAGGCGCTCGTTCAGCTCCATCGCCCGCGCCTCTTCGAGGAGGTCGATCACCGCGTGGCTGTCGGAGCCGAGGGAGAGGGGGGAGCCGGCTCGTTGGAGGGCGACCGCGGGGCCGATGCCGTCGGCCAGGTCGCGTTCCGTCGTCGGGCACATGCAGGTACCGGTGCCCGAGCGACCCAGCAGCGCGATGTCCTCGTCCGTGAGGTGGGTGTTGTGGACGCCGGTGGTGCGGGGGCCCAACACCCCGTGCTCGGCGAGGAGTTGGGTCGGGGTGCAGTCGTGGGCCGTGCGGCAGGCGTCGTTCTCCGCCGTCTGCTCGGACAGGTGGACGTGGAGCGGGGCCCGGCGCTCCTCGGCCCAGCGGGCCACCGTCGCCAACTCCCTTGCGGGGACCGCCCGCACGGAGTGGATCGCGGCACCGATCCTCGCGTGATCCCGTTCCTTGAGAAGTGAAGAGCGTTCCGCCCAGGCGTCCGCGCTTCCGTCGGAGAAGCGGAGCTGGTGGCGGTTGGGGGGCTGTCCGAAGCCGGAGGAGAGGTAGGCGGTGTCGAGGAGGGTGATGCGGATACCGGCTTCGGAGGCGGCGGCGATGAGGGCCTCGCCCATGGCGTTGGGGTCGGCGTACGGGGTGCCGCCGTGGGCGTGGTGCACGTAGTGGAACTCGCCGACCGCCGTGATCCCGGCCAGCGCCATCTCGGCGTACACCGCGCGGGCGAGGGCGTGGTAGGTGTCCGGGGTCAGCTGGTCGGCGAAGGAGTACATGAGCTCCCGCCAGGTCCAGAAGGTGCCGGAGCCCACCTGGACGGTGCCGCGCAGGGCGCGGTGGAAGGCGTGGCTGTGCGCGTTGGCGAGGCCGGGGAGGGTGAGGCCTCTGAGGATCTCGGCGCCGGGGGGTGGAGTGTCAACTCCGGTGCGGACGGCGGTGATTCGGCCGTCCGTCACCTCCAGGGCGACGCCCGGCTCGACGTTGGTGTCGAGCCAGGCGTGTTCCAGCCAGTACGTCCGCGTGGTGGGGTGCGTCACCTGCAGGCCAGCCCTTCCAGTACGTCGGCGAGTGCGGTCACCCCGGCCACGCAGTCGTCCTCGGCCGCGAACTCGGCCGGGGAGTGCGAGACGCCCGTGGGGTTGCGCACGAACAGCATGGCGGTCGGGATGCTCCCGGAGAGGATTCCGGCGTCGTGTCCGGCACCGGTACCGAGGACGGGGACGGTGAGCGCCGTCTCCTTCCCCAGGACCCGGGCGAGTTCGTCGCGCAGGGCGTGGTCGAACTCGACGACCGGGGTGAAGGACTCCCGGACGATGTCGAGGTCGATGCCGTGCGCCTCGGCGTACTCGCGGGCCGCCTTCTCGACTCCGGTGACCACCGTGTCCAGGGTGTCCTGGTCGGCGGCGCGGGAGTCCAGCCAGCCGCGCACCAGGGAGGGGATCGCGTTGACGCCGTTCGGTTCCACGGCGATCTTCCCGAACGTGGCGACGGCGCCCGCTAGTTGGGCCTCGCGGCGGGCGGCGAGCACGGTCTCGGCGTACGACAGCATCGGGTCGCGGCGGTCCACCAGCCTCGTCGTACCGGCGTGGTTGGCCTCGCCCCGGAAGTCGAACCGCCACCGCCCGTGCGGCCAGATCGCGCTGGCGATGCCGACCCGGTCGCCGGAGAGGTCCAGCGCGCGGCCCTGTTCGACGTGGAGTTCGACGAACGCGCCGATACGGGCGAGCCGTTCGGGGTCGGGGCCGATGGCGTCGGCGTCGTAACCGGCCGCCGCCATGGCCTGCGGCAGCGTGACCCCGTCACCGTCGGTCAGGCGGTGCGCCTGCTCGACCGTGAGCTGCCCGGCGGTCAGCCGCGACCCGACACAGGCCAGCCCGAAGCGGGCGCCTTCCTCGTCCCCGAAGTTCACGATGGCGAGCGGCCTGGTGAACTCCGCTCCCCTGCCCCGGAGTTCGTCGAGCGCGGCGAAGGACGACACGACGCCGAGGGGGCCGTCGAAGGCCCCGCCGTCCGGCACCGAGTCGAGATGCGAGCCGGTGACGACAGCGTCCCCGGCGGCGGGGTCACCGAGCCAGGCCCACTGGTTGCCGTTGCGGTCCAGCTCGTAGGCCAGCCCGCGCGACTTGGCCTGTGCCTCGAACCAGGCCCGGCACTCGGTGTCGGCGCCGGTCCAGGCGTAGCGGCGGTAGCCGCCGGAGGCGGAGTCGCGGCCGATCGGCAGCAACTCCGCCCACATGCTGTGGAAGGTCACGCGTCTCCACCCTCGCGCATCGGCACCCGCACGCCCCGCTCGTCCGCGACCCGCTCCGCGATGTCGTAGCCCGCGTCCACGTGCCGGATGACGCCCATGCCGGGGTCGTTGGTCAGGACGCGGCGGATCTTCTCGCCGGCGAGGGCCGTGCCGTCGGCCACCGTGACCTGGCCCGCGTGGATGGAGCGGCCCATGCCGACGCCGCCGCCGTGGTGGATCGAGACCCAGGACGCGCCCGACGCCACGTTGACCATCGCGTTCAGCAGCGGCCAGTCGGCGATCGCGTCGGAGCCGTCGAGCATGGCCTCGGTCTCGCGGTACGGGGAGGCGACGGAGCCGCAGTCGAGGTGGTCGCGGCCGATGGCCAGCGGGGCCGCCAGCTCACCGGAGGCCACCATGTCGTTGAAGCGCTCGCCGGCCTTGTCGCGCTCGCCGTAGCCGAGCCAGCAGATGCGGGCCGGGAGGCCCTGGAAGTGGACGCGCTCGCCGGCCAGCTTGATCCAGCGGTGGAGGGACTCGTTCTCCGGGAAGAGGTCGAGGATCGCCTTGTCCGTCTTGTGGATGTCGGACGCCTCGCCGGACAGGGCGGCCCAGCGGAAGGGGCCCTTGCCCTCGGAGAAGAGGGGGCGGATGTAGGCGGGGACGAAGCCGGGGAAGGCGAACGCCCGCTCGTACCCGGCGAGTTGGGCCTCGCCGCGGATCGAGTTGCCGTAGTCGAAGACCTCGGCACCGGCGTCCATGAAGCCGACCATCGCCTCGACGTGCGTGGCCATGGACTCACGGGCGCGGGTGGTGAAGCCCGCCGGGTCCTTCGCGGCCTCGTCGGCCATGTCCTCGAAGGCCATGCCCACCGGGAGATACGCCAACGGGTCGTGCGCGCTGGTCTGGTCGGTCACGATGTCGATGGGGGCGCCCTCGGCGAGCATCTGCGGGAGCAGCTCCGCCGCGTTGCCGAGGAGGCCGATGGAGAGCGGGCGGCGGGCGTCGCGGGCCTCGACGGCCAGCTCCAAGGCGTGGCGCAGGTTGTCGGCCTTGACGTCCAGGTAGCGGTGCTCGATACGGCGTTCGATCGCGCGCGGGTCGACGTCGATACAGATCGCGACGCCGTCGTTCATCGTGACCGCGAGGGGCTGCGCGCCGCCCATGCCGCCGAGTCCGGCGGTGAGGGTGATCGTCCCGGCGAGGGTGCCGCTGAACTTCTTCGCGGCGACGGCGGCGAAGGTCTCGTACGTGCCCTGGAGGATGCCCTGGGTGCCGATGTAGATCCAGGAACCGGCGGTCATCTGGCCGTACATGGTGAGGCCGAGGGCCTCCAGGCGCCGGAACTCCTCCCAGTTCGCCCAGTCGCCGACCAGGTTGGAGTTGGCGATGAGGACGCGCGGCGCCCACTCGTGGGTCTGCATCACGCCGACCGGGCGGCCCGACTGGACGAGCATCGTCTCGTCCTGCTTCAGGGTGCGCAGCGTGCGGACCATGGCGTCGAAGGAGCGCCAGTCGCGGGCGGCCTTGCCGGTGCCGCCGTAGACGACGAGCTTGTCGGGGTGTTCGGCGACCTCGGGGTCCAGGTTGTTCTGCAGCATCCGCAGGGCGGCTTCCTGCTGCCATCCCAGGGCGCTCAGTTCCGTACCGCGGGGTGCTCGTACGGGGCGGGGTCCTGACATGGTCTGCCTCCTAGCGGACTGCTCTCAGCGGATCTGCGTTACGCGTTTTTACTGTTGCTATTCACATCCTGTCTTCGTGAATAGAACTAGTCAATACATCGGGGCGTCTCTGTGGGCAGGCTCTGAATGTTTGGCTGGATGTACCGATCATGGGCGACGACACGACGGGGGCTGCAGTGAACGACGAAACCCAGGGTCACACGGACCGCACCGCCCGCCGGGACGAGGCCGTACAGGCCGCCGTGGAGCAGGGGCTGCTGGGGCCCGGCGCCCCCATCGCCGCCCTGCTGGACGTCACCGGCATCCGGGAGTCGGCGGCGGAGCTGCGCGCGGCGTTCGACGCGGTCACGGCGCCCGGGACCCCCGTACTGCACGCGTTCGCCGTGAAGGCGAGCCCGCTCGTGCCGGTGCTGCGGCTGCTGCACGAGGAGGGCATCGGCGCCGAGGTGGCGAGCCCGGGTGAGCTGGCCCTCGCGCGGGCGGCGGGCGTACGGCCGGAGCGGACGGTGCTGGACGCGCCCGCGAAGACCCCGGCGGAACTGCGGGAGGCGCTGGCGCTGGGGATCGCCGTCAACGCCGACAACCCGCAGGAGCTGGAGCGGATCGACGCGCTGATGCGGTCCGCCACCAGCCGCTCCCCGCTCGGGATCCGGGTCAATCCGCAGATCGGCGGCGGGTCGATCGCCGCGCTCTCCACGGCTACGGCGACCTCGAAGTTCGGGGTGGCGCTGCGGGACGAGGGGGCGCGGGAGTGGGTGGTGCGCGCCTACGCCGAGCGGCCGTGGCTGACCCGGCTGCACGCGCACACCGGGTCGCAGGGCATCCCGCTGGCGCTGCTGGCGCGGGGCGTCGCGGAGACGTACGAGCTGGCCGAGGAGATCAACGCGCGGCTCGGGCGGCCGCAGATCGACACGCTCGACATCGGCGGCGGCCTCGGGGTGAACTTCGGTTCGGACGCGACGACCCCGACGTACGCGCAGTACGCGCGGCTGCTCAAGGAAGCGGTGCCGGGGCTGTTCGACGGGCGGTACGGGCTGGTGACCGAGTTCGGGCGGTCGATGCTGGCCAAGCAGGGCACGGTGGTGGCCCGGGTCGAGTACGCGAAGAGTGCCGGCGGGCGGCCGATCGCGATCACGCACGCGGGCGTGCAGGTGGCGACGCGGACGGTGTACGCGCCCCAGTCGTGGCCGCTGCGGATCGCCGCCTACGACGGGAAGGGGCGGCCCAAGTCGGGGGCGGACGTGGTGCAGGACGTCGCCGGACCCGCGTGCTTCGCGGGGGATCTGCTCGCCGAGGGACAGGCGCTGCCCCTGCTGGAACAGGGTGACTACGCGGCCGCGCTGGACACCGGGGCGTACTACTTCGCGGCGCACTACGCCTACAACTCCCTTGCCCGGCCGGGGATTTACGGCTTCGTGCGGGACGGCTCCGGGGGCGTGTCGTTCGCGACCGTGCGGAAGCCGCAGACGGTCGCGGAGATCGTGGCCGAATCCGGCGGGGCGCACGCCGCCGCGCTCACCACCCTGCGGGCGCCCGGGCGCCGTTGACGCACGCCCGTGCGAGCAGGGTTCAACTGACCCATGCAACTCGTGTGAAAACGGGGTCAGTTGACCCACCTTAGTCACTCGGGGGCATGTTCCACTGGAAAATGCCAGATCCCTCACCCCTCGGCCACACGGTGCGTAGCTTCGTCGTCACTCAGCCGAACCGCAGGCGGGAGGGGAGCCACGGTGCCCGGAATCGACGAGTGCTTACTGGAGGCCATGCGACTGCCCGGGGCCCGGGGCGCCGCGCTGGTCGACTGGACGAGCGGGCTGGCCCTGGGCGTCGTCGGGGAGTCCCCGGGCGGCGACCAGGAGGCCAGTGCCGCCGAGGCCGCCGAGCTGGCGCGGCTCGCGGCGGAGCACCGGGCGTTCGCGTCCGTCGGGGAGGACGGTGAGGCGGCCGGCGATCCTCCGCTGGAGGACCTGATCGTCAGCAACCGCGACAGCTATCACGTGCTGCGGTTCGTGCGGACGTCCTTCGACAGCAGTGTGTTCCTGCATCTGTGGCTGACCCGCGCGGAGGGCAACCTCGCGCTGGCCCGCATCCGGCTCGGCGAGATGGCCGGACGGCTGGTGCTGGGATGACCGCGGTCAAGGCCACACCCACCACCCCGCCGCCCCGGCTGCCCGTGCGGACCAAGTCCGACGCCGGCGACCGGGGTTGGGGCGGCGTCTCCCCGATGCTGACCCGGCTCGCCGCCGAGGAGGCCACCGGTGTCCTCGTCCGCGAGCGCGGCAGCCTGCATCTCGTGGACGGCCGGGTCGTACACGCCGAGAGCCCGTCCGCCCCCGGCCTCGACCTCCTCCTCACCGCGCACGGCACCCTGCGCACCGAGGCCTGGGAGGCCGCGGCCAAGGCGGCCGACGACCGGCACGCCACGACCCGACTCCTGCTGGACGGCGGCCTGTTGAGCCCCGGCGCGCTGGAACTGTGCCAGCTCGGGGCCCTGTACGACGCGGCGTACTTCGTGCTCGCGCCGAGCAGCACCCCGGGCCGTTTCCGCTACGGCGTCACGCATCCGCTCGGTTCCGTGCGACCGGTTCCGGTGGCCGCACTGGAGCGCGAGACGCTGCGCCGCCGCGATCTGCTGCACCGGGTGTGGCCGGACGCGGCGACGGACGGCGCGCCGCTGGTGCGGGCCGACCCCGTGGCGCCACCGCCGGTCACCGCCCGGCAGGCGGCGGTGCTGGCCCGGGTGGACGGCGTCCGCACGGCGCCGGACATCGCGCGGGCGCTGGGGAGGCGGGCGTACCCCACGCTGCTGGACGTCCGGCGGCTGGTGTCGGCGGGGCTCGTCTCGCCCCGGCCGCCCGCGCCCGCCGCCGCTCCCCTGCCCGACGTCACCGATCCCGACATCACCTTGCTGAAGAGGCTCAGAGATGCGCTGGAGGCCCTTTGAGTGGCAGCGAACACGCGCCGAGAGGAGAGAGCCGATGGCCTCCGAGGCAGAGATCCTCGACGAGCTGCGCCGGCTGAGAGCCCGCGTGCCCCAGCTGACCGGGGCACTGGCGGCGGGCGTCGACGGTCTCGTCCTGGCCCAGGACACCCCGGGCGTCGAGCCGGAACGGGTCGCCGCCCTCACCGTGACGGCGCTCGGCGTGGCCGTACGGATGGCGGACGCGACCGGGCAGGGCGACTTCCGCGAGCTGATCGTGCGCGGGGTCTACGGCTATGTCGCGACCTACGCGGCGGGCCGCGGCGCCGTGCTGACCGTGCTCGCCCAGGACCGCGTCCACGTCGGCCGGCTGCTGCTGGAGGGCCGCCGCGCGGGGGCCCGGATCGGCGAGCTGGTCGACGCCGAGGCTTCGGCCGCGGCCGAAGCCATCGCCGTGGCCGAAGAGCAGGCCGACCCGGCGCCGCCCGCCAAGGCGCCCCCGAAAACCACCACCGCACGAACGAGAACAGCGCGCGCACCACGCACCACCACAGGCACCAACGCGCGCACCACCACGGAAAGCTGAACGGACCAAAGGAGCACTGTCATGGCCAACACCGAAACCTCCCTCAAAGAGGCGCTGACCTCCATCGAGGGCGCGACCGGGGTCGCGCTCGTCGACTACACCAGCGGTATGGCGCTCGGCACGATGGGCGGCAGCAAGACCTTCGACCTCGGCGTCGCCGCCGCCGGGAACACCGACGTCGTGCGCTCCAAGCTGCGCACGATGGAGCACCTCGGCCTGAAGGGCGAGATCGAGGACATCCTGATCACCCTCTCCAGCCAGTACCACCTGATCCGCCTGCTCAAGGGCCGCGGCGGCAACGGCCTCTTCCTCTACCTGGTGCTGGACGCCGGCCGCGCCAACCTGGCGATGGCCAGGCACCAGTTGAAGAAGATCGAGGCGGACCTGGAGGTCTAGAGCCCGGCTACGCGAAGACGTCGCTACGGCGGCGCGCCCCGCCCGGGGTCGCGTCGCCCGCGGCGATACCGGTGGAGCGGTAGCCCTTGACCGGCTTGCCGGCGGGGGCGCCGTGCCGCTTGTCCAGCCAGTCGACGCGGATCCACAGCAGGGCGTCGTCGGCCCGCTCGCGCCGCCCCAGCCAGGCGGCCTTCAGCCGCAGCCCCGTCCCGGCACCGGCGAGCAGCATCCCGCCCGCCGCGGGCACGGCGAACCCGCTGGCCAGCGCGACGGCGAAGGCGAGGACGAGCCACCAGCGGTGCGCGCGACGCCAGTTCCGCGTGCTCACCGCACGGTCCTGGAGCACGTCGTGCTTCCCGGCCCGGGCGGCCCCGCGGGCCAGCGCGGTGTACCGCCGACGCCGCGCGTACGCCACCACGACCGCCGCGACGATGAACAGCGCGGCCCCGGCCATCACCCCGATCCGCCGCCCGGTAATGCCGGGCAGCAGCACCCCGACCCCCGCCGCCAGCACCCCGAACCACCACATCGGCGCGGCCCCGGCCCGCACGACGACAGCCACCCGGGCCAGCCCCTGAACTCTCCGATCTCCGCGCGCCACGTCCCGCCTCCTGGTCGTCCCGGCACAGTTCCGTAGTGCGGGGAGACTAGTGAGCGAACGTGAGACGAGTCTGAGAGCACGGCAGCGGGGGACAGGTTTTTCGGTTGGGCGGAACGGCCCCACTTAACACCCCGGCGAGCACGGACACCCCAGGGGCGCGGGGAACTGCGCGACCAGCCACGACGCACCCGCACCCGACAACTACGCCTCCGCCAGCGCCAGCCCAACGCCCGTCACTCCACGAACAACCCCCGCGCCGCCGCCCGCACATCGAACTCCTCAAGCCTCGCCTGCGCATCCGGCAGATCGTCACACATCGCCTCCAACAACACCCGCCCGAGCAGCATCGGCGCGCACGCCGTATCAAAGGCGAGGCCGGTACCGACGGCGGCCGGGATCAGCAGGTCGGACACCTTGGCGACAGGAGCGAACGCCGAGTCCGCGACGGTGACGACGATCAGCCCCGCCTCCCGCGCATACGCCAACGTGTCGACCACCTCACGCGGATGCCGCGGCAGCGCAAAGCACAGCAGCGCAGTGGCCCCGGCCCGAACCGCCGCATCGATCCGGTCGTGAATCATCGTGCCGCCCTCGTTCAGCAGCCGTACGTCCGGATGGACCTTCGCGGCGAAGTACGCGAACCCGTACGCCTGCGAGGCCGCCGCGCGCAGACCGAGCACGGGCAGCGGACGCGAGGCGGCGAGCAGCCGGCCGGCCTTCGCGACCGGCCGTGGGTCGGCCAGTATCTCGGCGAGATGCTTGAGGTTCTCGATCTCGGCCTCTACGGCCTGCTGGTACTCGTTGTACGACGCCGTGTCCGGGGAAGACTCGGAAGGCGCGACCTCACGGAGGTGTTTGCGCAGCGCCGGGTAGCCGTCGAAGCCGAGGGCGACCGCGAACCGGGTCACCGAGGGCTGGCTGACACCGGCGAGTTCGGCGAGTTCGACGCTGGAGAGGAACGGCACGTCGGCGGCGCGGCGCACCATGCTGTGCGCGATGCGCCGCTGGGTCGGCGTGAGCCGGTGCCCCTCGAAGAGCGCCTGCAGCCGGGCGGCCGGGCTGTCGGTCACCCCCGCGCTCCTGTCCACGGCACCGTCCACAGCCCCACCCACGCTCTCGTCCACGCTCCCGTCCACACTCCTGTCCACGCTCATGACGCGCTCCCCCTCCAGATCTCCGTGAACCGGTCCAGCAGTCCCGCCGCCGCCGTCACATCGTCCGTGAGCGGCCGGTCCGCCGTCTCGTCGTCGAGCACCGATTCGGCCAGCTCCAGCGCGCGGCCGACCGGGAGTTCCGGGTCGGGCCGCAGCCCGCGCTGGCGCAACGCCCGTACGGCGGCGACGAGTTCGCAGCCGACGACGAGACGGTACGCGCGGCAGGCGCGCAGTGTCTGACGTGCGGCGAGCGAGGCGAAGCTGGCCTGTTCCTCGACGCCCCGGGAGAGTACAGCGTGCCCGAGCGAGGCGGGAGCGGAGAAGGCCCTCAGGTCGCCGAGGGCGGCGGCAGCGGCGTACTCCAGGATCATCACCCCGGAGGACGCGGCCTCGTTGTCCGCGAGGAACGGCTTGAGGCGGGTGAACCCGGGCTCGTTCAGCGAGGAGAGCCGTGACGTCGACAGCCGGGCCACCTGGGTGAGCGCGAGCCTGAAGTGGTCCAGGGCGAGGACGAGTTGGGCCTGGTAGAAGCCGCCGTGGTGGTAGGCGGTCATGTCCTCGGCGGAGATGAACGGGTTCTCGGCGGCCGCGTTGATCTCGATCGCCAGCACCTCCTCCAACGCGTCCGCCGCGTCATGCGCGGGCCCGTGGATCTGCGGCAGACACCGGAACCCGTACGGGTCCTGAATCCGCCCGAGGGGAGGAGTGGGCCGGTCCGCGGCCCCGATCAACTCCCGCATCCGCCGCGCGACTTCGGTAGATCCCCGGTGCGGCCGAGCCGCGTGCACCGGCGCGGCATACGGCTCGTGCGACCCGTCGACGGCGAGCAGCGACAACGCCCCGACGACCTGCGTGGCCCCGATCAGCCCCCTCAACTCATGCAGGGCGAGGGCGGATTGGCCGAGGGTGAGCGCGTTGCTGCTGATCATCGCCAACGCGTCGTTGTTGTCGAGGGGTTGGGGCTCGGGGACGCCCGCAAGACCGGGACCACCGAAGACGCTCCGCCAAGGGTGCTCCCCCACCAACGCCAGCCCCACCTGAGCCAGCGCCGCGATGTCCCCCGTCCCCACCGACCCGAACTCGTTGACGACCGGATACACCCCGTTCTCCAGCGCCTCGCACAACGCCGTGACGACCGTAGGACGCAGCCCCGCACCCCCGGCCAGCAACTGGTTGGCCCGGACGGCGAGCATCGCCCGCACCTCCCGCGCCGGAAGCTCGTCGCCGATCGCGCCGGCGTGGCTGCGCAGCAACCGCAGGCCGTGCTCCGCCGCCGCCTCCGTGGGCACGTCCTCGTTCCGGTTGGCACCGACGCCCGTCGAGCGGCCGTAGACGCGGCCGGTCGCGGCGATCTGGCGGGCCGCGTCCCAGGACTCCGTCGCGCGCTTCATCGCGTCGGTGCCGGGGACCGGGCGGGCGTCCCCGTCGGCGAGGCGTACGACGTCGGTGACCCCGAAGCCGACCCCGTCGAGGACGACCAGATCGGTGCCTCCGGACAGCGCCACATCGGAGGCGTCCACGATCTGAGACGACATAAGGCGACGAACTCCCCTCAATCAGGACACTCGATCTTGCCTGCCGGTCATCCGTTACCTCGGATTAACGCGGAGACATTGACAAACTATTCAGACACCGAGAACTCTGCATGACGTTATACAGCCGGGCAAGGGACAACTCATGATCCAGTTCGACGCGGTCCACAAACGCTTCCCCAACGGCACGACAGCAGTTCACGACCTCTCCCTGGAGATGCCGGAAGGCGGGGTCACCGTACTGGTCGGTTCCTCCGGTTGCGGCAAGACGACCACCCTTCGGATGATCAACCGGATGATCGACCCGACCTCGGGCGTCATCAAGGTCGGCGGCAAGGACGTCACCCAGCAGGACGCGGCCGAACTGCGCCGTTCCATCGGGTACGTCATCCAGCAGTCGGGGCTCTTCCCGCACCGCACGGTGCTGGACAACATCGCCACCGTGCCGCTGCTCCTGGGCCACGGCCGGAAGAAGGCCAGGGCCCGCGCGGCCGAGCTGCTGGAGACCGTCGGGCTCGCCGCCGACGCCGGGAAGCGCTACCCGCACCAGCTCTCCGGCGGCCAGCAGCAGCGCGTCGGCGTGGCCCGCGCGCTCGCCGCCGACCCGCCGGTGCTCCTGATGGACGAGCCCTTCGGCGCCGTCGACCCGGTGGTCCGCACTCAGCTCCAGGACGAACTCCTGCGCCTGCAGAAGGAGTTGAACAAGACCATCGTCTTCGTCACGCACGACATCGACGAAGCCGTACGGCTCGGCGACCGCATCGCGATCTTCCGCACCGGCGGTCACCTCGTCCAGTGCGCGGCCCCCGCCGAACTCCTCGCCCGCCCGGCCGACGACTTCGTCGCCGACTTCCTCGGCGCCGAACGCGGCCTCAAGCTGCTCTCCCTCACCACCCTCGCCGAGGTCCCGCAGGGCCCGGCCCCCGAGGGCGACACCTGGACCCTGGTCGTGGACGAGGCCCGCAAACCCCTCCACTGGGCATCCAAGGGCGCCGAGATCCCCGTACGACCGCTCCAGGACGGCGATTCCCTCCTCGCCGCCCTCAACGAGTCCGTCGCCTCCCCGAACGGCCTGATCGCCCGCGTCGACGCGAACGGCGTCCTCACCGGCGTCTCCTCCCGCGACGACATCCACACCCACGCGGGCCAGGCACACGCCGAGGCAAGGGTCGCGGCATGACCATCGACTGGTCGTGGATAGGCGACCACACCGACGACCTCACCAGCCTCACGTTCTCGCATCTCCAGGCCGCGATGACCGCCGTCTTCCTCGGTCTGCTGATCTCGCTCCCGCTGGCGGTCGTGGCCCACCGCGTCCGCCCGCTCCGGGGCTTCCTGCTCGGCCTGTCGAACGTGCTCTTCACGATCCCGTCGATCGCGATCTTCGTGCTCCTGCTCCCGATCAGCGGCCTCACCCGCACCACGACCGTGATCGGCCTGACGGTCTACACGCTGGTCGTACTGCTGCGAAACACGGTCGAGGGCCTCGACTCGGTCCCCGCGAAGACGAAGGAGGCCGCGAAGGCGATGGGCACGCGGCCCCTGCGCACGCTCCTCACCGTCGAACTCCCCCTCGCGCTCCCGGTGATCATGGCCGGTGTCCGTATCGCCACGGTCATGTCGATCTCGCTCGTCTCGGTCGCGACCTACATCGGCGACGGCGGCCTCGGCCAGCTCTTCACCGACGGCTTCCAGCGCGACTTCCCGACGCCGGTGATCGTGGGCGTGGTCCTGACCCTGCTCCTGGCCGTGGTGGCGGACGCCCTGCTGGTCGGCCTCCAGTACGTACTGACCCCCTGGACGAGGCGGCGAGCCTGATGTTCGAACTCTTCAAGAACCTCGGCAAGTGGCTGACCAGCGGCTCCCAGTGGGCCGGTTCGGACGGCATCGCGCACCGCCTCGCCGAGCACCTCCAGTACTCGCTGCTCGCGACCCTCATCGCGGCCGCGATCGGCCTCCCCCTCGGCCTGCTGATCGGCCACACCGGCAAGGGCGCGTTCCTCGCAATCAACCTCGCGTCCTTCGGCCGCGCCCTGCCGACCGTCGGCCTGGTCGTCCTCGTCTTCCTGGCCAGCGGCCTGTCGATGTGGCCGGTGTACATCGCGCTGGTCGCCCTCGCGGTCCCGTCCATCGTCACGAACACCTACGCCGGGATGACGGCCGTGGACCCGGACGTGAAGGACGCGGCACGCGGCCAGGGCATGCGCGGTCACCAGGTGCTGTTCCAGGTCGAGTTGCCCCTCGCGCTCCCCCTGATCATGACCGGCCTGCGCCTCGCGCTCATCCAGGTGGTCTCCACGGCAACCGTCGCCGCGTACGTCTCCTTCGGGGGCCTGGGCCGCTTCGTCTTCGACGGGCTCGCCCAGCGGGATCTTGTGCAAGTGCTGGGCGGGGCGGTGCTTGTCGCCGTTGTCGCCATCGTGCTGGACCTCGGTCTCTCCGGGCTTCAGCGCTTCCTCTTCCGTCATCGCACGGCGTGAGCCCCTCGCTCGATATGCCGTCGATCGTCTGCGGCTTCGTCGTGGCTGGTCGCGCAGTTCCCCGCGCCCCTTTGGGGCGCGCCGAACCTGAAGGAACCCGAAAATGAACCGTCGCACTCTCCTCGGCGCCCTCGCCGGAACGGCCGTCGCCGTGCCCGTCCTGTCCGCCTGCTCCAGCGGTGTCACCTCGCTCGACGGCGGGAGTTCGTCCGGCGGTGGCAGCGCCTCCAGCAAGAACGGCGTCACCATCGGCACCGCCAACTTCACCGAGAACCAGGTCCTCGGCTACCTCTACGCCGCCGCTCTCGAAGCGGCCGGCGTGAAGGTCAAGGTCCGCCCCAACCTCGGCACCCGCGAGATCGTCTTCCCCGCCCTCAAGAGCGGCGACATCGACCTCCTCCCCGAGTACCAGGGCGCCCTGCTCACCTACCTCCAGCCCAAGTCGAAGGTCGCGGAGCCGGGCGAGATGCAGAACGCCCTCACCCTCGCCCTCCCCTCCGGCCTCCAGGTCCTGGCCTACGGCATCGCGGAGGACGCGGACTGCTTCGCCGTCACCCGCGAGACCGCCAGGAAGTACGGCCTGACCTCGCTGGCCGACCTCGCGAAGCACAACGGCAAGCTGACCCTGGGCGCCTCCGCCGAGGTGAAGACCCGTCAGGTGGGCGTCGTAGGACTGAAGGACGTGTACGGCGTGGAGTTCAAGGAGTTCAAGTCCCTTGATTCCGACGGGCCGTTGGTGAAGGGCGCGCTGAAGAAGGGCGATGTGGACGTGGCGAACCTGTTCACCACCGACACCGACATCAAGGCCAACGACTGGGTGGTCCTGACCGACCCCAAGACCCTGATCCCCAGCCAGCACATCGTCCCGCTCATCGCCGACCGCGTGGCCGACCCCACGGTCCGCAAGGCGCTCGCGCGGCTCGGGAACCTCCTCACCACGGCCCAGCTCACCGAGCTGAACCGCCAGGTGGACAAGGACAAGAAGGACCCGGAGGACGTGGCGAACACGTACGCGAAGCAGCACGGCATCACGAAGTAATGGCACGCTGATGATCTGACGAGGGATCAGTCAAGTGTCGTTAAACCGGCACTCTCGGTAACTGATCGCATGCGTAGGGTGATTTCACGCTCACCACCTGAGGAACCGCATGGCCTCGAACCGCAGGGCCTTTCTGACGGCCACCGCCGTCGGCGCGCTGGCCGCCGCCCCTCCGACCGCCACCGCCGCCGTCGGCCCACCGCCCCACCCGACCACCGCCCCCGCCGCGCTCGCCGAACTCCTGGACGGCAACCGCCGCTACGCCACCGACCACTCCCGCCACCCGGACGAGAGCCGCCGACTCCGCCACCAACTGGCCGTCGCACAGCACCCGTTCGCGGTGATCGTCGGCTGCATCGACTCCCGGGTGCCGCCGGAGCTGGTCTTCGACCAGGGCCTCGGCGACCTGTTGTGCATAAGGACGGCCGGCGAGGTCCTGGACGAGGCGGTGCTCGCGTCCATCCAGTACGGGGTGGAGGAACTGCGCATCCCCCTGGTGCTGGTGCTCGGCCACGAGCGCTGCGGCGCGGTCGCGGCGACCCTCGCGCACCTGGAGACCGGCGCCCCCGTCCCCGGCCATCTCGCGCTCCTGGTCGACGAGATCAGCCCGGCCGCGCGCCGCACCCGCGCCCTGCCCGGCGACTGGGCCGAGCACACCATGCGGGCCCACACGGCCTGGGTCCGGGACGCGATCCGCGCCGACCCCGCCTTCACCTCCGCGCACGTCGTCGCGGCCCGCTTCGACCTCGACACGGGGCTCGTGTCGCTGCTGCCGTAGCCCCAAGTCCCCACAGCATCAAGGCTGTTGGGCCCACTCCCCTCACGCTCCTGACGCGAAGAAGCTCATGAACATGAACGGCGTGCTCTCCGTCCTGCCCTCCCCCGCCGACTTCCGCACCATGACCCGCGCCCCGCGCCGCGACCTCCTGTGCGGCCTCACGGTCGCCGTCGTGGCGCTCCCGCTCGCCCTCGGTTTCGGGGTGACGTCCGGACTCGGCGCGGCCTCCGGCCTGATCACCGCGATCGTCGCGGGCTCGCTCGCCGCGCTGTTCGGCGGCTCCGCGCGCCAGGTCAGCGGGCCGACCGGCGCGATGACCGTCGTCCTCGTCCCGATCGTCCACGAGTACGGCGCGAACGGCGTCCTGACGGTCGGTCTGATCTCCGGCTTCATGCTCCTCGTGCTCGCCTTCGCCCGCGCGGGAGCGGCGATGGCCTACGTCCCCGCACCCGTGATCGCCGGTTTCACCATCGGCATCGCGTGTGTGATCGGGCTCCAGCAGGTGCCGTCGGCGCTGGGCGTGCCCACCCCGAGCGGTGACCAGGTCGCGGTGGTCGCGGCCCGGGCGGCGGAGGAGTTCGACGCGACCCCGCACTGGGCAGCCCTCCTGCTCGCCCTCGGCTCGGCCGCGCTGATGCTGGCCGGGGCGCGCTGGAAGCCCACAGTTCCCTTCTCCCTGGCGGCAGTTGCGGTGGCGACGGCCGTGTCCGAGGCCCTGCACCTGCACGTCACCCGCCTGGGCACGCTCCCAGCCTCGATCCCGGCCCCTTCCCTCGCCTTCCTGGACGTGTCCCGCGTCCCGTCCTTGTTGCTCCCCGCGGCGGCGGTGGCGGCGTTGGCCGCCCTGGAATCCCTCCTCTCCGCCTCCGTCGCGGACGCGATGCGCCCCGGCGAGCGGCACGACCCCGGCAAGGAACTCTTCGGCCAGGGCATCGCCAACCTCGCGGCCCCGCTCTTCGGCGGTGTCCCGGCGACGGGCGCGATCGCCCGCACCGCCGTCAACGTCCGCACCGGCGCCACCTCCCGCCTGGCCGCCCTCGCGCACGCCGTGATCCTCGCCGGGATCGTCGCGGTCGCGGCACCGCTGGTGGGCCGTATCCCGCTGGCCGCGCTGGCCGGGGTGCTGCTGGCGACGGCGATCCGCATGGTGGAGACGGACGCGGTCCGCGCGATGGCCCGCTCGACGCACGGCGACGCCCTGGTCCTGGTCCTCACCGCGGCCGGCACCCTCGCCCTCGACCTGGTGCGCGCGGTGCTGATCGGCCTCGGCGTCTCGGTCCTGCTCGCCCTGCGCGCGGCGATGCGCGGCACCCGCCTGACCCCGGCAACGACCGACGAACTCCCGGACACCTCCGGCACGGTGACCTACCGCTTCGACGGCCCCCTCCTCTTCGCCGCCGCCCACCGCTTCCGCCGCAGCCTCGCCGACGTCCAGGACGTGACGGCCGTGGACCTGCGGCTGTCGGGGCTGACGGCGGTCGACGCGACGGGTGCGCTGGCCCTGAAGGACGCGGTGGGCGAGCTGCGCGACCGGGGTATCGAGGTCAGCATCACGGGCGTCGAGCACGGTCATCGCCGGGTGCTGGAGTCGCTGGGGGTGCTCCCGGTGAACCCGACTCCGAACAGGGGGGCTATCCCCAGTGCAGCGGGCGCGGCGGCTCCCTAATCTGAGTCGCATGACGGGAATGGACGCGAACGACGTCGAACTCAAGAAGGAACTCAACGCCACCCTGCAGGCGCGCAGGGAACTCGGCGACGAGTACGAGTCGGCGCTGGTCGACTCCTTCCTGGAGAAGGTCGACCAGCGGATCGACGGCGCGGTGGAGCGCCGGGTGCGCCGACAGCTGGCCGAGCAGCAGATGGTGGTCGCCCGCGGCTCGTCGCGCGGGCCGAAGCCCACCGACTCCTGGGGCGAACGCTTCGGCTTCGGCATCGTCTCGATGGTCCTGGCGATCCCGCTGTCCGCGATCGGCGGCGGCATCGCCCACCTGCCCGGCCTGCTGGTGGCCTGGGCCGGCATCGTCGGGGTCAACGCCGTCCAGGCCGCGCGGACGAATCCGGGGCTGTTCGGGAGCCGGCGCCGCGGGTCCTCGCGGTCCGATGACGACGCCTGGGAGGACTGACCGTCCCGGGGGAGTTGTGCCACTACGGGACGTACGGGGCCTGCTGGGCCGTAGACGATGTGGCCGTGAAAAAGCTATGCGCGGGGACCGCCGCACCCCCCGTTGCCGGGAGGGCGGGACGACGGCGGTCCCCGCGAGGGACGCGTGCCGGGTCAGGGCCGGGCGTGCGCGTCCTAGGCGTCGGTGGAGGTCCGGGAGCCGCTCCGGAGGTCCGTGACGCCGTTTTTGTGCCGGCGAGGCGGGGAGCCGCTCCCGCCCTGCCGACACCCACTAATCTGCCCGACGCTTGTTAAGCGTGTGCTGCGTGGACGTGACGCCCTCGTACCACTTCCGCGAAGTCCACCGTTTCGGTGGGCAACCGCAAAGTCGCCGTCGACACGGCCCGTTCACCGGACGTTTGCTACTGCTTCCCGCCCTTGGCGAGGAAGGACAGCAGGTCCTGCCGGCTGATGACCCCGGTCGGCTTGCCCTCGACCAGGACGATCGCCGCGTCGGCGCCGCCGAGCACGGTCATCAGGTCGCCCACCGGCTCACCGGAGCCGACCTGCGGCAGCGGGGCCGACATGTGCTTCTCCAGCGGGTCGGTCAGCGAGGCGCGCTGGGTGAACAGGGCGTCCAGCAGCTCCCGTTCGACGACCGAGCCGACGACCTCCGCCGCCATGACGTCCGGGTGACCGGCGCCCGGCTTCACGATCGGCATCTGCGAGACGCCGTACTCGCGCAGCACCTCGATGGCCTCGCCGACCGACTCCTCCGGGTGCATGTGCACGAGGGACGGGATGGCGCCGTGCACCTTGTCGTTCAGGACGTCGGCGACGCGGGCGCTGGGACCCTCGTCCTCCAGGAAGCCGTAGTCGGCCATCCACTCGTCGTTGAAGATCTTCGAGAGGTACCCGCGCCCGCTGTCGGGGAGGAGTACGACCACGACGTCGTCGGGGCCCAGCCGCTCGGCGACCCGCAGCGCGGCGACGACGGCCATCCCGCAGGAACCGCCCACCAGCAGCCCCTCCTCCTTGGCCAGCCGGCGGGTCATCTGGAAGGAGTCCTTGTCGGACACGGGGACGATCTCGTCCGCGACGGTCCGGTCGTAGGCGGTCGGCCAGAAGTCCTCACCGACGCCCTCGACGAGATACGGCCGCCCGGAGCCGCCGGAGTACACGGACCCCTCGGGGTCGGCGCCGATGACCTGGACAGCCCCGTCACTGGCGTCCTTGAGGTAGCGCCCGGTGCCGGAGATGGTGCCGCCGGTGCCCACACCCGCGACGAAGTGGGTGATCTTCCCCTCGGTCTGCTCCCAGAGCTCGGGGCCGGTCGAGTGGTAGTGGGAGAGGGGGTTGTTCGGGTTGGAGTACTGGTCCGGCTTCCAGGCGCCCGGGGTCTCGCGGACGAGGCGGTCGGAGACGTTGTAGTACGAGTCCGGGTGCTCGGGGTCCACGGCGGTCGGGCAGACGACCACTTCGGCGCCGTACGCGCGCAGCACGTTGATCTTGTCGGTGGACACCTTGTCGGGGCACACGAAGATGCAGTGGTACCCCTTCTGCTGGGCGACGATGGCCAGGCCGACGCCGGTGTTGCCGCTGGTCGGCTCGACGATGGTGCCGCCGGGCTGAAGCTCCCCGCTCTTCTCGGCCGCCTCGATCATGCGCAGCGCGATGCGGTCCTTCACGGATCCGCCGGGGTTGAAGTACTCCACCTTGGCGAGCACGGTCGCCTGGATGCCCGCGGTCACGCTGTTGAGCCTCAGCAGCGGGGTGTTGCCGACGAGGCTGATCATCGAGTCGTGGAATTGCACCGTTGTCTCCGGTTGCTGCAAAGAAGTGTCGTGAATGGTCCTGTCAGCGTAAGGCCCGTTCGGCGGGGTCGGTACGCGGGGAATCCGCGGGGCGGGCGGGTGCCGGTGAGCGGGTCCGGTGCGGGCGGCCGCAGGGCGGAGGAGTCGTTGACGCCTCTGGGACAGCGCGCGAGTGGGCGCCCGGAATCCACGTTCACCGCCCGTTGAGATTGGACGACGTGCTGTTCGGGGCAAGGAGTGGATGACGGCTTAGAGGAGGTGGCGGCGGCGTATGACGAGGATGTCGAGGGCGCGGGTGGCCCGGCGGATCGCGGCCGGTGCGGCGTACGGCGGCGGCGGGGTCGGACTGGTGGGCGCGGCGGCGATCGGGCTGGTGCTGGCCGAGGTCCGCTTCGTGAAGCGCCATGTGGGCAACGGCCATGCGCCGGGCAGCAACCATGTGCCGAGCGCGGACGGCCGGTACGGACATGTCTACGACACCCCGGGTGAACCCCCGATCCGGCTGACCATGCTCGGCGACTCCACGGCGGCGGGCCAGGGCGTCCACCGGGCGGCCCAGACCCCGGGCGCGCTGCTGGCGTCCGGGCTCGCGGCGGTCTCGGAACGCCCGGTCGAGCTGCACAACGTGGCCCTCCCGGGCGCCCAGTCCGACGACCTGGACCGCCAGGTGGCGCTGGCCCTGGCGGACACCACCCGGGTGCCCGACGTCTGCGTGATCATGATCGGCGCGAACGACGTCACCCACCGCATGCACCCAACGCGGTCGGTCCGTCACCTCTCGGCGACGGTACGGCGGCTGCGCACGGCCGGCGCCGAGGTGGTCGTCGGCACGTGTCCCGACCTCGGGACGGTGGAACAGGTCCAGCAGCCGCTGCGCTGGCTGGCCCGCCGGGCGTCCAGACAGTTGGCGGCGGCCCAGACGATCGGCACGGTCGAGCAGGGCGGCCGCACGGTGTCGCTGGGCGACCTGCTGGGCCCCGAGTTCGCGGCGAACCCCCGCGAGCTGTTCGGCCCGGACAACTTCCACCCCTCGGCGGAGGGCTACGCCACGGCGGCCATGGCCGTCCTCCCGACGGTCTGCGCCGCGCTGGGCCTCTGGCCGGCCGAGGAGGACCGCCCGGACGCGTCCCGCCGCGAGGGCTTCCTCCCGGTGGCACGGGCCGCGGCGGAGGCGGCTTCGGAGCCGGGCACGGAGGTCACTGCGGCGATGCCGACGGGGCCGCGGGGACCGTGGGCTCTGCTGAAGCGGCGAAAGCGGCGGCGGGTTCCGGAGCCGGAGGTGGCGCCTTCTGGGGCGTCGGGGGTTTGAGCGGCGTCGTCCAGCGCGTCGGGGGTTTGAGCGCGGGGCGACGCCTTCCCAGCCCGTCCGGCTTTTGAGCGCGGGGCGGTACCGTCCAGCCCGTCCGGCTGTTGAGGACGAGGCGGCGTCCTCCAGCCTGTCCGGGGCTTGAGCGCTGGGCGACACCGTCCAACCCGTCCGGCGTTTGAGGGCGGACGGCACCGTCCAAACCCGTCCGGCGTTTGAGGACGAGGCGGCGCCTCCCAGCCCGTCCGGCTCTTTAGCCCGGGGTGACACCTTCGAGCCCGTCCGGCATCTGAGCCCGAGCTGGCACCCTCCAGCCAGTCCGGCTCTTGAGCCCGAGCCGGCACCCTCCAACCCGTCCGGCTCTTGAGCCCGAGCCGGCACCCTCCAACCCGTCCGACGTCTGAGCCCGAGCCGGCACCCTCCAACCCGTCGGGCGTCTGAGGACAAGGCGGCCCCCCTCCAACCCGTCCGGCTCCTGAGCCCAAGCCGGCACCTCCCAGTCCATCCGGTATCTGAGCCCGAGCCCACACCCTCCAGCCCGTCCGGCGTTTGAGGACGAGGCCGTTCAGGCCGATGGGGGGCTGGGGGCGCAGCCCCCAGGGGCGCCCGCTCCGACCGAGCCGCACCCCTCGACCGCCCGGCCGCCGGACGGGCCGGGGTTCGCTCGCCTCTCGGCCGACCGAGTCGGGTGGTGGGTGGGCGCAGGCCCGGGGGTCCAGGGGGCGGAGCCCCCTGGGACGGCCAGTGAGTCGGGGGGAGCTGCGAGCCAAGCAAGCGCTTAGACAATTGCGGCGCGGGTCACACAGCGATCCCCGTGACCTGCGCCATACGTGCGGGTAACTTCGCAAGGAAGCCGTGCCAGTCCCCCGCACCTCACGCCGTACGAACGCCAATGGAGCCGTGATGCCCGAAGCCGTCATCGTCTCGACCGCCCGCTCCCCCATCGGCCGCGCCGTCAAGGGCTCCCTCAAGGACCTGCGCCCCGACGACCTCACCGCCACGATCATCCAGGCCGCCCTCGCGAAGATCCCCGAGCTGGACCCGAAGCTCATCGAGGACCTGATGCTCGGCTGCGGCCTCCCCGGCGGCGAGCAGGGCTACAACCTCGGCCGGATCGTCGCCGTACAGATGGGCATGGACCACCTGCCGGGCTGCACGATCACCCGTTACTGTTCCTCGTCCCTGCAGACCAGCCGCATGGCCCTGCACGCCATCAAGGCAGGCGAGGGCGACGTCTTCATCTCGGCCGGCGTCGAGATGGTCTCCCGCTACGCCAAGGGCAGCTCCGACGGCATCCCCGGCACCACGAACCCGATCTTCGACGAGGCACAGGCCCGCACCGCCGCCACCGCCACGTCCGAGGGCTCGACCTGGCACGACCCGCGCGAGGACGGCCTGCTCCCCGACCCGTACATCGCGATGGGCCAGACCGCGGAGAACCTCGCCCGGATCAAGGGCGTCACCCGCCAGGACATGGACGAGTTCGGCGTCCGCTCGCAGAACCTCGCCGAGGAAGCCATCAAGAACGGCTTCTGGGAGCGCGAGATCACCCCGGTCACGCTGCCCGACGGCACGGTCGTGTCGAAGGACGACGGCCCGCGCGCCGGCGTCACCCTGGAGGGCGTCTCCGGCCTGAAGCCGGTCTTCCGCCCCGACGGCCTGGTCACGGCCGGCAACTGCTGCCCGCTGAACGACGGCGCCGCCGCGGTCGTCATCATGAGCGACACGAAGGCCCGCGAGCTCGGCCTCACACCCCTGGCCCGGATCGTGTCGACCGGCGTCTCCGGCCTCTCCCCCGAGATCATGGGCCTGGGCCCGGTCGAGGCGTCCAAGCAGGCGCTGGGCCGCGCCGGTCTCACCGTCGACGACATCGACCTGTTCGAGATCAACGAGGCGTTCGCCGCCCAGGTGATCCCGTCCTACCGCGACCTGGGCATCCCGCTGGAGAAGCTGAACGTGAACGGCGGCGCGATCGCCGTAGGCCACCCCTTCGGCATGACCGGCGCCCGCATCACCGGCACGCTGATCAACTCCCTCCAGTTCCACGACAAGCAGTTCGGTCTGGAGACCATGTGCGTCGGCGGCGGCCAGGGCATGGCGATGGTCATCGAGCGCCTCAGCTGACCAACTCCCCGTAATCGCGCGGGAACTTTGCGTCACCTCTTGGCCCGGAACCCAGTAACCACCTGGGTTCTGGGCCGATTTGTGATCCAATCTCCCCCAGGATGTGACCTATCTCCCTTCGAAGAGGGATTTTCCCAGGTCAGGACCGTTTCACCACCAAACATCGGGCCCAAAGTCCTGCCCGTTTCGTGACGTTACGCACTGACAGCTGGTTAGTCCGCCCTTCAAGCTGATGTAGGAAGTCGGGGGTCGACTTTGAACCGGGAGTACGTCAGTGAGCGCCATGCCGATCGCTTTGCTGCTCACCACGGCCGCCACAGGCGCCGTGGGCGTCGCCGTCCTGCGCACCCTCTTGGTGCTCCGTCGACAGGTGGCGGACCTGCACACCGAACTGGCCGAGGGCCGGGCCGCCGCCGTACGGGCGCTCGTGCCCGCCGCCCGCAGCCACACCGACGCGGATGAGATACGCGCCGCCGTGGCCGAGGCGCTGGCGGAGGAGCGGGAGCGGGAGCTGGCCGAGGCGCGCGCCTTCTGGGCCGCGCAGGAAGCCCGCGACACCGAGGTGCCGACTCTGCTGGGTCTGCCCGACAGTGAGCTGTTCCTGCCCCGTCAGAGCGACTTCGTGGGCCTCGAACCGCTGGAGCCGGTCACCGAGTTCTCCGCGGACGCCGACGAGTTCGCCGGCGAGTCCCCCGAACTGGCCGCGGCCCGCCGCCGCCACCCGTCCCACCCGGACTTCGTCCCGGCGCAGTCGCCGGTGGCGAACGACCACGAGCGCACGGTGGCGACGCTGGAGGAACTCGCCGAGTCCGCGGTCGAACTGGCCGACGTCCGCCCCGGCCCCCTCGGCACCCTCGACGTCTACGTCTTCGCCGACGGCACCACCCTCTGCATGACCCCCGGCCACCGCGAAACCGCCGAACGCCTCGCCGCAGCCCTCCACGCCGGCGAAACCCCGTTCCTCCTCGGCGGCTCGGGAGTCTCCGGCGCGTACACCCTCACGTTCGCGTGCGGCGAGGAAAACGTCTACATCCTGGCGGACAGGGTCATAGCGTCGCTGTGATGCCGGGGGCGTCCAGGTACGTCGTCGGGTGCGGGTGCGTGGGGGTTGCTCGCGCAGTTCCCCGCGCCCCTAAAAGAACACGGCCGGCCTGCGTTTTTAGTCTTTAGGGGCGCGGGGAACTGCGCGAGCAACCACAACGGACCGCAAGCCGAAAACGACGGGCCCGCATTTTTTAGGGGCGCGTGGAGCGGCGCACCTGAAAACGCACGCCCACCGTCTCTTTTAGGGGCGCGGGGAACTGCGCGACCAGCCACAACGCACAGGCACCCGCCAACGCACCTCAGACCCCCGCCCTCTTCTGCGCCTCCGCGACCAACCCCACCGCCTGCTCGACCTCGGCGTCACTCACCAGCACAACCGCCAAGTCATGCACAGCAACGGTGATTTGATCGGCCGCGGCGAACATCCCCGCATCCGGCATCTCCCGAGCCTCCCCCGAGGGATCCTCAACCCGCTGCGCCCACAGGGCAAACTCCCTGGCCAGCCCCAGAGCCTCGGCAGCGGCACCCCTCTGCAAACGGCTCTGCGGCGCAGCCCTGAGCCGGTCCGCGAAGTGATCCACCGCTTGAGTCAACCGCGTCGTATCCACCACGCCGCGAGACTACGCGCCGTACCGGGACTGTTGCCAACGGGCGAACGCTCAGGCACGGTGACCTGAAGGACCGGCTTACACCCCATGCGTCCGGAGGCGCCGATGTCCCAAGTGTTCTCCCAGGAGACCCACCGTAATCTGCTCGCCCGCATCCCCCACTGCACCGGTCGTGAAGTGTCCGACTGGCTGCGCACCGTCGACGAAGGCCCCGCCCTCTTCCGCTTCGAGGAGAAGGTCAGCTGGCTCCGCGCCGAGCACGACCTCGCGTACGGCCACGCCAAGGCGATCATTCACGAGTACGACCTGAGGAGGGCCGCGCGCAAACTGCTCTAGGCGCGCACCACAGACCGACCCACCACGGACACGGACATGACGAAGGGCCCCGGGAACGAACCCGGGGCCCTTTCGCGCGAGCGGGCGGAACTACCGCCGTACCGCGGCTGGTTGTCGCCGCTAGTTGTTGCTGTTCAGGATCGACAGGAGCCGCAGGAACTCCATGTAGATCCACACCAGCGTCAGCGTGAGCCCGAAGGCCGCGAGCCAGGCCTCCTCCTTGGGCGCGCCGTAGGCGATCCCGTCCTCGACCTGCTTGAAGTCGAGGGCGAGGAAGCACGCGCCGAGGATGATGCCGACGACACCGAAGAAGATGCCGAGCGGGCCGCTGCGGAAGCCGAGGCCGTCACCGCCGCCGAACACCGCGAACAGCAGGTTCACGACCATCAGCAGCACGAAGCCGAGCGCGGCCGCCATCACGAAGCCGTAGAACCGGCGGTTCACGCGGATCCAGCCCGCGCGGTACGCGATGAGGACGCCGGCGAAGACCGCCATCGTGCCGATCACGGCCTGCATGGCCGCGCCGCTCGCGATGCGGTTGTCGACGACGCTCGAGACGACGCCGAGGAAGACGCCTTCCAGCGCGGCGTACGACAGGATCAGCGCCGGGACGGGCTTGCGCTTGAAGGACTGGACGAACGCCAGGACCATCGCGACCAGCGCGGCACCGATGCCGATGCCGTACGAACGGCCGAGGTTGGCGTCGTCGACCGGGAGCAGCGCCCAGGCGAGGGCGGCCGTCACGATCAGCGTGCCGAGGGTGGTGCCGGTGCGCAGGACCACGTCGTCCATGGTCATCCGGCCGGTGGTGGCCGGGGCCTGCGGCGGCGCGCCCTGCTGAAGGTCCTGC
This sequence comes from Streptomyces sp. NRRL F-525, assembly GCF_000716605.1. Lineage (GTDB taxonomy): Bacteria > Actinomycetota > Actinomycetes > Streptomycetales > Streptomycetaceae > Streptomyces. The sequence goes on along the minus strand of NZ_JNXE01000027.1, from coordinate 108,118 downwards.
TGGGCGTACGGGTTCTGCGCGTACGGGTTGCCGCCCGCGTAGGGGTTGCCCTGCGTGCCCACGGCGGGGCCCCCGGCCTGCGGCGCGGTGTTGAAGCCCGCGTAGCCGTTGTCGCGGCTGAACCCCCGTCGCGAGAAGACCGGGTTTCTGCTCCTCATTTCACTCCTCCATGGCCGCCTCGCGCGGCCTTGGGCTCAAGAGTAATAGGTAGGCAAAGGATTGACCCTACCTCTTGGGGAGGATCTTCCCCTCGTCCTGCCAAGGTACGCGGTGGATCGCACCCCGTGCGAACACTGGTACCAAGCCGTGACGCCCCTCTTGGAGCCCCCTTATCCCTGTTCGCCGAGAGGGAACCCGGTGTACGCCTCGGCGAGATCCGTCTCGGCCGCCCGCGAGCTCGCGATCCGCTCCAGCCGGGCCAGCTGGAGCCGCCCCTCGAAGGCCGTCGCGTCGGGCGCGCGGTGCAGGAGGCTCGTCATGTCGTAGGAGAACCGCTCGGCCTGCCACACCCGCCGCAGACAGGTCGCGGAGTACCCGTCGAGCCGTTCGTCGCCGCCCGTCTCCTTCTTGTACGTCAGCGCCCTCGCGAAGGTGACGACGTCGCCGACGGCTAGGTTCAGGCCCTTCGCTCCGGTCGGCGGGACGATGTGCGCGGCGTCCCCGGCGAGGAAGAGCCGTCCGTACCGCATGGGCTCGTGGACGTACGAACGCATCGGGGTGACGGATTTCTGCGTGATGGGTCCGCGGTCGAGCTTCCAGCCGTCCTCCGTCTCGAACCGGCGCTCCAGTTCGGCCCAGATGTCGTCGTCGCTCCAGCCCTCCGCGTCCGCGCCCTCCTCCACCTGGAGGTAGAGACGGGAGACGGACGGGGAGCGCATGGAGAGGAGGGCGAAGCCGCGCTCGTGGCGGGCGTAGACCAGCTCGTCGTGGGAGGGCGCGACGTCGGCGAGGATGCCGAGCCAGGCGTAGGGGTACGAGCGCTCGAAGACGCGGGTCAGTTCGGCGGGGATCGCGTTGCGGGCGACGCCCCAGAAGCCGTCGCACCCGACGACGTAGTCGCAGTCGAGGACGTCCTCGCGGCCCTGGTGCCGGAAGCGGACGCGGGGGTGGTCGGTGTCCGCGCCCTCCACCGCCAAGGCCTCCGCCTCGAACAACAGCGGTCCTCCGTCGGCGAGTTGGAGGGTGATCAGGTCCTTGCACACCTCGGTCTGCGCGTAGACCGTGACGCTACGGCCGCCGGTGAGGGCCGGGAAGTCCACCCGGTGCCGCTTGCGGTCGAACCGCAGCTCGATCCCGTCGTGCCGCAGCCCCTCCCGGTCCATCCGCTCACCGGCGCCGGCCGCGCGCAGCACGTCGACCGTGCCCTGCTCCAGGATCCCGGCGCGCTGCCGGTGCTCGACATACTCCCGGTCGCGGCTCTCCAGCACGACCGAGTCGATCCCGGCGTTGTGCAGCAGCCGGGCGAGGAGGAGCCCGGCGGGGCCGGCTCCGATGATGCCGACGGTGGTACGCATCGGACGTTCCCTTCGAGCGGGCGACAGTCACGTATGTTCGCCTGGTGAAATTCTCTTCACCTCGTTGGCGCGACTCAAGTCTCCGACCGCAAGGGTCACCTGTCAACGGTCGGGAAGGGGGTGGCGAGGGCCGCCGAGGGGACACTGCGGCAACTCACCGTCGCCGTGCGTCACGCCGAGTAACTGCGATGGTGCCCGGAGCCGGACTTGAACCGGCACGCCCGCGAAGGGGCAGCGAGGTTTAAGCTCGCCGTGTCTGCATTCCACCATCCGGGCAGGCCGTGGGCTCCGCATCGAGGTCACGAGCCTATCGGGACGCGCGTCCCCAACAGCGGGCAGGCGGACCGATGTTGTCTTATTTTATTGATGTCTGAGGGTGCATCAGACCACGGAATGCGCCATCAGCACTTGCCAACAGCCTTGCGTGCGATCTGGGGCCTCGTATGCGGAATGACGGAATTTCACCGCCCGAACGAGGGTGCTCCACCGGTTCTTGACGTGATCGTTCACAGAGGCGGCTCCAGGGGTCGTCCCGGGGGGCTTCTCGGGGACCTTCTCGGGGGTGGTCCTCATCCCCAGGTATGACACCGCTGAGCGCAGTCCGACTGAAGGCTGCCCCCGGAACCGGAACAGCGGCTGACTACACGGCGCGATGGGGCCGCGAGGATGGGTGGCGTATCCAAGCAATACCGTCGTCCCGACAGGAGCGCCCTCCGTGACCACCACCCCCATCGCCGAACGGACCACCTCCGTGGCCGCGCGTGCCACGGATCTTTCCAAGATCTACGGACAGGGCGAGACCCAGGTGGTCGCCCTCGACCGGGTCTCCATCGCCTTCCGGCAGGCCGAGTTCACCGCGATCATGGGCCCCTCGGGGTCCGGCAAGTCCACGCTCATGCACTGCGTGGCCGGCCTGGACACCTTCTCGTCCGGTTCCGTGCGGATCGGTGACACCGAGCTGGGCTCCCTGAAGGACAAGCAGCTCACCAAGTTGCGCCGGGACAAGATCGGTTTCATCTTCCAGGCGTTCAACCTGCTGCCGACGCTGACGGCCCTGGAGAACATCACGCTCCCGATGGACATCGCGGGCCGCAAGCCGGACAAGCAGTGGCTGGACTCGGTGATCACGATGATCGGCCTCGCCGACCGGCTGAAGCACCGGCCCTCCGAGCTCTCCGGCGGCCAGCAGCAACGCGTCGCCGTGGCACGGGCGTTGGCCTCCCGCCCCGACATCATCTTCGGCGACGAGCCCACCGGAAACCTGGACTCGCGCTCCGGCGCCGAGGTACTGGGCTTCCTCCGCAACTCCGTACGGGAGCTGGGCCAGACGGTGGTCATGGTCACCCACGACCCGGTGGCCGCGGCCTACGCGGACCGGGTGGTCTTCCTCGCGGACGGCCGTATCGTCGACGAGGTCTACGAGCCGACCGCGGACTCGGTGCTGGACCGCATGAAGCAGTTCGACGCCAAGGGCCGCACCAGCTAGGTCTTCTGACGCTCCCTCATCTCGCGGCCCCGGCAGCCGACTTCACCGCCAGGGCTCCCGACCTCGCTGCCCGGCGGCGCCCAACTCCGCTGCCCCGGGCCCGACTTCACCGCCCCGGCACCCGGCTCCGCCGCCCGGCTCACCCCTCGTAGACCTGGACTGAGTAGACCCATGTTCCGTACCGCCTTGCGCAACGTACTCGCGCACAAGGCCCGGCTCCTCATGACCGTGCTCGCCGTGATGCTCGGCGTCGCGTTCGTGTCGGGGACCCTGGTCTTCACCAACACCATCTCGAACGCCTTCCAGAACAGCTCGGCCAAGGGCTTCGACCAGGTCGACGTGGCCGTCCGGGCCAAGTCCCAGGACGACAAGGGCGACACGGTCGGCAAGACGCCCGAGCTGACCCAGGCCATGCTCGACACCAGCGCCAAGGTACCGGGGGCCGCGTCCGCGACCGGGGTCGTCAACGGCTTCACCGCCATCGCCGACAAGAAGGGCAAGCTCATCGGCGGCGGCTTCCAGTCCGAGGGCGGGAACTACTGGGGCAGCAAGGACGCCCGGTATCCCCTCAAGTCCGGTGCCGCGCCGCATGGTTCGGGTGAGGTCGCCATCGACTCCGAGACCGCGAAGCGCGCCGGGTACAAGGTCGGCGACACCGTGCGCATCTCGGTCGACGGCCCCGTCCTGACCCCGAAGATCACCGGCATCTTCACCACCGACGACGGCAACGTCGCCGCCGGCGGCAGCCTCGCCCTCTTCGACACCGCGACCGCTCAGAAGCTGTTCGGCAAGGCGGGGACGTACGACGAGATCGATGTGAAGGCCGCGGCCGGGACCAGTCAGGCCGCGCTGAAGGCGCAGCTGGACAGCGCCCTGCCGAAGGGCCTCACCGAGACCACCACCGCGAAGAAGCTCGCCGACGACCAGGCCGAGGCGATCGCCTCGTCGATGAGCGGGCTGAAGTCGGGGCTGCTGGTCTTCGCCGGCATCGCGCTCTTCGTCGGCACCTTCATCATCGCCAACACCTTCACCATGCTGGTCGCCCAACGCACCAAGGAACTGGCCCTGTTGCGCGCCGTCGGCGCCTCGCGCCGTCAGGTCACGCGGTCGGTGCTGCTTGAGGCGTTCGTGGTCGGCGCGGTCGCCGCGGTGGCCGGTCTGCTCGCCGGTATCGGCATCGGCGCCGGGCTGCGCGCCCTGATGGGCACGATCGGCGCGACCGTCCCGGACGGCCCGCTCGTCATCACCTCGAACACGGTGCTGAGCGCCCTCGCGGTCGGCATCCTCATCACGATGCTCGCCGCCTGGCTGCCCGGCCGCCGCGCCGCGAAGATCCCGCCGGTCGCCGCGATGAGCAGCCTGCACGCGACGGCCACCACCAAGTCCCTCGTCCTGCGCAACACGCTGGGCGCGCTGTTCTCCGGCGCGGGCATCGCGGTCGTCATCGCGGCCACCACGATGAGCGGTTCGGACGGCCAGGCGCCCATGGGATTCGGCGCCGTACTCCTCATCATCGGCGTGTTCATCCTGACCCCGCTGCTGTCCCGCCCGCTGATCGCGGCCTCGGCGCCGGTCCTGCGGATCTTCGGGATCTCCGGCAAGCTGGCCCGCCAGAACTCGGTGCGCAACCCGCGCCGCACGGCCGCCACCGCGTCCGCGCTGATGATCGGCCTCACCCTCATCACCGGCATGACGGTGATGGCGGGCAGCCTCCAGCAGGCGATCGACAAGATGGCCTCGTCCGCGATCAGCGCCGACTACATCGTCTCGATGGCGAACGGCAACCAGCTCTCCCCGGACGTCGACAAGACCCTCACCACCACGTCCGGCATCACCGCCAGCAGCCCGCTGCGCAACGCCCCCTCGCGCATCGACGGCAAGACCGAGTTCCTGACCGGGGTCAACGGCTCCGCGATCGGCAAGCTCACCGACCTGAAGGTCGACAGCGGCACCTTCAAGGTCGCCGGCACGCAGGTGGTCGTGGACGACGACACGGCCAAGTCCTATGGCTGGAAGGCCGGTTCGACCTTCACCACGCACTACGAGGACGGCAAGGCACAGCAGCTCACCGTCTCCGCGGTCTACGAGGGCAACGCGCTGATCCGCGGCATCATGCTCGACAACGCGACGCTCGCCCCGCACCAGACCGACCCGGCCGACATGCAGATCCTGGTCAAGACCGCTGACGGCGCGTCGAGTTCGACCAAGGACAAGCTGGAGAAGGCCCTCGGCTCCAACCCGGCCGTCAAGGTCCAGGACAAGAAGGACCTCTCCGACAGCATCGCGCAGGTCTTCACGCTCATCCTCAACATGGTCTACGGCCTGCTCGCCATGGCGGTGATCGTCGCGGTCCTCGGGGTCATCAACACCCTTGCCATGTCGGTCTTCGAGCGCTCCCAGGAGATCGGGATGCTGCGCGCGATCGGCCTCGACCGCAAGGGCATCAAGCGGATGGTCCGGCTGGAGTCCCTGGTCATCTCGCTCTTCGGCGGGGTGCTCGGCATCGGTCTGGGTGTGTTCTTCGGCTGGGCGGCGGGCGAGTTGATCGGCGCGAAGATGGCGACCTACGAACTCGTCATCCCCTGGGCCCGGATGGCGCTCTTCCTGCTCCTCGCGGGCACGGTCGGTGTCCTCGCGGCGCTGTGGCCGGCCCGGCGCGCGGCGAAGCTGAACATGCTGTCGGCCATCAAGTCCGAGTAGCCGTAGCCGAGTTGACGGCCACGAGGCAGGGGCCCCGTTCCGGATCGGAACGGGGCCCCTTGCCGTGCTCGCTGTTCGCCGGGAAACGTGCTCAGTTCCAGGTGCGGGCGCGCAACGCCATCCCGGAGTTCCCGCCGTCCGGGGTGCGGACGGCCAGGACCTGGTTGACGCCGATGCGGTTGCGCTCGAAGGCGAGCGCGGAGGCCGCCATGTACAGGCGCCAGACGCGGGCCCGGCCGACCCCGGCGAGCTTGGCCGCGCGGGCCCACTCGGCCTCCAGGTTGGCGACCCAGCGGCGCAGGGTGAGCGCGTAGTGCTCGCGGATCGCCTCGACGTCCCGCACCTCGAACCCGGCACTCTCCAGCTGGGTCACGGTGGTGCCGATCGGGGCGAGTTCACCGTCGGGGAAGACGTACGCGTCGATGAACTCGTCGATGTCGTACGCCGATTCGTCCTGCCAGGGGCGACGGGCGATCTGGTGGTTCAGCAGCCGCCCGCCCGGTCTGAGCAAGCCGAAGAGGTCCCTGGCGTACTCCAAGTACCGCTCGGTGCCCACGTGTTCGGCCATGCCGATGGAGGAGATGGCGTCGTAGGGCCCGTCGGTGACGTCCCGGTAGTCCTGCACCCGGATCTCCACCTTGTCGGTGAGCCCCTCGCCCGCGACGCGCTTACGGGCGTAGGCCGCCTGTTCCTGGGAGAGGGTCACGCCGACCACGCTCACGCCGTACTCGCGGGCCGCGTGGATCGCCATCGAACCCCAGCCGCAGCCGACGTCGAGGAGTCGCTGACCCGGCGTCAACTCCAGCTTGCGGCAGATGAGTTCGAGCTTGTCGCGCTGGGCGTCCTCCAACGTGCCGTCCGGGGACTCCCAGTAGGCGCACGAGTAGACCATCGAGGGGCCGAGGACGATCTCGTAGAAGTCGTTGCCGACGTCGTAGTGGTGGCTGATGGCGCGCTTGTCGGTGCGTTTGGTGTGGAGGTGGGCCCGGCTGCGGCGGACCTCCTCCGGGGGCGGGGCGGGCGGCAGCGGGAGTCCGGCGAGCTTGACCAGTCCGCGGGCGGCGGAGCGTACGTCGGGGTCGCGCAGGGCCTGGGCGAGGGTGCGGGCGTCCTCGCCGCGCTCCCACACCAGCTCGGACATCGCGTCGAGGGCGGCGTACAGGTCGCCCTCGATGCCCAGGTCGCCGGAGACCCAGGCGCGGGCCATGCCCAGTTCGCCGGGCTTCCACAGGAGTCGGCGCAGGGCACGGCGATTGCGTACGACCAAGGTCGGCGCATCGGGCGGTCCTGCCTCGGAACCGTCCCAGGCGCGGATGCGCAGCGGGATGGGGGTTCCCAGTAGCTGTTCGAAGAGGGATTTGAGCCGCAGCGCGGCATCAGCCATGGCGCACACCTCCGTGACGCGGATCCCGGAATTGTCCATCACTACGTAAACACCGGCCAGGCCCGATCGCAGTCCTGCTTGAGCGTTACGAGTAGGCAAAATAGATGTAGCAGCCATGAAGGTGACACGTGCAGCACGCCGAAGGGGCCGCCCGCACCACGGATGGCGGACGGCCCCTTCGGGGTTACTTCTTCTTGCGTTGTCCGAGCTGACCGGAGGGGGTCAGGAGGCCTTGGCCTTCTCCTCGGTCTTCGCGGCGGCGGCCGGAGCCGGCGCCGGCTTGGCGGCCTCGTAGAACTCCTCGCGGGGGTTCTCCATGGCGCCGAGCGAGACGACCTCGCGCTTGAGGAACATCGCGAGCGTCCAGTCGGCGAAGACGCGGATCTTGCGGTTCCAGGTCGGCATGGCCAGACCGTGGTAGCCGCGGTGCATGTACCAGGCGAGACGGCCCTTGACCTTGATCTTCACCTTGCCCATGACGATCATCGCGACGCCCTTGTGCAGGCCGAGACCGGCGACCGCACCCTTGTTGGCGTGCGAGTACTCCTTCTGCGGGAAGCCCCGCATACCGGAGATCACGTTGTCGCCGAGGACCTTCGCCTGGCGCAGCGCGTGCTGGGCGTTCGGCGGGCACCAGGCGTTCTCGACGCCGGCCTTGCGGCTGGCGATGTCGGGGACCTGGGCGTTGTCGCCGGCGGCCCAGACGTAGTCGGTGCCGGTGACCTGGAGGGTCGGCTGGGCGTCGACGTGACCGCGCGGGCCGAGCGGGAGGCCGAAGCGGGAGAGAACGGGGTTCGGCTTGACGCCGGCCGTCCACACGATCGTGTTGGAGTCGACCTCAAGGCCGTTCTTGAGAACGACATGCCCGTCGACGCAGGAGTCCATCGAGGTCGAGAGGTAGATCTCGATCCCGCGGCTCTCCAGGTGCTCCTTGCCGTAGAGGCCGAGCTTGGGGCCGACCTCCGGGAGGATCTTGTCGGCGGCGTCGACGAGGACGAAGCGCATGTCCTCGCGGGAGACCTTGTTGTAGTACTTGGCCGCGTCCCGGGCCATGTCCTCGACCTCACCGATGGTCTCCGCGCCGGCGAAACCGCCGCCGACGAAGACGAAGGTGAGCGCCTTGCGGCGGATCTCCTCGTCGGTGGTGGAGTCGGCCTTGTCGAGCTGCTCGAGGACGTGGTTGCGCAGGCCGATGGACTCCTCGATGCCCTTCATGCCGATGCCCTGTTCGGCGAGGCCGGGGATCGGGAAGGTGCGGGAGACCGCGCCCATCGCGATGACGAGGTAGTCGAAAGGCAGCTCGTACGCCTCGCCCACGAGGGGGGCGATCGTGGCGACCTTGCGGTCCTGGTCGATGGTGGTGACCCGGCCGGTGAGGACCTCCGCCTTGGGCAGTACGCGTCGCAACGGGACGACGACGTGCCGAGGGGAGATGCTGCCGGCGGCGGCTTCGGGGAGGAAGGGCTGGTAGGTCATGTACGACCGGGGGTCGACGACCGTGACGGTCGCCTCGCCGTAGCGCATCTTCTTGAGAATGCGCCGAGCTGCGTACAGGCCTACGTACCCACCGCCTACTACGAGGATCCTGGGACGCTCCGTGGTGCTCATGGCATCGAGTATCCACCTGCCCCAGGGGGGTCGCTCGTGCGCCCCTTCACAAGCATCGGTGGGGGGTGTGTTATCCTCCGCGACTCGCATGATCCAAGTCACTCCGCGGGCGGGGAACCACGGGTCGGTTCGCCCCGTTGTCAAGGCCGCGTGAGCTGCCGCTCTGTCCCTTCGACCCCCCTGGACCACACCTCCACGACACCCTCCCGAAACTCCCCCGAATCACTCCCGCACCACCCCGCAGAACACGCTCCCAGGCCCGCCGGGACCCCGGAAGGGCCAACCGGGGCAGTCTCGTCGTCCAACAGGACAGAATTCCTTGTGAAGAACTTCACGAACTTTCTTACGGGCGTGTTCCGGAGGGGGTCGGCGAGCGCCCCTGCAACCGCTCATACGTTATATGGGCTGCTCAGGAGTTTAATACCGGCGAGTAATAATTCGGGGTCGCGAGGGTCCGGCGCAGTCGGGAATGCACCCGCCCCGCCCGCACGTTGGCAGCCCCATGACGTCCTCTCCGAGCACCATGCGCGCCGTCCAGCTCTCCGGCCCCGGCCCCGTGGAGAACCTGCGGCTGACCACGCTTCCGCTGCCGCCCGAGCGGGACGGGTGGGTGCGTATCCGGGTGGAGGCGTTCGGGGTCAACCGGTCGGAGTTGAAGCTGCGGCTGGGGGTGAGCGAGGGCGTCAGCTTCCCGCGGGTGCCGGGCATCGAGGCCACGGGGACCGTCGACGCGGCCCCGGCCGGCAGTGGGCTGGCTCCCGGGCAGAAGGTCGTCGCGATGATGGGCGACATGGGGCGGACCTACGACGGCGGGTACGCCGAGTACACGTCCGTGCCGCTGGCGCAGGTGATCCCCGTCGAGACCGAGCTGCCGTGGGAGGTGCTGGGCGCGCTGCCGGAGATGGTGCAGACGGCCTACGGGTCGCTCACGGTCGGGCTGGATCTGCGGCCGGGGCAGTCCGTGCTGATCCGGGGCGGGACCTCGTCCGTGGGCCTCGCCGCCGCCGCGCTGGCCCGCTGGCGTGACGCCACGGTGCTGTCCACCACCCGGCGCCCCGACCGCCTGGCCCTGCTGAAGGAGCGGGGCGTCGACCACCCTCTCCTCGACAGCGGCGAAGTGGCGCCCGCCGTACGGGAGTTGTACCCGGACGGAGTCGACGCCGCCCTCGACCTCGTCGGTACCCCGACCCTCCAGGACACCCTGCGCGCGGTCCGCGTCCACGGCACGGCCTGCTTCGGCGGCAGCCTCTCCAACCAGTGGACGGTGCGGGACTTCTCTCCAAACGAGTACCTGCCGAGGGGAGTTCGCCTCGCGGGCTACTTCGGCGACGCGTCCGACCTGTCCCCCGCGGTCTTCCAGGAGATCCTCGACGCGGTCACCGCCGGCCAACTCGCCTTCCCTGTCGACCGGGTGTACGACGGGCTGGAGCAAGTGGCGCAGGCCCACGGGGACATGGAGCACAACCGGGCGACCGGGAAGCTGGTGGTCCGGGTCCGGCACCAGCACGCCGGCGTCTGACGCGATGCCGGGGTGCGCCCGCGTCCGCCCTCGCCTAGCGAGTGGAGATGAGGGCGATCAGGGCGATGAACAGCCCGAGGATTCCGGCTATTTCGGCAGCCACCGTCAGCATGGGACGCCGCCCCGCGTCACCGGCCGGTGAAGGCGCGGAAGGGGTACGGCCCCCTTGGTTGTGCGCCTGTGGGACGCGCGGAAGAACGGTCGGTCCTGTCCCGGCCGGACGTCGCGCCTGGGCACGTCGACTGCCGGAACGAACCAATGTCCAGATCAGCAGCCCGATCAGGACGACGATCACGATGTCGAACGGCACCACTGACATCATCCGCACCCCCCGTCGCACACGTTCCGCTCACCGACCACAGGTCCGTGAGCTCCCTGCACCGACTATGCCCGACGGGCGACGCGGGCAAGGGCCGAATCCCATCGGGCTTCGGCCCCTGGCATGAAGAGACCCCGGGTATTGCCCCGAGCCCGTCGCCTCAGCCGCCCTGCTTGCCCGCCCCGGCCTCGCGCGCCGCCTTGAACGCGATCCCGTCCAGGATGTCGTGCTCGCTCACCACGACCTCGCTCGCCCCGACCCGCTCCATGATCGAGAGGAGGACGAGGGCGCCCGCGCCGATGACGTCGACGCGGCCCGGGTGCATGGAGGGGATGGCGGCGCGTTCGGCGTGGGTGGAGCGGAGCAGGGACTCCGTGATCTCGCGGACGCGGTCGTAGGAGACGCGGGAGTGGTGGATGGCCTCCGTGTCGTACTCGGGGAGGTTCTGGGCGATCGCCGAGACCGTGGTGACCGAGCCGGCCAGGCCGACCAGGGTGCGGGCCTCGCGGAGCGGGACCGTCTGTTCGGCGAGGTCGAGGGCGGCCTCGATGTCGGCGCGCATCGCCGTGATCTGGTCCGGGGTGGGCGGGTCGGTGACCTTGCCGCCCTGGACCAGGTGGCGCTCGGTCATGCGGACGCAGCCGATGTTCACGGAGCGGGCGGCGCGGACGGCGTCGTCGCCGACCACGAACTCCGTGGAGCCGCCGCCGATGTCCACGACCAGGTACGGCTTGGCGAGGTCGTCCCGGCCGGTCAGTTCCGCTGTCGCGCCCGTGAAGGAGAGTTCCGCCTCCTCGTCGCCGGAGATGACCTCGGGTTCGACGCCGAGGATGTCCATCACCCCGCGGACGAAGTCGTCACGGTTCGAGGCGTCGCGGGAGGCGGAGGTGGCGACGAAGCGGACGCGTTCGGCGCCGAGTTCCTTGATGATCGTGGCGTAGTCGCGGCAGGCGGCGAACGTGCGCTCCAGCGCCTCGGGGGCCAGGCGGCCGGTCTTGTCCACACCCTGGCCGAGCCGGACGATCGTCATCCGCCGGTCCAGGTCGACCAGTTGACCCGTCGCCGGGTCTACGTCTGCCACGAGGAGGCGGATCGAGTTCGTACCGCAGTCGACGGCGGCGACACGGGTCACTTCTCGTCCTCCTCCGCCTGCGTCGACGTCACGCACGGCCCCTTCGCCCACCACTCCGGCAGCATCGCGAGCGCCTCATCGCCGAGCGGGTTGACACCCGGGCCCGCGGCCAGGGAGTGGCCCACCAGGACGTGCAGGCACTTCACCCGGTCCGGCATGCCGCCCGCGCTCGGGAAGCCCTCCAGGACCTCGATGGCGTCACGGCGCGCGATGTAGTCCTCGTGCGCGGCGCGGTACGCGGCGGCGAGTTCCGGGTCCGTCTCCAGACGGGCCGTCATCTCCTTCATCACGCCGTTCGCCTCAAGGGTGCCGATCGCCGAGGCGGCGCGCGGGCACGTGAGGTAGTACGTCGTCGGGAAGGGGGTGCCATCGGGGAGGCGGGGGGCCGTCTCCACCACGTCCGGCTGTCCGCACGGGCAACGGTGTGCGATCGCGCGCAGCCCGCGCGGCGGACGCCCGAGCTGCTGCTTGAAGGCCTCGACGTCGGCGTCGGTGGGCTCGGTGCGCGGGGTGGGCGGCGGGGGCGTTTCCATGACTGTCTTCAGGACGTCTTTCTATGGGTCAGTTCTCGCTGGTGGTTCTCAGTCGGTGGTTCTCAGCTGGTGGTTCTCACCGGTCGGACGCGTCGGACTTGTCGACGCCGTCCCACACGTTCGCGTACCAGGGACGGTCGGCCGCCCCCAGCTCCGCGCGCGACTGCTTGGCCGCGTCCGGGTCGATCACGATGTAGCCGGTCTCCCCGGGCATCACGTAGTGCAGCCGCTGCCGGATCTGCTGCTCCGCGTACGAGTCGTCCTGCCAGCGCGCCTTCAGGTCGCGCAACTGCTCGACCCGCTGGCGGGCCTGTGCCTGCTGCCGCTCCAGGTCGGAGATCTCGGCGCGCTGGGAGACGTACTGCCTTATCGGGTACGCCAGCGCCACGATCAGCGAGCACAGCACCAGGGCGAGGAGGGCCGCCCGGCCGGTGAGCCGGGAGCGGCGGGCCTGCCGCTTGGTCTGGGAGCGGTAGACACGGGCCGCCGTCTGCTCGCCGAGCAGCTTGAGCCTGGTCGCGGTGGAGAACCGGTCCCGGTCCTTCACGGCCATGTCCCGCCTCCCCTTCACACGTGCGTACGTCCCCGCACACGGTACGGGACCGGGTGCGGGGACGTACGTACGACTGGCTAAGGCTTAGCCCTTTACGGCTCAGCCCTTGAAGCGGGGGAAAGCCGAACGGCCCGCGTACTCGGCGGCGTCGTCGAGGATCTCCTCGATGCGGAGCAGCTGGTTGTACTTGGCGACGCGGTCCGAGCGAGCCGGGGCGCCGGTCTTGATCTGGCCGCAGTTCACCGCGACGGCGAGGTCGGCGATGGTGGTGTCCTCGGTCTCGCCGGAGCGGTGGGACATCATGCACTTGAAGCCGTTGCGCTGGGCCATCTCGACGGCGTCCAGGGTCTCGGTCAGCGAGCCGATCTGGTTCACCTTGACGAGCAGGGCGTTGGCGGTGCCCTCCTCGATGCCGCGGGCGAGGCGCTCCGGGTTGGTGACGAAGAGGTCGTCGCCGACGATCTGGACCTTGTCGCCGATGCGGTCGGTGATGACCTTCCAGCCGGCCCAGTCGTCCTCGTACAGCGGGTCCTCGATCGAGACGAGCGGGTACGCGGAGACGAGCTCCTCGTAGTACTCGGTCATCTCGGCGGCCGAGCGGGACTTGCCCTCGAACTCGTACTTGCCGTCCTTGTAGAACTCGGACGCGGCGACGTCGAGCGCGAGCCCGATCTGCTCGCCGGGGATGTAACCGGCCTGCTTGATGGCCTCGATGATGAGGTCGAGGGCGGCGCGGTTGGACTCCAGGTTCGGGGCGAAGCCGCCCTCGTCGCCGAGGCCGGTGGACAGGCCCTTGGTCTTCAGCACCTTCTTGAGGGTGTGGTAGACCTCGGCGCCCCAGCGCAGCGCCTCGGAGAAGGACTCCGCGCCGATCGGCGCGATCATGAACTCCTGGATGTCCACGTTCGAGTCGGCGTGCGAGCCGCCGTTCAGGATGTTCATCATCGGAACGGGCAGCAGGTGCGCGTTCGGACCGCCGAGGTAGCGGAAGAGGGGGAGGTCGCTGGCCTCGGACGCGGCGTGCGCGACGGCGAGGGAGACGCCGAGGATGGCGTTGGCGCCGAGCGAGCCCTTGTTGTCGGTGGCGTCCAGGTCGAACATCGCCTGGTCGATCAGGCGCTGCTCGGTGGCGTCGTAGCCGACGAGCTCCGGGCCGATCTGCTCGATGACGGCGAGGACGGCCTTCTCGACACCCTTGCCGCCGTAGCGGTTGGGGTCACCGTCACGCAGCTCGATGGCCTCGAAGGCACCCGTGGAGGCGCCGGACGGAACGGCGGCACGACCCGTGCTGCCGTCGTCGAGGCCGACCTCGACCTCGACCGTGGGGTTGCCTCGGGAGTCCAGGATTTCCCGGGCTACGACGACGTCGATGGACGGCACGAGCATCTCCTTCTTGGGATCTGACGCGGCTACGGCAACACCGCAGCGGCTCTGCGAGACGAGCCTAACCGGCTCGGGGCGATTGGCCATCCGGTCGGCCGCCTGATGGACAGAACCGAGAGTAAATTGTTTCCGAACGGAACAAAGCGCTTCGCTGAAGAGGGCGCAAAAAAGCCCCGCCCCGGTGCGTACGGGGGAACACGCACCGGAGCGGGGAGCCCGTGGGGGACGGGGGTGACCCTCACGGGGTCTCCATGATGGACACCACGGATGTGAGGGCGCTGTGGTTCAGCTACGAGCCGCGTAGGTCACTTCAAGTGGAGCTGCTGGCCCGGGAAGATGAAGTCGGCGTCGTCGATGATGTCCTTGTTCAGCTTGAACAGCTGCTGCCAGCCGCCCTTCACCTTGTGCTTCTCGGCGATGGAGCTGAGGGTGTCGCCCTTGACGACCTTGTACTCGCCGTCACCCTTCTTGACCTTCTTGCCGGTCGGGGTGGTGACGGTCTTCTTGGCCGCCGGGCGCTCGGCGGAGCGGGAGGCGGTGGTGTCGCTCGTGGAGCGCTCGCTGGTGGAACCGCTGCTCGAGGAGGAGCTGTTGCCGCTGGAGCTGGAGGAGCTGCCGCCGGAGTAGGAGGCGCCCGACAGGCCGGTGCCACAGGTGGGCCAGGCGCCCTTGCCCTGGGCGGCGAGAACCTTCTCGGCCACGGCGATCTGCTGGGACTTGGAGGCCTGGTTCGCGGTGGAGGCGTAGGCGGTGCCGCCGTACGCGGCCCACGTCGAGGCGGAGAACTGCAGACCGCCGTAGTAGCCGTTACCGGTGTTGATGGACCAGTTGCCGCCGGACTCGCAGCTGGCGACCGTGTCCCACTCGGACGCGGTGGCGGCGGAGGCGCTGCCGGTCGCCATGAGCGGGGCGGCTATCGCGACACCGGTGACGCCGGCGAGCGTGGCGACGCGGGTGGCCTTGGACGGACGGCGGTGCTTGCCCTTGCTGGAAAACAGCATGGAAGATCCCAATCCCCTCACCGACGCCTGCGAGGTGAGCTGTCGGGTTCGGGCCGTGTGAGTTGCCCGGCCGCACACCTCTCGGTGCGCGACTTCACCCCAAGCCGGTTCCGGTCGTCTCTCAACTCCCGGGCCCGGCGCTTACCTTGGGTCCCCCGCTCCTGCCTACGGCGCTTGACGCGACGACTGTTCCCGGAGGCCGCTGGCAGGACTCGGCGTTGCGGCAACCGGACGCTCGTGGTGACGAACGGCCTTGACCGTAGACACGGAATCCACGGAATTCCAAAGACGATCAGGCCTTCTGAGACTCATCCCACACTTTGATCAAACCGGACATTCCCGAGCGAAGCGTGACGCGAACTCCCGCTGCTCTCTTGCTACTTTTCGTCCACTTCCGTGCCGACATCCAAGGTCTGACCGGCGGCGATCTGGGTCGGATCGGCGCCTATCACCTTTTTGTTCTCGGCGTAGAGGGCACGCCATCCGCCGTCGTAGCCAAGGGAGTCGGCGATGGACGCGAGGGAGTCGCCGGCGCGGACGGTGTAGGTCTGCGGCGACACGCTCTCCTCGGCGCTGGCGCCGCGATGCTTGCCGGTGCTCTGCTGACCGGTCGACTGGGTGCCCTGCTGCTCGCCCTGCTGACCGTCGGCATCGCTGAGCGCACCCGTGTCGACGAGGCTCCACTTGCCCACCGCCTGGGCGGAGTTGTCCGTTTCGTCGATTTTCGGGGAGGCGGCGACCGAGTCGTTGCCGGTCGAAGGGGTGGTGGACTTGTCGGACTCGCTGGACTTGTCCGTCGCGGTGGGCGAGGGACTGTCGGTCGAGCCACTACCCGAATCGCCGGACGCGTCGGACGAAGTCGAGTCCGTGGTGCCGGAGTCGGACAAGCCGGAGGAAGCGGACGAGTCCGACGAACCGGAGTCGGAACCGGAGCCGGAGTCGGTCGGGTCCGCCGACGGGGAGTCGCTCGCGAGGCCGGTGTCGACGTCCGTCGAACCCGAGGTGGTGGTGAGGCCGGAGAGCAGCGCGCAGGTGGTCCAGGCGGAGGTGCCCTTGTCGGCGAGGATCTTCTCGGCGACGGCTATCTGCTGGGAACGGCTGGCCAGGTCGGCGCTGGGCGCATAGTCGAGGCCGCCGTACTTGTCCCATTCGTCCTGCGTCATCTGCAGGCCGCCGTAGTAGCCGTTGCCGTCGTTCTCGCTCCAGGAGCCGCCGCTCTCGCAGTTGGCCACCTTGTCCCAGGTGGTGCCGTCGGCGGCGTTCGCGGCGGCGGCGCCGAGGAGCGGGATGGCGATGGCGGAGCCGGTCACCCCGGCCGCGACGAGGAGAGCCGGAGCCTGACGGGGGCGACGGTGACGACCGTTCCCGGAGAGCATGCGGAGGCCTTTCGCGTGACAGCGGGGGACCGCGCGGCGGAAGGGCGTGGGGGTGGTGCGGGGCGCCGCGCTGGTAGGTGAACGTATCCACAGTCGATCACTTGTCACAAGTTAATGCCACGGAGATCACGTGAAGATCACAGAGTTGAAGAACTGTCACTTTCAGGTTTAGGGGGCCGCATTGCCTGTCCTACGGCGCCTCGGACCACCTGTTCAACGGCGTTCCGGGGTGAACTCCACGGGCAGGGTGCGCAGTCCGCGCATGATGAGGCCGCCGCGCCAGCGCAAGTCGGCCGGCTCTCCGGCGAGTTGCAGGTCCGGGAGGCGGGTGAGGAGGGTCGCGAGCGCGGTCTGGCCCTCCAGGCGGGCGAGCGGGGCGCCGAGGCAGTAGTGGATGCCGTGGCCGTACCCGAGGTGTTGATTGTCACGGCGCCCGAGATCGAGGACATCGGGATCGGCGAACCGCTCCGGGTCCCGGTCCGCGGCGGCCAGCACGACCAGCACGGGGTCGCCGGCCGCGATGTCCTGCCCCCCGAGGGCGAGCGGACGCGTGGCGAACCGCCAGGTCGCGAGCTCCACCGGGCCGTCGTAGCGCAGGAGTTCCTCTACGCCGGTCTCGAGGAGGCCGCTCTCCCCCGCGGCCAGGGACTTCTCCAGGCGCGCACGCTGCTCGGGGTGGGTGAGCAGGGCGTACATCCCGTTGCCGATGAGATTGACGGTCGTCTCGAACCCGGCGAAGAGCAGGATGAAGGCCATCGCCGCGGCCTCGTTCTCGGTGAGGTGGTCGCCGTGGTCGGAGGCGCGGATCAGGCCGGAGAGGAGGTCTTCGCCGGGAAGGGGGTCCGGAGTGTCGGGGAGTGCCTCGCGCTTGCGGTGGATGAGGTCGGCGAGATAGCTCCGCATCTTCTTGACGGACCGGGCGACTCCGCCCCGCGGCCCTCCCCCGTGACGGATCATCATGCCCGCCCAGTCGCGGAAGTCGTCCTGGTCCTCGCGGGGGACGCCGAGGAGGTCGCAGATGGCGTAGATGGGGAGCGGGAAGGCGAAGTCGTGGATGAGGTCGGCGGAACCTTCGGCTGCGAACCGGTCGATCAGATCGTTCGTCAACTCCTGCACCCGGGGCGCGAATTCGGCCACCCGCCGGGGCGTGAACGCCTTGCTGACCAGTCGTCGGAGGCGCGTGTGGTCCGGCGGGTCGATGTTCAGCAGATGCGTCATCAACTCGGCCTTGCGCTCACCCGGGATCCCGGTCTTGCCCTTCGCGTGCGCCGGTTCGTCATGATGCGCGGGGTTCTTGGAGAGGAGCGGGTCGGCCAGCGCCTGCTTGGCGTCGGCGTAACGGGTGACCAGCCAGGCCTCCACCCCGCTGGGGAGGCGGGTCCTGTGCACGGGGGCGTGCTCGCGGAGCCAGGCGTAGGTGGGGTAGGGGTTGGTGGCGAATTCCCAGGTGAAGAGTTCGGGGGCCCGATCCGGAGCGGGGGTCGCGGGGTTCGGCGGGGTGGGGTGGCTGGGCTGGTTGGTCACTCCTTGACGGTATCCGGGGTGGGGGTGGTGCCGTCCGGAGGGCGGGGCGGTTCCGGGAGGACTCCAGGGAGGCCGATGGGGTTCGCGGTGCCAGCCCATCGGTACGTGTCCGCGACTTCAACCCTCTGATACCAGTCCGCAGCTTCGGCCATCCTGCCCTGCAGGTCCAGCAGCACCCCGATGGCCGTCTCCGCCTCGGAGACGCCCCCTTGGAGGGCTTGGCGATATAACTCCATCGCCTCGTCGAACCGATCCTGCCTGGCCATCCACTGGCCAAGGTTGAATGCCGCGCTCGCATCTCCAGCATGTGCGGCTGGCTGGTAGTAGGGAACCAGCTTCACTTCGTCGGCCTCTGGCTCCCACGAGAGATGGACGCCCAGTTCACCTGCGCCGCGCGCATCACCCCGTGCGGCGGCATAACACAACCAGACGTCCGCCTCCGGGGCCCGCCAACTGCTCAGAAGAGCACCGAGACTTACGGCGACCTCGCGGCGGCCGGCGGCCGCAGCCCTGCGATACCAAAGAAGTGCCTCGTCCTCGCGACCGCTGCCGACCAGCGTGTCGCCGAGTTCATGGGCGGCTACGGGGTCACCGGCTTCGGCGGCTATGCGCAGCCATGCTTCGGCTTGGTCGCGGAGGAGCTTGCCCAATGTGGTTGCGGCCCAGGAACCGCCGGCTGCAGCCGCCTGCTCCAGATACGGCATGGCCTGCGTGGTGTCGCCGCGTGTCATGAGGAACGCTGCGAGTGCCTCGGCCCCCCTCCAGTCACCCGCGTCCGCCGCCCGGCTGAGCAGGGCACAGCGCTCATCGGGTCCGACGCGGCCGGAGAAGGCGATCATCAAGGCCGTGTCCTCCCCGTTTAGCCGGGAGAGGAACGCGGCACGGGCCCCGTCAAGGATGGCATCGCGGTCGACGACAAAGTCTGGCCCGGACTCGTCCAGCAGCGTCCACCACACCTCGTCCGGCACCGGTTCCAGGTTGCCGTCCGCTCTCGTGGCTTCCGCGACGAGAGCCCCGTACACCCGCCAGGTCTGCGCCTCATCCCCCTGTACCAGGAGCCCCGACGCTCCAAACAGGGGTTTCGTCGCCCAGGCGAGAGCGTCCTCGAATGACTCGCGTTCCTCTGCCCCGTAGTGTTCGTGGACCCTTCTCAGCAATTCCACCGGCACCGCTCCCCTGACCCCGCACCGAGCGAGGTCGACCGCAGCACGTACCAGCAACTGCCCGCGCGGGTGACTCACTTGGGTCCCCACGCGCCGCCACTCGTCGAACAGCAGATGCCCGATCGCGAAGTACGAAGCTGCGCCCTCCCGACCGCTCCACATGTACGCCGGGTACGCGCGCGGGTCGTCGAGCCCTGCAAGCCGCTCCAGTTCGGCGTCGCTCCACTCTCGCGCCAGCTCCACCGTGCGGGCCGCGGCGATGACCCGCTCGCCCGGCGCCGTCCCGGAACGGCGCCGGTAGTACTCCTCGGGACTGATCGTGCCGAGCATGACGGCTCCGAGGGAGGTGAACCGTCCCAGGAGCTTCAGATCGAGACCGCCGCTTCCCAGGTGATCGGTCAACTCGTCCAGCCAGATGACGTACTCACCGGGATTCCCGTCCAACACGCTCAGCACGGCGCGCAGGTCGTCGCCCGGATACGGAGCGTAGAGGATGTGCCTCTTCAACGACTGCACTCCGTGCCACGCCGTGTACGACTTGCCCGCGTACGGCTCACCGAGGATCAGCACCAGGCCGTTGTGGGCGAGATGAATACGAAGGTCCTCGTCACAGTCCCGCTGCACGTACGGCGGGACGTCAGGTAGACCGAGCACCCGCCGCGTCGGACCTACTCCGAACTCCACGGGCCCGACTTGGCCGACCGGGCGCCAGGCCGCCGGGGAGGGAATGGCGCCGTAGTGGTTGTGCTGGACGGCGGCCACCGTCCCTCTGAAGGTGCTGCCGCGAAAGTCGAGGTGGTCTCGGAACTCGAGTCGTTCCTCGCGCGGGCGGGCCGCGAGGGCCGACGCGAACTCATCGATGAGCGTGGCGAGTTCGATAGCAGCCGCTGCTGAACTGGACGCCCTCATGAGCACGTCGAGGAGCCTGAAGCGCCATCGCCGCCTCTCCTGGATCGGATTCAGGGAGTTCAGTACCCGGAATCGCCGGCCGAGCCTTTCGAGTCGGCTGAGGTGGAGTTCCGTCTCGGTCAACGCATGGCGCCGGAACCACGCCGCGAAGCTGTCATGGATCGGCTTCCACAAGGCGGTTGAGGCAGCCCCCTCAATGAGCACACGGGCCCCCGCTGTCGCCAACCGCTCCTTTTCCTCTGTCACACCCGCCACCTCCCCCGCGTGATCCTCAGCTCCCCGCCGTCAAAGGTACTGATTCACAGGGCCGTTGACTCAGCCTTCGACGCCTCTGATCGCATCCCGATAAGCCCGCCCCGCCGCCCGCAAGGCAGCCTCCGGATCCACCCCGTCCGCCTCCGCCCGCACGGCCAGCGCCAGCAGCTCGTACCCGATGCCGTCGTCCCCGGTGGGCAACGGCACCTCAAGTCCCGCCGTCCGCACGCGTGATGCCAGTTTCGACGCGAGGGCGAGGCCGGGCTGGCCCATGGGGATGCCCTCGGTGATGGAGGTGCGGCGCTTCTCCTCGGCCTTGGTGCGGAGCCAGTGCGCCTTGACCTCCTCGGGAGTCGACGCCGTTTCGTCGCCGAAGACATGGGGGTGGCGGTGGATCAGTTTGGTGACGATGCCGGCGGCCACGTCGTCGATGGAGAAGGGGGTGTCGGGGTCCTCCTCGGCGATGCGGGCGTGGAAGACGACCTGGAGGAGGACGTCGCCCAGCTCCTCGCGGAGTTCGTCGCGGTCGCCCTCCTCGATCGCCTCGACGAGTTCGTACGCCTCCTCGATGCCGTACTTCGCCAGGCCCTTGTGGGTCTGCTGGGAGGACCACGGGCACTCGGCGCGGATGCGGTCCATGACCTGGACGAGGTCGAGGAGGCGGGCGCCGGGCAGGTCGTAGGAGGCGGGGAGCAGTTCCAGGTCCGGCATCTGGACGCGGCCGGAGCCCGCCAGGCGGGCCAGGCCGTCGGTCAGGGCCGGTTCGCCCTCTCCCGTGGCCACGATCACCGCCGTGGAGCCGTCCGCGCAGGCCGCGACCAGTTCCTCGGCGGTCGGGGTCGCCTCGTCCACCTGTATTCCGGCCTCGCGGAGATACGGCAGCTGCGGATGCGCGCCGTCCGCGCACAGCACCCGGTCGGCGTCGCGCAGCGCCTGCCAGGCGGGCCAGGACAGCAGGCCGGGGGCGACGCGGTGGCTGGTGGTGAGCAGGACGATGCGGCCGGGGGTGGGGGCGGGGGCGCCCTCGGGAGCGGGGCCGGGACTGGTTGCGTTCACCCACCGAACGTAACCCACACCACCGACAGCCCCGGAGTTGTCCACAGGCCGGCGGGCAGCTGCCCTGTCGTCCACAGGCCGGCCTCCGACCTACCCGCGCTCGCTTCCCGCGTGCCCGCTGACCGAGCCGCCGTACCGTTACGCCGACTGCTGGGTCTGCGCCGCCGTAACCTCCCGCACCCACGGCGTCTTCGCGTCCACCCGGCTGCTCTTGGCCACGTCCCACGTGCCGTAGCGCGGGTTGAGGTCGACGTGGAGTTCCTTGGAGGCCGTGGAGAGGGCCTTCCAGAAGGCGGGCTGGGTGGTGTCGGTGCCGAGTTTCGCGGCGAGTTTGCGGCCCTCCACCTGGAGGCGGAGGTTCTCGTCGAGGCGCTGCGGGGGGACGCCGTACTGGGCGAGCCAGGTCGCCTCCAGGGCCTTGGCGCCGCCCGCCTGCTGGGCGAGGGCCGCCCGCATGTCCTGGATGTCCTTGCGGGTGACGGTGACCCCGGCGTCCTGGGCGGCGCGGTGGACGACCTGGTCGAAGACCATGCCGTAGAGCGTCTCGCGGGTGAGGCCGCCGGTGGTGGCGATGGCGCGCTCGTACTGTGCCTCGTTCTGGACGGACGACCGCTGGGCCGTGCGCACCTCGTTGACCCGGCTCTGCAACTGCGCGACGGTGATGCGTTGCCCGCCCACGACGGCCGCGGCGCCGGGATGCGCCTCGTTCCCGCAGGCGGTCAGGGCGGGGGCCGCGGCGGCGATCACGGCGGTGAGGACGAGCGCGGTGCGACGGCGGCGGTGCAAGGGAGCCTCCCGTTGGAGATTGTGCGACGGTGCACAAAGTCTTGCGGTGATCGATGGTAGGCAGTGGGTCGCCTGTGGCCAACCCATTCGACCAACGATTCACCAGGACTTCGGGCACCGGCACGCACGCGTGGGCTCAGCTCCGGGCGTCGACCGCTCGTTCCACCGCGGCGGCGACACCCGCGCGCAGCCCGTCGCCGTCGGGCACCCAGGCCACGTTCGTGCCGGCCTTGCCCCCACCGCCGCTGCCGATCAGCACGAAGCCCAGCTTCGGGTACCGCGCCGTCGTCTCCTGCGCCGCCTTCACCTCGGGGCCGCCCACCGCGAGGACGACCTCGCAGGAGCCCTGGAGCATGGCGTTGAGGAAGGGGCGGGCGTTACCGGTGCTCTGTTCGCCGGTGACGGACGAGTAGTTCACGCGCGCGTGCGTCTTGAGGGAGGCGTCCTGCATGCCCTTCCAGACCGCGGCGGCGGTGCTGCCGTTGATGCCCTGACGGTCGGTGAGCAGACAGGCGTCGGTCTCGGTGTAGTGCCGGGCCCGGGTGGCGGGGATCGGCGGGCGGCCGGTGTCGTGCCGGGAGAGGACGATCCCGGTCACGATCACCGCGAGGGCTACGGCGACGGCGCCCGCGATCATGGCGATGGTGCGTCCGCCGAGCGAGCGCAGCCCGGCGACCACGGCGCGCCCCACGCGGCTGAGCCGCCCCTGTCTCCCCGCCGGGACCGCACGCGCCTGCGTGACCTGCCGGACCTGCTTGGCCATGTACCGCTACTCCTCAGCCCGTTCGACCACCACGTCCTTCGCGCGCTCGGCCACCGGGGCCTCCGCCCGCTCGACCGCCAGGGCCTCCGCCCGCTTGACCGCGAGAGCCTCGGCCCGCTCCCCCACCGGTACCCCGGCCCCGGCCTGCGCGCCGAGCCACCGCCACCGGCGCTCGCGCTGCCCCGCCCGCCGGGGCCACGCCGTCCACGCGTGCGCCGAGGCGCCCACCATCGACAGGGTGATCAGCAGGAGGTCCACTCCGAAGAGCACGCCGTGCGTGTCGACCGGTGTCAGCGCGACCTCCGTGATCCAGGCCGCGAGGACCGCGGTGAACCCGGCGAAGGCCAGCCAGTCGGCGCGGGTGCGACGGCGCAGGGCGAGGACGAGGGAGGGGACGGGACACAGCAGGCCCAGGCTGAGGACCGGCAGCGCGGCGAAGCCCACCCGCACGGCCGGCGTCCGCAGCACCGGCGCGCCCGTCGCCCGCAAGACCCGCAGCATCCTCATCGCCCTCACCCCTCAGTCATCGGCCCGTTCCCCGCGGCTCCCCGCGGTTCTCCGCGGTTCTCCGCGCGCCTCAGCCGGTGATGGCGACCGGCGCGTCCCACGTGTCGCGGTCCACGGTGATCGTGTAACCGCCGCGGGTCTCCTTGCTGTTGACCAGGTACTGGTGCGCGCGGCTGTGGCTGGTGAACTGGGTGGAGCCCCACGGCCAGTCCGAGGTCGTCGTGTACGTCTTGTCCCACAGCGCGTACCAGAGGTTGCCCGGCAGGTCCGTCTTGTCGGTCGCGGTCGCGATCGCCTTGGCGCTGGAGCTGGAGAAGCCGTAGAGGCCGCTGCGGTAGATCTTGGCGTGCAGTTCCTTGTCGAAGGCGCGGACGTACGTCAGCACGGCGTTGTTGCAGGCCGTGTTCGTGATGTCGTACGACTCCATGTCCAGGTAGACCGGGCTGCCGGCCTTGAAGCCGAGCGCGGCGGACTTGGCGACCGCGTCGTCCGCCTCGGACTTGCCGACGGCCGCGGCCGTGGAGGCGCTGATCTTCACCGAGCCGCCGGAGCCGCAGGACGGCTGCGAGCCGACGTAGAGCGGGATGAACTTCCAGCCGACCGTGGTGAGGGACTTGACCCAGGACGCGGTGAGGTTGGGCTGGCTGCAGCCGCGGTTCTTGCCGCCGATGTAGACGGCGGCCGCGCCGTAGGCGCCGTCGGTGTGCCAGGCCTTCATCGCGGCGAGGGAGGGCGCGGCGCAGGTGTCGAAGGCGCGGCCCGTGTAGGTCTTCTGGGCGGGCCAGGTGGTGGCCGCCATCGAGTTCGTCGCGGCGATCCCGCCGCCCGCGACGACCGCGGCACCGGCCACGCCCCACGTGATGTATCTGCGCTTCCTCGACTGCCGGTGTTCTGCCATCCCCGCCCCTGTTCATGACAAGCGGACGTGTACGACGTCCGCGGAAGTTACCGAGCCCCGAAGGCCCCCTGAAGCGGCGCGAGCCCGGCGCGGCGACGCCGTACGACATTCCGGCGTACGGCTGCTCCCGAACTGTCCGTGTTCTCACCGAACTGTCCGTGCGCGCGCGGGGCTTGGGCGCCCTGAACGGATCGCAACGTAACCGACGGCGTCCTTTCGTCCGGGAAACAGCTTCCCTGGATCGCCACAAGATTCCCTCATGGCACGGCAAAAACTCCTGCCCCGGGGAACGCGGACCGGACAAACCCCCTCCTGGTGCGCGGGTCCCGGCGGACGCCCGGAGATTCGCGGAGCCGTTCGTCCCCCCGCACGACGGCCGTTGCCCTAATCTTGCCCCGACCTTGGGGGGTTGACATGGAGAAACGGCTCGAGGCCGGTTGGTGGCAGCGGATCGCCTGGGTGGTCCTCGCCTGGGGATCGTGCGGCGTACTGATGTGGGTGCCCTTCCTGTACGTCGCGATCCGCCGCGGCCGGGTGTCGGACTGGGGCGCGGTCGCCTCCTTCGCGCTCTACGAGTGCGTGACGCTGCCGCTGATAGCGGTCCGCGGCAGCGGGGACGACGACCCGTTCCTCGGCCTGGCCCTGATCGTGAGCATGCTCGTCGCGGCCGGGCTGCTGCTGTTCGGGGTGTTCGACCGCACGACGCCGAAGCAGCCGGGGTACATGGCGGTTCCCACTCCGGCGCCGGCTCAGCAGAACCCGTATCTGCGGTAGGTGTCTGGGGTGGGTCACGCCTTCCGGGTGCGCCGCAGGATCCGTAGCGCGGGCCAGACCAGCAGCCCGGTGACGGCCCACATGAAGGCCGCGAGGCCGATCCACTCGCCCGTGCTGGTCTCGGGGTCGCCGCCGCCGAAGACCGTCACCGCGAGCGCGAGGAAGGCGAACAGCCCGCCCAGCCCGAAGAACACGACGAGCGCGGCGGTCTGCCCGCCGGTGCGCCGGGCGGGCGCGGCACCGTCCTGGGCGGCCGGGGCGGCGGGTGCCTCCGCGCGGGGCGCGCTCTGCCGCGGCGGCAACTGCACACGCGCGTGCGGTGGTACGGCCGCGTCGAGCGTCGCCATCGTGTGCGCGTCGACTCCGTAGAGGCCGGGTTCCACGTCCACGGCGAGACCGTCGGTGCCGATGAGCCGGCGGCCGCCGTCGGGCCAGCTCAGCACGGCGGCGCAGGCGCGGTACGGCACGGTCACCGCGAGGTCGCTCCCGTCCCGCCCGCGCACCGTCAGGCTGACCCCGTCGTCCCCCACCACCAGCGCGGCCCCGCTCTTGGCCACCGCCTCGAAGCGCCGCCCGGTGACGGCGTACGTCGAACGGACCGGCGCCTCCGCGTACCCGGCCCAGTCGGCGCTGTGCCCCGAGGGCACCTGCATCAGGGCGGTACCGGCGGCCTCCAGGGCCACCGCGTGCAGATGACCGGGCGTCACCGACCACAGTTCGTGCCGCAGTTCGTCGGCGCCGCGGGGCGGCCGTCCGGCGAGCAGGTCCTCCGCGAGGCCCGGCAGCCGCCGTACGGCCGCGTCGGCCGCCGTCAGTGCCGTGTCGGCGTGCGCGCGTACGGCGTCCAGGTCGGCCTGCGCGACACGGCCCGCCTGGAGGGCGGCGAGGACGTCGACGAAGCCGCCGAGCACCGCGTCCTGCTTGGCGGGCAGGGAGTCGGCGAAGGCGGTGAGGAGCGCGTGGCCGTCGCGGCGGGAGGTGTAGTCGGTGGCCGCCGTGTAGGAGTAACCGCCCTCCTGGCGCAGGGCGCGGGTGAGTTCGCGTTCCAGGACGCCCGCGTAGAGCCGGGCGGCGGTGGTGTCGGTGACGACGGCGTCGAGCAGGACACCGCCCTGGCCGTCGGAGAAGTGGGCGGGCGTGGCGGGGAGCGCGGAGGTGACGGCGGGGAGGGGGTGGCGGTGCCCCTGGGGCAGTCGCGGGGCGAGCCCGGCCGGTATCTGCTCGCCGGCGATCCACAGCGCGGCGTTGCCGCCCGTGAACCAGGTCCGCGTCCAGTGGTGCACGTCCTCGGGGCGCAGGTTCCTGACGCCCCACTCCGGGTAGCTGACGAGGCCGTAGCCCTGGGCGCCGTAGCGCCACAGCGGGAGTTGGCCGGGCTCGCGGCGGGACTCCTCGGTGCGCAGGATCTCCTTCTCGGTCTCCAGGCGCTCCATGGGGAGGTCGGTGAGGGAGGCGCAGACGCCGTGGAGGTAGGCGACGATCTCGTGTTCGGCGCCCTCCACGTGGAAGTGGGTGAAGGCCGCTTTCGTCGCGCCGTTGTAGTGGTAGCCGGCGAGGCCGTGGCGGTACAGGGCGAGGTGTTCGACGAGATGGGTGACGCCGGCGCGGGCGAGGGTCTCGTCGGCGGTGCCGACGCGGAAGACGAGTCCGGCGCGCATGGGGCCGGGGGCGTACGCGAAGAGGGTCGGTATGCCGTGGACCTCGGTGAGGTGGACGGCGGAGCCGGCGGTGTGGCCGCCCTGGGGGTCCCGGGTGTTCATCTTCGGCCTCTCAGGACGGTGTCGCGGTGCTGGACGTACGTCTCGGCGGGCTCGCCGAGGTAACTCCACGGATATTCGGAGGCGAGGTTGCCGAGGGCGCGGAAGTGCGCGGCGGCCTGGGCGGTGTCGCCGATGAGGGAGAACAGCGCGGCGAAGGAGCCCTGGACGGTGACCCAGCCGTACGGACGCCCGAACTGCGGGTGGAGCACGGACCGTTGGGCCGCCTCGACGAGTTCGGCGTGGACGTGCGGTTGGCGCAGATACTCGGCCCGCTTGTCGTCGCCCTTCGTGTCGAGCCAGTGCTCGATGTGCGCCTCGGCCACCAGCCCCCCGCTCAACGACCCCTCGGGCGCGGCCAGTAGACACTCCCGCACGAAACCGTGGGCTTCGTCCCAACTGCCGCCCCACTTGGGACACAGCTTCTGGAGGAGACGGGCCTGCCCGGTGAAGTGGTGCGGGTGGTACCTGGCCAGCCTGTCGTAGCGCCGCCGCGCCTCGTTCTTCCCCAGCGACAGCCCACGGACGGTGTTGAGCCGCTCGGCCCAGGCCGCGTCGTACGACGGGTCGAGCGCCGTGGCTCGGATCAGCAACTGCTCCGCGTCCCTCAAGTGGGCGTGGAACGCGGTGAATTGCTCCCTGCTGACGTCCTTGGCCCGCGCCGCGGTCCGTATCCCCCACCCGACCTGTACGAGCCGGGCGCCGAGCACGGTGAGCGCGAACACGTCGTCCGGTACGGCGGCCACCTGCTGCCGCAGTACGTGCTCGACCCCGTCGACCTCGGCCAGCACCCGTACGACGAAGGCCCGGTCGGTACCGGGCGGCAGGCTGTCGTGGTACTGCCGGACGGCGGCCCAGTCGGCCATGGCCGCGGCCTGTCGCAACCAGGTGACCTCCGGGTGGGCGGAGGCGAGTTCGAAGTCGGGGCCGGGACCGGGCCCTGGGGCAGGTGACATGCGGCGGATCCTAAGCGAGGCCTGTGACATCGCAGTTGTCGGGGAATCCGCAGGTCAGGCATAGGACGAGCCTGACCGTGACTTGACTGTCGACCGACCTTCCGTACAACTCCCGTTCACCGAAGCCTCATATCGTCCGCACTTTTCCGTACGTCTCCCAGGAGTCCCGCCATGTCCCTGAACGCCCGCCGCAATCGCCAACTCCTCGAAGTGGCGGCCCCGTTGCTCCTCCACTCCGAACGGGTCGAGTTCACCTCCCTGGCCGGCGTCGGCTCGGTCTCCGTCCGCAAGCAGGCCCTGACGGCGGCCGTGGTGGGGGTGTTGAGCGCGGGCACGGTGATGGCCACGGTCACTCCACGGCCCATGTACATAGTCCTGACCGACCAGAGAGTCATGTTCTTCGACGGCAACCGCGGTGGCAGACCTGGCAAGTTGCTCCTGAACCTGCCGCGCCCGTATGTCTCGGCGGGCGGTTCGAAGAAGGCGTTCCTGGGGTTGCAGTTCGTCACGCGGTTGTCGGTGACGGGGCAGGAGCAGGCACTGAAGGTGACGTTTCCGGTGCAGCACCGGGGGGACGGGGCGCGGTTCGTGGGGGCGTTGCCGGTTACGCGGTGAGGGGGCGAGGGGCCGAGGGCAGCCCAGACACGGCGACCAGTTCGCACCATACGTATTTGCCGCGCTTGCCGTGCCTGGCCAACGGCTGCCAGCCCCACTGATCGGAACAGGCCCGGACCAGCGCGAGCCCCCGCCCGTCCTCCGACTCCGCGAGCTGATCCAACGGCCGTGACGGAGGCGGAGGTTCGGGATCGGCATCCCAGGCCCCGATCCGCAGCACACCGGCCGCCCACCGGACGCGCAGATCGGCGGGACCGTCCGTATGCCGTACGGCATTGGAGACCAACTCGGTCGCGATGAGTTCGGCGGTGTCGACCAGGCCGATGAGTCCGTGGACGGTGAGGATCAGGCGGAGGGTGCGGCGGCTTCCGGTGACGGCTCGGGGGTCGTTGGGGATGGAGAGGGAGTACTCCCAGGGGGCGGGGACTTCGGTTTCGGGCATGGGTCAACTCCGTTCAGGTGGAGGGGAGTTCGCTCGGTGGCTCTGCCACGGCCGTCACGGCACGACGGGGTGGTGCACTTCCGCAGCGTGTGCGTTGCATCACCGACGGTAGGGGTAACCTGTAACCCCACGCAAGCCGATCGCGTAATCACCCCCGAACGAGGAGCACTTGATGGTCCAGAGGCGCGAACCGACCGCACGCCACATGCGCCTGGGGATTGAATTGCGCAGGCTCCGCGAGGCAGCAGGGCTCACCGCTGTCGAGGCAGCAGCGCTGCTGGGGGCGAACCGCGTCCAGATGAGCCACATCGAATCCGGGCTGGTGGGCGTGAGCGAGGAACGAGTACGCCGCCTCGCATCCCACTACGCCTGCACGGACAGGGAGTTCATCGACGCCCTGGTCACGATGGCCACCGACCGGACACGCGGCTGGTGGGAGGAGTACCGGGGCCTGCTGCCCACGTCGTTCCTGGACCTGTCCGAACTGAACCATCACGCCTCGTTCCGGCGTGACGTAGCGATCCTTTACGTGCCCGGCCTGTTGCAGACGGAGTACTACGCGCGCGCCGTCTTCTCCTCAAGGGTGCCCGAACTGACCGAAGAGGAGCTTGAGTTGCGAGTCCGCCACCGACTGGCGGGCCAGAAAATCACCATCCCCTACGAGTTGGTGATCCACGAGTCGGCCCTACGCATCAGGGTCAGCGACCGGACCACTTCCCGGACCCAACTCACCAAGCTCCTCGAACTCTCCGAAGCGGACAACATCACCATCCGCGTCATCCCCTACGACCTGGACGGCTTCGCCACGGCCGCCAGCACCATGACGTACGTGGGCGGCCTCGTCTCGAAACTGGACACGGTGGTGCGCGACGTACCCCATGGCTCGGCCTTCATCGACTCCGAAGCACAACTCAGCGCCTTTCGAACCCGCTTTCGTAAGGTGGAAGCCGTGTCACTCGACTCCGAGCGGTCGCGTGACTTCATCAACCGGCTGGCGAAAGAGCTGTGAGGCACTCCCATGGACAACTGGCGGAAGTCTTCCTACTCAGGCCCCGACGACGGCAACGAGTGCGTGGAGATCGCGAACTCCCCCACGCACGTGTCCATACGCGACTCAAAGGCGCCGGCCAGGGCCACCCTCGCCTTCCCCACAGACTCCTTCACCACCTTCGTCGAGACCATCAAGACGGGGACCGGGCACATCCGCACACCCCGACGCCGGTGAACTGAAGCCTCTGGGTCCAGGCAAGCACCGCTTCGGATTCCGAGGCTCAGCTCAACACCTACCGAACGGCCTTCCGTAAAGTAGAGAGCGCGTCATTCGAGCCCGAACGATCACGTGATTCATCCGCAAGCTGGCTCAGGAGCTATGAGGTACCCCTATGGACACTTGGCGGAAGTCGTCCTACTCGGGCGAGGGAGACGGCAACGAATGCGTGGAGATCGCGAACTCCCCCACCCACGTATCCATACGCGACTCAAAGACGCCGGCCAGGGCTACGGTCACCTTCCCGACGGGAGCCTTCGCCGCCTTCGTGGAGACCGTCAAGTCGGACACAGCGCACCCGCACGCCACGACGAGGGCGAGCTGAGACGCCAGGAGAAGCACCGACCATGCCGGACCCGGACCTCATTGTCGGAGCCTCCGTCACCATCACCGGCGGCCCGTTCGCAACGCTGTCGGCGACGATCACGGAGATCGACACCCCGTCGCGAACAGCCAAGGGGGTGATCGAGATATTCGGGCGCCACTCCTCGGTCGAACTCTCCTTTACGGGCCCTCCTCATGAGCTACAGGTGACAGCAGCTTCCGACCGCTCGCAGATCATCGCCGCGCACAAAGACGCCACCCGCCACTTCGGGGTCGTAGGACGCATCACCTCTGGCAAAGGCGCAGGCCGCTACATCCGGGTCGACGGAATGGCCGCCCTGGACGAACCCGCCGAGGAACAGACGGAGTCGGCGGGAGTGATGATTCGCGTCGCCGACGACCCCCGCATGCAGATCAACTGCGTCGGCGAATGGGTGGAGGACTGGGCAGGCGTGGAGGAGTCGTTCCGGCTCGACGGCCGCCAAGTCGACTGGGACCACTGAACTTGAACGAGCGCTGACGGGCTGGCCAGGTCTGGTGCCGATCCGCCAGGATCTTCGCGTGACGGAGCACAAAGAGGACCTGGTGGCCTTGTTGCGCGAACTCGATGATCCCGAGTGGCTGGAGTGGCCCCGGGGCTACGACCGTGCTGAGATCGGCGCGCTGTTCGACGCTCTCGGGGCGCGACTTGAGGGTGGCTTCGCCGCGCCATGTGCCATCGAACGGGACACACAGGACTCCAGCGAGTACGGGCGGATCACCGTGCCGGCTCATGCGACCGCGTGCGGAACCCGGATCGTGGTCTGCGTGAGCAAGTTCGGCTCCCTGGCGCTGGTCTGCGCCGACAACCCCGGCGCCTTCCTGGGCACTGGGGAAGCGCGAGCCCAGGGCGAGTTGGACGCTGCGGATCTGAACAAGGTCGAGGGGACGTTGACCGAGCTCGGGTACGTGATCGTTTCCGAAGAGCTGCTGGAGTGCGACTACGCGGGGCCGAGTCGACTGCCCCGGCATGTTCGGCGACCCACCTGGTGGCACCGCTTCTTCGGCAGTCTCTGACACCCTCAACTCCCGCCCCGACACGGCAATCAAGACCGTTCGACCGCCCCCCGGAGGACACCCCCACTCCGCGAAAGTGTGACACTTCAGCCCCGACTGTCACACTTCCACGCCTCAGCCAACTGGACCCAAGGGCTGCCCTGTTGCGTGGCTTACATCGGTGAAGTCGTATGACGAAGTACCGCACATTAGCGATCAAGGCCCGCAGCTGCTGGCCGCAGATGCCGTTGAGTCACACGTCCGGGCGTTCTTCCTTGATCCACGAACGCTCCGCCGACTCTCTTCGCCCTACCGAACGGACGATGCCCGCTCTATGACCCCTCGTTGAAAATCAATGAGATGAGAGCAGTTTTCGTTGTCCGAGCCGGAGTCCAGCACCTCCTGCGAAATTCCTTCCGAGTGCAGTACGGCCTCGTAGCATGAGGACATAATCTCCAGCACGGAATCGACATCGAACTCTGCAGCGGCACAGTCGAAGAACAGCGAGAGAGCCGCCACCAGCGAAGCGATCCCAATCGCCGGATCCTCATCGAGCAGTGAATACAGGCGAGTCGAAATGCGATCTGCTTCGACCTGATCCACACACTCCGAGCGAGCCGATTCGAGGACTGATTGCACAAATCTTACAGTTTCTGCAGAAAACACCGAGTCAAACGAGGGACGAAAGAACCGGAGCGATCCGGAAATAATATCCACGGATACCGATCTCCGCACTCCCGGAGAAACGCTACACAGCGCTTCTTTCCATCCCTGCGCCCGCACGTCCCACAAACTCATCCCGATCGCCCCAACTCCATTATTAGCCTGTCGAGAATGCGATAAGCACCGAGGCCAGCCGATTACTGTACTCATCACAGACACCCAGCGGCTGTCGGCCCCACTCGAAGGGAAATGATCCTGCCGGCCTGGACATCACTCAACACTCCCAGCGCTTCGCTGAGCATGAGCCAACGGTTGATGGCCCCAGCTGGAAGCTCTCAGCGAATTCCGATTCCGTGTTGTAGCTCTCGATTAATCTCGCCATCCATCTGTGCCTCACCAATTTGGATCAGCGAATCGACGGCTACAGGGTCCACTCCCCACTCATCCGGCACAGCGATCCTGAGGAGCGGTACCTGCAGTCTGCGCAGAGCAAGGTACACGGCCTGATTACGCTGCCTTCGCAACATGATGCGGATCTGAGCCGACAGCTTCTCGTCATCACGCCAATCCAACTAACTCACCACTCAATTTGGTTCCCAGGATCACGGCTACGAGATCACGCTCTCTGGGGCGAGCGCCGACTCAGACCAGGCGGTGCGGCTGTAGGTCGGCCGCTCCGTCACCTGACCGCCGACATCATCGACGAAGGGCGCTTTCCGTCTTCCCTACCACCTCGAAAAACCCACTTCACGTAGCGCTAAATCAGACTATTTGCCCTCTGTGCAGGTCCAGGACGTCTGGATTGCGAGCAACCAACTCACCCTCAAAATCTGACCACCCGACTTCGATGCGCCTGCCCATTTCCCTATCCCCGATAGGGATCAGCCATACGATTGCTGCACGCTGCCCGTCCTCCAGGGGGAAAGAAGAGAAATCATCCGGGTAGTAAACTGGCGGCATGGCGTAGAGTGCCACCATCTCACTCCCCGGAGCGATCGGCCCGGGCAACGGGATGAAGTCTCCTCTAAGAACTGCCATCCCTTCTTGTACAGACCGGTGGGCGACATGTTCAAGGATCCCTGGCCACGGCCCGTAGCCAGACTCGCGAGTGTTGGACATCGAATAAGAGCACACCATCAACTCAACAAGGACTTCTCGGTCACCCTCGTGAACCTGCAACGGAATTCCGCTGAGACCGACGGTCGCATACGATGTCACATTCGGCAATTCGCCATCACCGAACATGCAGACAGTGACCTTTTGGCCGTCAGGTACTTTATCGACCGACCAACCACCTTTCATTGCGCCGAGACGCTTCTCCAGGTGCTCGAGTGCTGCACTCACAGCTCCTAACCATCCAATCTGTTTCCGCACCAAATTTACAAGGAATACATTCCACCTGAATACCCAATGTCCGTTTGAGCGTCATCAGTATCCGCCCCGTCGACATCCACTCAGCAACCGGTCTGTCCAGGTCATAAACGTGAGCCCCAACAATGGCTGACACAATGCTTTCACCCCTGAATCAGCGAACCGCTTGGCCTCTGCCATGTACTGGCTCGTCGTACAGACAGACCAAGGTTCGCCCACTGGCCAGAGCAGCGGACCCCCTCCCACCGAACTGTCGGTCGACGCAAGGAGCCCGGCCGGCGTGGAACTGCGTAGCCTTGGTGACGTGCCGTCGAAAATCGGGAAGAACCGCTTCGATGCCAATGGGGCGCGGGGGTACCGTGCAAGTAATGTGCACCTCCTGGCTAGCGACGATGCCCTACCAGTAAAGAGCTGAAGCCGGCATGCTAAAAAGGCGGCCGATCCAAACCGGAGGGAGGCGCAATCCGCAGCCAGTTTTCATCCCGAATTTCCAATGGCCAGCGCCGGTCAATAGCAACCGCAGCATCCTTACAGCCCTGGCATGCATTGCCCCATCCCGGAACCCACAGGTATGGCGAAGGAGACATGCAGTCTCGGTGGATACCACAGTGGGTCACGTTGAAGTACTCGTAAGAATGTGAGACGTCAGAGGGAAATCCTTCTGAAACTGCTCGTTCTCAGCGGACGTCCATGGGCAAGTACGTTGGTCGTGACACCTCTTGTGTACTAGAGCCAACGGTGGTTACTGCATAACACCAAGAGCACAACCAGTCGTCATCCTGCCGCCGGTTCGATTTTATCGGCAACCGCCGCATCGGACGTCCATATAAGTCACAGATCACAGTCATCCGTAAAATCCCTTGAGGACCGAGCACATCAATATCGGTCGCCCATCACGCAACGGACCTGAAGGGGTTCTGGATTCACTTACCTGTGGGGATATGAGGAATTGACCGTGCAGATAAAAATCCTGGCAGAACGTAGTCGATCAGCCATCCACGGAGATAACATCCAGTGCTGTGCGGCCGTACTCCTCGCCCACCGCACGGGATACTCTACGAAGTTCTGACACAACGGCTGCCGAGACTGCGGGCGCGTCGACACTCAGACCCGCTCTCCGAAGCACTTCAAAGAACTCCGCATCGGCCACAATATCTCGTGATACGAGTGGACCCGGAGGTGGGAGTTGCTCTCCCTGGCGATAGATGACAGCTCGCTCCCCTGAAAGCGCGAAGTCGAGAGAACTCAGCAGCGTCTCCGCCGTATTTGCTACAAACTCAGCCTTCCTGAAGTCCGGCCGCAGAGCTGACTCCAAGGCCAACCCAAGAAGGTCGATAATTCGTGCAGCGTAGAAGGAGGATCCGAGATCGCAGTTCTCCTCGACAGAAGCCTCCGCTTCTATTTCTTCCAGAGCCACCGCGCAGACGTCTGAATCTGCTTCACCTGCAACAACATTCCAGACTTCCGCCAAGGAGTCTTTCGCCCAACCCAACTCATCTTCGTCGACTATTTCTGCGTACACGTCGAGCATTCGCTCCGCCACAGCAGCACAGAAGGCCGTCAAAACAACCCCAGAGGCGTCTTGCAAAAGAGCCACATTGTGATACCTAGCCACAGATAATTCACCCCTTCGGTGACCAGAAGAGCGTATAAGGTGAGTTTTGAGCTTGGTGCCCTCGAATTCCCTTGCCGCCAATTTCTACCGTATTGACGTTCAGATTTTCTGGATCGAGAATCATCGGATGGCACGTGTCGTTGCAGAAGTTTCTAGAGGCAGCACCGAAGATCGCATGTTCATGCTCTTTGAGATTGTTTAGAATTCCCTCTTCAGCATGTCCCGCCGCCTGAACGAATTCCTCACCCTCGCGCAGAGCGAAGTTTTCCGGCATAGCACCAGAGCCATTGATGCCGATTCGCATCGTCAGCTTCTTTTCAAGCGAGTTCCATACTCCAATAACTGCCGTCGTTCCTCTCTCATTGGCCTTCCAATAGTCATTCCTCCCTGACTGGAGCTCTTCAGCCCGGTCCATGGCCAAACGTGCGTCGTCTTCGGTTGCTACATCGCAGTTGTGGACGAGGAGCGGCGTGCTACCAGCCTGAACATAGTAGGTGTGCAGGCTGCCGATGGTCAGGTCGTAGGTAGTGGTGTTCGCGCGATACAGCCGAACCCCAGTGACTTCGGCCGTCCCGGTCGGAGTCTGGAGGACGTCGTCGGCCTTCAGGTCCTTGGCGTCAACAAAGGCCGACTGGGTCTCGTCGTAGAACGGGTGGTGGTAGGTCGTCGTCAGGTGCGCGCCCTCGGCAGTCTTGGAGCTCTGACCGGGTGTCGCCGAGGAAACTGCCGCGACTGTCCTGGTCCCCGGCTCCTGATCGGCGCCCTGGCCGTGGCTCGCGCCCAGCGCGCCCAGTACCGCCGCCGAGGCCGCCAGGCCGAACGCCGCCTTGCGGGCGACCTTCTTGGCCAGGGCCTTCGCGCCAGCCTTCTTCACCGACTGCTCGACCGGTTGCTTGGTTGCCTGCTGGGCTGCGGACTTGGCCGTCGCCTTGATCGTCAAATCCACGAAGTCGTGGTCCGTGTGCGTCACGATCACCGCGGTGACCTTGTGCGCCTCCGTGCCCGCAACCCCAGGCACTGAGTTGGCGATCGTGTCCCCCACCTTCACCTGGTCGATCGCCTTGGTCGCTCCGTCGGCCATCAGCACTCGCGTCGCCCCAGTGAAGCTGTGGAACTCACAAGTACCTGACCGGGACTGAGACTTCGTCCCCGCCCCCTCACTCTCCGCCGCCGAAGCCGCCTCATCCGTGGCATCCGCCGCCCCGGCCTCCCCGGCTTCACTCGCCCCCTTGCCGAACAGCCCCCCGACGACCTCCATCGCCTTCGGTGCCGCCTTGGCGAGGAGCTTTCCGCCCAGGGAACCCAGGGCTCCGCCCAGCGCCCCGCTCACCGCGCCCTCGACCGCCGAGCCCGCGAACGCGCCCGCGCTGCAGTCCCCGCCGCCGTTCTCCGCGCACTTGAAGCCCTGCTCGACCAGCGAACCCGCCGCACCCGCCAGAGCGGCGCAGCCGATCGTGCCCACGCCCCACGTCGCCGCCTCGCAGCCCGCGAAGACCGCCGTGGAGACCACGATCGACGTGATCGCCGCCGCGTGGTTCTTGACGAACTTCGCGGTGGTCTTCACCGCCTTCACCGTCGCGTGGTACGCCGTCCGCGTCGCATGCGCGACCGCCTTCGCCGCCTTCTTCACCGCGTGGGCGACCTTGTGGGCCGCCTTCTTCACCGTGTGGACGACTCGGTGCGCCGCCTTCGACACCTTGTGGTACGCCGTATGCACCGCGTGAACTGCCGCGTGGTACACGCGTTTCACGTGTCTGACCGTGTAGTGGTAGACCCGCCGCGTCACCCGCACCGTCGCGCGGTAGACGTCCTTCACCTTGTGGACGACCTTCTTGGCCGCGTGCTTCACGGCGTGGACGACCTTCTTGGCCACGTGCTTGGCCGCGTGGTAGACGGCCTTCGCCGCGTGCTTGACCTTCTTGACCGCGTGCTTGGCCTTCTTCACGTCGCACGAGAAGCTCCACATGGAGCAGTGTCCGGACTGGTCCGTGCCCACCATCGGGTTGTCGTCGACGTAGGCGAAGGGGTTCGCCGCCACCGAGTCCGGCGTCGCGTCCAGCGAGACGCTGTCCTTGTTCAGGAACTCGCCCGTGTCCGGGTTGTACCAGCGTGAGGCCGTGCCGACGTCGCCCGTGCCCGGTTCCGTCCAGCCCGACTGGAAGCCCAGGTGGCCGATCAGCGTCAGCACCGCCGTGACCTTGCCCAGCGGGTCGTACGTCGCCGAGCCCGACAACGAGGTCGCGCCGGACGCGAATGTCCCCACCACGTCGTCGTGCAGGTCCGTCAGAGCCAGTGCCCCGGTTGAGGAGCCCGTCTGTTTGATTCCGACCAGGCCGCCGCCCGGGTCGTAGGTGTACGACGCGTCCCCGTCCGTCGCGATCGTGTTGTCCGCGCCCGAGTAGGCGAACGCACGGGTCGAGGACGCCGCCGTGTCCGTGTCCGTGATGTTGCGGCCCAGCGCGTCCAGCGTGTACGACTGCTCGCCCGCCACGATCTGGCCGCCGAACGCGTCCGTCCTGAACGCCGCCGTGCCGTTCGCCGTCGACGACTCCGACGTCATCGTGCCGCGCGCCGAGTACGCGTAGGAGTTCGTGCCGTCCGACGTCAGCTGGTCGCGGGCGTCGTACGTGTACACGTCCGAGCCGACCCGTACCCGGTTGCCCGAGGCGTCGTACTGGTACGCCGTCGTGGTCGTGCCGTTGTTCCAGGACGTCAGGCGGTCCGACCAGTCGTAGGCGTACGTGTTCGCCGCCGCGCCCGTCACCCCCGCCGTCGTCTTCGACGTCAGGTTGCCGTTGTTGTCGTAGCCGTAGGCGAAGCTCGACAGCGTCGACGCGCCCTGGACCAGGACGTCGTTCGACAACTCGTGCGCGCTGTTGTACGTGAACGTGCGGGTCTGGCCCGTACTGCCGTACTTGATCGTCTTCAGGTCGTTCAACTGGTCGTACGTGTACGAGAGATGGGTGCCGCTCGCCGCGTCGTCCAGCGTGGACAGCCGGCCCGCCGTGTCGTAGCCGTACGACTGGGTGCCCGCCGCGTCCGCGCGGCTCAGCATCGAGCCGTCGTCGTTGTAGGTGAAGCTCGACGAACCCGCCGAACCCGAGGCCGACAGCACGTCACCGCGGTCGTCGTACGTGAACGCGTCGTGCGTGGACGCCTGGTAGTCGACGGCGCCCGCCGTGCCGGCCGTGTCCGTGTCCGCCGACGTCACCCGGCCGTCCGCGTCGTAGGAGAAGCTGTGCTTCGCGCTCGCCGCCTCCGCGCCCGAGCCCGTCATCGTCTTGAGCTGGTCGTTGTCGTCGTACGTCATCGACGTCGACGTGCCGCCGGGTGCGGTGGCCGAGGTGACGTTGCCGTCCGGGTCGTAGGCGAAGGTCGTCGTCGAGTCGGCGGCCGAGGTGTACTGGGACGTCGTCGGCTCGATCACCTTCTCCTGCTGGCCCCACGGGGTGTAGCCGTAGCGCCAGGAGTTGCCGCGGCCGTCGGTGAAGCGGGTGCGGTTGCCCGCCGCGTCGTAGCCGAACGACGTGGTGATCGACGTCGTCGCGTCGACCGGCTCCACCTGCTGGGTGATCGTGCCCGCCGCGTCGTAGGTCCAGCGGGTGGTGTGCTGGTTGGCGTCGGTGGCGGCGGTCAGGTTGCCGTTGCCGTCGTACTGCTGCGAAGTGCCGTACAGGAGCGTGCCGTTGGCGTCGTAGCTGCGGGTGGCCGTCGGGTCGTCGTCGACGTTGTAGTCGGTGACCGTGTAACTGCCGTCCGCCAGCGTGGTCTTGGTGTTGTTGTCGTCGAAGTCGTAGGCGTAGGCGGTGGAGTTGCCCGCGCCGTCCGTCGTCGAGGTGACGTCACCCGCGCGGTTGTAGGCGTACGACGTGCTCACGTTGCCGGGCGACTTCACCGAGGAGACGTGCGCGCCGTAGGGGTTGCCGCTGGTGACGTCGTAGAGGTACTGCGTCGTCAGCGTGCGCGTCGACGGGTAGCGCTCCAGGGTCGTCGAGGTGGCCTGGCGGCCCAGGTAGTCGTAGGTCGCCTGGGTCTGGGCGCCGGTGCCGTCCGTCGCGGTGCGCTGCTCGCCGTCCGCGTCGTAGGTGGCGTGGGTCTTGGTGCCGTCGGGCTCGGTGATCTGGGCCAGGTCGCCCAGCTGGTCGTAGAGGTACGACGTGGTCCTGCCGCCGGGCGTGGTCTCGCCGGTCTGGTTGCCCTCGCTGTCGTACGTCCAGACCGTCGTGCCCGCGTTGGGAGTCGAGGCTCCGGCCGGGGTGTACGACGGGAGGGTCTCGCTGACCTTGTTGCCGACGGCGTCGTAGGCCGTGGTGGTGACCTGGCCGAGCGGGTCCTTCTCCGCGACGGCCTCGCCGAAGGTGTTGAAGCCGCTGGCGGTGACCGGGTTGACGGGCGCGGCGCTCGCGGGGGTGCCGTCCGGCTCCGCCTGGACCGTCGGCGCGGTGGTGAGCGCGAGGTTGCCGGCCTGGTCGTACTCGTAGGTGGTGGTGTGCTGCTCGGGGTCCGTCATGGATGTGGGCAGGCCGCGCCTGTCGTACGTGTACTTGGTGGTCTGCTGGTCCGACGAGCCGACCGTGCCGCCCGAACGGCCCTTGCTGTAAAGGGAGTTGATCTCGCTCGCCGACAGCGCCCGCTGGTAGGTC
Organism: Streptomyces sp. NRRL F-525; assembly: GCF_000716605.1. Lineage (GTDB taxonomy): Bacteria > Actinomycetota > Actinomycetes > Streptomycetales > Streptomycetaceae > Streptomyces. The sequence goes on along the minus strand of NZ_JNXE01000027.1, from coordinate 68,287 downwards.
TGGACGTTGCCGGCCGCGCCGTTCACCGCGTTGCTGACGGCGCCCGAGGCGGTCTTCGCGCCACCGATGGACAGCGGGCCGGAGCCGGTCCACGGGGCCGGGTTGCTCGCGGTGCCCGCGAGCGTGCCGTTGACGTACAGGTTCATGGTGCCGGTCGACGCGTCGAAGACGCCGACCAGCTGGGTCCAGGTGTTCAGCGCCGGGGCGCTGGAGGCGTAGGCGTTGTAGTACGCCGACGGGGTGCCGGAGGAGTCCGTGCTGGGTGAGATCAGGCGGTAGACGCCCTGACTGGAGGAGTACTGGAGGTAGAAGGACGAGCGGTTGGTGCCGCCCTGCGCGACGAAGGTGCGGAACGTCGAGGTGTCCGACAGCTTCACCCACGCCGAGACGGTGTAGGAGGAACTGGTGTCCAGGACCGGGCCGTTGGTGGCGATGATGTCGCCGTTGCCTGAGGTGTCGCCGCTGAACTGGGCGGCGTCGTCCGACCAGGTCACGCCCGGTCCGGCGGTGGCGGTGTTGCCGGTGCCGGACGCGTCGGTGACGGATCTGCCGGACGTCTGGTTCAGCTTCCACCAGCCCGCCGGGTGCCCCGAGGAGTCGCCGTACAGCGTCTCGCTGAGCAGGTTGCCCATGTCGTCGTACGAGTCGGTGGTGGTGTGGTCGTAACCGGTCGCGTCGTGATCGTTCTCCGACGCAACCTGGTCGTCCGGGGTGTACGAAACGGTCGACACCCGGTCGACACCGGTCGGGTCGACGGTCGTCGACGTCGTGCGGTCGGAGGCGTCGACCGTGTACTGGGTGACGTTCTCGCCGTTGTCGGTCGCCTGGCTGAGCAGGTTGCCGGCCGCGTCGTAGGTGTCCGACTCCAGGACGTACGTGCCGGTGCCGTCGGAGCTGGTCTTCTTCACCGTCGCGGTGAGGCCGTCGTCGGTGTAGGTGTACGACGTCTTGTTGCCCATCGCGTCCGTGATCGACGCCAGCCGGTCGGCCGGGTCGTAGGCCCGCGAGGACTCCACCAGCTTGGTCGCGGTCTGCGGGCTGACGGGGTCGCCGGTGTACATCAGGGACTGCGTGAGCAGGTTGCCGTTGTCGTCGTACGTGTAGTCGGTCTCGTTGCCGGCGCTCGTCACCTCCTTGGTCTTGTTGCCGGAGGTGTCGTACGTGTACGTCGTCGTGTTGCCGTACGACGTGCCGGCCGCGACGTTGGCGTCGGACTCGGTCGCCAGGCGGTCGTAGGCGTCGTAGGTCTGGGTCTCGGTGCGCGGGGAGTCGCCGCCCTGCGCGTCGGCGACGGTCTGGGAGAGGACGTCGCCGTCGTCGTCGTAGACCGTGCTGGAGACGGCGGCGTGGTCGGTGCCCTGCGCGCGGTCGGAGATCTTCGGGTCGCGCTCGGTGACCACCTGGCCGTTCTTGTCGTACTCGTAGCTCGTGGTCAGGCCGTCGGGGTAGGTGTCGGAGACGACCTTCTGGCTGAGCACCTGGCCCACGCCGTCATAGGTGTACGACGTGACCAGGCCGATGGCGTCCGTGGTGGAGTCGACGTCGCCGTTCGCGAGGTACGACACCGAGTTGACCGCGCCGCCGGGGCTGACCGTCTTCACCGGCAGGCCCTTGGGCACGATGCCGCCGTCGGCGGACGGGTAGGTGCTGGTGCCGTCGCTGTAGACGGTGGTCGTCGCGCGGCCGGCCGGGAAGCCGGGGACGGCCGGGCCGGTGACGGTGGTCTGGTTGCCCGCCGAGTCGTAGGCGTACGACGTCAGGTACGTGGTGTCCGTCGCGGACGCCGAACGGCCGTCGCGCTCGGTCAGCAGCTGGTCGTTGCGCGGGTCGGCGGTGGTCAGCTGGGCGGTCGTGTCGTCCGGGTAGTACGTGTAGTACTCGGTGTCGCACTTGTTGGCGACCTGGTCCTGGCAGGACGTGGACGAGACGATGTTGCCGCGGACGTCGTGACCGGTGGTGCTGACGGCGCCGTTGGGGTCGGTGACCGTGTGCTCGAAACCGGCCGTGTCGTACCCGAAGCTCGTCTTGTTGCCGAGGCCGTCGGTCTCGGTCAGGGCGCGGTTGCCGTTGGTGACGTCGTAGGTGTACGTCAGCGTGGAGGTCGTCGGCGAGGTCACCTTGACCGTCTCGACCGGGAGCAGTCCGCTGGAGTTCTTCGCCGCCTCGACGTGTGCGGCGACGTCGGCCGCGCTGAGCGCCGAGTGGTAGAAGGCCACGTCGGCGATCGAACCGGTGAAGTGGCTGACGTCCGCCGGGGAGTCGAGCCAGCTCTTGGAGAAACCGGCGCCGAGGTAGAGGTGGTTGTAGGTCTGGTCGGCCGGGGTGCCGGAGTAGCTGGACTGCTGGACGCCGTCCAGGTACAGGGTCTGGGTGGCGCCGGAGGCCGTGAGGGCCACGTGGTGCCAGGTGTTGTCGGTGACGGTGCCGGTCGAGCCGAACGCCGTCGCGGCGGAGCCGCTGCCCGAGTAGTAGTGCCCGTGCAGTTTGTTGTCGCTGCCGACGTACAGCAGCGGCGCATAGGTGCCGGACACGGTGGTCGCCCCGGAGATCGCCGCCGACTGGGCGCCGACGATGACGCCCTTGGTGGCGGTCTTGAACCAGAGTTCGAGGCTGCGGTCACTGGTGCCGAACTGCACGGAGGTCGGCAGTTCGACGTAGGAGGCGCTGCCGTCGAAGGTCGCGGCCTTGGAGTCGCTGAACGGGCCGGTCGCGCCGAGTGTCACCCCGCTGTACGTGCCGTTGCCGCCGTGCACCTCGTTGAGGGCCGCGGCCGCGCCGGCCGCCTCGCCGAGCCGGTAGTAGCCCGCGGGCCCGCCGCCGAGCACCGCGCCGCGGTAGGTCTGGCTGGAGCCGGCGACCGTGGGCGCGGCGAGCTTCCAGACACCGCCGTTCTCGTCGGTGAGCTGCGTCAGGGTCGTGGTCGCCGGGTCGTACGTCATCGTGGCGAAGGACTTGCCGGACGGGCGCTTGACCGAGGTGAGCAGGCTGGAGGAGTGAGTGCCGTACTGGTAGAGGGAGTTGACGTCGGCGGCGACCAACGGCCGTCCGTACCAGGCGGCGTCGGCGATCGAGCCGTTGAAGTAGGTCGCGGTCCCGGTGCCGTCGGTGGTGCTGTTGGGCTCGTCGGGCCAACTGCCGCCGAGGAAGCCGGTACCGAGGTAGTTGAAGGCCTGGTTCTTGCCGAAGGCCACCGCGCTCTTGATGGAGACGGTGCCGGTGCGCGAGCCGACCTTCGTGTTGTCCAGGAACAGCGTCTGCGAGTTGCCCGCCGCGCTCAGCACCACGTGGTGCCACTTGCCGTCGGCCACCGACGCCGAGGACACGATCGGGTTGATGCCGCCGCTGTACCAGAACTCGGCGTTCAGCTTGCCGTCGGAGCCGACGTAGACCGACGGCGTGTAGAAGCCGGCCGCCTTCACCGAGCCGATCGGCTGGGAGGCGTACGAGTAGAGCACGCCCGCTCCGCCCGAGGTCTTGAACCACAGGGACAGCGCGCCCGAGTCGGTGTCGTTGCCGGTGTTCTTCGGCAGCGCGACGTCGGAGGTGGAGCCGTTGAAGGTGGCCGCGGTGGAGGAGGAGCCGACGAGCGGGCCGGCCGCGCCGAGCGTCACGTTCTCGTACGTGGCGTTCTTGGTGCCCTCGTTGGCGAGGACCGCGTCCTTGGCGGTGGTGCCGGAGCTCTCCGTGAGCGGCCAGGCCGCGCTCGGGTCGAGGTCGAGGGAGGCGTTCTGGTACTGCGAGCCGGTCGTGTAGCCGTATGCCGTGCACTTCGTCGTCGACGACGGCGCGCACACGGTGGTCAACTGGTCGCCGGTGTAACCGTAGTTCCAGGTCAGTGCGGTCGTCGAGTCGCCGACGGTGACCGGGTCGGTGGTGACGGTCGCGACGTGCGCGGCGAGGGCGCCGGTGGGTGTGGACCAGGTGAGGTTCAGGGCGCGGGTGGAGACGCCGGACTTCATCTTCGTGACGTGTCCGCCGGTCCAGGTGAGCGTGATGGAACGCCCGTTGGCGTCCGTGACGGACGTGAGTCCGTAGTTGCCCGTCGTCAGCAGTGTGGTGAAGGTGTAGACCGTGTCGTCCTTGTCGGTCAGCTTGTAGCCGCCGCTGACCGTGGCGAAGGTGGCCCAGCGGCCGGTCCCCGGCGCGAAGGTGCCGTCGCTGTTCTTGCCGTAGCCGACCTGTGAGCCGTCCGGATAGGTGACGTTGACACTGGTGACGGCCCCGGCGGCGCTGTACTGCTCGGTGGCGCGCGCGTCGAAGATGGACGACCAGCCGGAACCGAAGGCTCCGGTCCAGCGCGGGTCACGGGAGTTGTAGTCGCGCTCGACGTCGAGGGACGGGCCGACGGTGGAGATGGAGGCGTCCGTGTCGGAGGTCGTGTAGTTGCCGATGGACGCGTCGAAGCCGTGGTCACTGCTGTTCTGCGACAGCTCCGAGGTGACGGCGGGCTGGGGTACCTGGACGGACAACTCGTAGGGATCGGCGGGCGAATAGAGCCCGGTCGCCGAGTCGTACGCCTGCACTTCCCAGTTGTAGTTCTTGCCCCAGGCCAGCTTCCCGGCCGGCACGGTCCAGTCGCCGGTGGAGACCAGGCCCGAGTCGGCGACCAGGGCGTTGTTCGCGTCGTAGACCTTGAACTGGTAATTGCCCGCGCTGCCCGAGGAGTTGGCGCCGCCCGCCCAGGCGGTGAGTTCGGGGGTGGTGGTGCCGACGACCGCGTTGTCGGCGGGGAACTGCTCGTACAGCTGGGGGGCGGTGTTGCCGGTGTAGGTGACCGAGAGGACCGGGCCGTATCCGGGGTCGTTGAAGGAGCCGAACTGCTTCCAGTGCACGGCGTCGGTCGTAGCCGCGTAGAGCGCCAGACCGTAGTCGGCCGTCGTCCCGCTGAACCAGCCCTGGATCGCCGAGGTCGACAGGGAGACGGTCGTGAAGTCACCGACGGTCCGGTCGGCCCCCTTGTTCAGACAGGCCGCCGCCACGCTCGGGCTCCCGCCTCCGATGGAGGTGCTGCCGTGCGTCGGCCCGGGGTAGGTGGTGACACCCTCGGGCGTCCACGCCTGCGTGACGAGGGCGACGTCGAAACGCTCGGGGTCGCAGGTCGGGGACCAGGTGGTGAACAGCTTCAGGGACGCCGCGGTGACGGTCAGACCGCTCGAGTCCCAGGCGGTGTCCCAGTGGTTGATGAAACTCACCGCGTCGTGCGTGCCCGCGTCGTACGAACCGACCTTGATCGTCTGCTCGTAGGAGTGGTCACCGGTCGAGTCCGAGCCCGACTCGGCGTAGGTGGTGGTCCAGCCGTCGGTGACCGTCGGGTCGACGGTCACGGGGAAGACGCGGTGCGTGTCCTTCAGCCAGGCGTCGTCGAGGGTGATCTTCAGCGCGTAGCCACTGCCGTCCCGCACGAGGGCCGTGGTCACGTCGTGGGTGGTGGTCGGGTCGCCGGAGCGCTGGTCGACCTTCGAGTCATAGGCGTACGACGGAGGGATGCGCTCTACGGTCTTCCCGGCGGCGTCGCGCAGGAGGATCGAGCCGTCCTTCTGCTGGGCGGGAGTCAGTCCCTTGAGGTGGAGCGGGAAGGTCCAGGAGTTGCCGGCGTCCGCGGAGTGCAGGACGACCGCTTCCTTCACGCCGGTGGCGGTGGGGGCGACCTGGAGATCGGTGTCGGTGAGGACGCCCGGGTAGGTCACGCGCGAGCCGTCCGCGGTGCCCTTGACGGCCTGGGCGCCCTTCAACTCGTAGGCGACGGAGTGCTGTTCGTCAGGGGCGAGGGAGACGAGCGTGGAGTCGTCGGCCTTGGCCGCGAAGTCGACGTCGAGGGAGTTGGCCTTCTCGTGCCACCGCCCGTCGGGCCCGGCCCGCACGTCCACGTCGATGGGGGCCCATGTGCCCTTGCTGACCTGGTAGTTGACGGGTGTGGTGGACAACTGCCTGGTGAGGGACCCGTCGGCGTTGTCGAACACCGTGTCGGTCCGCGAGGACTTGCCCGCGTCCCGCTTGCTCGTCCTCGCGTTGAAACCGGCCTTGCCGGTGGCGCTCTTCCCCTGCTTCACGGACGCCTGGTGCGCGTGGTACGCGGCGAGTTCGCCCTTGCCCTTGCCAGGCTTGCGGCCCGCGCCCCGGTGCGCCTCGGTCGCGGCGGCGGAGACATGGTGCTTCTTCCCCGCCGCCGTGCCCGACTTCTCCCCCGGCAGCCGGCCCCAGTGCGGATCCTTCAGCCAGGCCGTGAGCGAGGACAGGCTCGGCAACGAGACGTCCACGGCGTGCAGTTCGATCCCGTCGGCCATCGCCTGCTGCGTCGTCCACAGGAGGGCGAGCGTGGTCAGCAGGAGCAGGGCGACGCCGCGGCGGGCGCGTCGCGTACGGCGGGGTGAGCGAACACGGCGAGCGGGCCGGATGCGCACGGCGAGGACTCCAACGGTCAGCAGACAAGGGCGCAACTGCGGTTGTCCCGCCGTCAGTTACCGCTTGACCGGGTCCTGACAGAGAAGTCGCAGAAACGCACAGATCTTGCATGCTTCACACACAGATCGAACAGACCCGAGAAGGGATCATGATCCGATCTTGACCGCTACCCGGTAAACCGACCCGAGTTGCCACACATATCCGTTTCCCGCTTGCCGATTCCTTTACGGATACATCGACTTGGGCAGGGGAGATCCTCACCTCTCGTACGTGGTAGGCACAAGGAGGGCGCGAGCGCTCAGTTCGCGTGGAACCTCGCCGGCGCGTTCGTCGGGTTTCCCCCGGTCGGCAGGGCCTGCTTGGAGCAGGTGGAGAGGACCTTCACCATCGCGGCCTTCTCCGCCGAGGTGACCCACAGCCCGTACTTCTTCTTCACGGCGACCTGCGCGGCGACATACGTGCACCGGTACGCCTTGGGCGGCACCCAGGTCGCCGTGTCGCCGTCGCCCTTGCTGCGGTTGGGGCTGGCGCCGACGGTGAGGAGGTTGAGCGGGTCGTTGGCGAGAGCTATGCGCTTGCTGGCGTCCCAGTACTTGGCGCCCTTCTGCCAGGCGTCCGAGAGGGCGACCAGGTGGTCGATGTCGACGAGGCTGGCGCCGCGCTTGTAGACGACTTCCTTGCCGGAGTACGGATCGGATTCGAGGACGCCGTACGACACCTTGCAGTCGCCGTCGGTGAACTTCACCTGCTTCAGGTCCCGTTTGAGGATGTCGTCCCTGGTGTCGCAGCTGTTGGAGTCCGTGTCGGCCCAGGCGGTGCCGAACCGTTCACGGGAGTAACCCGTCTTCGGCGCACGCCCCTTCACGGGCAGGGCCTCGGCGGCGGTCAGGGCCGCGCCCCCGCCGGAACCCGTGCCGGCACCTCCACCGGCCGTCGCCTGGGGACCGGAGTCTCCCGTTCCCGTGGTGTCCGTCTTGCATCCGGCGACCGTCAACATGACCAGGGCGGCAATGGCCGCCCCACCCCTCAGACGCATCACGTGCGCCCCTCCCCTTGCTCACCCGGCCCCGCCCCTGCAGGGGCGGATATTGCCTGGTCCCCACGGTAGCGGCGGACGCGTCACGGGCATACAGGACCTAAGCCCGCATGACTCGCAACTCGCCTGTGCCGCAACGGTGGAACAGGCCGAAGTACCGGCTTCCCTCACCCCCTCTCCTTAGTCCCCTTACTCCGCCCCGGATTTCACGCTCTCTCAGACCGCCGGACCGCCAGACCGTCAGGCCCTCACCCCCTCAGACCTTTCCTCAGACCTCTCCTCAGAACTTCCCTCAGACCTTGCCGATGCCCAGCGTCGACTCCGAGGGCAGCAGCCCGGAGCCCAGTACGGCGACCCAGAACTCCCCCAGCAGGTCGGCGAGTCGATCGGTGTCGGTCCGGCCGAGGAACTCCCAGGGCGCGGCGGCCAGTTGGTCGGTGCGGTGTTCGACCTCCTGGCGCAGATCGCGGCCCGCCCGCGTCGCCGTACCCCTGTCGTCTATGACGCCTCGGGCCACCAGCCGTTCGCGGGCCGCCGCCCATTCCTCCCCGCTCCAGCCCCGGCTCTCGAAGCGCTGGACGGAGGCGGCGCCGACCGCGGCGAAGGAGACCAGGGACTCGACCGGGTCGAGGCCGGCGACGAGGAGGGCGGCGAGGTGGCCGTCGCCCCGGTGTTCGCGCAGGATCGTGGCCGCCTGCCACAGCTGGAGGTGGGGTTCCGCGGGCCAGGGCAACTCGGCGTTGGCCGCGGCGAGTTGGCGCCCCGCGGTGTTCGCCGCCTCGGCGGCGCGGCGGGCGAGGGCGGCGGCCTCCGCCAGCTCGGGGCTGTCGACGCGGTCGCCGAATATCGCGCGGTAGGCCCGGTCCATGCCGCGCAGCCTCGCCTTCAGTACGGCGTCCGGGCTCGCGGTGCTCCACGCCGGGTCGATGTGCTCGGCGACCAGGCGGGGGTTGAAGCTGTAGAAGGCGGAGGCCACCCGCTCACTGCCGACCGGGCCCAACGGCGCGGCACGCAACGGGAAGTAGCTCGGCCAGCGCTCCTCGGTCCCGTATCCGAGCGCGGCGGCCTCCTCGAAGACCTCCGGCGCGTAATACAGCACCGCGTGCAGGGGTTCGAGCAGATGCCAGAGCTGGCGCACGCGGCTCAGCTCCACGGTGGGGAGGCTTTTCGCGGTCTCCGCTCCACGCACACTTTCCGACATGACGTAACTCCTCGTCGCGTCCCGGCCGTTCCACAACTTGACACTGACTAGATTGCCTCACCCGCCCGAACTTGTCAATGCCTAGATTTGGCGTACGCTGCTGACCATGAGCACAGCCAAGCCCGCGAAGACGGACGAGACCGCCGGGAGCGCGGAAAGCGCCGGGACCACGGAGCGCACCGGGACCGCCGAGAGCACCAAGGCATCCAAGGGCACCCGCCGCCCGTACCACCACGGCGATCTGCGCCGCGCGATCCTCACCGCCGCGCTCGACGTCATCGCCGCCGACGGCCCGGCCGCGCTGAGCCTGCGGGATCTCGCCCGCCGTGCCGGTGTCTCGCACGCGGCGCCGGCGCATCACTTCAAGGACCGCACCGGGCTGTTGACGGCGATCGCGGCGGAGGGGTTCGGACTGCTGGCCGGCGCGGTCGGGGAGGCGGCGGACCTGAAGGACGCGGGCGTACGGTACGTGCGGTTCGCGCGCGAGCATCCCGCGCACTTCCAAGTGATGTTCGCGCCCGAGCTGTTGCGCGACGGCGACCTCGAACTCACCACGGCCCGCGCCCTCGCCACCGACGCCCTGCGCCACGCCGTCTCCGCGGTGCCCCCCGAGGGCCGCGGCCCCGACGACCGCCTCGCCGGTGTCGCCGCGTGGTCCCTGGCACACGGCTTCGCGACGCTGCTGCTGGGCCACAACCTGGACGGGGCGGTGGGCGAGCAGGACCCGGAGGAGGTGTTCCGGGCGCTGGCGGGGATGCTGTTCCGCCCGGCCTCCGGCTGAAGCGGCCGACCGGCGGGCGTGTCTACGCGCCGAGCCGATCGGCCTCTTCCAGGACCACGACTCCCTACGACCCCAGGATCGTCGCCAGGAACTCCCCCACCCACCCGAGCAACTCCCGCCCGACGAGCGGCTTTCCGCCCACCTTCGCCGTCTTCGGGCGGGGTACCAGCACCTGGTGGGCGGCCGGCTTGATGACCGTGCCCGGGTAGAGGCGCTTGAGGCGCAGCTCCTGGGACTCCCTCAACTCCACTGGAGCGAAGCGGATGTTGGTGCCCTGGAGGACGATGTCGCCGACGCCGCACGCGCGGGCGAGCATGCGCAGGCCCGCGACCAGCAGCAGGTTCTCCACCGGCTCGGGCAACTTGCCGTAGCGGTCGACGAGTTCCTCGCGTACGGCCTTGATGTCCTCCTCCGTGTTGGCGGAGGCGATGGACCGGTAGGCGGAGAGGCGCAGGCGCTCGCCGGGGGCGTAGTCGTGCGGGACGTGGGCGTCGACCGGGAGCTCGATCTTGACCTCCAGGGGCGGCTCCTCCTCGACACCGCCCTCCAGGGAGGCGCGGTAGTCCGCGACGGCCTCGCCGACCATGCGGACGTACAGGTCGAAGCCGACGCCCGCGATGTGGCCGGACTGTTCGCCGCCCAGCAGGTTTCCCGCGCCCCGGATCTCGAGGTCCTTCATCGCCACGTACATGCCCGCGCCCATCTCCGTGTGCTGGGCGATCGTGGCGAGGCGCTCGTGGGCCGTCTCCGTCAGCGGCTTCTCCGGGGGGTACAGGAAGTACGCGTAACCGCGCTCGCGGCCTCGGCCCACCCGGCCCCTCAGCTGGTGGAGTTGGGACAGGCCGAAGTTGTCACCGCGCTCCACGATCAGCGTGTTCGCGTTGGAGATGTCGATGCCCGACTCGACGATCGTCGTCGACACCAGGACGTCGAACTTCTTCTCCCAGAAGTCGACGACCACCTGCTCCAGCGCCTGCTCCGACATCTGGCCGTGGGCGGTCGCGATGCGCGCCTCCGGGACGATCTCGCGCAGCCGGGCCGCCGCGCGGTCGATCGACTCGACGCGGTTGTGGATGTAGAAGACCTGGCCCTCGCGCAGGAGTTCACGGCGGATCGCGGCGCCGATCTGCCTCTCTTCGTAGGGGCCGACGAACGTCAGCACCGGGTGACGCTCCTCCGGGGGCGTCGTGATCGTCGACATCTCGCGGATGCCGGTGACCGCCATCTCCAGGGTTCTGGGAATCGGGGTGGCGGACATCGTCAGGACGTCGACGTTGGCGCGGAGCTTCTTCAGCTGCTCCTTGTGCTCGACGCCGAAGCGCTGCTCCTCGTCGACGATGACCAGGCCGAGGTCCTTGAACTTGGTCTCGGAGGAGAACAGGCGGTGGGTGCCGATGACGACGTCCACGGAGCCCTCGCGCAGGCCCTCCAGGGTCGCCTTCGCCTCCGTGTCGGTCTGGAAGCGGCTCAACGCCCGTACGTTGACCGGGAATTGCGAGTACCGCTCGCTGAACGTCCCGAAGTGCTGCTGCACGAGGAGGGTCGTCGGGACGAGGACGGCGACCTGCTTGCCGTCCTGTACGGCCTTGAAGGCGGCCCGTACGGCGATCTCGGTCTTGCCGTAGCCGACGTCGCCACAGATCAGGCGGTCCATCGGGACCGACTTCTCCATGTCGTCCTTGACCTCGGCGATGGTCGTCAGCTGGTCGGGCGTCTCCACGTACGGGAAGGCGTCCTCCAGCTCGCGCTGCCAGGGCGTGTCCGGCCCGAAGGTGTGCCCCGGGGCGGCCATGCGGGCGCTGTACAGCTTGATCAGGTCGGCCGCGATCTCCTTGACGGCCTTCTTGGCGCGCGCCTTGGTCTTCGTCCAGTCGGCGCCGCCCAGGCGGTGCAGGGTCGGGGACTCGCCGCCGACGTACTTGGTGATCTGCTCCAGCTGGTCGGTCGGGATGTACAGCCGGTCGCCTGGCTGGCCGCGCTTGGCGGGGGCGTACTCGACGACCAGGTACTCACGCGTGGCGCCCTGCACCGTGCGCTGCACCATCTCGATGTAGCGGCCCACGCCGTGCTGCTCGTGGACGATGTAGTCGCCCGTCTCCAGGGTGAGCGGGTCGATGGTCTTGCGGCGGCGGGCCGGCATCCGGGCGCCGTCCTTGCCGGCGGCCTTCTGCCCGGAGAGGTCGGTCTCGGTGAGGACGGCGAGCTTGAGCGCCGTGTCGACGAAGCCGTAGTCGATCGAACCGGTCGCCACGTGGACGACGGAGGGTTCGATCTCCCCCAGCTCCGTCTCCAGGCGGGCCGCGACGCCCTCGGTACCGAGGACCTCGACCGTGCGGGCGGCGGGGCCGTGGGCCTCGGTGACGAAGACCGTGCGCCAGCCGTCCGCGAGCCAGCCCTTGGTGTCCGCGAGGGCCTTCGCGGTGTCGCCGCGGTAGGTCTCCGGGGCGTGCATCCCGAGCTTCAGGGTGTCCGCGTCGAGTTCTTCGTCGGCGGCGAACGGCGACACCGACCACCACATCATGTCCAGCTCGCGCGCCCGGTCCCGTACGTCCGCGATGGCCCACAGGGAGGCCGCGCCGACGTCGATGGGCGCCTCGCCGCCACCGGCGGTCGCGGCCCAGGACGCCAGGAGGAACTCCTGACTCGTCGCCACGAGATCGGACGCACGCGTGCGTACCCGCTCCGGATCGCATACGACGGCCATCGCGCCCTTGGGGAGCACGTCCAGCAGCAGCTCCATGTCGTCGACGAGCACCGGGGCCAGCGACTCCATGCCCTCTACGGCGATGCCCTCGGCGATCTTGCCGAGCAGCTCGCCCAGTTCGGGGTGCTGCTCGGCGAGGGCACGCGCGCGCGAGCGGACGTCTTCCGTCAACAGGAGTTCACGGCACGGGGGTGCCCACAGGCCGTGTTCGGCGACCTCCAGGGAGCGCTGGTCGGCGACCTTGAAGTAGCGGATCTCCTCGACGTCGTCGCCCCAGAACTCGATGCGCAGGGGGTGTTCCTCGGTGGGCGGGAACACGTCCAGGATGCCGCCGCGCACGGCGAACTCGCCGCGCTTCTCGACGAGCTCCACGCGCGCGTACGCGGCGGCGCCGAGGGCGTCCACGATCGCGTTCAGGTCGGCGCTCTGGCCCGTCCTCAGGGCGACCGGCTCCAGGTCTCCGAGACCCTTGACCTGCGGTTGCAGCACGGACCGCACGGGCGCCACGACGACGGAGACCGGGCCCGTCTCCGGGTCGTCCTCCCTGGGGTGGGCCAGTCGGCGCAGGACGGCGAGGCGGCGGCCCACGGTGTCGCTGCGCGGGCTGAGGCGCTCGTGCGGGAGGGTCTCCCAGGACGGGTAGTCCACGACGCCGTCCGGCGGGAGCAGTGAGCGCAGGGCTGCCGCCAGGTCCTCGGCCTCGCGCCCTGTCGCGGTCACCGCGAGGACGGTACGGCCGGTCTCGCGGGCCAGCGCGGCCACGGCGAAGGGGCGGGTCGCCGGGGGGCCCACCAGGTCGACGTGCATGCGGTTGCCGTCGGTCGCGGCGCGGGTGGCTTCCGCGAGGGCGGGGTCCTTGACTACGGCGTCGAGCAGACCGTGCAGGCTCATGGAGGGCTTTCCGTCTGGGGGTGGGCAACACGAAGGGCCCGACGCGGAGGGTGGGCCGGGGGGTATCCAGCGTACGTCGGTGCGCTGCCGTGTGCCGGGGCCTGTGGATAACCCTCGCTTCATCGGCACCCCGCACTGCCGAAAAGCCTTTCCCACCCACCCACCCGTTTACTGGCAACAGAGAAGTGGCCCTCAAAGACGACAGACAAACGACAAGAACAAACAAACCCGGCGCCAAGAAGTCCCCCGTGACTTCTCGGCGCCGGGCCTGCCCCCGTTGGACAGTGGCTCGGTTGGCTACTCCGTGGCGATCGCGTTGAGGACGTTCATCCGCCCCGCCCGGAACGCCGGGATCAAGGCCGCGAACAGGCCCACGAACGCCGACCCGACGAACACCGCGATGATCGTGCCCCAGGGAATCTCCAGGACCTTCAGCCCCTCCAGGGCGAGCAGCTGCTGGGCGGTGGCGCCCCAGCCCATGCCCAACCCCAGGCCAAGCAGCGCTCCGAAGAGGGCGATCACGACCGACTCCATGCGGATCATCCGGCGGAGCTGGCGGCGGGACATGCCGATCGCTCGCATCAGGCCGATCTCCCGGGTCCGCTCGACGACCGACAGGGCCAGCGTGTTCACGACACCCAGGACCGCCACGATGATCGCGAGGGCGAGCAGGCCGTAGACCATGTTCAGAAGCTGGCCGATCTGGTCCTTCAGTTCCTGCTTGTAGTCGGTCTGGTCGCGCACCTGGTACTGCGGGTACGGGGCCATGGCCTTCTTCAGGGACGCGTACGCCTGCTTCTCCTGGCCGTCCTTGGCCTTGGCGAACATGATCTCGTTCGGCGGGACCTTGTTGGCCGGGAGGTACTTCTGCATCGTGGCGATGCTGGTGTACCGCGCGCCCTGGTCGATGGCCACGTCGTCGTCCGTGATCGCGGCGACCTTCAGCTTCGCCGTCTCGCCGCCCTTGAAGGCGACGGAGAGGGTGTCACCAACATGCACTCCGTGCTTCTTGGCGTACTTGGAGCCGACCGACATCGCGTTGGTGCCGTAGGCCGCGGACAGGTCGCCGGCCGTGGTGGCGCGGCGCAGGTCCTGGGCGTAGGACGGGTCGGCGGCGGTGATGCCGTCGGTGTCCTTCTGGCCGTCGGGCGAGGTGAGCGTGGCGTCGATGTCCTTGTAGCGGGTGACGTGGACGAGGTCCGGCGCCTGTTCCATCGCCTTCTCTGCCTGCGGCACGATCCGCTGGTTGCCCTGGACGATGAAGTCGGCGCCGACGGACTTGTCCAGCTCGCTCGTCGCCGAGGCGACCATCGAGGAGCCGACCACCGACAGGCAGGCGACCAGCGCGAGGCCGATCATCAGGGCCGCACCCGTAGCACCCGTACGCCTGGGGTTGCGGAGCGCGTTGCGTTCGGCCAGGCGCCCCACCGGACCGAAGGCCCGCAGCAGGACCACACTGATGACCCGTACGACCCCGTTGGCGAGCAGCGGGCCGATGATCACGAAGCCGATCAACGACAGCACGACACCCGCACCCAGAACCAGTGAACCGTCCGTCGCCTTCTTGGCGGTCGCCGCCGCGAACAGGGCCGCGACACCGGCACCCGTCAGCACCAGGCCGATCAGACCCCGTACCCAGCCCGCCTTGCCGTCGGCCGGTGTACCGGCGTCGCGCAGCGCGGCCATCGGGGAGACCTTGCCGGCCCGGCGGGCCGGGAGGTAGGCGGCGAGGACGGTGACGATCACGCCGAGGAGGAGGCCGAGCACCGGGGTCGTCCACTTCACCGTCAGGTCCCGGGTCGACAGGTCCATGCCCGCCGCGCTCATCAGCTTCATCAGGCCTACGGCGATGCCGACACCGGCGCCGACACCGAGGATGGAGCCGACGATCCCGAGCAGGGTCGCCTCGACCAGCACCGAGCGGTTGACCTGCCCGCGGGAGGAGCCGACCGCCCTCATCAGGCCTATTTCGCGGGTCCGTTGGGCGACCAGCATCGAGAAGGTGTTGATGATCAGGAAGATGCCGACCAGGAACGCGATCCCGGCGAAGCCGAGCATGGCGTACTTGATGACGTTCATGAACTGGCCGACGCCCTTGCGGTTCTCGTCGGCGTTCTCCTTGGCCGTCTGGATCTTGTACGTCCCCGACGACGCGAGGGTCTGTCCCACGTTCTGCTTGAGCTGAGTGTCCGTCACACCGCTCGCGGCGGTGACGCCGATCTGGGTGAACCGGCCGGTGGCACCCAGGAGTTCGCGCTGCGCGGTGGCGGTGTCGAAGTAGACGACGGCCGCACCGGGGTTGGTCACCTTGAAGGTGGCGATGCCGACGATCCGCGCGGTGATGTCACCGGTCTGCGAGATGGTGCGCAGCGAGTCGCCCATCTTCAGGTGGTGCTTGTCGGCGGTGTCGGCGTCGACCATGACCTCGGTCGCGCCGCGCGGGGCGTGGCCGGAGGTGATCTCCATCGAACGCAGGTCGTTCTTCGTCCAGTTGCCCGCGATGGTGGGCGCTCCGGTCGACGAGCCCATGTTCTTGTCGGCGCTGTCGACGACGGTCACGTTCATGGAACTGACGCCGCCCTCAACGGACTTGACGCCCTGGGCCTTCGCCACCCGCGCCAGCGTGGAGGCCGGCAGCGACTCGGGCAGTCCGTTCTGCGGGGTGCTGCCGTCGGCCTTGGCCGCCTTCGGCATGACCGTCACGTCGGACGCGGTGGCCGCGAAGAGCTTGTCGAAGGTCGTGTTCATCGTGTCAGTGAACACCAGCGTGCCGCAGACGAAGGCGACCGACAGCAGGACAGCTATCGCCGAGAGCGCCATCCGCCCTTTGTGCGCGAAGAAGTTGCGCCTGGAGGTCTTCATGACGGTCATGACGTACGCCCCCGCGCGTCGAAGTCCTTCATGCGGTCGAGGACGGTGTCCGCGGTCGGCTTGAACATCTCGTCGACGATCCGGCCGTCCGCGAGGTAGAGGACGCGGTCCGCGTACGACGCGGCCACCGGGTCGTGCGTGACCATCACGATGGTCTGGCCGAGGTCGTCCACGGAGCGGCGCAGGAAGCCCAACACCTCAGCTCCCGCACGGGAGTCGAGGTTTCCGGTCGGCTCGTCACCGAAGATGATCTCGGGCCGGGCCGCCAACGCCCGTGCCACGGCGACGCGTTGCTGCTGACCGCCGGAGAGCTGGTTGGGCCGGTGCTTGAGCCGGCTGGAGAGTCCGACGGTCTCAACCACCTGCGCGAGCCAGCCCTTGTCGGGCTTGCGGCCGGCTATGTCCATCGGGAGGGTGATGTTCTCCAGCGCGTTCAGCGTCGGCAGCAGGTTGTAGGCCTGGAAGATGAACCCGATCCGGTCCCGGCGGAGTTGGGTGAGCTTCTTGTCCTTGAGGCCGGTGATCTCGGTCTCGTCCAGGTAGATCTGCCCGGAGGTCACGGTGTCGAGCCCGGCGAGGCAGTGCATGAGCGTGGACTTGCCGGACCCCGAGGGGCCCATGATCGCGGTGAACTGGCCGCGGGCGATGTCCACGTCGACATGGTCGAGGGCGACGACGCGGGTCTCCCCGGCCCCGTACGCCTTGACGACCTGCCGCGCTCGCGCGGCAACGGCCGTACGCCCTCCAGTGCCCCCGTGCCTGGGAATGGTCACAGCCGATGTCACGGTATGTCTCCTAAGTCGGTCGGCAGCAGAGCGTGCCGGTGCCCGGTCGATGCGGTTCAACTGGTTACGTCAACTGGTGACGACGATGAGTCTGGCGGCGGGAGGGGGTCCGGCGCGCTGGTGCTCAGCGCAGTCTTTCCCGGGGGAAAACCCCACCCTCCTGGGTTCGGCCTGCCGCCCCCCAGCGGCATAAAGCCAGGTTAAGGACGGCTCCCCGCCCTTCTCCTCCTCCGCCGGTACGAACCCTCCCCGGGTCGTAGTACGGAGAGACCCTTAGGGGCTCTCCACCGCCGGGTGGAGTCGATCTCGGGGTTCGGTCCACCCAGTGACACCGCCGGCTTCCGCCCTGCCGCAACGTGAGGGTCAAGTGGGAAGCTGGTGCCCGGCAGATAGATGCAAGGGGAAAGGATTCCTGTGGACCAGGGGGACAGGGACAGCGACACCGAGATACGAACCGAGGCGGCCGAGCAGCCCACGCAGACACCTCCCGGGCAACCGCCGACGCCTCCCGAGCAACCCGCACCGGCCCCTCCCGACCGCCGCAAGCGCGCGGTCGTCGCCGCCCTCATGCTGGCGATGGCCCTGGCCGCCCTCGACTCCACCATCGTCTCGACCGCCGTCCCGCAGATCGTCGGAGACCTCGGCGGCTTCTCCGTCTTCTCCTGGCTCTTCTCCGGCTATCTGCTGGCCGTGACGGTCACCCTCCCCGTCTACGGCAAGCTCTCCGACACCTTCGGCCGCAAGCCGGTGCTGATCGTCGGGGCGGCGGTGTTCCTCGCCGGTTCGCTGCTGTGCGCGGTGGCCTGGAACATGGGCGCGCTGATCGCGTTCCGGGTCGTACAGGGCCTGGGCGGTGGCGCGTTGCAGGGTACGGTCCAGACACTCGCCGCCGACCTGTACCCGCTGAAGGAACGCCCGAAGATCCAGTCGAAGCTGTCCACGGTGTGGGCGGTGTCCGCGGTCGCGGGCCCGGGCGTGGGCGGGCTGCTCGCCGCGTACGCCGGCTGGCGCTGGATCTTCCTCGTCAACCTCCCTGTCGGAGCAGTGGCGTTGTGGCTGATCGTCCGCCACCTCCACGAACCGGAACGCACCCGCACCTCCCGCCCCCGCATCGACTGGGCGGGCGCGCTGGCCGTGTTCGCGTGCGGAGGCGTGCTGATCACCGCGCTGGTGCAGGGCGGCGTCGCGTGGGACTGGCTGTCAGCACCTTCAATTGCCTTGTTCGCTACGGGACTTGGGCTCGCCGGAGTGGTCGTCGCGATCGAACGCCGGGCGGCCGAGCCCATCATCCCCGGATGGGTGTGGCGGCGCCGTACGATCGCGGCCGTCAACTTGGCCCTGGGCGCACTGGGGTTGCTCATGGTCGCGCCGAGTGTGTTCCTGCCGACGTACGCGCAGTCGGTGCTCGGGCTCGCACCCGTGGCGGCCGGATTCGTGCTGTCCGTCTGGACGTTGAGCTGGCCGGTGTCGGCCGCGCTGAGCCAGCACGTGTACCGGCGGATCGGGTTCCGCAACACGGCGATGCTCGGGATCGGGACGGCGACGCTGATCCTGTTCGCGTTCCCGTTCCTGCCGTATCCGGGCGCGGCCTGGCAGCCGATGGTGCTGATGCTGCTGCTCGGCGCGGCCCTCGGGCTCTTCCAACTCCCGCTGATCGTAGGGGTGCAGTCGACGGTCGGATGGGAGGAGCGGGGCGTGACGACCGCGTCCGTCCTGTTCTGCCGCCAGACCGGCCAGACGATCGGCGCGTCCGTCTTCGGGGCGGTCGCCAACGGGGTGCTGGCCTCCCGCCTCGGCGGCGCGAGCGACCTGGACTCGGTCACGCGGGGCCTCGACGGAGGCGCGGTCCCCGAGGCGACCCGGCGCGCGATCGCGGACGCGGTGCACGCGGTGTACATCGGCGCGGGGTGCGCGGCGGCGGTGGCCTTCCTGGTGCTGCTGTTCCTGGCGCCTCGGCGGTTTCCGGTACTCAAGGAGCAGTGAAGACCTGCGCGACGAGAACGAACACGGCGCAGCCGAACAACAGGAGCACGGTGACGCAGGCCTTGGCCAAGCCGTCGCCCCGGTAGCCGTGGAGTTCGATCCGCTCGGGCTTGAGGGGGTCGTAGACCACCCTGACCTTGTCGTCGGGAAAGGCTCCCGGCCCCGGCGGATACGTCTTGTAGTGAGGTGATTCGGCCACCACCCGGTCGTGGCCGGGAGGGGTGAAGGCCACTACGGGATAGAAGCGGGCGCCGTCCTCCCCGTCGTCGTCCTCCCGCACCCGGAGCACGTCCGCCTCGATCCACTCCCCCCGCGTGGCCAGCCGGAACTTCCGCCACGCGACGAGCCCCTCCCCGATCCCGATCGCCACCAGGACGAGCACGAAGACGCCGCAGAGCCCCCACTCCCACCACATGCGGCCGGAGCTTACACAGTCAACTCGAATAACACCCGAGGTCAGCGGGTGTTGACGACGGCGCCTACCGACCGCGCAGTTCGGCGAAAACCACCCACATCCCCCAACCGGCGAGTAACGTGCGTGGCTCGCGCCGCCCACTCCCTGCGGTCCGCCGCCACGGACCCGAGCCACGCAAGGAGCACGGGATGTCCTACGACCCGTACCCTCCGCATGATTCGCACCGCCCGGATGATGTGCATTCGTCACCCGACCCGTACACCCCGTACGACCCCGAGACCGCCAACTACACCCCGTACGACCACGCACCGCCCCCGCCCACCGTCACCTACCCCTGGCAGCCACCCCCGCCGCCACCCGAGCGCCGCCGCCTGCCCCGTCGCCCCGCGCTCGGCAACCACAGCGATCTGCGCATCCTGCGCGGCGCGTACCGGCGGCAGCGCCGGGTGGCGACCAGCGCCGCGCTCGGCTACTTCTGTCTCTTCCTCGGGCTCTCCGCGTTCGCGCCCGCGCTGATGACGAGCACCGCCACCGACGGCGTGCCCACCGGGCTGCTGCTCGCGCTGGCCCAACTGCCCGTCACTTGGCTGGCGATAGCGCTCTACGAACGCACGGCCCGCCGCCGCGTCGACCCCCTCGCGGACCGCTTCCGCAGACAGGCCGAACTGGACGCGAGACGGGAGGCGGCACGATGACCGGAACGACCGCGATGACGACCGTGACGGCGATGACCGGCCTCAGGGACTCCTCGCAGACGATGTCGCTGGTCGCCTTCTCCACCGTCGCGACGATCACCCTCCTGCTCTGTGTGATGACAGGCCCCGACCGCGACGACCTCGACGAGTTCTACACGGGCTACGGCTCCCTCTCCCCGCTCCGCAACGGCCTTGCCATAGCCGGTGACTACATCTCCGCGGCGAGCGTGCTGGGCACGGGCGGGGTGATCGCCCTGTACGGCTACGACGGGGTGGTGCTCGCGCTGAGCACGGCCCTGTCGCTGATGCTGCTGATGTTCCTGCTGGCCGAACCGCTGCGCAACGCGGGCCGGTTCACGATGGGCGACGCGCTCGCGCGCCGGATGCCGGGGCGTCCCGTACGGATCGTCGCCTGCGCGGTGACGATCATCGCGCTGCTGCCGCTGATGCTGGTCCAACTCGCGGGCGCGGGGCAACTGTTGGCGTTCATCCTCGGCTTCTCCAGCGACTTCCTGCAGACCGGCTGCATCATCGGCCTGGGCGCGCTGATGATCAGCTACGCGGCGATCGGCGGCATGAAGGGCACCGCCCTCATCCAGATCCTGAAGATCGTGATGCTGCTCGGCTCGGGAGCCGTGATCGCCGTACTCCTGCTGAACCGTTTCCACTGGGACCTGGGCACGTTCTTCGACACGGCGGCGGAGCGCAGCGGCGCCGGACCGGCCTTTCTGCACTCGGGACTTCAGTTCGCGGGCGGCCCAAGTCCCCGGCTGGACATGATCAGTTCAGAGCTGACGGTGGTGATCGGCGGCGCCTGTCTGCCGCACATCACGATGCGCATGTACACCGCGTCGAGCGCCCGGCAGGTGCGGCGGTCGATGTCGTGGGCGGTGTCGGGCGTGGCCCTGTTCGTGGTGATCGTGACGGTCGTCGGCTTCGGCGCCACCGCACTGCTCGGCCGGGCGGCGATCGCGCGGGCCGACCCGCAGGGCAACACGGCCTATCTCCTGGGCTCACGGGCGGTGTTCGGGACGGGCCTGTCGACGACGGAGACCCTCCTCTTCACCACCGTCACCACGGCGATCTTCCTCACCCTGCTCGCCTCGGTCGCCGGGATGATCCTCGCCTGCGCCAACTCCCTTGCCCACGACGTCTTCGCGACCCGCGTCCAGGAGATGCCGGTGCGCCGCGAGATGACACTGGCCCGCTACTCGGCGCTGGCGGTGGGCGTTCCGGCGATCGTGCTCGCGACGCTGATCCAGCACCGGGGCCTGCAACCCCTGGTCACCCTGTCCTTCTGCCTGGGCGCCTCGGCGATAGCGCCCGCCCTCGTCTACAGCCTCTTCTGGCGCCGCTACACCCGAACAGGCCTGCTCAGCACGCTGGTTGGCGGCACGCTCGCGGTCCTCCTCCTGATGCCGGGCACCAACCTGGTCTCCGGCTCGCCCACCGCCGCCTTCCCCAACGCCGACTTCAACTGGTTCCCGTTCACCACGACGGGCCTCGTCACGATCCCCCTCGGCTTCGCCTGCGGCTGGCTGGGCACGGTCGCCTCGGGCCGCCGCGAGGAGGAGGAACAGCGGCGGCGGTACGACGCGATGGAGGGCTGGATCCTGGCGGGCGCGGTACGGAGAGACAGCGGCCAGACACCCGGAGAGACACCGCATGACCGACGCAAAAGCACCGCATGACCGGTGTTGTAGCCGTGCATGACTCGTTCTTTGCCACACCACCGCCTCGACTCCCGCTGTTCACCGCTCCTTTCCAGACTCTGCACGTCCGAGCGTGAAGGTCCCCCTGCATCAGCGGGAGTTGAGCATGAGCCACGGCCACAGTCACGGCGACCACGATCACCACCACCATCACCACCACGGAGACGGCGACGGTACGTCGCTGCCGCCCGCCCTCGACACGTCCGTACCGGACGCCGAGTTGACGCCCAGTCAGCTCTCGCGCAGAGGCATGCTGCGCCGAACGGGCCTGCTGGGCGCGGGACTTGCGGCGGGCAGCGTGCTCGCCGGCGCGGGGGAGGCAGCCGCGTCGGTGCAGCAGGCGACCCAGCAGGCGTCGCAGAAGTCGCGCGGCGGTGGCTACTTGTGGCTGGCCGGCGACCACCACATCCACACCCAGTACAGCAGCGACGCCAAGTACCGGGTCATCGACCACGTACGCCAGGCGAACGCGCACGGCCTGGACTGGATGGTCATCACCGACCACGGCAGCGTCGCGCACGCCAAGATCGGCGTGGAGAAGGTCAATCCGGACATCGTCGACGCCCGTGACCAGACCGACGACACCCTCGTCTTCCAGGGCCTGGAGTGGAACATCCCGGGCGCCGAGCACGGCACGGTGTTCGTGCACCCCGGCTCCAACGAGGTAGCCGTACTCAAGGAGTTCGAGAACTCCTTCGACGGCAGCGTGAAGAACGCGAGCGGCAACTCGCCCGCCAACGAGGCCCTCGCCATCGCCGGCGTCAACTTCCTCGCCGACCAGGTCCGCCGCCGCAAGGTCAAGGACGCCCTGTTCCTCGCCAACCACCCGGCGCGCAAGGGCATCGACTCCCCGCACGAGATCCGCGGCTGGCGCGACGCGCAGCCCTCGATCGCGGTCGGCATGGAGGGCGCCCCCGGCCACCAGGCGGGCGGCATCCCCAAGCCGAACGGCCCCGGCGGCGGCCGCGGCATCTACGACGGCAGCCCGAGCGCGGACTCGTTCCCCGGTTACCCGCTGGAGAGTTACCGCACCTGGGGCGGCTTCGACTGGATGACCTCGACGGTCGGCGGCCTCTGGGACAGCCTCCTCGCCGAGGGCAAGCCGTGGTGGATCACCGCCAACTCCGACTCCCACAACGTCTACGCGGACACGGCGGTACGCGGCCCGGGCGGCGACTTCAACGCCAACGGCCGCTACGAGGACCCGGTTTACGGCACCGGCATCAGCCTCACCGACACGGACTTCTGGCCCGGCCAGTACTCCCGCACGCACGTAGGCGCGGCCTCCTTCTCGTACAAGGCGGTCATGGACGGCATCCGCGCGGGCCGCGTCTGGGTCGACCACGGCGGCCTGATCAGCGGCCTCGACGCCCGTCTGTCCTACGGCGGCCGCGAGGTCACCCTCGGCGGCGCGCTCCACGTCCGCCGAGGCGCGCAGGTGGACCTGACCATCAAAATCAGCCTCGCGAACGGCCCCAACTGGGCCCAGTTCCAGCCCAAGTTGGCCCGAGTCGACGTCATCCAGGGCGATGTCACCGGCCCGGTCGCGGACAAGGACACCTTCGCCACCCCGAAGACAAAGGTCGTCAAGTCCTTCGAGGTCGACAAGGCCAACGGCACCGTCCGCCTCACGTACTCCCTCGGCCGCCTCGACAAGCCGGTCTACGTCCGCCTCCGCGGCACCGACGGCAACCGCACCGCCGTAGGCATCAACGGCCCGTCCGTAGACCCCGTAGGCCCGGCGATGGACGTCCTCGGTGACGCCGACCCGTGGAAGGACCTCTGGTTCTACTCCAACCCGATGTGGGTCCTCCCCGCATGACCACCCCCTACGACCCGTCCGGCGTCCACCCCGTCATCGGGGTGGACGCCGGCACGACCACGCTCCGCGAGGCGGACCACCTGATCCGCGACCTGGCGACCACGCTCGGCCTTCCGCCCGGGACGGTCGCCTGCACCCACCTGATCCGGACGGACACGAGGAGAGGGACGGCGGTTTCGTTCGCCCTGCCGGAGGGAGACGAGTCGGCGGAGGAGATCTGGCGCCGGCTCACGGGGACGGAGATGAGCGCGGCCCTGGACGACCGCAGACACGGCCCCGCCGAGGCGGCCGCCCTGGCCGCGGCCGAACACACCGCCCGCCGGTCCGGCCGGGCGGTGCTCTACGACGGCGTAGACCGCCTGACCGGAACAGTCACCGTGGCCGACCTGCTGGAGTCAACGGCGATCGACCAACTGGCCGTCGTAGGCGCCCCGTTGACGACCCCGGACCCCACCACCTCGATCCTCACCCAGGACCACGTACGCCCCGAGTGGCGCGAGGGCCACCTGGTCCTGGCCCTGGTCCCGGCGGCAGGCAACACCCTGGCCCCCTTCGAGGTCCCCAACCCGACACCGTGCTGCGCGGATCACCCGTGACTTAAACCGCCGACCAACCCCGACCTACCTAGGGGCGCGGGGCTGTGTTCAATTTGCGGCTACCGCCGCGTGGGCGCGACCAGCCCCCACCGGGCCCGCACACAACCACAACCGCGCCCCAGTTCACATCACTCCGCCGCAGCCCGCCCAGTAAGCGCCGTCAAACTACTCCGCACATGATCCATATGCGCCTGCACGTCATCCCACGTCTCCCCATGCTCGCGCAGCACCCGCTCCGTATCCCGAGCAACCCGCTCCGCCCGCACCCGAGCCTCCGCCACCACCTCGGCCGCCCGCGAGGCCGCCTCCTCCTGCCGCCGCCGATCCGACAACTCCGCCTCGGCGAAAGCCTGTTGAGCCTCCCCCAACGCAGCCTCCGCAAGAGCGACCCGCTCGGCGTACTCCGCATCCAGAGCAGCCACCCGAGACGACGCCTCCCGCTCAGCCACCGCCCACCGCTCCTCGTGCTCCTTGGCCTGCTCCCCCAACATCCCGGCGGTACGCTGCCGCACCTCACGCAACGCGGAAAGCGCCTCGGTACGCCCCTCCTTCACCTCCCGCCGAGCCCCGATCCGAATGTCGTCGGCCTCGGCACGAGCAGCGAGGAGCCGCTGCCGAGCCCGTTCCTCCACCTCCGCACGCAGCGCGTCGGCGTACTCCCGCGCAGCCTGAAGCACACCCGAGGCGCGCGCCTCGGCCTGAGCGACCTCGTCCTCCGCCGCACGCCGCGCGGACTCCCGTAGAGCCGCGGCCTCCTCCACCCCCAACTGGAACAGCCGCTGAGCCCGCTCCCCCAGCGCCTCGTACGTCTGCGGAGCCAGCCGGGAAACGGCACCCCGCATCCGCTCGGCCTCCGCCTCCATGTCCTTGGCGAGCACGGTCAGCCGCGCGGCCCGCTCCCACGCCACGTCCCGGTACTGCGAGATCGCCGCCGCGTACGCGTCGACCTGGTCGGGGCGGTAGCCGCGCCCCCGTACGGCCACGAAGCCACGTGGTGACACCGTTGCGCTGCTCATCCTGGAACCCCTCTCCATCCGACGGACACGACATGATGATTTGCCGCATATCTTGATGGATCGGGCGTAAGTGTTCATAACGCGACACTCCGCAGACAGGTCACGGGCATCAGGCAACACAAAAGGGCCGGACCCGATCACACACCCGGGTCCGGCCCTTTCCTTCAGAAACCGACGACTACAACAACCCGTCCCACATCTGCTCCAGCAACACCGACCACCAGCTCTCCGGCGACCCCAGCGCCGCCGGATCCAGCGAAGCGAGCTGCGCCTGGAAGTCGACGGTCCAGCGGCCCGCCTGCTCCTGGTTCAGCCCGTACCGCAGTCGCCACATCCGCCCAAGCAGCGCCAGACAGCGCGCGAACTCGGGCAGCCCCGTGTTCACGAACTGCGGCGGTACGGGCGCACCGCCCGGCCCCGCCTCCACCGGCACCGCGACGATGTTCGCCGTGCCGTACTGGACGCAGATCGCGCGGCCGAAGTCGCTGCCCATGACGAGGTACGAGCCCGCGTCGGCGGACGGCCGCACCCCGCGCTCCTGCGCGAGTTCGGCCAACGTCGGTACGGGGCGCCCGGGTTGGGCCTGTGCCCAGAAGAACGGGCCCATGTCCATCGGCAGCCCCGCCGCGACCAGCGTGTGCGCGACGACCGGCGGTACGCCCTGCCGGGACACCGCCGCCTGCTCGAACCGGAACACGCCCGGCCCGAACGCGCCCGCCAATTCCTGCGCGATCGCCTCCGGCGGGATCGGCGGCGTCGGCTGCACCGGCGGCAACGGCGCCCGCACCGGGGCGAGTCGGGCCGGTCCGTCGGCGACCTGGTGCAACTCGCCCTGGTGGGCGAGGAGTTCGCGCATCCCCTGCTGCCGGCTCGCGTGATCCGTGCCGTACGGCGCGATGCTCGCGATGCGGGCCTGCGGCCACTGTTCGCGGATCATCCGCGCGCAGTACGCGCCCGGCAGTTCGCAGGACTCCAACTCCGTGTGCAGTTCGAGTACTTGGTCCGGCGGGATGTTCATGCCGCGCAGCTCGTGGAAGATCTGCCACTCCGGGTGCGGCGTCCCCGGCGCGGACCGCCGGATCAGCTGCTGCTCGGACCCGTCGGGCGCGCGGTACCGCAACACGGCCTGGTAGCCGGGTCCTACGGTCGGCTGCCCCTGCTGCGGATAGCCGTACGCGGGCTGCTGCTGCCCGGGGAACGGCTGCCCCGGCGCGGGCATCGGAGGCATGCCCTGACCGGGCATGGGCTGCCCCGGAGGCGGCATGGCACCCGGCGGCATCGCACCGGGAGGCATCGCGCCCGGCGGCATCGGCTGCTGCGGCGGAGCCCCCGGCGGCATACCGGGTGCCCCCAACGCACCGGGCGCGCCCGGGAATTGCGGCGGCGGAGGCACCCCGGGCCCACCCGCCGGAGGCCCGGCGAGCATGGTCTGCGCGTGATGCACGGCACCGTGAGCACCGCCCTGCGAACCGGGGTTGCCGGGGGCGTTCGGCGGCTGAGGCACGCCGGGAGAACCAGGAGCACCGGGCGGCTTGGGCGCCCCCGGAACCCCAGGCCCACCCTGCCCCGGATCGGCAAGCATGGTCGCGGCATGGTGCACCCCACCCGGAGGCGTACCCCCGGGCGTGCCCGGAGCACCGGGCACACCGGGCGGCTGCGGCGCACCCGGGCCCTCCGGACCGAGCCCCGAAACCATCTGCGTCGCCACATACCCACCGGGCGGCGGCGGAGAGGACGGCGGCGGAGGCGACGCAGGCGCACCGCCCGTCCGTGCCCCCGGCGTCCCGGGCGCCCCCGGCGGAGGAGGCGTGGTCGACCCACCGCCCCGGCGCGGCGGAGGCGCCGCCTTGCTGGTCGCGGCGTCGGCGATGTCCCCGGCGTTGGGCGCGAGCGCCCGCCCCGGCACCCCGGGCCCACCAGGCGGCTGAGGCACGTTACCGGCCCCTTGCGGGTAGCCGTACGAAGGCGGAGCCGGCTGGGGCGCACCCTGCGGATACCCGTACGACGGAGGCGTGTTGCCCTGCGGCGCACCACCGGGCCCCTGCGAACTCCCCACCCCACCACCGGAGTTGGAATCAGAGCCGGAGCCGGAGCGGGAGTCGTCCAGCGCCGGAGACGTTGCCGTGCGCGGGAGTTGACTCCCCCCGGAGATCAGCGCGGTCTTGGCGTCGGACGGGGTGTTGTCCTCGGGCTCGCTCAGCGGCGGCGCGAAGACGGTCGCGGGCAGCGGTACCGAACGGTCCTCGCCGGCATCCGCGTTGGTGTCGGTCCCCGCCCAGGGAGTCGCCCCGGCAGGCACGGCGGGCGCGTCGTCCGGCACCCCGGACCCACCGGCGTCCGGCCACGCCGAAGCGGCCGGCACCCCGGCCTGAGTCTCCGGAAGCGCACGCCCCGCCCCAACACCCGCCCCCGCAGCGGGAGTCGAAGCAGAACCCGCCTCCGCCCGCCGATCCGGAATCCCCAGCTTGTCCGCCGCCTCCTGCAGCCACTCCGGCGGACTCAACAGGAACGAGGTCTGGTTGAGGTCCACCCGGGCGGCCGGAGCCGCCGGTACGGCGTCGGCGACCTCGTCGGCGCGGCCGTACTCCTCCTCGTAGCGGCGGACGACCTCACCCACCGGCAGCGAGGGCCACAGCGTGGCCTCGCCGCTGTCGCGGGCGAGCACCATCCGCTGCGCGCCGCCGTCCGAACGCGGTCCGTCGGCGCGGTCCTCGGCCCAGATCACGAAGCCGAGGTCGAACTCCCGCACCCGCACCTCGCGATGCTGGTACGACGGCACATCGCCGTTGATCCACTCCTCGGCGCGCTCCTGCGCCTGCGCGAAGGTCACCATCGTCCAGCTCACTCCCCCACCGCAGGCGCCGCGGACGACACCGGAACGGACTGGGCGAACCCGCCGTCCACCATCAGATTCGCCACCGTCTCCAACTCCGGGGGATTTCCCGCGAGTCGGGCGAGGAACTGGTCGAAGTCGTCACCGGCACGCAGCAACAACCGCTCGACGCGGTCGGCCGGAGCCTGGGACGGGTCGACGTCGCGGGCGTCGTCGTAGGCGCAGAACCAGACCGAACCGATCGCCTGCCCCTTCACCTTCACCGCGAGCAGGCCGCCCTGGACGAAGCCGACGGCCAGGTAGTCCTTGGTGAGATGGTCGCGCAGGCATTTGTTGACGTACACGAGGTCGTTGACGGCGGCCTCGTCGCGGACCGTGAAGAACGGCTGGTCGATCAGCAGCCCCAACTCGGCGTCCAGGGCGGTGCCGACGGGCGCGGAGCCCCCGGCCGCCTTGAGGAACGAGCGGTAGGCGCCCGGGAGCCGGTAGCCGAGGTCCTCCTCGACGCCCTGCACCTGCGCCTCGGTCACCGCGACCGTCGACTTCGGCAGGCCGAAGTGCGCGGGGCGGGTCTCCTGGAGCGGGCGGGTGCCGCGCTTGGCGTGGTCGACGGCGGCCGTGGCGATCCCGCCGTGGTGGCGCAGCAGCGCCTTCACGTCGACGGGGACGAGTTCGAGGCGCCGGGTGCCGACCACGTGGTGCCAGGTCCAGCCGTGCGGGGTGGCCACCGCGGGCACGGTGTCCCACAGCTCATGACCGGTCGCGGCGAGGGCCGCGTTCGCCGACACGTAGTCCGTGAGGCGCAGTTCGTCGACGCCGAAGCCCTCCGGGGGCTCCGCGATCTCGGCCGCGGCGCGCGCGTACGGCGAGAAGTCGGGATAGCCGTGCTCGTCCATCCGCACCCCTCGCGGGTGACGGGCCGCCCGGACCGGGTCCGGGAAGTGCACGACCTGCCCGGCGTAGGCCGCGTTCGGTGGCGCGGCTCGCTGCCCGAGCCGACCTGTCGTCATGGCGGTTGCCCCCTGCGGCATTCAGTACGATTCACAGCAGGCCGAATATCCAACTCGCCCCACTACGCCCCGTATCGACTGTCTCGTCTTCTTCTTGTTCTTCTTGACGTCTGCGTTCGACCGTCTCCCCGCGTGTCTCCACGCGTCGACCGCGTGGATCGCGGTGCGGACAGCCTATGCGGTACGGCGACACCGGTCACCGGCAGCGGTCGGCCGCACCCGCTCACCGCACTCCTCACCGAACGCACCGCACCCGTCACCGAACCCTCACTTCCGTGACCTGCCGTCACCCCGTCGTGACAGCCCGCCGAAGCCCTGGCGTGTCGCACCGCCCCAGCTACCGCACCAGCCACGGCATTTGGCACTCTGTGACCCGCCGGGGGATGCTCGGGAGGGGATGACGATCATGAACGCGACGCAGACGGGACCGCACACCGGGGCGCAGACCGGGCCTTCCGGCGACCCCAGGGTCGGCTGGAGCGCCACCGAGAGACGGCAGGCACCGACCCTCAGCCACCGCCGTGACGGCATACTCCCGACCGTCGCCGCCGCCCTCTCCGTGCGCGGCGCCACCACCCTCACCGGCACCGCGGCCCGCGGCGACCAGCCACCCGCGCTGCACCCGCTGGTGCAGGACTTCCTGGACACCCTCACCAGCGCCCAGCGCGACCGCTTCACCGGCCGCTGCGCCGAGGCGATCCTGATCTCCCGCCACATCACCGCCGCCGACGAGGCCCGCAGCAAGCGCGCCGCCCGCAAGCCGATGACCAACGGCGAGGCCCGCAAAACCCTCAAACAGGCCAAGCTCACCGCCCGCCGCATCCGCGAGGACGGCGACCCCCTGCACGGCAGCTTCGCGCCCCCCTGCCAGGCCTGCACAGCCCTCAGCGCCCACTTCGGCGTAAGAGTCGTCGACCCCACGACGGAAACGGGCTGACCCCACCCCCGTAAACACCAAAGACCTTCACCACCACCGCACCACCGGCACCACAGCCCTACAGCTCTACAGCTCTACAGCTCCACCGTCCCTGACGCCGACGATCGAAGGCAGATGCAAGCCGACCGCGACCGCCACTACTCCACGCGCTTCTCCGTACCCGTGGACGCAGCCCTGCGCGACGCCGGCTGGCAGCCCGGCCGCTGGGACATAAAGCAGGCCGAGATCTGGGCGGACACCCTGCGCGACCACACCTCGCCCGCGGGCCACCAGCACGCCGTGTTCCCGGCGGCGGTGGAGGCCTGGGCCGAGTTCGGCGGCCTGCGCATCACACCCTCCGGCCCCGGCCGCCAGATCTCCCCCGTCGCACTCCACCTGGACCCCCTGCACGGCCTCCACATGGCCCGCACCCTCGGCGACCTGGGCCGAGCCCTGGACACCGACGTCAGCCCCCTGGGCGAGGAACCGGACACCCAGTCCCTCCTGGCCATCGACTCCGAGGGCCGCGTCTACGCCCTGGACCACACCGGCGACTGGTACCTCGGCCCCGACATCGACCAGGCCCTGGCGTCCCTGATCTCAGGCATAGAGCCGGTACGCCTGACGGCGGGCTGACCTGAGCCAAGCGGCCGGCAAGCCGCGTACGGCGGTAAGGCGTCGTGTCGGGGGGTGTCCGCCCGCAGCGGTCGGCGCTCACACCGCCGCACTCTTGAGGAACCTTGCCGCGCCGATCCGAGGACGGAGACCCCCCGGCGCGGCGCCGACCCCAAACGAACCGCGGGCAAACCACGACGCACCGGCACCCACCCACGAAGCCGCACCCCTCACAACCTAGGGGCGCGGGGCTGTGACATTTGCGGCTACCGCCGCGTGGGCGCGACCAGCCCCCACCGGACCCGCACCCGACAACTCAAGCCGCCGGAATAACCGCCGACACCCGAAACCCACCCGCATCCGTAGGCCCCGAAACAAACACCCCGCCCAGCGCGAGCACCCGCTCCCGCATCCCCACCAGCCCGTTCCCCCCAGAGGGCAACCGCGCAGCCGACGCAGACGCCAACTCCGGCGGCGGCTCGTTCTCGACCTGCATCGCGATCTCCGACACCCGGTGCGCGAGCCGCACATGCGTCTTCGCCCCCGCCGCGTGCTTGTGGACGTTCGTCAACGCCTCCTGCACCACCCGGTACGCGGTCTGCTCGATCTCCGCCGCGTACGACCGCGTCTCCCCCTCCACCGAGAGATCCACGGCCATCCCGGCCGCCGCCGACTGCCCGAGCAACTCGTCCACGTCCGACAGAC
Organism: Streptomyces sp. NRRL F-525; assembly: GCF_000716605.1. Taxonomy (GTDB): domain Bacteria; phylum Actinomycetota; class Actinomycetes; order Streptomycetales; family Streptomycetaceae; genus Streptomyces. The sequence goes on along the minus strand of NZ_JNXE01000027.1, from coordinate 37,298 downwards.
AGGGCCCGTCCCCCGCACCCTCGTCCTCCACGGCCCGAGAAGCCGCAGCCGCAGCCGCCGCGGCAACCCCCACCGCGACCAGCGGCACGGCCGCCCGCTCGCGCGCGTCCCGGCTGTCACCGCTCCTCAACACCCCGAGCATCTCCCGCAGTTCGGTGAGAGCCTGCCGCCCCATGTCCCCCACGAGCGCCGCGTTCTTGACGGCCTTCTCGGGATCCTTCCGGGCAACGGCCTGCAGCGCCGCCGCATGCACGACCATCAGACTCACCCGATGCGCGACGACGTCGTGCATCTCCCGCGCGATCCGGGTCCGCTCCTCACCCCGCGCCCACTCGGCACGCTCCTCGGCACGTTCCGCCAGGAGCTGAAGCTCCCGCTCCAGGCTGTCAGCGCGCTCCCGGAGACTCTCCATCAACCGCCGCCTCGCACCCACGTACAGCCCGAGCAGCACGGGCGGCGCGGTCATCCCGACCGCCGTGGTGATGGAGGCGAACGGAACGAACCAGTCCCCCAGTTCCCACGTCCCCCGCTGCATGTCCTGCCGTACCCGCACGAACATGACGATCAGCATCCCGAGGAAGGACATCCCGGCGAGCGATCCGATGATCCGGCGCGGCAACTCGGAGGCAGCCAGGGTGTACAGCCCCACGATGCCCATCAGGTAACCCATCTGGGCCGGGGTGATGGCGATGGACACCAGCACGACCGCGATGGGCCACTTCCGCCGGACGATCAGCGCCGACCCGGCCAGCACCCCGAAGACGACCCCCACCGCGGCCGGGATCCCCGCGTCGTGCGCGAACCGGACCCCCTCCGCCCCGCACTCCGCGGCGGACCCCACCGCGAGCCCCGTGTCCAGCACCGCACTGCGCCACCTGGTCCACCACCCCGGCCCTCCCCGGGCCGCGGCATGGTCTTCCCCCGTCGTGGTCATGCCTCCAGCCTACGGGCGTTCAGGCCCGCTTTTCCGGCGAGTTTTCGCGACCTGCCCACACCACGGCGCGTAATCGAACAGCCACGAAACCGATCACCCTCGACAAGTCCCGTCGCACGGAGGGCATCACGTACGGCATAGTGTTCTGTGCCCACTCGGCGACCAGGCTAAATGTCCGGTTCTCACGAGTTTGATCCCCCGTGGTGTAATTGGCAGCACCGTGGCTTTTGGTGCCATTTGTCCGGGTTCGAGTCCTGGCGGGGGAGCAAAAACCGATCGCGACTGATCGACATCTGATCGGCACCTGAGCAACTCCCTCCCCCAGCACCCCTGTTAGGGCCCTGACAGCACAGTCAGGGCCCACTCTCATGTCCCCCATGAAACGCCCCGGTATCCTGCGAATGTCCACCCCCCAGCATTCCGAAGCCGAAGGGCAAACCCGTGAGCGCCATTCGCCCGGCAGCCGTCGTCGTCCTCGCAGCGGGTGAGGGCACCCGTATGAAGTCGGCCACACCGAAGGTCCTGCACGAGCTCTGCGGCCGGACCCTGGTCGGTCATGTGCTGGCCGCCGCCCGCGAGTTGGAGCCGGAGAACCTGGTCGTCGTCGTGGGCCACGCCCGCGAGCAGGTGACCGCCCACCTCGGTGAGACCGACCCCGGCGTACGGACCGCGGTCCAGGCCGAGCAGAACGGCACGGGTCACGCCGTACGCATGGCGCTCGAAGAACTCGGCACCGTCGACGGCACCGTGGTCGTCGTCTGCGGCGACACCCCCCTCCTCCGCGGCGAGACCCTCCGCACCCTCGCCGCCAACCACACCACCGACGGCAACGCGGTGACGGTCCTGACCGCCGAGGTCCCCGACGCCACCGGCTACGGCCGCATCGTCCGCGACGGCGCCTCCGGCGCGGTGACCGCGATCGTCGAGCACAAGGACGCCTCCGACTCGCAGCGCGCGATCCGCGAGATCAACTCCGGGGTCTTCGCCTTCGACGGTCAGCTGCTCGCCGACGCGCTCGGCAAGGTGCGCACCGACAACAGCCAGGGCGAGGAGTACCTCACCGACGTCCTCGGCATCCTGCGCGAGGCCGGACACCGCGTCGGCGCCTCCGTCGCGGCCGACCACCGCGAGATCGCCGGCATCAACAACCGCGTCCAGCTCTCCGAGGCCCGCCGCATCCTGAACGACCGCCTGCTCACCGAGGCCATGCTCGCCGGCGTCACCGTCATCGACCCGGCCACCACCTGGATCGACGTCGCCGTCACCTTCGGCCAGGACGCGATCGTCCACCCCGGCACCCAGCTGCACGGCGCCACCCACCTCGGCGAGGGCGCCGAGGTCGGCCCCAACACCCGCCTGACGGACACCACCGTCGAGGCCGGCGCCCGCGTCGACAACACCGTCGCCGTCAGCTCGCACATCGGCCCGCAGGCGTCCGTCGGCCCGTTCGCCTACCTCCGTCCCGGCACCCGCCTGGGCGCGAAGGGCAAGATCGGCACGTACGTCGAGACGAAGAACGCGACGATCGGCGAGGGCACGAAGGTCCCGCACCTCTCCTATGTCGGGGACGCGACGATCGGTGAGTACACCAACATCGGTGCCGCCAGCGTCTTCGTGAACTACGACGGCAAGGACAAACACCACACCACCGTGGGATCGCATTGCCGGACGGGTTCGGACAATATGTTTGTGGCACCCGTCACGGTCGGGGACGGCAGCTACACCGCCGCCGGCTCCGTGATCACGAAGGACGTACCGCCCGGTTCGCTGGCCGTGGCCCGTGGCCAGCAGCGGAATATCGAGGGATGGGTGGCCCGCAAGCGTCCGGGCAGCGCGGCGGCGAAGGCCGCGGAAACCGCTTCCCGCCAGGGCGAGAGCGAGAACTGACCGGAAACGGGCGCGTCGAACACGGCGTACCGTGATAAACGCACACCCAGTTGAATGACCTCTGAGGAGACAGTGCTGTGACCGGGATCAAGACGACCGGCGAGAAGAAGATGATGTTCTTCTCCGGCCGCGCCCACCCCGAGCTTGCCAAGGAGGTCGCCCAGCAGCTGGGTGTCGGGGTCGTCCCGACGAAGGCCTTCGACTTCGCGAACGGCGAGATCTACGTCCGCTTCGAGGAGTCGGTGCGCGGTGCGGACTGTTTCGTGATCCAGAGCCACACGGCTCCGATCAACCAGTGGATCATGGAGCAGCTCATCATGATCGACGCCCTCAAGCGCGCGTCGGCCCGCTCCATCACCGTGATCGTCCCCTTCTACGGCTACGCCCGCCAGGACAAGAAGCACCGCGGCCGCGAGCCCATCTCGGCCCGGCTGGTCGCGGACCTGATGAAGACGGCGGGTGCGCACCGCATCCTCACCGTCGACCTGCACACCGACCAGATCCAGGGCTTCTTCGACGGGCCCGTGGATCATCTGTTCGCCCTCCCGCTCCTCGCGGACTATGTGGGCAGCAAGGTCGACCGCAGCAAGCTGACCGTCGTCTCCCCGGACGCCGGCCGCGTGCGCGTCGCCGACCGCTGGTGCGACCGTCTGGGCGCGCCCCTCGCGATCGTGCACAAGCGGCGCGACAAGGACGTGGCGAACCAGGTGACCGTCCACGAGGTCGTCGGCGAGGTCAAGGGCCGCGTCTGCGTCCTGGTCGACGACATGATCGACACCGGCGGCACGATCTGCGCCGCGGCGGACGCCCTGTTCGCGCACGGCGCGGAGGACGTCATCGTGACGGCCACCCACGGCGTGCTCTCCGGCCCCGCCGCCGACCGCCTGAAGAACTCCCGCGTCAGCGAGTTCGTCCTCACCGACACCCTCCCCACCCCGGGCGAGGTCGGCGCCGACCTCGACAAGATCACGGTCCTGTCGATCGCCCCGACCATCGCGAGCGCGGTCCGCGAGGTCTTCGAGGACGGTTCAGTGACAAGCCTCTTCGACGAACACTGAGACAACCCCTCACAGACCGATCCGTAGATCGATTTCCGGTACGGCCTTCCCGCCGAGTAAGCTGCCACAGTTGCTCGGCGAGGGAGGCCGTACCGGTTTTCGGTTACGGCGGTCCGTTATCGACGCGCTCTTCGTAGCAGGCCGATGTTCGGCCGGGTGACCGCCTTCCCCGACTGTTCTACGAGGAGTGACCATGGCCGACGTCAAGCTCGCCGCCGAGACCCGCACCGAGTTCGGCAAGGGTGCCGCCCGCCGTATCCGCCGTGACAAGAAGGTCCCCGCCGTGGTCTACGGCCACGGTGTCGACCCGCTGCACATCACCCTGCCGGGCCACGAGCTGCAGCTCGCCCTGCGTACCCCGAACGTCCTGCTCACCCTGGACATCGAGGGCAAGACCCAGCTCGCCATCCCGAAGGCCGTCCAGCGTGACGCCATCAAGGGCTTCCTCGAGCACGTCGACCTGCTCACCGTGAAGAGCGGCGAGAAGGTCACCGTCGAGGTCTACGTCCACACCGAGGGCGAGCTGGCCCCGGGCTCCTTCCTGCTGGAGCACGTGCTGAGCACGATCACCGTCGAGGCCGAGGCCACGCACATCCCCGAGTCGGTCACCGTGTCCATCGCGGGCCTGGAGGCCGGTGCCTCCATCGCCGCCAAGGACATCCCGCTGCCCAAGGGCACCACGCTGGCGATCGACGAGGACGCGGTCGTCCTCCAGGTCCTGGCCGCCCAGGCCGAGGAGGCGTCCGCCGACGCCGAGGCCGAGAGCACCGAGGCCTGATCCTCACCGCTCACCGTTTCGTCAGCCGCTGTTCCCACCGGGAGCAGCGGCTGGCTGCCCGGGGGTCCGGGGGGTGTCCCCCGACAAGCACAGCGATGGAGACATGGACGTGACGACCGACGCCAATGCCCCCTGGCTGATCGTGGGACTCGGCAACCCCGGCCCCGAGTACGCCAACAACCGGCACAACGTGGGCTTCATGGTGGCCGACCTGCTGGCCGATCGGATCGGCGGCAAGTTCAAGCGGGCCGGCAAGGCACAGGCGCAGGTCCTGGAGGGCCGGATCGGAGCGCCGGGTCCGGCCAGCCGCCGGGTCGTCCTCGTCAAGCCGACGTCGTTCATGAACCTCTCGGGCGGCCCGGTCAACGCGCTGCGCGACTTCTACAAGGTGCCGCTCGCGAACGTCGTCGCCATCCACGACGAACTCGACATCGACTACGGCACCCTCCGCCTCAAGCTCGGCGGCGGCGACAACGGACACAACGGCCTGAAGTCGATGACGAAGGCGATGGGCCCGGACTACCACCGGGTGCGGTTCGGCATCGGACGCCCGCCGGGCCGTATGCAGGTCGCCGACTTCGTCCTGAAGGACTTCTCCTCGACGGAGCGCAAGGAACTGGACTTCCTGGTGGACCGCGCGACGGACTCCGTGGAGTGCCTGGTGAGCGAGGGCCTGGAGCGGGCGCAGAGCGCGTACAACTCCTGACCCGTCCGCCTCACCCGACTTGCCTGAATTACCCGGCTTAACCTGCTTGTCCCGCGCGGGAGTTGACCGCGCGTGCGGGTATGGCCAATGATCCCCGCCATGTCACCCGCAGCCTCCGCATCCCCCGGCGCCTTCGCCGCCCTGAACTTCGGACGGCTCGCGGCGATGGGCACGGTCACCGTGCTGATCCTGATCGCCGGAGTGTGGGGCTCGTGGCCGACCGCGCACAACGTGATGCTGACCAAGGGCCGCGAGACCGGCACGATCCAGGTCACGACGTGCGGCGACGACACCTGCACCGGCCCGTACACCCCGGTCTCCACGGGGTCGAAGGCCCGCGCCGAGGTCGTCATCGACCACACCGTCGCGGTGAAGAAGGGCCAGACGTACGCCGTGGTCGTGAAGCCCGGCACCGACGAGGTCATGCGCTCCGGCCCCGCCGGCATCCTCTACGCCTGGGTCCCGCTCGGCGGCGCCCTGTTGCTCGCCTCGGTGGTGGTCGCGGGCGGGCTGCGGCTGACCCGGGCCGCGTGGGTGCTGGCCGGGTCGGGGATCGCGCTGCTGACGGCGGCGTTCCTGGCGCTCTGAACGACGGACGAGGGGTGCCCCCGAGCTTCTACGACAGCTCGGGGGCACCCCTCGTCCGTATCCGGTCAGCCGGTGTTGCGCAGGCCCGCCGCCACACCGTTGACGGTGAGGAGCAGGGCGCGGCTGAGCAGCGGGTCGGGCTCCGCGCCCGCCGCCGCCTCGTCCCGCTGGCGCTTCAGCAGCGTCACCTGGAGGTAGGAGATCGGGTCGAGGTAGGCGTCCCGGATGGTGAAGGTCTGCTTCAACACCGGGGTGGCGTCGAGGAGTTCGGCCTCGCCGGTGACGCGGAGCACCTCGGCGACGGTCAGGTCGTGCTCGGCCCTGATCGTGTCGAAGACGTGCTTCAGCTCGTCCGGGACGAGGGTGTCGACGTAGTGCTGGGCGATCCGCAGGTCGGTCTTGGCCAGCGTCATCTCGACGTTGGAGATGAAGTTGCGGAAGAAGTGCCACTGGCCGTGCATCTCGTCGAGCACGGTGTCGAGACCGGCCTCGCGCAGCGCCTTCAGCCCTGAGCCGACACCGAACCACCCCGGCACGATCTGCCGCGACTGGGTCCAGCCGAACACCCACGGGATCGCGCGCAGTCCGTCGAGCGAGACACCCGAACCGGGGCGGCGGGAGGGCCGCGAGCCCAGGTGCAGTTCGGCGAGCTGGTCCACCGGCGTGGAGGCGAGGAAGTACGTCGGCAGGTCCGGGTCCTCGACCAGCCTGCGGTAGGCGGAGTGGGCGGCATCGCTCACCACGTCCATGGCCGCGTCCCAGCGGGCCAGCGCCTCGTCGGACTGGCGGGGCGAGGTGTGCAGCGCGGAGGCCTGGAGGGTGGCGGCCACCGTCAGCTCCAGGTTCTCCCTCGCCAGCGACGGCACCAGGTACTTGTCGGAGATGACCTCGCCCTGCTCGGTCACCTTGATCTCACCCTCCAGCGTGCCCCAGGGCTGGGCGAGGATCGCGTCGTGGGACGGACCACCACCGCGGCCGACGGTTCCGCCGCGACCGTGGAAGAGCCGGAGCCGGACGCCGTAGCGATGGGCCACGTCACGCAGGCGCCGCTGCGCCCGGTGGATCTCCCACTGCGAGGTCGTGATGCCACCGAACTTCGACGAGTCCGAGTACCCGAGCATGACCTCCTGGACGTCCCCGCGCAGAGCCACGAGCCGCCGGTAGGACGGGTCCGAGAGCATGTCCTCAAGGATCGTGTCGGCGGCCTTCAGCTCGTCCGTGGTCTCCAGCAGCGGGACGATGCCGACCTTCGCCCACCCGGCGTGCAGGTCGATCAGCCCGGCCTCGCGGGCCAGCACGGCGGCGGCGAAGACGTCGTCGGCGCCCTGGCACATCGAGATGATGTACGACTCGATGACCTCGGGCCCGAAGACGGCGAGCGCCTTCTTGACGGTCTCGAAGACGCCGAGGGTCTTCTCACCGGCCGCGTCGACGGGCGCGGGGGTGGGAGCCAAAGGCCTGCGCGACCGCAGCTCCTTGGCGAGCAGCTTCGCGCGGTACTCGCGGGGCATGTCCGAGTACCGCCAGGACTCCTCGCCGAGCCGGTCGAAGAGCTGGCCGAGCGCGTGGTGGTGGGCGTCCGCGTGCTCGCGTACGTCCATGGTCGCGAGCTGGAGGCCGAACGCGCCGAGCGTGCGGATCGTACGGTCCATGCGGCCGTCGGCGAAGAGGCCGCCGCGATGGGCGCGCAGGGAGGTCTGGATCAGGGTGAGGTCGTGCAGCAGCTCGGCGGTGCCGAGGTAGTCGCGGCCGTCCTCGTGCGGGGTGCCCTTGGCCAGGCGGCTCTTGGTGTTCTCCAGCTTCTGCCGGATGCAGGTGGCCTTGAGGCGGTACGGCTCCTCGGCGTTGAGGCGCTTGTAGCGGGGGCTGATCTCCGGCAGCCGCTCCAGGTCGGACTGGAGGGAGCCGAGCAGCTCCTCCGTCGCGCCCGTGTAGCGGATGGAGTTGGAGAGGAAGCCGCGCAGCTCGTCGATCGTCTCCAGGGCGTCGTTGATGCCGTGCTCGTGCTGGAGGATCAGGACGTCCCAGGTGACCTGCGGGGTGACGTTCGGGTTGCCGTCCCGGTCGCCGCCGATCCAGGTGCCGAAGGTGAGCGGGCGGGTGTCGTCGGGGAGCTTGACGCCGACGCGCTCCAGCTCGGCGGTGAGGTCTTCGAGGACGTCACCGACGGCGCCCGCGTGCAGCTCGTCCAAGTAGTAGATGGCGTTACGGGCTTCGTCCGCGGGCTCCGGGCGTACGACACGCAGCTCGTCGGTCTGCCACACCAGGTCGATGTTCTCGGCCAGACGGGTGTCGTAGCGACGGCGGTCGGACTCGATGACCGGGGTCTCCAGGAGCGTGGCGATGCGCCGGAGCTTGTTGAGGACCGACCGGCGCGCGGCCTCGGTGGGGTGCGCGGTGAAGACCGGGCGGACGTTCAGGTTCTTGACCGTCTCGCGCAGGTGGTCGGGGTCGGCGTCCTTGAGGCGGTCGGCCGTACGGGCGAGGAGACCGCCCTCGGCGGCACGGCGGGCGCGCAGCTCGCGGCCGCGGTGCACCTGCTCGGTGACGTTGGCGAGGTGGAAGTAGGTGGAGAAGGCGCGGACCAGCTTCGCGGCGGTCTCCAGCTCTATGCCGCGCAGCAGCTCGGCGGCGGCCTCGCCGTCCTCACGGGTGAGGCGGCGGACCTTCTCGACCAGTTCGAGCAGCTCGGGGCCCTCCTGGCGGACGAGGGTCTCGCCCAGGAGGTCGCCCAGGCGCCTGATGTCGGCGCGCAGCGCACTGCCGGTCGAGGTGGTGCTCGTGGTCAGGTCGTCGGCACTGCTCACAGGTGCGGCTCCTTGCAGTGTTTGAAGCTCGTCTGGAGGGAACCCGGACGGCGGTCCCGCGGCGGCTGCCGCATACGGGACGGACATCCGGGAAGAAAACAGAGCGGACCGCGCTGTCCGACCGACACCCAGGATAGGTGTCCACTCTGACGCGCGGTCTCACGGGCTTCGTCCACCGGTCGACGCGCTGCCATACTTACGTCGCCGTAGGTTACGGAACCGTAGGGAAGTCCATGCTGAACTGTTGCTGCCCGGCTCCCGCCGTCCGACGCTCCGCCTCCACCTCCGAACCCCACAGGGGACGCCCATGACCACGAGCTCCGATGTGATCGACGACGCCCCGCGGGCGAACGACGACGGCACTCCGCTCCCCGCCGCCACCCTGGGCGGCGAGAGGAAGGGGTCGCTGGAACAGATCACTCTTCTCCTCTTCATCACCGTCCCGTTCCTGGCCCTGCTCGCGGCGGTGCCGCTGGCGTGGAGCTGGGGCGGGGTGAGCTGGCTGGACCTCGGCCTGCTGGTGTTCTTCTACTACCTCGGCTGCCACGGCGTGACGATCGGCTACCACCGGTACTTCACCCACGGCTCCTTCAAGGCGAAGCGCCCGCTGCGGATCGCCATCGCGATCGCCGGGTCGATGGCCGTCGAGGGGCCGCTGGTCCGCTGGGTCGCCGACCACCGCAGGCACCACAAGTTCTCCGACGCCGAGGGCGACCCGCATTCGCCGTGGCGCTACGGCGAGACCGTGCCGGCGCTGATCAAGGGCCTGTGGTGGGCGCACATCGCGTGGATGTTCGACGAGGAGCGCACCCCGCAGGACAAGTACGCCCCTGACCTGATCAAGGACAAGGCGATCCGGACGATCTCCCGCCACTTCATCTACTGGACGATGCTGTCGCTGGCGCTGCCTGCGCTGATCGGCGGGCTGGTGACGATGTCCTGGTGGGGCGCGTTCACGGGCTTCTTCTGGGGCTCGCTGGTCCGGGTGGCCCTGCTGCACCACGTCACCTGGTCGATCAACTCGATCTGCCACGCGGTCGGCAAGCGCCCCTTCAAGTCCCGGGACCGCTCGGGCAACGTGTGGTGGCTGGCGATCCTGTCCTGCGGCGAGTCCTGGCACAACCTGCACCACGCCGACCCGACCTCCGCGCGGCACGGTGTGATGCGCGGGCAGCTGGATTCCTCGGCCCGGATCATCCGCTGGTGCGAGCAGCTCGGCTGGGCCTATGACGTGCGCTGGCCGTCACGCTCACGTATCGATTCGCGCCGTATCTCCGGTACGGACGGCTCTCAGCCCCGGAAGGAGTCGGCGGAGGCGGCATGATTGACGCCGTGGCGACCGATCCCAGCAGCACCCCGAGCAACGAGAAGCCCCGACGCGCGCGCCGCACCCGGATGACGGGAGCGGAACGCCGGGCGCAGTTGCTCGAGGTCGGTCGCACGCTCTTCGCGACGAAGGGCTTCGAGGCCACGTCGGTGGAGGAGATCGCGGCGAAGGCCGGGGTCTCCAAGCCGGTGGTCTACGAGCACTTCGGCGGCAAGGAGGGCCTGTACGCGGTGGTGGTGGACCGCGAGATGCGCCGCCTGCTGGACATGGTGACCAGCTCCCTGACGGCCGGCCACCCCCGCGAACTCTGCGAACAGGCGGCCTTCGCCCTCCTCGACTACATCGAGGAGTACACCGACGGCTTCCGCATCCTGGTCCGCGACTCCCCCATCCCCCAGTCCACCGGCTCCTTCGCGTCCCTGATCTCGGACATCGCGACGCAGGTCGAGGACATCCTGGGCCGCGAGTTCAAGAGCCGGGGCTTCGACGCGAAACTCGCCCCCCTCTACGCCCAGGCCCTCGTCGGCATGGTCGCCCTGACCGGCCAGTGGTGGCTGGACGTCCGCCGCCCGAAGAAGGCGGAGGTCGCCGCCCATCTGGTGAACCTCGCGTGGCACGGGCTGGACGGGCTGGAGTCGAAGCCGCACTTGATAGGGCGCCGAAAGAGCTGAACCCGTGAGTACGGAGACAGTGGCGGGGCCCCTGTTTCTCAGCAGGGGCCCCGCCACTGTCGTCCACCGTCACCTCAGCGCTTGAAGGCGTCCTTGGCCTTCTCCTTGGCCTGCCGAGCGTCTCCCTTGGACTTCTCGGCCTGGCCCTTGGCCTTCATGGTCTCGTTCCCCACGGCCCGGCCCACGGTCTCCTTGGCCTTCCCCTTGGCCTGTTCCTTCTTGGCCTTGGCCTTCTCGTCCTTCGCCACGGTTCATCAACTCCCGGTCGGATCGGTACTCGGAACTCTGTACTCGGCGCCACGACCCGGGTAGCCGCGACGGCGAGGGACAAACACCGATCAGACGTCGGGCTCCAGGAACTCCAGCCGGTTCCCCACCGGATCCTCGGAGTAGAAACGCCGGTGCCCAGGCAGGTCGTCGTCCCAAGTGACGGGCGCCCCAAGGGACTTCAGCCGGGCCGCGTACGCCTCGATGCCGGTCACGCGGAGCCCGGGGTGGGCCTTCTTGGCGGGGCGGAAGTCGTCCTCGATACCCAGGTGCAGCTGGACCTCCCCCGCCCCGAACCAGCACCCGCCCCGCGCGGCCAGCACAGCCGGCTTCGGGATCTCGGTCATCCCCAGGACGTCGACGTAGTACGCCCGAAGCGCGTCCTCCGACCCCGCCGGAGCGGCCAACTGCACATGATCCACGGCCGCGAGCACCCCTCACACCTCCTTGCGGGCCACCGCGAACAGGCGGCGGAACGGGAGCACCGTGCCGTAGTCCTTCGTCGGGTACGCCTCGCGGAGGAGGTCGCGGTACTCGGTGACGAACGCGTCCCGTGCCTCCGGGTCGTCCGCCAGGGCGGTCAGGGCGGGGCGCAGGCCCGTGCCCTTGACCCAGTCGAGGACCGGGTCCTCGCCGGGGAGGATGTGCTGGTACGTCGTCTGCCAGACGTCCGGCGCGCAGCCGAGGCGGGCCAGGTGGTCGAGGTAGACGCCGGGGGCGTGGACCGAGTCCTCGCGGCGCAGCACCTCGCCCAGCCTCCCCTTCCAGCGGGCGCTGCCCGCCAGTTCGCGCATCAGGGCGTGCAGGGGCGCGTCGATGTTGTCCGGGACCTGGAAGGCGAAGGTGCCGCCGGGGGCCAACGCGGCCACCCAGTCGCCGAACCGGTCCAGGTGACCCGGCACCCACTGCAACGCCGCGTTCGACACGATCAGGTCGTACGTCTGGGTCGGCGTCCACTCGGTCGCGTCCGCGTGGGCGAAGTCGAGCCGGCCGCCGCCGGGGGTGGGGCCGGCGTAGGCCTCGGTCTTGGCGAGCATCTCGGGTGAGTTGTCGTAGCCGGTGATGTGCGCGGTGGGCCAGCGGTCGGCGAGGACGGTGGTCACGTTGCCGGGGCCGCAGCCGAGGTCGGCGATCCGGGGCGCGGCGCCGGGGAGGTCGGTGACGCGGGCGAGGAGGTCGGCGAACGGGCGGGCGCGGTGGCCGGCGTGGCGCAGGTACTGAGCGGGGTCCCAAGTCGTCATGGCTTCTACCTTCCCCGCCGACATATCTTGATGTCAAGAGACTTTGGGCCAAGAGACTCCGAATCAAGAGGCTTGATATCAAGAGACTTCATGTCGACACAACCACTACACTGATCGTCATGGAGGACGAGGTCGATCGGCTTGTCGCAGCGTGGCGCCGGGAGCGCCCCGACCTCGACGTGGAGCCACTTGAGGTGCTCAGCCGGGTGAGCAGGCTGGCCCGGCATCTGGACCGGGCCCGGCGGCTGGCGTTCGCCGAGCACAGCCTGGAGCCCTGGGAGTTCGACGTGCTGACGGCGCTCAGGCGCGCGGGCAGCCCCTACCAGCTCTCCCCCGGCCAGCTGCTGACGCAGACGCTGGTCACGTCCGGCACGATGACGAACCGTATCGACCGGCTGGCGCAGAAGGGCCTGGTCGAGCGGCTCCCCGACCCCAGCGACCGCCGGGGCGTGCTGGTCCGGCTCACCGAGGAGGGCCAGGACCGCGCGGACCAGGCCCTGGCCGGGCTGCTGGCGCAGGAGCGCGCGATCCTCGCGGAACTCTCCCGCGCCCAGCGGGGCGAACTGGCGGGCCTGCTACGCCAGTTGACCGCCCCGTTCGACAACATCCCCGGCTAGGTCGACGGGACCGACCCCCGCGCGCCGGGCGAGTGCGACCGCCGCGAGGGTGGAGTGGACGCCCAACTTGCCGAGCACGTTTTGCATATGCGTCCGGACTGTGTGCGGGGAGAGGAACAGCCGCTCGGCGACCGCCTTCCTCCCCAGACCGGCCACCATGCAGCGCAGTACTTCCCGCTCCCGCGGAGTCAGCGACTCCACCAGGCGCTCGCTCTCGGTGCGGTGCTTGCGCGCGGCCGTCAACTCCCGCAGGACGCCGGTCAGCAGGGCGGGCGGCAGGTGCGTCTCATCGCGAAGCACCCCTCGGATGACGGTTAAAAGCCTGGACAGCGAGCAGTCCTTGGCGACCCAGCCGGAGGCCCCGGCCTGCAGGGCCAGCGCGGCCCGGCGCGGATCGTCCTTCTCCGCCAGCACGACCATCCGTACGCTCGGCTGGGCCGAACGGACTCCGGCGACCAGGGAGATCCCGTCCACCAGCCCGTCCTCGTTGCCCGCCTGAACAGGGACGGCGGGCCGTACACCGGGCACATTGCCGCCCAGGTCGGCGTCCACCAGCAGGACGTCGAATCTGCGGCCCTCGGCGTTCGCGCGCTCCATGCAGCGCAGCGCGGCGGGACCACTGCCGGCCGCGGACACGTCGACATCGGGCTCGGCCGCCAGTGCTGCGGCGAGCGATTCGGCGAAGATGCGATGGTCGTCGACGACCAGGACTCGGATGCGAACCACGAAACCCCCTTCCCCAGGCTCCTGGTGGAGCAGGGGATACCTCATCGTCGGGAGACGAAGCGATGATTGCGGGTACGACGCCCGGGAGCGGCCCGCGCCGCCCGGCCGCCGCCGTGCAGACACTGCTACCCCCACATCGGGCGTCGTACCCGACTTGTCTCGCCCCCTGATCAGCACCGGCCCCCACCGGTGCTGCTCACAGCGTACGGCCGGGGCGCAGCAGCGGAACCTAATTTGCAGAACTGATTGTCCGGCGCGTTTATGGTGAGCCGCATGTTTCGTATTGAGACGGAAGTCGACAAGGAGCGACGCGATCTGCTCCGCGCCCGGCTGCTCGAAACCAACACGGCCGCCTCCCCGGTGCTGCGCGCCCTGCGCGGGACCCCTCGCGAACGTGAAGTTCCGCTCCAGGTGTGGGCGTTGGACGCCGCCGGTGATCTCGCGGGCGGGCTGGTCGGGCACAGCTGGGCGGACTGGCTGCACGTGACGTACCTGTGGGTGGACGGCCGCCACCGGGGCACGGGCCTCGGCTCCCGCCTCCTCGCCGAGGCGGAGCGCGTCGCCCGCGACGAGCGCGGCTGCGGGGCGGCCCGGCTGGAGACGTGGGACTTCCAGGCGCCGGAGTTCTACAAGAAGCAGGGGTACGAGGTGGTGTGCGTGATCCCGGACTATCCGCCGGGGCTCACCGAGTACACCCTGACGAAGAGGCTGGGCCGAGCGAACCCCGGGTGAACACATCCGGGGCGAACACATCCGGGGCGAACGAGACGCTCAGCCCAGTCTCATACTCTCCTCTTACCGTGCCGCCATGAGCATGCTGCGGAAGCTGAACTCCAAGCTCGCCCAGGCGACCGGCTACCAGATCCGCCGGGCGCCCACACCGCCCGCGGCGACGACGGCGGGCTCCCTGGGTACCATCCCCGCACCGCGCGGTTCCCGTCCCGCGCGCCCCGACCCCGTGGCGCCGCAGGCACCGGCGGTGGATCCGGCGGTCGACCGGTTGCTGGAGCGACCGGTGTTCATCCTGACCTCGGTGCGTTCCGGATCGACGCTGCTGCGCATGATGCTGGGGGCGCACTCCCGGCTGCACGCCGCGCACGAACTCCATCTCACCGGTATCGAGGTCTACTTCAAGCCGGGCACCCCCACGGAACGTTCCCTGCGCACCCTGGGCCTGGGCCACGAGCAGCTGGAGGGCCTGCTCTGGGACCGGGCCCTGCACCGTGAACTGGTCAAGTCCGGCAAGCAGTTCATCGTGGAGAAGACCCCCGGCAACGCCTTCCAGTGGCAGCGCATCGCCCAGACCTGGCCCGACGCCCGCTTCGTCTTCCTGCGCAGACACCCGGGCGCGGTGGCCCGCTCCTGGCACGAGGCCGTCCCGGACCGCACCCGCGAGGAAGCGGCCGAACGCGTCCTGAAATACATGGAGTCCATGCAGGAGGCCCAGGCGGAACTCGGCGGCCACACCCTCCGCTACGAAGACCTCACCACCGACCCGACCGCCGAACTCCGGTCCCTCTGCGCCTACTTGGACCTCCCCTACGAACCCGGCATGACGGACTACGGCAGCAGCCTGGAGGGCGCGGTCCTCGGTGGCGGCTTCGGCGACTGGAACGAGAAGATCCGCTCCGGCCAGGTCCAACCGGACCGCCCGGCACCGGAGTTGGAGGAGATCCCGGAGGTGCTGCGGCCGATGTGCCGGGCGTGGGGGTATCTCTAGGTGAAGTGGCCGGTTGCGGCCCCGCGTCGACGCGCGTCCCTTAAAGTCCCTGGCCGTGACATCCACTTCAGCCACCACCGCCGAGAGTCCCGGAAAATCGTCACTGTGGCGTGAGCCGGCGTTCGTGCTGCTCGCGACCGCGCGAACCGTGTCCGTGCTGGGCAACGGCTTCGCCGCCGTGGCCCTCGCCTTCGCGGTGCTCGCCCTGCCCGGGGCCGGTCCGGGCCGGCTGTCGCTCGTGCTGGCCTGCCAGGCGTTGCCGCAGCTGATGTTCATCCTGGCGGGCGGGGTCATCGCGGACCGCATGTCACGCGCCCGCCTGATGGCGCTCGCGGAACTGATGGGCGCGGTGGCGTACACGGGGCTGGCCACGCTGGTGCTGACCGGGCACGCACCGCTGCCCGCGATGTGCGTGCTGGCGGTGGCGGCCGGTACGGCCTCGGCCCTGTTCATGCCGGCGATGGACGGCATCGTGCCGCTGATCGTCCCCGCCGAACGCCTCCAACAGGCCAACGGCACGCTGCGGGTGGGCACCAACAGCGCCCGGCTGCTGGGCCTGGCGCTGTCGGGCGTGACGGTGGCCCTGGTGGGCGCGGGCTGGGCACTGGCGTTGAACGCCGCGTCCTTCGTCGTCAGCGCGGCCCTCACGGCCCGCCTCCCGGTCGCCGTACGCCCGCCCAGGAAGTCCTCCGGCTGGGCCGATCTCCGGGAGGGCTGGCGGGAGTTCGCGTCCCGTCAGTGGCTGTGGGCCGTGGTGGCCCAGTGGTCGATCGTGATCGCGGCGCTCAACGCGAACGTGGGAGTCCTCGGCCCGCTGACCGCCGACCGCTACCTCGGCGGAGCCCGCGCCTGGTCGGTCATCGTCGCCGCGCAGGCCCTGGGCACGATCGCCGGGGCGGGCCTGGCCGCCCGGGTCCGGGTCCGCCGCCCGATCCTGGTGGCCGTCCTCGCCACCTTCCCGGCGGCCGTCCCGATCGCCCTCCTCGCCGTCCGCGCCCCGGTCTGGCTGATCGCCGCCGCGATGTTCACCGCCGGGATCTCCAATGACGTCTTCGGTGTCCTGTGGTCCACGACGATCCACCGCGAGATCCCCGAGGAGTCCCTCTCCAGGGTCAGCTCCTACGACGGCTTCGGCTCCCTGGCCTTCGCCCCGCTGGGGCTGCTCATCGCCGGCCCCCTGGCGACGACGGTGGGCCTGGGCCACACCCTCGCGGGCTGCGCGTCCCTGATCGTCCTCGCCACGCTCGGGGCGCTGCTGGCTCCGGGGGTACGGGGGCTGCGCGCCACGCCCTGACGGAGGAGGCTGGGCTCGTGGACACCTGGCAGGACTGCTCCGCGTGGAGCCGCCGCATCCTGACGGCCGCCGATCAGCTCCCCGGCTACCGTCACGTCCGGCAGCGACGCTACGAGGACTGGTGGGCGCACCCGGATTCGGCCGACGCGGTGGTGCGGACCCTGCTCACCCTGAGCATCCATTCCCTCGTGCTGGATGCCCTGACCCAGGGGCAGCCGTACACACCGGCCGCGATCGGGCGGCTCCGGCTGGCCGCCATCGCGCACACGGTGACGAAGCGGCCCGATCATGAACTGCTCGCCGGTCTCCCCGCGCTCGGCGAGATCGACCAACTGCACGTCGACGTGGTGCGGATCCTCACCTACGACAACGCGTCCGCGCTGACCGCGGCGCGGCTCCGCGCACTGGTCCACAGCGCGCTGCACCGACTGGCCGGGAGCGTCGCCGCCGAGGATCCCGTCTGCGACGACGTGCCTGGGTGAGCGGGACGCCCCGGCAGCCCGGGGCGTCCTCGCCATGACCCGTCAGCTCAGGCGCCGCGCCCCCGCCGAAGGCACCGCCGGGAACACACGCGGAGCGGTGTAACCCGCCGCCGCGAACGCCTCCTCGACCGCCTTCGTCACCGTGTCCGTGTCCGAGGCCTCCACCAGCACGACCGCCGAGCCGCCGAAGCCGCCCCCCGTCATCCGCGCACCCAGCGCCCCCGCGCCGACCGCCGTGTCGACCACGAGGTCCAACTCCGGGCAGGAGATGCGGAGATCGTCGCGGAGGGAGACGTGGCCCTCGGTGAGGATCGGGCCGATGGCGCGTACGTCTCCCGCGTCGAGCAGGTTGATGACCTGGTCGACCCTGTGGTCGTCCGAGACCACGTGGCGGACGTAGCGCTGGATCCGCTCGTCCGACAGGCGGGCCAGGGACGCCGACAGATCCTCGTACGCCACGTCCCGGAGGAACGGCACGCCCAGTTGACGTGCGCCCTCCTCGCAGCCCTCCCGGCGTTCCGCGTACGCGCCGTCGCCCAGCGCGTGCTTCACACGGCTGTCGACGACCAGGAGCGAGAGGCCCTCGGACGCGAGGTCGAACGGGATCTGACGGATCGACAGGTCCCGGCAGTCGAGGTGGAGCGCGTGGCCCTCCTCGCAGCAGGCCGAGGCCGTCTGGTCCATGATGCCGCAGGGGACGCCGACGAAGTCGTTCTCCGCGCGCTGGGAGAAGCGGGCCAACTCCGGTGCGGACAGGCCCAGTTCGAACAGGTCGTTCAGGGCCAGGGCCGTCACCACCTCCAGCGCCGCCGACGACGACAGGCCCGCGCCCGTCGGGACCGTGGACGACAAGTGGATGTCCGCGCCGGTGACTTGATGGCCCGCCTCGCGCAACACCCAGACCACGCCCGCCGGGTACGCCGCCCAGCTCGTGTTCGTGCGCGGGGCGAGTTCCTCGACGTGCAGTTCTACGACCGGGCCCTCGATGTCCGCCGAGTGGAGGCGCAGGACGCCGTCCGTGCGGCGGGACACCGCCGCCACCGCCGTGTGCGGCAGGGCGAGCGGCATCACGAAGCCCTCGTTGAAGTCGGTGTACTCGCCGATCAGGTTGACCCGGCCCGGCGCGGCCCAGACGCCCTCGGGAGCGGTCCCGTACAGCTCCTCGAAGCCCTCACGTACACCCACGTGCGATCCCCTAGCCCTTCGATCAGTTCGATACGTTCTGCGCGAACGCCCACGCGTCCGCGACGATGCCCGCGAGATCCGCGCGGGACGGGTTCCAGCCGAGGCGCTCCTTGGCCCGGGTCGCCGAGGCCACCAGGGTCGCCGGGTCGCCGCCGCGGCGCGGGGCGACGACCTCGGGGATCGGGTGCCCGGTGACCTGGCGGACGGTCTCGATGACCTGGCGGACTGAGAAGCCTTCGCCATTGCCGAGGTTGCAGATCAGGTGCTCGCCGGGCGTGGCCGCCTTCAGCGCCAGCAGGTGCGCGTCCGCCAGGTCCGCCACGTGGATGTAGTCACGGACGCACGTGCCGTCCGGCGTCGGGTAGTCGTCGCCGTAGACCGAGATCGCCTCGCGCTTGCCCTGGGCGACCTGGAGCACGAGCGGGATGAGGTGCGACTCGGGCTCGTGCCGCTCGCCGCAACTCCCGTACGCACCAGCCACGTTGAAGTAGCGGAGGGAGACGGCGCCCAGGCCGTGCGCCTGCGCCTCGCTCGTGATCATGAAGTCGACCGACAGCTTCGAGGCGCCGTAGGGGTTCGTCGGGGAGGTGCGGGCGGTCTCGACGATCGGGACCTCGTCCGGCTCGCCGTACGTGGCCGCCGTGGAGGAGAAGACGAGCTTGCGGACGCCGGCCTCGCGCATGGCGGCGAGGAGGGCCATCGAGCCGCCGACGTTGTTCTCCCAGTACTTCTCCGGCTTGACGACGGACTCGCCGACCTGGGAGAACGCGGCGAAGTGGAGGACCGCTTCGTAGGAGGAGTCGAGCCACTTGGCGGCGTCGCGGATGTCACCCTCCACGAACGTGGCACCCGCGGGGACGCCCTCGCGGAAACCCGTCGAGAGGTTGTCCAGGACGGTGACCTCGTGGCCCGCCTCCAGCAGGTGCTGGGCGACCACGCTGCCGACGTAACCCGCGCCGCCCGTGACCAGGTACTTACCGCTCATCAACTCGCTACCTCTCGCAGTCGCTGTGCCGCGAACTCCGGCGGCACGTCGTTGATGAACACGCTCATGCCGGACTCGGAACCCGCGAGGAACTTCAGCTTGCCGGACGTACGGCGAATGGTGAAAAGCTCGAGGTGGAGCGCGAAGTCGTCCCTGCTCACACCGTCGAACTCCTCCAGCGTGCCGAACGGCGCCTGGTGCCAGGCGGAGATGTACGGCGTCGGAGGCTCGCCCTCACCGAAGATCCGGTCGAAGCGCCTCAAGAGTTCCAGATAGACCTTGGGGAACTCTGTGCGGGCCGCCTCGTCGAGACCGAGCAGATCGGGCACCCGGCGCTTGGGATACAGGTGGACCTCGTAGGGCCAGTGCGCCGCGTACGGCACGAAGGCCGCCCAGTGTTCACCCTCAAGGACGACCCGCTCACCGGCGAGTTCGCGCTCCAGGACGGAGTCGAAGAGGTTCTCACCGCCCGTCGCCTCCTTATGAGTTGCGAGTGAGCGCAACATCAGCGCGGTGCGCGGGGTGGTGAAGGGGTAGGCGTAGATCTGGCCGTGGGGATGACCGAGCGTCACGCCGATCTCCTCACCCCGGTTCTCGAAACAGAAGACCTGCTCGACGGAGGGAAGATGCGACAGCTCCGACGTCCGGTCGGTCCACGCGTCGAGGACGAGGGCCGCCTGCTCCTCGGTCAGCGAGGCGAAGGACGCGTCGTGGTCGGAGGTGAAGCAGACCACCTCACAGCGCCCGGAGTCGCCGGCCAGCGAGGGGAAACGGTTCTCGAACACGGCCACGTCGTACGACGAGTCCGGGATCTCGCTGAGCCGGTCGCCCGTGGTCGGGCAGAGCGGGCACTGGTCGGCCGGCGGGTGGTAGGTGCGGCCCTGGCGGTGGGAGGCGATCGCCACCGAGTCGCCGAGCAGCACGTCCCGCCGTACCTCCGAAGTGGTGACCGTGCGCTCCAGCGGGCGTCGGTCCACCGCGTCGCGCACGGTGTCGTCCCGCAGGTCGTAGTAGATGAGCTCACGACCGTCGGCCAACCGGGTCGAGGTCTTCTTCACGCCGGGCTCTCCATCCGTACGTACATCCACGCCGCATCCGGGCTTCACACAGAACTAAACACATCAAACCACCAATCCCCCCAGTCGTCACCATCAAAATCAAACAAAGAACACCAACCAAAGACATCGAACAGACATCAACCAAGGTGAGCGCTTGATGCAGACCATGCAGACCCTGCGGCCCCCCACCTCTCTCGCCGCCGGGCTCCGGCTCCCCACCAACGGGCTCGACTACACGATCCTGGCGATCTACTTCGTGGTCGTCCTCGGCATCGGCCTGGCCGCCCGCAGATCGGTGAAGACGAGCCTCGACTTCTTCCTCTCCGGGCGTTCCCTGCCCGCGTGGATCACCGGTCTCGCCTTCATCTCGGCGAACCTGGCCGCCACCGAGATCCTCGGCATGGCCGCCAACAGCGCCCAGTACGGCGCGTACACCGTCCACTGGTACTGGATCGGCGCCATCCCCGCCATGGTCTTCCTCGGCCTGGTGATGATGCCCTTCTACTACGGCTCGAAGGTCCGCTCGGTCCCCGAGTTCCTGCTGCTGCGCTTCGACAAGGCCGCACACCTGCTGAGTTCGATCCTGTTCGCCTTCGCCGCGATCCTGATCGCGGGCGTGAACCTGTACGCCCTCGCGATCGTCGTCGAGGCGCTGCTGGGCTGGCCGCAGTGGGTGGCGATCGTGGTCGCCGGCGCGTTCGTGCTCGCGTACATCACCCTCGGCGGGCTGTCGTCGGCGATCTACAACGAGGTCCTCCAGTTCTTCGTGATCCTGGCGGCCCTCATCCCGATCTCCTACCTCGGCCTGAAGAAGGTCGGCGGCTGGGACGGCCTGACCCACAAGCTGGACGCGGCCCACGGCCACAACTTCACCACCGCGTGGGGTGGCACGGGGATCGGCAGCGTGAACCCGCTGGGCGCGAACTGGCTCACGATCGTCCTCGGCCTGGGTTTCGTGCTGTCCTTCGGCTACTGGACGACCAACTTCGCGGAGGTCCAGCGCGCCCTGTCCGCGAAGAACCTCTCGGCCGCTCAGCGCACCCCGCTCATCGCCGCGTACCCGAAGGTCTTCATCGTGTTCCTGGTGATGATCCCGGGGCTGGTCGCGGCGGCGCTCGTGCCGAAGATCGGTACCAGCGGCTCCGACCTCCAGTACAACGACGCGATTCCGTACCTGATGCAGGAGTTGCTGCCCAACGGCGTGCTCGGCATCGCGGTGACGGGTCTGCTGGCGGCGTTCATGGCGGGTATGGCGGCCAACGTGTCGTCCTTCAACACGGTGTTCACGAACGACATCTGGGCGAAGTACGTGGTGAAGGACCGCGAGGACGAGTACTACGTCCGCTTCGGCCGCCTGATCACGGTGATCGGTGTGGCGGCGTCGGTGGGCACGGCGTTCCTGGCCTCGTCGTTCTCGAACATCATGAGCTACCTCCAGACCCTGTTCTCCTTCTTCAACGTGCCGATGTTCGTCGTCTTCATCGTCGGCATGTTCTGGAAGAAGGCCACGCCGAAGTCCGGCTTCTGGGGCCTGCTCGCGGGCACGGTGACGGCGATGGTGAACTACTTCTGGATCTACAAGCAGGGGATCATCTCCATCCCCTCCGACCAGGGCGCGAACTTCGTCTCCGCGATCGCCGGGTTCGTAGCCGGCGCGGTGGTCATGTTCGTCGTCTCCCTGTTCACCCAGCCGAAGTCGGCGGAACAGCTCCAGGGCCTCGTCTACGGCACGACGTCACCCGGTATGACCGAGGCGCCGGCCGCGGGCGACGACGCGTGGTACCGCCGGCCCGCACTCCTCGGCTGGGGCGCGGTGATCCTGGCCGCCCTCTGCTACATCCCGTTCTCGTTCTAGTCGCGGGAGGATTGAGAGACCATGTCTGAGAACTCAGGACGCTCCGAGCATGACGTCCAGCGCGAGGTCAGCGAGCTGGAGGGCAAGTCGACGACCGCGTCCCGCCTGTTCGATCTGCGGCTGATCATCGGGGGGTTGTTCGTCGTCTACGGCGTCATCGTCACGATCGCCGGGATCAGTCCGTCCCAGGCGACGCTGGACAAGGCCGAGGGCGTCAACATCAATCTGTGGACCGGGATCGCGATGTTGCTGCTGGGGATCTTTTTCCTGGGGTGGCTGAAGCTGCGGCCGGTGCCTCCGGTAAAGGTTGAGGCTACGGAGGAGGAAGAGGGGGCTTAGGTCGGGTGCCGGGTGCGGGTGAGCTGTGGCTGGTCGCGCCCACGCGGCGGAGCCGAAAATGTCACAGCCCCGCGCCCCTTAAGGTGTCGGAGCTGGCGGTGTTGGTCAGGGCGGCTGGTCGCGGACACCCGGCGGAGCCGCACATCGATACATGCAGTGGATGCGACCAGGGCTAACGCACTGCGGTGACCAGCAGCGTGTCCGCGGTGCCTGGGCCTTCGGCGGTCGACGGCAGTACGTCAACGACTGCCTCGGTGAACCCGGCCTCGTCCAGGACCTTCATCCAGACCTTCTCCTGGAGCACCCACCGACGCATCGTGCACGTTTCCCCCTCTGGCGTCTTCGCCGGGACGGCGGCGGCTACGACGTCCGGCCGTGGGGGAGCGCCGCTCAGGTAATGCGCCAGGGTGGAGAACACCAAGCGTCCGCCCGGCCTGAGAGCGGCGGCAGCCGCAGGCAACAGCTCACGAGGCTCGGTGAAGTCGAGCGCGCCGAAGACGCTGTACAGCACGTCATACCCGCCGACCGTCGCCCGCAGATGCGACACGGCGTCGGACGGCACGATCCGCAGGCGCGGCGCGAGGTGTCCGAACAGGCCGAGCGCCATCTCGTACTGCGCCGGTGAAGCATCGACGGCGACGACCTGTGCGGGCCGGTGATGGACGGCGAGGTGCGCGGCGTGCCGTGCGGCCCCGGCGCCGAGGTCCCCGACCAACAATCCGGACAGGCCCCCCAGCACCTCCGGGCCGGGGCCGCTGTCCTGGCTCCAGTTCCAGTGGAAGGTGTCGGGGACACTGCGGTCGTGCTCGGCGCGGGTGCGGCCGTAGTGGTGCCAGAGGTCTGAGGGGGTGGTCGTCACCCGGACAATCTTGACGAGCAGGGGCCGGTGCTGTGCCGGTTCCGGGGATTGTCACCCCCTCGCGCGCTCCTTGGTCAGTGCGAGTCGTTGCCCGGGTGGCAGGGGCCGCACTCGGCGGCGTCCGTCCACAACGACAGGTCTACGTCCCAGCCGTCGGCGGCGATCACAGTCGCCGTCCTCATCACCGAGCCGTCGTTCTTCATCTCGACCTTGGGCACGTGGTGCAGGAAGTGTCCGCCGTTGAAGCGGTCGCACAGGTCGGCGTACGCCACGGTGTCGAGGATGATCGTGTGGACGCCGATGTCGACGAGTGTGCTCGGGGCGAGCCCCAGGGACTCGCCCCGGTGCCTCATCGCGGTGAGCAGGTAGGCGTAGCCCTGTCCGAGAACCCGGCCGGCCATGGCCGAGTCGTACGGGTAGTCCCGTACGAGGAGCCCGACCTGCTTGTCCCACAGATCGGTCGGCACGACCTCCCGCGCGGAGCGGGACGGGACGGTCATCGGGTGCACAAGAGCCGTTGTCATGATGCCTCCGTCGGACGGTGCCCCGCGTTTCGGGGCGCTGAGCCCAGCACACCGCGCCGAACGGCCCAGGTGCGATCAACTCGCTTTCCGCGCAAGGGCTTTGCACGGTATGCAAGCGACCTCGACGGCCCCGCTCCGCACCCGTAGCGTGAGAGGCCCCGGCCGTGCGGTGTGGGAGGGGCCCGTGCCCGTTGACCCGCTCTGGAACAGCACGAAAGCACGCGAGTTGGCCGCGCAACGACGCCCCGGCGCGCTCATTCGCCTCGGCCGCGAACACCGCGCCTGGACCCTCGCCGCCCTCGGCGACCGACTCGGCTGCTCACCGGCCACGGTCTCCCGGCTGGAACGAAGCACCAGGGTCGTCGATCTGACCTTGGTGCACCGCGCCGCGCTCGAAGTCGGCGTTCCGCGACACGTCCTGGTGAGTTCTCTCGCGCCACCCACCCCGACGGTATCGACGGCCACTAGAGTGACGGCCAGTCCGCACGCCGAGGAGGACCCGATGCGCCGCCGTACGCTGCTCACCGCAACGGCAGCCGCCGGACCGGCCGCCCTGCTGCTGGGGGTGGACGAGGCCCTGGCCGACACCCCCGCACCGACCGGCGCCGGACCGCTGGACGCCCGGCTGGCCGCCGCCCGCGACCTGTACGACAAGGGCACGCACGCGCCTCTGCTCGCCGCCCTGCCCGGCCTCATCGCCGACGGGCACGCCGCCGCCGCCTCGCGCCGGGAACTCGATCAGGCCCGGCTCTCCTCCGTGTACAGCCTCGCCGCCGCCGTACTGAGCAAGCTCGGTTCCTACGAGCAGGCCCGGCTCACCGCGGACCGCGCCCGTACCTGGGCCGAGGTCTCCGGCTCCCCGCTCGCATCAGCCGCCGCGGTCCGGGAGTTGGCGATCGTGCTACGCCACCAGGACCGCGGTGAGGAGGCCCAGCGCCTCATGTCGGCGGCGGCTTCCGGGGTGCGGGCGACCGGGCTGAGGACCGACGCGTCGGCGTCGGCGTACGCGCAGATGCTCTGCACCCTGGCCTACACCGCCGCCCGGGGCGGCCACCGCGCCGAGGCCCTCGCGATGACCGAGGAAGCCCGCCGCGCCGCCAGCCGGCTGCCTCAAACCGCCCCGCCGGGACGCCTGTTCCCCATCAACCCGGCCGCCGTCGACCTGTACGCGGTCGGAGTGCACTGGGCGCTCGGAGACGCGGGCGCGGCCCTGGAGGCGGGGAAGAACCTGCGCCCCGCGCAATTCCCGACCGCCGAGCGCAAGGCCCGCCTGGGCACCGACATGGCGCGGGCGTGGTGGGCGTGGCAGCGCCCTGAGCAGACCGCCCAGGCCCTGCTCTCCGCGTACCGCGCCAGTCCGGCGGAGGTCCGGGACCGGCCCGCGATCCGCGGCATCGTCCACGAACTGGCGGAACGGCATCCGCGTACCACCGGTGTCCGTGAGTTGCAGGCGGCTGTACGTCAGCAGTCGAGCTGACACACGGCGAGCCCTGGCCTCCGGCCGTGTTCTTGGCCCTAGGCCACGCCCAGTTCGCACCAGACGTACTTGCCGCGCCGGCCGTTCCTGGACAGCGGCTGCCAGCCCCAGTTGTCGGCACAGGCCCGCACCAGCGCGAGCCCTCTCCCCACCTCGGCGTCCAGCAGATTCGCCAACTGGCCCGGCGGCTCCGGGGGTTGGGGGTCCGCGTCCCACGCCCCGACCCGCAGCACCCCGGCCGAACACCCCACCCGGAGCATCACCGGCCCCTTGGTGTGCAGTACGGCGTTGGCGACCAGCTCCGTCGCGAGGAGTTCGGCGGTGTCCACGACCCGGATGAGGCCGTGCGCGGTGAGGACGAGGCGGAGAGTGCGGCGACAGACGGTGACGGCACGGCGATCGTGCGGGACGGAGAGGGAGTACTCCCAGGGTTCGGCTTCGGTTTCGGGCATGCGTGAACTCCGTTGATGGTGTGGGGAGTTGATGCGGTTCACGGGCAGTGGCCTGCCACGCCGTCATGGCAGGACGGGGTGGTGCGCTTCCGGAGTCCCCGGGTTCCGCAGGGTGTGCGTCGCATCACTGACGGTAGGACCTTAATTTAGGACTCCGCAAGTCGTTGCCGTAATCTGCCTCCGAACGAGTCGCCGCCTCCCGGCAGTTGGGGGGCAAGGAGGAAGCCATGCCCCGTCGTAAACAACCCACCGCACGCCAAGTACGACTAGGCGTGGAGCTGCGGAAACTACGCGAATCCGCAGGGCTCAAGGCGCGTGAGGCAGCCACCTTGCTCGGAGCGGATTCCGTCCAGATGAGCCAGATCGAGTTCGGCATCGCGGGCGTGAGCGAGGCCCGTGTACGACGGCTCGCTGCGCACTACGACTGCACGGACGCCGAGTTGATCCAGGCGCTAGTGGCGATGGCGACGGATCGGACCCGTGGCTGGTGGGAGGAGTACCGGGGTCTGCTGCCCACACCGTTCCTGGATCTCGCCGAGTTGGAGCACCACTCCACCTACCGACTCGACGTGGAGTTCCTGCACATCCCCGGGCTTTTCCAGACCGAGGACTATGCCCGCGCCGTCTTCTCGTACCGAGTCCCCGAACTCCCGGCCGACGACCTCGAACTGCGCGTGCGCCATCGTATGGATCGCAAGGCGATCATCGAGGGCACCACTCCAGCCCCGTACGAGGCGGTGATCCACGAGGCGGCGCTCCGCATCAAGGTGGGCGGTCGAACCTGCTCACGAGCTCAGCTCACCCGCGTTCTCGAATTTTCCGAAGCGGAACACATCACCGTGCGCGTCATCCCCTTCGCCCTGGACGACTTCGCCGGTGCCACGAACGCCATGATGTATGCGGGAGGCGCCGTACCGAAGCTCGATACCGCGGTACGCGACGCACCCCACGGCGCGGCCTTCATCGACTCCGAAGCCCAACTCGGCGCCTTTCGAACCCTCTTCCGTAAAGTGGAGGCGGTGTCACTCGACCCGGAACAGTCGCGTGACCTCATCCATAAGCTGGCGAAGGAACTGTGAGGCGCGCCGTGACCATCCCCGACAACTGGCAGAAGTCGTCCTTCTCCGGCAGCGGCGACGGAAACAACTGCATCGAACTCGCCGGCACCTGGCAGAAGTCGTCCTTCTCCGGCGGCGGCGACGGCAACGCCTGCCTCGAACTCGCCACCACCCCCACCACCCTCCACCTCCGCGAAAGCGAAACCCCCGCCACCCTCCTCGCGACCACCCCCACGGCCCTCGCCGCCCTCCTCGACGGCATACGGTCCGCCGGCCTCTCCCCAGCGGGGCGGGGCGCTCGCCTGCCCGACTCGCCCTGAGCGAAGCCCAGTTGAACGCCGCCGCCCCGCCCTCCCGCGTAAGCGCGGCCTCCGCAGGACGCTGTCGGCGAATCCAGCCCACCCAGACCACCCATCCGAAAAAGTGTGACACTCTCCCCGAAAGTGTCACACTTCCTCAGCGATACACGGCACCCCAAGCCCACTGACGGGATTGGCGACAGCATCCCCTACAGGTCCGGCCCCGCCGAATGGTTCACCGGCCCCGCCCTGTCGAGCAGCCCCGTCCGCGCCGCCAGTGCCGCCGCCTCCAGCCGCGATCCCACGCCCAGCTTCATCAGGACCCGCTGCACATGGGTGCGGGCCGTTGACGGGGCGATGCCCATGCCGGCCGCGATCAGGCGAGTGTCCTCGCCGTCCGCCACCCGGACCAGGACCTCGACCTCCCTCGGCGTCAGCATCTGGAGCAGGCGTTGGCCCTCGTCGTCCGGTTGGGCTGCTGGGTTGAGCAGTTCGCTGAAGGCTCCCTGTAGCAACTGCGGGGCTACCGCCGCCTCGCCCGCCCTTGCCTTCATGATCGCTCGTTCTACGCCCTCGATGCGCTCGTCGTGACGGACGTAGCCCGACGCGCCTGCCGCGAACGCCGCCGCGATGCCTCGGGGGCTCGGGACCGGGCCCAGGACCAGGACCGCCACCTGGGGGCGTTCCCGCTTGATCTTCACCACCGGGTCGAAGATGCCCGGTTCGGCCGGTGTCGCGGTGCCCAGCAGGCAGACCTCGGGGGCGCGGGTGATCAC
Source organism: Streptomyces sp. NRRL F-525 (assembly GCF_000716605.1). Lineage (GTDB taxonomy): Bacteria > Actinomycetota > Actinomycetes > Streptomycetales > Streptomycetaceae > Streptomyces. The sequence continues at coordinate 9,328 of NZ_JNXE01000027.1, read as the reverse complement.
CAGCTCGGCCGCGCCCGCCGCGGGTGCGGCGGCTGCCAGCACCCGGTGTCCCCGCAGCTTCAGTGCCGAGGCCAGTGCCTCGGCGAGCAACCGGTGGTCGTCGACCACCATCAGCCGCACTCCCATCGAGCAACCCCCCAGTCCCCCCAATGGATGCCCACTATGGATGCCCACCGGTCCCCAAGAACAGAGGGCCCCCAGCACCCCCGCTCTTCATGCCCCCGGAAGCTACACGCTTGTTCGACGTTGCGCTGCCCCTACTGGAGAGAAGTGCCCCAGATCGACGGACTTTTTCGCATTCCTGGCATTCGGGAGTGGTGGGGGTGCTGGGGGCCGTGGGGGTGCTGAGGGTTTTGGGTCAGCTCGTTGTGCCGAAGGCGATCGCCAAGTCCTTGTCGCCCGTTGACGACGACGACGCCTTGTCCGCGTAGACCGCCGACATGTAGAGGTGGCCCTCGCCGTAGAGGATCTCCGCGTAGTCCGGGAGGAAGGTGGTCTCCGTGCTCCGTACCGTCTCCGTGCTCGGGTTCTCCAGCAGCTTGGTCTCTTTGAAGGAGGTGCCGTCGATGCTGACGATCTGGCCGCCCTTGTTGTACGGCGGGGACTTGTAGGCGATGACGTTGCTGCCGTCCATGCGCAGCGGGGTGATCGTGTACCCCTCGCCCGCGTCCGCGCGCTGGCCGGTCTGCTTGCCGGTGGCGAGGTCGAAGGCGACGATCTCGTTGGTCTGGCTGTAGGAGTCGCCCGAACCGTCGTGCTCCTCGGTCGGCACGTACAACCGGTCGTTCCCTACGGCGAGTTCGGTGCAGTACTCGACCCGGGTGATGCCGTCGCAGCGGGCCGCGTACTGCTTGCCCGGCGCCGGGATGTGCGAGCGCAGCGCGCCCGTCTTGTTGTCGATGGAGAAGAAGTCCGAGACGCCGCTGCCGTCGCCCGCGCTGTCGCCGACGTCGGCCGCGACGACCAGCGGGTCGGTCGACACGATGCTCGCGTACTCGATGCCCTCGGCCATCTTGTAGTCCGAGAGCACCTTCCCGGAGACCGGGTCGATGGTCTGGATGTGGAGCACGGGCGCGTCGTACGTACCGCACCGGCGCACCGCGACCAGCTTGGCGCCGCCGCCGTACCCGGCGTCGTAGCAGTCGGCGGTCTTCGGGCTCCACAGGACCTTGCCGGTGGAGATGTCGAAGGCGGCGCCGCCGTCGGTGCTGCCCACGGCGACCGTGTTCGCGCTGACGGTGACGTTCTCGAAACTGATCGGCTGGTCACCGGAGTTGGCGGTCTTCGTCCACAACTTGGTGCCTGTGTTGAGGTCGATCGCCGCGATCTGGCTACAGCCGTGCGAGGGCTTGTCCTTGGTCGGCATGGCGGGCTCGTAGAGGATGGCCGTCTTGCCGTCCGTGGTGGTGTGCTTCGTCGCCTGGCAGACCGGGCCGGGGAGCTTGATCGTCCACTGCTTGGCGCCGGTGTCGCGGTTGTAGCCGACGACCTCGGCGCTGCCGGTCTTGGCGTACACCTTGTCGGTGAGCCAGGAGCCCGAAGTCACCATCGTGTCGCTGACCTTGGGCATCGGGACCTCGAAGAGGACCTTGGACGCGGTGTCGGCGGGCACCTTTTCCTTGCCGCCGGACGTGGTGCCGCCCTTGTCGTTGGTGCCGCCCGTGGAGCCGCCGGCGGTCGCGGTCTTCTTCGTGTCGTCGTCCTTCTTGCCGGACGAGGACGCGTACCAGATCCCGCCGCCGACGATCAGCGCGATCGCGACGACCGCGGCGGTGATGATCACCGCGGGCGCCCCGAACTTCCGCCCGCCGCCGCCCGGTTGGCCCGGCTGCGGGTGCAGCGGCATGGTCGGCTGGCCCGGGTAGCCGTAACCCGGCTGCTGGCCATAGGGGTTGGGCTGCTGCGGCTGACCGTACGGCTGCTGCGGCTGCGCGTACGGGTTCGGCTGCTGGCCCGGGTAGCCGTAGCCGGGCGGCGGGGCCTGCGGGGGGCCCTGGGGCGGCTGGGGCTGCTGGGGTGCCTGGGGGTAGCCGTAGACCGGCTGCTGGGGCGGAGGCGCCTGCGGGTGGCCGTAGCCCGGCGGGGTCTGGGGCGGCTGCTGCGGGGGCTGGTCCTGGGGTGGGCCGAAGCCGCCCTGCGGGGGCTGGTTCGGCGGGGGCGGTGGGGGCGTGGTCATGACGAGTACCTCGGGGAGGACGGCGGGGCGGGGAGAAGTCGGGGTCTCACTTGCCGTACGCGAGCATCAACTTCTCCTTCGTGTCGTCATTGCCGTTCAGCCTGGTCGACGAGATGTAGAAGCGCCCGTCGACGTAGTCGATGTCCCGGGAGAAGAAGCTCGACTCGATCTGCGCGGTGCCGGACGGCATCTGCAGCAGCTTCGTCGTCGCGTGCGAGGAGCCTGCCGTCGGGATGGACACGACCTGGCCGCCCGCGTCGTAGGACGCCTCGACGTAGGCGACGAGCTTGCCGCCCTGGACCTTGACCGGGACCATCGACTCGGACGCGGGTGACTTGACGCGCCACTTCTCCTTGCCGGTGGCGAGGTCGATCGCGACGATCTGGTTGGCGCCGGTCGTCGCGTCCGTCGGGAGGTACAGGGTGCTCGCGTCGACCGCGACGCCCTGGCAGCCCTGGAGGTCGCTGTCGACGAACGACGAACCGCAGGTGGGTGCGAACGCGGCCTTGGAGTCGACCTGCGAGCGGACCGAACCGTCGTTCTTCAGCGTCGAGATGTTCCAGTGCTTGTTGTCCGAGTCGGTCATGTAGAGGACGACCGGGTCCACGGAGTAGACATGGCCGACCGTCCAGCCCTTGGGGATCGACTTGGTCCACCTGGCCTTGCCGGTCGCCGGGTCCAGCTCCTGCACCTCGTCGTGCTCGGTGGAGGAACCCGCCCCGCAGGACGCGACCGAGATCAGCTTGGCGCCGCCCGCGAACGCGCCCGGGAAGCAGGCAGCGCCGTACTTCTTCTTCTCGTAGAGCTTCTTGCCGGTGTCGATGTCGTACGCGATCCCGGACTCCGAACGGCCCACCATCAGCGTCTTGCCGGTGACGGACAGCCCGATGCTGAGCGCGCTGTCGAAGAGGTCGCCGTCCGGCACGACCGCCGTCCAGCCCTTCGCCCCCGTGCTCAGGTCGAGCTGCTGGAGCTGGTTGCACTTGGCGTTGTCGCTGACACCGCTCTCGTACGCCACGACGATCTTGCCGTCGGACGACTGCTGCGCGGTGACCGCGCAGATCTTCTGCGGGAAGGTGACCGCGGGCCAAGTCGGGTTGCCGTTGCCCACGTTGTAGGCGACGAGTTCCTTGTACGCCGCCTTCACCGCCGTCTTGCCGGTGATCCACATGCCGGGGGCGTCGGCGCCGGAACCGGGCGCGTCCGGCGCCTCCTTGTACCAGAGCACCTTCGCCTCGCCGGACTTGCGGCCCTCGTTGAGGTTCTCGGGGTCCTTGGCGCCGTCGCCGCTGCCGTCGCCGGGGTTGGCGGGGTCGTCGGCCGTGCCGCTGGCGGAGGGCGACGGGCTGTCGCTCTTCTCCGCGACCGGCTTCTTGTCGTCACCGCCGCTGGTGACCGCCCACACCGTGCCGCCGACGACGAGGAGTCCGGCCACCGCTGCCGCGATCACCAGCGCGGGCTTCCCCTTGAAGGGGTTGCGGGAGCCGCCGCCGGGGGGTGACGGCGGGGCGAACTGGGGCGAGGGCGGCGGATATCCGTAACCGGGCTGCTGCCCGTACGGGCCCGGCTGCTGCGGATAGCCGTAGGGGCCGGGCTGTTGTGGTGGCTGCTGCGGATAGCCGTAACCGGGCGTCGGTGGAACAGGAGCCCCGAAGCCGCCGGATGGTGGCTGTGGCGGTTGGTTCGGCGGCGCTCCGTAACCGCCGGACGGCGGCTGTTCGGGCGGCTGAGTCATCAGCGGCTCCCCCTCGTTCACTGATTTTTAGCCACGCCCTGAGGTTCGCGAAGGACCCAGAGTCGTATTCAACAGTGCTCAGACAGTTCTCAGACGGCCCTTTCTATCACTGAGCTGTCCATGAAGAACGGGCCGGTTCCTCCCTGTTCCCAAGGGAGGACCGGCCCGTGACGCCCCCGTTATGCGCCTTCACGCACCCTTCACGCGTCCTCGGCGAGTTCCAGCCACCGCATCTCCAGCTCGTCCCGCTCGCCGCTCAAGTCCCGTAGCTGAGCGTCCAGTTCGGCCACCTTCGCGAAGTCCGTGGCGTTGTCCGCGATTTGGGCGTGCAGCTTGGCCTCCTTCTCGGAGACCTTGTCCAACTGCCGCTCGATCTTCTGGAGTTCCTTCTTCGCGGCCCGCTGGTCGGCGGCGCTCACGGCGGGTGCGGCCTTCTCCACGACGGGGACGGCGGCCGCGGCGACCTCCTCCATACGGTGGCGCCGCTCCAGGTACTCGTCGATCCCGCGCGGCAGCATCCGCAGGGTCGCGTCGCCGAGGAGGGCGTACACCTTGTCGGTGGTGCGCTCGACGAAGAACCGGTCGTGGGAGATCACGATCATCGACCCCGGCCAGCCGTCGAGGACGTCCTCCAGCTGGGTCAGGGTCTCGATGTCGAGGTCGTTCGTGGGCTCGTCGAGGAAGAGGACGTTGGGCTCGTCCATGAGGAGCCGGAGGAGTTGCAGCCTGCGCCGCTCACCACCCGACAGGTCCCCGACCGGCGTCCACTGCTTCTCCTTGTTGAAGCCGAACGTCTCGCACAGCTGCCCGGCGGTCATCTCCCGCCCCTTGCCGAGGTCGACGCGCTCGCGCACCTGCTGCACGGCCTCCAACACCCGCAGCGTGGGCTTGAGTTCGGCCACCTCCTGCGAGAGGTAGGCGAGCTTCACCGTCTTTCCTACGACCACCTTTCCGGCCGCGGGCTGGGTGTCGCCGTCGCTGCGGGCGGCCTCGGCGAGGGCGCGCAGGAGGGAGGTCTTTCCGGCGCCGTTGACCCCGACCAGGCCGACGCGGTCGCCGGGGCCGAGGTGCCAAGTGATGTGCTTCAGAAGGACTTTGGGCCCGGCCTGGACGGTCACGTCCTCCAGGTCGAAGACCGTACGGCCGAGGCGCGACGACGCGAACTTCATCAACTCGCTGGTGTCACGCGGCGGCGGTACGTCAGCGATCAGTTCGTTGGCGGCCTCGACGCGGAAGCGCGGCTTGGACGTACGGGCCGGGGCGCCGCGGCGCAGCCAGGCCAGCTCCTTGCGGACCAGGTTCTGCCGCTTGGTCTCCTCGGTGGCGGCGATGCGCTCGCGCTCGGCACGGGCGAAGACGTAGTCGGTGTAGCCGCCCTCGTACTCGTAGACGTCGCCCTTCTGCACGTCCCACATCCGCGTGCAGACCTGGTCCAGGAACCAGCGGTCGTGCGTCACGCAGACGAGCGCGGAACGCCGCTCGCGCAGGTGCTGGGCGAGCCAGGCGATGCCCTCGACGTCGAGGTGGTTCGTGGGCTCGTCCAGGACGACCAGGTCCTGGTCCTCGATGAGCAGTTTCGCGAGCGCGATACGGCGGCGCTCGCCGCCGGAGAGCGGGCCGATGACGGTGTCGAGTCCCTGCGGGAAGCCCGGCATGTCCAGGCCGCCGAAGAGTCCGGTCAGTACGTCGCGGATCTTGGCGTTGCCCGCCCACTCGTGGTCGGCCATGTCCCGGATGACCTCGTGGCGGACGGTCGCCTCCGGGTCGAGGGAGTCGTGCTGGGTGAGGACGCCGAGGCGGAGTCCTCCGGAGTGGGTGACGCGGCCGGTGTCGGACTCCTCCAGCTTGGCGAGCATCCGGATCAGGGTGGTCTTGCCGTCTCCGTTGCGGCCCACGACCCCGATCCGGTCCCCTTCGGAGACACCGAGCGAGACGCCGTCGAGCAGGGCACGGGTGCCGTACACCTTGCTGACGTTCTCGACATTGACCAGGTTGACGGCCATTTCTCTCCTGACAGGGGGGACGGTCAGCCTCCCAGCCTAGGCGCTCCGCCCGGGTAGCCACGAAGCGCCGTCGGAGTCCGCGGGTCCGCTGTGGCTGGTCGCGCAGTTCCCCGCGCCCCTAACGGGGCGCTGCCGCTGAGCTTCGTACCTCGCTCAGCAAGTCGTACATCGTTTGGCCGGGGCAGTCCGTCTGTAGCCAGTCCCTGTGGCCGCTGATGGTTTCGTTGTCCTTCTTTACGCCGTTTACCGGGTTGGTGTAGGTGATCTTCGCTTGGGGGTCCAGGCCCTTGAAGCGGGTGATTACCTTGATCAGGCGGATCAGGGAGGCCTTGGCCGCATCGGTCGGGGGCTGGGCTACGAGGTTGCCGATGAGGGCGATGCCGAGGTTGCCGGAGTTGAAGCCCGCCGTGTGGAAGGCGGTGACGAGGTTGCCGTTCTTGTCGAAGGCCGGGACGAGGTCGTCGCCGGAGTAGCGGCCCTCGTAGATCACGCCTGCCTCGTCGATCAGGAAGTGGTAGCCGATGTCGCCCCAGTCGAGGGTGATCGCGTGGTACTCGTAGATCCCGCGGACGGTCGCGGCCGGGTCCGGGTCGGCGTTCGGGGTGTCCGTGTGGTGGACCGTGATCGACTGCAACGGATAGTACGCCTCAGGCGTGTTGACCTTGCCGTCCTTGTACCGCTTCGACTCGTCGGCGCCCCAGGCCGGGCGCGAGAGGTAGCGGACGCCCCGGACGCGGGTCGCCTCGGACGGCACGTGGAAGGTGTGGCCCGGGCCGCGGGTGCAGTCGATGGCGACCGAGCGTACGTCCGTCGCGCCGGCCGGTGCCTTCACCTGGTAGCTGGTGGCCTCGTCGGCCGCGACCAGGGCCGTACCGCCGCCGTCCACGGTCGCGCAACCGGTGCCGGTCTGCTGCCAGTCGCCGTCCGCGAGGCGGATTCCGGCGCCGTCCTGGGTGCCGGTCCAGCGCAGGCCGACGTAGGACGCGGCGAAGGTGGTGGTGGCCGGGGTGGTCCCGGTGGCGGTCGCGGTGCGGGTGGCCGGGAACGTCTCCGGCTTGGTGCCCGAGGGGGTCTCGTCGGTGGCGGACATGGAGCCGGAGTCGGTGGCCGCGAAGACCACCGGGGTGAGGGCGGCCCCGGCGGCTACGGCTCCGGCGGCCCCTATCGCGCCGCGACGCGAGAGGGACCGCTTCCGGCGGTGGGACGGAGTGGGGGACGACGGTGTGGGGGTGTCGGACACGGAACTGACCTTTCCGGTGGTGCACTTGAAGTATCAAACGAACCTATCCGTCCCATCCGCCCCACCTGTACCGCGATTGCGGTACATCTGTGTGGAGATGGTGCGAAGAGTGCGATCTCAGGCGCCGGCTCCGCGCAACCGCTGCTTCGGGACCAGGGCCGACGCGGGCGCCAACCCCCTCCCGCCGGGCGCCTGTTGCTGATCCCCCACCGGCATGTCGTCGCGCATCAGGGTCTCGGGGATGAGCACCGCGGCCGTGACCCCGCCGCTCGACGAGTGCCGTACCTCCACGCGCAGGCCCTGCCGTTCGCGCAGCCGGTTGACCACGAACAGGCCGATCTGCTTGGCGTCGAGGAGGTCGACCTTCTCGGACTGGATCTTGCGGTTGGCGTCGGCCATCGCGTCGTCCTTCATGCCGAAGCCGCTGTCCTCGACCTCGATGAGGACGCCCTCGCGCATCCGGGCCGCCCGCACCTGCACCTGGGTGCTGGGCGGTGAGAAGGCGGTCGCGTTCTCGACGAGTTCGGCGAGCAGATGGATCACGTCGGCGACGGAACCGCCGGTCAGCGACACCTTGGGTACGGCCCAGAGCTGGACGCGGGCCGAGTTCTCGATCTCGGCGACGGCCGCGCGCAGGATGTCGGACAGCGGGATCGGGTCCCGCCAGCCGCGACCGGGCGCGATGCCGGAGAGGATCAGCAGGCTCTCGGAGTGCCGGCGCATGCGCGTGGCCAAGTAGTCGACGCGGTAGAGCTCTTGAAGTTCGGCCGGGTCGCGCTGTCTGCGGACCATCGCGTCGAGGAGGTCGAGTTGGCGGTGGAGCAGGACCTGGCTGCGGCGGGCCAGGCTGACGTACACGCCGGAGATGCCGCTGAGGAGTTCGGCGCGTTCGGAGGCGGCCTTGAGGGCGGCGCGCTGGACGGCGGTCAACGCGGTGCCGACCTGGGCCAGTTCGTCACCGGCGAGGCGGCGCAGGGGGGCCTCGGCGTCGATGTCGACGCCCTGGCCCGCGTGCAGTCGGCGCATGGCCTGCGGGAGGCGGCGGCCGGCGACTTCGAGGGCGGAGTTGCGCAGGTCGAGGAGTTCGACGATGAGGCCGCGGCCGACGAGCACGGAGACGAGCAGCGACAGCAGTACGCCGACCAGGCCGAGCACGACGGCGACCCCGGAGGCGCCGAGCGTGTCCCAGCCGAAGGGGTCGGCGGCGGCCGTGGCTCCCGTACCGGCCTCCGTCTCGGCCGTACCGAGCCCCTTGAGGACTCCGCCCACGGTGGCGTCCCAGCCCTTGAGGAAGCCGGCGGACGCGGCCGGGGTGCCGGGGCCCGCGCTGGTCACCCGCTTCTCGATCGCCTGGAGTCGGCTGTAGCCGGTGCCGTCGAGGACCGTGCGGTACGCCGTCCGGTGCTCGGCCCTGAGGTCGGCGACCGCGGGGGCGAGCAGTTCGCGCTGGGTGGCGACGGCGCCGACGAACAGCGCGTACTGCTCCTTCGTCAGCTCGCCCCCGGTGCGGGCGGCACCGAGCAGCGCCTGCTCGCGGGCGACTGCCTCGCGGGCCCGGGACAGTTCGAGCACCACGCGTGCCTCGGAGGCGTCGGCGGCGGTCTTGTCGCCGGTGAGCGCGCCGGTGACGGAGAAGCCGTGCTCGACGATCGCCGAGTAACCGCTGTACGTGGCCGTCGACTTGGTGCCCTTGGCGGTGGCCTGTGCGCGCAGCGCCGCGAGGCCGTCGGCGTCCGTCTCCAGCTTGTCGATACGGGACGGCAGCGTGGAGTCGATGAGTGCCGCGTCGGAGCTGGACGCGTTGACTCCGTCGAGCAGCGCGGCGGCGGCCCTGTCGGTGGCCTTCGTGGCGCTCGTGAAGGTGCCCGGTGCGTCCGCGTGCCGCAGGGCGGCGGTTCGTTCGGCCTGCACCGCGGTGACGAACTCGGCTACGGGGGTGAGGAGTTCGGCGTTGACGTCCTTGGCTGTCTCGGTGGCCGCGATGCTCGACGCGGTGGTGACCGCGGCGAAGCCCCACAGGGCCATCAGGGACACGACGGGCAGCATCAGCAGGGCGACAATCTTCGCGCGGACCGATCTGGGGCGGAGTCGGGCGGGCGTGCGGAGGACACGCATGGGGACCTCGTTCGGGGAGCTGTCTCTTATACACATCTCCGAGCCCACGAGACTAGGCA
>NZ_JNXE01000026.1 GCF_000716605.1 Streptomyces sp. NRRL F-525 | reverse complement strand
GTCCCGTGCTTCTCGTTCACCTCTCAACTGACCGAGACGGGTGGGTGGGTGGGAAACCCCCTTACCAAGGCGCAGGCGGCGGTGCCGTCAAGTGGTCCGTCAGGCGGGACAGCCGGTCACGGAAGCGCCGGCGCCCCCGCGTCACCGGCAACACGTTCTCCCCGGCCGCCGCGCTCACCAGGTGCTGCACGGTGTCCAGGTCCAGGTCCGTGCCCGGCGGTACGGGGAGTGACTCGTGGGCCAGGGACGCGAGTTCACGGTCACCGGAGCCCAGCGCGAGGACGGTCGCCCCGGCCCGGCGGGCATCGTGCACCCGTTCCAGGAGCGGGTCACCGGGGCCCTCGGGGGACACCACCAGCAGCGTCTCACCACGCCGGGCCGCCTCGATCCGGCCGAGCCCGACCGCCAGGTGCGCCGGATCCGAGGGACGCGCGTCGTGCCGTACAAGAGTCGGCGCCAACTCCGGCGTACCCGACCAGGCCGCCTCGTCGACGAGATGCGCCGCGAGATGCCACGGCTCGTACGCGGGCGTACCCACCAGCAGCAACCCGCCCCCGTGCGACACCACCGACCCGCGCAACACCCCCGCGAACCGCCGCGTCGCCCCCAACCACTCGGTCCCGGCGAGCACTTCACGCAACAGCGCGACCCGTACGGCATCCATGTCCGCGCATCCTGCCCCAACCTGTCGTTCGTGACGTGGAGTTCACCACGAATTCGCCCAACTTGGGGATGGTGCGGGCTCATAGGCCACACAAGGAGTCAACGGCCGCACAAGGAGTCACCTCATGACAGAAACCGCAGAAGTGTCCGTCCCCTTCGTCGCCGGCCAGGGAGGCTACGCGAGCTACCGGATCCCGGCCGTCGTGGTGAGCGCCGCCGGCACCGTCCTGGCGTTCTGCGAGGGCCGCGTCGACTCCGCGAGCGACCACGGCCACATCGAGATCGTCCTACGGCGTTCCACGGACGGCGGCCGCACCTGGGGCCCCCTCACCGCCGCCGCCACCAACGGCCCCCACCTCGCGGGCAACCCCGCCCCCGTCGTCCTCGACACCGGCCGCATCCTGCTCGTCTACGTCCGCGCGACCGCCACCGCCACCGAGGACGCCATCCTGCGCGGCCAGGTGTCGGCGGCCGACGGACGCCGGATCTGGGTGCGCTACAGCGACGACGACGGGGTCACCTGGTCGAGTTCGAAGGAGATCACCGCGCAGGTGAAGAAGCCCGAGTGGCGCTGGTACGCCACCACCCCCGGGCACGCGATCCAGCTGAGCACCGGCCGTGTGGTCGTCGCCGCCAACCACACGGTCCCGCCAACCGGGAAGGACGTAGGAAACGAGGCGAAGTACAACAGCGGCCACTGTCTGCTCAGCGACGACAAGGGCGAGACCTGGTCGATCGGCTACGTCGACGAGAACCCGGACGGCTACGTCAACTGCAACGAGACCACCGCCGCCGAACTCCCGGACGGGCGCGTCTACTTCAACACCCGCAACGACGCCACGGCCCCCGGCCACCGCGCCGACGCGTACTCGGCCGACGGCGGCACCACCCTCGTGAAGCCCTTCCGCCCGCAGGCCGGCCTCACCGCCCCCGTCTGCGAGGCCAGCGTCCTCCAACTCCGCGACCCCGACGTGCTGTTGTACTCCGGCCCCGGCGACCCTGCCGCCCGCGCCCTGATGACCCTGCGCGCCTCCACCGACGCCGGCACCACCTGGCGCCCGGTGCACACGGTCGACGGACTGCCCGCCGCCTACTCCGACCTCGTACGCGTCGACGACGACACGGTCGGACTCCTCTACGAGACCGGCGACTTCGGGCCGTACGAGACGATCACGTTCCGGCGGGTCCCCGTGACGGACCTCACCTGAGCCGATACGGGTGCGGAGGCGGACGTAAAGTCGGCCCATGACCTCTACCGACAGTGCTGCACAGACCCCCGCGACGGCCTCCGGGACCGCCCCCGCGAAGGCCCCCGCCAAGGACCCGTGGGACCTCCCCGACGTCTCCGGACTGGTCGTCGGCGTGCTCGGCGGGACCGGGCCGCAGGGCAAGGGCCTCGCCTACCGGCTCGCCAAGGCCGGCCAGAAGGTGATCATCGGCTCCCGCGCCGCCGACCGCGCGCAGGCCGCCGCCGACGAACTCGGCCACGGGGTCGAGGGCGCCGACAACGCCGAGACCGCGCGCCGCAGCGACGTCGTGATCGTCGCCGTGCCCTGGGACGGCCACGGCAAAACCCTGGAGTCGTTGCGCGAGGAACTGGCCGGCAAGCTCGTCGTCGACTGCGTCAACCCGCTCGGCTTCGACAAGAAGGGCGCCTACGCGCTGAAGCCGGAGGAGGGCAGCGCCGCCGAACAGGCCGCCGTCCTGCTGCCCGACTCGCGGGTCGCCGCTGCCTTCCACCACCTGTCGGCGGTGCTGCTCATGGACCAGGAGATCGCCGAGATCGACACGGACGTGATGGTCCTGGGCGAGGAGCGCGCCGACGTCGAGATCGTGCAGGCGCTGGCCGGCCGTATCCCCGGCATGCGCGGTGTCTTCGCCGGCCGGCTGCGCAACGCCCACCAGGTGGAGTCCCTGGTCGCGAACCTGATCTCCGTCAACCGCCGCTACAAGGCACACGCGGGACTGCGTGTCACGGACGTCTGAGCGGGTGGGGGACACTGGTGGCGACCGACCACCAGTGTCCCCTCTGCTGTGCCTTCGTTCTGCCGACAGGAGCCGACCCCATGCCCCGCCTCGCCCTCTACGCCCTCGTCGTCTGCCTGCTCGCCGTGGCCGCGGCGGTCGTCTCCTTCGTACAGGGCAACTGGATCGGCATCGTGTGGGTCCTGCTCGCGGGCCTCTCGTCCAACATGTGCTGGTACTACCTGAAGCGCGGCCGCGCCGCCTAGCGCCAGAACTGGTAGAGGCTGTAGCCGTTCGACGTCTGCCAGTCGCTGACGCCCAGCCCCCGCAGGATCGCGTCGATCATGTCGAAGAACTCCCGGTTGATCGACGGCACCCACAGCAGCGCGAACACGAACAGCAGGCCGAACGGCGCGAACGGCTCGACCTGCCGCTTGATGTCGTTCGACAGCCAGGGCTCGATCACGCCGTAGCCGTCCAGGCCCGGCACCGGCAGGAAGTTCAGGATCGCCGCGGTCACCTGGAGCAGGGCCAGGAAGGCCAGCGCGTACTGGAAGTCGGCCGGCACCCCGTCGAGTGCGTGCAGCCAGAAAGGCGCCGTGCAGACCGCCGCGAACAGCACGTTCGTCAGTGGGCCCGCCGCCGAGATCAGGCTGTGCTTCCATCGGCCGTGGATGCGGCCCCGCTCGATGAACACCGCGCCGCCCGGCAGACCGATGCCGCCCATGATGACGAAGATCACCGGGAGCACGATGCTGAGCAGGGCGTGCGTGTACTTCAGCGGGTTGAGGGTGAGATAGCCCTTCGAGCCGATCGAGATGTCACCGCTGTGCAGGGCGGTGCGCGCGTGCGCGTACTCGTGCAGGCACAGGGAGACGATCCAGGCCGCCGTCACGAACAGGAACACGGCGACGCCCGGCTGCTCGGCGAACCCGGTCCAGGTGGCCCAGCCGGTCACCGCCGTGACAGCCAGGATCCCGAGGAAGACGGGACTGATCCGCCGGTCACTGGGGCGGGTGGTGGTGGCGGTCATGGGGGCGGGCTCCCTGCTGGGTCGGTGGACGCGAAGCCCGACGGTACCGGGCACTAGGGGAAAACGTCTCGCGAGCGGCCGTCGGTTCCGGGGAAGGTGGGGACATGGGACTCTGGCACGCGTTCTACGACCCCGTCACCCCTCGGGGGGCTTCTCCGAGGTCGTCGTGCCGCGTCCGGCGCCGCGCCGCCGCAACCCCGTGACCGCTTTCCACGCCACCGGAGACAATGGACCCCGTGCGCTACCGCATTCTCGGCACCACCCAGGCACTCCGCCCCGACGGCACCCCCGTCCCGGTCGGCGGGGCGCGGCTGCGCGCCCTGCTCACGGTGCTCGCCCTGCGCCCCGGCAAGGCCGTAACCGCGAGCCTCCTGGTGGACGAGGTGTGGGGCGTGGACACGCCCGCCGACGCGACCGGCGCGCTCCAGGCGCTGGTGGGCAGGCTGCGCCGGGCGCTCGGCGCCGACGCGATCACCTCGGCGGAGAGCGGGTACCGGCTGGCCGCCGCCCCCGAGGACATCGACCTGCACCGTTTCGAGCGGCTGACGGGGGAGGGGCTGCGGGCGCTGGCCGACGGCAACCCCGCGAAGGCGGCCGAGGTCCTGGACGACGCGCTCGCCCTGTGGAACGGCCCGGCCCTGGCCGACCTCCCCGACCGCACGGCGGAAGCGGCCCGCTGGGAGACCCGCCACCTGGACGCCCGCCGAGCCCGCCTCACCGCGGCCGTCGCCCTCGGCGACGCGGACACCGCCCTCCCCGAACTGACCGCCCTCTGCGACACCCACCCCCTCGACGAACCCCTCCAGTCCCTACGCCTCCGAGCCCTCCGCGCAACGGGCCGCACAGCGGAGGCACTGGCCGCCTACGAGGACGTACGCCAGCTGCTGGCGGACCGGCTGGGCTCCGATCCTGGGCCTGAACTGCGCTCGCTGCACGGGGAGTTGCTGAGCCCGGGGGACGGCGACGTACCCGGTGGACCGGGCGACGGCGACGGACCTGGCGACCGCGGCGGCCCGACCGGCGACGCCGATCCCCGCAGCCCCGGCACCCCCGCCCCCGGAGGGCTCCGACCCCCACCCCCCGGCAACCTCCGCGCCCGCCTCACCTCCTTCGTCGGCCGGGAGGCCGACATCGACGTCATCCGGGGTGACCTCGCGTCCGCCCGGCTGGTGACGCTGCTCGGGCCCGGTGGGGCCGGGAAGACGCGGCTGTCGCAGGAGGCCGCCGAAGGGGTGCGGGACGCGGCGCGGGACGGGGTGTGGCTGGCCGAACTCGCCCCCGTGGACGACCCCGACGCCGTACCGACGGCCGTGCTCACGGCGGTCGGCGCGCGCGAGACCGTGATGTACGGCGCCGGCGCCGAGGCGATCCGGGCCGCCGGCGGCGAGCGGCACGACGCCCCCGTCGACCGCCTCGCCGAACACTGCGGCAGCCGCCGGATGCTGATCGTCCTCGACAACTGCGAGCACGTCGTGGACGCCGCCGCCCGCCTCGTGGAGACCCTGCTGGAGCGCTGCCCCGGCCTCACCGTGCTCGCCACCAGCCGCGAACCCCTGGGCGTACCGGGCGAGTTGCTGCGCCCGGTGGAACCCCTGCCCGACCCCGTCGCGCTACGGCTGCTCGCCGACCGGGGGGCCGCCGCCCGGCCGGGGTTCAGCGTCGAGGACGACCCCGAGGCCTGCGCCGAGATCTGCCGGCGGCTCGACGGACTGCCCCTCGCCATCGAGCTGGCGGCCGCCCGGCTACGGATGTTGACGCCCCGTCAGATCGCCGACCGCCTCGACGACCGCTTCCGCCTGCTCACCTCCGGCAGCCGCACCCTCCTGCCCCGCCAGCAGACCCTGCGGGCCGTCGTCGACTGGTCCTGGGACCTCCTCGACGCGGACGAACGGGACGTGCTGACCACCCTGTCCGTCTTCGCCGGCGGCTGCGACCTCGCCGCCGCCGAGGCCGTGTGCGGGCCGGTCGCCTTCGAGACGCTCGGCTCCCTCGTCGACAAGTCCCTTGTGGTGGCGGCCCCTTCGGGCGAGGGCGAGATGCGCTACCGCCTCCTGGAGACCGTCGCCGAGTACGCGGGCGAACGCCTCGACGAGGCCGGCCGCCGCCCCCGCGCCGAGCGCGCCCACCTGACGTACTACCGCGAACTCGCCCGCACCACCGACCCGTTGCTGCGCGGCCCCGGCCAACTCGCCGCCGTAGGACGGCTGGAGCTCGAGTACGAGAACCTCCGCACCGCCCTGCGGCACGCCGTCGCCGAGCGCGACGAGCAGGAGGCCATCTGCCTCGTCCTGTCGCTGGTCTGGTACTGGCAGATGCGCGACGTCCGCATCGAGGCCCGCAACTGGTGCGTCGAGGTGATGGCGCTGGGCCCCGACCCCTTCACCGCCCCCGTCCGGCGCGCCGAACCCGTCTGGCAGCGCTGCACCGACGTCCCGCCCCCGCTCACCGGCGAACTCCTCACCGAGGCCAGGCGCGGGGTCCACCTCGCCCATCTGGGCTGGATGGACACGGAGTTGGAGGCCTGGGAGGCACCGGCGGCGAAGGAGAAACTCCGCCTCATCACCGAGGTCTACGAACCCGGCCACCCGCAGACCTGCCGCACCCCCGGCATGCTCTGGTTCTACGCCGTGCTGATGACCGGCAACGTGGAGCGGCTGCCGGGCATCCTCGAAGCCGCCGTCCGCACCTGCCGGGCCACCCCCGGCATGGAGTGGGAGCTGGCCACCACCCTCCAGATGCGCGCCAACATGCTCGCCAACCGCAGCGACTGGGCGGGCGACGCGGTCCGCGACGCCGACGAGTCGCTGGTGATCTTCCGCCGCCTCGGCGACGCCTGGGGCACCGCCGAGGCGCTCTCCGCACGGGCCGAAGCCCGGGAGCGCATCGGCGAGTTCGGGCTCGCCGCCGCCGACTACGAGGCCGCGATCGAACACGCCGAACGGCTCGGCGCGCACGGTCAGACGGCCGTGCTCGGCGCCCGGCTCGGCAGCGTGCTCGTCGAGGGCGGCGAGGCCGAACGGGGCGAGCGCATCCTGCGCGAGGTGGTCGAGAAGCAGCCGTACGGCGGTGGCAACGAGGCGATGCCCGCCGCCCGGATGTTCCTCGCGGGCTACCTCGCCATGACCGGCCGGCCCGCCGAGGCGCGTGAGCAACTGCGCCTGCTGCGCGAGCAGTTCACCATCTCCCACTTCGTCGTCTTCGACGCGTACATCCTCGGCCTCGAGGCCTGGGTGGCGACGGTCGACGACGACTACGACGAGGCCCTGGACAAGATCCGGCGGGCCCTGCACCGCGCGGGCGACCCGCTGTCCGAGGCCATCGCCCCGCACATGACCCCGCTGTACCTGGGACTGGCCGCGATCGCCCTCGCCGAGATCGACGGCGGCGGCCGGGCCCGTGACGCCGTCCGCTGCCTCGTCACGGCGCGGGCGCTGCTGCCGTCCGGGCATGTCGCGACGTCGATGGAGCGCGAGGTCTACCGCCAGGCCGAGCGGCACGCGCGCGCCGCGCTCGGCGACGAGGCCTACGAGATCTGCGCGGCGGAGTACGCCGAAGGCGACGGCCTCTCCGTGGAGGAGGCCGCCGCCCTGGTGTGACGCCGACGCGTACCGGTGGGACGCGACTGTGGTGCGTACCGGTCCGGCGCGGTCAGGTCTTGGTGCGGAACTTGTGGATGGCGATCGGGGCCATCACCGCGGTGAGCCCCACCGACCAGGCCAGCGTCAGCAGCACACCGTGGGCGACCGGGCCGCCCACCATCAGCCCGCGGGCCGCGTCCGCCAGGGAGGACAGCGGGTTGTAGTCGGTGAAGTTCTGCAGCCAGCCCGGCATCGACCCGGTCGGCGCGAAGATCGACGAGCCGAACTGCAGCGGCATCAGGAACAGGAAGCCCATGGCCTGCACGGACTGCGCGCTCTTCATGGTCACGCCGAGGGTGATGAACACCCACATCAGGGCCGAGCCGAACACCGCGGACAGCCCGATCGCGGCGAACATGCCGCCCCAGCGGTGGATGTCGAAGCCGACGAGGACACCGACGACCATCAGCACGGCGCACGCGACCAGCATGCGCATGATCTCGACCACGATCTTGGCGACCAGCACCGAACCGCGCCCGATGGGCAGCGACCGGAACCGGTCCATGACCCCGGTGTGGAAGTCGGTGTTGAAGCCGGTGCCCACCCCCTGGGCCATGTTCATGCCCATCATGGCGAGCAGACCGGGCACGACGTACTGCACGTACGCGTGCTGTCCGCCGCCGAGCGACTGCCCGATCGAGCCGCCGAAGACGTACACGAACAGCAGCGTGAAGATGACCGGGAACAGGATGGCGTCGAACATCGACTCCGGGTCCTGCCGGATCCACAGCAGGTTGCGGCGGATCAGCGCGCCGGTGTGGCGCAGATGGTTGCGCAGCGGGATACGGGGATCCGCCGCGGCGTCGACGGGGTGCACGGCTACGGCGCTCATACGGCGACCTCCTCGCGGTTGTGGGTGGGCACGGAGTCCTGCGGGGCACTGGCACGGTGTCCGGTGAGGGACAGGAACACCTCGTCCAGGCTGGGGAGTTCGGTGGTGATGGAGGCGATGGTGAGGCCGCGGGCGCTCACCGCGCCGACCACGGCGGTCAGTTGCTCGTCGCTGAGGATCGGCACCAGGACGGTCCCGCTCTCCACGTCCACGGTGACGGTGGCGAGCCCGGTGATGCCCAGCTCGTCCAACGCCCTTGCCAGCGGCCGCAGTTGCAGCGGATCGGTCGGCCGGATACGCAGCGCCCGGCCGCCGACCTTCGCCTTCAGCTCGTCGATCCCGCCGTTGGCGATGACCTTGCCGTGGTCCACCACGGTCAGCTCGGAGGCGAGCGCCTCGGCCTCCTCCATGTACTGGGTGGTGAGCAGCACGGTCACGCCGCCGCCGACCATGGACCGCACCTCGTCCCACACCTCCATGCGGGTGCGCGGGTCGAGCCCGGTGGTCGGTTCGTCGAGGAACAGCACCTGCGGGTGCCCGATCATCGAGGCGGCCAGGTCGAGCCGTCGCCGCATACCGCCGGAGTAGGTACTGGCGGGCCGCTTGGCGGCGTCCGTCAGCGAGAACCGCTCCAGCAGTTCATCGGCCCGGGCCCGTGAGTCTTTACGGGACAGATCGAGCAGCCGCCCGATCATGTACAGGTTCTCCCAGCCCGGGAGCTTCTCGTCCACGGAGGCGTACTGGCCGGTGAGGCCTATCACCCGGCGCAGCTGGCGGGGCTGGCGCAGGACGTCGTAGCCGGCGACGGTTGCCTCGCCGGCGGTGGGGGCGAGCAGCGTGGACAGGATCCGTACGAGGGTGGTCTTACCGGCACCGTTCGGCCCGAGCACACCCATCACGGTGCCCTCCCGGACGTCCAGGTCGACGCCGTCCAGCGCCTTGGTCTCGCCGTAGTGCTTGACCAGCCCCCGCACGGACACGGCCGTGCCGCCGGAATTCTTGTCGATTCGCGTCATGCCGATGACATTGCCAGGGTCTGCCGACAAACCACCGACATCCCACCGACAGCCACCTACACGTGACCGACGCTGCCCCCGAGGTCCCTGGGGGCTCCGCCCCCAGACCCCCGGCCTGTGCCCACCCACCACCCGTCTCGGTTGGCCAAGCGGTGCGCCAATATCCAGCCCGTCCGGCGTTTGAGGACGAGGCCCCTTCAGGGCCGATGGGGGTCTGGGGGCGGAGCCCCCAGGGACGGGCGGCAGGCAGCAAAGGGGCAGCCCCGCCGACGGGGGAAGATCGGCGGGGCTGCATGGTGCCGCAATGGCTCAGATGGGCCAGACCGGTCAGTGGACGGAGTGCTCCTCGGCAGGGAACGTCCCGCCCACGACATCCTCCGCGAACGCCCTCGCCGCGTCCCCCATAACCCCTCGGAGATCCGCGTACTGCTTGACGAACTTCGGCATCTTCCCGCCGGTCAGCCCCAACATGTCGGTCCACACCAGGACTTGGGCATCGGTCTCGACCCCGGCCCCGATCCCCACCGTAGGAATGTGCAGCACCCGGGTGACCTCGGCCGCCAACTCGGCCGGCACCAGCTCAAGGACAACGGCGAACGCCCCCGCGTCCTGCACGGACTTCGCGTCCCGCAGCAACTGCTGGGCCGCCTCCTCGCCCCGCCCCTGCACCCGGTACCCCATCGAGTTCACGGACTGCGGAGTGAGCCCGATGTGCGCCATCACCGGAATCCCGGACTCGACGAGCAGCCGGATCTGCTCGTGCGACCGCTCACCGCCCTCCAGCTTCACGGCACCCACGCCCGCCTCCTTCACCAGCCGGGTCGCCGAGCGCAGCGCCTGCACCGGACCCTCCTGGTAGGACCCGAACGGCAGGTCGGCCACGATCAGGGCGCGGCTCGTGCCCCGTACGACGGCCGCGGACAGCATGGCCATCTCGTCGAGGGTGACCGGCACGGTCGACTCGTACCCGAGATGGCAGTTCCCCGCCGAGTCCCCGACGAGCATGACCGGGATCCCGGCCTCGTCGAAGACGGACGCGGTCATCGCGTCGTAGGCGGTGAGCATGGGCCACTTCTCGCCGCGCTCCTTGGCGAGGGCGATGTCCCGGACGGTGATACGACGTGTGCCCTTGCCTCCGTACAGCGCCTTGCTGCCGTCGGAGGAGCTGTTCTTCCCAGCCTGGGCAGCCGAAAGCTGCGTCATTGCAACGGCTCCTTCAGTCATCTCGAGGCGCCCTCACGGCGTCCCCGGATCCCCTCCATGGTGGCACCTCGTGCCACAGAGGGCCAGAGGGACCCCAGTCATCCGCATCACGTGAAGGGGCATGCGTAAGGCCTGAGTAAAATATTTACGATACGGCACGGACCCGTATCGTAATTGGCCCGCGGCTCCCTAGTCTGGACCGCATGACCACTCCACCCGTCCCCGGCACCCGGATACCCGAAGCGGTGCACCGCCGCCGCTGGGCCATCCTCGGCGTGCTGATGCTGAGCCTGCTCATCGTGGTGCTCGACAACTCGATCCTCAACGTCGCCATCAAGACCATCTCCACCCCGGCCCCGACCGGCCTGGGCGCGACACAGAGCGAGCTGGAGTGGGCGATCAACGCCTACACCCTCGTCTTCGCCGGCCTGCTGTTCACCGCGGGCCTCCTCGGTGACCGGATCGGCCGCAAGAAGGTCCTGCTCGGCGGGCTCGTCGTGTTCGGCATCGGCTCCGCGCTCGCCGCCGAGTCCGGCTCGCCAGGCCAACTCATCGGCTACCGCGCCCTGATGGCCCTCGGCGCCGCCTTCGTGATGCCCGCCACCCTCGCCGTCCTCATGAACGTCTTCGAGCGCGACGAGCAGCCCAAGGCCATCGGCATCTGGGCCGGCGGCGTCGGCCTCGCCATCGCCATCGGCCCGATCACCGGCGGCGTGCTCCTCGACCACTTCTGGTGGGGCTCGGTCTTCCTGATCAACGTGCCCATCGTGCTGATCGCCCTCGCCCTGATGATCTGGCTGGTCCCCGACTCCCGCGACCCCAAGCCCGGCCGCCTCGACCCGGTCGGCGTCGTCCTGTCCGTCGTAGGCCTCGTCCTGCTGGTCTACGGCATCATCGAGGGCGGCGAGCTGGCCGACTTCACGGCGCCCAAGGTGCTGGCGACGATCATCGCCGGTGTCGTCGTGCTCGCCGGGTTCGTCTGGTTCGAGAAGCGCAGCGACCACCCGTCGATCGACGTCACGTACTTCAAGAACAAGGTGTTCTCGGCCGCGATCGCCGCCATCGCGCTGGTCTTCTTCGCGCTGATGGGCGTGACCTTCTTCTCGGTCTTCTACACCCAGAGCGTGCGCGGCTACTCGCCGCTGCAGACCGGCCTGCTGATGCTGCCGCTGGCCGCCGCGCAGATGATCTTCGCGCCGCGCGCCCGGCTGGTCGTCAACCGGTTCGGCAACAGGATCACGACCGGCGTCGGCCTGCTGGTGCTCGCCGGGATGCTCGCCGCCTTCGCGACCCTCAAGGCGGACACGCCGATCTGGATCCTGGAGGTCATCTTCTTCCTCATGGGCGCCGGCATGGCCCACGTCATGACCCCGACCAGCGTCGTCATCATGCAGGCCCTGCCGCGCGAGAAGGCTGGCTCCGCGTCCGCGCTGAGCAACACCTTCCGCCAGGTCGGCGGCGCCCTCGGCATCGCCGTCCTCGGCTCGGTGCTGTCCACGGCGTACCGCAACGGCATCGAGGGCAAGCTCGGCTCGGTCCCGGCCGCCCTCCGCGACACCGCCGGCGAGTCCATCGAGGCCACCCTCGGTGTCGCCGCGAAGCTCGGCCCGCAGGGCAGGGCCCTGGTCACCCCGGCCAACGACGCCTTCCTGCACGCCATGCACGTGACCGCCCTGTGCGGCGCGGGCGTCGCGGTCATCGGCGCCGTAGTGGCGTTCCTCTTCCTGCCCGGCAGGCCTCCGGTCCCTCAGGAGGGCAAGGAGGAGCCGGAGTTGGTCGTCGTGGGGGAATAGCGACGACAATCACCCAAGGACGGGAACGGGGGATCAGCGGAAGGGACGGAGTGAAGTGAGCCTTGCCGACAACGGCACCGCCACCGGCACCGGTACCGACAAGGGCGCCGACAGCGGGACCCGGGCGTGCGCGCCCACCAGGGGACGTCCGCGCAGCGAGGCCGTCGAACGGGCCATCACGGAGGGCGTGATGAAGCTCCTGGAGGAGGGCGTGCCGCTGGCCGAACTCTCCATCGAGCGCATCGCCCGTACCGCCGGAGTCGGCAAGGCCACCATCTACCGCCGCTGGCCGGGCAAGGAGGAGCTGTTCGTCGACGTCGTCCGCGAGGCCGAGCCGCACGACCCCGAACTGCCCGGCACCTCCCTGCGCGACGACCTGGTCGCGATGATGGAACAGCTGCGCCAGCGCGGCCTGATGACCCGGTCCTCGGCGCTCCTGCACAACGTGTACGCGCAGATGAAGAGCACCCCGAAGGTGTGGGCCGCCTACCACGCGACCGTCGTGGAACCCCGCCGCCGCAAGCAGGTCGACCTCCTGCGCCGGGCCCAGGAGAACGGCGAACTCCGCACCGACCTCGACCCCGAGCTGATGAACGACATGCTCGTCGGCCCGATGCTCCTGCGCACCGTCATGCGCTTCGACGCGGACCTCCCCGAGGGCCTGTCGGAACTCCTCGTGGACACGGTGCTGGTGGCCCTACGGCCCGTCAGTTCGTAGGCGATGGGCGGCGCGCCCGAATGTGCGCGTTCCGTCACAGAAGGCGCCGCGGCCGCGCGTGTTCGGAACTCCGGACGCCGACTTGTTCGTCCTCGTGCCCGTACGGCCGTCATGGGACGGCGGATCGGAACCGATCATCCCCTAGGGTCGTAGGCGCGGGGACGATGGTGTGCACGGCAGGTAGTGAGGCGACGGAATGGCACAGCAGGCGTATGTGGCGGAGACGGACGACGGCGGCTCGGGGGACGAGCCGCGCGGAAACCGACTTCGGCGCCTGTGGGACAGACTGACCGGCGGCTGGCGCGACGATCCCAGGATCTGGCGCCGGGGCCTGATCCTCGCCGCGCTCGCGATCCTCCTGTCCCTCGTCATGCTGCTGCACTCGCACATCCCGAACCGGATCGGCAACCTCGGCAGCCTCACGGAGACGTTCCTGCCGTGGTTCGGGCTCGCGATCCCGGTCCTCCTGGTCCTCGGCCTGGTCCGGAGGTCGGCGACCGCGCTCATCGCCGTCGTCCTTCCGACGGTCGTGTGGCTGAACCTCTTCGGCGGGCTGCTGCTCAGCGACAAGACCGGCACCGGCGGCGACCTGACGGTGGCCACGCACAACGTCAACGCGGAGAACCCCGACCCGGCCGGTACGGCCCGTGACGTCGCCGCGTCCGGCGCGGACATCGTCGCCCTGGAGGAGCTGACGGCCTCGGCGGTCCCGACGTACGCGAAGGCACTCGCGCCGACGTACAAGTACCACTCGGTCCAGGGCACGGTCGGCCTGTGGAGCAAGTACCCGATGACCGGCATCAAGGCCGTGGACATAAAGCTGGGCTGGACGCGCGCGATGCGCGCCACCGTCGCGACCCCCGAGGGACAGATCGCGGTCTACGTCGCCCACCTCCCGTCGGTGCGGGTGAAACTCGAGGCGGGCTTCACGGCCCGGCAGCGCGACACGAGCGCCGACGCGCTGGGTGAGGCCATCGCCGCCGAGCCGCTCAAGCGGAAGATCCTCCTCGGCGACCTGAACGGCACGATGAACGACCGCTCGCTGAACGCCGTCACCTCCCAGATGCGCTCCACGCAGGGCGCGGCGGGCAGCGGCTTCGGGTTCAGCTGGCCGGCGTCGTTCCCGATGGCGCGGATCGACCAGATCATGGTCCAGGGAGTCGAACCGGTCACGTCCTGGACCCTCCCGAAGACGGGCAGCGACCATCTCCCGATCGCGGCCCGTGTGAACCTCGACACGAGCTCTTAACCTCGTGGAATAGCGGGCCTGGGAGTCTTTGTTCCGTAACTGAACTTAAGCTCGGCAGTACGGAACTCCGCTCTCCCTAGAAAGGCACAGGCTCTTCCATGCCCCTGGCCCTGCTCGCTCTGGCCGTCGGCGCTTTCGGTATCGGCACCACCGAATTCGTGATCATGGGCCTCCTGCCCGAGGTCGCGGACGACCTGCACGTCTCCATCCCCACGGCGGGCCACCTGGTCTCGGCGTACGCGCTGGGCGTGGTGATCGGCGCCCCGCTCCTGGCGGCGGTGACGGCCCGCCTGTCCCGCCGCACGGTCCTGATCGGCCTGATGGCACTGTTCGTGGCGGGCAACGTCCTCTCCGCCTTCGCCGCGAACTACGACTACCTCCTCGCGGCCCGCTTCCTGAGCGGCCTGCCGCACGGCGCCTTCTTCGGCGTAGGAGCGGTGGTCGCTACGACGATGGTGGCGCCGGAACGCAAGGCCCGCTCGGTGTCCCTGATGTTCCTGGGCCTCACGGTCGCCAACGTCGTGGGCGTACCGGCGGCCACGCTGATGGGCCAACACCTGGGCTGGCGGGCCACGTTCCTCGGCGTGAGCGTGATCGGCGTGGCGGCGATAGCGTCCCTGGCGTTCCTGATCCCGCACGACCACGCACACGCTCCGGCGGTGGGCCTGCGCCGCGAACTGGCGGCCCTCCGCTCCGTCCCGGTCTGGCTGGCGCTCGGCACGACGGTGGCGGGCTTCGGCGCCCTGTTCTCGGCCTACAGCTACATCACCCCGATGCTGACGGACGCGGCAGGCTTCGCGGAGGGCAGCGTGACGCTGTTGCTGGCGTTGTTCGGCGTAGGCGCCACGGCCGGCAACCTGGTCGGCGGCCGCCTCGCGGACCACTCCCTGCGGGGCACGCTCTTCGGCGGCCTGACGTCCTTGGCGGCGGTCCTGGCCCTGTTCCCCCTCCTCATGACAACGGAGTGGACGGCAGCACTGGCGGTGATCCTGCTGGGCGTAGCGGCATTCGTCACGGGCTCCCCGCTCCAACTGATGGTCATGGAGAAGGCGTCGGCGGGCCCGTCGTTGGCCTCTTCGGCAAACCAAGCGGCCTTCAACTTGGCCAACGCGGGCGGCGCTTGGATCGGCGGCCTTGCCTTGGCGGCGGGCTTCGGCGCTACGTCGCCTGCGGTGGCCGGCGCGGTGTTGGCTGTGCTGGGGTTGGGAGTCGCGGGTGCGGCGGCGACGGTGGACCGGCGGCGGGGGGTACCGGGGCGCGAGCGTGTGGTCGCAACCCACGTACCTCACGAGGCCGAAGCACTGCACCACTGACCGTTCGTTCACCCACACCTCTTTCCGGGGGTGCGGCTCCGGCTCCGATCCGATTCCGGGTGGCCATCGCCGCCTGAGCCCACGGATGGCCACGGGAGCGCACGGAGACGCCCCGCCGGGGCGTCTCCGTGTCCAGGGAGAGCGACGGAGACCCCACGACGGCCTATGCCCCGGCCGGGGGGTTGTAGTGGTGGTGGGGGCAGGTGCAGCGGGGCATCAGCAAGATCCCGCCGCCCCCAGGCAAGGGCACGTCCTTGGTCTGTCGGCACTCCTGGTGTAGGTCCCTGTAGCCCGGCTGTTGGGCGACGGCGCACTCAGCGGACATGGTCGAGGTGTCCGGGGCGGTCATCAGAGGATCCCGCCGCTGCTCGCCGAGTTCAGAGCCCGCGTTCGCTCACGCACGGCCTGTTGCCGTTCCGCCTCCGTCGCCCGGCGGACGCGAGCAGGTTCGGCGTCCCACTCGCGCCCGCCGGTCACCGGCCGAAGCTGCACGTAGGGCCCCGCGTGGCCCATGACATAGCCGAGCTTGTTCCTCTCGGTGTCGACCACCAACGTGCCCTCCGGCTGTCCCGCGTCAGTCATCGCGTGCCACCCCTTGCCGGATCGCCTCGGCCAGCCGAGCGGCCACGTCGGAGCGCACCCGCCCAAGCTCGATGAGCCGCAGTTGCGGTGACGCGAGGTCAACCCGCAGGGAGGGCAGGACGATCCCGGCATCCGTCAGCGCAGCTCTGAGGGTCTTCAGCGCCGCGTGGGGATCGACGTTGTTCCGTTCCTTCGTTGCCATGAACCGGACGCTAGAAGTGGGGGGTTGGCTGGCGATACGCTGTTTTCTCGTGTTTGCTGGATGTCCTGTCGAGATTGCTGGTGTTTTCTCCGGAGTCCTGCCTGACCCCGTAGAACCGAGCGGAGCCCCCGGTCATGCTGACTGGATCAACCTCTTGGAAGGGAGAGCGTCCATGGCTCGTCAGTTGCGCTTCACCGGCACAGACAGCAAGGTCGACGGTTGCCCCGCCCTGCACACGGACGAGGGAACCGGCGAGATCATCGTTCAAGGCACGCCCGTGACCGACCCCGGAGACCTCGCACAGCTCCAGCGCTTCGGGCCGGACGACGCAGCGGTGGTCGTGCCGCGCGAACTCCTCGTGAACTGGGGTCCGAAGGAGATGGAGCGGGTGCCGGAGATTGTCGACCGGGCCACCTTCCGGCGTCTCTTCGAGACCTTCAAGCACACCGCCTGGCGGCTGGAGTCCCGACGCGGCTACGCGTCGGACCGACAGGACCCCGACTTCCAGGCGTTCTTGGCCACCGGCTCCTCGCCCTGCGACCCCGACGAGCCCTGGTTCGTCAACATCAAGGCCCAGACCGAGGCTGGCAAGACGGTCGGCCGTGTGCGCGTCGCCGACAATCCGCCGACCACCGAGCAACTGTTCCTGCTGGACTACGCCAGGCACAACGCGGCTGTCGGCGAGGACATCCGGTACTTGTGGCGCGAGGACGCGGCCGGCCTGCCCGCCGAAGACTTCTGGATCTTCGACTCGCGCCTGGTCGCCCTGCTGCACTTCGACGACGCCGACAACCTGCTGAACATCGAGCTGATCACCGAACCGGCCGAGGTCGTGCAGTACGCCATCGTGCGTGACGCCGCGATGCACAACGCCGTGCCGTTCGACCAGTTCGCCGCGCAGGTGGCCCCGACCGAATAGCGCGCGTGATCGGTGAGCACTGACTATCAACAGGCACGGGCGGCCCTGGGGACACGGCTGCGCGAACTGCGGTTCACATGCCCTGGTGGTCGGCTCACCGGTCAGCAGCTTGCCCAACGTCTCGGCTGGCCAGGCTCCAAGGTCAGCAAGCTGGAGAACGGCAGGCAGACGGCCACCCCCGAGGACCTGAGGGCGTGGGCCGACGCGACCGAGCAGCCGGGCGCGTATCCCGAACTCGCCGCCCGGCTGGCGGGGTTCGAGTCCCACATCAGGTCATGGCGTCGCGCGCTGGCGAACGGCTTCAAGCCGCTGCACGAGGGGCTGAGCGCCGAGATCGACCGCACCTCGGAAATGTGGATCTGGGAGGAGTCGGTGATCCCGGGCCTGTTGCAGACTCCCGAGTACGCGCGCCATGTCGTCCAGCGGTATTCCGAACTGCTGGGCGGAGCCAACGACATTGAGGCTGCCGTGCGTTCCCGAGCACAGCGGCAGGAGTGGCTGTACCGGCCCGGGCGCAGGCTGCACGTGCTGATGTGGGAAGCCGCCTTGCGATCGCTGATCTGCCCGCCCTCCGTGCTGGTTGCCCAACTCGACCGCCTTACAGGCATGCTCGGCATGGACACGGTGGAGCTGGGGATCATCCCGTTCACGGCGTCCGTCAAGATCGTGCCTGCCAATGGATTCTGGGTCCTTGATGACCGTCTGGTGGTCGCCGAGGACTGGCACGCCGAACTGTGGCTGGACGACGCCGACAACATCGCCTTGTACTCGAAGGTCTGGCGCACGCTCCGCGAGTCGGCCGTGTACGGAGCCGACGCTCACAACGTCGTCAACGCGGCCCGCCGTACCTTGAACCCTCGTTGACCTACCGGGGAAGTTCCCGGTTGGGCCCTCGGGTGACGCGATTGACCACCGGCTCGAAGACCGCTTTAGCGCGCATCACCCTGACCAACTCGTCGTACGCCTCGTCGGTTCTGGCCGCGAGCTTCTCGACGTTCGGCCACCGCTTGGTCGTTTCGCGTACGGCCTCGGCGCGTTCCTCCTCCTCATGACCCGGCCCGGTGCGCTTGCTCCACTTCTGCCAGTTGACGAACTCCACAAACCAGTCCCGCCAGGCTTCAAATGCTGTCTTGTGCGCAGCCTGCATCTCGGGTGACCCGTACAACTCCAGGTTCGGCATGATCTTGGATATGTCGGCCTCATCGAACACGGACTTCAGTGCGAGGAACACGTCGGTAACGTCATACGGCCAGGGACGGCTATCTCCGGGGGCCTCGCGCTGGGGGTACGGCCGGACGCCCCGGGCGGGTACGAGAGGCCGCTGCCGGGCATGCCCGCGGGCCCAGTGGTTCAAGGACAACGACCGTTTGGTGCCAGACGAGTTGACCGAGGAGACGTACGCGTTGGTCGAGCCGGTCATCAAGGCGTGGGAGCCCCCGAACCACCGGTTCAACGACCACCGCACGGTGCTGAACGGCATCCTCTGGTAGCGCCGTTCAGGATCGAGGGCCGAGTTGATCCGCGCGTGATGACCGCTGACATCCAGGCTGAAACGGTGCTCGGAGAAACAGGTGCCCTGGCTCATCTGCCCACCCGTCACGGTCGGTTGAGAGGTTCGCCTCTTGACCGACGGGGTGGGACACACCTCGTCGTGCGGGCTGCCCACAGCATCCGAACCCCGTGGC
This sequence comes from Streptomyces sp. NRRL F-525, assembly GCF_000716605.1. Lineage (GTDB taxonomy): Bacteria > Actinomycetota > Actinomycetes > Streptomycetales > Streptomycetaceae > Streptomyces. The sequence continues at coordinate 131,275 of NZ_JNXE01000026.1, read as the reverse complement.
ACCCCCCGCACCCAGTCCCTAAAGTCACCGCATGGAGCAGCCAAGTCCCGCCGACATCGCCGCGATGCTCGCCGACCAGACGAGCGCCTGCGAGGCGGCACGTGACGCCATCGCCGCCGGCGGCGAGGTAGTGGTCCTGGACAGGGAAGTGGCCCAGTGGATGGTCGCCGGCATCGCGTGGAGGAGGCTGGGAACATCGTCGAAGCGCGGCCAGCCGACCCTCGCTCTCGACGAGACCGTCGAGATCCTCGCCCGACACCGCGGCGAGCAACTGCGCACCGCGACCATCGACACGCCGGACCGGTCCTGGTTCTTCAACGTGTACTTCGACGCCACCTGGACCGAACTCCTGGCATGCAGCGGCGTCAATCGGTCCCGTAGCCCCGGCACGAAGGACCCGCCCGACCAGGCTCAGCCGAGATAGGGCCGCTCACGCCGCTCCAGGAAGTGCCGGATCCGGAGCCGCTGCGTGTGGTGCATGGGCAGTTGACCGATCTCGTCCAGCTGGACGAACCGCAACTCACTGGACTCGTCCGAGATTTCCAGCCGACCACCGACGGCGCGAGCGGTGAAGCAGACGTTGAACTGTCTGCGCACCTCACCGTCCGAGTAGGCGATGACGTGCCGAGGGTCGGTATAGGTGCCCACGAGCCCGGTGATCTCCACGTCCAGACCCGTTTCCTCCCGCACCTCACGGACTGCCGCGCCCGGGAGCGAGTCGGTCATCTCCATGCCGCCACCGGGGAGCGCCCACAGGTCGTGGTCCCGCCGCCGCTGAAGGAGCACCAGCCCTTCGCCATCGGTGACCACGGCGGACGCGGCGACCACCAAGCTGTTCGGCTCAGGTGCCGTCGGGTCGTCGTAGTACTCGGTCCGTGCCATGGTCACTCTTCCCTGCCGCCCTCGGCGGGTCGCTGGTGCCCGCACCGCACCAAGCCACCGTCCCCGTCGAAGAGCAAGTCCTAGTCGAACCGCGCCAGTTCAGCCAGCCAAGCCGTAGCCGACCCATCCGAAGGCGCCCGCCAATCCCCCCGAGGCGACAACGACCCCCCCGCCGAAACCTTCGGCCCATTGGGCATGGCGGACCGCTTGAACTGGGCGAACCCGAAGAACCGCCGGCAGAACACCTCAAGCCAACGCCGGATCTCGGGCAGGTCGTACGCCACCCGCTTCGCCTCAGGGAACCCCGGAGGCCACGCCCCCGCCCCCACCTCGTGCCACGCATGCCACGCCAAGAACGCGATCTTCGACGGCCGGAACCCGTACCGCAGCACATGGAACAGCGTGAAGTCGTGCAGCGCGTACGGCCCGATCTTCGACTCCGTGGACTGCATCTCCTCGCCCGGCACCAGCTCCGGACTGATCTCCGTGTCGAGGATCGCGGTGAGGATCTTGCCGGTCTCCTCGTCGAACTGGTCGCTGCTGACGACCCAGCGGATGAGGTGCTGGATGAGGGTCTTCGGGACGCCGGAGTTGACGTTGTAGTGGCTCATCTGGTCGCCGACGCCGTACGTGGACCAGCCGAGCGCCAGCTCGGACAGGTCACCTGTGCCCAGCACGATGCCGTTGCGCTGGTTCGCCAGGCGGAACAAGTAGTCCGTGCGCAGGCCTGCTTGGACGTTCTCGAAGGTGATGTCGTACACCGGTTCGCCGGACGCGAACGGGTGGCCCATCTCCTTCAGCATCAGCCTCGCCGTCGGCGTGATGTCCAGCTCCGCCGCCGTCACGCCGATCGCCCGCATCAACGCGTGCGCGTTGTCCTTCGTGTGGTCGCTGGTCGCGAAGCCCGGCAGCGTCCACGCCAGGATGTCGCTGCGCGGCCGCCCCGCGCGGTCCATCGCGCGCGCCGCGACGATCAGCGCGTGCGTCGAGTCGAGACCGCCCGACACCCCGATGACCACCTTCGGGCCGCCGATCGCCGCGAGGCGTTGTTGCAGGCCCTCGACCTGGATGTTGTACGCCTCGTAGCAGTCCTGCGCGAGGCGCTCCGCGTCGGCCGGTACGAACGGGAAGCGTTCCAGGCGGCGGCGCAGGCCCAAGTCGGTTAGTGGCGGGGCGAGTTCGAAGGAGACCGTGCGGAAGTCGGCCGTCCTTGCCTTGTGCGTACGGCGGTTGTCGTCGAACGTGCCCATCCGCTGCCGTTCCTGCCGCAGCAGGTCCAGGTCGATGTCCGCGACCGCGTACTCGTCGCCCAGCGGGAAACGCTCCGTCTCGGCCAGCAGCGCGCCGTTCTCGTAGATCATCGCCTGGCCGTCCCAGGACAGGTCGGTCGTCGACTCGCCGAGGCCGGCCGCGGCGTAGACGTACGCGGCGAGGCAGCGGGCGGACGCCGAGCGGCAGAGGAGTTTGCGGTCCTCGGCACGGCCGACCGTGATCGGGCTGCCGGACAGGTTGACGAGGACCGTCGCGCCCGCGAGAGCCGCCTCGGCGCTCGGCGGCACCGGCACCCACATGTCCTCGCAGATCTCCGCGTGGAGCACGAGGGACGGTACGTCCTGTGCCGCGAACAGCAGATCCACCCCGAACGGCACGCTCTCGCCGCCCACTTGGATCGAACCGCCGCGCTCGTCGGCGCCGTCGGCGATCTGGCGGCGCTCGTAGAACTCGCGGTAGTTCGGGGGGTACGACTTCGGTACGACGCCGAGTACGCGGCCCCGGTGGACGAGTACCGCGCAGTTGTAGATCCGGTTGCGGTGGCGCAGGGGGGCGCCGACGACCAGCACCGGCAGCAGGTCCGCCGAGCCCGTCACCACCTCCCGTAGCGCCTCCTCGACCTGGTCCAGGAGGACGTCCTGGAGGAGGAGGTCCTCGATGGAGTAGCCGCACAGGCCCATCTCCGCGAAGACGGCGACGGCGACGCCCTCCTCGTCGCAGCGGCGGGCGTGGCGCAGGACGGCCTCGGCGTTGGCGTGCGGGTCCGCGATCACGGTGTGGCCCGTGCAGGCGGCGACGCGGGCGAAGCCGTGCTGATAGATCGACCAGAAGTTCAGTGGAGGCACCCGGTCAGTGTAATCGTCAGAGCGACGCGATGGGGTGGCGTGGGGTGTCGTACCCCCACGCCACCCCATCGACAGGTGACTCGTTACCGCTTACTGGATCAGTGGTGACCCTGCGAGCGGCTGAACGACGCGACGTAACCGTCCGCTGGCGTACCCACGCCGGTCACGTCGTCATAGCCCTTCACCGCGGACAGCGAGCTGTCCTTGCCGAGGCTGCGGACCGAGGTCAGCAGGCCTTCGGAGGCGTCGAAGGCGTTGGCGAAGTCCACGCGCGCCACCGCCAGGCCGGAGCCCGTCGGGTTGTCGGTCACGTCGTGGTAGGCCTTCGTGCCGTACTTGGAGTAGATCGACGGGTTGGCGAAACCGATCGCCTTGCCGCCGCGCGCCTCCTGGGCCAGGGCCTGGACCGCCGCGATCACCGGGGAGGCGAGCGAGGTGCCGCCGATCCGGTACTCGCTGTACTGCTCCGAACCGTCGGGGAAGGTCTGCGTCTGGCCGACCTTGAATCCGGTGTTCGGGTCGGCGATCGCCGAGATGTCCGGGACGACGCGGTTGCCGGTGGCGCTGTTGGCCTTGGCGAGCGCGTCCGGGACGACACCCTTCTGATAGAAGGGCTCGGCCACCGTCTTGCTGGTGCCGCCGCCCGCGCCCGAGGTGAAGGCGCCGGGGAAGCTGGTCCAGCTCTTGCCGTCCGTGGACAGCGAGGCCTTCTCGGTGCCCCAGCCGGTCTCCCACAGGTACTTGTCGCCCTTGCCGACCGCCAGCGAGGTACCGCCGACCGCCGTGACCCACGCCGAGTTGGCCGGGGTGTCGACCTGCTTCACCTTGGTGTTGGCGACCTCGTCGCCGTTGTCACCGGAGGAGAAGTAGAAGCCGATGCCCTCGACCGCGCCCAGCTGGAACACCTGGTCGTAGGCGGCCGCGAGGTCCGGGGTCTGGTTGGCCTCGATGTCGCCCCACGAGTTGGAGACGATGTCGGCCAGGTGGTTGTCGACGACCTTGCTGAGCGAGTCGAGCAGGTCGTCGTCCATGCAGGAGGCGGAGCCCACGTACGTGACGTCCGCCGCCGGGGCCACCGCGTGCACGGCCTCGACGTCGAGGGTCTCCTCGCCGTACCAGCCCGAGGCGTCGCACTCGTCGGCACCGGTGTTGGTGTACTGCGAGGGCAGGACCTGGTGCAGCTGGCTGGTCTTCCAGGACGCGTCGCCGTGGTTCTTCGCGTACGTGGCCGCGTCGAAGGCGATCGTCGGGGAGGCGTACGCGTCGGTGATCGCGACCCGCACCCCCTTGCCCGTGTACTTGCCCGCGCCGTAGGCGGCACGCAGCTGCTTGCCGGTGTAGCCCTCGACGGCGTACGGGATCTTCTTGCCGTACGCCGACGGCAGGGTGGTCGCGGTGTTGGAGCCGTAGTACGAGGAGAACGGCCCCGAGTTCTTGAACACCGCGGTCGGACCCGGCAGCGCGTCGTCGTGGCTCGCCGTGTGCGGCGCGTTGTCCAGACCGGTCACGGTCAGGACGGCACCGTTGAGGCTGTCCGGCGCTGAGGCCGTCTTCGACGGGGCGCGGTAGGTCTTCGAGCCCTTCGAGTAGTTGTGCAGCGAGGTGCTGAACGCCTTCTCGACCGCGGCCACGTCACCGGAGACCGTGACGTAGTGCTGCGTGGTGCCGGTGACCTTCAGCCCGGCGGACTTCAGCCAGGACTTGACGGCGGTCACCTGGGCCGTCGTGGCGCCGAAGCGCTGCTGTACCTGAGCGGCGCTCAGGTACTTGCCGTACAGGGCCGAACTCGGGTCCGAGACGGACTTGGCGTACGCCGCGAGACCGGAGGCGTTCCGGCCGGCGAGGTAGACCCGGGCGGAGACCTTGGAGCTGTCGGAGGTCGCTCCCTTGTCCGCCTTGGCCGTCGCCCACGCGGGCTTGGTGCCCGCGAGCGTGTCCCGGCCCGGGCTGTCCGCGGCGTGCGCCGCGGGTATGCCGAGCGCCAGTGCACCGGCGATCATGGGCAGTGTCGCTGCCATGCTCACGCCGGCGCGCTTGGTGGCGCGATTGGATCTCATAAAACCCCCTGCTATGCGGTTCGACGCATGGAGTGGTTGGTCGTCGTCGATCCCTACGGAACCCGCGGCGGGAAGGCCCGTGGATGGATCACACGTGGGGGCCACTCTTTCGATGAACCGTTCATGCCAGGGGAACGCAAAAGTCAAGAGAAGCCCAAGGAACCGTCACCCGGGGCGAATTGGGGGCTTTTTTCCTTACGGGCGTGTAACGAACGACCAGGGATGCTTTACGAACGCGCTTTTGCGCCACGCTCCTTGAGCATGTCGGCCATCAACTGGATCTCCGACTGCTGCGCGTCCACCATCCCCTGCGCCAGCCGCTTCTCCACCCCCACCCGGCACTTCTCCACACACCCCTCGGCCATGTGGATACCGCCCTTGTGGTGGTCCGTCATGAGCTGGAGAAAGAGCACCTCGGCGGGCTTGCCGCTGAGCGAATTCAGCTTCTTCAGCTCGGTGTTGGTGGCCATCCCCGGCATCAGCGCGCCGTCCTTCCCGGACGCCATGTCACCCATGCCCATCCAGGTCATCGGCGGGTCGGCCGACACCTTCGGAAGGTTCCACAGGTCCAACCACCCCAGCAGCATGCCCCGTTGATTGGCCTGCGTCTGCGCGATGTCGTATGCGAGCCGCCGTACTTCCACGTTCTTCGTGCGGTCCCGCACGATGTACGACATCTCGACGGCCTGCTGGTGATGGACCGCCATGTCCCGCGCGAACCCGGCGTCCGCCGAATCGGCCGTAGGCGTGGGGGAGTTGCTCGACCCGCCGCCGTCCTCGGCGACCGCGTACGTGATCGCGCCGGCCGCGACGAGCGCCGTCGCCGCGGCCCCGGCGATCAGAGCCGCGGACCTCACTGCGACAGCCCGCCCGTGCACGCGGCGCCCGGCTCCGGCGTCTGGCTGCCCTGCACGAACTTCTCGAAGAACGTGTTCACGGCCGGGTCGCTCGCGCTCTTCACGGTCCGCTGGTGCCCCCACGCCGACAGCATGATCGGGTCCTTCTGGCTGTCGTACGGGCTCATCAGCGAGTACGGGGTCGACTTCACCTTCGTCGCGAGCGCCTTGATGTCGGCCGCCGGGGCCTTCTTGTTGTACGTCACCCAGACCGCGCCGTGCTCCAGCGCGTGCACCGCGTTCTCGTCCTTGACGGCCTTGGTGTAGACGTCGCCGTTGCAGTTCAGCCAGACCGGGTTGTGGTTGCCGCCGACCGGCGGGTGCATCGGGTACTTCACCGTGCCCGTGACGTGGGTGCGGCCCAGCGTGCCCTTCCACGTGTTCACGCCGTCCGCGCCGGCGACGAAGTGACCCGAGGCGGAGTTCTTGGAGTCGCTCGCCGAGCTGTCCTTCTTGCCGGACTGCGCGTGCACGACCGCGACCCCGCCGACGACGAGACCGGCGACGACCACGGCGCTCGCCGCGATCTTCACGATCTTGGTGCGTCGCTCGCGGGACTGCTCGGCGCGCCGCATCTCCTCGATGCGTGCCTTGCGCGCCGCGGTACCGGTGTTCTTGGCGGAACCCATGAGGTGTGTGTCCTTTTTGGGGGAAGGGACGGGAAGGGACGGGGACGGGCCAGGAAGGTCGGGCCCTGTTGATCGTAGTGGGGAGGAACACGTTCTCGTAGGGCGCCCACAGCAAAGTCAGGGGAACACCAGGGTCACCCCCGGACCAGGCATTACGAATGTCAGTCCGAGCAGGCAAGATGGTCAGGAGATGGGCAACAGCGCAGGACATCTGCCGTACGCGAGGCGTTCAGCCCGAGGTCGACCGGTCGATCATGGTCGGCAACGCGCACGAAATGGTGTTGTGGTGGGATGCTCAGGTGCCCGACCGCCTCCTGCGGTACGAGGACAGGCGGCCTGACCAGCAAGGATGGGGAAGCGGAAGATGGACAAGCAGCAGGAGTTCGTGCTCCGGACGTTGGAGGAGCGCGACATCCGGTTCGTACGGCTGTGGTTCACGGACGTGCTGGGCTTCCTCAAGTCCGTCGCCGTGGCCCCCGCCGAGCTGGAACAGGCCTTCGACGAGGGCATCGGCTTCGACGGCTCCGCGATCGAGGGCTTCGCCCGGGTCTACGAGTCCGACATGATCGCCAAGCCGGACCCCTCCACCTTCCAGGTCCTGCCGTGGCGCGCGGAGGCCCCCGGCACGGCCCGCATGTTCTGCGACATCCTCATGCCGGACGGCTCCCCGTCCTTCGCGGACCCGCGCTACGTGCTGAAGCGCGCCCTCGCCAAGACCTCCGACCTGGGCTTCACCTTCTACACCCACCCGGAGATCGAGTTCTTCCTCCTGAAGGACCGCCCCCTGGACGGCTCCCGCCCGACGCCCGCCGACAACTCCGGCTACTTCGACCACACCCCGCAGAACGTGGGCATGGACTTCCGCCGCCAGGCGATCACCATGCTGGAGTCGATGGGCATCTCGGTGGAGTTCTCCCACCACGAGGGAGCGCCGGGTCAGCAGGAAATCGATCTGAGGTACGCGGACGCACTGTCGACCGCGGACAACATCATGACGTTCCGCCTGGTCATGAAGCAGGTGGCGCTGGAGCAGGGCGTGCAGGCGACGTTCATGCCGAAGCCGTTCTCGGAGCACCCGGGGTCCGGGATGCACACGCACCTGTCGTTGTTCGAGGGCGATCGCAACGCCTTCTACGAGTCGGGTTCGGAGTACCAGCTCTCCAAGGTTGGCCGCTCCTTCATCGCGGGCCTGCTGAAGCACGCGGCGGAGATCTCCGCGATCACCAACCAGTGGGTCAACTCCTACAAGCGCATCTGGGGCGGCTCCGAGCGCACGGCGGGCGCCGGCGGCGAGGCCCCCTCGTATATCTGCTGGGGCCACAACAACCGCAGCGCCCTGGTCCGCGTCCCGATGTACAAGCCCGGCAAGACGGGTTCGGCACGGGTGGAGGTCCGTTCCCTGGACTCGGGCGCGAACCCGTACCTGGCCTACGCCCTCCTCCTCGCGTCCGGCCTCAAGGGCATCGAAGAGGGCTACGAACTCCCCCCGGGTGCCGAGGACGACGTCTGGGCCCTCTCCGACGCCGAGCGCCGCGCGATGGGCATCGAGCCGCTCCCGCAGAACCTGGGCGAGGCCCTGACCCTGATGGAGCGCAGCGACCTGGTCGCCGAGACCCTGGGCGAGCATGTCTTCGACTTCTTCCTGCGCAACAAGCGGCAGGAGTGGGAGGAGTACCGGAGCGAGGTCACGGCGTTCGAGCTTCGGAAGAACCTGCCGGTGCTGTAAGCGGGCCGGCCTCACCGCCCCGTCGGCAGTTTCCCGGTGATCGATCGGGCGACCTGGACCACCGTGTCGTGTGGCGCGGTGGTCGGGGTGGTCTCGCTGGGGGCGTCGGTCGCGAGGGTCACGACCCAGTTCCGGGATCCCGTGTTCCACACGACGAAGGTGAGCTGCTGCTTCGCCTGGGTCTGGTAGGCGGTTTCGCGGAACGCCTGTCGGCCCACGGCGTCCACCGTGTCGACCCGTACGTCGCGCATGCCGGCCGAGGTCGGGTTCGCGGCCAGGTTGTGGGCGGCGGAGAGTTCGGCGGCGTAGGTGCGGGACGCCGGGGTGAGGGACAGCGTCGAGCGGCCGTCGGCGGAGGTGTAGTCGCAGACGTCGGGGGCGGCGCCCTTGTTGGGGCTGACCCGGGCCGCGAGCCGGGCATCGGTGATGAGCCGCTCGGCGACGCCCTTGGTCAGTACGGTGCACAGCTTCGACGGCGGCAGCGTCTTCATTGAAGGCGTCGGACTGGGCGCGCTGGTGGCGGCCGCGGCCGCCGGCGTGGAATGGGCGGTGCTGTCGCACGCGGCCAGCAGACCGCAGGCGAGCACGGTGAGCGAACCGGCGGCAGCACGGAAGAGACGACGACGCACCATCATGGGGATCAGGTCCTATGGGTCGGGCGGAGCGACAAACGTGGAGACAGCCGAGGCACCTCGCCGTCCGGCCAGGTGCCTCGGCGGAAGCTGACCGGGGTCACTTCCAGACGTTGTACGTCCCGTAGTCGCTGACCTTGAGGTTGGTCGCCCAGCTGCCCCAGCGCTCGTCCGGGGACCAGGTGTACTCGTACGCCTTGCCGTTCGGGTTGCTCGGGCTCGGCAGGCACTTCGCGCCGGTGGTGTGGTAGATGCCCTTGTAGACGCCCTGCGTCCAGCGGCGCGTCACGACCTGGATCGGCTGGGCGAACTGCCCCGGGCTCAGGTTGGTCGTGAAGGTGTACGAGGTCGTGGTGGACCCGCTCTGGTTGTACGACGGGGTGAGGCTGGCCAGGTCGTTCCCGATGACGGGGATCGGGACCTTGATGCTGAGGCCGGCCGACCACTGCCAGCCCGTCGTCTTGGACTGCTGCCAGGCGTAGGAGCAGCTCGGGACGTTCCACGGGCACTGGAACGTCGGGCCGCGCCACACCCAGTCCTGCCAGGTGTTGTTCGCGTGCTGCACGGTCACCGACTGCGTCTGGTGGTCGGTGGACCAGTTGCCGGCGATGTCGTGCGACGAGTTGTCCGCGTTCCCCAGGCACTCCTGGCTCGCCGCCGAGGCGACACCGGGGGACGCGAGCAGCACCATCGGTGCCAGCGCCAGCGTCGCCAGCCCCATCCACTTCTTGCTTGTCTTCTTCCGCGTGACCACGGAATCCCCACTACGGCGCGTGCCGGCGTTGACCGTCACCCTTGTCTCCTCTGAGTCGTGCGCCGGCAGCGTGCGCCGGGCGTCTGACACCGAGACTCGACGCCGGGGAGTTGTTCGGACACCCGCTCCCCAGGGACCAATCAATTGCCTGACCTGCGCCTGGGGCACAGTTCACCCGCCCGTCACAACGCCGTCGCACTTCCGCCGGTCCGGCAGGGGCACTAGCCTCCCGCCAGGGGGTCGCATGGACGAGGATCTGATCAGCGACCGGCTTCTCGGGCGGGTCCGGCGTGACTTCCCGGATGCCGATGCCCGGCGCGGGATCCTCGGCGCGCTGCGGATCCTGGCCGTCGAACTGGAGGATTCACTGCAGAGCACGGAGCGGCTCCTGACGGCGGTCGTGGTGATCGCGGCCGGGGACGTCGACCACTTCCGGTCGGCGGTCCGGCTCGCGCGGACCGACTGGCGCGACCTGCTCATGGCGGGCGGGCTGGGCGACGGGGACTGGCCGAGGACGCTGGACGAGATGCTGGGCCCGGCTACGCGGTGACGGTTCGGCTACCGCACATAAGCCGGAGACACCGCCGCCCCGCTGATCAGCCGGGAGCTTCCGGTGCCGTCCGCCGGCACCTCGTAGAGATCCGCGCCGTAGTCCCCGGGCATGGCGTAGACGATCGTCCGGTTGTCGCGCCAAACGGCCTGGTCGTCCACGCTGCGCGCCTCGGCCAGCGGAGTCTCGCGCATCGTGCGGAGGTCGAGGACGTACAGATGCCAAGGGGCGTCCTTCGGGAGACCCTTGACGCGCTTCTTGAAGGCGATGCGTGTGCCATCCGGGGACAGGGACGGGCACTCGACGTTGGTGTGGAGCGTGGTGACGGTCCGGCCGCGCAGGTCGCCCCGCACCAGATACGTACTGCCCTTCGTCGCCAGCGTCGCGTAGAACGTGCGGTCGTCCGACGCGAAGGTCACGCCCCAGAAGTTGACGTCGGCGGAGTGGTAGACGTGGCCGTCCTTGATGATCCGGAACGACTCCAACGTCGGGATCAGCTTCCCCGTCCTCGTGTCCACGATCGCCGCCCGCGTCGAGAAATTCGTCCCGGCATACGAGTCGCCGCCCACGAACGCCGTCCACGCGGCGAAGTGACCCGTAGGGGATACCCGGGCACGGGAGGGGATGCCGGGGACGTCGTAACGGGCCGTCTCCTTGAGGTGGGCGTCCAGGATCAGCGCGCGGTACGTGTCCGTGACCGTGCCGTGGACCGCCTGGAGGCAGACCCCGGTGCCTGAACTGGCGTAGAAGCGGAGGCACTTGAGGCCGGAGGCGGTGCGGGGGCCGGCCGGGGTCGCGGCGGGGACCGTGGTGAGTTCGTCGCGGTGCGGGCCCCAGGCCATGTTGCGGAACACCATGGTGCCGGGTGTCGTGAGGGTGATCCGGCCCGCGGTGATCCTCGGGCCGCCGGGCTGGGTCTCGTTCCGCCGCTCGGCCCGGGCCGACGCGTGCAGGATCGAGGCCACCGCCACTACGGCGAGTGCGGCCACGGCGGCGACGAGGACCAGGACGCGGTTGCGCAGGGTCATGGGGCAGGCTCCAGAACTCGTCGGCCCGGGCGGAGAGTTGACGCGAACGCCGCGCAGACCGCCAGCGCCACCGCCGACGCCATGAGCGCCGTACGGTCGCCCCACAGCGTCCACGCCGCACCGAAGCCCAGCGAGCACACGAACCGTGCCGCCGCCTGGCCCGTCTGCACCAACGCGAGCCCCGACGACCGCAGTTGCTCCGGCACGCTGTCCGAGGCCGCCGCCATCAGCACGCCGTCGGTCGCCGCGTAGAAGGTGCCGTGCAGGAGGAGGACGGCGTAGGGGAGGGCCGTGCCGTGCCAGGACGTCAGCAATATGGCGTACGCGGTGAGGAGGGCTCCGTGGCCGCCCAGGAACACCTGCCAGCGGCCGACCCGGTCCGCGAGCCGGCCCAGGGGCACGGCCAGCAGCAGGAACGCCGCCGCCGTGCCCAGCGGCAGCAGCGCGAACCAGCGGTCGGGGACACCGAGTCGCCGTTGCAGCAGCAGGTACACGAAGGAGTCGCTGACCGTCGCGAGGCCCAGGAGGAGCGCGCAGACGGTGATACGGCGCAGGTCGCGACGGGTGAGGAGGGCGAAGGCGGCGCGGAGGGTCGGGCGTACGGCCGTCTCGTCTACGGCCCGCTCGTCTACGACCCTCTCCCGTACGGCGTTCTCCGTGCGGGGCGCGGCAGTTGGCGACGATCCCGGCACGAACAGCACCAGCACCAGGACGCCGACCACCGCCACGCAGAAGCTCACCGTGAACACCGCGTCGTAGCCGTCCACCGTCGCCCGGAGGATCAGGAACGCCACCAGCGGGCCGATCAGCGCGCCCGCCGTGTCCATCGCGCGGTGTACGCCGAAGGCACGACCCCGGTTCTCCGGGGCGGAGGAGAGGGAGATCAGCGCGTCGCGCGGTGCCGTGCGCAGGCCCTTGCCCGTGCGGTCGGCGGCGAGGATCAGGCCGATCGGGGTGAGGGTGTGGGCGAGCAGGAGGAGCGGTTTGCAGAGGGCCGAGATGCCGTAGCCGATGCCCGCGATCCACTTGTGGCGGCCGCCGCCCCGGTCGGCGAGGTGGCCGCCGGCCAGCCGGACGAGTGCCGAGAAGCCGTTGTAGATGCCGTCCAGGAGACCGAAGCCCAGCGGGGAGAGGCCGAGGCCCGTCACCAGGTACAGGGGGAGGACCGCGGTCACCATCTCGGACGACACGTCGGTGATCAGGCTGACCGCGCCGAGGGCGAGGACGGTGGGGGTCACGGCGGCGGACACCCGCGCCGTACTACGGGCAATACCCGTAGTACTTCCGGCACTTGGGTCGGCCTTGGCGCGGCTGTCCGCCACGTACATCTCAGGACGCCCAGATGCCGGTGATGTCGGCGGCCGAGGCCGCGTTGCCCGCGTGGGTGGTCAGGCCCTGGGAGTCCTCCAGGGTCCGCAGCAGGTTGTAGTGGTTGTACGTGGTCGAGGAGGTCGAACCCGCCTTCACCGGCTGGCCGTAGAGGACCGTCGGGATGCGGTTGCCGCTGAGCAGGTTGTCCTCGTCGAAGGTGACGACGAGCAGGCTGTTGTGGGTCTTGGCCCAAGTGGCGTACGCGCCAAGGTTGTTCTTCACCCAGGTGTCACCCGTCGCCACCGAGCAGTCGTGCATGTCGCTGCACAGGTTGGGGGTGACGAAGGAGATGTCGGGGAGGGTCGTGTAGTCCGTCGGGAACTGCGTGAACGTCTTCGCCGTGGACGTCGCGACGTTGGAGAAACCGAACCAAGGGTTGTGCTTACGCGCGTAGTTGCCGCTGCTGCACGTCGTCGAACCCTGGCTCGGCAGCGTCTCGTTGTAGCTCGCCCACGTGCCGCCCGCCGCCGTCACCTCGGAGGCGAGGTTCGCGGCCGAGGAGAAGCCCGCCGTGTAGCAACTGTCGCTGGTGATCCCCTGGGTGGAGCCGGAGAACAGCGCGAAGTAGTTCGGCTGGCTCGGGTGGGTGATCCCGTACGACTGGGTGAGGGCGGCTCCGCCGGTCGCCAGCGAGTTGATGTAGGGGGCACTGGAGGAGCCGATGACCTGGCTGTAGGCGTGGTTCTCCATCACCACGACGACCACGTGGTCCGGGGTCGGCACCCCGGTCGCGGCATGCGCGGTCGAGACGGTGCCGAAACCGGTCCAGACCCCGACGGCGGCTGCCGAGAAGGCGAGCGCGGACGCCATGACGGCGCGGCTGCGGCGGTACACGGAACTACCGGAACTACCGGAACTGTCGGGCACTTCTACCTCCGGGTGGGGGGAGGACGGGGGTGGCGGTGCGGACCGAGCATGCACACGCCAAAATGCCCGCATCCCACCGCTCCCAACCCGGCGGATGAAGAAGTGGTGAACTACTCCTGCAGCGCGGCCACTTGGGCCAGCACCTGGTGCAGCGGCTCGGCGGCCCGCTTCCGGTACTCCTGGATCGCCCAGCCGTTCCCGTCCGGGTCCTTGAAGTACATGAACGTCGCCCCGTCCTGCGGCGCGAACTGCACCGGCTCGCTGACCTCGAGCCCGCGCGCGGTCAGCTCGTCGTAGGCCGCCTTCGCGTCCTGCACGCACAGCTGCATGCCGTGGTACGTCCCCGGCTGCGGCGTCCCGGTCGGGATCTGCAACCCGTCGACCAGCGCGATCGAACACCCGGACCCCGGCGGTGTGAGCTGCACGATCCGTACGCCCTCCATCACCTCGCCGTCCAGATCCACGTGGAAGCCGACCTTGTCCCGGTAGAACTCCTTGGCCCGGTCCACGTCCGAGACCGGCAGGACGATCACTTCGAGGGTCATGTCCATGGCTTGACTCCTTTGTCAGGCACGTCTTTGTCAGGCGCGCACTCGAACCGCCACCGGGTCTGGCTGAACGGCTCCCCCTTACCGAAGCCGAAAACCGTGCGGGGCGCCACAGCGAAGACGTACGCGTACCCGGAACCGTGATGAAACGCCCCGTCCCGGACGTCGAAGCGCCAGAAGCTGCCGTACTTGGCCTCCCACGCGGCGGCCAGTTCCCGCAGCCGGTCCTCGTCCGTGACCCGCGCCGCCGCACCCTCGACGACCAGGTCGTACCCCTTGTCCCAGGTGCTCGTGCCGGTCGTCAGCACGACGTGCGGGTTGCCGTCGAGGTTGCGGGCCTTGCGCTCCTCGGGCCCGGTGCAGAAGTGCAGCGCCCCGGCCGACCACACCGCGGGCAGGGGCGTCACATGCGGCCGCCCGTCCGGCCGTACCGTCGAGATCCAGAACTGCTCGGCCGCCGCGAGCCGCGCCTCGGCCTCGGCCCAGTCGGTCGCGGTGGCCGCGGGGTCGCTGTAACGGGGGTCGAGACGAGTCCGGGGTTCCTTGTCGGTCATCGGCTACTCCCTGAGTCGTAGGTCGTCCCCTCTGTAGACCCCGTACTCCTCAAGAACTCATCGCCGTACGCCCCGGGGCCACCGCCCGCACCTGCGGTTAGGCTCGGGACGGTACGACCTAGATCCCGTACGACCTCCGTACGACCTGGGCCCGTACGACCCTGATCCGCACGACCCAGATCCGAGGGAGGCCGAGGATGACGGCGCCGGGGCGCAGAAGCAGCACCTTCACGCGACTGCTGCGGCACGGTTTCACCGATCCCTCGGCGGCCGAGCGGCTCCTGGAGAGCGCGGAGCTGGCGCCGATAAGGAACGACCCGGTCCTGCTGGAGGCCCTGGGCGCCACCGCCGACCCCGACCTGGCCCTTCAGGGTCTCGTACGACTGCTGGAGGCGCAGCCCGAGGACACCCCCCGCCGCGAGCTGCTGGACACCCTGATCGCGGCGAAGCCCTTGCGGGACCGGCTGCTCGGTGTGCTCGGCGCCTCCGCCGCCCTGGGGGACCATCTCGCCCGGCACCCGCGCGACTGGCACGCCCTCGTCATGTACGAGCCGCGCGACCTCCACCCCGGGGTGGAGGAGTTCGAGCGCGGCCTGGCCGGGGCCACCGACCCGGTCGCCCTGCGCGTCGCCTACCGCCGCTGCCTGCTGTCCATCGCCGCCCGTGACGTGTGCGGCACCACCGACCTCGCACAGACCGCCGCCGAACTCGCCGACCTCGCGACCGCCACCCTGCGCGCCGCCCTCGCCATCGCGAGCGCCGCCGCGCCCGACGACGCCGCGCTGTGCCGGCTCGCGGTGATCGCGATGGGCAAGTGCGGTGGCCACGAGCTGAATTACATCTCCGACGTCGACGTCATCTTCGTCGGCGAGGCCGTCGAGGGCGCCGACGAGGGCAAGGCGGTCCGCGCGGCCACCAAGCTCGCCGCGCACATGATGCGGATCTGCTCCGAGACCACCGTCGAGGGTTCGATCTGGCCGGTCGACGCCAACCTCCGCCCCGAGGGCCGCAACGGCCCGCTCGTCCGCACCCTCGCCAGCCACCTCGCCTACTACCAACGCTGGGCGAAGACCTGGGAGTTCCAGGCCCTGCTCAAGGCCCGCCCGGTGGCCGGCGACCTCGCGCTCGGCGCGGAGTACGTCGACGCGCTCGAACCCCTCGTGTGGAAGGCCGCCGAGCGCGAGAACTTCGTCACCGACGTGCAGAAGATGCGCCGCCGGGTCGTCGAGAACATCCCCGCCGCCGAGATCGACCGCGAACTGAAGCTCGCCCCCGGCGGCCTCCGCGATGTCGAATTCGCCGTCCAGCTCCTGCAGTTGGTGCACGGCCGCGCCGACACCTCGCTGCGCAGCGGCACCACGCTCGTCGCCCTGGAGGCCCTCGCCGCCGGCGGCTACGTCGGCCGTGAGGACGCCGCCCGCCTCGACGACGCCTACCGCTTCCTGCGCACGATGGAACACCGCATCCAGCTCTACCGGTTGCGCCGTACCCACCTCGTCCCCGTCGAGGAGGCCGACCAGCGCCGCCTCGGCCGCTCGATGGGCCTGCGCACCGACCCCGTCGCCGAGTTGAACCGCGAGTGGAAGCGCCACGCCACCGTCGTACGCCGCCTGCACGAGAAGCTCTTCTACCGTCCGCTGCTCGACGCGGTCGCCCAACTCGCCCCCGGCGAGACCAGGTTGAGCCCGCAGGCGGCCCGAGAACGCCTGGTCGCCCTCGGCTACATCGACCCGGCCGCGGCCCTCCGCCACATCGAGGCCCTCGCCTCCGGCGTCACCCGCAAGGCCGCCATCCAACGCACCCTGCTGCCCGTCCTGTTGGGCTGGTTCGCGGACTCCGCCGACCCGGACGCGGGCCTCCTCAACTTCCGCAAGGTGTCCGACGCGCTCGGCAAGACCCCTTGGTACCTACGGCTGTTGAGGGACGAGGGCGCCGCCGCCGAGAACCTCGCCCGCGTCCTCTCGGCCGGCCGCCTCGCCCCCGACCTCCTCATGCGCGCCCCCGAAGCGGTCGCCCTCCTCGGCGACGGAGACGGCGGCAGCGGCCTCGAACCCCGCGAACGCGCCCACCTGGACCAGGAGATACTGGCCGCGGTCGGCCGCGCCGACGACGCCGTCCAGGCCGTCACCTTCGCCCGGGGCGTCCGCCGCCGCGAACTCTTCCGTACGGCCGCCTTCGACATCGTCGGCTCCTACGGCACCGAGACCCAGCCCGCCGAGGCCGACCAGGGCGCCCTCGTCGACCGGGTCGGCGGCGCCGTCTCCGACCTCACCGCCGCGACCCTCGCCGGTACCCTGCGCGCGGTCGTCCGCGCGGGCTGGGGCGACACCCTCCCCACCCGCTTCGCCGTCATCGGCATGGGCCGCTTCGGCGGCCACGAACTGGGCTACGGCTCCGACGCGGACGTCCTGTTCGTGCACGAACCCCGCGAGGGCGTGCCCGAGCGGGAAGCCTCCGAGGCCGCCAACAAGGTCGTCTCCGAGATGCGGCGGCTCCTCCAAGTCGCCAGCTCCGACCCGCCGTTGCTGATCGACGCGGATCTGCGTCCCGAGGGCAAGTCGGGCCCGCTCGTACGGTCGTTGAACTCCTACGAGGCGTACTACCGCCGGTGGTCGCTGGTCTGGGAGTCGCAGGCGTTGTTGCGGGCCGAACCCGTCGCCGGGGACGAGGAGTTGGGGCGTCGTTTCATCGAGCTGATCGATCCTCTGCGGTATCCGGCGGAGGGGCTCGGGGA
This sequence comes from Streptomyces sp. NRRL F-525, assembly GCF_000716605.1. GTDB lineage: Bacteria > Actinomycetota > Actinomycetes > Streptomycetales > Streptomycetaceae > Streptomyces. The sequence continues at coordinate 113,930 of NZ_JNXE01000026.1, read as the reverse complement.
TGACGCGGTACGTGAGATCCGACGGCTCAAGGCTCGTATGGAGTCCGAGCGGTTGCCCCGCGGGGCTGACCCGACTCTGCATACGAAGCTGGGGCGTGGGGGGCTCTCCGACGTCGAGTGGACTGTGCAGTTGATGCAGTTGATGCATGGGTGGGCTGAGCCGGGGTTGCGGACTACGCGTACGCGGGCGGGGCTTGCGGCGGCGTGCGCCGCTGGCCTGATCTCCGGGGAGGATGCTTCTACGCTGGACGAGGCTTGGGTGTTGGCAACTCGGGTTCGTAACGCGGTGATGTTGGTGCGGGGACGGGCCGGGGACACGTTTCCTTCTGATCCGCGTGAACTGGCTGCCGTGGGGCGGTACTTGGGGTACGGGCCGGGGCATGTGGGGGACATGCTGGATGACTATCGGCGGACTACTCGGCGGGCTCGGGGTGTGGTGGACGTGTTGTTCTACGGGGCCTGAGAGGGTTGTTTTTTGGCTGACCGTCGGTGGGGGCTGGGCGCGCAGTTCCCCGCGCCCCTAAAAGCAAAAGCCTTCGCTGAGCGGCGCCTTGTAAGGGCGACGCTCACCAGAACTACCGCCATGCCTGCCATCACCCGCAGCCCCACCCTCTCGTCCAGCAGCACCGCGCCCAGCGTCACCGACACAACTGGCAGTAGGTATCCGACCGTTGCCGCGCTTGTCGCGCCCTCGTCTGCGATGAGGCGGTAGTTGAGGTAGAAGGTCACGCCTGTGCCCAGGACGCCGAGGGCGGTCACCGCCAGGAGGGCCGTCAGGTCGGGGTGTAGCGGACCGGCGGCAGGTAGGGCGAGGGTCGTCCACGCTGTTGCCGCCATCAGTTGGGCCGCCGATGTCGCCAACGGTGCCTGGCCCGTGGTGAGTTTGCGGGCCATGTACGCGAAGGCGACGGCGTAGCTCGCGGCGGCTCCCAGGAGGGCGAGGGCGCCCCAGGTGAGGAGGCCGGAGCGGTGCCAGGGGGCGAAGATCAGGAGTGTGCCGGCGAAGCCGAGGAGGAGGCCGGTCAGGCGGGTTCGGCTCAGGCCGCGGTCGGTGCCCAGGGTGATGCCGATCAGCAGGGACCACAAGGGAGTTGTGGCGTTCAGGACGCCTGCGATGCCGGAGTCGACGGTCTGTTCGCCGACGCTGAACAACGCGAACGGGACGGCGTTGCAGAACAGGGCGGCCACCGTGAGGCGGGCCCAGGTGGCGCGGTCTCGGGGCAGGCGCTGGCCGGCCCCGCGAGCCAGGGCCAGTAGCACGAGCGTGCCCAGGGCGCAGCGGGTGATCGTGATCTGGGCGGGGGAGAGGCCGTGGTTCAGGGCGAGTTTGATCCACAGGAAGCCCGAACCCCAGAGGAGTGCGAGCACGGCCATGCGGGCTGTCGAGGCGGGCTGCATGGGTCCACGGTCGGGCAGCAGACCGTGCAGGACAAGCGAATGATTCTACAGTTACTGTTAACCTGTGCTACATGCTTGATGTGCGACGCATGCAGGTACTACGGGCTGTGGTCGGGTGCGGGTCGGTCACCGCTGCGGCGGCCCGGCTCGGGTATACGCCCTCCGCCGTCAGCCAGCAGGTCGGGGCGCTGGAGAAGGAGGCCGGGACCGCGCTGCTTGAGCGGGTCGGGCGCGGGGTGCGGCCCACGGCTGCCGGGCTGCTGCTCACGGAGTACGCGGACGCGATCGGGCGGCAGGTCGCCGAGGCGGAGACGGCGTTGGCGGATCTGGTGGCCGGGCGCACGGGACGACTCGCGGTCCGCTACTTCGCCACCGCCGGTGCCGCCCTGGTCGCCCCCGCCGTGGCCCGGCTCCGTGCCGAACACCCCGGAGTCCAGCTGGAGTTGAAGCTCACCGACCCTGACGATCCACTGCCCGAGGTGAAGGAAGGGCGGGCGGATGTCGCGCTGGTGGTCGGGGCGACCGGGGCGTCAAAGGCGCACGAGGGCGTACGACTGGTGAAGCTGCTCGACGATCCGTACCTCGCCGTACTGCCCAAGGGGCACCGGCTGGCCGCGCGGCGAAGCGTGGAGCTGAGCGAGCTGGCCGAGGAGCCGTGGGTCGGCAGCGAGTGGCCCGGGCCGTGCCTCGACGCCCAACTCGACGCATGCGAGGCGGCGGGGTTCCGGCCGCGGTTCGCGGTCCAGAGCGAGGACTACGTGACGGCTCAGGGTTTCGTCGCGGCCGGCCTCGGGGTGACCCTGATCCCCCGACTGGGGCTCGGCAGCCGCCACCCCGACGTGGTCGTACGGGTCGTAAGGGACCCGGAGCCCGTACGAACCATCCACGCAGCCATCCGGGAGACGGCACCGCCACAGCCGGCCCTACAGGCGTTCCTGCGGGCGCTCCGGGACGCGGCGACCGAGGGCTGAGCGGGGCGGCCGGAATCAACCGCAGTACGGCAGCCCCCTAAGGGGCGCGGGGAACTGCGCGACCAGCCACAACGGCGCGGCACCCGAACGACGACCCATTCCGGTCCCGCAGCGGAGCGCTCACGCCTTCGTGGGCAACCAGGCCCCGCTCGCCCCCCGCACCGCCACCGTCCTCGGCAGGGCATACGGAAACGCGCCGTACCAGACGCGGGAGACAGCGAAGCCGAAGGCGAGGCAGAGCATGCCGCCCACCGCGTCCAGCCAGAAGTGGTTGGCCGTGGAGACGATGACCATCAGGGTCAGGGCAGGGTAGAGGAGGCCCAGGATGCGGACCCAGGGGAGCTTCGCCAGGGTGAAGATCGTCAGGCCGCACCACAGGGACCAGCCGATGTGCATGGACGGCATCGCGGCGTACTGGTTCGACACGTGCTTCAGGTCGCCCGACGCCATCGAACCCCAGGTCTGGTGGACCATGACCGTGTCGACGAAGTGGCCGCCGTTCATGAGGCGCGGCGGGGCCAGCGGGAAGAAGTAGTAGCCGACCAGGGCCACGGCCGTCGTCGCGAAGAGGACGAGGCGCGTCGCCGCGTACCGGCCCGGATGGCTGCGGAACAGCCACACCAGGACACCCAGCGTCACGATGAAGTGCAGTGTGGCGTAGTAGTAGTTCATCCCGACGATCAGCCAAGTCACCGAATTCACGGCGTGGTTGACCGACTGCTCGACGGCGATGCCGAGATGGTGCTCCACACGCCAGATCCAGTCGGCGTTCCGCAGCGCCTCGCTCTTCTGCTCCGGGACCGCGTTGCGGATCTGTGAGTACGTCCAGTAACTCACCGCGATCAGCAGGATCTCGAACCACAGCCGGGGCCGGCGCGGAGTCCGCAACCGGCGCAACCGGCGCAGAAAACCCTGCCCCGCGGCGTCCGCGACGGGGCTCGGAACGGCTTCTTCACGGCCTTCCAATGTCGTCACGGTGGTCTCACCCATAGACACAAAGTCTGCCAGAAAAGGCTTCCGCGACCGATCATCCCTTGGTCGGGTCCGGCTCGCATGTTCTACGACGAGGAGAGTCCCCTGACTACAACCAGCGCACTGGATCCGGCCGCGTTTCCTCCCCCTTAGGGACGATTCCGGGAGGAGTCAGTGACGGTTTCGGTCCCCGGGCGCCGACGCCGTCGACCCGCGCACCACCAGTTCCGGCATGAACACGAACTCGCTGTGCGGGGCAGGCGTCCCGCCGATCTCCTCCAGCAGCGTCCGCACCGCCGCCTGTCCCATAGCCGGCACCGGCTTGCGGATCGTCGTCAGCGGTGGATCGGTGAACGCGATCAGGGGGGAGTCGTCGAAGCCCACCACCGACACGTCCTTGGGTACGTCGAGCCCCCGCTGCCGGGCCGCCCGGATCGCGCCGAGCGCCATCATGTCGCTCGCGCACACAATCGCCGTACAGTCGCGGTCGATCAGCGCGGCGGCCGCGGCCTGCCCGCCCTCCAGCGTGTACAGCGAGTGCTGCACGAGCCGGGTCTCCACATCCTCGGCGGTCAGGGCCAGTTGGTCCTGCATCGTGCGGACGAAGCCCTCGATCTTGCGTTGTACGGGTACGAACCGCTTGGGGCCAAGGGCCAGTCCGATGCGGGTGTGCCCGAGCGAGACGAGGTGCGTGACCGCGAGGGTCATCGCGGCGCGGTCGTCGGGGGAGATGAACGGCGCCTGCACCTTCGGCGAGAAGCCGTCCACGAGCACGAACGGCACGCCCTGCGCCCGGAGTTGCTCGTAGCGCTGCATGTCCGCGGAGGTGTCCGCGTGCAGCCCGGAGACGAAGATGATGCCCGCGACGCCCCGGTCGACGAGCATCTCCGTCAGCTCGTCCTCCGTGGAACCGCCCGGGGTCTGGGTGGCGAGCACCGGGGTGTAGCCCTGCCGGGTCAGTGCCTGGCCGATGACCTGCGCCAGGGCGGGGAATATCGGGTTCTCCAACTCCGGTGTTATCAGGCCCACCAGGCCCTCGCTGCGCTGCCGCAGCCGTACCGGACGTTCGTAGCCGAGCACGTCGAGCGCGGCGAGGACGGACTGACGGGTGGTGGCGGCGACGCCAGGCTTGCCGTTGAGGACGCGGCTGACGGTCGCTTCGCTCACCCCCGCCTGGGCGGCGATGTCGGCAAGCCGTGTGGTCACGGGAGTGGACTGTACCGGCCGTCGGCGCGCTGCGGGTTGCTGCGTCATCGCGATCCCTCGTGTTCTGGTCGGCCGATGGTCGACGTACGGCATGCGGCAAGAGCTTGCAGAGTCTTGCACAAGTGTCCCCTTACCCGCTCAGCCGCACCAGTACTGGGTTTCGCGGGGGTCGAGGAGAGGTCACGGACGGGTAACTCTCGGGCGGTCTTGCAGTTTTTTGCAGCAAGGACTTTCGCCGCGCTTGCATCGCTGTTACGTTCGGCGACGCCCGGCGGACGCAACGGCGCAGTCGGCAAGTCGACAGGGCGGCGGACGGGACCGCTGCCCTGCACCTCACGGGCTTTCACCCTCAAGGAGAACTCATGCGGCGTGGCATAGCGGCCACCGCGCTGGTGGCGTCCATCGCCCTCGCGGCGACGGCCTGCGGCGGCAGCGACAGTGGCAGCGGCAAGTCCGACGGGCCGGTCACCATCACCTGGTGGGACACCTCGAACGCCACCAATGAGGCGCCCACGTACAAGGCCCTGGTCGCCAAGTTCGAGGCGGCCAACAAGAACGTCAAGGTCAAGTACGTCAACGTGCCCTTCGACCAGGCGCAGAACAAGTTCGACACCGCCGCCGGCTCCAAGGGCGCCCCGGACGTGCTGCGTTCGGAGGTCGGCTGGACCCCCGCCTTCGCGAAGAAGGGCTACTTCCTGCCGCTGGACGGCACCGAAGCCCTCACGGACCAGGCCAAGTTCAAGTCGAACCTGATCACGCAGGCCCAGTACGACGGCAAGACGTACGGCGTGCCGCTGGTCACCGACACCCTCGCGCTCGTCTACAACAAGGCCCTCTTCAAGCAGGCCGGCATCACCCAAGCGCCCACCACCTGGGACGAGTTGAAGACCGACGCGGCGACGATCAAGGCCAAGGCCAAGGTCGACGGCTACTGGGGCTCCACCCAGGCCTACTACGCGCAGACCTTCCTCTACGGCGAGGGCACCGACACCGTCGACGCCTCCGCGAAGAAGATCACCGTCGACTCCGCCGCCGCGAAGAAGGCCTACGGCACCTGGCTGAGCCTCTTCTCCGGCACCGGCCTGCACAAGGCCGACACCACCGCGGACGCCTACGCCCACATCCAGGACGCGTTCGTCAACGGCAAGGTCGCCGCGATCATCCAGGGCCCGTGGGAGATCACGAACTTCTACAAGGGCTCGGCCTTCAAGGACAAGTCCAACCTCGGCATCGCCACGATCCCGGCCGGCTCCACCGGCAAGTCCGGTGCCCCGACCGGCGGTCACAACCTCTCGGTCTACGCCGGCTCGGACTCCGCGCACCAGAAGGCGGCCCTGAAGTTCGTCAACTTCATGACCTCCGCGGCCTCCCAGTCGACGATCGCGCTGAAGAACTCGACGCTGCCGACCCGCGACGACGCCTACACCGCCGCCGTGAAGTCCGACCCGGGCATCGCCGGCTTCCAGGGCGTCCTCGGCGCCGCCCAGCCGCGCCCGGCGCTCGCCGAATACAGCTCCCTGTGGGGCCCGTTGGACACCGAACTGCCCAAGGTCGCCGGTGGCAAGGAGTCCCTCGACAAGGGCCTCAGCAACGCCGAGCTGGCGATCGCCAAGCTGGTCCCGGACTTCAGCAAGTAGCCCCGAGTGGCCGTCGGATCCGCCAGATCAGGAACTGGGGGGACGGATCCGACGGCCATCGGCCTGAGCCGCCGTAGCCCTCGACTTGCCGTACCCGCTTGAACTTCCAGAAGGTGTCGAACGAACCATGACAGTCGCCATCGACCGCGCGACCGGCAAGCGCCACGGTGACCGCGCACCCCGGCCCGGCCCCGGCAGCCGCCTCAAGTACGCCTACCAGAAGCACTGGTACGCGTACGCGATGATCATCCCCGTGGTCGTCGTGCTCGGCGTCCTCGTGCTCTACCCCCTGGTGTACGGCCTCTACTTGACGCTCACCGACGCCGACAGCCTCAACACCGCGCGCACGATCGGCGTCAACCACATCGACGCCACCTACAAGTTCATCGGGCTCGACAACTACAAGGACATCCTGTTCGGCCCGACGTCGTACGACCGCTTCTGGTCGCACTTCATCTGGACGATCGTCTGGACCGGGCTCTGCGTCGCCCTCCACTACACGGTCGGCCTCGCGCTGGCGCTCCTGCTGAACCAGAAGCTGCGCGCCAGGACCCTCTACCGGCTGATCCTGATCCTGCCGTGGGCCGTCCCCACCTTCGTCACGGTGTTCGGCTGGCGCTTCATGCTCGCCGACGGCGGCATCATCAACTCCGCGCTGCACAGCCTGCGTCTGCCCCAACCCGACTGGCTGGAGAGCACGTTCTGGCAGCGGTTCGCCGCGATCATGGTCAACACCTGGTGCGGTGTGCCGTTCATGATGGTCTCGCTGCTCGGCGGACTGCAGTCCATCGACACCTCGCTCTACGAGGCCGCCGAGATGGACGGCGCGAGCCCCTGGCAGCGCTTCCGCTACGTCACTCTCCCGGGCCTCAGGTCGGTCAGCTCCACCGTCGTCCTTCTCGGTGTGATCTGGACCTTCAACCAATTCGCCGTGATCTTCCTGCTGTTCGGCAACACCGCACCCGACGCCCAGATCCTCGTCACCTGGTCGTACTTCCTCGGCTTCGGCCAACAGCCGCGCGAATTCGCCCAGTCGGCCGCCTACGGCATCCTGCTGCTGGCCATCCTGATCGTCTTCACCTCCTTCTACCGCCGCTGGCTGAACCGCAATGACCAACAGCTCGCGATCTGAGGCAGGAGTCCCCATGAGCACCACCACACCCGAACGGACCCGCCGCCGGGGCGAGTTGAGCCGCGCCGGCACCCTCGGTTCGCACGGCATCCTCATCGTCGCGAGCCTGATCGCGCTCTTCCCGATCGCCTGGCTGGTCTTCCTGTCGCTCGGCCCGGACTCGGACGACTATCTCCACCCGGGCGGCATCTGGAAGAAGATGACGTTCGACAACTACTCGTTCGTCCTCCAACACACCGGATTCTTCGACTGGTTGAAGAGCTCGCTGATCGTCTCGCTCGGCACCACGGTCATCGGCGTGACGATCGCGGCCAGCACCGGTTACGCCGTTTCGCGCATGCGCTTCCCCGGCTACCGGAAGTTCATGTGGGTGCTGCTGGTCACCCAGATGTTCCCGATAGCGGTACTCATCGTGCCGATGTACCAGATTCTGGCCGACCTGCAGCTCATCGACAGCTACCTTGGTCTCATCCTCGTCTACTGCTCGACCGCCGTGCCCTACTGCGCCTGGCTGCTCAAGGGCTACTTCGACACGATCCCGTTCGAGATCGACGAGGCCGGACGCGTCGACGGGCTGAACCCCTTCGGCACGTTCCTGCGACTGATCCTGCCGCTCGCCAAGCCGGGTCTGGCGGTCGCCGCGTTCTACAGCTTCCTCACGGCTTTCGGTGAGGTCGCGTTCGCCTCGACGTTCATGCTGTCCGACACGAAGTACACGTTCGCGGTCGGGTTGCAGACGTTCGTGAGTGAGCATGACGCGCAGCGGAACCTGATGGCTGCGACGGCTGTTCTGATCGCGATACCGGTTGCCGCGTTCTTCTACCTGGTGCAGAAGAACCTGGTGACCGGCCTGACAGCAGGCGGAACAAAGGGCTAGTGAAGCGCCCCGAAAGGGGCGCGGGGAACTGCGCGCCCAGCCCCCACAAAGCCGCACCCAAAACCCGAGGCGGCCGTGACGTCCATCCGACCCCGCTGACGTCACGGCCGCCTCGCCCCCCCAACTCCCCATGACCAAAACCCCGTTACGTACCAAGGACGCCATGACTCAGCAGCACTCCGTCATCGCCCCCGCACCGACCCCCGCCAAAGCCAAGCGCGGCGACTGGTGGAGAGACGCGGTGATCTACCAGGTCTATCCGCGCAGTTTCGCCGACAGCAACGGTGACGGCATGGGCGACCTGGAGGGCGTCCGCGCCCGGCTTCCGTATCTGGGGGATCTCGGGATCGACGCCGTGTGGCTCAGCCCGTTCTACGCCTCCCCGCAGGCGGACGCCGGCTACGACGTCGCCGACTACCGTGCCGTGGACCCGATGTTCGGCAACCTGCTCGACGCCGACGCGTTGATCAGGGACGCCCACGGGCTCGGCCTGCGCATCATCGTCGACCTCGTCCCGAACCACTCCTCGGACCAACACGAGTGGTTCAAGCGGGCGTTGAGGGAGGGCCCCGGCTCGCCGCTGCGGGAGCGCTACCACTTCCGCCCCGGAAAGGGCGAGCACGGCGAACTCCCGCCCAACGACTGGGAGTCCATCTTCGGCGGCCCGGCCTGGACCCGGGTCACCGAACCCGACGGCTCGGCGGGGGAGTGGTACCTGCACCTCTTCGCGCCCGAGCAGCCGGACTTCAACTGGGAACACCCCGCCGTCGGGGACGAGTTCCGCTCGATCCTCCGCTTCTGGCTGGACATCGGGGTCGACGGTTTCCGCATCGACGTGGCCCACGGCCTCGTGAAGGCGGAGGGGTTGCCCGACCTCGGCTCGCACGAGCAGCTCAAGCTCCTGGGCAACGATGTCATGCCGTTCTTCGACCAGGACGGCGTGCACGACGTGTACCGCCAGTGGCGCACGGTCCTCGACGAGTACGCGGGCGAGCGCATCTTCGTCGCCGAGGCGTGGACCCCGACCGTCGAGCGCACGGCGAACTACGTCCGCCCGGACGAACTCCACCAGGCCTTCAACTTCCAGTACCTGTCGACCGATTGGGACGCGGGCGAGTTGCGTACGGTCATCGACCGCACCCTGGAGGCGATGCGCCCGGTCGGCGCCCCCGCGACCTGGGTCCTCTCCAACCACGACGTCACCCGGCACGCCACCCGCTTCGCCAACCCGCCCGGCCTCGGCACCCAGATCCGTCTGGCGGGGGACCGGGAGCTGGGCCTGCGCCGGGCTCGCGCCGCGACGTTGCTCATGCTGGCGCTGCCCGGATCGGCGTACATCTACCAGGGCGAGGAACTCGGCCTGCCCGACGTCGTCGACCTCCCGGACGAAGTCCGCCAGGATCCCGCCTACTTCAGGGGCGCGGGCCAGGACGGCTTCCGGGACGGGTGCCGGGTGCCGATCCCGTGGACGCGTGACGGATCGTCATACGGCTTCGGCAGCGGGGGCAGTTGGCTGCCGCAGCCGGACGGCTGGGGCGAGTTGAGCATCGAGGCGCAGACCGGGACGGCCGGTTCGACGCTGGAGCTGTACCGGGCCGCGCTCGCCGCCCGTCGCACCCAGCCGGACCTCGGCGCGGGCGACTCGGTGGAGTGGCTGCGGGCGCCCGAGGGCGTACTCGCCTTCCGGCGTGGGGAGTTCGTGTGCGTGGCGAACACGAGCGGGGAGTCGGTGACGACCTCGGCGTACGGTCGTCTCCTGCTGGCGAGCGGTGAGGTGACCGAGGCGGCGGGCGAGGCGAAGCTGCCGGCCGACACGACGGCGTGGTGGACCACCACGCCGTAACTCCCCCTAACTCTCCCAACTCCGCCTCCGTCACGGGAAGTTCTTGCAGCAACTTCACACGGCCCGCTGCCCTTTTGGGCGGCGGGCCTCTAACATCTGGGCGACTGCAAGGTTTCCACGGTGTTTCAGCAAGAACTGTCAAGAACCTTCAACGGAGAAGGAACCCCACATGGCCAACAGCAGATCACTTGCAGGAGCTTGCGCCCTCGCCGCCGCGACGGCCCTCCTGGTGCCCGGCACCGCACATGCCTCCCCTCCCGGCACCAAGGACGTCACCGCCGTCCTCTTCGAGTGGAACTTCGCCTCGGTCGCCAAGGAGTGCACCAACACCCTCGGCCCGGCCGGTTACGGCTACGTCCAGGTCTCCCCGCCCGCCGAGCACATACAGGGCTCGCAGTGGTGGACGTCGTACCAGCCGGTGAGCTACAAGATCGCGGGCCGGCTCGGCGACGCGACGGCCTTCAAGAACATGATCGACACGTGTCACTCGGCGGGCGTGAAGGTCGTCGTCGACACGGTCATCAACCACATGTCGGCGGGCAGCGGCACCGGCACGGGCGGTTCGTCGTACACGAAGTACAACTACCCCGGCCTGTACTCCTCGTACGACATGGACGACTGCACGTCGCTGGTCAGCGACTACACGAACCGCGCCAACGTCCAGAACTGCGAACTCGTCGGCCTGGCCGACCTGGACACCGGCGAGGAGTACGTCCGCGCCACCATCGCCGGCTACATGAACACCCTCCTCGGCTACGGCGCCGACGGCTTCCGCATCGACGCGGCCAAGCACATCCCGGCGACCGACCTCGCGAACATCAAGTCCCGCCTGACGAACCCCTCCGCGTACTGGAAGCAGGAGGTCATCTACGGCGCCGGCGAGGCCGTCCAGCCCACCGAGTACACCGGCAACGGCGACGTCCAGGAGTTCCGCTACGCCTACGACCTCAAGCGCGTCTTCAACAACGAGAACCTCGCCTACCTGAAGAACTACGGTGAGGGCTGGGGCTACATGAGCAGCTCGGTGGCGGCGGTCTTCGTGGACAACCACGACACGGAGCGCAACGGCTCGACCTTGAACTACAAGGACGGCGCCAACTACACCCTGGCCAACGTCTTCATGCTCGCCTACCCCTACGGCGCCCCGGACATCAACTCCGGCTACGAATGGTCGGACGCGGACGCCGGACCGCCCAACAACGGCGCGGTGACGGCCTGTTGGCAGGACGGCTGGAAGTGCCAGCACGCCTGGCCGGAGATCAAGTCCATGGTCGCCTTCCGCAACGCGACCAGCGGCCAGTCCCTCACCAACTGGTGGGACGACGGCAACGACGCGATCGCCTTCGGCCGCGGCAGTAAGGGCTACGTCGCCATCAACCACGAGACGTCGTCGGTGACGCAGACGTACCAGACGTCGATGGCGGCGGGCACGTACTGCAACGTCCAGAACAACACGTCGGTGACCGTGAACTCCAGCGGGCAGTTCACGGCGACGCTGGGTTCGAACACGGCGTTGGCGATCTACGCGGGCAAGTCGAGCTGCTGATCCCGGTGTTGGACGGCGGCGGCGCGAGGGGGCACGTCGCCGCCGCCCGGACCGTGGGGGATCAGGAGTTGATGGTGATGTGCTTCGCCAGGGCCGTCACGGCGAGGTCGCCGTGGTCGACCCACTGGGGGAGGGCCAGGGTCTTGTGCTGGGTGGAGGCGGGCGGGGTGATCTCCAGGTAGGCGGCGTGGACCGCGCCCGAGGTGCCCGTGTTGGCGTGGGTCCAGGCGACGACGGCCTCGGCGCTCTCGCCGTCCTTGAGGGTGAGGGTCTTCTTGCCGGGGTTGTGCGCGTACCAGGTGTTGCCCCAGGTGGTGTGGGTCGTGAGCTTCTTGTGGGCGGAGTTCTCCAGGCCCAGGCCGGGGTAGCCGCGCAGCGCGCAGGTCTTGCCGCTGAGGTTGCGCAGCCGGATGACGACACCCTCGTGGTTCATGCCACCGGCGAGCTGCTGGCCGTAGGTCGCCTTGAGCGCGGCGGCCGAGCAGGTCGGCGTCGCCTTCGCGGTCGCCGTACCACTGGAGGTCGCGGCGTTCGCGGTCCCCGCCCAGCCCGCGAGCGCCAGGCCGACGACGGCGCCCAGGCCGATCATCGTGCGCCCGAGCTTGCGGTCGGCGCGGCGCCGGTGCTTTGCGGTGGCGGTGGCGGTCTGGTCGGTGGTGTTCAGGTGCTCGTTCACGGTCATGGTCCCCACTCCTGCTTCGCGGGCCGTGGTCTGCGGCCCGCACCGTCCTTCTGTGCCGTACACAAGGTTCGATGCGCGGTACGGCGGTTTTGTTCGCGGGAGAAGGTAAGAGAATCCACGGGCCGCCGTGGGGTGGTCCGCGTGACGTCAGCGGACGCGTGGTCGGCACCGCCGTAGCCCGGGAGCCGGCCTGCCGGTGACGAGTTCGTCCGCGACGAGTCGTCCGACCGTGGGCGCCAGGGTGACGGCGGAGTGCATGACGGCGACGTAGACGGACCGGTCGTGTGCCGCGTATCCGATCACGGGGCCGTGCGCGGGGATGGGGCGGCTGCTGGTGCGATGGCTCAGGAGACGGCATTCGTCGCTTCCCCGGAAGGCCGTCCGCAGGTGCTGGAACGCGTCTTGAGTGGCCTGCTCAGGCTTTCCCGCTGCGGCGCCAGCCTGCGGCACGACCAGCAGGAGGTGGCCGTCCCGTACCTCTCGGACCTCGAAGTCGGGGCTCGCCACGATGGTCCTGACCAGGCCCGGGGGTGCTGTGACCCGCGCGAGGGTGGCCGGGGAGGCGGCCATGGTCAGGTCGACCGGCAGGCGCTCGCACAGTTGGGGGACGGCGGTTCCGGCCGTGAGGACGACGGTGGCGGCGGGGTGGAGCCCGGCCGATGTCAGGACTCCCTCGACGTGCCCGTCGGTCACCCGCAAGGAGGTGACCGGGGTGTTGTGGAGCACGGTTGCTCCGTGGGCGGCGGCGGCTTCAACGAGTGCGCGGGACAAGGCTGTTGGGTCGACGCCCGCGTCGCTCGGGGTGTGGACGGCCTGGTCGGGCGGGTGCCGGAGGTTGGGCTCCAGGGCCGCGATCTCGCTCCGCCCGACGCGGAACCGGCCCGGCCCCAGTCGTAAGTCAGCGGCAGGCACGTCGGCCCAGGACAGTGAGCCGGTCCGTCGGACGGTGACCTGGGGCAGCTCGTTCTCGAGGCGCCGGTAGTCCGCCAGGACGTACTCCCGGAGATCCCGTGCTCCACCGGGCCAGTGCCCGCCCGAGCCACCGATCCAGGCGAAGGAGTTCCCGGTGACTCCGGTGGCCGGTACGGGGCCTTGGTCGAGCAGCGTGACCGGGACGCCTCGACGGGCCAGGTGGTAGGCCACCGAGGAGCCGATGATTCCCGCACCGACGACGACAACGGCTGACATGAGGTCCTCTCCGACAGGTCGACGACCGTTCAGGCTGCGGCCGTAGAACTACCTTCGGGCCCGGCCGGTCGCATCGGGGTGGCTGTGTCAGCTTCAGAGGGAGTCGCCCCGGACCGCTGCTTCGCGCTTGGCTCTTGCTGCCATGAGTGAGGCTCTTGACCCTCACGTGGCGTCAGGCCGCATAGTCGGTGCCGTGGAGGATCACTGGACCGTGGGACGCGTGGCCGAGCTGGCCGGCGTGAGCGTTCGCACGCTGCATCACTATGACGAGATCAGGCTCGTTCAGCCGTCGGCGCGGACCGCGGCCGGATACCGGGCTTATTCGGCGGGCGACGTGGAGCGGCTGCGGGAGGTGCTGGCCTATCGGCGGTTGGGCTTCGGGCTGCGGGAGGTCGCGGAGCTGGTCGGGGACCCGTCCACCGACGCGGTCGCGCATCTGCGCCGGCTGCGCGGCCTGCTGCTGGAGCGGCGTGATCGCGCCGACGCCATGGTGGCGGCCATCGACAGGGAACTCGAGGCACGGGCGAAGGGACAGATGGTGACGCCGGAGGAGCAGCTGGAGATGCTCGGTGCACGGCTGTACGACGCGATCGGCGGCGCTTACACCGCGACACGGCGTACCGAGCCGCGGATCGCCGCGCGGATCTGGGACGCGCTCGGGGACGCGCGGACGGTGCTGAACGTCGGGGCCGGCACCGGCTCCTACGAGCCCGCTGATCGCGACGTGACCGCGGTGGAGCCATCGGCGGTCATGCGGGGGCAGCGGCCTGCCGGCTCGGCGCCGTGCGTGGCCGCCGCCGCGGAGAGCCTGCCGTTCGAGGACCGGTCCTTCGACGTCGCGATGGCCGTCTCCACCGTTCACCACTGGGGTGACCCGATGACAGGGCTGCGCGAGATGCGGCGCGTGGCCCGCCGCGTGGTGGTGCTCACGTTCGACACCGACGAGCCCGGATGGCAGGACCGGTTCTGGCTCACCCGTGACTACCTGCCCGAGTTCGCCGCCGTCCTCGCGGGATTTCCCTCGCTTGCCGGGATGGCCGGCGCGATCGGCGCCCGCGCCGAGCCGGTGCCCATCCCGTGGGACTGCGCTGACGGCCTGTTCGAGGCGTACTGGCGCCGACCGGGGGCGTATCTGGAGGATCACGTGCGCCGTGCGATGTCGGTGTGGACGAGGGTCGGGCCAGAGGCCGAGCAGCGCGCGGTGCGAAGCCTCAGCGACGACCTCGACTCCGGCCGGTGGGCCGAGCGCAACAGCGACCTCGCCGGCCTCGACGCGGCAGATCTCGGCCTCCGCCTGCTCATAGCGTGACCCGTGTCGCAGGTTCAGCGTGACGGCGGCTCCTGATCGGCCCGCCGGTGCTCGACCCAGCGGGCCTGGCGGATCCGCTCAGTGGCTCGCGCTCCGCCGGACGCTACTCGGTGCGCAGCGCCGTGGCCGTACGGGCCTTGGCCGCCCAGCCGGCCGGAACAAGCGCGCCCAGCACCGCGATGACGACCCCGCCCATCCCCAGCAGGACCAGCTGGGCAGGGCCGTAAACACCGAGGACCGAAGACGGCATACGGGTGCCTACGGCACGCCCCATCGCCGGCATGACGACGTGGTGCAGCGCGTACCCCGCCGGTACGCCGATCAGCCCGCCGACCACGCCGATCGCGGTCACCGGGGCGAGCACCAGGCTGATGGTCTGCCGCGGCGACATGCCGATCGCCTTGCAGATGCCCAGGTCGTGGATGCGTTGCCGGGTGTCCAGGACGACGGAGTTGAGCACGCCGAGGCCCGCTACGGCGACCAGCATGAGGGTGAGCAGCACCGCCATCGCGTCCATGACGAGGATGACGCCCTTCTGCTCCGAGGGCGGGACGGTCGTGGCGTCGCCGCCCAGAGGCCGTACCACCGCCGCGAGCTTCGCCGCGAACTCGTCGGCCGAGACGCCGGACTTCACGTCGGCGAGAAAGGTACTGGGCTCGGCCGAGGGGAAGTTGGCCATGTCAGCGTGGATCTCCAGCTCATTGCCCGAGGTGTCGAAGGACTCACCGACGATCCGCAGGTCGGCGGTCTCCTTCTCGTAGGTCACCCGCACCGTGTCACCGACCTTGGTGCCGGTCCGTTCCAGGAAGCGTGAAGGCACCACGACCTGCCCCTTGCCGGTGATCCAGTGCCCGGAGAGCAGGTCGTAACCGCCGGAGCGGGAATCCCCTTCGTAGAGGTCGGCCCGGACCGAGCCGGAGACCCCGGCCACGGCGACCTCGGTCTGGAGCTTGCCGTAGTACGACTTCAGCCCCGCCTCGGACTTGAGGGCGGCCCGCACCTTCGCCGGATCGGCGACCTCGGGCCTGGACGTGCCGGCCGTGATGCCGCTGACGGGGGACGGGCTTGCCGCGTCGTCCACCGTGGGAGGCTCCGGCCGCGCGGGAGGAGCGATGTCGTCCAGCTCGACCGTCGTGACCGTGACCGCGGCACGGCTCTCGGGATCCTGCGAGGCGCCGACCGCACTCAGGGACGATGTCAGGCCCACCGCGAAGGTCGCCGCGACCGTGCCGAACGCGACCGCGAGCAGCATCGCGAGGGCACGCACCGGATGCGTGAAGGGGGTGGCGAGGCCGTAGGTCACCGGCCGAGGCAGGGGCAGCCGTCCCAGCACCCGGTGCGCCCACTGCCCGCGCCCCGTGTGCGGTGCCCGGCCGACCGCGATGGCCTCGACCGTGTGCAGGCGTCCGGCGCGCAGTGCCGGGACCAGCGCCGCGAGTCCCACGACGAGCAGTGCGGCGACCGGCACCGCGACATCCACCCACCAAGCCGCCGACAGCGAGACGGTGCCGTACATCTCCTGGGTGTCCGCCAGCAGCGGCACCGCCAGGAGGTTGCCCAGTACGACGCCCACGGCGATGCCGGCACCGGCCGGGATCAGGGCCTGGGCCACGTAGGCGCGGACGATCTCGCGCGGGGTGAAGCCGATGGCCTTGAGGATGCCGATCCTGCGCAGGCCGGTGCCGACCGCACCGCTGATCACACTGCTGACGATGATCACCGACATCACGATGCCGAGCACACCGAAAGCCGTCACGAACGGGACGGTCGCCGCCGCACCCTGATCAGCGGCGCGCTTGGTGTCCAGCCAGGACCGGGTACCCAGCAGCGCCCCGGACTTCACGGAGGCGGCGAGCTTCGCCCGGTCGGCGAGGATCTGCTCCTTCGTGCTCGCGGAGTCGAAGCGGTAGAGCATCTGACTCGTGACGGGGTGGCCCTGCGAAGCCAGCGCGTCGACCTGCGCCGAGGTCGCCCAGGCGTCGGCGGACCCGCCGGCCGACACGGCGAAGCCGACGACCGTGAGGGTCGGGGCGTCGGCGGCGTCCGAGGCCTTGAAGGTGGAGCCGATCTCGACGGAGGGGCCCTCGAACGACGTGCCGAGCACGATCTCGCCCGGCTTCCGCGCCCACCGACCGGACTTCGGTTCCACGCGGTCCACGGCACCGTCCGGACCGGACCGCCCGACCAGGGTCAGCGTCGGCATTCGGAAGCCCGACCGGTCCACCGGGCGGAACGCCGTGGACGGGTACGGCCCAGCGCTCGCCGTGACCCCGGCCAGCTTCCCGGTCTCCGCCAGCCGCGTCGCACTCGCCTTGGCCGGATCGAACTGTGCGGTGATGTGCGCGCCCCGCTGCTTGTCGAAGGCGTGGTCGAAGGGGGCGGTCGCGGCGACCATGAGCGACCCGGCAACCACGGCCGAGGCCACGGCCATCATCGCGGCCACGGCGATCACCACTGTCTGCACCCGCCGCCGGCCCACCCCGGAGCGTACGACCCGGCCCAGCGCGCCGGTACCGAACAGGTTCATCGGACGGCCCGCGCGTACGAGTCGAGGGCGACCTGACCGTCGACCAGGTGGATCGTGCGGCTCGCGCACGCCTCCGCCAGCGTCAGGTCGTGCGTCACCAGCACGATGGTCTGTCCCCCGCGGTGCAGATCCATCAGCAGATCGCGGACGTCGTGGCCCGAGGCGGTGTCGAGCGCGCCGGTGGGCTCGTCGGCGAGCAGCAGCGCGGGCCGGTTGATCAACGCCCGGGCGACCGCGACCCGTTGGCGTTCACCTCCGGACAGTCGGCCCGGGTAGGCGCGGGCATGTCTCTGGATGCCCAGCATCTCCATCAGCTCACCCGAGCGGGCCGCGGCCTTGCGCCGGCTGGTCCCGATCAATTGGGCCGGGAGCCGGATGTTGTCGGTGACAGTGAGGTCGTCGAGAAGATTGAAGAACTGGAAGACCATGCCGACGTGTTCGCGACGGAACCTGGCCAGGGCGTGCTCGCTCAACCGGTCGATCCGTCGCCCGGCCACGAACACGGCTCCATCGGTCGGCTTGTCCAGGCCGGCGACGAGGTTCAGCAGCGTGGACTTGCCGCTCCCGGAAGGGCCCGTCACGGCAAGGGCCTCACCCTCGGCGACGCTGAACGTGAGCGGTCCGAGCACCGGCGCGCCGGCGCTGTCGTAGCGCTTCACCGCACCCTCCAGCTCGATCACTTGACGCATACGAGGTGTCCGTCCTTCTCGGTCGCGAGGCACATGCCGTTGTCGGCCCCGCGAACCTAGAGGCCGCCGCGTACGGGGCGCGTCGGCCGCGGAACCGACAACAGGCCCTTCCTGCGGAGGATTCGGCCGCGGAGTCATCCCTGAGAAGTAGGCCTCTTGGGCAATGCCCTGGCCGCACAGGCGGACGCGGGCCGGGCACAGAGCGCAGCACAATGCACGGGTGGAGACGGAAGACCGGCGCAGCCGGCATCAGCGACTCGTCGACGCGCTACGTCCGGAGGCGAAGGCCGCCCCGCTGTCACGGCGAGCGGTGCGCGCCGATGTGGTGCTGGCGTTGGCGCTGACCGTCATCGCCCTGTTCGTGGCCGTGCGGTATCCCGGCGACGGGCCGGTGAACATCAACCCGCCCACGGTGGACGTCGGGACCGGGATCCCGGCCCCGCCCTCGCCGCCCGGCCCTGGTCACGTGCCCGTGAAGGAAGAACCCTCCTCCGTGCCCTGGGCCCTGGTCGTCCTGTCGACGCTGCCGCTGGCAGCCCGGCGCCGGTATCCGCTTACCTTGTTCGTGGTGGTGCTGGGCGCGGCACTGGCCATCGGCAGTTCCGCCTCCTGGATCACCGTCCTCGCCTGTGTCATCGGTGCCTACAGCGCCGTCGTACACAGCCGTTACCGGATAACGGCGATCGCCGTCCTGGTGATCGCCGCCGCGCTGTCCGCCTTCACTTTCCGCCACGCGGAACCCTTGCTCCCCGGATGGTCCAGCCCGGGATTCGTGCTCCTGGTGGCCGGGATGCTGGCCAGCCTCGTCCGCTTCCTGCACCTGCGGCTGGCCTCCAGCCGGGACCGGATGACAGAACTGCGGGCCGCTCAGGAGGAGGCCACGCGCCGCGCCGTCGAAGAGGAGCGTGCCCGCATCGCCGCCGAACTGCACGACGTCGTGACCCACAATGTGAGCGTGATGGTGATCCAGGCAGGCGCGGCCCGCAAAGTGATGGACAGGGAACCCGGGCAGTCCAAGGAGGCACTGCTGGCCGTCGAGGCGGGCGGCCGGGCCGCTATGGCCGAACTGCGCCATGTGATGGGCCTGTTGGCCGCCCCGGACCACGAGAGGCCCGACGGCCTGGAGCCCCAGCCCGGGCTCGCACAGCTCGACGCGCTCGTCGCACGCGTACGCGCCGCCGGTACGCCCGTGAGCGTCGAGGTGTCGCTGCCACCGGAGCCGCTGCCACCCGGGATGGACCTCGCGGCGTATCGCGTCGTACAGGAGGCGCTGACCAACACGATCAAACACGCGCGCGGCGCGCAGGCGTCCGTCGCCATCGGATACACCGACGACGGGCTGGAGATCGAGATCACGGACACCGGCGGCGCCGAGGAGTCCCCGCCCGCGCAGAGCAACGGCCGTGGCCACATGGGGCTGCGCGAGCGGTTGGCCGTCTATGAGGGCGAGCTGACAACCGGGCCGACAAAGGCCGGCGGATACCGGGTCACGGCCCGTATCCCGCGGAGCACCGAATGACCACGGACCAACCACCGCTGCGCGCCGTCATCGCCGACGACCAAGCCCTCGTACGCACCGGCTTCAGGATGATCCTGGCCGCAGACGGCATCGAAGTGACGGCCGAGGCCGCCGGCGGGGCCGAGGCTGTCGCAGCGGTTCGCCGTACGCGGCCCGACGTCGTCCTCATGGACATCCGGATGCCCGAGATGGACGGCATCGAGGCCACCAGGCGCATCATCGGCGACGCCGGCCCGGCCGGAACGCGGATCATCATCCTCACCACATACGACCTCGACCACTACGTCTACGCCGCCCTCACGGCCGGTGCCAGCGGTTTCCTGCTCAAGGACGTCACCCCCGAACATCTGGTCTCCGCCTTACGCCTGGTGCAGACCGGCGACGCTCTCCTCGCGCCCGCCATCACTCGTCGGCTGATCGAGCGGTTCGCCCATCACGACGAACCGCAGACCATCGCCGCACACCGCGATCTGTCCGGCCTGACCCCGCGCGAGCTCGAGGTGCTCCGCCTGCTCGCGACGGGCCTCAGCAATGCCGAACTCGCTTCCCGGCTGTTCCTCAGCCCGACCACGGTCAAGAGCCACGTCGGCCGCATCCTGTCGAAGCTGGACCTGCGCGACCGTGTCCAGGCCGTCGTCTTCGCCTACGAGACGGGTCTGATCGCCCCGGGCCGTGGCGCCTAGCTCAGGCGTATGCCCAGCGCTACCCGGGTCGCCGCCGTCAGCACGCGTCCGAGTACCTCTTTGGGGACGGGCTCCTCAGCCGTCCCGCCGTGACGACAGAAGGCGGTCGATCGCAGCCTTCTCGTAGTAGTCCGTCCCCCCGACCATGACGTGCCTGCGCGGCGCGTCCTTCCGGCTCAGCAGGGTCCGCACCCGCTCGCGTCGCTGCTCGGCCGTTCCGTCGTGGCCGGACTGTGCCAGCAGATCCGCGATGGCGTTGCGGGCGATGAGCCCGTGACGGGGCATCAACTGCCGTGCGGCTTCGGCGAGATAGGTCCGTGCCACGGTGTGGGCGACGCCCAACTCGTACGCGAGCCGCGTCGTGGTCAGGTCCTCCGGGCCGGCCAGCGCCGCCTCCAGCCGGGCGACGACTTCCGGGACACGTCCGTACGCGCGCCGCTCCGCGTACCCCGGGCGCTCGGTGTCGTACCAGAGGAACCACTCGGCTACGGCCGCCGCGTCCCGCTTGTGTCCTACGGCTCGTGGGAACGGCCTGACCGGGTGGTTCTCGTAGGACTTCGCCAGGTTGCTGACGGCGCCGGGCGTCACCCCGCGCCGCCTCGCGATGTCGGCCCATCCCCACTGCTCGCCGGGGGCATGGCTCAGGCGCCGGGGTTCCGCCGCCAGCCGCGGGCCGGTGCGCAGGACAGCCGTGCCGGGCCTGGGCTCGAAGAGGTTCCGGCGGACCAGGGTCAACGCCGCCTCGCGCTCGATGAGTTGGGCGTTGTGCGGGCCCGTGCGGACGCGGGAGGGGGCGAGGGGGTCTTCGGTCAGCCAGTTCCGGACCGTCTTCTCCGCGACCCCGGCCAGCTCCGCCACCTGCCTGCGGGTGACCCAGGGGTCGCTCAGCGCGGCGAGCCGCTGCTCGAACTGTTCTCGCGTCGTCGTCATCCCTTTCATCGTCCCGCTCCGCCTCAACGGCACCCGCACGGGGTCCCGTTGAGGCCGGGCGCGCAGAGCCCCTACTCGTCGTACGGCCGCATGACGGTGAGCATGTTGAACAGGACCGTGTGCATACGGCTCACGAGTTCGGCGGGGACCTCGGTCGTCCGGGTGTTGCTGCCGTCCCGCTCGGTGACGGTGATGAGGGCGCCGCCGGGGTTGTCCAACTCCTCCTGGTGGCGCGGCAGGTGGGCCAGCTCGCCGATCAGCCGGGACAGCGACCTCGCCGTGACCTCCCCCTCGGGTGCCGGTGCGGTCGGCCGGCGGTGGCCGTCGTGGCGCAGGCCCGCCTCCGTGACGTAGCGGGCGACGTGCTTGGCCATCAAGTGGACGTCGGGGCCGCCGGTCGGGGCGCCGGAATCGTGGTCCTGCGAAGCCGAAGCCGAAGCCGAAGCCGGAGGTGGAGCCGAGTGGTAGACGACCGTGGATCTGTCGCCGGGGCCCTTGTGCCGGACGAGCCAGCCGGTCACCTGGGACAGCTGCGGAGGGAGCGACTCGGGTGCCCCGACGATGAGTTGGGTGCCGTCGGCGAGGTAGACCCGGATCAGATGGCAGCCCCCGCCGGTCGTCACGATCGCCGCGTCGAGGCCGTTGCTCCGCAGCGCGTCCAGCACCGGTCCGTACTGCGGTCCGGTCAGGCCGGGAGCGCGCGCGTAGCCGAGGATCGCCCCAACTACCGGCTGCGGGGCGGCAGTCCACTCCAGGTACCCGCACTCGTTCGTCCGGGTCCCCAGGAACGTACGGCGCTGCCAGAACAGCCGGGGCTCGCTCCCGCCCCGGCTGGGTCCGAGGATCAACTGGTCCCTGCAACCAGGCAGGTTGACGACGATCTGGCCGTCGTCGGTCAGGGCGGCGTCCAGCGCCTCCGCTCTCAGCGCCTCCACCAGATGGGATAACTCCATCACAGGCTCCATCAAAGGCTCCATCAAGGCTTTCCTCTCGCATGCCCTTGGTTGCCTAGGTAAATCTATTGACCAAGGGTGGTGAACCGGACGGCCCGGAGCGGATCGTGTCCTACCCGGAGGCGTGTCGCGGGTGACGGCCGTGCCGAGGGGTGAGGCCCGGGCCCGTGTTCCGCGATGTGCAACAGGTACGGCCTGTAGGACGGGTTGCCGGAGTGATCGGTTCCAGACCGTTCCGGTAGGGAACCGCCGGGACCGCTGCTGAAAGTTCTTTCCATCGCTTTCACGACTCTTGCTGCAACCCTTGCGTCGGCGATACGGTCTCGCCGGGGTCGGACCCGAACTGAGCCGTAATCGCAAGGAGTTCACGCCTGTGATACCGAGATGGCCCGCGCCCGCGCCCCGCACGCGCCGCACCGAGCGACGGAGAAGGGCCACGGGCGTCATCGTCGCCGCCCTCCTCGCGGCCTTCGTCCAGCCCCTCGCCGCCCACGCGGCCGCCCCGCCCGCACCCCCGTCCGACGCCAAGCTGGCCGCGACGCCCGCCCGGCACGACGACACCCGCGAGCAGTTCTACTTCGTGATGCCGGACCGGTTCGCCAACGGAGACACCTCCAACGACCAAGGCGGGCTGACCGGTTCACGTCTCAGCACCGGCTACGACCCCACCGACAAGGGCTTCTACCAGGGCGGCGACCTCAAGGGTCTGACGAACAGGCTCGACTACATCAAGGGCCTCGGCACCACCGCCATCTGGATGGCCCCGATCTTCAAGAACCAGCCCGTGCAGGGGACCGGCGCCGACGCCTCGGCCGGCTACCACGGTTACTGGATAACGGACTTCACCCAGGTCGACCCGCACTTCGGCACCAACAAGGACCTCGCGACCCTCATCTCCAAGGCCCACGCCAAGGGCATGAAGGTCTTCTTCGACGTCATCACCAACCACACCGCCGACGTCGTCGACTACGAGGGCAAGTCCTACGACTACCTCTCCAAGGGCGCCTTCCCGTACCTGACCAAGGACGGGCAGCCCTTCGACGACGCCGACTACGCGGACGGCAAGAAGACGTTCCCCAAGGTCACCACCGCGTCCTTCCCGAAGACCCCGACCGTCCCCGCCGACAAGGCGAACGCGAAGGTCCCGGCCTGGCTCAACGACCCGACGATGTACCACAATCGGGGCGACTCGACCTACGTCGGCGAGAACGCCACCTACGGCGACTTCTCCGGCCTGGACGACCTGTGGACCGAACGTCCCGAGGTCGTCAGCGGCATGGAGAAGATCTACGAGAAGTGGGTCCGCGACTTCGACGTCGACGGCTTCCGCATCGACACCGTCAAGCACGTCGACATGGACTTCTGGACCCAGTGGGCCACCGCGCTCGACAACTACGCGGCCCAGCACGGCCGGAAGAACTTCTTCATGTTCGGCGAGGTCTACTCCGCCGACACGTCGGTCACTTCGCCGTACGTCACCCAGGGCCGCCTGGACGCCACGCTCGACTTCCCCTTCCAGGACGCGGCCCGTGCCTACGCCTCCCAGGGCGGCAGCGCGCAGAAGCTCGCGAGTGTCTTCGGCGACGACTACAAGTACACGACCGACAAGGCGAACGCGTACGAGCAGGTCACCTTCCTCGGCAACCACGACATGGGCCGCATCGGCTACTTCCTCGATCAGGACAACCCCAAGGCCACCGACGCCCAACTCCTCGCCAAGGACAAGCTCGCCAACGAGTTGATGTTCCTCAGCCGCGGCAACCCCGTCGTCTACTACGGCGACGAACAGGGCTTCACCGGCTCCGGCGGCGACAAGGACGCCCGGCAGACGATGTTCGCGTCGAAGGTCGCCGACTATCTCGACGACGACGAGATCGGCACCGACCGTACGGCCGCCAGTGACTCCTACGACTCAACTGCCCCGCTGTACAAGCAGATTGCCGCTCTCTCGAAGCTCCGCAAGGACAACCCCGCCCTCACCGACGGCGTCCAGACCGAGCGCTACGCGGCCGACGGCGCCGGTGTCTACGCCTTCACGCGGACCAGCGGCAGCGCTGAGTACGTCGTCGCCCTCAACAACGCCGACACCGCGAAGACGGTCACCTTCGCGACCGGTTCGCCGGACATGAAGTACCGCGGGATCTACGGCACTTCGGCCACCGCGACGAGCGGCGCCGACAACAAGGTCACCGTCACCGTGCCCGCCGGTACCGCGATCGTCCTCAAGGCGGCAGGCGCCCTGGCCAAGCCCGTCACCAAGCCCACGATCACCCTCAAGGCCCCGGACGCCGGAGCCGCCGGCACCGTCGAGTTGAGCGCCGACGTCACCGGCGGCCAGCTCGACCGGGTCGTCTTCGCCGCCCAGACGGGCAACGGCAAGTGGCGGACGCTCGGCTCCGCCGACCACGCCCCGTACAAGGTCACGCAGGCGATCGGGAAGGACGTACCCGCCGGAACCGCCCTGCGCTACAAGGCAGTTGTCGTCGACTCGACCGGACGTACTGCGAGCGCGACGGCCGCCTCCACCACCGGCACCCCGCCCGTCGAAGCGATCCCCACCGCCTCCTCCCGCGACTACGCGATCGTCCACTACAAGCGCACCGACGGCGACTACGCCGACTGGGGCCTCTACGCCTGGGGTGACCTCGCCGACGGCGAGGCGACGACGTGGCCCGCGAGCCATCCCTTCGTCGGCCGCGATGCCTACGGCGCCTTCGCCTACGTCAAGTTGAAGCCCGGCGCGACGAACGTCAGCTTCCTGGTGATCGACAAGGACGGCAACAAGGACGTCACCGCCGATCGTTCGATCGACGTCGCGCAGACCGGTGAGGTGTGGATCGAGCAGGGCAAGGAGGCCGTACAGACACAGCGGCCCGACTACCCGGCGCAGGACACCACCAAGGCCGTCATCCACTACCACCGCGCCGACGGTGACTACTCCGGCTGGGGGCTGCACGTCTGGACGGGTGCCGCGAGCCCCACGGACTGGTCGAGCCCGCTGCAGCCGGTGAAGACCGACGCGTATGGCGCTGTCTTCGAGGTACCGCTCACCTCCGGTGCCACCAGCCTCAGTTACATCATCCACAACGGCGACGAGAAGGACCTCTCCGCCGACCAGTCGCTGGACATCAAGACCAACGGCAACGAGGTCTGGCTCTTGAACGGCCAGGAGAAGTACCTCCTGCCACAGCCCGCCGGGAGCGCGGCCGCCCTCGACCTGACCACCTCCAAGGCGGTCTGGATCGACCGGAACACGGTCGCCTGGAACGGCTCCGACGCGGCTGCCTCCACCCAGCTCGTGTACTCCCACGACGGTTCGATCGCCGCGAAGGGCGGCGCGCTGACGAGTGACGACGAGCGGTGGCTGCGGCTGTCCAAGACCACGCTCACCGATGCTCAGAAGGCCAAGTTCCCGTATCTCAAGGACTATTCGGCCTGGTCCGTCGACGCGCGTGACCGGGGACGGGTGAAGGAGGCCCTGGACGGGCAACTCGTCGCCACCCAACGGGCCGTCAACGGGGCCGTGTTGGCCGCCACCGGCGTGCAGATCGCCGGCGTACTCGACGACCTGTACGGCTCCGCGACCAAGGCCGACCTCGGCCCCACCTTCCACAACGGCCGTCCCACGCTGGCCGTTTGGGCGCCGACCGCGCAGAGCGTGTCCCTCGATCTCGACGGGTCGCTCAAGAAGATGAGCCGGAACGCCACCACCGGCGTCTGGTCCGTCACCGGTCCGGCCTCCTGGAAGAACAAGCCGTACCGGTACGTGGTGAAGGTGTGGGCGCCGACCGTCCAGAAGGTCGTCACCAACGAGGTCACCGACCCCTACTCGGTCGCCCTCACCACCGACTCGAAGCAGAGCCTCGTCGTCGACCTCGCCGACAAGTCCCTTGCCCCGAGCGGCTGGTCGAGCCTGAAGAAGCCGAAGGCGGTGCCGCTGAAGGACGCCGAGATCCAGGAACTGCACATCCGGGACTACTCGGTTGACGACAAGACGGTGCCGGCCGCCGACCGGGGCACGTATCTCGCCTTCACGGACAAGAACAGCGACGGCTCGAAGCATCTGCGCGAACTGGCCAAGTCCGGGACGTCGTACGTGCATCTGCTGCCCGCCTTCGACATCGCCACCATCCCGGAGAAGAAGTCCGAGCAGTCCACCACCGACTGCGATCTCGCCTCCTACGCCGCAGACTCCGAGCAGCAGCAGGCGTGCGTGGCGGCCGTCGCCGCGAAGGACGCCTACAACTGGGGTTACGACCCGTACCACTTCACGGTTCCGGAGGGTTCGTACGCGACCGACCCGGACGGCACCGGTCGTACCGTCGAGTTCCGCAAGATGGTCAAGTCGCTGAACGAGGACGGCCTTCGGGTCGTCATGGACGTGGTCTACAACCACACGGCGGCCAGCGGGCAGGCGGACTACTCGGTCCTGGACAAGATCGTGCCCGGCTACTACCAGCGGCTGTTGGCCGACGGCAGCGTGGCCACCTCCACCTGCTGTGCCAACACGGCCACCGAGAACGCCATGATGGGCAAGCTCGTCGTCGACTCCGTGGTCACCTGGGCCAAGGAGTACAAGGTCGACGGCTTCCGCTTCGACCTCATGGGGCACCAGCCCAAGGCCAACATCCTTGCCGTACGCGAGGCGTTGGACGCGCTGACCCTCGCGAAGGACGGCGTCGACGGCAAGAAGATCATCATGTACGGCGAGGGCTGGAACTTCGGCGAGGTCGCCGACGACGCCCGTTTCGTGCAGGCCACGCAGAAGAACATGGCCGGCACGGGCATCGCGACCTTCTCCGACCGGGCCCGTGACGCCGTACGCGGCGGCAGCCCCTTCGACGAGGACCCGGGGGTGCAGGGCTTCGCGTCCGGGCTCTACACCGACCCCAACTCCTCCACGGCGAACGGCACTTCGGCCGAGCAGAAGGCCCGCCTCCTGCACTACCAGGACCTCATCAAGGTCGGCCTGAGCGGCAACCTCGCGAAATACCACTTCACCGACACCGACGGGAAGGACGTCACCGGCGCCGAGATCGACTACAACGGCGCTCCCGCCGGATACGCGGACGCGCCCGGCGACGCCCTCGCCTACGTCGACGCGCACGACAACGAGTCGCTGTTCGACGCGCTGACCTACAAGTTGCCCGCCACGACGAGCGCCGCCGACCGGGCCCGGATGCAGGTCCTCGCGATGGCCACCGCCACCCTCTCGCAGGGGCCGTCCCTCTCCCAGGCCGGTACCGACCTGCTGCGTTCCAAGTCACTGGACCGCAACTCGTTCGACAGCGGTGACTGGTTCAACGCGATCCACTGGAACTGCGCGGACGGCAACGGCTTCGGGCGGGGGCTGCCGATGGCGGCCGACAACGCGTCCAAGTGGCCGTACGCGAAAGGCTTGTTGACGTCCGTGAAGGTGGGCTGCGGGCAGATCGACGGGGCCTCGGCCGCGTACCAGGATCTGCTGAGGATCCGTACGACCGAGCCCGTCTTCTCGCTGGGCACGGCCGGGCAGGTGCAGTCGGAGATGTCCTTCCCGCTGTCCGGGAAGGACGAGACGCCCGGGGTGATCACCATGGAACTCGGTGATCTGGTGGTCGTGTTCAACGCGACGCCGAGCAAGCAGGAGCAGAAGGTCGGCTCCCTCGCGGGCACCGGTTACCGGCTGCACCCGGTGCAGGCGGCGGGCGCGGACGGCACCGTGAAGTCGGCCTCTTACGCGAAGGTTTCGGGCACCTTCGTCGTTCCGGGACGCACTGTGGCGGTATTCACCCGGACACCCTGAAAGCGCATTACCGTAGTGGGGCAGGCTGTGGACACCGGCCTGCCCCACCGGTGTGTCAAAGGGCCAGGTCTGAGAAATGGACGTCAACGGCAAGCTGACGCATGCGACCGTGCTGGTTGTGGACGACGAGCCCGCGAACCGGTTCGCGATCGAAAGTGTGCTGAGCCGCGCCGGGCACCGGGTCCTCGCGGTCGGCAGCGGCGCCGAGGCGCTCGACGAACTCGATGTGCGGCTGCGCAAGGGGAACCTGCCCGACGTGGCCCTGATCGACGTGCACCTGCCGGACATGAGCGGGTTCGACCTGTGCCGGCTGCTCAAGGAGCGGCCGCGCATGGCGGGCCTGCCGGTCGTGCACGTCTCGGCGCTCGCCGCGCCCCCGAGCGACCGCTGCCAGGCGCTCGACGCGGGCGACGAGGCCTTCCTGACGGTGCCCGCCGAGCCCGAGGAGATCGAGGCGGCGGTCCGGTCCGCCGTCCGGGCCGCCCGGCTGCGCGCCGACGACCAGGCGCTCGTACGGCGGCTGACGCTGCTGTCGGAGATGATCGTCACCATTCAGGCGGCGCGCTCCCTCCAGGAACTCGTCGACGTCGCCGCCGACGGCACCGCACGGCTCACGGGCACCCCGGCCGCCGTGTTCGTCCTCGACCGGGACGACCAGCTGTACCGCGGCCTGCCCCGGGACCGCACGGCGGTGGCGCTGCCGGGCGAGGACGCCGACCGGACCGTGGCCCGGCTGCTGCGGCGGCTCTCGCAGGGGCAGTCCGGGGTGCAGATCACCACCGTGCCCGCGCCGCTGTGGCCCACCGGGTTCTTCCGGCCCGGGGTGGAGCACGACGCCCGGCTCGCGCTGGTCCTCACCCACGAGGGCCGGGCCCCGGTCTGCCTCGCCGCCCCCACCCGCGGGCTGCGCCGGGTGGGCCCCGAGGCCGGCGCGCTGCTGGCCCAACTCGCCCAGGCCACCGCGCTCGCCGCCGAACCGCTCCTCATGTACCAGGTTGAGCGGCATGTCGCCCTCACCCTCCAGCGCAGCTTCCTGCCCACGCCGGACCGACTGCCCGAACTTCCGGGCGTGGACACGGTCGTACGGTATGTGCCCGCGTCCCAGGACACCGAGATCGGCGGCGACTTCTACGCTGTCCTCAAGGTCACCGGGGGAGTGCTGTTCGCCGTCGGCGACGTCGTCGGGCACTCGCTGGAGGCGGCCACCGTCATGGTGGAGATACGGCACGCCCTGCGCGCCTACTGCGTCGACGAGAGCGACCCCAGCGTCCTCGCCGAGCGGCTGGACCGGATGCTCCAGCACTACCACCCGGAGACCACGGTCACCGTCTGCCTGGCCCTCGTCGACCCTGACACCGGGCGCACCCGCATCGCCAACGCGGGCCACATCCCGCCGCTGATCATCCGGGACAACGGCAGCGCGGACTACGCCAAGGCGGCCGGCCCGCTGCTCGGCGTGGGCCTGCCCCATCCGCCGCCCACGGAGATGTTCCTCGAACCCACCGACCGGCTCCTCATGATCACCGACGGCCTCATCGAGACCCGGGGCACGGACATCTCCGTGTCGATGGAACACCTCCGCGCGGCCGCCTCCGGCGCGCTGCCGGGTCTGGACGCCCTGTGCGACACGCTGCTCGACTGCTTCGGCGTGGACCGGGACGACGACATCGCGATGCTGGCGCTACGGCTGGGGTGAGCCCGGGGGGAGCTAGGGTGAGCCCGTTGTTGGCTGAGAAACAGGAGCGCCTGATGCCGCAGATCACCGTCGACCACTCCCACACGATCTCCTTCGACCAGGACGGTTTCGCCCGTGCGCTGCACGAGGCGGTGGTCGAGATCGCCGCGGCCAAGCCGGAGGCGTGCAAGACGCAGTTCCGCCCGAGCGAGTACACGGCCTTCGGGTACGAGGGTCTCGACGAGCTGGGTCACACCGTCGTCCACGTCACCCTCGGCCTGCTCGCCGGGCGCAGCGAGGAGACCAAGGCCAAGCTGACCGAGAAGGTCCTGGACCTCCTCCGCGAGTACATCGACGAGGACGGCTCGGTGCTGCACGCCTCCGCCGAGGTGCGCGAACTGGACGCGTCCTACCGGAAGTTCGAGCGCTAGAGCCTTCTGCTACGGCTGCTAGGACGCCAGCGCGACCAGCCGGACGACGAGGTCGGTGAACGGCCCGTCGCCCGGCTCGTTCCGGAGCGACTCCCGCAGCAGCGCGGCCAGTTCGTCGTCGTACGCAGCGCTCACCGCGGCCAACGCCCCGAAGTCGTGCACGAGTTGGCGTTCCAGATCGGCGCGCGGGATGCGCCGGCCGTCCAACCAGATCAGGGCTGTCGACTCGACCAGCGATATCCAGGAGCGGACCATCAACTCCAGCCGGGCGGGCGGCTGTTCGACCTTCATGTGGGACAGGATCTGGAGATACGCGGCCTGCCGCACCCCGTCCACGAGCGCGTTGGTGGTGGACGAGCCGACTGCCGGACCACCGCGCATCAGCGCCGCGAAACCCGGCCCGTGGTCGTCCACGAAGTCGAAGAACCGGCCCATCACCCGCAGCAGCCGTCCCCCGAGCGAGCCCTCCTCGGCGACCACGAACCGTCCGGCCAGATCGTCCGAGGCGCGCTGCAACGCGGCCTCGTACAGGCTGAGTTTGCCGGGAAAGTAGTGGTAGACCAGCGGCCGGGAAATGCCCGCGGCCGCGGCTATCTCGTCGATGGAGACCTCGTCGGGCGAGCGATGGCTGAACAGATCGAGAGCGACGCCGATCAACTGCTGTCGCCGTTCCTCGACTCCCATCCTGCGGCGAACCCCGGTACTCATGCGAACACCTTACCGATCGGAACCGGCCCTCAACGGCCCGGTCCACCCAAGGTCGTTCACATGTCCAACACGATTCGCTCACCACGGGCCCGCGATACACAGATCAGCATCGAGTCATCACGCTCCGCGTCCGTGAGCAGCTCGTCCTGGTGCTCCACCTCCCCTTCCAGGACCCGCTGTTGGCAGGTTCCGCAGAACCCCTGTTCGCAGGAGTAGAGCGTGTCGGGCAGCTCCGCCCGTACGGCGGCCAGCAGTGTGGAGTCGGCGGGTACGGTCAACGTCCGTCCGCTGCGCCGGAGTTCGACCTCGAAGGGGGCGTTCCCGCCCAACGGGGCCCGGGGCGCGAACCGTTCGAGGCGTACGTCCGGGAACCGCTCCTCCACGGCCGCCATCAGCCCTTCGGGTCCGCAGCAGTAGACGGCGGCACCCTCGGGCAACTCCGCGAGCAGCGTGCCGAGTTCGGGCCGCCGCCCGCTCACCACGGTGACCCGGTCCGCGCCGAACTCCGCCAACTCCCCGAGAAACGGCATGGAGTTCGGGGTGCGGCCCACGTACAGCAGCCGCCAGTCGGCGCCCTCCGGCAGTGCCCGCAGCATCGGCAGCACCGGGGTGATCCCGATCCCGCCGACGACAAAGAGGTACGCGGGCGCCTCGACGAGCGGGAAGCGATTGCGCGGCCCCCGCACCTCCAACTCCGTGCCCACGCCCACCTGTTCGTGCACCTCGCGCGACCCGCCCCGCCCGTCCTCGACCAGCCGCGTGGCGACCGTGTACGACGAGGTGTCCGCCGGGTCCCCGCACAGCGAGTACTGCCGCACCAGCCCGGACGGCAGCACCAGATCGATGTGCGCCCCGGGCTCCCACCGCGGCAAGTCCCGTCCTTCCATGCGCAGTTGTACGACGCCCTCCGCGACCGTCTCCCGCGCGGCGACCGTCAGCCTCAGTGCCCGTGAGCGCGGCCGGCCGGAGATCGGCGGGTCGAGCGCGGGCAGCGGCCATAGGGGCGAGGCCCGCACCCGGCGCCGTAGCGCGCGGCGGGTCAGGAGCGCGGCGCCGGCCAGGACGGCGACGGTGAGGGGCTTCGGCACTACTCCGCCCTCTTCTCGGCGGCCACCGCGGCGGGGGAGGACGCGAGGTAGGCGACGGCCTGCTCTGTGCTGCCCTCCTGGGAGGGGTGGTAGGTGCGGCTCAGGTAGCGGGGTATGGACCTGAGCATGTCCCCGGTGGCGGGCAGGGTGCCGCGCTTTCCGGCGACGTAGAAGTCCTTGAAGCTCGCGTGGGCGTCGACGAGGGTCGGGTCGTTCGCCATGAAGAAGCGGGAGCCGCGCTGCCACAGGAACATCAGGGCGGCGAACGCGGTCGCCCAGGTGCGGGCGCGGCGGCGGTAGCTGCCGTCGACGTGCGTGAAGAGGTCGAAGGCGACGGAGCGGTGCTCGACCTCCTCGGCGCCGTGCCAGCGCAGCAGGTCCAGCATGGTCGGATCGGCGCCGCGGCGGTCCAACTCCTCGGCGTTCAGGACCCAGTTGCCGAGGAACGCGGTGTAGTGCTCGATCGCCGCGATGATCGCGACCCGCTCCAGCAGCCACCACGTCCTGGCCTTGCCCGGGGGTAGCGTGCGGTCGCCGAGCAGCTTCTCGAAGAACCAGTCGACCTGCGCGGTGTACGGGGTCGGGTCGAGCCCCAACTCCTTGAGGTGCGGGAGGACTTCGTCGTGCGCCTGGGAGTGCATCGCCTCCTGGCCGATGAAGCCGATGACGTCCGCGCGCAGTCGCTCGTCCCGGATGAGGGGCAGTACCTGCTTGTAGACGTGCACGAACCACCGCTCGCCGGCGGGCAGCAGTAGGTGCAGCACGTTGATCGTGTGGGTGGTGAAGGGGTCGCCGGGCACCCAGTGCAGTGGGGTGCCCTCCCAGGAGAAGGACACCTTTCGGGCCTTGAGCGGCGTGTTAGACATGGCGTCAATGTACTGACGGGTAAGTCTCTGGGGAAGCCTTGTGCGGGGACTTGTTGACGCGAATGTCAGCGAGCGGGCGATCGAGTGCCGGCTGAGGTCAGCACCCTAGGGGCGCGGGGAACTGCGCGCCCAGCCACAACGGACCCGCACCCGACGACGCACCCGCTAACGCAGGCCCGAGATCGTAGTGCCGTCGCCCAGAGTCCCCTTCAGCTCGGCCTGAACCCCCTGCTTGGTCTTCACGGCGAGGAGTGCACCCCGGGCCGAGCCGTTGACCCCACCCGTCGCGCTGATCGCCTCCGTGCCCTTGCTGCCCGCGGCCAGGAGGTACCAGTGGCCCGCCGCCGACTTCCACAGGACTCCGGCCAGGACGTGCGGGTCGCGCGCCCCGCACGCCGGGACGCCCTCGGCCTTCGCGGCGACCGCGCCGTAGATCCCGCCCGGTGTGCGGAACTGGGCCAGTACCCGCTCGCCGCCGCCCTGCCAGGTCTCGGCCCGGGTGCACACCCAGTCCGCCGCGCCGCTCGCGTCGGGCAGCGGCTGCTGGGCGAACTGCCAGGCGTTCACGGTCCGTACGCCGAGCGAGCGCATCGCGCCGAGGGAGCAGGCGAAGGGCGCCCAGGCGTGCTGCGCCGCCGCGCCGGAGACCTCGTGGACCGAGCCGGGGCGGCCGGCGGTGAGGTGCGCCGGGACCAGTTCGCCGAGGTCGCTCATCAGGCGGGTGGTGCCGGTGTCGTCGGTCAGCTGGAGCACGTTCCACGACGTGCACGCGCCCGTCGCCTGCGCGGGGCTGGCCAGCGGCGAGGTGATCCCGTCGGTGATGGTCATGGGGAGGGCACCGGCGTTGGGCTTCTGGAGGTCGCGCTCGGCCGCCTTCTTCACCCAAGGGGCCGTCAGATAGCGGACGTTGCCGTCGGCGCGGTCCAGGACCACGGCGTTCGCCTCGGACCCGGTCGCGCCGTCGACGCGCGCGAAGTCCAGCGCCGCTCCCTTGGTGCCGTCCTTCGGTTCGGCGTAACGGGCGATGCGCAGACCGTCGTAGAGGATCACCACGCGCGCGTTGTCGACCGTGCCGGCGTAGAGGAGCTGGGGCGGTCCGGCGGGGCCGCCGGAGGGGGTGCCGGGGGTGGCCGAGACCTGGACGGACTCGCCGGGGCGGGCCCAGACGGCGAGGGCGCGGCGCAGCAGGTCGGTGTTCTCGGTGAGGTCGCCGCGGGCGGGCCAGACGGAGAAGTCCTCGCGGGCGGAGGACTGCCACGCGGTGGGCGCGATCCTGATCAACTTGCCCGGGTTCAGGGCGGCTTGGGACGCCGGGTTCTGCGCGTAGGCGGGTGCGGCGGCGCCGTCCGGGCCCCAGCCGCCGCCGGGCATCGCGAGCAGCGCGCCGCACACGGCGACGGCCGCGGCGGCGGCGAGCGCGGCCTTGCCGTGCTGACGGCGGCGCATCAGGTCGGTGGGCCGCGCGTGCAGCGAACAGGGGTCGAACTCGGGGGAGTTGAGAAGTTCGTACTGCGCGGGCGTCTCGTCCGCCTCGCGCAGCGCCTCGTCCACCTCTTCCCCTTCTACGCCGGCTGTCGCGAGCACTCTGCGGACGTCGCCGTCGGGCAGTTTCTCCAGGCCGCGCAGCACGTACACCGCGCGGGCCGGTCCGGACAGGGCCGACAGCCGCTGGTCCAGGGCGAGTTCGTCGGCGCCGCCCGAGCGCGGGAAGAGCCGCAGCCCCCGCACCTGGGGGAGCAGCGGCGGGAGTTGGGACCGTTTGGGCCAGGCGCGGAACGACAGCGGGAGGCCCGCCTCCAGTGCCGTACGGACGACGTTGAGGCGGACGAAGGCGTAGCCGGGGTCGACGTCGCGGCCGGTGGACTGGGCCGGGATCACCGACGCGGACGCGCGGCCCCGGGGGAGGGCGCGCTGAGTGAGGGCGTGGGCGGTCAGGACGCGCCGGTTGCGGCCGAGGCTCGGGGGGAGCACCAGATAGGCGAGCCGGACGAGCCGTGGATAGTGCTCGACGAGCGCGGCCTCGGCCTGTTCGACATCGACGACCGGGTCGGTGGGTGAAGCTGCGGGGCGCTTGGCGACATCCTGTGACTGCACGTTCAGCAAAACGAGCGAATGGTGAGTTGGTCACCGCCGCCCGGGCGACTCAGGCTTCCGGCTCGACCAGGGCGCGCGCGTAGTTCGCCATCGACCGCTGGTAGCGCGGCAGATGGGGCGCGAGGGCGCCCAGCACGAGGGACAGGCCCTCGCGGTCGCGGCCCAGGCTGGACAGACACAGTGCGAGGCACGCGCGGACCGCGTCGTCCAACTCGTCCGAGGGAGCGTCGAGTTCGGGGGTGAGCAGCTTGACGCCCTCCTCCGCCTGCCCGATGTTCCGCAGGGAGCTGGAGAGTTGGATCTTCGCCCGGCGCCCCTTGTAGCCGCTGTGCTCGCTCAGCCCGCGCGCGAGCGCCTCCCGGTACAGCGGGGCGGCCTGGTCGGAGTGCCCGGTGGAGTCCCAGGCGCAGGCCCGCTCGAACGGCCGTAGCGGACTGCCGTCCGGCAGCTCGGCGACGAGCGCGTCGATCAGGGCACGGAACTCGGCCGCCCGCTCCTCCGGATAGTCGTCGAAGGTCGCCCAGGCGGCGGTCACCCGGTCTTCCCAGCCCTGATCCACGTCTTGATCCATGGGCGTCACCCTCGCACACGCGTCCGGCCGATGACCATGGATTTGAGCGCTGGGCGCTTCGGGGCCGTATCGGATGAGACGGCCCCTCGCCGGGGCGCGTCGCGGCATGCTTTTGTTGACCGGACGACCGGAGGAACGACAGATGAGGTTGACCCGACCGATGCTCGCGATGGCCGGCGCCGCGGCGGCGCTGGCGCTGGTGGGGTGCGGTGCCGACACCAAGGCCGCGACCGTGCCGACGGAGGCCACCGGCAGCCTGGAGAGCCTGGCCGCCAAGGTGAAGTGCACGCCCGACATCCAGACCGACGCCGACGAACTCCGCCAGGCCATCTGCAAGATGAGCTACGGCAAGTTCGTCCTCGCGACCTTCGCCACCGACCGCGGCCAGCGCGAGTGGATCAACGACGCGAAGGACTACGGCGGTTTCTACCTCGTCGGCCGCAAGTGGGTCGCCGTGGGCACGGACGCGATCGTCAAGAAGCTGCAGACCACGCTCGGCGGCAACGAGGAGATCGGCGTCGACCACTCGAAGCACACCAGCTGAAAAGGCTGTACCGGGTTCACACCCCTCACAGGGCCGACACCGGTTAGGCCAGGACACACACGAAAGCGGGCGGTGGGAGAATCCCACCGCCCGCTTCGTACTACCGGGTCCTACTGGGTCTTACTGGCAGTTCTTGCCGGCGTTGATGCAGTTGGCGATCTTCGCCGCCAGGTTGTTCTTGGTGACGCTGATGAAGTCGTCGTGGTCGGTCGACGGCTTGTGCAGCTGCTCCGGGAATCCGTCCACCGCGTAGGCGTTCTTCACGGTGCCGTCCGCCTGGATGGTGGGGGGCGTGATCTTGTAGACCAGGCGCATCGTCAGCTGCGGGATGGCCTTGAAGCCGTTCCCGCACACACCGCTCGCCGGGTCCGCGAAGGCCACGTGCGTACGGTGGTTGGCGCTGTCGATGTTCACGCCGTCCCAGCAGCTCTGGAACGCGAAGGTGCGGACCACGTTGCTGCCCTGGGGGCAGATCGGGTACTGCTCCGTCAGCTGGACCTTGTTCTCGAAGCCGGTGCAGCTCCAGTGCGCGTTGGCGTTGGCCAGACCGTTGGTGAGGGTCTTGGCGTCACC
Organism: Streptomyces sp. NRRL F-525; assembly: GCF_000716605.1. Taxonomy (GTDB): domain Bacteria; phylum Actinomycetota; class Actinomycetes; order Streptomycetales; family Streptomycetaceae; genus Streptomyces. Next base: position 77,533 of record NZ_JNXE01000026.1, on the reverse strand, counting down.
GGTGATGATGCGCAGGAACTGCGGCATCGCGACGACCTTGCTGGCCGGCGAACCGACGTACTTGATCTGCGCCGACTGCGCGGTCAGGATCTTGCCGACGTTGCCTTCCTTGCCACCGCCGTCCGCGTTGGCGTCGAACTCCTGCGAGCCGTCCTGCACACGCACGACCGGCCAGTAGTACGACGAGAGGTCACTCTGGTTCTGGCAGCTGGAGGGGGCGGCCAGCAGCGAGTCGTTCGTGGAGAACGCGTTGACCTTCTGGTTGCCGACGTAGTCGTGCTCGTGGTGCGCGCCGTTGGTCACGCCGGGCGCCACGATGACGTTGTCGGTGTTGTGGTTCTTGTTCGCGTTGACACCGCACTTGGTGGTGAACGAGCCGGTCGAAGCCTGGCCGCTGTTCTGCGGCTTCGCCTGCACGTTGTTCGCCACCTTCGTGATGTCCACGAAGTCGGCCGCCACCGGGCCGTTGCCGGCCTGGCCGCCGTTGTTGGCGGGGGGCGCCGCGGAGGCACTTGCGCTCGCGCTCGGCGCCGCGGTGTTCTGACCGCCGCCGTTGTTCTGCCCGCCGCCCTTGCCGCCGTTGCCCTTGCCGCCGCCGCGACCCGCCGTGGTGGTGTTCGTGGCGTTCTGCGTGGTGCAGGCGGCGAGCTGCTTCAGCGCGGTCGCGTTGACGGTGCCGCCGACCCGCTGGATGTCGATGCGAATGCGGTCGATCGTCGCGGCCCGCTTCTCCTTGAGGGGGCCGACGATCGCGTTCTGCACGAAGCTCGCGTCGTTCGCCTGGGCCTGACGCGTCGACGCGAGCCGGGCGTAGGCCTCGGTGATCTGCTTGTCGAGGTTCGCCAGTTCGACGGCGACACCCTGACGGGCCTTCTGCGGCACGTTCGTCAACTGCTGGCCGACGTCCGGGCAGGCGATCGTGGCGACCTGCGCCGAGGCGGCCGCGGCCTTGGTCTCGTTCTGGCCCGAGTTGGACTCGTGCGCCGAAGCGTTCATCTGTGCCCAGAGCAGCCCGCCCCCACCGAGCGCTAGGGCAGCCGATGCGGCAATGGCCTTGGTGGCCAGCGGCGTACGGCGTTTACGATCATTGCGTCCCATGGAACTCCTCTGACTTCCTTGCGGGGCAGCGAGGCGCCCGACAGGAGTGAAGCGGCGCCCTTTGATACGCAGGGGGTCCCAGGAGTGTTCAGCCGTCTCAGAAACTGATGAGAGATTCTTGGGTAAGTCCCCTCCCAACTGCCCTTTAAACACCGGCAGTTGTGATCGACTCACAGGTAGTGCTCAGCGTCCCTGGTCCAAATAGGCCAATACCGCCAGCACGCGGCGATTGTCATCGTCCGAGACTTCCAGCCCCAGTTTGGCGAAAATATTGGACGTGTGCTTCCCGATCGCCCGTTCCGTGACGACGAGTTGCCCCGCGATCGCCGCGTTCGACCGCCCCTGCGCCATCAGTTCCAGCACCTCGACCTCCCGTGGCGTCAACCGCCCCAGCGGCCGGTCGTCGGCGGCCCGCCGCGCCAGCAACTGCTGGATGACCTGCGGATCCATCACCGTCCCACCCCCCGCCACCCTCCGCACGGCATCCACGAACTGCTCCGCGTCGAACACCCGGTCCTTCAGCAGATACCCCACCCCGCCGGTCCCGTCGGCGAGCAACTCCCGCGCGTACAACTGCTCCACGTGCTGCGACAGCACGAGCACCGGCAGCCCCGGCCGCTCCCGCCGCGCCCGCAGCGCGCACTGCAGCCCCTCGTCGGTGTGCGTGGGTGGCAGCCGTACGTCGACCACGGCGACGTCGGGCGCCAACTCGGCCAGCGCCCTGGTCAGTTCGGGCCCGCTCTCCACCGCCGCGACGATCTCGAAGTCGTAGGCCTCCAACAACCTGACCAGCCCGTCCCGCAGCAGGAACAGGTCTTCGGCTAGGACAACACGCACGGAATCTCCATGGTCACCATGGTGGGACCGCCCGCGGGACTGCTGACGGCCAGGACGCCGTCGAATGTACCCAGCCGCCGCCCGACCCCGGAGAGCCCCGACCCGCCCCCGACCACGGCACCACCCCGCCCGTTGTCGGTGACGGAGATCCTCAACGCCCCTTCCCCGTAACGCATATCGACCCAGATCCGATCGGCCCCGGAGTGCTTCACGGCATTGGTGAGCACCTCACTCACGGCGAAGTACGCGGCCGACTCGACCGGCGCGTCGGCCCGCCCACCCCCGAGCTCCGCACTCACCTCGGTCGCCACCGGCATCCGCAGCGCCAACGCCCGCACGGCATCTGCCAGTCCACGCTCCGCCAGCACCGGCGGATGAATCCCCCGAACGAGATCCCGCAACTCGTCGAGAGCCTCGACGGAGGACTGCCGAGCCCGGGCGAGCAACTCCCGGGCCTTGGCAGGGTTCTTCTCCAACAGCGCCTCGATGGTCCCGAGATCCATCCCCATGGCCACCAGCCGGGCCTGCGCCCCGTCATGCAGATCGCGCTCGATCCGCCGTAGCTCAGCGGCGGAACCATCCACTGCATCCCGCCGCGTCTCGGTCAACACCCGTACGCGCTCGGCGAGTTGACCCTGCCCCGGAGCGAGCAGAGCCCGGGTCAGCAGAAAGTGCACGCGGAGGAGGGGAGGGGTGAGGAAGAAGGCGGCGATGAGAATCCCAACACCCAGCAACCCCGCGAGCAGCGCACTACCTTGCCCACTCACCGGCACGAACCCGTACCACCACCCCACATACGTCCCGTCCGTGAACACCCGCCACAGCCCGAACGCCAACGCGAAGCCCTCCAGCGGATAGAAGACCAGCACGGCGGGCAGCAAGGCGGTCACGAACCCGGCGACCATGTCGACGGGCAGCCACAGGAGATCCCGCCAGGTGGCAGGGTCACCGAGCAGGCGAAAGGTCCGGGTCCAGGGCCGCGCACCCGGCGGCACCGCCCGATAGGCGGGCGGAATCCGCACCCCGCACCACTCCGCGGCAAGCCGCCGCCGCCGATCCGCCTGCGCCCGCACCCCGGCCAGCACCCAGGGCGTGGTGATCAGCCCGACCCCGAACGGCACCAGCACAAGGGACACGACGGTCAGGACGAACAGGGTGAGCGAACCCCCGAGCGAGACGATCGCGAGCCCAAGCCCACGCACCCCGGCCACCAGGACAACACGGGCCCGCTCACGCTTCATTTCCATAAGCCCAGTCTTACGGAGGACCAAGCCCGGGTCACACCGCTCAGGCCCCCACGAAAGGGGTGGTGCTATCCCCACCCGCCTTTAGGGGCGCGGGGAACTGCGCGCCCAGCCCCAACGCGCCCGCAGACAACGACTCACCCCTCCACCGGCACCCCAAGCACCTTCGCCTCCACAACAGGGTCAAGCCCCACCACCGGCCGATCAGGTCGCTGAGGCGCAGCCCCACCAACACTCTGCAACCAACCCCACGTATCGCCCACCGTCTCCTCAACGGACCGACACGTCAGCCCAGTAGCGACCGCCCGAGACACATCCGCACTGTGCAACGCGTCGTACCCCTCACTCCCCGCCGGCACCCACACCGGCAACTGAGTCCACGGCTCGATCCCCGCCCCGAGCACGACTTCCGCCGAAGTCCACCGCAGCTCAGCCACCCCACCCGTAACCCGCACACACGCGTCCAGCAAAGCCCCCATCGTCGCGTGCCCTTGAGGAGAGATGAGGTTGTACGCCCCGCTCAACTCCCGCTCCACCGCCCCCAACAACCACTCCGCAAGATCCCGCACATCGACGTACTGAAGCGCCAACTCCCGAGGCCCGGGCGCCAACACAGGCCCACCCCGAGCAACCCGCCCCAACCACCACGGCAACCGCCCGATGTTCTCGTACGGCCCGAGAATGAGCCCGGCCCGAGCGAACACCGACCGCTCCGCCCCGAACGCCCCGAGCGCGGCCAACTCCCCGCCCCGCTTGTCCCGCGCGTAGTCGGTCTTGTCGGCGGCGGCCAAGGCCCCTTCGACAAGCGGCGCATCCTCCCCGTACCCGCCCGGCGGAGCCCACGCGTACACAGAGCAGCTCGACACATACACATACCGCCCCACCCGATCGGCAAGCAGCCGCGCCGCGTCGTCGACAGCCCGCGGCGCCGCCGACCAGGTGTCGACCACGGCATCCCACTCGCCGGAGGCCAACGCGGCGAGCCCACCGGGCGCGGTGCGGTCACCCCGCAACGCCCGTACCCCGGCCGGGGGTTCGTGCCGCCCCCGGTTGAGAACGGTCACCTCCCAGCCCCGGCCGAGGGCAGCCTCCACGACGGCCCGCCCCGCGAACTCCGTACCGCCCAGCACCAGAAGTCTCATACCGGTGACTCTGCCCGCGAGGCGCACGGAACGGAACGTAGATCTGCCGTCAGCAGACGACCGGACCGCAGATGATCAACGAGCCGTCGGCGGCGTGTACTTGTACCCCACCCGCCGCACCGTCTGGATCGCCTTCCGGTGCTCGACCCCCAGCTTGCGGCGCAGCCGCGCGATGTGGACGTCGACGGTACGGCCGTCGCCCACATGCCCGTAGCCCCACACCGTGGTGACCAGCTGGTCGCGCGTGTGCACCCGGTTGGGATGCGCCACCAAATGCGCGAGGAGCTCGAACTCCAGGTACGTCAGGTCGAGTTCCGCGCCGTTCAGCTGGGCGGTGCGCTGCACGGTGTCGATGCGGACGAGCGGTTCGGCCTCGGCGGGGAGGGACGGCGGGACCGGGTCGGCGGTCCGGGCGAGGTGCGGGCTGTCGGCCGGGATGAGGACGAGGTACCCGACCATCGGCGGCTGCCCCGGCAGCGTGGGCAGCGTGTGCGGCGGCGCGGGCAGCCAGGTGGCACCCGGCGGCAGGAACTCCGCCACGTCGATCACCTCGTCCCGGTCCACGGCGCGCAGATGGTGCCGTGGGGCGTTCGGGGCGGGGGTGTCGAGCGGGGCGGAGGGAAGAGCGGGAAGGGAACGGATGATCGCCATGAGAGGTCAGCTCTTTCGCGCGAGAGGTTCGTCGAGGGGACGTACGTCGAGTCGCGCAGGCCGGAGGCCGAGGGTGGTTCGGCTTTAGAGGGCCGGCGCGTTCATCGCGCGACAACACACCCGGTCGAAGTCATGGTGCTGACGGGAAGGCCAGAAGGGCTCGAGGTCATGGCGACCCGTCGCTCCGCACTTCTGGTAGTTGCCCATGCGCCCATTGAAGCAGACACACGCCCGCAACAGGACCCTCCTCTCACAGCTTGGACGCTTCCTTGACCGGAAAACGCGGCGGGGACGACAACGCGAAGAGGCGCCCACCACGATGGTGGACGCCTCTTCGCGGAAGCGGGGCGGGATCAGACCTGGCCGGCCTTCTCCAGGGCCGCGCAGCAGGTGTCGACGATCAGCCGGGTCACCAGGTACGGGTCGACGTTCGCGTTCGGACGGCGGTCCTCGATGTAGCCCTTGCCGTCCTTCTCGACCTGCCACGGGATACGGACCGAGGCGCCGCGGTTGGAGACGCCGTAGGAGTACTCGTTCCACGGGGCGGTCTCGTGCAGGCCCGTCAGGCGGTCGTCGATGCCGGCGCCGTAGTGCTTGACGTGGTCGAGGGGCTTGGAGCCCTCGCCGAGGGACTCGCACGCGGTGATGATCGCGTCGTAGCCCTCGCGCATCGCCTTCGTGGAGAAGTTGGTGTGCGCGCCCGCGCCGTTCCAGTCGCCCTTGACCGGCTTGGGGTCGAGGGTCGCGGAGATGCCGAAGTCCTCGGCGGTGCGGTAGAGCAGCCAGCGGGCGATCCACAGGTGGTCGGAGACCTCCAGCGGGGAGACCGGGCCGACCTGGAACTCCCACTGGCCGGGCATGACCTCGGCGTTGATGCCGGAGATCGCGAGACCGGCCTTGAGGCAGTTCTCCAGGTGGGCCTCGACGATCTCGCGGCCGAAGATCTCGTCGGCGCCGACACCGCAGTAGTAGCCGCCCTGGGGGGCCGGGAAGCCGCCCTCGGGGAAGCCCAGCGGGCGGGCGCCGTCGAAGAAGGTGTACTCCTGCTCGATGCCGAAGATGGGCTCCTGCGCGGCGTACTTCTCGGAGACCTCGACGAGCGCGGCACGCGTGTTGGACTCGTGCGGCGTCATGTCGATCTCGAGGACCTCGCACATGACGAGGATGTCGTCGCCGCCGCGGATCGGGTCCGGGAAGCTGGCGACCGGCTTGAGCACGCGGTCCGAGGAGTGCCCCTCGGCCTGGTTCGTGGACGACCCGTCGAAGCCCCAGATCGGCAGCTCGGCACCCTTGGCGTCGTCCGCCAGGATCTTCGTCTTGGAACGGAGCTTGGCCGTCGGCTGGGTGCCGTCGATCCAGATGTACTCAGCCTTGAAGGTCACGGGCCACATCCTTCGGGGTGGGTCATTCGTCGCACTCGCGGGTGCTGCGGCGCAGCGGCACTGGAGCGCCGCGATTCATTGCCGGGCAGCCTGTCAACATGCGATTTCCCGATCATTGCTCAAGTGTGAACCCCGTGTTACCTGGTGGCGCTGTGTCCCGATTCACGTGCACCGCGCACGGCGCACCCGGGGACCGCTGTGAACCCGCTGTTCGCACTCGCGGACGGGTGTCGCCGTATGGCTCGTATGCGATGGGGTTAGCCCTCGGCGGCGGCCTCGCGGACCCCGTCCAGGAAGCCCCGGACCGCCGCCAACTCCCGGTCGTCGTACCCCTGGAGCAGCTCTACGGCCCTCCCGATGAGCGGACCGAAGAAGTCCTGCCCGAGTGCGACCGCCCGCTGGTCCACCTCGACCACGACCCTGCGCCGGTCCCCCTCGCTCCGCACCCGCCGCACATGCCCGGCCCGTTCCAGCCGGTCGACCAGGGCGGTGGTCCCCGCCGAGTTGAGCCCGAGCGCGCCGCCGAGCCGCCCGGTCGTCATCTCCTCGCCGGCCCGGTCGGCGTCCATGAGGGCGATCAGGGCGCGGACGTCCGTGGGGTGCATACCGTTCTGGTTCGCGAATCGGGCGCTGTGCAGGCCGAGTTCGACCGCGACGGCCCGGGGACAATGAAGGGGAAGGAGAGGTGAGCGGTATGGGAATCCGCAGCCCGTACGACAGGGACCGCTTCGAGTCCGCGTACGACAAGGTCATGGCGAAGTGGCCGGCCGAGCGGGAGGCGGTCGTCGTCCCGACCCCGTTCGGGGAGACGTACGTGAACGTGTGCGGGCCCGCCGGCGGCCGCCCGCTCGTCCTGCTGCCGGGCGGCGGGGGAGCGACCTCGGCGTCCTGGTACGCCCAGGCAGCTCAACTCGCCCGCACCCACCGCCTCTACGCCGTCGACCTGATCGGCGCCCCGGGCCGCAGCGTTCCGGTGGTCGGCCGGAGGCCGCGCACGGTGGCCGATCTGACGGTCTGGCTGGACGCGGTGCTCGACGGGCTGGGGGCGCCGGTCGTGGACCTCGGCGGGCATTCGTACGGTGGCTGGATCGCGCTGCACTACGCACTGCGCGCGCCCGCCCGGGTACGCCGTCTGTTCCTCCTCGACCCGACCCAGTGCTTCGCCGGGTACGAGACGGCGTACCTGCTGCACGCGCTGCCGATGCTGCTGCGGCCCACCCCGCGCCGCGTCCGCGCGTTCCTGGAGTGGGAGACCGGGGGAGTGCCGCTGGACCCCGACTGGCTGCGCCTCCAGGAGGCGGGCGCGGGGTTCCCGTCCGCGAAACCGGTGACCGGTCCCCGCCCGGCGCCCGAGGCGCTGCGCGGGCTGAACGCGTCGGTCCTGCTGCTTCTGGCCGGAAGCAGCAGGACCCTCCCCCAGTCTCGGCTTCGCTCGACCGGGGGGACCCCCATCACGCACCTGGTGGCGGCCCGGGCGGGCGGTCTGCTGCCGCGCGTCGAGACGGACATCCTCCCGGACGTCTCGCATCACGCGCTGCCGCATGCCGCGCCGGAGCGACTGGGCCGTCACCTCACCGGTTTTCTCGGATCGTGAGCGTCACCCCACCTTCTGGATCAGAGCGCGGCGGATGAGGAACTTGCCGGGCTCACGGACCTGTTCGAAGGCCGCGTTGTTCAGCAGGACACAGCTGCCGGAGACCGAAGTCACCTTCACCGTCGTGGACTTGTTGTTGTCCAGGTTGGTGACCTTCAGCGTCGTACCCGCCGGGAACTGGTTGCTGGACGCGGCCGGCGCACCGGCCTCGCCGGAGAGCGTGACGGTCGAGCCGTTGCAGACCTGGCTGCCGGCGGCAGCGGCACCGCCACCGGTGTTGCCCGCCGGGGGAGTCGCCGCCTTGGTCGGGGTGGAAGCCGCGGGCGCCGACTGCGCCGGCTGCGTGGCCTGGGAGTCCTGAGCCGACTCCCCAACCGCACAACCGGACGCCTTCTGCTGCACCTTGATCTGCGCGATGACCGCTTCGCGGTTGGCGATCCGCGCGCTCGACTGGGCGTCGGGCGCGGCGCGTTGACCGTCGATGAACTTCTGGTTGTTGCCGAGCGCGGTGGCGAGCCCCTGGCAGACCGTCGAGTTCGCGGCCGACAGCGTCTTGGCGTTCTGCGCGGTCGACTGCGACGCGTTCGACGTGGTGGCCAGAGCGAAGGCCCCGCCGCCCGCGACCGCCGCGGCGGTGACCAGCAGCGCCAGCTTCTTCTTCGTACTGGCAGTTCTCCTGCGCGACATGCGCGTCTCCTGTGGGGTAGGGGAGCGTACGTCGCTATGTACGGCGGGCCGAACGATGTAACTCAGCGGACACAGGAGTCACATAAGTGACGTGCGTCACAAGGGGGTTGGGGGCCGGCCGGGTCGATGCGGGTCAGCGGGACAGCGCGTCCCGTACGGCCTCGTCGCTGCGGGCGACCACCGCCGTGCCGTCCTCCGCGGTGATGATCGGCCGCTGGATCAGCTTCGGATGCGCGGCGAGCGCCGCCACCCACCGCTTCCGCGAACTCGCGTCGCGCGCCCACGACTTGAGCCCCAGCTCCTTCGCCGCGGCCTCCTGTGTCCGCGTGATGTCCCACGGTTCGAGCCCGAGCCGTTCCAGTACGTCCCTGATCTCACCCTCGCTCGGCACGTCCTCCAGATAGCGGCGGACGGTGTACTCCGCACCCTCGGCGTCGAGCAGACTCACGGCGCTACGGCACTTGGAACAGGCCGGGTTGATCCAGATCTCCATGGCGTTCACGTTATGCGAGAGGTGCCCGGTCCGGCCCGGTCAGCGGCTTGGTGGCGCGGACGAGGGCGGAGTGCATGCCGTCGGCGACGGGGTGGGTGGGCGTGATCGAGACGTCCGTGAAGCCGGCCGCTTCGAGTCCGTCCCGGTACTCGGTGAAGGACAGGGCCCCGGCGACGCAGCCGACGTAGTCACCGCGTTCGGCGCGCTGCCCGGCGGTGAGGCTGTCGTCGGCGACGACGTCCGAGACGCCCAGGCGGCCGCCGGGCCGCAGGACGCGGAAGGTCTCGGCGAAGACGGCCGGCTTGTCGACGGACAGGTTGATCACGCAGTTGGAGATCACGACGTCGACGGTGTGCGCGGGGAGGGGGATCGCCTCGATGGTGCCCTTGAGGAACTCGACGTTGCCCGCACCCGCCTTCTCGGCGTTGGCCAGGGCGAGTTGGAGCATCTCGTCGGTCATGTCGAGCCCGTACGCCCGGCCGGTGGGGCCGACGCGGCGGGCGGAGAGCAGGACGTCGATGCCGCCGCCGGAGCCGAGGTCGAGGACGCGGTCGCCCTCCCGGAGTTCGGCGACGGCGGTGGGGTTGCCGCAGCCGAGGGAGGCGGCCACGGCCTCGGCGGGCAGGGTGCCGCGTTCGTCGGGGGAGTAGAGGGCGGAACCGAAGATGTCGTCGTCGAGGGCGTCGTCGGTCCCGATCGACTGCGGCCCGCAACAGCGGACGGCTTCGCGCAGGTCGGTGGAGTGCTCGCTCATGTCTGCCTCCTGTATTGATGTTCTTCGATGCAGCATTGCGCCCTGAATCGAAGAATGTCAACATAGAAGAATGTCGAAACAAGAGCTTGAGGTGATCGGTCGGAGCGGGGACCCGGCTGACCCGGCCGGTTCCTGCTGCGGCGGACTGGCGTCCGCACCGCTGGCTGATGAGCGCGCGACGGAACTGGCCAAGGTTTTCAAGGCACTTGGGGATCCGGTCCGCCTCCGCCTGATGTCGATGATCGCCGCACGCGGCCAGGGCGGTGAGGTGTGCGTGTGCGAGCTGACACCCGCCTTCGACCTGTCCCAGCCGACGATCTCCCACCACCTCAAGCTGCTCCGCCAGGCAGGCCTGATCGACTGCGAGCGCCGCGGCACGTGGGTGTACTACTGGGCGCTGCCCGACACCCTGGACCGCCTCGCCGCCTTCCTGACCGTCCCGCGGACCGTCGCGGCGCCCGCGTGAGCGTCCCCCTCGGCCGCCGCGCCGCCGCCGAGGCGCTCGGGACCGGTCTGCTGGTCGCCGTCGTGGTCGGCTCCGGGATCCAGGCCACCGAGCTGACGCACGACATCGGCCTACGGCTGCTGGCCAACTGCCTCGCCACCGTCCTCGGCCTGGGCGCGCTGATCACCCTGCTCGGGCCGGTCTCCGGCGCGCACCTCAACCCGGCCGTCACCCTGGCGGCCTGGTGCGCGGGCCGCCGTACGGGCACCGGACCGTCGCTGCGGGACGTCGCCGTGTACGTGCCCGCGCAGGTGGCCGGGGCGGTCGGGGGCGCGGTCGTGGCCGACGCGATGTTCGCGGAGCCGTTGCTGAGGTTCTCGACCCACGACCGTTTCGCCGGACATCTGTGGCTGGGCGAGGTCGTCGCCACGGCCGGGCTGATCCTCCTGGTCATCGGACTGGAACGCACCGGCCGCACCCGTCTCGCCCCGGCGGCCGTCGCGTCCTACATCGGCGCGGCCTACTGGTTCACGTCCTCCACCTCGTTCGCGAACCCCGCGGTGACGGTGGGCCGCGCCTTCTCCGACACCTTCGCCGGGATCGCCCCCGCCTCCGTCCTCCCGTTCATCGCGGCCCAACTGGCGGGTGCGGCTGTCGGGTTGACCATCGCGACGATGCTCTACGGCCGGCCCGCACCGGTCGGTGACACGGCCGCGGTTCCGCAACTCGCCTCTTCCTGAACGCCCTTCGCCGACAAGGACTCCCTCCGTGTCATCTGCCGCCCCGCGCCCGTCCGTTCTGTTCGTCTGCGTCCACAACGCCGGCCGTTCCCAGATGGCCGCCGCCTTCCTCACGCACCTCGCGGGCAGCCGCGTCGAGGTCCGTTCCGCCGGATCGGCCCCCGCCGACCAGGTGAACCCTGCGGTCGTCCAGGCGATGGCCGAGGTGGGAATCGACATCACGGCCGAGACCCCGAAGATCCTCACCACCGAGGCCGTCCAGGCATCCGACGTGGTGATCACCATGGGATGCGGTGACACCTGCCCGGTCTTCCCCGGCAGGACCTATCTCGACTGGCGGCTCGACGACCCCGCGGGACAGGGCGTCGAGGCGGTCCGGCCGATCCGGGACGCGATCGAGGGGTACGTACGGGGGCTGATCGCGGACGTGCTGCCGGCTTGAGGGCTGGATCGCGGTATCGGGCGGCACCCGCTCTGTTCGAATTCGATACCGCCTCACGCACACCTCCCGGAGCTTGCGTGACGCCGTGCCAATATCCGTGCTCACCAGGGGATTTGGTGGACCTTGCGGACTCGCCGGTTGTCAGTGGCGGGCAGTAAACTGGGGGCAGTGTTCGAGGGTGTCGCCGGGCGGTCCGGACGGCGCCCTGACCGCGACAGGAGGATGTCCGTGCCCGCTGCCGCACTGAAGCCGAAGCCGTTGCCGACCCAGTCCACCGCGAAGCGTTCCGTCCAGCTCGACCTGCCGTACGTGCCCGTGGAGAAGCGCCCGCTGCCGCCCGGACGCCCGCGGGACTGGTACGTCACGCACAACCGCCGCCTCAAGGCGATGCGGCTGGCCATCGCCCTGCTCGACTCGGGCGTGTACGTCCCGAACCAGGCCCGCAACGAGACGATCCGCAGCACCGCCGAGCTGATCGGCGTCCATGCCCCGTCCGACACGACGTGTCACATGGTGCGGGCGCTGATGCGGTACTCGCGCTGAGGGGTGGCGCCGGGTGCCCTGTGTTTCGGGGTGCCCGGCGTTTCTGCCCGCGCCTCCAGGGGCTCCGCCCACGGACCCCCGTTCGGCCCTGAAGGGGCCTCGTCCTCAAACGCCGGACGGGCTGGGTTGTGCCGGCCTGAACTGAGAAGGTGCCGCTTCCCGCCAGAGCCACCCCGGGGACGGGACACCCCCTACGCCGACAACTCCCGCTCCACCGGCGTCCGAAACCTCGGCGTCAGCCGAGTCGTCCCCACCCACCCCCGCAACCGCTCCGCCGCCGCCCCGATCGCGGCCTCCCCCTCCCGGCCGACGCCCGCCCCGTCGAGGATCCGCCAGGCGATCTCCCCGTCCGGCCGCTGGGCCCAACCCCCCACCACCCGCCCGTCCCACCACACCGTCGGCCCCACGTTGCCGCTGCCGTCGAACAACGCGGGGCGCAGCTCCGGGGCCAGGTACCAGTCCCGCTGCTGCCACCCCATCGCCGTCGGATCGAGCCCGGGGAGCAGGGCAGCCCACGGCTCCGCGGGGCCGGCCAGCGGGGCCAGGTCGCCCGCGGCGACGTAGCCCGTCCCCTCGTCCAGGGTCACCGCCTCCGCGCCGATCGCAGCGAGCGCCCGGCGGACGTCCGTCACCCGCCACCCCGTCCACCACTTCAGGTCGGCCTCGGTGGCGGGGCCGCATGCCGTGAGCCAGCGGGCGAGGAGTTCGGCCTGGGCTTCCGCGATGTCCAGCTCCGGGTGTTCCGGCGCCACCGCCCAGCGGAACTGGCTCGACGTCCAACCGCCCAGTGGCCGCCCCCGAACCACCTTGCCCTCCACGCCCAGCACCCTCAGCAGCCGCGTCGAGACGGTGTGCACGCCCTCGTAGTTCTTCCCGGCCGCGTACACGAACTGTTCCCTCAACCTCGGTTCGTCCACGGCGAGTTCGGCCGCCGTCGCCTGCCCGCGGAGCGTCAGCGCGGACAGCAGTGAGCCCTCGACCTCCTTCAGCCAGGCCGCGTCCGGCGCCCCCGCCTTCGCCATGTCCTTGACCAGGGAGGCCCGTTCGCGGGCGGCGACGGCAAGTCCCGTCGAGGCGTGCACGATCGCGGTCAGGCCGGCGGGGAACACGAACACCGTGTGCCGCATGCCGTGCATACGGAGCAGGGTGCGGTCCTCGTACAGCGCGCGGGTGGTCTCCGGGACGGTGGCGGAGGGGTCGGCCAGGCGGGCGCCCACCGCCAGGTACACCGTCGCGGGGTCCGTGCCGTGCAGGGCGACGAGGGAGTCGGCGACGGCCTCGGGGGCGGTGGCGTGGGTGCCGGGGGCGAGGCGGTGGCGGAGGGCCAGGCGGGCCCGGCGTTCGGTGGTGGTGATGTGACGGGGGGTGCGACTCATCTCGACCTCGCCTCGAAGACGTCCACTTCCCGACCGACAGTAAACGTTCACCCGATCGACGTCCCCGAAATGCACCCCCACCCCGGCCCGGTTTCACTGCGTAGCAACAGGCGGTGCCCTCCCAGAAGGCGGCGGCATGCAAAGACACGGCACATGACCACCCCGGCCGACCGAGCGGACCGGGGCCGCGCCGCGCGCAAACGCGTTGCCCGCTCCGCCCACGCCGGCTGGATCCCCGCCGTGGACCGCCCGGACCCCGTCGCCGTACTCGAACGGCAGGGCAGGGACAGACTCCCGGAACTCCTCCCGATCCGGTACGGCCGCATGGCCGCCTCCCCGTTCGCGTTCCTGCGCGGCTCGGCCGCCGTGATGGCGACGGACCTGGCGTCCCAGCCGCACACCGGCCTCACCGTCCAGCTCTGCGGCGACGCGCACCTCCTCAACTTCGGCCTGTACGCCTCCCCGGAACGCACCCTGCTCTTCGACCTCAACGACTTCGACGAGACGTTCCCGGGCCCCTTCGAGTGGGACGTCAAGCGCCTCGCCGCGAGCGTGGCCGTCGCCGCCCGCGAGAACGGCCACAGCGACACGAAGGCCCACCGCGCCGCGCTGGAGGCGACAGCCGCGTACCGTACGGCTCTTCGCGGTCTGGCCCGCAAGGGCGAACTCGCCGTCTGGTACGAGCGGATCGACGCCGACAGCCTGCTGCCGCTGGTGCGTTCGGCCCGCCACCGGCGCCGGGTGGAGTCCAGCCTCACCCGGGCCCGCCGCCGCACCAGCCTGCACGCGGTGGGCAAGCTGACCGAGATTGTCGACGGCCGCCGCCGTATCGTCCACGACCCGCCCCTCCTCGAACCGGCCGGCGCCGCCGACACGGCCTCCCTGCGCAAGATCTTCAGCGACTACCGCTCCACGCTCTCCGAGGAACGCCGCCTCCTCCTCGACCGCTACCGCTTCGTCGACGCCGCCCGCAAGGTCGTCGGCGTCGGCAGCGTGGGCACCCGCTGCTTCATCGTGCTGCTCGCCGGCCGCGACCAGGACGACCCGCTGTTCCTCCAGATCAAGGAGGCGCGGAAGTCCGTACTGGAGGAGCACCTGCCGAGCGGCCCCTACGTCCATCCCGGCCACCGGGTCGTGGCGGGCCAGCGCCTCCTCCAGGCGGCGAGCGACATCTTCCTCGGCTGGATGACGGGCCCGCAGGGCCGCGCCTTCTACTGGCGCCAGCTCCGCGACATGAAGGGCTCCGCGGACGTCGTCGGCATGGGCCCGGCGGCCCTCACGGCGTACGCCCGCCTCTGCGGCAACGCCCTCGCCCGGGCCCACGCCCGCTCCGGCGACCGCGTCGCGATCGCCGCCTACCTGGGCGGCACGGACACCTTCGAACGCGCCGTGGCGGACTTCGCCCTCTCCTACGCAGCCCAGACGACCGCCGACCACGCGGCCCTCGGCGCGGCCGTAGCGGCAGGCGTGGTCACGGCGTCGCCGGGCATCTGACGGTCCCCGCACGAAAAAGAAGATGCACACCGAGTGACCGACTCCCTACGCTGGAGACGCATTGCGGAGCAGGTCACCACTGCTTCACGCAGGACCGGCGTCACCCTGCGGAGTCGGCGCTAGTCTCGTTCGCACCCAACCCACCGACGGTCGGCCGCCCACCCCAGCGCCCTGTCGGGACAGATTCCATACCGCTCGGACATCACACCCACGCCCACGGAGGCCCGTCATGGGCACCATCATCCTTTCCGGGACCGTCGTCCTGGTCGTCCTGGGATTCGGAAACCACGTCTGGTGGCTCGCCGCCGTCGCCGTGCTCTTCCTCTACGTCCGGTACGGCAGGGACTCGACGTCGTCCACCTCGTCGTCCTCGTCCACGTCGTCCTCGTCGGGCGGCGGTTCCTCCTCGGGAAGCACCCCGTCGAGCTACCGCGCGTACCGCGACCGCCGTGACAAGCAGGCCAAGTGGGAGCGCCGTTACCAGCGCGAGCGCCCCCTGGAGTCGCGCCGTCAGGCGCGGGAGAAGAGCAAGTAGGAGAGGAAGCGCAGGTAAGGGACCGGGGCGCCCGTCACAGCCCGGGGGCGCCCCACACCGGGAACCACCGGCTCAGGTCCTGCTCGATCCGCAGGTCGTTGCCGAGCATCGACTTGACCTGGAGTTCCAGCGCGCTGTCGCGCCGCTGACCGTCACCGGCCAGCGGCGCGAACGGGAAGAAGGTCCCGCGCTTGTACAGATAGACGAGCGCGAGCCGCCGGCCCCCATCATCCTCGAACCCGGCCAGCGAGCACAGGAGTTGGGGCCCGAAGCCGTTGACCTCCATCGCGCTGTTGACCGCGTGCAGATCGTTGACGAGCGCCGACAGCTGATCCGGCGAGCGCCGCGACACCAGCCACGAGTAGCCGTAGGCATCCTGGGTCAACTCCACCGGCGGCCCGGTGCGTTCGGCGTCCGCGTCCAGCAGCGCCTGGACCTCCCGGTGCGTCTGCTCGAACGCCCCGCCCTCCACCGTCGCGAAGCACACCGCACCCCGCCCGGTCGCCCGGAACCCGGCCGCCGCCTCCAGCGTCACCGCCGCCGAGGGCAGCGCGAACAGCTGGTCGAGATCGGGAGCGACCGGTTTCGTACGGCCGAGCAGGATGTCCAGCAACCCCATACTCAGTCCGCCTTCCCGATACCGGGCACCGCCGCCTCACCCAACTCGGCGGAGATCCGCCCCAGTTGGTCGAGCCGCTGCTCCAGGCTCGGGTGGGTCGAGAAGTACTTGGAGATACCGGGCTCGGTACCCGTCGCCGGGCTGAAGTAGAAGGCGTTGAAGGCCTGCGCGGTCCGCAGGTCCTTGGTCGGGATGCGGGCGATGTCCCCGTCGACCTTGGTGAGCGCGGACGCGAGCGCCGAGGGCTTGCCGGTGAGCAGGGCCGCCGCCCGGTCCGCCGCCAGCTCCCGGTACCGGGACAGCGCCCTGATCAGCAGGAAGCTGATCGCGTACACGGCCGCCGAGATCCCCATGATCCCCGCGAAGACGGCCAGCGTGTTCTGGTCCTTCCGCCCCCGGAAGATCTGCGAGTAGAAGGCGAACCGCACCATGAGCCCGGCGAGCACCCCGAGGAACGACGCCACCGTGATCACGGCCACGTCCTTGTGCGCGACGTGCGACAACTCGTGCGCGAGCACACCCTCCAGCTCGGCCGGCTCCAGCCGCCGTAGCAGACCGGTGGTCACGCAGACGACGGCGTGGTCGGCGTTCCGCCCGGTGGCGAAGGCGTTCGGCATGTCGATGTCGGAGACGGCGACCACGGGCTTGGGCATGTCAGCGACGGCACACAGCCTGTCGATCACACCGTGCAGCTCGGGATACTCCTCCCGCTCCACGATCCGCCCGTGCATCGCGTACAGCGCGATCCGGTCGGAGAACCAGTACTGCGCGACGAGCAGCCCGCCCGCCAGCACCACGACCAGCACCCAGGACTTCAGCAACACGATCAGCGCGGCCACGAACGCCACGTACAACAGCCCGAGCAGGAACAGCGTCAGACCCATACGTATGGTCAACCGCCGGTCGCTCCGGAAGCGGCTCTGCATCTGCCATCACCCCGCAGTCAGGCACTCGTCCCACCGCCCAGTGTGCACCCGGCCCTTCCCATGAAGTGGTCCCGATCGGCCCTAGGCGGAGCAAAAGGTCCCTGAGAATCCGATGAGCGAGCGAGGGCGCAGGTCAGCCGCTGAGCCCCGCCTCCCACAGCCGCCGCGTCAGCACGTACTCACTGAACAGATGCCGAGCCCGCCCGAGCAGCTCACCGACCTCGGCATCCCCCGGCGTCATCCCCGCCTCCGGATGCCACCGCTGTACCACCTGCGCACCCCAGGCCCGCAACCGCTCATCGGGATCGTCGAGCACGGTCACGGCGGCCCGCAGCCGCACGATCCCGCCCCGCGCGTCGAGCAGCCGGAACGCGCCGACGCGCATCGCCCGGGGCCCGTCCGCGAGCCGTTCCGTCAGCCACTCGTCCGGCACCAGCCCGGCCGACGGCAACAACGCGAGCGTCGCCTCCCGCACGACCCCGGGCGCCGGATCATCGAGCAACGGCAGCATCCGCGGTACGTCCACGACGTCCAGGGTCCGCAACCCACCCAGGGCCCGCGCCCGCACGGCGGCGGCCGGATGCGAGACGAGCGGCCACAACAGAGCGGCATCCCCTCGCTCCCCACACTCGGCAAGCCCGATCACCGCCCCGGGCACAGGCTCCGCCTCCCGACACCAAGCCCGGTACAACGCCAGCGGATCACCCCCACCCTGCCGCACGACATACCGGGCACAGGCCCGCACGACCCCCGACCGATCCGCGAGAAACCCCTCCGCCCGCTCCGGCAGCCCCGCCGCCCGCAGCGCGGTGACCCCGGTCGCCCGGGCGCGCGGATTCCGCGCCCCGAGCAGGGGTGCGAGCACACCGTCGTAGTCCCCCGTCTTCACTACGGCGGCCAGCGCGGCGTCCGCGCACAGGATCTGTACGACGGTGTCGGGGTCCCGGGCGGCGGCGCGGGCGAGTTCGGCGGGGGAGAGGAGCCCCTCCTCGACGGCGAGCCGATGGGCATGACGACGCACGGCACGGTCGGCGCAGGTGAGGAGCGGAGCGAACTGTTCGCGGGACGCTCGGCGCAGTACCTCGTCGAGCAGGTCGATGGCGAACGCACCCCGGCCCCGCCGCCCGAAGAG
This sequence comes from Streptomyces sp. NRRL F-525, assembly GCF_000716605.1. GTDB lineage: Bacteria > Actinomycetota > Actinomycetes > Streptomycetales > Streptomycetaceae > Streptomyces. The sequence continues at coordinate 59,399 of NZ_JNXE01000026.1, read as the reverse complement.
GAGGATGAGCGGCGCGAGCGCGACGGCGGTGTCCAGGTCGAGGGCCTCGGCCAGCAACTCCCGCGCCCGCTCCCGCACTTGCCCGACCCAGTCGCCGCACCGGACGACGAGCAACGGCAGCAGGCCCGGGTCCCCGGCGACCTGATCCAGCGCCGCCTCCCGAATCCTGCCGTCACGATGGCACAGCTCGATCGCGAGCCGAGACGCGACGAGGCCGGAGGGCGCATACGACTCACGACGCAGCGCCTCGTCCAGCCGGAGCCACGCGAGGGGCTCTCCGACGTCGATCTTCTCGTCCCTCTCCATTACGGCGCCCGGAAGTCGGCGTACCCCAGCAACACGATGACCGCGGCGACACTTCCCAGCACGATCACCGTAGATATCCAGGACGACCGCCGAGGCCCCACCCCCTCGGGCTCACCCCGGAACGGCGTCGGCTCCGGCGGATTCTCCCTCCACCGCGCGGCCAGCATCCGAGCCCGAGCGGACGGCTCCTTGTGCTCGGCCCCGTCGGCCCACTTGAGGTCGAACTCGCGGTCCTCGTCGTCGTGTTGCGCCATCCCCGTTACCCCTCCCACAAAACGCAGCCCGTGTACGACGGTGCCCCCGCCTCTCCGAAGAGAGACGGGGGCACCCGACGATCGGTTCGATCGGTTGGATCACACGTCGAAGTACAGCTCGAACTCGTGCGGGTGCGGACGCAGCTGCAGCGGGGCGATCTCGTTCGTGCGCTTGAAGTCGATCCACGTCTCGATCAGGTCGGACGTGAAGACGTCGCCCGCGAGGAGGAACTCGTGGTCGGCCTCGAGGCGGTCGAGGACGGCCGGGAGGGAGGTCGGGACCTGGGCGACGCCCGCGTGCTCCTCGGGGGCCAGCTCGTAGAGGTCCTTGTCGATCGGCTCGGCCGGCTCGATCTTGTTCTTGATGCCGTCCAGGCCCGCGAGGAGCAGGGCGGAGAAGGCGAGGTACGGGTTGCCGGAGGAGTCGGGCGCGCGGAACTCGACGCGCTTGGCCTTCGGGTTGGAGCCCGTGATCGGGATACGCATCGCGGCGGAGCGGTTGCGCTGCGAGTACACCAGGTTGACCGGCGCCTCGAAGCCCGGCACCAGGCGGTGGTACGAGTTCACCGTCGGGTTGGTGAACGCGAGCAGCGACGGGGCGTGCTTGAGGATGCCGCCGATGTAGTAGCGGGCCAGGTCCGACAGACCCGCGTAGCCGGCCTCGTCGTAGAAGAGCGGGGAGCCGCCCGCCCACAGCGAGGAGTGGACGTGCATGCCCGAGCCGTTGTCGCCGAAGATCGGCTTCGGCATGAAGGTCGCGGTCTTGCCGTTGCGCCAGGCCACGTTCTTCACGATGTACTTGAAGAGCTGGAGGTCGTCGGCCGCGGCGAGCAGCGTGTTGAACTTGTAGTTGATCTCGGCCTGGCCGGCGGTGCCCACCTCGTGGTGCTGGCGCTCGACCTGGAGGCCGGACGCGGCCAGCTCCAGGGAGATCTCCGCACGCAGGTCGGCGAAGTGGTCGACCGGCGGGGTCGGGAAGTAGCCGCCCTTGTAGCGGACCTTGTAACCGCGGTTGTCCTCGACCGCACCGGTGTTCCAGGCGCCGGCCTCGGAGTCGATGTGGTAGAAGCTCTCGTTCGCCTTGGTCTCGAAGCGCACGCTGTCGAAGACGTAGAACTCGGCCTCGGGACCGAAGTACGCGGTGTCGGCGATACCGGTGGAGGCGAGGTACGCCTCGGCCTTCTTCGCCACGTTGCGCGGGTCACGGGAGTACTGCTCGCCCGTGATCGGGTCGTGGATGAAGAAGTTGATGTTGACCGTCTTGTCGCGGCGGAAGGGGTCCACGCGCGCGGTCGACAGGTCGGCGCGGAGCGCCATGTCGGACTCGTGGATGGCCTGGAAGCCGCGGATCGAGGAGCCGTCGAAGGCGAGTTCCTCGTCCGGGTCGAAGGCCGTCGCCGGCAGCGTGAAGTGCTGCATCACACCCGGCAGATCGCAGAATCGGACGTCGACGAACTTGACGTCCTCGTCCGCGATGAACTTCTTGGCCTCGTCGGCGTTCTGGAACATCCAGCTCCTCCTACTCCCGACCGTCCGTGCCGGGGTGGTAGTTCGTTCGTGCGGCCAGTGCGGTGGCACACGCTGGACCCGACCTTAGGGACGGGGGATTTCTCCAGCGTGACCCATTTGTTTCGCCCAAGTTAACCGGTCTTGGGCCCGCCGGCCCCTCCTGTCCGCATGGCAGAACGCGGGCAGTACCGTGGACGGGTGGACAACAGGGATGCAATCGGCTCATGGCTCTCCGGGCCCCGCGAGGCCGCGGAGCGAGCAGGTGTCGACTTCGGCTACCGCGGTGAGCAGCTCGGCCTGCCCGAGGACGGCCCCGGCTCGATCGCCCGCCCGGGCCGCCGACTCGGCGCCCTCGCCGTCGACTGGGCCCTGTGCCTGTTGATCGCATACGGCCTGCTCACCCACGGCTACAAGCCGGGCGCGACCGGCAACTGGGCCCTCCTCGTCTTCTTCGTCCTCAGCGCCCTCACCGTCGGCACGATCGGCTTCACGCCGGGCAAGCGCCTCTTCGGTCTCCGCGTGTACGCCCTCGACACCGGCCGCCCCAACCCCCTCCGCACCCTGCTCCGCACGGCCCTCCTGTGCATCGCGATCCCGGCCCTGATCTGGGACCGGGACGGGCGGGGGCTGCATGACCGGTTCGCGCGCACGGTGGAGGTGCGGATCTAGCGGCAGTCGTACGACGAAGGGGGTGCCCGGGATGATCTCCGGCCGCCCCCTTCGTCGTGCCCGGTGCCTCTTTTCCGTGCCGGTCGGGTGGTCTCGGGCCGGGGTGCGGTCGAGGGCGGGTCCGGGCGGGGACACTCCCTGTTCCCGACGGAGGTGGTGGCCAGGATGCCGCAAGGCGACAAGTCGACGATCGTGACCCGGGCGCCGATGCTCGCCGAGGTCGCGGCGCGGTACGCGGAGGACGCGGAGACCGCGCGGCGGCTCTCACCGCAGGTGATCGAGGGGGTACGGGACGCCGGGTTCGCGCGGCACTTCGTACCGGTGGCGCATGGCGGAGAGGCCGGTGGTTTCGCCGAACTGACCTCCGCCGTAGGCCTGGTGGGGGAGGGCTGCACATCGGCGGCGTGGGCGGCCTCGCTGGCCGCGTACGCCGGGCGGTACGCGGCGTTCTTCCCCGCGGAGGGCCAGGCGGAGATCTGGTCGGACGGCCCGGACGCCCTGCTGGCCGGCGCGCTCATGCCGTCCGGCAAGGCGGAACCCGTGGCCGGTGGCTGGCGGCTGAGCGGTGAGTGGAAGTACATCAGCGGGGTCCACTTCGCCGACTGGGCCCTGGCGTGCGCCGCGGTACCCGCGGATCGGCCGGAGGACCCCGACGTACGCCCCGAGGTGCGTTTCTTCGCCGTGCCGCGGGCGGACTTCTCGATCGAGGACAGCTGGTTCACCGTAGGCATGCGCGGAACCGGCAGCGACACCCTGGTCCTCTCCGACGTCTTCGTGCCCGAACACCGCACCCTGGCCCGCTCGTTGGTGCACGCGGGCCAGGCCCCCGCCTCGGACGCCCGCTGCCACATCGTCCCGATGCACGCCGTGAACGCGCTGCCGTTCGCCGCCCCGCTGATCGGCGCGGCCCGGGGCGCGCTGCGGGCCTGGATCGCCCGGACCGGTTCCCGCGTCGACCGCCGCGGCCAGGCCGTGGGCGAGAAGCCCTCGACCCAGGTCGCACTGGCCCGCTCGGCCGCCGAGGTGGACGCCGCCGAACTCCTGATCCTGCGTACGGCGGCGATCGCCGACGGCACACAGGACTGCCCACCGGGCGGCGAGGCCGCGGTCCGGGGCGCCCGGGACCTGGCACTGGCGGTGGAACTCCTGGTCTCGGCGGTGGACCGCGTCTTCCGCACCAGCGGCACCTCCGGGCAGTCGTCGTCCGACCCGGTCCAACGCTTCTGGCGCGATGTGAACAGCGCGGCCTCGCATGTCGCGCTCTCCTTCGAGACGACGGGCGCGGCTTACGGGGCGTGGGCGTTGTCGGGGGAGGAACGGGGGGCGGGCGCGGTGCGCTGACGGGGTCGGGGCGGCTCTGGCCCCGCCACGGTGCCGGCCCCGGCGGGGCTGCGATCCGGCCCGCCCCCACCCCCGCCCCGGTTGCCGGTCCAACGCGCTGCCCGCATAGTCGATCTGGACCCGGGCGGCGGTTCCGATCACTGTCGGTGAGCCGCGTCCGAGGCCGGCCCGAGGCCGCTGAAACCGCGGTGGCCTCCGCCGCGAGGCCCGACAGGTGGTGCACCGTCATGCCGGAGCGTCAGGAAGTGGAAGTACTGGAGAAGGCGCGCGCGGCTGTGGCGCCCGAGGAGTTCCGGGCCGCGATGGCCCGCTTCCCCTCCGGTGTCGTGGTCGTCACCACGTGCTGCGAGGACGGAACCCCGCGCGGCTTCACCGCCAGTTCCTTCTGTTCGGTCTCGCTGGAGCCGCCCATGGTCCTGGTCTGTCTGGCGAACTCCGCCGACTCGGCGCCGTCGTTCGGCCACTGCGACCGCTTCGCCGTGAGCGTGCTCGCCCCGGACCACCGTCCGCTCGCCGTGCGCTTCGCCACCAAGGGCACCGACAAGTTCGCCTCCGGCGGCCTGCGCACCAGCCCCGACGGTCTGCCCACGGTCGACCGCGCGCTGTCCGAACTGGACTGCACCGCCCACGCACGTCACCCGGCCGGGGACCATACGGTCCTGATCGGCCGGGTGACGGGCGTGCGGCTGGGGGAGGGGTCCCCGATGGTGTATTACGACCGGGGGTTCAGGACGCTGGCCTGACGGGGCCACCTACGACGATGGGGGCGTCCGGATCAGATCCGGACGCCCCCATCGTCGTAGAAAAACCGTCTATGTGCGGGTCAGCGGGCCTTGCCGCCGCCCTTGGGGAGCTTCATGCCCTTCGGCATCGGGCCCTTGGGCAGCGGCATGTTGCTCATCAGGTCGCCCATCGCGCGGAGGCGGTCGTTGGTCGCCGTCACCTGCGGGCCCGTCAGGACGCGCGGGAGCTTGAGCATCGTCGTGCGGACCTTCTTCAGGGGGATCTGGCCCTCGCCCGTGCCGACCATCACGTCGTGCACCGGGACGTCCGCGACGATGCGGTTCATCTTCTTCTTCTCGGCGGCCAGGAGGGACTTCACCCGGTTCGGGTTGCCCTCGGCCACCAGGACGATGCCGGCCTTGCCGACCGCGCGGTGGACCACGTCCTGGCTGCGGTTCATCGCCACCGCCGGAGTCGTCGTCCAGCCTCGGCCGATGTTGTCCAGTACCGCCGCGGCCGCGCCCGGCTGGCCCTCCATCTGCCCGAAGGCCGCCCGCTCGGCCCGGCGTCCGAAGACGATCGCCGACGCGAGGAAGGCGAGCAGGAGGCCGAGAATGCCGAGATAGATGGGGTGCCCGAGCAAGAAGCCGATCGCGAGGAAGACACCGAAGGTGACGATTCCGACAGCCGCGAGTACAAGGCCGATCGTCTTGTCGGCCTTGCGGGTCATCTTGTAGGTCAGAGCGATCTGCTTGAGTCGCCCGGGGTTCGCAGCGTTTTCCGCTGTCGTGTCCTTCCTCGCCATGCGAGGAAGTCTACGTGCCCGCGGGAGCGCCGACGACGGCGGTGCCCGAAGGGCGGTGAATCAGGAGTGGTCAGGAGTGGGAGGTGAGGGCCTGCTCGATGACGAGCTGTGCCTCGACCCGGTCCTTGGCGCGGCGGCGGTCCTCCAGGACGGAGGTCCACGCGTTGCGCCGGGCGGTGCGCTGGCCGCTGCTCAGCAGCAGCGACTCGACCGCGCGCAGCGCGTCGGTGACGGACGGGATGGCGGTGGCACGGACGGGCGCGGCCTGCATCGTGGAGGTCCCCCCTCGGAACGGCTCTGGGTATGGGTCTACGTGCTGTAAACCCAGTGTCACTGTTCGGTGTTACCAGGGCGTGACCGACCGGTCAAACGCCAATGAAGCCTTGATGCGTGGGGCCCAAACGCTGACGCGGCCCTGATGGACGCCCTCAACTGGGAGGACGGTCAGGGCCGCGTCGACAATGACTGTTACCGGCGAGTAGTCGCTTGTGCGCGAATTCACACAACCCGGGGCGGGCTGAGGTGAGTTGAGGTCACACCGCCTGCGAGGCCACGTACGCGCCTCGCTTCTCGATCGCCATCTGGTACAGGCGCCCGGCGCGGTACGACGAGCGCACCAGCGGGCCGGACATGACACCGGAGAAGCCGATCTGGTCGGCCTCCTCCTTCAGCTCCACGAACTCGTGCGGCTTCACCCAGCGCTCCACGGGGTGGTGCCGCACCGACGGCCGCAGGTACTGCGTGATGGTCACCAACTCGCAGCCCGCCTCGTGCAGTTGGCGCAGCGCCTCGCTGACCTCCTCGCGGGTCTCGCCCATGCCGAGGATCAGGTTCGACTTGGTGACCAGACCGTAGTCGCGGGCCTCGGTGATGACCTTGAGCGAGCGGTCGTAGCGGAAGCCGGGGCGGATGCGCTTGAAGATGCGGGGGACCGTCTCGACGTTGTGCGCGAAGACCTCGGGGCGCGAGGAGAAGACTTCGGCGAGCTGCTCGGGGACCGCGTTGAAGTCGGGGGCCAGGAGCTCGACCTTGGTGCGGCCGGCCTCGCGGGACTCCGTCTGCTGGTGGATCTGGCGGACCGTCTCCGCGTACAGCCAGGCGCCGCCGTCCTCCAGGTCGTCGCGGGCGACGCCGGTGATCGTGGCGTAGTTCAGGTCCATCGTGACGACGGACTCGCCGACCCGGCGCGGTTCGTCGCGGTCCAGGGCCTCGGGCTTGCCGGTGTCGATCTGGCAGAAGTCGCAGCGCCGGGTGCACTGGTCGCCGCCGATAAGGAAGGTCGCCTCGCGGTCCTCCCAGCACTCGTAGATGTTCGGGCAGCCGGCTTCCTGGCAGACCGTGTGCAGACCCTCGCTCTTCACGAGCGCCTGCATCTTCGTGTACTCGGGACCCATTTTCGCCCGGGTCTTGATCCACTCGGGCTTGCGCTCGATGGGGGTCTGGGCGTTCCGGACCTCCAGGCGCAGCATCTTGCGTCCGTCTGGGGTGACTGCGGACACATCGGCTCCCTGTAGCTTCGATTCTTCGGCGTACACCAGGGTACGCCCGTGATTTCTGGCCCCCGCCTTGAGGCCAACCGCAGAGCGGAAAGTCACATTCCCGGGTCAGGCGGTCGCCTTCTCGATCTCCCGGGGCTTCAGATCCGCGTGCTCCAGTACGTCCTTCAGATGCCGCTCGACGACCGGCAGCACCTCGGCGATCGTCACGTCCCGGCCCAGCTCCGCCGCCAGTGAAGCCACGCCCGCGTCACGGATCCCGCACGGGATGATCCGGTCGAACCACCTGTTGTCCGGGTTCACGTTCAGCGCGAAGCCGTGCATCGTGACGCCCTTGGCGACGCGGATGCCGATCGCGGCGATCTTGCGGTCCTCGCGGCGCTGGCCGGCGTTCGAGGGGGCGTACTCGGGGCCATTCATCCGCGGGTCGAACTCCTCGTCCTGCAGACGGGGGTCGAAGTCGAGGGAGAGGCCGCCGATCGACGGACGTTGATCGACCGGGTCACCGAGGATCCAGACCCCGCTGCGGCCCTCGACGCGGCTGGTCTCCACGCCGAACTCCGCGCAGACCCGGATCAGCGCCTCCTCCAGGCGTCGTACGTGCGCGACGACGTCCACCGGGCGGGGCAGCTGCTGGATCGGGTAGCCGACGAGCTGGCCGGGGCCGTGCCAGGTGATCTTGCCGCCGCGGTCGACGTCGATGACCGGGGTGCCGTCGAGCGGGCGCTCGTTGTCCTGGGTGCGGCGGCCCGCCGTGTAGACCGGCGGGTGTTCCAGCAGGAGCACGGTGTCGGGGACCTCGTCCGCGAAGCGGGCCGCGTGCACCCGGCGCTGCTCGTCCCACGCCTCCTGGTACTCGACGGCATCCGCGCCGAAGCCCAACCGGACGAACCGCAACTCACCCACGGCAAGCGCCTCCTCAGCAGCACCTATGAGTCGTAAGGCACGAAACATGCCTACGCCACTGTACGACCGACCGCTGACACCCCACCGGGCGGCCGGGACCGTCAGCCCTACGACCAATCCTCACACGATCGGATGAATGCACGTCGGAATGTGCGACGGGATGCTTACGCTCCGCTACATTCGCGCCGTTCACGAGGCCAAAAGGGCTGCTCACAGGCAATCCGGGCAGGCAGTGGCCGCATCGGCCCCTGCTGGGGCCCGAAAGGCAGGAGACCGCACCGCAGATGACGGAACGACCCGCGCAGCGCACTCCCAACCGTCAGCTCGCCGCGCTCATCGCAGAAGCGGGGTTCTCCAACGCAGGTCTCGCCCGTCGCGTGGACCAGCTCGGTCTGGAGCACGGACTCGATCTCAGATACGACAAGACATCCGTCACCCGGTGGCTGCGCGGCCAGCAGCCCAGAGGCACCACGCCCGCGCTCATCGCCGAGGTCTTCACCCGCCGGCTCGGCCGCCGGCTCACCGCCCAGGACCTCGGGCTCGACGCCTGTGCGCCGGTGTACGCCGGGCTCGAGTTCGCCGCGACCCCCGAGGAGGCCGTCGACATCGTCAGCGGGCTGTGGCGCAAGGACTCCGGCAGCCACGCCGAGCTCCGCAAGATCGCCTTCACCCCGGCCGGGCTCGTGGTGCCCAGCCGGGACTGGCTCATCGGCCGCGCCGACGACCGCGTGGGCCGCGCCGAACCCGCCAACCGCGTGCCCCCGCAGGGCCGCCCCGCCGTACCCCGCCAGCGCGGCCAGGCCGCCGAGCGCGGGCCCGGGCAGAAGGTCACCGGCGGCGACATCTCCGCGCTCCGCTCGGTCGGCGAACTCTTCCGCACCCTCGACAACGCCTACGGCGGCGGCCACGCCCGCCAGGCCCTCGTGCGCTACCTGGAGCACGAGACCGAGCCGATGCTGCGCGGCACCTACGGCGAGCAGACCGGCCGGCGCCTGTTCGCCGCGGCGGCCGACCTCACCCGGCTCGCGGGCTGGACGTCGTACGACATCGCCGCGCACGGGCTCGCGCAGCGGTACTTCGTGCAGGCGCTGCGGCTCTCGCAGGCCGCGGGGGACCGGGCCTACGGCTCGTACGTGCTCATGACCATGAGCCGGCAGGCCGTCTACCTCGGGCACGGGCGCGAGGCCGTGCAGCTCGCGCGGGTGGCGCAGCAGGGGGTCGGGACCAGTGCGCCGCCCGTCGTGCAGTCGCTGCTGCACTCCGTGGAGGCGCGGGCGCACGGGGTGCTGGGGGAGGTGCGGGCGTGCACGTCCGCGCTCGTGCGCGCTGAACGCGCCCTCGAAACAGCGCGCGCCGGGGATGAAGTGCCTTACTGGGCGCGGTTCTTCGACGAGGCGCAGCTTGCCGACGAGTTCGGGCACGCGCATCGGGATCTGCAGCAGTTCCGGGCGGCCGCGCAGCATGCGGAGCGGTCGTTGCAGTTGCGGGCGCCTGCCTTTGCCCGAAGTCGGTTGTTCTGCCGGGTGGTTCTTGCCTCCGCTCGGCTCGGGCTCGGGGAGCTTGATCAGGCCTGTGTGTTGGGGGCTGAGGCGGCGGGGCAGGCGGTGGAGATGCGGTCGGTTCGGGCTGTCGAGTATGTGCGGGACTTCGAGCGGCGGCTTGAGCCGTACAAGGATGCTGCGCCGGTGCGGGGGTATCGCGACAAGGTCGCCGCGTTCGGGTGAGGTGAGGGTGGCGGTCGGTGGGACTGCGCGGCGCCCTCGTGGCTGGTCGCGCAGTTCCCCGCGCCCCTAGGGGGCTTCAGGCGGCCTGTGTTGTTGGGATGGGGTCTGCTCGGTGCATCGAGGTCGCCGCGCCCAGGTCCGCCAGGATCGCCGACGAAGCCCTGTGGCCCGAGTGCAGGGCGCCCTGGACCGTGCTTGTGTCCCGGTGGTCGCCGCACACGTACAGGCCGGCCAACAGGCGTACGGGGCGCCGTAGATCGTGCGGTGGGCGCATGACGGGGACCGCCGTGGCGGTGTGGTGGACGGCGAGGGTTTCCCAGCGGGTGGTCGAGGTGCCGTAGAGGCGGGACAGATGCATGCGTACGGCGGTGTCGACGTCCGGTGGGGGAGGGCCGAGGACCGTTGAGGAGACGAGGGCGCGGCCCGCGGGTGCTCGGCTCGGGTCGACCTCGCTGGTGATCGACGTGTGGGCCACCGGGCCGCCGCGGTCGGAGTCCAGGAGGAGGGCGGCGCCGGTCGTGGGCGGGTCGTCGGTCGTGTGGTGGACGACCGTCACGGGGTGGAAGTCGGGTACGCGCAGGCCGGGCAGGAGTTCGGCCGCCGCGCGCGCGTCCGTCGCGACGAGGACCGCGCGGCAGTGGATCTCGCCGTGTTCGGCGGTGGTCACCGATGTCGTCGACACGGCCGTCACGCGTACGCCGGTGTGCACGGTGCCCGGTGGCAGCGCGGCGGCGAGCACCTCGGGCAGCATCTCCGCGCCGCCCTCCGGCAGACACAGGCGGCCGCCCGCGAAGGCCCGCAGCGCGAGGTCGGCGCACCGGCTGGAGGTCGTCAGCTCCGGGTCGCACAGCAGCGCGGCGAGCAGGGGGCGCAGGAACCCGTCGATGGTCCGCGCGGGGACCCCACGGGCGGCGAGCGCCTGCCCGGCCGCCGACTCGGGCCGGGAGAGGAGACGTTCGACGGGCGTGCCCGCGAGCCGGGTCAGGGCGGTGCCGAGGCGGGCCTGGTCGACGGGGCCGCCGAGGGGGGCGCCGGCGCGGGGCCTGGGCACGGACGAGGAACCCGGGGCGACCGGGGCCCGGTCTTTGAGCGTGGGGCCGCCCCAGGAGGAGCCTGTCCGGTCTTTGGGGGGCGGGCCGCCCCGGTAGGTACCCGCGCGGTTCCTTGGCGCCGGACCGCCCCAGGACGCGCCCGTCCGGTCCCTGAACGCGCCCCAGGACGCGCCCGTCAGACTGCCCCGGGCCGTGGTCCGGTCCTTGGGAACCGGACCACCTTCGGCGGTTCCCGTGCGGTCCCCGGGGGTGGTCGTGTCCCCTGAGGGCGTTGCCAGTGTCGCGCCGCGGCCTGAAGCGTCTGCCCTCCCCGCGGTGCCCGCCACCCCGCTCCCGGGCGCCGCCGCGGCCCAGGAGGCGCCCCCGCGTCCCCTTGCCACCGGCCCGCCCCATGAGAAGCCGGGCCGCCCCCGCGTCACCGGCCCGCCCCACAGGGGGCCCTTCCGTACCGCCCCCACCCGAGGGGCGCTCGCCAGGGCGCGTACCGCGTGGAGTGCGCCCCGTGCGCTTCCTCCGGGCGCCGGGGTGCCCGCGTGGTGGTGGCGGCCGTCGCTGTGGAGGAGGACCCCCGGGGCGAAGGGGCGCAGCACCAGGGCGTCGAGGCCCGGGGTGAGGCGTAGTTCGGGGTACGAGGTGGACAGGAACTGTCCGATCCGGTCGAGCCGGAACCCGTCGACCTTCTCGGTCGACATACGGCCCCCCACGTAAGGGGCGGCCTCCAGGACTGCGGTCGTTACTCCTGCGCTGATCAGCCGATGCGCCGCGGCGAGTCCGGCGACCCCGGCTCCCACGACGACGACGTCCGCCTGGTACGCGGGCTCAAGCACGTGCCCCTCCTCGACATTGAGCGGCCGGTGGAGTCGTCATGCCCCCAACAGCCTTCAGGGATACCCGAGTTCGGGTCGAGGTTAGGGCCGTGATCGGTCAAGGGGAGTCGCGCATACGCAGGGCACGGTCGCACGGTGGTCGCATACGGTCGCCGAGCGTCATCATCGAGGGGCAAACGGTCAGCGCCGCGCGCCCGCCCTCACAGCGCCGCCCGGATCGCCCCCTCGATCTCCGGGAACGCGAACGTGAACCCCGACTCCAACAGCCGTTTCGGCAGCACCCGTTGACTCCCCAGCACATCCCCCGACATCTCGCCGAGGACCAGCTTCAGCGCGGGTGCCGGCACCGTGAAGAGCGACGGGCGGCGCAGCACACGCCCCATCGCCGCCGAGATCTCACGGTTCGTCAGCGGGTTCGGCGCGGTGAGGTTGAAGGGGCCGGACAGCCCGTCCGTGTCGATGAGGTGCCGGATCGCCGCCACCTCGTCGTGCAGCGCGACGAACGACCAGTACTGCCGTCCGTTCCCGAACCGTCCCCCAAGTCCCGCCTTGTAGAGGGGGAACAGCTTGGCCCACGCCCCGCCCTCCGGCGCCACGACCAGCCCGGTCCGCGCGAACACGGTCCGTACGCCCGCCTCCTGCACGGGTGCCGTGGCCTCCTCCCACTCCACGCACAGCGAGGGCAGAAAGCCGTCCCCAGGAGGCGCCGATTCGTCCACGGCGCGGTCGCCGGTCTCTCCGTAGAAGCCGATCGCGCTGCCGTTCACCCACACCCGCGGCGGCCGGTCCAGCGCGGCGACGGCCTCCGCGAGGGCCGACGTGCCGAGGACGCGGCTGTCGCGGACCTGCTTCTTGTAGGCGTCGGTCCAGCGGTGGTCGCCGACCCCCGCACCGGCCAGGTTGACCACCGAGTCGCACCCGTCGAGCCCGGCCGCGTCCACGTACTGCCCCTCGGGGTCCCAGCACACCTCGTCCGCGCCCCGGGCGGCGCGCCGCACCAGGCGCACCACCTCGTGCCCGTCCGCGGTCAGGGACCGGACCAGTGCGCTGCCGATGAGACCGGAGGCGCCGGTCACCGCGATTCGCGAGCGTTCCATGGCGTCCATCCTGCCTCGTTGATCCATAAAACCCCCATGAGGACCGCGCCGCTCCCGCCGTACCCTGGCCCACATGTCCGAGCCGAACATACGCACAGCCCTGCCCGACGACGACGAGGAACTGGGCGCACTGGACCGCGCCACCTGGTCCAACCTGCACGCGGTCACGCCCCGGCCGCAGCCGCCGTACCGCCCCTTCTTCGACGAGCGGCACGCGCCCGGCGAGCACCTGGTCGCCGAACTCGACCGCCGGATCGTCGGCTACATCCGGCTGGTTCCCGCGACCTCGCTCGCCTGCAACGCGCACGTCCGGCAGATCCAGGGGCTGGCTGTCGCCGACGAGGCACGCGGACACGGGGTCGGCAGGGCGCTGATCCGGGCCGCGATGACCGAGGCCAGGCGGCAGGGCGCCCGGCGGATCACCCTCCGCGTGCTCGGGCACAACACCCCGGCCCGGAAGCTCTACGAGGCCGAGGGCTTCGCCGTCGAGGGCGTGCTGCCCGAGGAGTTCCTGCTCGACGGGAAGTACGTCGACGACGTCCTCATGGGCCGCGCGCTCTGACCTGTCGGCCTAGGAGGTGACCAGGTCGCCCGTGTCCACCTGGGCGGTCGCGGTCGCCGCCCGTTGCGCGTCCCCGGAGACCTCGTCGGCCGTCAGCACGTACCCCGTCTCGTTGTCCGAGGTGGAGCGGGCGAAGACGACGCCGTAGACCTTGCCTCCGGTGGTCAGGAGGGGGCCGCCGGAGTTGCCGGGGCGGACGGTGGAGCGGATCGAGTAGATCTCGCGGGTGACCGTCCCGTTGTTGTAGATGTTCTGGCCGGTCGCGTTCACGCGGTTGGCGACGGTCGCGGCCTGGAGGTTCAGGTCGCCGTCCTGGGGATAGCCGGCGACGACGGCGGAGTCGCCGCGCTCGGCGCTGGTGTCGAAGCGCAGCACGGGCGCGGACAGCCCCGGCACGTACAGCACGGCGACGTCCTTCTGCGGGTCGAAGAGGACGACCCGTGCCTCGTACGACCGCCCGACCCCGCCGATGCGGACGGTCGGGTCGTCGATGCCGGCCACCACGTGCGCGTTGGTCATCACGTGCTGCGGGGCGTACACGAAGCCGCTGCCCTCGCGGCCCTGGGTGCCCGAGGAGCCCTCGATCTTGACCGTGCTCCGCTTCGAGGCGTTCGTCGCGGCGGCCGTGACGCTGTCGCCGGTGGGCTTGGCGACCTCGGCCGTCGACTCGTTCTCGAACGGGTTGAAGACCTGCGGGAAGCCCGCCTCCGTGAGCGCGGAGGTCGCCCGCGAGAACCACGTCGGTGTCGTGTCCGGCATCAGCTTCTGGACGCTGCCCAGCAGCTTCGAGTCCTGGATCGCCGTCGTGACCGTCGCCGACGAGGACGCGCCCAGCACGCTCGCGGCCACCCACGCGACGATCATCACCGCCACCGAGTTCGCCGCGGCCCCGCCGATGCCGTCGGCCACCCGCAGCGGCCCCTGGTCCAGCTCCTTGCGCAGCTTCAGCGCGAGCCGCCCCGCCAGTTCGTGTCCGACCACCGCAGGGGTCAGCACGGTGAGCACGGCGGTCACCGTCGCCGCCGTCGTCCCCGGAGTCACCAGGTCCATCACCCACGGCAGCACCCATACGCCGATGACCGCGCCGCCCACGAACCCGGCGAGCGACACACATCCGGCGACGAGGCCGCGCCGGTATCCGGACGCCGCGTAGGCGAGGATCACCAGCAACAACAGCAGGTCGAGCAGGTCCACGGAGCCGCCTTTCTCTCGGAACCCTTAGTACGCGAGGAACGGGCCCACTGATCAGTCACGCGCGCGTGGCCTCCGGGAACTCACCACGCGTGCGTGTACCCCCAGAAACGTGCCGGACCAGGACGATGGTTCCACCGGGTGGCACAGCACACATCGCGGACTGAGTGTTTCCGGCCGAGAGTGTGACCATGCGTGTCCTGAGAAGAACACCGGGTGCACGAAGACGACGGCCGCGGGTACGAATACCCCGCGCGGCGGTCGTTCTGCTGGCCTGCCTGCCCGGTCTCGCCGCCGTCCTGGTGCTCGCCCTGTGCGCGAACGGCATCGGGCGCCGGGCCACGACCGCCGCCGTACGGCCGCCCGTCGCGGCGCGGCCCGTGGCCGTCGGGCACACCGCGCCCAAGCCGCGGATCGTGCCGCGTTCGGCCTGGCTGGACGCGCTCTCGCGGCACGCGCAGCCGCCGCCGCGTTACGACGACAAGGTCGTCGCCGTCTTCGTCCATCACACGGATTCGCCGAACGGGTACGACTGTGCGGACGCGCCTCGGATCATCCGGTACCTGTATGCCGGGCAGACGGGGGTTCGCGACTGGGACGACATCGGGTACAACTTCCTCGTCGATCGGTGCGGGACGATTTATGAGGGGCGGGCGGGGGGTGTCGACCGGGCCGTCACGGGGGCGCATACGCAGGGGTTCAATCATCGGACCGCGGGGATCGCGGCGATCGGGACGTTCACTTCGGGGATGGTTGTGCCTCGGGCTATGACCGATGCGATTGCTGCGCTGGCGGCTTGGAAGTTGGGGCTTGCGGGTGTTGATCCGCGGGGGAAGGCGCGGCTGGTGTCTAGTAACAGCCTCAGTCGGTATGCCAGGGGTGCGACGGCTGTGCTGCCTGCGCTGGCGGGGCACAAGGATGGGTACATGACGAGTTGCCCGGGGGCGGCGTTGTTGGCTCGGTTGCCGGAGGTTCGGGAACTGGCGGCGCGGTTGCAGGGGCGTTGAATCGCCCCTGCCGCCCCTACCCGTCCCATCCCCGGGGGCTGCGCCCCCGGACCCCCCGCTCGGTCGGATGTCGGGTGCCGGCCCGGTGGGTGCTGGTCGCGCAGTTCCCCGCGCCCCTGAGGTCCGTTCCGTTGGGTGTTGGGTGCGGGTTTGTGGGGGCTGGGCGCGCCCACGCGGCGGAGCCGCAAATCGACACAGCCCCGCGCCCCTAGGGGGTCTACCTGCGGCCGAGATAGATGCTCAACGCCCGTTGCAGGACCCTCCCCTGGCTTCCCACTGGGCGTTCCCATTCGCCGAGGTATTCCACCGCTTGGCCGCCTGCGCCGGTTTTGAAGAGGAGGCGGCCGACGAGGCGGTCGTCGGCTATCAGGGACGGGGTGATGGAGCGGAGGTCGTAGGTGTCCGCGCCGGAGTCGAGGGCCTCGCAGAGCATGCGCCACAACAGGAGGCTGCTGGGGCGGAGTTCGCGGCCTCGGCGGGCGGACGCGGGGTAGGAGTGCCAGGCGCGGGGGCCGGTGCTGATCATCAGGGCGGAGGAGAGGACCTCGTCGTCGTACTCGGCGAGGTAGATGCGTATGCGGTCGGATTCCTCGGCGTTCAGCGCCTGCCACATGCGGCGGAAGTAGTCCAGGGGGCGGGGCTTGAAGCCGTCGCGTTCCGCCGTGGCGCGGTACAGGCGGTGGAACGCGGGCAGGTCGTCCGCCGACCCCCAGAAGACCCCGACGCCGCCGGCTTCCGCCGTCTGCAGCGACTGCAGCCAGTGGGGGGAGAGCGCGGCGCGCAGTTCGTTCACCGACCGCCCGGTCAGGGGGATCTGGCAGCCGTAGCGCGGCTGGCCGAGGCCGAAGCCGCTCTCGTCCTCCTCCTTGCACCGGCGCCATCCGAGCCGCCTGAGCCGTTCCGCCGCGTCCAGTGCGTAGCCGTCGATGCCGTCCGTGGGGAGATCTCGCAGATGTCGTACGGAGGGGTCGGCGACGCCCGCCGCTACGGTGGCCGCGTCCCAGCGCCGGACCACGAGCGGTGGGCCTATGCGGACCGAGAACGCGCCCTCCTCCTCCAGATGTGCGATCAGGGGGTCCAGGTACCGTTCCGGACGCTGGCTGTGCCAGTCGATCGCCGGGCCGTCGGGGAGGTAGGCGAGGCACCGGCCGGTGCCGGGAAACGCCCGGTACAGCACGAGCGCTACGGCGACCAGCGCCTCCCCCTCGAACCAACCGACGCTCTCCGCCGTCCAGTCGGGCTTCACGTCGGCCCACTCGGGGATCTGGAGGTGGCTCGCGTCCGGGTGCAGCTGGAGATGGCCGAGGTGTTCCTCGCGGGTGATCCCCTTCACGTACGGGCTGGTCATGGGCGCGCGCTCCTGTTCGGCGGCGGCCACCGTAAGCCGGGGCTCACCGGGCGGGTCAAGACTTCACGGCTGTGAACTCCGCCCACACCTGCTTGCCGCGTCGGCCCTGTCTGGGCAGGAAGATGCCCCGTCCGCTCTCCGTATCCCAGTCGGGTTCGGTGTACCAGACGGGCAGTTCGGGCGAACGGTCGGCGACGGCCACCCGAACCCCGCCTTCCGGGAGGGCTGGGCGAGTGGACGGCCCACCCCCCAAGGGGTGCCCCACGGAAGTGTGACACTCTGCGCCGAACTGTCACACTTTCGCAGGGAGGGTCCCCTCTGGAGGGGTCCGGCAAGGGGGGTTGCGCTCACAGGTTTCTCGCAGGCAACTCACCGGGTCCACCGAAACAACCTCCCTATCGTCATGCACACGCACTGACTGGAGGTGGGGAAAATGAACAGCAGTCACACCAACACCACGGAGAAGTCGGCCGGTTGGGCCAAGTCCGCCCGCGGACCCTGGGCGGTCGTCTGCGCGGTCGCGACCGTGATCCTCGGCCCGGCCGCCGTCACGGCCTCCGCGCTCGACCAGGCCAACGCGGCCCCGATGCACCACGCGGTACGCGCCGACCAGACGCAGGCCTACATCTCGACGGACTCGACCCGCCGCCGGACGGCCGCGTAGGCAGCCGTGGTCGTCAGCGGGCGGCGACCAGTTGCTGTGTGCTGGTGACCGTGCCGTCCGCGTGCTGGGTGAGGCGGAGGACCAGGACGTGTCGGCGGTCGGCCGGCGCGGTCACATAGAGCGGGCGGCCCTTGTTCAGGCCGGGGGCCTTGAACTGCATGCGGGAGTCGAAGGCTCCGGCGGCGCTGTTGCAGCCCTTGGCCAGGGTGAGTTCGAAGGGGTCGTGGTCGTGCCGGGTGGCGTCGACGTCGTAGTCGACGAACTTGTCGTCGGGCTTGGCGACCGTCCCGACGTTCATCGTGACCCACGCGTGGACCTTCACGTCCGAGCAGACGGCGACCGTACTGACGGCCTTCGGGTCCGGGTCGTTGAGCTCCTTGCCCTCGGCCTGTTCTCCGACCAGGAGCATGGTGCCGACCGCCGCACCGATCAGTACGACGATGAGGGCGGCACCGAGCAGAACCATCGAACGCGGGCGAACGACAGGGAACATGACCCCTCCGAGGGGTTGACCGAGCGGGCGTTGTCGCTCCATTTGAGGCCCGCGGCCCGGCAGTTGTTCTGACCTCAGTGGCATCAGGACACCGCTGTGACACGTGGGTCGCCCCGTCGTTACGGGAAAGCGGAGGAATCAGAGGAAGCGGGACAGGCCCTAACCCCGGCCCATGCCCAGGTACTTCTCGCCCACCGGATCGATGTCCACGCCCAGCCCGTTCAGGACACCGGCCAGCATCGTGTAGTAGCCGACCGTCGTGATCAGTTCGACCACCTGACGGTCGGTCAGGTGCTTGCGGAGTGTGCCCAACGTGGCCTCCGTGAGCGTGTGTCGGGTCATCAGCTCCTCCGTCGCCGTCAGCAGCGCCGACTCGACCTCGTCGAACTCGCCCTCCTCGGGCCGGAGTTCGACGACCGCCGCCAACTGGTCGACGGTGACCCCCGCGTGGAGCACGATCGGGCGGTGCTGGACGAGCCCGTAGGCGCAGTCCGTGCGCGCCGCCACCGACATCACCACCAGTTCGCGCAGCCGCACCGGTATCGACGACCCGAGCACGCCCATGCCCAGGTCGATCGCCGGACCCGTCAGATCCGGGGCGTGCGAGAGCATGCGGAACGCGTTCAACGGGGTGGGAAGCGCGTCCACGGCTGCGGCGGAATGCTCCGGGTACGGTATGCGAGCCACGGTGACCTCACTGGGATTCGGGATTCGGGATCCGGTCGTTCGCGCCCGACGACTCGGTCGCGGGGCGGGCACCCATCGCCGTACCCCTCTCACTCCTGCCGGAACCTCTCCCGCAGTTTCGGGAAACGTTCCGCGAGCACGGCCTCGTTCTCCAGGTTGAGCGGAGCGCCGAGCGGCTCGGCGGGCGCCGGTGGAATCCCCAGGTCGGGGGCGACGGCACCGGTGAGCTGTTCGTACGCCTCGTCCGCCGCGTACCCCAGTTCCTCCCCGTCGCCGTCGATCTCCTCGTCGAAGTCGTCGATGAGGTCGGCCAGCGAGTCGGGATCGTGCACGGCACCCTCGTACACCTCACGGCCCTGACCGATCAGCCAGCACCGGAAGAAGTCGAACGCGTCGTCGCTCGCGCCGTCCAGCAGCACCCACGCGGCGCCCCACAGATCCCAGGTGTACGCGCGGTTGAAACGGGCCTCGAAATGCCGGGCGAAGTCCAGAACCAGCTCCGGGTCCAGCAGCAGAAGCCGGTCGACGAGCAGGTCGGCCTGCTCCTCGGGGTCGCCCTCGGCGGCCTCGCGGGTGCCGTCCACCAACTCCCAGAACTCCGTCTCGTCCATCACGGGTCAAGCATCGGGCCTGGAGGGGGTGCGCGCACGTGGAGTGCAGCGGATTGTCACCTGGAGCGGGGCAGATCGTTATGGGCGCCGGTACAGAGTGGCCAGCCGTAGCGCGTCGTTCGTGAACCGTGCCCTCAGGCTCTCCGGTGCCAGCACCTCCACGTCCGGGCCGAGCCCCGCGAGCTGGCTGTGGGCCACCTCCTCCGACTCCACGGGGAGGGTCACGGTCACCCAGCCGTCGTCGTCCGGCGCGCCCGCGACCTCCAAGGCTTCCCTCGCGGCGGCCCGATCGACGGCGTACGGCAGCCTCCGCACCCCGTCCGCAGACAGTCGTACGACCACCTCGGCCCGCAGGATCGACCGCGCGAACTGTTCCGCCCGCTCGTCCCAGAAGGCCGGGAGGTCGAACTCCTCGTCCCGTACGAAGCGCTCGGCGCCCGGCTCCACCGCCGTGAACCGGTCGATCCGGTACACCCGGTAGGTGGGGGAGGGATCGTGACCGGCGACCCGCGCGCACAGGTACCAGACCCCCGCCTTGAGGACGAGTCCGTATGGCTCCAGTTCGCGTTCGACGTCGGAGTCGCCGCGCCGGTACCGCGCGAGCAGCCTTCGGTCGTCCCAGACCGCGTCCGCTACGGCGGGGAGCAGTTCGGGTGTCTTGGGCTCCGTGAACCAGCCGGGGGCGTCGAGGTGAAATCGCTGGGCCGCCGTGCGTGAGGCGTCCGACAGGGAGGGCATCAGCGCGGCGGACACCTTCAGCCGCGCGGCCGACGCGGCATCCTCCAACCCCATCTCGCGCAACGCGCCCGGCACTCCGCTCAGGAACAGCGCCTCGGCCTCGCTACGGCCCAGCCCGGTCAACCGGGTCCGGTACCCGCCGACGAGCCGGTATCCGCCGGCCCGCCCCCGGTCCGCGTACACCGGGACGCCCGCCTCCGACAGTGCCTGCGCGTCCCGGGTGATGGTCCGCTCGGAGACTTCCAGCTCGCCGGCCAGTTCGGCGGCGGTCATGGAGGCCCGGGCCTGAAGCAGCAGCACCATTTTGATGAGACGGGCAGCACGCATGCCTTCATGATGAGGGATCTCGCCCCCGCCGCCCCTACCCGTCCCATCCTCCAGGGGCTCCGCCCCTTCGACCCCGCCGGGGCTCCGCCCCGAACCCCGTTCCGGGGGCCAGCCCCCGGACCCCCGCTCCTCAAACGCCGGAGGGGCTGGATTTGCAGCGGACGGGCTGGATTTGTGGCGGACAGGCCGAAAACGCCGGACGGGCCGAGTTCTTGCCGACCGGAGCTTCTGAGCACCGGTCCGCATCACTCAGCCCGTCCGGCGTTTGAGGACGAGGCCGTTCAGGCCGAAGCGGGGGTCTGGGGGCGGCAGCCCCCAGGGATGGGACGGGTAGGGGCGGCGGGGGCGAAAAACAGGCCCTACAAGCCGTACCGCTCCCGCGCCTCCTTCACCGCCGTAGCCTTCACTTCCCCACGCCGCGCCAGCTGCGCAAGAGCCGCCACGACGATCGACTCCGCGTCGACCCCGAAGTACCGCCGAGCCGCGTCACGCGTATCCGACAGACCAAAGCCATCCGCGCCGAGCGAAGACCAGTCCTGCTCGACCCACTGCGCGATCTGGTCGGGAACCTGACGCATGTAGTCGGAGACCGCGAGCACCGGCCCCTCGGCCCCCTGCAGCGCCTGCCGCACGTACGGCACCCGCTCCTCGCCCCGCAACAACGCCGCATCCGCGTCCAACGCGTCCCGCCGCAGCTCGGTCCAGGACGTCGCCGACCACACGTCGGCCGCCACACCCCACTCCTCGGAGAGCATCCGCTGCGCCTTCAACGCCCAGTGGATCGCCGTACCGGAGCCAAGAAGCTGGATCCGCGCCGCGTTGGCAGCAGGCGAAAGGCCCGCCGACTCCGCCGTGTTGAAGCGGTACAGGCCCTTGACGATGCCCTCGTCGATGCCGAGTCCGGCCGGCTTGGCGGGCTGGGGGATCGGCTCGTTGTAGACGGTGAGGTAGTAGAAGACGTTCGAGTCCTCACCCGGGGCGGCCTCGCCGTACATCCGGCGGAGGCCATCGCGCACGATCGCCGCGACCTCGTACGCGAACGCCGGGTCGTACGACAGCGCCGCCGGATTCGTCGCCGCGATCACGGGCGAGTGACCGTCCGCGTGCTGAAGGCCCTCGCCCGTCAGCGTCGTACGGCCCGCCGTGGCACCCACCAGGAACCCGCGGCCGAGCTGGTCGCCGAGCTGCCACATCTGGTCGGCCGTGCGCTGCCAGCCGAACATCGAGTAGAAGATGTAGAAGGGGATCATCGCTTCGCCGTGCGTCGCGTACGACGTCGACGCGGCGATGAAGTCCGCCATCGAACCGGCCTCGGTGATCCCCTCGTTGAGGATCTGGCCGTTCTTGGCTTCCTTGTAGTACATGAGCTGGTCGCGGTCGACGGGCTCGTACGTCTGGCCCTTGGGGGAGTAGATCCCGAGCGACGGGAACAGCGACTCCATGCCGAAGGTGCGCGCCTCGTCCGGGACGATCGGCACCCAGCGCTTGCCGGTCTCCTTGTCGCGGACCAGGTCCTTCACCAGCCGGACGAACGCCATGGTCGTAGCGACGTTCTGGCTGCCGGACCCCTTGTCGAAGGACGCGAACGTCTTGTCGGCGGCGGACGGCAGCGGAGCGAGCGCGTGCGTACGACGGGCCGGGGCCGGTCCGCCGAGCGCCGCACGCCGCTCCTGGAGGTAACGGACCTCGGGGGAGTCGGCGCCGGGGTGGCCGTAGGGCACGACCCCGTCGATGAAGTCGCTGTCCTTGATGGGGAGTTCGAGCAGGTCACGCATCTGCTTGAACTCGTCCGTCGAGAGCTTCTTCATCTGGTGGTTGGCGTTCTTCGACGCGAAACCCTCGCCGAGCGTGTGGCCCTTGACCGTCTGCGCGAGGATGACCGTCGGGCCGCCCTTGTGCTCTACGGCCGCCTTGTACGCGGCGTACACCTTGTTCGCCTCGTGACCACCGCGCGAGAGGTGGAAACACTCGAGGATCTTGTCGTCGCTGAGCAGCTTCGCGAGCTCGACGAGCGCCGGGTCCGTGCCGAAGAAGTCCTCGCGGATGTAGGCGGCGCCACGCGTCTGGTACGTCTGCACCTGGGCGTCCGGTACCTCGCGCAGGCGGCGTACGAGCGCGCCCGTGGTGTCGAGCTGGAACAGCTCGTCCCAGGCGTTGCCCCACAGCGACTTGATGACGTTCCAGCCGGCGCCGCGGAACTGGGCCTCCAGCTCCTGCACGATCTTGAAGTTCGCGCGGACCGGGCCGTCGAGGCGCTGGAGGTTGCAGTTGATGACGAAGGTCAGGTTGTCCAGACCCTCGCGCGATGCCAGTGCGAGGGCGGCCGTCGACTCGGGCTCGTCCATCTCGCCGTCGCCGAGGAACGCCCAGACGTGCGACTCGGAGACGTCCTTGATGCCGCGCGCGGTGAGGTACCGGTTGAAGCGGGCCTGGTAGATCGCCGACAGCGGACCGAGGCCCATCGACACCGTCGGGAACTCCCAGAGCCAGGGCAGGCGGCGGGGGTGCGGGTACGACGGGAGGCCGTTGCCGCCGGCCTCCTGGCGGAAGTTGTCGAGGTGCGCCTCGGTGAGGCGGCCGTCGAGGAAGGCGCGGGCGTAGATGCCGGGGGAGGCGTGGCCCTGGATGTAGAGCTGGTCGCCGGAGCCGTCCGCCTCCTTGCCCTTGAAGAAGTGGTTGAAGCCCGTCTCGTACAGCCAGGCCGCGGACGCGAAGGTCGCGATGTGGCCGCCGACGCCGTGTTTCGCGCCGCGGGTCACCATGGCCGCCGCGTTCCAGCGGTTCCACGCGGTGATCCGGCGCTCCAGCGCCTCGTCGCCGGGCGCGGACGGCTCGGCGGCGGTCGGGATGGTGTTGACGTAGTCCGTCTCAAGCAGCTTGGGCAGCGCGACGCCGTTGCCCTCCGCGCGCTCCAGCGTGCGGCGCATCAGGTACGCGGCACGGTGCGGGCCGGCAGCCTTCGCGACGGCGTCCAGGGAGGCCTGCCATTCGGCGGTCTCCTCGGGGTCGCGGTCCGGGAGCTGGTCGAGCTCGCTCGGCTGGATGGCGTAGGGGTCGGTCATAACGCCGCCTTCCTCGGTCGAAGGGGGGTTCCCTCATCGGCAAGGGGATTTCGGGGGTGCCCTTGGTCTTTGGCAGGACAGGGCGGCGGGCCCTGTGGTGGGAGCCCGTCGGTGACTGTAACTCCCTGATCGATGATCGATCAAAGGTTCCCGGGCAAAATATCTTGATTACGAGAAAGTCGGCACGGCGTGCCTTTTGCGGGGGCACCGGGTGCCGTGTTTTTCGCCGGTTTCTGACGAGTTTTCGCAGGTGAGCATGGCTGCGCTCGGCTGCGTCACGGACGCGGGGCGCAGCCGAGAACGTGAGCCTTCACCAGCTCCGCGATCCGCGGATCCCGGCGCCGGAACGCGGCCACCAACTCCTCGTGCTCCTCCGCGTACGACTGCTGGACCGTGCCCAGCCAGCGGATGGAGAGGGCGGTGAAGACCTCGATGCCGAGGCCCTCCCAGGTGTGCAGCAGCACGGAGTTGCCGGCGGCGCGGACCAGTTCGCGGTGGAAGCCGACGGTGTGGCGGACCTGGCCGGTGCCGTCCGCGTCGCGGTCGGCCTCGTACAGCGCGGCGACGTGCGGTTCGAGCGCCGAGCAGTCCTCGGCCAGCTTCTCCGCCGCCAGCTCCGCCGCGATGGCCTCCAGACCGGCCCGCACCGGGTAGCTCTCCTCCAGGTCGGCCGCCGTCAGGTTCCGTACCCGGACGCCCTTGTTCGGCGCGGACTCGATCAGCCGCAGCGACTCCAGCTCGCGCAATGCCTCCCGCACCGGCGTCTGGCTGACCTCCAGCTCCGTCGCGATCCGCCGCTCCACGATCCGCTCGCCCGGCTTCCAGCGTCCGCTCACGATCCCCTCCACGATGTGCTCGCGGATCTGTTCGCGCAGCGAGTGGACGACGGGCGCGGTCATGAGAGCTCCTTAAGGGCGTTTGACGTTTAGACAATAAGGCCGCACGCCCGCTCGGGAGGGGCGCACGGGGGCGCTTTCATGCAGGTGAGACGAGACTTACACGCTGGTGGGGCGGTCGGCGCGGGTGCCCTGCGGGTGCCCTGCGGGGCTTCGGGGGCGCGATGAACTGGGGAGTTCGGAGCGGGGCGTGGGGTCCCGAGTCGGTGACGGCGGGGTGACCGGCTGTCGACCGGCGCTCACTCCGGCGTGTGGGCCCGACGGGCGCCGCGCGGCTACGGATCGTGCCCGGCACCCGGCCCCGGCGGCGCCCGTGTCTTCGTGAGACCGGACGGCGCCCAGGAGTTGGGCCGAGTCGGCCGAGGTCGGCTGTGCGCCCTGCCCGGCGGCGACACCGGCGCCGGCACACGACGGGATCGTACGCCGGGATGCTGGGCGGTATGCGCGTGCCGTGCGCCCGGAAACGCGCGGTGCCCCCGCCCGGAGAGTCTCCGGAACGGGGGCACCGTACAAACAACAGACCAGGCGGCGGCTGACTACAGGCCGAGCTCCACCTCGAACTCGCCCGCCTCAAGGATCGCCTTGACCGCCGTCAGGTAACGGGCCGCGTCGGCACCGTCCACCAGGCGGTGGTCGTAGGAGAGGGTCAGGTACGTCATGTCGCGGACGCCGATGACCGTGCCGTCCTCGGTCTCGATGACCGCCGGGCGCTTGACCGTGGCGCCGATGCCGAGGATCGCGACCTGGTTCGGGGGCACGATGATCGTGTCGAACAGGGCGCCGCGCGAACCGGTGTTGGAGATGGTGAAGGTCGCGCCGGACAGCTCGTCCGGGGTGATCTTGTTCGCCCGGACCTTGCCCGCGAGCTCGGCGGTGGCCTTGGCGATACCGGCGATGTTCAGGTCGCCCGCGTGCTTGATGACCGGGGTCATCAAGCCCTTCTCGGAGTCCACCGCGATACCGACGTTCTCGGTGTCGAAGTAGGTGATCGTGCCGTCCTCGACGTTGATCCGGGCGTTGATGGCCGGGTGGGCCTTCAGCGCCTGGGCCGCCGCCTTCACGAAGAACGGCATCGGGGAGAGCTTGACGCCCTCGCGCGCGGCGAAGGAGTCCTTCGCCTGGCCGCGCAGCCGCATCAGGCGCGTGACGTCGACCTCGACGACCGAGGACAGCTGCGCCTGCTCGTGCAGCGCCTTGACCATGTTGTCGCCGATGACCTTGCGGATGCGGGGCATCTTGACGGTCTGACCGCGGAGCGGGGAGGCCTCCAGGACGGGGGCCTTCTTGGCGGTGGCGGCCGGAGCGGCGGCAGCGGCCGGAGCCGGGGCCGCAGCGGCGGCCTTCGCTGCCTCGGCGGCGGCGATGACGTCCTGCTTGCGGATACGGCCGCCGACGCCGGTGCCCTTGACGGTGGACAGGTCCACGCCGTTCTCGGACGCGAGCTTGCGCACCAGCGGGGTGACGTACGCGCCGTCGTCCGTCGCCTGCGCGGCGGCGGGCGCCGGAGCGGCCGGGGCCACCGGAGCCGGAGCCGCGACCGGCGCGGGGGCCGGGGCGGCGGGGGCGACCGGAGCCGGAGCGGCGGCGACCGGAGCGGGCGCCGGAGCCGGGGCGGGCGGTGCGACCGGAGCCGCGGGGGCCACCGGCGCGGGGGCCGGAGCAGGAGCGGCAGCCGCCGGAGCGGGCGCGGGCGCGGCCGGAGCCGGGGCAGCCGCCGGAGCGGCCCCCGGGGCGCCGACGACGGCGAGCTTGGCGCCGACCTCGGCGGTCTCGTCCTCGCCGACCAGGATCTCCAGCAGGACGCCGGCGACCGGGGAGGGGATCTCGGTGTCGACCTTGTCGGTCGAGACCTCCAGGAGGGGCTCGTCCTCCGCGACCTCCTCGCCGACCTCCTTCAGCCAGCGGGTGACGGTGCCCTCGGTGACCGACTCGCCCAGTGCGGGCAGCACGACGTCGGTACCGGTGGCGCCACCGGCCGGAGCGGCAGGGGCCTCGGCGACGGGGGCCGGGGCGGCCGGAGCCGCGGGGGCCTCGGCGACCGGGGCCGGAGCGGGCTCGGGGGCCGGAGCCGCCTCGGGCTCGGCGGCCGGGGCCGGGGCCGCGGCGGGCGCGCCCGTACCGTCGTCGATCACGGCCAGCTCGGCGCCGACCTCGACGGTCTCGTCCTCGGCCACCTTGATGGAGGCCAGCACACCGGCGACCGGCGAGGGGATCTCGGTGTCGACCTTGTCGGTCGACACCTCGAGCAGCGGCTCGTCGGCCTCTACTCGCTCGCCCTCGGCCTTCAGCCAGCGGGTGACAGTGCCCTCGGTGACGCTTTCACCGAGCGCCGGAAGGGTTACGGAAACCGCCATGGTTTCGGTTGCTCCTTACGAATTGCGGAAGTCTGTGTCGTCGTCCGACCGAGGGGGTCAGTCGTGGGAGTGGAGAGGCTTGCCTGCCAGTGCCAGGTGGGCCTCGCCGAGCGCCTCGTTCTGCGTCGGGTGGGCGTGGATCAGCTGGGCGACCTCGGCGGGCAGCGCCTCCCAGTTGTAGATCAGCTGGGCTTCGCCGACCTGCTCGCCCATGCGGTCGCCGACCATGTGGACGCCGACCACGGCACCGTCCTTCACCTGGACGAGCTTGATCTCGCCCGAGGTGTTGAGGATCTTGCTCTTGCCGTTGCCCGCGAGGTTGTACTTCAGAGCGACGACCTTGTCCGCGCCGTAGACCTCCTTGGCCTTGGCCTCGGTGATGCCCACGGAGGCGACCTCGGGGTGGCAGTACGTCACCCGGGGGACACCGTCGTAGTCGATCGGAACGGTCTTCAGACCGGCCAGACGCTCCGCCACCAGGATGCCCTCGGCGAAGCCGACGTGCGCGAGCTGGAGCGTCGGGACGAGGTCGCCGACGGCGGAGATGGTCGGGACGTTCGTCCGCATGTACTCATCGACCGTGACGTAGCCGCGGTCGATCGCGACGCCCTGCTCCTCGTAGCCGAGACCGGCGGAGACGGGCCCGCGGCCGACGGCGACGAGCAGGACCTCGGCCTCGAACTCCTTGCCGTCGGCGAGGGTGACCTTGACACCGTTCTCGGTGTACTCGGCCTTCGAGAAGAAGGTGCCCAGGTTGAACTTGATGCCGCGCTTGCGGAACGCGCGCTCAAGAAGCTTGGAGGAGTTCTCGTCCTCGAGAGGAGCGAGGTGCTTCAGGCCCTCGATGATCGTCACGTCGGCGCCGAAGGACTTCCACGCGGAGGCGAACTCCACGCCGATGACACCGCCGCCCAGGATGATCGCGGACTGCGGGACGCGGTCCAGGACGAGGGCGTGGTCCGAGGAGATGATCCGGTTGCCGTCGATCTCCAGGCCCGGCAGCGACTTCGGCACGGAGCCGGTCGCCAGCAGGACGTGGCGGCCCTGGATGCGCTGGCCGTTCACATCGACGGAGGTGGGGGAGGAGAGCTTGCCCTCACCCTCGATGTAGTGCACCTTGCGGGATGCGATCAGACCCTGGAGTCCCTTGTACAGGCCCGAGATCACGCCGTCCTTGTACTTGTGGACGGCGGGTACGTCGATGCCCTCGAAGGTGGCCTTGACGCCGAACTGCTCGCTCTCGCGGGCCTGGTCGGCGATCTCGCCCGCGTGGAGCAGGGCCTTGGTGGGGATGCAACCTCGGTGCAGGCAGGTGCCGCCGACCTTGTCCTTCTCGATCAGGGCGACGTCCAGGCCCAGCTGGGCCCCGCGCAGCGCCGCGGCGTAACCGCCACTACCACCGCCGAGGATCACTAGGTCGAAAACGGTGCTGGCGTCGTTCGCCACGTCACGTCCTCCATGCATGTGCGCCACGCCGGTCGGCGACGACCGGTCGGCGGCTGGTGTCCGGCCGCTCTTTCTTCGGCCCTGTGGTGGGGGCCCTGTCCTGCCGAGCCCATCTTCGCACTTGTCGAGGCCCAACGAGACGCCGGGCCCTGGTGTGAGACACCACACGCTCACTTGAGAGACGCCGCCTCTCTTGCAACCTCCTAGGCGCAACCCCCCAGGGGCGCGGGGAACTGCGCGACCGGCCACAGACCGTCCCGCAGTCGCCCACGCACCCAAGGCACCGAGCTACTAGGCGAACGTCAGCCCAGATCCCCAGCAGCAGTCAACTCCGCAAGCCGCACCAACGTCCGCACCGCAGACCCTGTCCCACCCTTGGGCGTGTAACCGAACGGCCCGCCCTCGTTGAACGCCGGTCCCGCGATGTCGACGTGCGCCCAGGTGATCCCCTCACCCACGAACTCCCGCAGGAACAGCCCCGCGACGAGCCCGCCCCCCATCCGCTCACCCATGTTCGCGATGTCGGCGGTAGGAGAGTCCATCCCCTTACGCAGGTGCTCAGGCAACGGCATCGGCCACGACGGCTCACCAACCTCCTCGGCCGCATCCACGATCGCGGAGCGGAACGCGTCATCGTTCGCCATGACACCGAACGTCCGGCTCCCGAGAGCAAGAACCATCGCCCCGGTCAGCGTCGCCACGTCCACGATCGCGTCCGGCTTCTCCGCCGACGCGGCCCACAGCGCGTCCGCGAGAACGAGCCGCCCCTCCGCGTCCGTGTTGAGCACCTCGACGGTCTTGCCGCTGTACATCCGCAGCACGTCACCGGGCCGCGTCGCGGAGCCGGACGGCATGTTCTCGGCGAGCGCCAGCCAGCCGGTGACGTTGACCGCGAGGCCAAGACGCGCCGCGGCGACGACGGCCGCGAACACCGCGGCCGCACCGCTCATGTCGCACTTCATCGTCTCGTTGTGCCCGGCCGGCTTGAGCGAGATGCCGCCCGAGTCGTACGTGATGCCCTTGCCGACGAACGCGAGGTGCTTGGTGGCGTCCGCGTGCGTGTACGACAGCTTCACCAGCCGCGGACCGGCCGCGGAACCGGCGCCGACGCCGAGGATGCCGCCGTAGCCGCCCTTCTCCAGGGCCTTCTCGTCGAGCACCTCGACCTTGATGCCGTGTTCCTTGGCCGCGGTCTGCGCGACGGCGGCGAAGGCCTCGGGGTCGAGGTCGTTCGGCGGGGTGTTGATCAGGTCGCGGGCGCGGTTGAGCTCCTCGGTGACCGCGAGCGCACGCTCTACGGCCGCCTTGTACTCCTTGTCGCGCGGCTTGCCGCCGAGCAGGGCGACCTCGCCGAGCGGGGCCTTGCCCTTGGCGTCCTTGGCGCCGCCCTTGTAGGCGTCGAAGGAGTACGCGCCGAGCAGCGCGCCCTCGGCGATCGCGCCGGCGTCGGCGGCGTCGGCGAGAGGGAGCGCGAAGGCGGCCTTCTTGGCGCCGGTGAGCGCGCGGGCGGCGACGCCGGCGGCCCGGCGCAGCGCCTCGGCGCCGTACTCCTCACCCTCCTCGGGCTCCGCGCCGAGTCCCACCGCGAGCACGAGCGGGGCCTTGAAGCCGGCCGGTGCGGGCAGCTTCGTGATCTCGCCCTCGGCACCGGAGGCGCCCAGGGTCTCCAGGACGCCGGCGAGCCTGCCGTCGTACGCCTTGTCCACGGCGTCGGCGCCCGGTGCGACGACCGGGCCCTTGCCGCCCTTGCCGACACCGATCACGATCGCGTCGGCCCGCAGGCCGGGCGCCGCGGCGGTGCTGAGAGTGAGAGCAGTCACAGTGGTGAATTCTCGCTTCCGGTGTGAAGTTCCTGTGGTCGATCGGGGTGGGTCGACCGGGCCCGACAGCCGACCCTATTTCCGACCTGCGGCGGTGGTGGACATAGGGGGCTGGTGGAGTGCCCACGACGAGCGTACGCGCGTGTGTCGCGTGGCTCATTCGCGCGGGGGGTTCACCTGTTCCCGCGAGGGGTTCACCTACCGGAAGCGGAGTGGCCACTTCTCGATCCTCACCCTGGATGTCCTGCGCCACACTCGTGGGGTTCATGTGGGCGACATGCTCATCGATTTGCGTGATTTCCACGGATCCTCCGCCGGATGACCACAGCGGGGATCGCTTGGGGGAGGGACGACATGGCGCACAGAACGCGCGGATGGAGAACCGGGGCCGCTTTACTGGCGGCCGCGGGGCTGCTGGTGCTGGGCCTTGAGGCACCCGGAGCGTCGGCCGCCGACGAGCCGCGCATCGACCTCAAGGTACTCGTCGTGGACAACGGCGACAGTCCCGTCGAGGCCATCGCCGCCCAGCTGAAGAGCGAGGGCATTCCGTACACGACTGTGAACCTGAACGACTCGGGCCGCCCCACGATCGACGCGGCTTTCCTCAGCGACACGGTCGACGGCACGCCCCGCGCGAAGTACCAGGGCGTCGTCCTGCCCAACGAGGCGCCGTTCGGGACGAGTTCGGCGGAACAGACCGCGCTGGAGGCCTACGAGACGACGTACGGCATCCCGCAGGTCGACGCCTACACATGGGCGCACCCGGAGGTCGGCCTGGACTACGCCGCCTACTCCGGGGCACTCGACGGGCATGAGGCAGATGTCACGGCCGACGGCAAGGCGGGTTCTTTCGGCTATCTTGACGGGCCGCTCACGTTCGAGGACAACTCCGCTTCCGTGCAGGAGAGTTACGGCTTCGTGGCCACGCCGAGGACCGGTTTCACGAGCTACGTCGACACCGCCGTACCGGGCGGCACCGGGCGCGGCAGCCTGGTCGGCGAGTACGCGCACGACGGGCGCCGCGAACTGGTGCTGACCTTCGCGTACAACCAATACCAGCAGCAGTTCCGGGTGTTGGCGCGCGGCATCGTCGAATGGCTGACTCAGGGCGTGCACCTCGGTCAGGCGCGCAACTATTTCTCCGTGCATGTCGACGACGTCTTCGCACCCGACGACCGCTGGGACACCGAGCTCAACTGCACGCCGGGCGACTACGACTGCGCGTCCGGCGAGGGCTCGGACAGTACGCCGATCCGGATGACCGCCGCCGACGCGGCCTACGCGGCCCAGTGGGAGCAGGACCACGGCTTCACCTTCGACCTGGCCTTCAACGCGGGCCTGGGCGAGGACTGGAAGAGCGAGAACGGCGGCACGGACGCCCTGACCGACCAACTCCTCGCCGACAAGGCCGACTTCCGCTGGATCAACCACACGTACACACACGAATTCCTCGGCTGCGTCCAGGACTTGACGACGGTGCCGTGGACCTGCGCGAAGAACGCCGACGGTACGACCCAGTACATGAGCCAGGCCGACATCTCCGCGGAGATCGCCAACAACTACAACTGGGCGCTGGCGAACGGCCTTCCGGTCGAGCGCGACGAGCTGGTCACCGGTGAGCACTCGGGCCTCAAGACGCTGCCGCAGCAGCCCGACGACAACCCGAACCTGGCCGGAGCCCTCGCCGACAACGGCATCACCTGGACCGCCTCCGACCACTCCCGCGAGAGCGACCAGCGGGCCGTCGGCGACGCGCTCACCGTGCCCCGCTACCCGATGAACGTGTACTACAACGCGGGCACCAAGGCCGAGATGGCCGACGAGTACAACTGGATCTACACCTCCACGGCCGACGGCGGCAGCGGCGTCTGCGAGAACAACCCCAACTCCACTTGCCTGGCAGCCCCGTTGGACACCGCCACCGGCTACGACGACTACATCGTCCCGCAGGAGGCGGCCACCGACCTCGGCCACGCCATCAGCAACGACCCGCTCCCGCACTACGCGCACCAGTCCAACCTGGCCGAGGACCGCGTCCTCTACCCGGTCCTGGACCAGGTCCTCGCCAGATACCAGGCGCTGTTCGCCGACAACACCCCGCTGGAGAACCTGCGGGAGAGCGCGATCGGCACCGAACTCCAGAACCGCGCCGCCTGGCAGACCGCCGTCACGAACGGCGACGTCGAGGCCTACCGGATCGGCACCACCGTCACCGTCAACGCCCCCACAGGGATCCAGATCCCGTTGACCGCACCGGAAGGGACCACCAAGCAACTGCCTCTCGGCACCACCGCGTTCGGGACGCCGTACGCGGGAGAGCGCTCGGCCTGGACCACGCCGGAGCTTACGCAGACCGCTCTCACGCTGAACCTGCCCGCCTGACCCCACGACTCGCAGCGCAGCCAGCCATCACGCGTACCCCGGCCCCCCACAGACCGGCCGGGGTGCGCCCCAGAGCCGTCAACAGTTCCGCAGGGGGGAACTCGCATGATGCGTACAGGCCGTCATGTCACCATGCTCACCGAAGGCACCTATCCGCACGTCCACGGCGGGGTCAGCACCTGGTGCGACCAGCTCGTCAAGGGCATGCCCGAGGTCGACTTCCACATCCTGTCGCTCACCGGCAGCGGTCGCGAACCCGTGACCTGGGAGCTGCCGTCCAACGCCTACCGGCACACGTCCGTCCCGACCTGGGGCCCGCGCCCGGGCCGCCACCGGCACGGCCTGTACGGCGCCGCCCGCCGCCGCTTCGTCGACTCCTACGAGCGGTTCCTGCTCTCCTTCCTCGACCCCGAGGCGCACTGCGACTTCGGCGAGAGCCTCTACGAGCTGGCCCAACTCGCCCGCCAGGGACGCCTGTCGGCGGCCCTGCGCACCGAGACGGCGCTGCGCTCGCTGATGTGGATATGGACGATGCCGCACCTGGCAACGGCCGCCGCCCGTCCCACAGTTCACGACGCGCTCACCGCGACGGACCTGCTGGAGCACGCACTTCGCCCGCTCGGCGTCCGCATCCCCGAGGACTGTGTCGCCCACGCCGTCAGCAGCGGCCTGGCGACGCTGCCCGCGCTGGCCGCGAAGAAGCTCGACGGAGTGCCCTTCCTCCTCACCGAGCACGGCATCTACCTGCGCGAGCGCTACCTCGGCTACCGCCGCGACGGCCAGCGCTGGCCGGTGAAGGCGTTCATGCTCGGCTTCTACCGCGAGCTGAACTCCCACGGGTACAAGGCCGCCGACCTGATCACCCCGTGCAACCAGTACAACCGCCGCTGGGAGGAGCGCGGCGGCGCCGACGCCGACAAGATCCGCACGGTCTACAACGGCGTCGACCCGGCCGCCTTCCCGCACGCGGGCCCCGAACCGGAGATCCCCACCCTCTCCTGGTGCGGCCGCGTGGACCCCATCAAGGATCTTGAAACACTTCTACGCGCGTATGCGGCCGTCCGTGCCGAACTCCCGGAAACCAGGCTGCGGTTGTTCGGCCCGGTCCCGGCCGGCGGCGAGGCCTACCGCACCAAACTCGAGAAGCTCGCGGCCGAGTTGGGCGTCACCGACGGCGTCACCTTCGAGGGACGCATCAGCGAGGTCTGGCGCGCGTACGCGGCCGGTCACGTGGTCATGCTGTCCTCGATCTCCGAAGGCTTCCCCTTCTCCATCATCGAGGCCATGTCCTGTGGCCGTACGACCGTCTCGACGGACGTCGGCGGAGTGAGCGAGGCCGTCGGCGACACCGGCCTCGTCGTCCCGCCGCGCGAGCCGGAGAAGATGGCCGCCGCCGCCCTCACCCTCCTCCGTGACGACGAACGCCGCCTGAAATTGGGGGAGTTGTCCCGCCAGAGGGTTATCGAGCGTTTTACGTTGCGTCGGTCGGTGGATAATTTCCGGACTATTTACCAGGAGCTCGCGGGCCGCCCCGAGGTGTACGAGCCCACGGTCGAGACCGTCGCCGACTGGACCGCCGAACTGCGCGATCCGTGGTACAAGGCAGTCGCCACGGACGGGACGGACTGGTGACAGGTTCCATCTGGCTGCCGCCGGGGGCGAGTTCGGACACCGTCCCCGGCATCCCCAGGCAACGCCCCTCCCCGAGCTGGGCCGAACCCGACCCGATCGACGAACTCGCCGACCGCCTCGACGAGTTCGTCGCCGCGGCCGTGCACCCCGACGAGATAGCGGCCCTCCTCGAATCCGACGGAATGTCGGACGACCAGATACGCGAGCGCTACGGCGTCAAGAACTCCTTCGCCCTGGCGGAGGAGTTGTACGAACGCGTAACCCGCCGCTTCCCCGAACCGGACGGCCCCGTCCACGACCCCTGGCAAGTAGGCCTGCTCGGCTGCCTGTTGAGAGGCGTCGTCTTCGCCCTCCCCGGCTTCGGCTACGTCCTGGGCGCCCCCCTCCTCGCAGGCACCGTCCCCCTCCTGGCAAGCGCCCTGGTCGGCTGGACCTGGAACCAGGGCCTGGCCCACCGCGCGTACTCCTGGCTCGGCCTGGGCGACAAACCGGCGGCCCGCCACAGCCTCCTCACCGGCGCCCCCTTGGGCGCACTCCTGGGCGCAGCGGTAGCCCTCGCGGTAGCGGGCACGGCCCACCCGGCGGCCGTAGCGTTCGCCGCAGGCCAATCCTGCTACCTGGGCGCAGCCACGGTCCTGCTGGTCATGGGCCGCGAACGAGCCCTGCTGGCAAGCCTGTTGCCGATGACGGCGGTCGCGGTCGTGGCCATGCTTCAGCCGATTCCGGACGCGCTGAGACTGACCTTGCTGCCGGGCTCCCTATTGGCGGTAGTGATACTGGCTCAACTCGAAGTAGGCCACGGCCGGCTCGCCCTCAAGGGGCGCGGGGCTGTATTTAATTTGCGGCTACCGCCGCGTGGGCGCGACCAGCCCCCACGCACCCGCAGACAAAAAACAACAATGTCCCCCCGACTGACAGCCTCCCTCCCCTACGCCCTGTTCGGCCTAGGCAGCGGCGCCCTCGTCCTCTACGCCGCCCTGAGCGGCAGCGCGGTCGCCGCAGTCGCCCTGACCCTGAGCATGGGCCCAGCCGAATGGCTCCTCTACCGCTTCCGCAGCGGCAGCCTCACCGGCCTACGCAACAGCCGCACCCCAAAAGCCTTCTGGCGCACAACAGGCACAACCCTCACCCTCTGCCTGACCGCCTACCTGGCCGCCCTCTCCGCCCTGACCCTCCTCGCAACCACCCTCTGGCCCCACACCCCCGCCCTCAACGGAGTAAGCCTCGCCGCCCTGCTCCTCCTCGGCACGGTCCTGTGGACGGGCCTGCTCCTGCAGTCCTTCGGCGCGGTCATAGGCGCGGCAGCGATCTGCTGCACGGCGGCAGCGGCCCAAACCTTGGCCCTCCTCACCCACGCGGCCGGCCCACACTGGATCGCCCTGTACGTGAACGGCACCGCGGCCCTGGTCCAAGCCGCCCTGATCTGCGCCCTGTTGGGCAGAGTGACGGCCCACCGATGAGCCAACTGCTGGTCCCGTACTACGAACACCCGACCATCCGCCCCGCGGAATGGGCCGCGATCGTGGCGGCGGCCCCCCGCCTCTACGCCGTGGTCCTCAACCCGGCCAGCGGCCCCGGCGAAGCCCCGGACCCGGCCTTCGCCGAGGTGGCCTCCCAACTCCGCGCGGCGGAGGTGAGGTTGCTCGGCTACACGGACACGGACTACGGCCGCCGCCCGTACGCGGACGTAGTGAAGGACCTGACGCACTACCGGGACTGGTACGGCACGGACGGTGCCTTCCTGGACCAAGTGGCGGCAGGCCAGAAGGAGTTCAGGCACTACCAGCGCATCGCCACGGCCGCCTGGGGCACAGGCTGCGCCACGCTGGTCCTGAACCACGGCACGACCCCGCACCCGTCGTACGCCCGCATAGCCGACGTCCTCGTGACCTTCGAGGGCCCCTGGACGACGTACCGCCGACTACCGCCCCAATCCTGGCGCGGCACCACAGGAATCCGCTTCGGCCACCTCGTCTACGGCGTCCCGCCCGACGTCGCCTTCGAAGCGGAGGCCCGAGCCCGAGGGGCCTCGGTGCACTGCGCGGTACCGGGCGTAGGAGATCATCCGTGGGGTACTTTGCCCCACACCCTGGAGCCCGTTCAGTGAGACGCCCCACCCTGCTGCCAGCCCTGCTCCTCCTGCTCCTCGCGGGCTGCACGTCGACCTCCGACGAGAAGCCAACCCCCACCCCGGACTCGGGGGCGCGCTGGCAACCCCGCCCGGGGGTGGCCTGGCAGTGGCAACTGAGCGGCCGCCTGGACACCTCCGTCGACGTGCCGGTCTACGACATCGACGGCTTCGACCACTCCAAGGCGACGGTGACCGCGCTGCACGCCAAGGGCCGCAAGGTCATCTGCTACCTCTCCACCGGCGCCTGGGAGGACTTCCGCCCCGACGCCGAGAAGTTCCCCAAGTCGGTCCTGGGCAAGGGCAACGGCTGGAAGGGCGAACGCTGGCTGGACATCCGCCGCACGGACGTCCTGGAGCCGTTGATGGAGGCCCGCCTCGACATGTGCAAGGAGAAGGGCTTCGACGCGGTGGAGCCCGACAACATGGACGGCTACCGGAACGACACCGGCTTCCCCCTCAAGGCCGCCGACCAACTCCGCTACAACCGCCTGATCGCCAAGCTGTCCCACGCCCGAGGCATGTCCGTCGGCCTGAAGAACGACCTGGACCAAATCCCGGCCCTGGTAAGCGACTTCGACTTCGCGGTCAACGAACAGTGCGCCCAGTACGACGAGTGCGACACCCTGACCCCGTTCATCAAGGCGAACAAGGCCGTCTTCCACGTCGAGTACGACCTCCCGACAGCCCGCTTCTGCCCCGACTCCCGTCACTTGAAGCTGAGTTCACTACTGAAGAAGCCCGAGCTGGGAGCATGGCGCCGTTCCTGTTGAACAAGCCTGAGAGCAGTTCCGCCAGGTGCGCGGGGAACTGCGCGACCAGCCCCCACGCATCCGCACTCACCCACCAAGCGAAAGCATCACGACCGCAGCCGTCGCCGCACTCTCCGCAAGCCCCCCAAACACGTCCCCAGTGACCCCACCAAACCGCCGCCGACAGTGCCGCAGAAGAAGCTCAGCAACGACCAGGGCGACGACGAACGCCCGAGCGACCCCGTACACCCCCAGAGCCAACCCGCACGCCTCCCCGACGGCAACGAAACCCACCGCCACCCCCAGCGCCCCCGCAACCGGAACCACCCCCGCGACCGCCGCCCCCAACCCCTCAGGCCGAGCCGCAGGCACCCCCGCCCGCGCGGCCGACGTCAGCGCCAGCCGAGCCGCGACCCCCGAGACAACGGCCCCAACCGCACCCCGCGCCCACGAGTCGCCGTAGAGCTGGGAGAGCGCCGCCACCTGCCCCAGCACCACAAAAACAAGAGCGAGCACCCCGAACGGCCCGATGTCCGACTGCTTCATGATCCGCAGCGCATCCTCGGCGGGTTTCCCGCTGCCCAGCCCATCGGCGGTATCCGCGAGCCCGTCCAGATGCAGCCCCCGAGTGAGAACCGCAGGCACGGCCACGCTCCCGACGGCGGCAAGCAACGGACTCGCGCCGAGCACCAGAAGCAGCAGCCCAACCCCGGCCGCACACCCACCGACGACCACTCCCACGACCGGCGCCGCCAGCATCCCCGCACGCGCGGCCTCCCGATCCCAGCGGGTCACCCTGACCGGAAGAACAGTCAGCGTGCCGAACGCGAAGCGGAGGCCGTCAAGGGGCGAGGTCTTGGACACCGGCGCAGATTACCCGCCGATCGAGAGGGCGCCCGAGCGGGCCGTGGCTAAAGTGCGCATATGGGACATTGGCTGCACCGCAACATCGTCGAGCCGGGCAAACTCCCGCTCCTCCTCGCGCTGACCGCCTTCGTCCTGACCTTCCTCATCACCCGGGTCATCACCCGCCTGATCCGCGCCGGCAAGGGCCCCTTCGGCAACATCAAGGCGGGCGACGTACACATCCACCACGTCGTCCCGGGCGTGGTCCTCACCGTGATCGGCGGCTTCGGCGCCGTGGCCAGCACCCGCTACGGCGTCGGATCGGCGCTCTTCGCGATCGTCTTCGGGATGGGCGCGGGCCTGGTCCTGGACGAGTTCGCGCTGATCCTCTACCTCGACGACGTGTACTGGACCGAGGCGGGCCGCAAGAGCGTCGAGGCGGTGGTGCTCACGGCGGCCCTGGTCGGCTTCGTGCTCGCCGGCTTCTCGCCCTTCGGCGTCAACGACCTCAGCGCCTCCGAACTACACGACCGCGCCGGCGTGATCGTCAGCGTCGCCGTGAACTTCCTGTTCTCCCTCATCGCGCTGAGCAAGGGCAAGGCCCGCACCGCGGTCTTCGGCATCCTCGTCCCGCTGGTCGCCTTCGTCGGCGCGATCCGCCTGGCCCGCCCGGGTTCCCCCTGGGCCAAGCGCTTCTACCGCAACCGCCGTCACCGCGCCCGAGCCCGTTCCACCCTCCGCGCCTACCACCACGACCGCCGCTGGGCGGGGCCCCGCCGTGCTCTCCAGGACTGGATCGGGGGCAAGCCGGATCCGGAGCCGGTACGGATTCCCGGGCGGCGGTGAGGAGGAGGGGGCGGATCGCCGGGGGAGGGACCCATGTCGCGGAAAGTGTGTCACTTTCCGAAAAACTGTCACACTTTCCGGGAGAAGGGTCCCCGGGGCGGCCGGGACGGCCTCACCGTGACCGCCTACCCGACGCCGGCCCAAAGCCACCCCGCCGGTGCCGCACCGCCGAAGCCAGGCACAGCACCCCCACCGCGATGATCGCCGCGAGATGCTCCTTCCCGGCGAGGTTGCCCTTCAGCATCACCTCGATCGCCATCGCCCCGGTCACCGCCAGCGCCGTCGCGTACGCGCCGTAGCGCCACGCGACGAACACCGCGAGGCCGACCACGGCGGCCGAGGGACCGGTGTCCACCACCAGCCGGTCGGAGCTGGGCAGCCCGAAGGGGTTGTCGAAGCCGAGCCAGATGCCCAGGCGCGCGTACAGCGTGCCGGCGAGGGTCGCGGCGTAGGCGATGACGAGCGTGCGCCAGCGGCCGAGGGCGATCTCCGCGATGCCGAACACGAAGAGGATCTGGGCGAGGGCGCCCCACACGGGGAGGTCCAACGCGGGCACGAAAAGGGACAGGGGGGTGCGGAGGAGGGCCAGCCACAGCGGGTCCACGGCCCTTACCGCGCCCGTGTCCTGCACGAACTGGTAGCCCCAGGACTGGTTCTGCACGAACTGCAGCACCGCGGTCAGCAGCACCGCCCCGATCGTCATCGGGATCGCCCGCCAGTGCCGCTTCAGCAGCGGCTCGCGCACGGTGACGTAGAGCAGTCCCCATTCGGCGCGGGCCCAGCGGGCGAGGCGGTTCATCTGTGCGTCTCCAGGTGCTTGCGGTGCAGCCACTTCGGCAGGCCCGGCGCCTCCAGGAACCCCTCCGCGCGCGCCGCCGCGAGGCCGATGCGCAACAGGTCCGCGCTCTTCTCGAAGAGCAGGAACCGGGGTTCCCAGATGGGCCGGTACTTGGCGTTGGCGCGGTACAGCGACTCGATCTGCCACCAGCGCGAGAAGAAGCTGAGGAGTGACCTCCACAGCCGCAGCACCGGCCCGGCACCGATCCGCGCCCCACGTTCGAAGACCGACCGGAACATGGCGAAGTTGAGCGATACCTGGGTGATCCCGATCTCCTGGGCGCGGCGCAGGAGTTCGATCACCATGAACTCCATCAGCCCGTTGTCGGAGTCGCGGTCGCGCCGCATCAGGTCCAACGACAGTCCGTGCGGCCCCCACGGCACGAAGGACAGCACCGCCCTCAACTCGCCCTCCCCGTCGGTGCATTCGAGCATCACGCACCGCCCGTCGTCGGGGTCCCCGAGCCGCCCGAGCGCCATGCTGAACCCACGCTCCGTGGCTCCGTCGCGCCAGTCGTCGGCGCGCTTCAGCAGATACGCCATCTCCTCGGCGGGAATGTCCTCGTGCCGCCGGATCCGCACGGTGTACCCGGCCCGCTTCACCCGGTTGTAGGCCTGCCGCACGGTCCGCATGGCGCGCCCTTCGAGGGTGAACTCGGCGACCTCGACGAGGGCCTCGTCCCCGAGTTCGAGGGCGTCGAGCCCGTGCCGCGCGTAGACGGTGCCCGCCTCCTCGCTCGCGCCCATGACGGCCGGGATCCACCCGTGAACCCGCGCCTCCGCGAGCCACGGCTCGATCGCGCCGGGCCACGCCTCCGGGTCCCCGATCGGGTCACCGGAGGCCAGCGACACCCCGCCCACCACGCGGTACGCGACGGCCGCCTTGCCGGTCGGCGACCACACCACGCTCTTCTCCCGGCGCAGCGCGAAGTACCCGAGCGAGTCCCGCTCGCCCTGCCGTTCAAGGAGCGCCCGCAGCTTCTTCTCGTCGTCCTCGGTGAGCGGGTCGACGGCGCGCCGGGAGCGGAACGCGGCGTAGAACACGCCGAGGACGAGGACCGTGCTGAGCACGTTGATGACGACGTTGACCCAGTTCGGGGTCCAGATGCCGGGGAAGCGATTCTCCGGGGCGGCGATGGACACCAGCCGGAAGGCGCCGTAGCGCCAGCGCTCCACGAAGGTCGAACGGGACGCGTCGTGCGCCTGGTTGGTGACCGTCACCAGCAGCGCGGCGAGCAGTGAGGCGACCAGGGTGCCGCCGACGGCGACGACGGCGGCGAGCCGGGGGTTGGACCGGTCGCCCTTCGCGTAGAACTCCCGCCGCCCCACGACGAGTGCGCCGACGAAGGCCGCGGTCAGCACCAGGGAGATCCAGTTCTGCGGGTACTGGCGGATCTCCTGGAACGACATCGCGAACCCGAACAGCGCCAGGAACAGCCCGCTGACCACCAGGTTCAGGATCCACGCGGCGCGTTTGCGGCGCCGCATGGTGATGGCGAGGAACGCCGTGAACACCCCGGACGCGAAGCCTGCCGTCAGCAGGTACGGCGTGAAGAAGTTCTCCTGGTTGTGCCGTCGTACGTCCTGCCCCAGCGAAACCCACGCCGCGCTGAGGAAGTTGATGAACGCGACGGCCCGCAGATACCAGACGGCGAAGGCCGCGGCCCGCCGCGAGGCGCCTGAGCTATGACGTTCCTGAACGGGCCCGACCCGGACATCTCCCATGAAGGAGGATCATATGGGCGTTGTCGCGACGAACGGTTCTTATCCGCCGCCGCAACGGCCGCCGCGACGACCGGGCCCCATCACTCCTCGGAGTTCTCCACCGCGAGATCGACGGGCTTCTCGTCCTCCGCGGACTCCGCCGGCTCGGTGGACTCGTCCAACTCCTCCGGCTTGAGCGGGAGTTCGGCGGCCAGCGCCGCCGCGGCCTGCACCAGCGGCAGGGCGAGCAGCGCGCCCGCGCCTTCTCCCACCGTCACGCCGTGGTCGAGGAGGGGCTCCAGGGCCATCCGGTCCAGGGCCTTCGCCTGGCCCGGCTCGCCGCTGTTCTGCCCGGCGAGCCACCAGTCCGGCGCCCGGAACGCGACCCGCTGACCCACCAGCGCGCACGCGGCGGCCACGACGCCGTCCAGGATCACCGGCAGTTTCCGTACGGCGCTCTGCAGCAGGAACCCGGTCATCGCGGCGAGGTCGGCCCCGCCCACCGTCGCGAGGAGCTGCAACTGGTCGCCCAGCACCGGCCGGGCCCGCCGCAGCGCGTCCCGGATCGCCGCGCACTTGCGCATCCACGCCAGGTCGTCGATCGCGAGGCCGCCCCGCCCGGTGACGACAGAGGCATCGGTGCCGCACAGCGCGGCGATCAGCACGGAGGCAGGCGTCGTACCGCCGACGCTCACATCGCCGAGGACCACCAGATCGGTACCGGAGTCGGCCTCCTCGTTCGCTACGGCGACTCCCGCCTCGAACGCGGCCGTCGCCTCCTCCAGCGTCAGCGCGTCCTCGATGTCGATACGCCCGCTGCCCCGCCGTACGCGGTGCTTCACGACCGCGTCCGGCAGCGCGCTGGGATCGCAGTCCAGGCCCATGTCCACGATCCGCACCGGCACCCCGAGCCGCCTGGCGAGCACCGCCGCCGGGCTGCCGCCCTCCAGCACCGACCGCACCAACTCCCCGGCGCTGCCCGCCGGCCGGGCCGACACGCCGAGTTCGGCGATGCCGTGGTCGCCCGCGAACAAGACCACACGCGGCCGTTCGACCGGCCGTACCGGCACGGCGCCCTGCGCCGCCGCCAGCCACTCACCCAGGTCGTCGAGTCGGCCCAGCGACCCGGGCGGCACGATCTGACGTTCGCGGCGGGCCTCCGCGTCGCGGCGCACACCGCCGTCGGGGCGCTCGATCAGATCGGTGAAGTCGTCGAGATTAAGCGAGCTCATTCGCCGAACAGTACCGGCAGCGATCGAACGCGACAGCGCCACATGGCCACCACGCGCCCCGGACGTCCTTGCCCTCAAGATCTAGATCCCGTACGTATCGGTTTGCACCGTTTTGCCGTACGTCTCCGGGAGCCGCCCATGAACAGCCTGCGCACCCGCGTCAGCACGCGCGTCAGCACCCTCGACGCGTACCGCCGCCACCGCGCACTGGCCCGCGCGATCCTCCGGCTCCTCCCCGAACCGGAGAGCTGGCTCGACGTCGGCACCGGCGACGCCCACTTCCCGGAAACGGCGAAGGCCCTCTTCCCGTACACGTCCTTCGACGGCGTCGACCCCACCCCCCGAGTCGTCCGCGCCCGCGCCGCCGAACGCATCGAGGAGGCCTACGCCGGCCACCTCACGGACCCGCACATCACGACGGCCCTCCAGTCGCGCTACGACGTGGTCAGCCTCCTGCGCGACCGCTCACCGGCCCCAGACCCCGACGCCGAACTCCGCGCGGCCCTCACGGTCCTGCGCCCCGCCGGCCTCCTCCTCCTGGAAGGCCCCCCGGACGCCCTGCGCACCCAACTGGAGCCCCACGACTGCGAGTTGGTCACCGAACACCGGGGCTTCCAGGACCGGCTCCCGCCCCCGCAACGCCTGATCGCCCGCAGAAGACACCAGCCCTAGCCGCGCAGGGCGAGCGCCTGCCCCGCCACCACCAGCAACACGTGCTCGCACTCACCGGCGATCGCGGCGTTCAACCGCCCCAGCTCATCCCGGTACCGGCGCCCGGACGCGGTCGCCGGCACGATCCCCGAGCCCACTTCATTGGACACGGCAACAAGGGTCCGCCGGGTGGCCCGCACAGCAGCCGTCAACTCCCGCACCCGCTCCCGGAGTCGCTTCTCCCCGCCGTCCCCCCACTCCGTGTCGTCCCACGCCCCCACGGAGTCCATGGCGTCCGTCAGCCACAGCGACAGACAGTCGACGAGCAACGGCGGCCCGTCCTCCGCAAGCAACGGCACCAGGTCGCACGTCTCGGCCGTACGCCACGACCCAGGCCGCCGCTCCCGATGCGCGGAAACACGCGCAGACCACTCGGTGTCCCCGTTACGAGACCCGCCGGTGGCGACGTACAGCACGTCAGGAAACGCCTCCAACCGCCGCTCGGCCTCGACGGACTTCCCGGACCGCGCCCCGCCCAGCACCAGCGTCCGCCGTGGCACATCGGGTACGTCCTCGTACACCCCCACGGTCAACGTCGTCCCGTCCGGCACGGCCCGCGCCCCCACGGCGGCCAGCCGCCGCGCCAACTCGGCCCCCGGCGCCACATCGTGATCCAGATGGACGGCGATGACGTCGGTGGCGGGCCCCATCGCCCCCACGGCCCGCAACTTCGCCAGCGCGTCCGGCCGCCCCACGACATCGGCGAGCACCATGTCGTACGACGGCACGGCCCCCTCCTCGAGCCCGGCCGGCGCACCCCCCGGCGGCAGATACAGCACCCGCTGCCCGTCGGGCCCGGTGACGGCGTACCCGGTACCGGGCGCGTCCATCGCCACCGCCCGCACCCGATGCCCCGTCAACAACGCCAACTCCCGCCCATCCGGCACCCGCCCCGGCTGCGGCAATCCGGCAGGCACCTCCACAGCAGGCCCATCATGCGGATG
This sequence comes from Streptomyces sp. NRRL F-525, assembly GCF_000716605.1. GTDB lineage: Bacteria > Actinomycetota > Actinomycetes > Streptomycetales > Streptomycetaceae > Streptomyces. The sequence continues at coordinate 15,470 of NZ_JNXE01000026.1, read as the reverse complement.
AGACAACAAGACCTGCCGCACCCCACCAAGCGAATGCCCGGCCCGAGCAGCGGCAAAGGCGGCCCCGGGCGTCAGATCAAGCAACAACGTCCCGTCCACAAGCACGGCGGTAGCAGCCCGAGCATCAACCCCGAGCGAAACGGCACAGGCAGCACAAGGACAGTCAGGACGCGGGAGTCCAGCAGGGGCACCGGTACCGAGCAGAGTAAGTTCCACGCCCCGATTTTCACCGCTCACTGATGAACATGCCCATCCTGGACCCCCTTAAGGGGCGCGGGGAACTGCGCGACCAGCCCCCACCGGGCCCGCAGACGACAAACTTCCGCAACATGATCACAACTAACCCAGCGGAGCGCATACGCTGCAGGTCTGCATACGCTAAGCCTCGGGAGGCGTACATGGCGGCATGGATCTGGCGGTTCGAAAAGTCCGACGGGACCGAGGTCGAACCCGCGGTCACGCCGGAGGAGTTCACCACACAGGGCGACGCGGAGTCCTGGCTCGGCGAGATCTGGAAAGAACTCGTCGCGGGCGGCGCCGACCAGGTGTTCCTCTTCGAGGACGGCACACAGATCTACGGCCCGATGAGCCTGCACGCCGAGGACGCGTAACCGTCGTAGACCAAGCGGGTGGGGGCGGCCGGACTTCTCCGGCCGCCCCCACTCCATTCCTGAACTGAACCGAGCCGGGCTACTGCTCGCCCAACGTCACATCGACCTTCTTCGACGCCCCGTTCCGCGAGTACGTCACCGACGTCTTCTGCCCGGGCCTGTCGGCCGCCAGCGCCTCCGACAACGAGGTGATCGTGGTGATACCCGTGTCACCGAGCTTCGTGATGATGTCGCCCGCCTGGATACCGGCCTTGTCGGCCGCCCCACCGCTCTTCACCTCGACCACCGCGACCCCGGCGGCCTGATAACTGTCGTCGACGACCGTACGCCCGGTGATGCCGAGGGCCGCCCGCCCCGAGTCGGTGACCTTCCCGTCCTTGACGATCTGGTCGGCGACGGTCTTCACCATCGAGGACGGGATCGCGAACCCGATCCCCGGCGCCGCACTGCCCCCGAGGTCGGGATCGGTCGCGGCGAGGGTCGGGATGCCGATGACCTGCCCGTTCAGGTTCACCAGCGCGCCCCCGCTGTTGCCGGGATTGATCGCCGCCGAGGTCTGCACCATGTTGGCGATGGTCGCGCCCGTACCGCCCCCGGTACTGCCCTCGCTGACGGTCCGTCCGGTCGCCGACACGATGCCCTGCGTCACGCTGGACGACAGTCCCAGCGGCGAACCCATGGCGAGGACGATCTGCCCCACCTCGACCTTGGAGGAGTCCGCGAAGGTCGCCGCCTTCAGCCCGTCCGGCATCTTGTCCAGCTTGACGACGGCCAGGTCCTGCTCGGGATACGAGTAGACGAGCCTGGCGGTGAGCACGTCCTCGCTGTTCGCGGTGGTCACCTTGAAGGTCTTCTCGTTCCCGACGACGTGCGCGTTGGTGACGATGTGCCCCTGGTCGTCGTACACGACCCCCGACCCCAGATCACTGCTGGCCTGGATCTGCACGACCGACGGCAGGACCTCCTTGATCACCTTCAGGTAGTCGCTCTGCAGGTCGCCGCTCGCCATCGGTACGGCGGCCTGGGCTGCCTGCGCGGTCGACGTGTCCTTCTTCGACGAGGACCCGGCACCGGAACAACCGGCGATCAGCACGAGCGAACAGGCGAGGAGGGCTATGGGGCGGAGAGCACGGGTACGGGAGGAGTCCATACCGCGAGTGTCTCTTTGGGGTGAATGCCCGGCTCGTACTGCTGACCCGAACGGGCCCCTGACGCGTCCTTGGCCGGGGCCGCGCGCTCAGCCCCGCACACCGCACAGATGCAGCAGCGCGGCCACCGCCCGATACGGATCCGTCCGCCCGGCCCGCTCCTCGGTGGCCAGCAGCGACTCGACGTCCGCCGGGATCTCCACGCCCTCCGGAGCGGTGTCGGTGAAGACCCGCACGCCGTACCAGGCCTGCAGCGGCGCCCCGATCCCGGCGAGCGTGGCCGTCAGGGTGCCGAGCCGGTCGGCCCCCACATCGAGACCCAGCCGGTTGCGGTACGCGGTCGAATCGAACGCGCCCAGCGCGCCCGCCCAGTCCCAGGACAGCCCGGGCCGCATGGCCAGCGCGTCGGCGTTCCGCACGAGCAGCGACAGGAGCCCGCCAGGCGCCAGCATCCGGGCGAGACCGGCGAGCAGCGGATCGGGCTCGGACACGTACATGAGTACGCCATGACACAGAACGACGTCGAAACTGCCCGGCAGGAAGTGCACGCCCGTGTCCCGGCCGTCACCCTCGATGATCCGCACCCGCTCCCGGATGCCCTCGGGCTCGCCGGACAGCGCCTCACGGGCCGCGGCGACCATCTTCGGTTCCTGTTCGACCCCGGTCACCTGGTGCCCGGCCCGGGCCAGCCGCAGTGCCTGCGTGCCCTGGCCCATTCCGACGTCGAGCACCCGCAGCCGCTGCCCGACCGGATACCGGCCGGCTATCTGCTCGTCGAGCTGCCGGGCCACCAGCTCCTGTCGTACGACATCCCGCAGCCCGCCCAGCCTGCTCAGCCAGGCATCGGCCGCGCCCCCGGAGAAGGAGTCCGTGCTCAGGGCCGCTCTCCGCGCTTGACCTGCGGCTTCGGCAGCCGGAGTCGACGCATCTGGAGGGAGCGCATGAGGGCGTACCAGACCGTGCCCTTGGTGTTCTGGCCCGGGAAGCGCTCGGCGAGCAGCTTGCGCAGGCGGAACACGCTCCAGAAGGAGTCGACCACGATCAGGATGATCACCACGAGCCACAACAGCAGCGCGATGTTCTGCAGCGCGGGGATCTGCACCACGCTGAGCACGAGGATCACCACGGCCAGCGGCAGGAAGAACTCGGCGATGTTGATGCGCGAGTCGATGTAGTCACGCCCGAACTTGCGGATCGGGCCCCGGTCACGGAGGGGCAGATCCCGCTCGTTGCCCCGGCCGGAGAGCGCCTGGCGCTGCCTCTCCATCGCCGTGCGCCGCTCGTCGCGCTGGCGCTTGGAGGCGTCCTTGCGCGTCATCGAGGTGTTGGCGACACTGCGGCGCTGAGTCTGGGACTCACTGCGCTTGGGCGTGGGCCGACCCTTCGGGGCCTGAGGGTCTCGGGGCATCGTGGAGTCGGTCAGCGACACCTTGTCGGTGGACGCTGCCTTCTCTTCCTTGGCGCGGCTACGGAACACAAAACCCAAGGGTAAGGGGTGAATGGGGTTGGACCCCAGCCCTGTGGGGAACGATCCGGCAACACCGCTCGTCTGTAGGGGGACAGAGAAGGACGTCAGGGACGGGTCCTGCCAGGGGAGCACCTACTCCTTACGCCGGATCGGAACCGGGCTCAGTCGTCCTTGGGGATGAGCGCATCCGTCCCCGAACAGTGCGGTAATAGATGCAGGGCCCGTACTGTGGGTTCTGTTGCAGTCGCTGGAGCTGGAGTCCGTCAGAAGGGGGCGCGCGAAGCCCATGAGCGGTGTCATGAAGCGTATGGGGATGATCTTCCGCGCGAAGGCGAACAAGGCCCTTGACCGGGCCGAGGACCCGCGCGAAACCCTCGATTACTCGTACCAGAAGCAGCTGGAGCTGCTTCAGAAGGTACGCAGGGGAGTGGCCGACGTCGCCACCTCCCGCAAGCGTCTGGAGCTCCAGCTCAACCAGCTGCAGTCGCAGTCCTCGAAGCTGGAGGACCAGGGCCGCAAGGCGCTCGCCCTCGGCCGCGAGGACCTGGCCCGCGAGGCGCTCTCGCGCCGGGCCGCGCTCCAGCAGCAGGTGACGGACCTGGAGACGCAGCACACCACGCTCCAGGGTGAGGAGGAGAAGCTCACCCTCGCGGCCCAGCGCCTCCAGGCCAAGGTGGACGCCTTCCGTACGAAGAAGGAGACCATCAAGGCCACGTACACGGCGGCCCAGGCACAGACCCGGATCGGCGAGGCCTTCAGCGGCATCTCCGAGGAGATGGGCGACGTCGGCCTGGCGATCCAGCGGGCCGAGGACAAGACCCAGCAGCTCCAGGCCCGCGCCGGCGCGATCGACGAACTGCTGGCCTCCGGCGCCCTGGACGACCCGACCGGCATGGCCAAGGACGACATCCAGGCCGAGCTGGAACGCCTGTCCGGTGGTACGGATGTAGAGCTGGAACTCCAGCGCATGAAGGCGGAGCTGGCCGGCGGTTCGTCCGCCTCCCAGCAGGCGATCGAAGGCGGCAAGGACCAGTCCCAGTCGCCGTCACAGCCGCAGGACACCCCGCGTTTCGACAAGCAGTAGGCCCACGCCTGAGGAGGGCGACATGATCGTACGGATCATGGGGGAGGGGCAGGTGAGGCTGGCCGACAGCCACCTCACCGAGCTGAACAAGTTGGACACCATCCTCCTGACGGAGGTCCAGAACGGCGACGTCCCAGCCTTCCGCCAAACCCTCCAGGCCCTCCTGGCGAAGGTCCGAGAACTGGGCGATCCCCTGCCGGACGACTCCTTGGAACCGTCCGAGCTGATCCTCCCGGCGGAGGACGCAACGCTGGAGGAGGTCCGGGACCTGCTGAGCGACGACGGCTTGATCCCGGGGTAGTTCCGGGGCGGGCTCCCTTTCAGCGCCGGTCGGTACCATCAGCCCGTCCGGCGTTTGAGGACGAGGCCCGTTCAGGCCGAAGCGGGGGTCTGGGGGCGCAGCCCCGGGGTACGCCCACCCCAACACCCCGCACAGGCACAGCGAACGTACAGCTGACCCCCGTTCCGCCCCCGGCAGGGACCCCGTACCGTTGCCAGAATGAGCACCCTGGACCGCGCCCGCTGCCAAGCGAAGGCGCACCCCTCCGCCCTGGACGCGGCCCTCGCCGCCGCGGTGCTCGTCTGCATGGTCGCCGGTTCCTTCGTGGACCCCCACGGGGACAGCGGCGTGAGCTGGGGCCTCCGCACCCCCGCCCCCCTCAGCCTGATCCTGATGGCGGTCGGCGCCGCCGCGCTGGTCAAACGCCGCCGCGCCCCCATGCTGGTGCTCGCCGTCACCGCGACCGCCTCCCTCATCGAGAGCGTCACCAGCGACCCGCGCGCCCCGGTCGCCATGTCCGCGGTGGTCGCCCTGTTCACCGTCGCCGTCACCACCGACCGCTCGACGACCTGGCGCGTCGCCCTGCTCACGATGACCGTGCTGACCGGCGCCGCGATGCTCGGCGGCCCCCTCCCGTGGTACGCCCAGGAGAACCTCGGCATCTTCGCCTGGACCGGCATGGCGGCCGCCGCCGGCGACGCCGTACGCAGCCGTAAGGAATTCGTGCACGCCATACGCGAGCGCGCCGAACGGGCCGAACGCACCCGCGAGGAGGAGGCCCGCCGCCGGGTCGCCGAGGAACGGCTCCGCATCGCCCGCGACCTGCACGACGTGGTCGCGCACCACATCGCCCTGGTCAACGTCCAGGCCGGGGTCGCCGCGCACGTCATGGACAAGCGCCCGGACCAGGCCAAGGAAGCGCTCGCGCACGTCCGCGAGGCCAGCCGCTCCGCGCTCAACGAACTCCGCGCCACCGTCGGCCTGTTGCGCCAGTCCGGCGACCCCGAGGCGCCGACCGAACCGGCCCCGGGCCTCGACCGCCTCGAAGAACTCGCCGGCACCTTCCGCAACGCCGGCCTCCAGGTGGAGGTCGCCCGCGCGGACAACGGAACCACGCTCCCCGCAGCCGTGGACCTCGCCGCCTACCGCGTCATCCAGGAAGCCCTCACCAACGTGCAGAAACATGCCGGCACGGAGGCGAAGGCCGAGGTGAGTGTCGTACGGGTGGGCCCGAACGTGGAGGTCACCGTCCTCGACAACGGCTCCGGGGAGGACCACGACCCCGACTCCGGCGGCGGCCACGGCCTGCTTGGCATGCGCGAGCGCGTCACCGCCCTGCGCGGCACCCTCACCACCGGTCCCCGCTACGGAGGCGGCTTCCGCGTGCATGCGATCCTGCCGGTCAAGACCCGCCCACGCGCCTCGGGGGACCCCGTATGACGACGATCCGTGTCCTGCTCGCCGACGACCAGGCCCTGCTGCGCAGCGCCTTCCGCGTACTCGTCGACTCGGAGCCCGACATGGAGGTCGTAGGAGAGGCCTCGGACGGCGCACAGGCCGTACGGCTGGCGAAGGAGGAGCGGGCCGACGTCGTGCTGATGGACATCCGGATGCCCGGCACGGACGGCCTCGCCGCCACCCGCATGATCAGCGCGGACCCGTCCCTGGCCCACGTCCGCGTGGTCATACTGACGACCTTCGAGGTCGACGACTACGTGGTCCAGTCCCTGCGCGCGGGCGCGTCCGGCTTCCTGGGGAAGGGCTCCGAGCCGGAGGAACTCCTCAGCGCGATCAGGGTCGCGGCGGCCGGAGAGGCCCTGCTGTCCCCCGTGGCGACCAAGGGCCTGATCGCCCGCTTCCTCGCCCAGGGCGACCTGGACGACGACCGCGACCCGGCCCGAGCCGAACGCCTCGAAGCCTTGACGGTCCGCGAACGCGAGGTCCTCGTCCAGGTGGCCGGCGGCCTCTCGAACGACGAGATCGCCGAACGCCTGGAGGTCAGCCCCCTGACGGTGAAGACCCACGTCAACCGCGCCATGTCCAAACTCGGCGCCCGCGACCGGGCCCAACTCGTCGTCATCGCCTACGAGTCGGGCCTGGTCCGGCCGCGGGTGGAATAACCGGCATGCCTACGGCAGCGCCAGCATCCGCTCCAGCGCCAGCTTGGCGAACGCCTCCGTCTCCTTGTCCACCTCGATGCGGTTGACCAGGTTGCCCTCGGCGAGGGACTCCAGGGTCCAGACCAGGTGGGGGAGGTCGATGCGGTTCATGGTCGAGCAGAAGCAGACCGTCTTGTCGAGGAAGACGATCTCCTTGCCCTCGGGCGCGAAACGGTTCGCGAGCCGTCGTACGAGATTCAGCTCGGTACCGATGGCCCACTTGGAACCGGCCGGGGCCGCCTCAAGTGCCTTGATGATGTACTCGGTTGAGCCGACGTAGTCGGCCGCGGCCACGACCTCGTTCTTGCACTCCGGGTGGACGAGGACGTTGACACCCGGGATCCGGGCCCGCACGTCCTCCACCGACTCCAGCGAGAAGCGGCCGTGCACCGAGCAGTGGCCGCGCCACAGGATCATCTTCGCGGCCCTCAACTGCTCAACGGTGAGGCCTCCGTTGGGCTTGTGGGGGTTGTAGAGGACGCAGTCCTCCAGGCTCATGCCCAGGTCGCGGACGGCCGTGTTGCGGCCCAGGTGCTGGTCCGGGAGGAACAGGACCTTCTCGCCCTGCTCGAAGGCCCAGTTCAGGGCCCGCTCGGCGTTCGAGGAGGTGCAGATCGTGCCGCCGTGCTTGCCGGTGAACGCCTTGATGTCGGCGGACGAGTTCATGTACGAGACGGGCACGACCTGCTCGGCTATCCCGGCCTCGGTCAGCACGTCCCAGCACTCGGCGACCTGCTCGGCGGTGGCCATGTCGGCCATCGAGCAGCCGGCCGCGAGGTCGGGGAGGACGACCTTCTGGTCGTCGCCGGTCAGGATGTCCGCGGACTCCGCCATGAAGTGCACACCGCAGAACACGATGTACTCGGCCTCCGGGCGCGCGGCCGCGTCCCGGGCCAGCTTGAAGGAGTCGCCCGTGACGTCGGCGAACTGGATGACCTCGTCGCGCTGGTAGTGGTGGCCGAGCACGAAGACCTTGTCGCCGAGCTTCTCCTTGGCCGCGCGGGCCCGCTCGACCAGGTCGGGGTCGGAGGGCGAGGGCAGGTCGCCGGGGCACTCGACGCCGCGCTCGCTGCTCGGGTCGGCCTCACGGCCGAGCAGGAGCAGGGCGAGGGGCGTCGGCTGAACGTCGAGCTCCTGGGTCTGGGCGGTGGTCACGACACGCACCCTTTCTGTTCTGCGGGCTGGGCCGGCCTGTTGGAGGACAGCCCTTTTCGTCGAATTGACGTTATCTATCATAACTTCTTCACGTCAGTTTGACGATGCCCATAACGTCGATGTGACATCAATCCCGGACGCACTCAGTGAGGGACCTTGCGGGTGTGTGCGAGCATGGAAGCGAGAGCAGAAGAGATACAGGCGAAAAGAACGCCACCCGGCCCGGAATGAATCCGCGGCCACGCCGGTTGAAATGTCGGCAAGCAGTCTCCGTACAACCCGGGAGAGATGTAGATGTCCGTATCGGACGAGACCAGCACCGTCACCGACGGCATCCTTCTGTCCGACGCCGCCGCGGCGAAGGTCAAGGCCCTGCTCGACCAGGAAGGCCGTGAGGATCTGGCCCTGCGTGTCGCCGTCCAGCCCGGCGGCTGCTCCGGCCTGCGTTACCAGCTCTTCTTCGACGAGCGCTCCCTGGACGGCGACGTCGTCAAGGACTTCGGCGGTGTCAAGGTCGTCACCGACCGCATGAGCGCCCCGTACCTGGGCGGCGCCTCCATCGACTTCGTCGACACCATCGAGAAGCAGGGCTTCACGATCGACAACCCGAACGCGACGGGCTCCTGCGCCTGTGGCGACTCGTTCAGCTGAACCCACTCGTGCCCCGTTGGGCGATTGAGCAGAGCGAAGGCGGCGGCCCCCTCCGACAGGGCCGCCGCCTTCGGGCTTTTCCACCGCCCGCGCGGTCGTGGCTACCGGGCCAGTGACTACCGGGCCAGCGAGGGGCCTGCCCCGACCTCGACCCTCTTCTCCACGGGGATCTTCGTGCCGTCCGTCCCCACGACGGCCCTGTCACCGAGCGGCGCCTTCAGCTGCACGGTCTGGTGGTAGATCTTGGCGATCATGACGCAGATCTTGTTGGGCCAGGGCGTGTCGGTCACCGTGACCGTCACCTTGTCCGAACTCTCCACGGCCGACACCTTGTAGTCCGCGCACACCCCACCGGTGAAGGCCACGGTGAGGCTCTTCCCGTCGGCCGTGTAACCGTCGGCCTTGACGTCGTGCGGCTTCGCGGTGGACGTCGAACTCGCCGTAGGGGTAGGCGTGTTGGCCGAGGCCAGATACTTCGGGTCGATCGCCGGATACGTCAGCGTGAAGCTGTCCTGCCCGCCCGGCTGCCGCGCCTCGAACAGCCAGGACGGCACCAGCGTCTGCCGCCCGTCCACGGAGTGCACGGCGAGCCCGAACACCGCGTGCTGGACGGTAGTTGGGGCCTGCGTGGGCGTGGCGGAAGCGGAGGCGGCATCGGTGGCCTGTCCGCAGGGCGCCTCCAGCCGGTCCTTCAGCGGTACGGGGCTGGCACAGCCGCCGATGCCCATGCGGTGGTCGGTCTTCGGCGCCGCGTTCATCAGGTCCAGCGTCTTCCGCGCGCTCAGCACGGGATAGACGTCACCCTTCATCGGCGCCGCCAAGTCCCCACTCCCGCCGACCACTTCACCCTGGGCACTGACGGTCAGCCCGGTGGTCCACCCGTACGTCGGCAGCCCGCCGATCACCGGCTGGGCGTTCACCACCCGCTGCGCGCCCATGAGTTGGCTCGCGTCGACCTTCGCGTCGTCCTGGCCGACGGCCTTGAGGATCGGGGCGGCGGCCTTCTCGGCCACGGCCGCGCTCACCGGTTCGGTGGCCGAAGTGCCGGGATCGTGCGTGCACTTGAGGGTGCCGCCGGTGCAGTCGTCGGTGCCGGGTGCGTAGCGGCTGAACGTCCACATGCCCGGCGCGGCCTTGTTCACCTGCAGACTGGGCCCGGTACCGTCCTGCCCGCCCACCTTCCAGACCTGCCCCTCGGCGACCGGCGTCCCCACGACCCCGAGCGCCTTCGCGAGCCGGCTCACCGCGTCCTTGCTCACCTCACCCTCCGGCGCGTACACGGCGGCGGAGTCCGGCCCGCCGGGCAGACTCCCCACGGCCCGGTACGTCTCCCCGTACGGATTCGGCTCCCCGGACGCGATCCCGCTCGTACCCCCGGAGGAATACCCGTCGAGCGCGAGCGGCGGCGGAGTCCCGTCGGCACCGGACGCCGCGGATCCCGTCCCTTCCCCCGAACCGCCGGAAGTGGACGAGGACGACGCGAGATACGCCCCGCCCCCTCCGACGAGCAGCACGGCGGCGGCGACGGAGGCGATGACGAGGGGGGACCTGGATCGGGCGGGGCGCCGGTCGTCGTCGGTTTCGGGGGAGTGGTCGTGCAGGGAGAGTTCGGTGGCGGTGTCGGTGGTGGAGACGGGCTGCTCCGGGTGGGCGGGCTCGGGGGGTGTGGGGTCGGCGCCTTCCGGTCGGTCGTCCGCCGCGGCTTTGGACGCCGCGAGGCGGGCTCCTTCCGGTCGGTCCGCCTCGGCTTCGGATGCCGCGAGTTCAGCATCCTCCGGCCGCTCGGCCTCCGTGTCTGACCTCGTCGGCTCGACTTCTTCCGCCGCTTCCGAGGGGGCGGCCTCTACGCCGGATGCCGTGGACCCCGTCTCGTCCGGCTCGCTGCGACCGGCCTCCGCGCCGGGCGCCGTAGAACCGGGCTTTTCCATACGGCCGGTCTCACCACCGGTCACTTCCCCGCCGGCCCCGCTGCCATCGACCTGGGGCCCCTTGGCGGAGCCCTTCGCGGCGTCCCCCACGCCCCGCACGTCGCCGGACGTGCCGGACGTGTCGTCGTTGTCGGGTCGCTCGGTGTTCACCGCATCGCTCCTTCGGCTGCGCAACTGTCCCTTGACCCTGACCCGGCCCTGTCAAAGGGGCAGGCAGAAGGGTCGTATCCCGCATCCCCTTTACGGGGGACAGCGATGGGACGCAGCGGGGGAGCGCGCGGTTCCCCCGAGCGCGCCGATCCTGCCGAACGACTCCGCTCAGTCGCCGTACTCCGCCATGCCGTCCAGCAGGCGGGCCGACGCCGACGGCACCGTCACCCCGTGGATGAGCGACGGGGACACCGGGAGGGAGGCGATCCGGTCGGGAACCGTCCAGTGCGGAGCCATCCGCGCGCAGTCGCCGCGCAGCGACGCGAGATCGGCCTCGCCCTCGCCTTCGAGATGGACCGGAACGTGAACCGGAACGTGAACCGGAACGGGGCCGTCGACCTTGAGGTTCGTCATAGCGGCACCGTAGGCACGCTCGAGCTCGCGAAGAAAGATCTACTATCGGGTAGTTTTGGCCGCTTCAGAGCCGCCGTGCCGACCGGGTAGCGTGAAGTGTCAACGCAGCCTCCCTCAGGAGAGTCCTCGCCGTGCGCATCGCAGTCACCGGCTCCATCGCCACCGACCACCTCATGACCTTCCCCGGCCGCTTCGCCGACCAGCTGGTCGCGGACCAGCTGCACACGGTGTCGCTCTCCTTCCTGGTCGACAACCTCGACGTACGCCGGGGCGGTGTCGGCGCCAACATCGCGTTCGGCATGGGCCAGCTCGGCACCGCGCCGATCCTGGTCGGGGCCGCCGGCTCCGACTTCGCCGAGTACCGGGACTGGCTCGACCGGCACGGCGTCGACACCGGCTCGGTGCGTATCTCCGAGACGCTGCACACCGCCCGCTTCGTGTGCACCACCGACGCCGACCACAACCAGATCGGCTCCTTCTACACCGGCGCGATGAGCGAGGCCCGGCAGATCGAGCTGAAGACCGTCGCCGACCGTGTGGGCGGCCTCGACCTGGTCCTCATCGGCGCGGACGACCCCGAGGCGATGCTCCGCCACACGGAGGAGTGCCGTACCCGTTCCATCCCGTTCGCCGCGGACTTCTCCCAGCAGATCGCGCGCATGGACGGCGACGACATCCGCATCCTGCTGGACGGGTCGGCGTACCTCTTCTCCAACGAGTACGAGAAGGGGCTCATCGAGTCCAAGACCGGCTGGAGCGACGAGGAGATCCTGGCGAAGGTCGGGCACCGGGTGACCACGCTCGGCTCGCGGGGTGTCCGTATCGAGCGCGTCGGTATGGACCCGATCGAGGTCGGCTGCGCGGAGGAGGAGCGGAAGGCCGACCCCACGGGTGTCGGTGACGCGTTCCGGGCGGGGTTCCTCTCGGGGCTGGCGTGGGGGGTTTCGTTGGAGCGGGCGGCGCAGGTCGGTTGCATGCTGGCGACTCTCGTCATCGAGACGGTGGGTACGCAGGAGTACCAGCTGCGGCGGGTGCACTTCATGGACCGGTTCACCAAGGCGTATGGGCATGACGCTGCCGCTGAGGTGCGGGGGCATCTGGGCTGATTTTTCGTCTGCGGGTGCGTGGGGGCTGGTCGCGCGCACGCGGCGGTAGCCGCATATCGACACAGCCCCGCGCCCCTAAAAGAAGGGGCGTTCAGGTTGCTCTGCGGATCAAGTACGCCGTGCCCTGGTCCGCTTTTTCCTCGCCGATGTACTCCTGGGCCCGCATCTCGCACCACGCCGGGATGTCCAACCGTGCTGCCTCGTCGTCGGACAGGACTCTGACCGTGCCGCCGATCGGGACGTCGCCGATGACCTTCGCCAGTTCGATCACCGGGATCGGGCAGCGCTTGCCCAGGGCGTTCACGACCAGCGAGTCCTCTTCTACGACGGTGACCGGCGCCTGCGCTCCCAGCTTCTCCCGCACCTCCGCCACCGCCCCCGGCAGCACGGTGAGGAAGCGTTCGACGTCCTCCTCCGTCGCCCCCCGTGGCAACGAGACCCGCACATTTCCCTCACTCAGCACCCCCATCGCCTTCAGCACATGGCTGGGCGTCAGCGTGCTGCTCGTGCAGGACGAACCGGAGGAGACGGAGAAACCGGCGCGGTCGAGTTCGTGGAGGAGGGTCTCTCCATCGACATAGAGACAGGAGAAGGTGACGATCCCGGGCAGCCGCCGCACCGGATCGCCGACCACATCCACGCCCGGTACCAGCTTCGGCACCCGGGTCCGGATCCGCTCCGTCAGTTCCCGCAGCCGTAGCGCCTCCTGGGCCGCCTCCGTGCGGACGGCGCGGAGCGAGGCGGCCGCGGCCACCACGGCGGGGATGTTCTCGAAGCCGGGGGCTCGGCCCGACTCCCGTTCGTCGACGGGGTGTTGGGGTGCGAAGCGCGCGCCCTTGCGGACAGCCAGCAGGCCGACGCCGGCCGGGCCGCCCCACTTGTGCGCGCTCGCCGTGAGCAGCGACCACGCGCCCTCGACCGGGCCCCAGCCCAGCGACTGCGCCGCGTCGACCAGCAACGGCACCCCGACCGCCCGGCACGCCTCCGCCACCTCGGCGACCGGCTGGAGGGTCCCCACCTCGTGGTTGGCCGACTGGAGACAGGCCAGCGCGGTGTCCGAGCGGAGGGAATCGGCGTAGGCCGCCACGCTCACCGCGCCCGTACGGTCCACCGGCACCTCGGTGGACGAACCGCCCTCCGCGACCAGCGCCTCGGCCGAATGGAGCACGGAAGAGTGTTCAACCGCTGACACGATCAGGTGACGCCCGACGCGCCGCCGCCCCGCCAACGCCCCCGAGATACCGGTGTGTACGGCCCGGGTTCCGGAGGAGGTGAACACCAATTCATCGGGTCGGCACCCGACGGCTTCGGCAGCCGCCTCCCGCGCGGCATCCAGCAGCAGCCGCGCCTTGCGCCCCTCCCGGTACAACCGAGCAGGATCCGCCCACCCCTCGTCCAGAGACGCCAACAGCGCCTGCCGCGCGACAGGATGGAGAGGAGCGGAAGAGGCAGCATCAAAGTAGGACACACGCCAACGTTAGAACGAGGGGGAAGCTACGAAGGGGCGCGGGGAACTGCGCGACAAGCCACAACGCACGCCGCACCCGCCCAAATCACCTGAACCCCCGAGCTATTAGGCGCAAGGAGTAACGGGCGGCGCGTATGCCACCCTCCCCGCGAACCCCCGGAGGGCGTCGGCTAGGGTTTGGTCCGCATAAACATCCAAACCCCTGCCCGACGCAGGGCGGCGACCGACCCGCGTGAAGGCAGGCCGCAGCCAATCCGCGCGGGCGAGACTCTCGGGAAGGCGCTACGTGAGTCCCAACGGCTCCGACCGCTCGCCGCGGCGCCCGATGCGGCGGAAGCTGCTGCAGGCAATGACTGCGGGCCTGGTCCTGGCGACCGCGACCGGTTGCACATCCAAGGACTTTCCTCGCCTTGGTTTCCCCACCCCGACCACGGAAGAGGGTCCGCGGATCCTCTCCCTCTGGCAGGGGTCCTGGGCCGCCGCGCTCGCCGTCGGCATCCTGGTGTGGGGCCTGATCATGTGGAGCGTCGTGTTCCACCGGCGCAGCCGCACCAAGGTCGAGATCCCCCCGCAGACCCGGTACAACATGCCTATTGAGGCGCTGTACACGGTTGTTCCGCTCATCATCGTCTCGGTGTTGTTCTACTTCACCGCCCGCGACGAGACGAAGCTCCTGAGCCTCGACAAGAAGCCCGACGTGACGGTCAACGTCGTCGGCTTCCAGTGGAGCTGGGGCTTCAACTACATCGAGAACGTCGACGGTGTCAGCGGCGACGCGACGACCGACAAGAACCTGGCCGCGATTCCGGACCGGTTCAAGAAGGAGTTCCCGGCGAACGCCGGCGGAGTCTACGACGTCGGTACGCCCGCCACGAAGAACCCGCAGACGGGCAACCCGGGTCCGACCCTCTGGCTCCCCAAGGGCGAGACGGTCCGCTTCGTCCTCACCTCACGTGACGTCATCCACGACTTCTGGGTGGTGCCGTTCCTGATGAAGATGGACGTCGTCCCGGGCCACACCAACTCCTTCCAGGTGACTCCCAACAAGGAGGGCACCTACCTCGGCAAGTGCGCCGAGCTCTGCGGTGTCGACCACTCCCGGATGCTGTTCAACGTGAAGGTCGTCTCGCCGGAGCGTTACCAGCAGCACCTCAAGGACCTCGCCAAGAAGGGGCAGACCGGTTACATCCCCGCTGGCATCGCGCAGACGAGCCACGAGAAGAACCGGGAGACGAACAACCTGTGAGCATCCTCAACGAACCTCAGGGTGCCGCGGCGGCGGAGTCCCACTACGCGGACGAGCTGCCGGTAAGGCGCAAGCAACCCGGTAACGTCGTGATCAAGTGGCTCACCACCACCGACCACAAGACGATCGGCACGCTGTATCTGGTCACGTCGTTCGCGTTCTTCCTGATCGGCGGCGTCATGGCGCTGCTGATGCGCGCCGAGCTGGCCCGGCCGGGTCTGCAGATCCTGTCGAACGAGCAGTTCAACCAGGCGTTCACGATGCACGGCACGATCATGCTGCTGATGTTCGCGACGCCCCTGTTCGCCGGTTTCACGAACTGGATCATGCCGTTGCAGATCGGCGCGCCCGACGTGGCGTTCCCGCGGCTGAACATGTTCGCCTACTGGCTCTACCTGTTCGGCTCGACCATCGCGGTCGGTGGCTTCCTCACCCCGCAGGGCGCGGCCGACTTCGGCTGGTTCGCGTACAGCCCGCTGTCGGACGCGGTCCGTTCGCCGGGCATCGGCGCCGACATGTGGATCATGGGTCTGGCCTTCTCCGGCTTCGGCACGATCCTCGGTGCGGTCAACTTCATCACCACGATCATCTGCATGCGCGCA
>NZ_JNXE01000025.1 GCF_000716605.1 Streptomyces sp. NRRL F-525 | reverse complement strand
CTTCGTCGGCAGCGTCAGATGTGTATAAGAGACAGCCCCTGACCACCCCCGAACACGCCTTCCTCACCACCGCCCTCGCCGCCCGCGCAGCCGAACACCGCACAGCCACCCGAACAAGCAGACGCCACCGCCTCCTCACCGCCTCCCTCTCCATCGTCCTGGCCATAGCCACCCTGACAACCATCGCGGTGTGCCACGAACGGAACGACAACGAACGCCAACGCATTCAAACCGCAGCCCGCCGAGTAGCCGACGTAGCCGACGCCCTCCGCACCACCGACCCCCACACCGCCCTCCAACTAGGCGCAGCAGCCTGGCAAACAGACCACCTGCCAGAAACCCGCCACGCCCTCCTCGCCTCACTCGCCCAACCAGAGACAGACGCCTTCACCGACCCCGTACCAGGCGACAACCCCCGACGAATGCTCACCGACAACGGCCGCACCCTGCTAGGCGCATCCGGCAACACCTGGCACACCTGGAACGTCACCACCCACCGAGCCACCGCATCAGGCCGCATCCCCGACGGCACGATCACCGACACCGCCCCCTCCGGACACCTCCTCGAAGTCACGGACGCCACCGGCACGCTCCACCTCTGGAACACCACCACCCGGCACTGGACAGACACCCCCGCCCTGCCCGACACCGGCACCCCCCACTTCACCGCCGACGCCCACACCCTCCTCACCACCGAGGGCGACCACCTCCGCCTCCGCTCGGTCACCGACGGCCACATCACCTTCGACGCGCGGGCGCCAGGCGCGGACCTCACCGCCGTCAGCCCGGACGGCCGTACGGCGGCGGCCTGCGAGGCGGGCACCGTACACGTGTGGAACACGGTCAACTCCACTCAGCTGAAAGGGACTTGGCAGCAAACCCCCGTCCTCTGCGACGCCGATTCCACCTTCCTCACCCTGACCGGTGACCGCCTGGCCGCCGCCACCCGCACCGGACCACGCGTCTGGAACACCACGACCGGCCGCGAGGTGGCCGACCTCCCCGACCTCGGCGTGCAGTACGCGTCCTTCAGCCCGGACGCCACCTTCATGGCGACAGCGGACGGCTCCGAACTCCGCGTCTGGCGGCTCACGAACCCCACCCCCACCACCCCCGTCTTCCGCCACGCCCTCGACAACCAGCACCTCTACGGCGGCCTCGTCTGGGACCGCGACGGCCACACCCTGCGGTACCTGGAGAGCGGCACCGTCCACACCCTCGACCTGGGCGAGGCGGTCACCCCCGCCTGGCGCCCCACCGCCCTCGACGACGTCCGCCTCAGCCCCGACGGCACCACCTACGCCACCACCCACCGCACCGGCGACCACTACCTCTTCCGCCTCTACGACACCTCGACCGGCCGCCTCCGCCACACCTTCCCGCCCGTCCCCGTCCCCGTCTCCGCCGACCCCGCCCTCCCGACCGTCCCCGCCGACACCCTCCCCCTGATGGCCTTCGGCCCGGACGGCACCCGGTTCGCGTACGGCGTCTCGGCGCCGGGCCGCACCGCGGTGGCGCAGCCGTTCCGGGTGTGGGACGTGACGCACCGGCGGCCCCTGGCCACGCTCGACCTGCCCGGCGGAGCGGTCCTCGCGGTCACGCTCGGGCCGGACGGCGGTCACGCCCTCTACGCCGTCCGGACCCCCGCCATCGGTGAACTCGCCGACGAGACCTGGGACTTCGCGCGCGGACGCAGGACGGCGGTCCTCACCGGTGTCACCGGCAGCCACCTCGCCGTCCGCCCGGACGGCCGGGTGCTGGTCGGCGAGGGCAGGGTGGCCCGGTCGCCCTCGGGCCGTTCCAGCGGGCACGACCTCGTGCAGGGCGGCGAGATCGGCGCGCTCGCCTTCAGCCCCGACGGCTCCACGCTGGCGGTCGGCGACCAGACGGGCCGGGTCGACCTGTGGGACGGAGAACTGCGCCACCGCGACGGCATCCTGCGCAACGTCTTCCCCGCCGCGATCGGCACCCCCACCCTCGGCACCTCCCTCTTCGGCACCGCCCCGGAAGGCGTCTCGGCCGTAGCCTTCAGCCCCGACGGCCGTACCCTCGCGGTCGGCGGCGACGGCGGCAGCCTGCAACTCTGGGACGTGGCCACCCAACAGCCGCTCAGCAGCGCCCCGTTGACGACCCCGGGCGAGGCGATCACATCCCTCGCCTTCAGCCCCGACGGCACCACGGTCTACGCCGGCAGCGCCCACGTCCCGCTCCAGCGCTACGTCGTGGACCCCGCCCGGGCCCTGGCACGGATCTGCGCGCGCACCGGCAACGCGGAGCTGACCAGGGCGCAGTGGCGCACCTACGTACCGGACGCGCCGTACCGCCGTATCTGCTGAGGACGGCGGGCCGGGGCGCTGTTCACCCGTACGGCCCAGCTCACGCGGCCACGTCCGCACGGCGCTGCTCCACTGATGAGGAACGAAGAAACAAGGGGGCCGGTAGTACCCACTAGGACCCACCGAAGGAAGTGCCGCCCATGGCTGTTCCCGAAGCCACCCTCGCCATCAACTTCACCCAGGGGCTGAACGACGCCTGGTCGAAGGTCGCGCAGTTCGTGCCGAAGCTCGTCGGCTTCCTGGTCATCCTGGCCATCGGCTGGTTCGTGTCGAAGATGATCGCCCGCGTCCTGGACCGGGTGCTGCGCAAGGTCGGCTCGGAGAAACTCTCCGAACGGGCCGGTACGGAACGGTACTTGCGGGACTCCAAGTACGACATGACCGGCATCGTCTGCAAGATCGTCTACTACGCGCTGATGCTGATCACCCTCCAGCTCGCGCTCGGCGTCTTCGGCTCCAACCCGGTCAGCACGATGATCAACGGCATCGTCGCCTGGCTCCCGCGCGGCATCGTCGCGGTCGTCCTCGTGGTCGTCGCGATGGCCATCGCCAACGCGGTCCGCGGCATCGTGGGCAGCGCCCTCTCCTCCATGTCGTACGGCAAGATGCTCGCGACCATCGTCTGGGCCTGCATCATGGCGCTCGGCGTGATCGCGGCCCTCGGCCAGGCGGGCATCGCCACCTCGGTCACCCAGCCGGTCCTCTACGCGGCCCTCGCGACCGCCGCCGGCATCCTGATCGTCGGCGTCGGCGGCGGCATGATCACCCCGATGCGCCAGCGCATGGAACGCATGCTGATGGCGGCGGAACGCGAGACCACCAACGCGAAGGGCAGCCTCACGGCCTACCAGTCGGGCCGCCAGGACGCGATGACGAACCAGCCGGTGCGGGAGCGGACGGACCTGCCGGGGTCGTCGGACATGTGACGGGACGGCTACGCTCGGTCGTACTGCCCGGAAGGAGACGGCGGTATGACCGAGCAGGCTTTTTACCAGCGGCTGCGTGAGCTGCGCGAGCACTACACGCCGCCGCCGGGTGTCACGCACCCGGAGATCAGCGGCGGAGCGTTCCTCATGACGATGAGCCCCTGCCGTCGGCACCAGATCACGACCGCGGATCTACGTGATCAACTCGCCTCGCAGGTTCCGGACGGTGTCGGTGTCCTGGAGGCCGCCGACATCGGTGATGACGTCCTCGGCAAGCTGCGCGTTCCCGACCTCGTCGTCACCAACGGCGGGGCCGTGCCCTTGCTGGCCATCGAGATCGTCTCCCCGTCGACCGCCGGCACCGACTACGACGCCAAGGGCCACGACTACCCGGCCATGGGCATCCCCCGCTACCTGATCGTCGACCCGCGCGACGGCACGTGGACGTACCAGTGGCAGATCGGTGGGCGCGAGGGGCGCCCGGCGTACGAGAACCGGCTGCACCTGCCCTACGGCAGCACGGTCGCCGTGGCTACCGACCTGGGCACCTGGAAGCTCGACACGAGCGGGCTGCCGCTCTACTCGCGCAAGGACATGATGCTTCCGCCCGAGTGAGACACCGGCGGGCGGTCCGCCGCCTTGGCCGGGCTTGCCGCGGCCGCTCCGATCAGGGCGGCGACGGCGATGACGGCGGCGCAGAATCCTCTGACGTAACGCGCGGACATACCTACCTCGCAACGACAGTGACAGCGACGAATTAAACACGCTTAATGCGTGCCTAACTTAGAGGGTCCGGGTGCGCAACGGGAAGGGCTTCAGGGCGAGTTGAGTCACCGGAAACCCTTTTTCAGTCACCGTGGCGCTGCTCGGGGAGCAGTCCGTGCCGGTGCACCAGCCAGCTGATGGCGGTCAGCCTGCACACCGCGTAGTCGTGGCCGACCGGCTCCCGCCAGTCCAGCTCCGCGAGCGCGTCCAGGAAGCCGAGCGCGTAGTCCGTGAGGTCGGCGTGGTCCGGGGGCGGGGGCGTCAGATCCGGGCCCCCGGCCGCGAGCCGTTCACGCAGTTCAGCCACGTGCTGATCTACGGCGGCCACGAAGGCGGGCTCGAACGCGAACTCCGCGAAGCGCGGCGCGTACGAGTCGCTGATCTTGGCCAAAGGGGACATTTCTCCACCGTACGTTACGGACGTTATGGAGAGTTCGTGATTCTCATCACCTGGGCGGGGTCAAGTAGTTACTCTCGGCGACAGGCCGGTAACTACTCGGAGGTGACTGTCGCATGGTCCACGTTCGCCAACTCGACCCGAGCGCATCCCCGTTGGACTACTTCGGTTATGAATGCCGTCGTTTGAGGGAGGCGGCGGGTCTCACGCTGGAGGGCCTCGGCAAGATCCTCTTCTGCACCGGCTCGCTCATCGGACAGATCGAGACGGCGCAGAAGGTCCCGACCCGGAACTTCGCCGAACGCCTCGACGCCGCGTTCATGACGGACGGGTCCTTCACCCGCATGATCGGCATGGTCCTGCGGAGCCAACTCCCCAACTGGTTCCAGGCGTTCGCGGAGATGGAGGGCAAGGCCGCGTACATCTCCACGTATCAGTGCCAGGTGATCTACGGCCTTCTCCAGACGCCGGAGTACGCGGGCGCGCTGGTGGCCGTCGAAGCGCCGGACCGCGTCGAGGAGTTGGTCGCGGCGCGCATGGAACGGCAACGCATCCTGGACAAGGAGCAGCCGCCCGCCGTGTGGGTCGTCCTCGACGAGGCCGTGCTGTACCGCGAGGTCGGCGGCCGTGAGGTCATGCGCAAGCAACTGGCCCGCCTGGTGAGCTTTCGCTACAACCCCTGGGTGAACATTCAGGTGATCCCGTTCTCTGTCGGCGTGCACACCGGGTTGTTGGGTTCCTTCACCCTTCTGCGCTTCGACGACGACCCCGACATCCACTACTCCGAGGGCTATGACCAGGGGCACATGACCGCCAACCCAGACGTCATCAAGGAGCGTTCGGTTGGCTATGCTCGCTTGCAGGCCTGCGCCCTCTCGGTGGAGGACTCGGCCAACCTGATCGCGCGCGTGATGGAGGAACGTTATGGGGACCGGCCGACAGACGTGGCGGAAGTCGAGCTACAGCAGCACTAACGGCGGCGAGTGTGTGGAGTGCGCCCCCCTCGGCACGGTCGCGTGGCGTAAGTCGTCCTTCAGCGGAAGCAACGGCGGCGATTGTGTCGAGGTCGCCGCCGGTGCCCCCTGCGTCGCGATCCGTGACTCCAAGAACCCCGGCGGAGCCGTTGTCACCATCAACCGCGCCCACTTCGAGGACTTCATCAACTCACTCTCGATGTAACTGAGTTACCAGCCAGTCTGTAACTCGGCTTACTGGCATCATTAACCGCATGGTGAGACGGGACGACCCGGAAGTCATCGGGCGCAGGGTCCAGCAGTTGCGGCACGAACGCGGGCTCACCCAGCGGCAGTTGGCCGAGCCCGCCTACACGCCCGCGTACATCTCCACGCTTGAGGCCGGCCGGGTCCGCCCCTCCGACGATGCGTTGCGCCACCTCGCCGAGCGACTCGGCGTCGCCTACGAGGAGTTGGCGACCGGCCGCCCCGCCCACCTCGCCACCGAGCTCCGCCTGCGCCTCACCGAGGCCCAACGCACCCTGGCGACAGGGGAGTCGGAGGAGGCCACCGAGCAGTACGCCGACCTCCTGGAGGAAGCGGTGTCGCTCGGGCTGGCGGACGAGGAGGCGGTGGCGCTGCTGGGACTCGGCGAATGCGGCCTGGACACCGGCGACTTGACCGCCGCCCGCGAGTACTTCGAGCGCGCCGAGCAACGCCTGGCCGACGAACCGCTCCCGTCCCGCGTCCCGGCGATCCGGGGCCGAGCGGTCGCCCACTACCTCACCGGTGAACTCCGTTACGCCGTCTACCTGTTGGAGTCGACGCTCGACGAGCTGAACAGGGGCGGCCTGCACGACCCCGACGCCCTGCTGCTGCTCTACGCGAGCGCGATAGGCCCGTACATGGACATGGGCGCGCACGCGAGGGCGGCCCAGGCGGCGGAGTTGGCGCTGGCACTCGCGCCGCAGGTGGCGGACCCGGCGCTGCTCGCGCGCATGCACAGGTCGGTGGCGCGGACGCTGATAGCGGAGGGCAAGGTCGCGGAAGCGGACGCCTCCCTCGCCAAGGCGGCCGATCTGTACCGCCAGCTCCAGTTCCGTACCGAACTCGCCAACTGCCACTGGATGCGCGGCTACGTCTACGCCCAGGACGGCGAACTGGAGCGCGCCGAGGTCGAGTTGAGACAGGCGCTGGCGATGCTGACGGCGAAGCGCGCGGCGCTGTACAGCAGTCAGGTCGCCGTAGAGCTGGCCGACGTACTCCACAAACGCGGCAAGTCCGACGAGGCCGCCGCCCTCCTCCACGACGTCCTCAGCGACCTCAGCTCCGAACGCGGCGCCCTGCACTCCGCCGCCGCCCACCGCCTCCTCGGCATCATCGCCGAGGACTCCCGGGACACGGACGCGGCCGAGGAGCACTACGTCCGCGCCCTCAGCCTGCTGGAACGCGCGGGCGCCGCCGGCGACCTGGCCGACCTGTGCCGCATGCTCGGCGACCTGCTCCGCCGCACCGGCCGGGTGGAGGCGGCCCTCGACGCCTACCGCACCGGCCTCGGCCACCGCACCGCCCCCGGCACGACGACCCTGGGCCCGGCCCCCGCACAGCCTCCTCTTTGACAAATCGGGGATACCGCACAGCGCCGACGGTTACCGTGCGACGGACGAGTCGTAGCCGTAGTGGTGTGAAACGGGATGAGACAGGCGCGTGCGGGTGCAGAACGAACGGACCGTGGTCGACGGCCTGCGCCTGGCCGTACGCGCCATGGTCTACGCGGTCCTCGGCGGCGCGGCGCTGATCGCGATCGCGACGGTCGTCTCGGTCCTCGGCCCGATGGTCGCGATCGACCTCTACACCCCCGCCGTAGCGGCCTGGTGGACGGTCTTCACGGCGGTCGCCGTCCAGGGCGTCCCGTTCCTGCTGCTGGGCACGGTGGTGTCGGCGGCGATCGGAGCGTTCGTCCCTGAGCGGGTGTTCACCCGCCTCCTCCCGCGCAACCAGGCCCTGGCGGTCCCGATCGCGGGCGCGGCCGGGGCGGTACTCCCCGGCTGTGAATGCGCATCGGTACCGGTGGCGAGCAGCCTGATGAGACGGGGCGTGGCTCCGGCGGCGGCGCTCGCGTTCCTGCTCTCGGCCCCGGCGATCAACCCGGTCGTCCTGGTAGCCACATCGATCGCGTTCCCGAACCAGCCGAAGATGGTGCTGGCCCGCCTGGTCGCGTCGCTGGCGACGGCGGTGGTGATGGGCTGGCTGTGGGCGAGATTCGGCAAGGAGGAATGGCTACGCCTCCCCAAGCGCGCGCAGACGACCTCCTCCTCCCCCTCCCCGACGGGCGTGAAGGCCTTCGTGGCAGGTCTGCAGCACGACTTCCTCCACGCCGGCGGCTTCCTGGTCCTGGGCGCGGCAGCGGCGGCCACCTTCAACATCGCCGTACCGCGCTCGATCCTGGACATCTTCACGGGTTCGTCCTGGCTGTCGCTCCTGCTACTGGCCCTGCTGGCAGTGGTGTTGTGCGTATGCAGCGAGGCGGACGCGTTCGTGGCGGCCTCGCTGAGCGGCTTCTCCCCGGCGGCGAAACTGGCGTTCATGGTGGTGGGCCCGATGGTCGACCTGAAGCTGATCGCCCTCCAGGCAGGCACGTTCGGCCGCGCCTTCGCCTTCCGTTTCTCCTCGACGACGTGGCTGGTCGCGGTGGCCAGCAGCACGCTGGTGGGTTGGTGGTTGTTGTGAGGCGCTACGGCTCGGCGGTCCTGCTGCTGCTGATGGGCGGAGCGGTCCTACGCATCTCCCTCTTCAGCGAGCTGTATCTCCGGTATGTGCAGCCGGCGTTGAGGCCGTACCTGGTGGTGTCCGGGGTGCTGCTGATCCTGCTGGGTCTGGCAGCGGCGGTGAGGGGAATGCGGCAGAGGGAGCACGAGGAGGAGGCCGAGGAAGAGGAGGGGGAGGGGGAGGAGCACGCCCACGACCACTCCCACGCGCACTCCCACGGCGGCCCCCGCATCGCCTGGCTGCTGACGCTCCCCGCCCTGGCGCTCCTGCTGTTCCCACCCCCCGCACTGGGCTCATACAGCGCGTCACGCGAGGAGGCACAGCGTGCGGCGCAGGGCGTGGGCACGTTCCCCGCCCTCCCGGCCGGAAAGGTGCTGGACATCTCGGTCGCCCAGTACAGCTCCCGCGCGATCTACGACACCGGCCACTCCCTCAAGGGCCGCACCCTCCGCCTGACCGGCTTCGTCACCCACGGCTCCAACGGCACCTGGTACCTCACCCGCCTCCTCGTCACCTGCTGCGCGGCCGACGCGACGATCAGCAAGGTCGAGATCCGGGGCGACGAAGTGGACGGCGCACCGCAGACGGACAGTTGGGTCACGGCCACGGGCACGTGGATCCCGAAGGGCAAGCTCGGCACGGACGCCGCCTGGCCGCCGATCCTCAAGGCGACGGTCGTCAAGCAGGTGAAGGAACCGGCGGATCCGTACGACAAGCGGTGACGCCGGCCCGGTTCAGGAGGCTCGCTTGTCCTCGATGTGGATGATGTGGAGTTCGGTGCCGTCCCGATGGCGCTTGGCACGTCCGAGCAGTCCGACGGCGATCTCCGACTGATCGCCGGGCTCGTCGGGACCGACGTAGGTGAGGACGTCGTTGTGGTGGCCGGTCACGACCCATCCCTCGACGTCTTCGAGGTCGATCAGTCCGAAGTCCCCGGCCGAGGATCCGGCGTGCACCGGGCCGAACTTCTTCAGGAGCTCGGTGGCCTGTTCGGCGAGCTCCCCTTCCGGGGCGGGCAGCACGACACACGTGCCGTGCTCGAACAGCACCCACGACTTGCGGGGGTCGGCGAGGAGCCGCTGCCAGACGTCTATGAGTATCTCGGTGTCCACGGCGGTCATCTTGCCGCAGAGCACTGACACAGCTCCGGTTCCTAGATCTGCACGCGCCCCT
Organism: Streptomyces sp. NRRL F-525; assembly: GCF_000716605.1. Taxonomy (GTDB): domain Bacteria; phylum Actinomycetota; class Actinomycetes; order Streptomycetales; family Streptomycetaceae; genus Streptomyces. The sequence continues at coordinate 141,410 of NZ_JNXE01000025.1, read as the reverse complement.
GCTTCTGCACATCCGTGAGTCGCTGCGCCCCGGTCTCCAGCGTCCGCTGCGTCGCGTCCACGGGGACGTTCCCCAGGCCGCCGTTCGTGACGGTGATGGTGTCGTCGCCGATGCGGACGGCGGCGGTGTCGAGGGTGAGGGTGGACTGGTCGCCCTCGGGGGTGGTGCCGGTGAGGGTGAGGTGGAGGCCTTCGCGGGCGTCGCCGACGTTGGGGAGGGTGGCCTCGGTGACCGTCACGGTCTGGGTGCCGGAGCGGGTGGTCGTCGCCGTGAAGTTCGCGCACTTCTGGGGGAGGGTGCGGAGCCAGTCCAGGGTGCGGTTCACGTCCTTGGGGGCGAACGCGGCCACCTGGTAACGGAGTTGGGCCTCGTCGTCGGTGTCGTCCAGGGTGGTCACCGCCTGGGTGGTGGCGGGGGTGCCGAGGAGTTCGTCGGCGTAGAGGGCGTCCAGGAGGCGCTGGCAGTCGGGCACGGCCGTCTTCGCCTTGAGGAGGGAGTCCCGCCAGGTCGCCGTGCCCTGGGTCGGGGTCCAGGGGGCGCCGAGGTCCGCGTCCGTGATCAGGGCGGACTGGGCCTGGGCGGGGGTGAGGACGGGGGCGGCGGCCGGGGAGGCATGGGCGGCGGGGGTCGTCCGCACGGCCGACGGGGAGGGCGCGGTCGTCACCTCGTGCAGGATGGCCTCGTTCGCACAGCCGGCCACGGTCAGCGGGGTGCCCGCGGCGAGTATCGCGGCGAGGAGGACACGGGCCGGGGTACGGGTCATCGGGGGTCCCTCCTGGGGCACGGGATGCGTTCCCCCAACGGCACCACCGCCCGCGCCCGCTCACCAGCGCGCCGGGCCGTCCGGGTGAGTACCGGTGCTCCGGTCGTGGGTCGGGTGCGGGCCCGGTGGGGGCTGGTCGCGCAGTTCCCCGCGCCCCTTAAAAGCAGGGCGTCAACCCTTAGACCAACTCAAGCGCCTACCCCCAGGGGCGCGAGGAACTGCGCGCCTAGCCCCCACCAGGCCGCACCCGAAATCCGCAGGAGGGCCTGACGCTCAAGTCGCCCCAAGCGCCAACCCCCTAGGGGCGCGGGGAACTGCGCGCCCAGCCCCCACCGGCCCGCACCCGAAATCCGCAGGAGGGCCTGACGTTCAAGTCGCCCCAAGCGTCACCCCCCTAGGGGCGCGGGGAACTGCGCGCCCAGCCCCCACCGGGCCGCACCCATTCGAACCCTCATTGGCCGACCCTCCCCACCCCGCCTACTGTCGAAGGCACCTCACCGATCCCACGCCACCCCCGGAGCCCCCCATGTCGAAGATCCTCTTCGTGCTGACCGCCGCCGACCACCTCACCCTCGCCGACGGCACCCCCCACCCCACCGGATATTGGGCCGAGGAGGTCGTCACCCCGTACGAGGCGTTCAAGGCGGCCGGCCACGAGATCGTCGTCGCCACGCCCGGCGGCGTCGTACCGCCGGTAGACCGCGGCAGCCTCGCCCCCGACTTCAACGGCGGCCAGGAGAACGCCGACCGAGTCGCGGGCATCCTCACCTCGGCCCCCGAGTTCCAGCACCCCGTCAAGCTCACCGAGACCGACCTCGCCGACTACGCCGCCGTCTACTACCCCGGCGGCCACGGCCCGATGGAAGACCTCGCCGTCGACGCGGACTCCGGCCACCTCCTCACCCAGACCCTCGCCTCCGGCAAACCCCTCGGCGTCGTCTGCCACGGCTCGGCCGCCCTCCTCACGGCGACCAAGGACGACGGTACGAACGCCTTCGCCGGCCGCCGCCTCACCGGGTTCACCAACGCCGAGGAGACCCAGGGCGGCCTCGCCGAAAAGGTGAAGTGGCTGCTCCAGGACCGCCTCGTGGAACTCGGCGCCGACTTCCAGGAGGGCGAGCCCTGGGCCCCGTACGTCGTGGTCGACGGCAACCTCGTCACCGGCCAGAACCCGGCGTCCTCCGCCCCCGTCGCCGACGAACTCCTCAAGCAGCTCGGCTGATCGGTCGCGGCTGATTAATTCCGTCGCGGACACCGTCGTACGACTGCTACGGTCCGCCCCATGAAGCGCGCCAAGCCGTTCCCGTCCTCCTGGACGACGACGCCGGACCCTGTCCCGGCGCGCTGACTGCTGACTCAAGTCGAAGCCCCGGGGCGAGTGCCCCGGGGCTTTGTCGTCGCCGGATTCCTCGCCCCACCCCCTGCAGCGAGGAGCCCCGCCATGTACGACCACCGCCGCCTCGGCCGCGAACTCGACCTCTTCGACACCGACCCCCTGATGGGCGCGGGCCTCCCGTACTGGCTCCCCGACGGCGCGACCGTACGGCACGAACTGGAGGAGTACGTAAGGGAGTTGGAGCGCGCCGAAGGCTACCGGCACGTGTACTCGCCCGTCCTCGGCAAGCGCGAGCTGTACGAGATCTCCGGGCACTGGTCGCACTACAGCGACGACATGTTCCCGCCGATGAAACTGGGCGCGGAAGAGGTCGTACTGCGGCCCAGCCTCTGCCCGCACCACGCCCTCATCTACCGTTCCCGCGCCCACAGCTACCGCGAACTACCCCTCCGCATCGCCGAGTTGGGCGCCATGTACCGCTCCGAACTCTCCGGCGTCCTCGGCGGCCTGACCCGCGTCCGCGCCATCCAGCTCAACGACGCCCACATCTTCTGCACCCTGGACCAGGCCGCGGACGAGGCCCGAGCCGCCCTCGCCCTCATCACCCGCGCCTACGCCGACCTCGGCATCCGCGCCTCCCGCATCCGCCTCTCGCTGCCGGGGGAAGGCGGCAAGTACGTTGCGGATCCGGCCCTTTGGCAGCGGGCCACCGCCCTGCTCCGCGAGGTCCTCGACGACTCCGGCATCCCCTACGAGTCCGCCGAGGGCGAAGCCGCCTTCTACGGCCCGAAGATCGACGTCCAGATCGCCGACCCGGCAGGCCGCGAGGCCACCCTCTCCACCGTCCAGATCGACTTCCACCAGCCCGAACGCTTCGACCTGCACTACATCGGCCCCGACGGCGCGAAACACCGCCCGGTGATGGTCCATCGCAGCGTCATCGGAAGCGTGGAACGGGCCGTGGCGCACCTGCTGGAGGAGCACGGCGGGGCGTTTCCGGCGTGGCTGGCGCCCGTGCAGCTGGTCGTGCTGCCGGTGTCGGACGCGCAGGCGGGACCGGCGTACGACCTCCTCCGCCAAGCCGAACTACTCGGCCTGCGCGCCGAGTTGGCCGCCCCCGACCAGGGCAGCCTCGGTGCCCGTGTCCGAGCCGCACGCCTCGTCCCGTACCAAGCAGTGATCGGCGAACGCGAAGCCGCCGACGACCTGGTCGCCGTACGACTGCGGGACGGGCGGCGGATCGAGCCGCTGGCGCCCGCCGAGCTCCTGCACCACATCGGCGCCCGGGTCGAGGCGCGCGGCACCGCGCTGTGGGCGGATGCGTAAGGTCACCCTTGAACGGCCTTGATCCACCCCGATCCACCCCGATCGAACCCGACCCACCCCGATTCCCCTGATCCGCCTTGATCCGCCGAACCGTTCCCGAGAGGAGCCTGACGTGACCGGTCAGCCCATCCCCGTGATCATCGACTGCGACACGGGGGTCGACGACGCCCTGGCGCTGCTCTTCGCCGTCCGCCACCCGGGCCTCGACCTGCGCGCGGTCACCTGCGTCGCCGGGAACACCGATGTCGACCAGGTCGTACGGAACACGCTGATCGTCCTGGACCACGCGGGCGCCGGTGACATCCCGGTGGCGCGCGGTGCGGCCCGGCCGCTGATCGAACCGGCGCGTTCGGCCGCGCACGTCCACGGGCAGGACGGCATGGGGGACATGGGGCTGCCCGACTCCACGCGTACTCCGGTCGACGTGGACGCGGTGACCCTGCTGCGCCGCGAGATCCTGGCCTCCCCCCGCCCGGTCACCCTCATCCCGACCGCGCCGCTGACGAACATCGCGCTGTTGCTGCGTACGTTCCCGGAGGTCACCGACAACATCGAGCGGATCGTGTTCATGGGCGGCGCGGTGGCGGTCGGGAACGCCACGCCGGTCGCGGAGTTCAACGTGTGGCACGACCCGGAGGCGGCCGCGATCCTGCTCACCGCCGGGGTGCCGATCACGATGTACGGGCTGGACGTCTTCGAGCGGGTGCAGGTTCCGGCCGCCGATGTGCGGCGGCTGCGGGAGAGTTCGGAGCCCCGGCTGAAGCTCGCCGGTGACCTGCTCGCCCACCGTGACCCGGCCGCGTCCGGCGACCCCACCCCCACCGGCGGCCTCGGCGACGCGGGCGCGGTCTGCGCGGTCGCCGACCCGGGCGGTCTCACCACCCGGCTCCTCCCCGTCGAGGTCTCCCTCGCCCCGGGGCCGGGCCGAGGACAGACGATCGTCGACCGGCGCGCGCGTCACGGCGAGTCCGAGATCCATGACGGCGCGCGTGAACAGGCCCTGGTGGACGTGGGGTTGGACGTGGATGTGGAGCGGTACGTGAAGCTGTGGCTGGAGACGGTCGAGGCGTAGAGCGGTAGGACGGCAGACGCCGGGCCGGGAACTTGTCCCTGCCCGGCGCCTCAACTACCGCCTGTCGAGCGGAGGCTACGAGTGCGAAGCCCGCCGACGACGCGTGGCGACCACGATCGCCGCGCCGCCCGCGAGGAGTGCCGCCGCGCCGCCGACGATCGCGCCGGTGTTGCTGCCGCCGCCGGTCTCCGCGAGGTCGCCGCCACCGCCGCCGTTGGGTGAGGGCGCCGCCGGAGGAGTGCTCGACTCGGAGTCGGACGGGGTCGGGGTGGCGGACTCCGGGGTCGACTCGGACGCGCTCGGGGTCGGGGTCGAGGAGTCCGAGGCGGGCGGGGTGGACTCCGGGGCCGAGGGCGGGACCGACGCGGGGGTGGACGGGGTCGGGGACGGGGACTCGGTGGTCGTGCAGTCCTTCGTGCCGCCGTTCCAGGCCGCGATCAGCTTGTCCTTGATGACCGTGTGGTCGGGGCCCTTGGGCAGGTCGCCGTGGACGAGGCCGTCGCCGGCGGCGGGGTTGCCGTCGAACTTGACCGCGCCGCGGTAGAGGTCGATCTGCGCGAAGCAGCCCTCGTCCGGCACCGCGATGTCGAGCGAGTCGGTCTGGCCCTTCTTCACGGTCACCGTGTCGAAGTCGACGAAGACCTGCTGGCCGGAGGTGGCGAAGGTCGGGCCGTGGGCGATGTACGAGGCGAGCGAGGCGGTGCAGGTGGACGCGTCACCGGCGGTGCGGACCTTGATGTGGATCTTGCCGTCGTCGGTGGGCTTCAGGTTCTGGTCGTCGACCTTGACGGAGGGGAAGAAGTCCGTGCCGTTCAGCGAGAACTGGCAGCCCTCGGTCTCGGTGACCGTGCCGGCGCCGGAGCCGGGCCGGTAGTGGCCACCGGACTCCCAGCCGTCACCGCCACCGCCGTGGGCATAGGCGCCGGAGGCGGCGCCGACGGAGGCCGCGGCGAGGGCGAGGGAGGCGGCGCCCGTCCCCAACAGGCGACGCACAGTGACACGACTCGCTATGGACATACTTATCCCATCTTGGCCTGACAAGGAGTGGAGGAGCTGAGCAGCGAAGGAAACACCGGGCCCATTGGTCACATGCGCCACAGCGTGTGCACATCGTGGGTCTACCGGAAGTTGACTGTCAACTTCCGTCAGCGCAGCGGGAATTCATAAGGAGACCACGTGACCGACCTGTCCTCCCGTGACCCGGACTGGTGGCGTCAAGCCGTCGTCTACCAGGTCTATCCGCGCAGTTTCGCCGATGCAGACGGTGACGGACTCGGGGACCTCCAGGGCATCACCCAGCGCCTCGGTCATCTCGCCGCGCTCGGCGTCGACGCGCTCTGGCTCAGCCCGTTCTACCCGTCCGAACTCGCCGACGGCGGCTACGACGTCGCCGACTACCGTGACGTGGACCCGCGCCTGGGCACGCTCGACGACTTCGACGCGATGGTCGCCGAGGCGCACCGGCTCGGCGTGAAGGTCATGGTCGACATCGTGCCCAACCACACGTCCCGGCTGCACAGTTGGTTCCAGGAGGCGCTCGCCGCCGCGCCCGGTTCCGCGGCCCGCGACCGTTACGTCTTCCGGGACGGACGCGGCGAGGACGGTCAACTCCCGCCCACCGACTGGCCGTCGGTCTTCGGCGGCAGCGCGTGGCGGCAACTCCCCGACGGACAGTGGTACTTGCACCTCTTCACTCCCGAACAGCCAGACCTGAACTGGGACAACGAGGAGGTCCGCGAGGACTTCCGCACCACGCTCCGCTTCTGGTCGGACCGGGGCGTCGACGGCTTCCGCGTCGACGTGGCCCACGCCCTGGCCAAGGACCTCGCCGAACCGCTCCGTGACGTGGGCCCCATCGCGGCGAACTCCGAGGACGTCCTCGACTCGATCCCGCCCGGCAGCCACCCCTACTACGACCGCGACGCGGTCCACGCGATCTACCGCGACTGGCGGCGTACGGTCCTCGACACCTACACCCCGCCCCGCATGGCGGTCGCCGAGGCCTGGGTACCGGCCGCCCGCCGCGCCCTGTACGCCCGCCCGGACGAACTCGGCCAGGCCTTCAACTTCGAGTACCTGGAGGCTGGTTGGGACGCGGAGGAGCTGCGTGAGGTGATCACCGGTTCGCTCGCGACGGCCCGCGCGGCGGGCGCCTCGGCGACCTGGGTCCTCTCCAACCACGACGTCGTACGACACGCCTCGCGCTTGATGCTGCCCCCGGGCACGGACCCGAACACCTGGCTCCTGTCGAACGGCCACACACCACCGGTCGACACGGCGGCGGGTCTGCGCCGGGCCCGCGCCGCGACGTTGCTGATGCTGGCGCTGCCCGGTTCGTCGTACGTCTACCAGGGTGAGGAACTCGGTCTGCCCGAGGTCGCCGACCTGCCCGTCGAGGTCCTCCAGGACCCGATCTGGGAACAGCAGGGCCACACCCACAAGGGCCGCGACGGCTGCCGGGTACCGATCCCCTGGACGTCGACCGGTCCGTCGTACGGCTTCGGGGCGGGGCCCGCGTGGCTGCCGCAGCCGGCGAGCTTCGCGTCGTACGCCGTCGAGGCACAGGACGGGACCGAGGGCTCGACGCTGGAGCTCTACCGCACCGCGCTCCGCCTGCGCCGCAAGCTGCTCGCCGGGGAGGAGCTGGCCTGGGCCCCGGACAGTCCGCCCGGGGTGCTGCACTTCGCGCGCTCCGACGGCTGGCGGTGTGTCACCAACCTGTCGGACGTGCCGGTCGCCCTGCCGCCGGGGGAGGTGCTGCTGAGCAGCGAACCGGCGGCGGGGGACGGGCAGTTGGGACGGTTGGCGCCTGACACGACCGTGTGGCTGGGGTTGTAGCGGGTTCACCCCACGGTCGGGGTCTGGCTGGTGCTGGGTGATGCCTCGCCCGGGAGGACCGGCGGCTGGGTGGTGCTGTTCACCGGCGGGGTGAGCACCACCTCCGGCTGGCCCGCGGGGGGCGGCGGCGGGGTCAGGTCCACGGCGGGCAACTTCGGCGGAGTCGTCTCCTGGAACAGAACCTGGCTGAAGTTGACCAGTCCGGTGTCCTCCATCACCGTGATGTGGTCCAGAACCGTCGCGTTGGCCTGGTTGGCCAGGACCCGCACCAGGGTGTTCTCGGTCGTTCCGCGGATCTTCGCGATGGTGGCGAAGATCGAACCGTGCGTCACCCGCAGGATGTTGGCGAAGTCCGTGTCGAACTGCTTGCCGCTGTCCCCGTTCAGGGTGTTGATGAACCCCTGCTGCTGCGGGCTGGGCTGGTTCGGGATCGTGATGTTGAGCATGGGGGCGATCTTGCGGACGGTGGAGTCCAGCGCCGCGTGCCCGTCGATCAGGTGCTTGCTCGCGGTGATGACCGCCGGGCTCGCCCCCTTCTTCAGTCCCATCTGGCCGACGGGGTACTCCCACAGCCCTGCCGCACGCACCTTGACCACGAAGTCGCGGTCGGCCTCGGTCAGCGGCCCCCACTGCGTGTTGGCGATCACGCGAGCGGGAGCGCTGGAGACCGTGGTCACGCCCAGCATTGCCGGATAGGCCAGGGCGACGAGGGTCAGGCTGAGGGCACCGCCCACAACCATCGTTCCCGTCGCGTTCCGCGAAAAGCGCACCGTACCTCCTGTGTCGTGGACCGCCCGTCGGCGGTACGGACAGTCAGAAGTACGGATCCGGGAAGCGCGCGAAGTCTTTGGTTTTGGTAAAGCCCGAGTGGGGCGCGTCACAAGTGACGGGGGGTGACTCCGGTTGCCGGGGCGTCAACTCCGGGCGCGGGCCCGAGTCCTGGGTCTCCACCCCGACCCGGTGGACTACCGCCTGGCCCGCGTCGCCGAGCTGACGGGTCTGGACCCCGGCACACTCCGGGACGCGGCCCTGGCGGGCTCGTGTCAGGCGAACTGACCGGGCTGGTAGTCGCCGGCGGGCATCGTGAGCATGACGTTCATCCGGTTGAAGCTGTTGATGAGGGCGATCAGCGAGACGAGCGCCATGAGCTGTTCCTCGTCGTAGTGCTTGGCGGCGTTCGCCCACACGTCGTCCGACACCCCGCCGGCCGAGTCCGCGATCCGGGTCCCCTCCTCGGCCAGCTCCAGCGCGGCGCGCTCGGCATCGCTGAACACGGTCGCCTCCCGCCAGGCGGCGACGAGGTTGAGCCGCACCGCCGTCTCACCCGCGGCGGCCGCGTCCTTGCTGTGCATGTCGGTGCAGAACCCGCACCCGTTGATCTGGCTCGCCCGCAGCTTGACCAGCTCCTGCGTGGCCCCGGGCAGTGACGAGTCGTCGATGACCTTGCCCGCGGCGATGAAGTGCTTCAGCGCCTTACCGGCGACCGGACTGCCGAAGGGGTTCAGTCGAGCACCCATGGTGGGCTCCTCTGTTCTGTCGTGGCTGGTGGTTACACAGCACTGACGGAACGGGGGGCCGTGAATGTGACAGGGGCTGAATGTGACCTGGGTCTCGGGGCGAGGAGTTCTCCTTTACGGTTCGCTCGCCGAGCCGGCCCCGGCTCGTCTGTTGTTCAGACGTGGGCGACACGTATGTGACCCAGCAGCGAGCGAAGTCCCTCCGGGTTTGTGGAGAGGGACCGGGCGGGGTTGTCGCTCTCGCGGAGGTGGATCACGCCGGGGAGGGCGGCGACCTCGACGCAGTCGTCCCCGTCGCCGCCTCCGGAGAAGGAGGACTTCTGCCAGCCGATTTCCACGCAGGCGTTGCCGTCGCCGCTACCGGAGAAGGAGGATTTCTGCCAGCGTATGGAGTCGGTCATGTGGCGCCTCACAGTTCCTTCGCCAACTGGTGGATGAAGTCGCGCGACCGCGCGGGGTCGAGTGACGCGGCCTCCATCCTATGGAAGAGCGTTCGAAAACGGCCTAGTTGAGCTTCGGCGTCGATGAAGGCAGTGCCGTGCGGACCGTCGCGTACGACCGTGTCGAGCTGAGGCATCGCGCCCCCGACGTACACCATGGCGCTGTCGGCGCCGGAGAAGTCGTCCAGATCGAAGGGAATGACTCGCACGGTGATGTGGTCCGCTTCCGAGAACTCGACGATGCGGGTGAGTTGGTTGCGAGCCGCGGGGCGGTTGCCGACCCGAATACGCAGGGCCGCCTCGTGGACCACGGCTTCGTACGACGTCGGTCGGTCCCCTTCGAGGATCACGCGCCGCGCCAGACGGTGGCGTACGCGCAAGTCAAGTTCACCTTCGGGTAGTTGAGGAACCCGGTGTCCGAGAACTCTGCGGGCGTAGTCCTCGGTCTGGAGAAGACCGGGGACATGCAGGAAGCTGACGTCCTGGTAGAAGGTGGCGTGATGCTCCAGCTCCGAGAGGTCCAGGAATGGAGTGGGCAGCAGGCTCCGGTATTCCTCCCACCACCCGTCCGTCCGGTCTGTCGCCATGGCCACGAGCGCGCCGACCAATTCGCTGTCCGCACAGGCGAAATTGGCGGCAAGCCGGCGCACGGTCTCTCCGCTGACCCCGGCCACGCCGGACTCGATCTGGCTCAGCCGCCCCGCGTCGGTTCCCAGCGCGGCGGCCGCTTCGCGTCCCGTGAGCCCGGCTGCCTCGCGCAGTTTCTGCAGTTCGGCGCCTAGGCGCGCTTGGCGCGCGGTGGGTTGCCTTCTGCGCGGCATGGGCTCTTCCTCGTTCCTCAACGGCCTTGGGGCGGTGCCCCGTTCGGGGGCAGATTACGGCAACGGCTTGCGGCGGACCAACGTTGGACCCTACCGTCAGTGATGCGCCGCACACGCTGCGAAACGCCGGGTCACCGGAAGCGCACCGCTCCGTCCTGCCATGACGGCTGCGGCACTGCCACCGCCACCCCGAACGTCAACTCCCCACCACCGAACCGGAGTTCACGCATGCCCAAAACTGAACACCCCGCCCCCTGGGAGTACTCCCTCAACATCCCCAACGACCCCCGCTCGGTCACCGTCTGCCGCCGCACCCTCCGCCTGATCCTCACGACGCACGGACTGATCGCCCTGGTCGACACCGCCGAACTCCTCGCAACGGAGCTGGTGGGCAACGCCGTTCGCCACACGGAAGGCCCCGCCGCGCTACGAGTCTCCTGGTCACCCAGCGTCCTCCGCATCGGCGCCTGGGACGCGAACCCCGAACCCCCGGAGCCCCCACGTGAGTTGACCGTGATCACCGACCTGGAGGAGGGCCGAGGCCTCGCCCTGGTCAAGGCCTGCGCCGACCTCTGGGGCTGGCAGCCCCTGTCCAGGAACGGCCACCGGGGCAAGTACGTCTGGTGCGAACTGGGCCGCTCGGCTTGATCGTCCCGCTGTTGAAGACAAACGAGGGAGCATCATGGGTTTCGTCAACTACTTCCCCGGCCGGGGCCACCTCATGGAGAGGGCGTATCTCGAAGGGCAGGCCGAGGGACAAGCCGCAGGCGAGGCCGCGTTGATCCTGCGGCTGTTGGAGAAGCGTGGAGTTCTTGTCTCTGAGGGCGTCCGCGAGCGCGTCACGTCCTGCGCCGACCTCGACACCCTCACTCTCTGGTTCGACCGGGCCCTGACGGTCACAGTCGCCGAGGAACTGTTCGTCGAAGAGGTGGAGGGCGTGGAAGGTTCAGTGGACGACACTCCCTGACCCGCCCCCCTGGCCTTGACCTTCAACTACCTGTCGTTGACGGAATGTTGACCGGTGTATGGCACAGCATTGGCGAACCCCCGCTATACGTTCGGCCCCATGCCCCCACTCCCCCCACACCCCCAGCAACGGGCCCGCCAGCAGGCCCCCCTCCCCGTTCTCCCGTACCGCAAGCCCACCAAGGGCCGCGACTACTGGGTGCTGAACGACGTGCTCCCGGACGTGGATGCCGTACGGGAGCGGTGTCTCGCGAAGGACGACTGGGTCAAGGGGTATCCGTACACGTCGGAGACCTGGCCGGGGCTGCGGACCATGCCGGGGCTCGAGCCGTCCGAGATGGGGCAGATCGAGCGGCTGGTGAAGCAGGCGATCGGGGTCAAGGAACTGTGGGTGGAGAAGGCGCCCGGCGGCGGCACGCTCAACCACAACTGCATCCAGGTCGTGGGCAAGGGCGAGAGTGAACCCCGCCCGCACACCGACTCCCGCGCCCTGTGCCGGTACGCCGCCGTGCTCTACCTCAACCCCTCCGTGCCGAAGGACTGCGGGACGAGTTTCTACCGGCAGCATCTGCCGGGCGGACGGCTCGGCGGCAACGTCGTGCAGGCCCCGCACAACAACCTCGTCGAGGCGCTGGGTACTCGGTTCGTGGCGCCGGATGCTTTTGAAGAAGACGTGCGCGTGCCGCACAAGTACAACAGCCTGTTGCTCTACCACGCCAACCTCGTGCACAGCGCGACCGGTTACCACGGCAGCACCCTGGAGGAGAAGCGGATGACCGCCGTCTTCTTCTGGATGGCCTGACCCCAACACCCCTGTTCCTACGGCGACTTCCGGCCCCGCCCCTCCGTCAGCGCTGCCCCGAACACCATCCCCACCGCGATCGCCGTGACGATCGTGACCAGTTTCAGCAGGTCACGGAAGCCCTCGATGACGTGGCCGCCCGCCAGCGTCGTCAGGCCGCGCATGCCGAGGGAGCCGACGGTGAGGGTGAAGAAGCCGGGGAGGAGCAGGACCAGGCGGGGCGGGCGGTGCTCGGCGCGGGCCAGTAGCGTCGCCGCCGCCGACAGCACCGCCGCCGCCACGAACGTCCCCCCGACCTCCCCCACCAGCTTCGTGAACAGCGACTGCACGCCGACGGTGACGTACACCAGCAGGAGCAGCGGCCAGAACAGGCGGCGCGGGATCGCGAAGGCCAGGACCGTGCCGGCGGTGAAGACGATCCAGCCGAGGAAGAGGGCCCAGCGCGCCATGTCCGAGTCCGCCGCGATGTCCCAGAGGGCGTGCGTGGAGGTGCCCGTCGCGAACACGCCCAGCAGCACTCCCAGATACAGCTGCACCAGCAGGAACACGGCGTAGACGAGCCGGATCGCGCCGGTGGTGATGAGTCCGGCCGCCAACTCGGCGGTGGCGGCGCTCAGATAGTCGCCGGGGACGAAGAAGAAGAGGGCGGGCAGCATCAGCAACACCGGGCCGCCGTGGGCGGGTTCGCGGGCGAACACCTCAAGGGCCACCACCGACACGACCGTTGAGACAACCAGAGGCAACACCTTTGCCAGGCGCGGGACTCGGTCCGCCGCGATCGCCAGCGCCGCCGCGATCGTGGCCAGTACCGCCGTCGATCCGACCTCGTACCAGGTCGGTTGCATCAACGGCGCGAAGCCCAGCGAGAACAGCACGATGCCGAGGAGCTTGAGCGGCCAGGGATAGGGGGCGGGGGCGGTCTCGATCCTGGTCAGCCGTCGGTCCGCCTCCGTGACACCGAGGTTGCCCTTCTCCACGTCCGTGAGCAGGGGTTTCAGTGCGGTGACCTGGTCCAGGCGGAACACCTCGGGGAAGCCGCGCACGGTCACCGTCCGCGTCCCGACCCCTACGGTCACCGTGAGCGCCGCCGCGTCCGGGACCAGGAGCAGAGACGCCTCGCCGCCCAGCGCCCGGGCCGCCGTCCGCACCGAGTCCTCGATCAACTCGGCGCCCTCACCGCTCGACCGCAGCAGCAGCCGGGTCAACCGGGCCAGGAACGCGGTGAGTTCGTCGAGCACGGCGGGGTTCGTGCGCTGTTGCTCCACGACCGCCTCCGTTACGCAGACCCCCCACCACGACACCCCAGTCCAGAAAGTGTGACACTTCCAACGAAAGCGTCACACTTTTTCAAACCACCCCCCCAGCCTGGACGGTCCGGACCTGTCCGGCATCCTGGCCCCCGCCCCTCACCCGAACGGCCCACCCGACCTGCGCCCGCCCCCGCCACCGCAGAGCCTGGCGACACCACCCGGAAGTCACCCATAGGGAGGGCCCGTGGCCTCGATGGACGTCCCCGCCGACCTGCCGAAACCGGTACCGGCAGCGCGTACGGCGGCGAGAGCCCGGCCCGCGCCCACCATCACCTGGGTCACCCTCGCGCTGATGACGACCTCCTCGGTGGCCAGCCTGCGGGCCGCCCCGACGATGGCCGTGTACGGCCTGGCCTGCGTGTTCCTCTACCTCGTCCCGGCGGTCGTGTTCCTGCTGCCGACCGCGCTGGTCTCGGCGGAACTCGCCTCCGGCTGGAGCGGCGGTGTCTACCGCTGGGTGAGCGAGGGGCTGTCGAAACCGCTCGGATTCCTCGCCGTGTGGTGCCAGTTCGCGATGACGATCTTCTACTACCCGAGCCTGCTCGCCTTCGTCGCGAGCACCATCTCGTACGTCATCGACCCGGCCCTCGCCTCCAACGGCCTCTACACCGCGATCGTCATCATGGTCCTGTACTGGACGGGGGTGTGGGTGTCGTCCCGTGGGACCAAGGCCCTTGCCGGGCTGTCCAGTTGGGGACTCATCATCGGAACTCTCGTACCGGGCACCATCCTTGTCGTGCTCGGCATGGTCTTCCTCGCCCAGGGGAATCCGTCCGCCGCCCCGATGACGTCGAGCCATCTGCTGCCCGAGTGGACGGGCCTCGCCAGCCTGGTCCTCATCGTCAACAACTTCCTCTCCTACTCCGGCATGGAGATGAACGCCGTCCACGTGTCGTCGCTGAAGGACCCGGCGAAGGAGTACCCCAAGTCGATGTTCCTGGCGATGGGGTTGGTGCTGCTCATCTTCATCCTCCCCGCCCTGGCGATCAGTTGGGTCGTGCCGTCGGACCAGACGAGCCTCACCGCCGGTGTGATGCAGGCGTTCAACGCGTTCTTCTCGTACTTCCACATCGGCTGGATGACCCCGATCGCCGCCGTGATGCTGGTGTCCGCGTCGCTCGGCGGCATGCTCACCTGGCTGGCCGGACCGTCCAAGGGCCTGCTGGAGATCTCCCGCAGCGAGGGCTATCTCCCGCCGTTCCTGCAGAAGTTGAACAAGTTCGGGGTGCAGCAGAACATCCTCGTCACCCAGGGCGTCGTCACCACCGTCATCGCCCTCGGGTACGCGCTGCTCCCCAACGTCTCCAACGTGTACTGGATCTTCTCGACCATCACCACGCAGGTGTATCTGATCGTCTACCTGCTGATGTTCGTCGCGGCGATGCGCCTGCGGAAGACCCAGCCCGACCACCCTCGCGGCTACCGCGTCCCCGCCCTCCATCTCCTGTGCACCGTCGGCCTGTTGGCCTCCGTCGCCGCCCTCGCGATCGGCTTCGTGCCGCCCTCGCAGTTCGGCGGCGGCAGCGTCTGGTCGTACGTCGGGATCATCGGCGGCGGGCTCGTCATCCTCGGCTTGTTGATCCCGTGGGCGTTCCTCAAGTTCCGCAAACCGGGCTGGCGTACGGAAGCGTCCACGGAGGACGCCACGGCCGGTGGTGCCGCATGAGCCCCACCAAGTTCGCCTCCGAGCACCGGTGGATCTACGTCGGCGCGATCGTCCTGCTGGTCGCCCTCGCCGTCGTCGGTGTCATCCAGTACGACAGCGTGAAGACCACCAACAAGGCCACGGACAAGGCGAATCAGCTCGCCGACGCGGCGGTGGCGGCCGGCTATCCCCGGCCCGAGACCAAGACGATCGCCCGCGCGCTCGGCACCGACGGCGGCATCGTCTGCAAGAGCCCAGGCAGCGCCCTGAAGTCGGCCCTGTGGAAGATCAACGTCTCGAACGGCGCCGCGTTCGTCGGCCAGCGCCCGGTCATTGGCGACACGGCCGCGCTGCGGGCCGAGATCAAGATCCTGGAGATCTACTGCCCCGACAAGCTGCACAAGATCCAGGACAAGATCGACGACCTGAAGACCGACAACACGGTGAGGAACTGATCACGATGGCCGAACTCGCCTCCCGAATAGCCGAGTTGATGCCCCGCGCGAAGGACGACCTCACCGAACTCGTCGCGATCCCCTCCGTCGCCGACCCCCGCCAGTACCCGCCCGAGGAGTGCCACAAGGCCGCCCAGTGGGTCGCCGACGCGTTCACCGAGGCGGGCCTGCGGGACGTGCACCTCGCGGAGACCCCGGACGGCAGCCACGCCGTGATCGGCCACCGCCCGCCCCCGCCCGGCGCCCCCACCGTCCTCCTGTACTGCCACTACGACGTCCAGCCCCCGCTCGACGACAAGGCGTGGACGACTCCGCCCTTCACGCTCACCGAGCGCGACGGCCGCTGGTACGGACGCGGCACCGCCGACTGCAAGGGCAACATCGTCATGCACCTCACCGCCCTGCGCGCGCTGGGCGAAGACCTCCCGGTCGGGCTGAAGTTCGTCGCGGAGGGCTCGGAGGAGCAGGGCACGGGCGGCCTTGAGCAGTACGTCGCCCAGCACCCGGAGAAGTTCCTCGCGGACGCGCTGCTGATCTGCGACACGGGCAACGCGGCGGTCGGCGTCGGCACCGCGACCACCACCCTGCGCGGGCTCGCGAACGTCGTCGTCACGGTCAACACCCTTGCGGGCGAGGTCCATTCGGGCATGTTCGGCGGGCCGGCGCCCGATGCCCTCGCCGCCCTGATCCAGATCCTGTCCTCGCTCCGCGACCCGGAGACCGGCGCCACGGTCGTCAACGGCCTGGACTGCGAAGGGACTTGGGACGGTGTCGGCTACGACGAGCAACAGTTCCGTACGGACGCGGGCGTCCTGGACGGCGTAGAGCTGACCGGCACCGGAACCGTCGCCGACCGCCTCTGGTCCCGCCCCGCCGTCACCGTCCTCGGCATCGACTGCCCGCCGGTGGTCGGCTCGGCGGCGGCCGTACCCGCGACCGCCCGCGCCCGCGTCAGCCTGCGCGTACCGCCCGGCACGGACCCCGGCGCCGCCCGCGAGGCATTGACCAACCACCTTACGGACGCGGCCCCTTGGGGTGCGAAGGTGACGGTCGAGACGGAGGGCACCGGCTCACCGTTCCGCGCGGCCACCGACGGCCCGGCGTACACCGCGCTCGGCACCGCGATGGAGCAGGTCTACGGCAAACCCCTCGCCTTCCTCGGCCAGGGCGGCTCCATCCCGCTGTGCAACGTCCTCGCCGAGACCTACCCCCGCGCCGAAATCATCCTCATGGGCGTCGAGGAACCCCGGTGCCTCATCCACGCCCCGAACGAGAGCGTCGACCCCTCGGAGATCGAGCACATGGCGCACGTAGAGGCGCTGTTCCTCAGGGAGTTCGCGAAGGCGCGGCAGCGGTAGGGGACTCAGTACCGCAGCGCCGTCCCCACGTCGGCCTTCACGCCGCCGGACAGCTTGCGGTTGCTGCGGGCGGTCGCCGTGGCGGACTTGTGGGACGGGACGTGGGAGACGGTGACGACGACGGTGTCGAGCAGATTGCCGCCCTCGTCCTTGAACTCCACCTGTACGGCGAAGGACTTGGCCGAGCCGGCGGTGTTGTCGACGGTGACCTCGACGGTGCTGCGGCCGGCCGAGTCGGTGGTGGGGGCGGCGAGGTGGACGGCGTCCTTCGCGTCGACGCCGTTCTTGACGTCGTCGAGCTTGCGGCCGGCCTCGGCGGTGGCCGACGCGATCGCGCCGGTGGCCTGCGCGCCGACGGACGCGACGGCGGACGCGGCCTTGCTGGCGACGGAGGCCGGAGTGCTGTCGTCAGAACAACCGGTCAACCCGGCCAGACCGGTTAGGCCAAGCGACACAGCTGCCGCCGCACGTACCGCAGCGCGCCTGTTCCGGGCCATGTCGCCTCCGTGAGTCGGTCGGGTCGTCCCTCCAGTGAAGTTCCGATGCCGTACGGCCGCATGCCGGCGTCACCCGAACGGCGCGGCACTGCTCGCGGCCCCGGGTCATCGGGGATGCGCTGGGAGGCACACGCGCGGAGGAGGCAGAGGTGACGGAACTCGACCGGCTGCGGGCGCGGGTGGCCGAGCTGGAGGCGGAGCGGCGGCCGCGGCACCGGGTGCGTTCGCTGCTCGCCGTGGTGCTGGTGATCGTGGGGTGTGTGCTCGCGCCGCTCGGCGTGGTGGCCGCGTGGACGGCGGACACGGTGGGGGACACGGACCGCTACGTGAAGACCGTCGCGCCGCTCGCCTCCGACCCGGACATCCAGAACGCCGTCGCGAACCGGGTGACCTCGGCCGTGATGGACCGCCTCGACCTCACCGCCCTGCTGTCCGGTGTGGCGCCCGCCCAACGACCGCTGCTGGAAAAGGCGTTGGGGGCGCTGGGCGGTTCGCTGGAGGACTCGGTCCGCGCCTTCGTCCACGACAAGGCGCAGGCGGTCGCGGCATCGCGCGCCTTCGCCACGATCTGGAAGGACGCGAACCGCCGTGTCCACAGCGCTGTGGACAAAGCCCTGACCGGCAGTGGCGGTGGTGCGGTACGGCTCGACGACGGCGCGGTGACGCTCGACGTGGGGCCAGTGGTGGACCAGGTGAAACAGCGGCTGGTCGACGAGGGGATGACCGTCGCCGGGAAGCTCCCCGAGATCCACACGTCGATCACGCTCCTCAAGAGCGACGACCTCGACACGTACAAGACGTACTTCCGCCTCCTCCAACTCGCCGGTACCTGGCTGCCGTTGGTGGCCGTGCTGCTGGTCGCGGCGGGCGTCCTGCTGGCGCGACGGAGGCGGCGCGCGCTGGTGACGGGCGCGCTGGGCGTGGCCGCCGCGACGGCCCTGCTGGGCATCGCGCTACGGATCTTCCGCGCCGTCTACCTGGACGCGCTCCCGGCGGGAGTGTCACCGGGGGCGGCCGCCGCGGTGTACGACGCGCTGACCCGTTTCCTGCACACGAGCGTACGGATGGTCGTGGCGCTCGGCGTGGTGGTCGCGCTGGCCGCCTGGCTGACGGGCCCGGGCCGCCGGGCCGGTCTCGTACGACGGCTGTGGACGTCCGGGATCGGGGCGGTGCGGGCGGTCGCCGACGGGGCGGGGCTGCGGACCGGGCCGGTGGGGCCGTTCGTGCGCCGGTACCGGACGTGGCTCGGCTGGGTGCTGGTGGGCGGGGCGCTGCTGGCGTATCTGCTGTGGTCGCGTCCGACGGGGTGGGTGGTGGTCGGGCTGGGCCTCGCGCTGCTCTTCGCGCTGGCGGTGGTGGAGTTCCTGGCGGCGGAACCGGGTCCGGGGCCCGAACCGGGCGCTCCGTCGGGTGTCACCCGTATGGCGTAACCCCCCTGGTGGAGGGGGTGCGGCGGCCGGATGGTCGAAGCACCACACACCACAGAGAGGTGGGGTACGGCCATGACCCAGCAGCCGCACTCGACGCAGCAGCCGCACTCGCCGTCCGCCGGCGGCCAGGAGCAGCCCCCGGCCTGGAACGACGCCGGCCAGGCCCCCGGCACCCGGGGCCACGGCGCGCCCCCGTCCGGCGGCGGCCTCGCGGCCGGCGGCGCGGTCTTCGCCGGTGTCCTGATGCTGATGAACGGTGTCATCGCCATCCTCCAGGGCATCTCCGCCCTCGCGAAGGACGACGTGTACACCCGCGTCGGCTCGTACGTCTACAGCATCAACCTCACCGGCTGGGGCGTCATCCTCATCTGCCTCGGCGCGGTGGGCGCGATCACCGGCTGGGGCATCCTCAGCGGCATGAGCTGGGCCCGCGTCTGCGGCATCGTCCTCGCGAGCCTCAGCGCGATCCTCCAGTTCATGTTCCTCCCGTACGCCCCGGTCTGGTCGGTGATCATGATCGCGGTGGACGTGTTCGTGATCTGGGCCCTGGCGGTGTACGACCCGGCGGCGTCCGGGGCCAGGCGCTAGAGACCCGCGCCACCACCCCCGCCCGTCCCGCCGCCACGGCCCGCTCCAGGCCGGCGGCGCTGGACGGGCGCGCCGCCGTAGCCCCTCATGAAGAAGCCGACGCCGAGGGCGGCGCGTTCCGGCTGGTGCGGGCACGGTAGTTTCTCGCCGTGCCCGACATATACATGCTCGTCGTGGGCGTGCTCGCCGCCGTCATGGCCGCGGTCAACGCCGTGCAGATCCTTCTCGGCCGCCAGCTCGTCAAGCCCGGGAGCAGCAGGCGTACGGCGCCGCAGCTCCGGGCGGAGTCCGCCGCTGCCGCGGTGGCCCTGACCGGGACGTCACTGACGGCCTTCGGCTCGGCCGCGAGCGTCCTGCTGTGCGCGGTGGGCGTGCCCCTGGCGGTGGGCGGATACATCGCGCTTCTGTCGGTCCGCAGGCGGTTCGGCTGAGGCCGGCGGATCTTACGAAACACGGACGTCCGGTGCCCGGAGCCGGTGCGGCGGCACGTCGGAGTCGTCGTGGTGCGAGGCTGGCCGCATGCAGCAGTCGTACGAGAAGGCCGGGAAGGCCGAGGGGGCGGTCGGCGCCCGGGTGCTGGTCGTCGATGACGATCCGACCGTCGCCGAGGTCGTCTCCGGGTATCTCGACCGGGCCGGATATGTCGTGGAACGGGCCGCCGACGGGCCGGAGGCGCTGGCCCGGGCCGACGCCCACTGGCCCGATCTCGTCGTGCTCGATCTGATGCTGCCGGGGATGGACGGGCTGGAGGTCTGCCGGCGGATGCGGGGGCGCGGGCCCGTGCCGGTGATCATGCTGACCGCTCGCGGGGACGAGGACGACCGGATCCTGGGGCTGGAGGTCGGGGCCGACGACTACGTCACCAAGCCGTTCAGCCCGAGGGAGCTGGTGCTGCGGGTGGAGTCGGTGCTGCGGCGGTCCCGGTCGCCCGTCGGACCCGCGACCCCGCTCAGCGCCGGGGGACTGACCCTCGACCGCGCCGCCCGCCGCGCCACCAAGGACGGTGCCGAACTCTCCCTCACCCACCGGGAGTTCGACCTTCTCGCCTTCTTCCTCCGGAATCCGGGGCGGGTGTACGGGCGGGAGGATCTGATGCGCGAGGTGTGGGGGTGGGACTTCGGTGATCTGTCGACCGTCACCGTGCACGTACGGCGGCTGCGCGGGAAGGTCGAGGACGATCCGGGGCGGCCGCGGTTCATCCAGACGGTGTGGGGGATCGGATACCGCTTCGATCCCACCGGCACCGAGGAGGACTGACCGGTCATGCGTGACGCCCTGCTCATCGCCCTGTTCGCCTTTCTCGGAGCCGCTGCCGCCGGAGTGCTCGGGGCCGGTGCCCTGTGGTTGCTGCGCCGACGCTCGCTCACCGCGTCCGTGTCCGTCGTCGCCGCGGTCGCGGTGACCGCGATGCTCGCCGGGACGCTCGCCGTGGCGCAGGCGATGTTCCTGTCCCGGCACGATCTGTCCGTGGTCACGACCGTGGTCGCGATGGCCGCCGTCGTCTCCCTGCTCACCGCCCTGCTGCTCGGCCGCTGGGTCGTCGCCCGCAGCCGCGAACTCGTCCTCGCCGCCCGCGACTTCGGCGACGGCGGCGACTACTCCGCCCCGGCCCGCCCCGCCAATGCCGAACTCGCCGACGTCAGCCGCGAGTTGGCCGCCACCAGCGCCAAACTCGCCGAATCCCGCGACCGCGAACGGGCGTTGGAGTCCTCCCGCCGTGAACTCGTCGCCTGGATCTCGCACGACCTGCGCACCCCGCTGGCCGGTCTCCGCGCGATGTCCGAGGCCCTGGAGGACGGGGTCGCCGCCGACCCCGGCCGCTACCTCCGCCAGATCCGCACCGAGGTGGAACGCCTCAACGACATGGTCGGCGACCTCTTCGAACTCTCCCGCATCCACGCCGGCTCGCTCGCCCTCACCCGCTCCCGCATGTCCCTGTACGACCTCATCGGCGACGCCCTCGCCGGCGCGGACCCGCTCGCGCGCGAGCACGGCGTACGGCTGGTCGGCGACCGGATCGAACCGGTGCCCGTCGAGGTCGACGGCAAGGAGATGAGCCGGGTGCTGGGGAATCTGCTGGTCAACGCGATCCGCCGGACGCCCGCCGACGGCACGGTGGCCATCGCCGCCGAGCGGACCGCCGACGGGGTCGTGCTGTCGGTGACGGACGGGTGCGGCGGGATCCCGGAGGACGATCTGCCGCGCGTCTTCGACACCGGGTGGCGCGGCACGCACGCCCGGACCCCGCCCGCCGGAGCCGGGCTGGGGCTCGCCATCGTGCGCGGGATCGTAGAGGCGCATCAGGGACGGGCCGCCGTACGGAACGTGTCGGGCGGCTGCCGGTTCGAGGTGACGCTGCCCGCGGCGGAGGCCTGAGGCCACACCGTCACCCAGCGGTCACACGTGGCCTATGCCGCCCCCGCCGAAGGAACCGCTCCTCCCGGGCAGCCAGCGCAGCCGGCTCTGGTCCTTGCCCGTCCTGGTCCCGGAGTGATGGAGCTGGTACGGCATCAGCCGCTCCTTCTCCTCCGAGGCGACGGGCATCTCGTCGGGCTCCCGCATCTCGCTCATCTCGTGGACGGCGCCGCCCGCGGGGAGGTGGGGCTGCTCCTCGGGGAGCGGCCGTGGAAGTTCCTGGTCCCGGACCTTCATGCCGAAGTAGATGGCCCAGACCAGCGCGCCCGCGATCAGCAGGCCACCGAGAAAGGCGGCGCCCACGTCGAGCGTGTTGTGCGACGCGGCCAGCACTTCATACGTTGCCATGCTCATACTCCGAGTATCACTCTTTCGGGGGGAATGTGGTGATTCGGGTTAGGTAGTCGGCCACTTCTGCCGGGTCCCGGGTGAGCAGCGCCATGTGGTTGTCGGGGCGGACCAGCACCAGCGCCGGGCCGGTGACGCCGTACGCGCGACGGGCGTGCCCCTCGTGGTCCCGCAGCTCACCGCCGCCGTCCACCGCGAACGCCTGCAGCAGATCGCCGTGCTCGGCCCCCAACTTGCCGACCGCGTCCGCGACTTCGGCCCCGAAGCCGAGCAGCGTGAAGCGCGGGTCCGCGTACACCTGGAAGAGCCGGACCGGGCTGCCCGAGGCGTCCAGGCACGGAGCGTCGGGAGCGCGGTCGCCGGGGCGCAGGACGGCGGGGTCACCGGCGGTCGCGGTGGCGGCGAGGGAACTCCAGCGGTAACCGGTGCCCATAGGGGGCGGGGCCGCGGCCTCCACGCCGGTGCCGGGTTCCTTGACCGCCTCGCGCACCCGGGCGTACAGGTCGCTGGTGATGCCCAGCGTCCAGGCGGCCACCGGGAGGCGCTCCTCCTCGTAGGTGTCCAGCAGTCCGGGGCCCGCCTGCCCGGCGGTCGCGAGGGCCAGTTTCCAGCCCAGGTTGTAGGCGTCCTGGATGCCGGTGTTCATGCCGAGGCCGCCGGCGATCGGGTGGATGTGGGCGGCGTCCCCGGCCAGGAGGACCCGGCCGACGCGCATCCGGTCGACCATGCGGACGTTGACCCGCCAGAGGGAGAGCCAGGTCGGGTCGGTCAGCGTGATGCCGGGTACCTGCGCGTACCGGTCGAAGATCCGCTGGAAGCTCTCCAGTGACGGCGGCAACGGCTCGCCGCTCGCGTCGAGTTCGGGGCCGGCCTGGAACTGGAAGGAGTCCGTGCCGGGCATGGGGCAGAGCATGACTCCGCTCCCGTCCGACGCGAACCACTGATGCCAGACGTCCCGGCTGATCCCCTCGGCCTCGACGTCACCGACGACCATCGACTGGGTCTCGTCCGTCGTGCCGTCGAAACGCACCCCCATCGCCTTGCGGATCCGGCTGCGCCCGCCGTCGCAGCCGACGAGATAACCGGCCCGGATCCGCTCCCCGTCGGCGAGGACGGCGGTGACACCGCCCTCGTCCTGCCCGAACCCGGTGACCTCCGTGCCGCCCTCGACGGCGACCCCGAACTCCGCGAGCCGCTCGCGCAAGAGCTTCTCCACCTGCCACTGCCCTATGAGGACCCCTCGCTCGTACGGCGCGTCGGGGGTGGGGCGGGCGTCCGCGAAGGGGTCCGTGTCGTTCACGTGCGCGCCGTCGAAGTACTTGCGGAACGGCATCCGTGTCGTCCCGGCCGCGAGGGCGCGCCCGGTGATGCCGACGTCCTCCAGAACCTCCAGGGTGCGCGGCTGCAGGCCCTTGCCCCGCGACTCCCGGTGCGGGACCGGGGCCGCGTCCACGATCCGCACCCCCGCACCGCGCCGGGCCAGCTCGATGGCCAGCGTGAGCCCGGTCGGCCCGGCGCCCACGATCAGTACACCGTCGTCGGTCATGGAGATCCCCTCGTCGTCGTGTGTCCACGCGTCGTCGTCCGTCCATGGAACATCGGTCCGCGAGAAAATGCAACCCGGTCTCAGAAGATTCTCGGTCTCATCCAATCCCGAGTCTCATCATTCTGGTAAAGTCGAGGGCATGGACGAACCCGCCGGTCTCCGCGAGCGCAAGAAGGAACGCACGCGGAACCTCATCGCTCAGGAAGCCCTCCGCCTCTTCCGCGCCCAGGGTTTCGACGAGGTGTCCGTCGTCGAGGTCGCGGCGGCGGCCGAGGTCTCCAAGGCCACGCTGTTCCGGTACTTCCCGACCAAGGAGGACCTGGTCCTGCACCGCTTCGCCGACCACCTCGGCGAAGCGGCCCGCGTGGTGCGGGAGCGCCCCGCCGGTCTGACCCCGACCGCGGCCCTGCGCGACCACTTCCTGGCCGGACTCGCCGCCCGCGACCCGATCACCGGGCTGAACGACCACCCCGAGATCCTGTCCTTCCAGGACCTCATCCACCGCACGCCCACCCTCCGCGTCGGCATGAGACAGCGGTACACCAGCCAGGACATCGACGCGCTCGCGGACGCCCTGCCGACCGGCTCCGGCGCCGCGCCACCGATCGTCAGACACCTGGCCGCGTCCCATCTGATCGCCGTACAGCAGGAGTTGGGGCACGAGAACTGGCGGACGATCACGTCAGGGCGCACCGCCGACGAGGCGTACGACGACGCGGTCGCGGCCGCGGAGGGGGCGTACGGACAGCTCATGACGGGGCTGGACGCGGTTTAGCCGGCGGACACGCGAACAGCCCCGCCCCGAGGACACACGGTCCTCGAAGCGGGGCTGCCCAGGCACCCCGTGAACCCCAACGCCTGGGGAAACAGGTACTAGTTGGAGAAGTACAGGTACTTCCACCCCGTGTACGTCGTCGAGTTGACGTTGTCGCCGGACGAACCGTTGATGTACGCGGCCCGGATGCGGGCCTTGATGCCGGACTCGCCGGGTGCGCCGAGGCTCACCGCGACCTTGCCGTTCGTGTTCAGGGCGAAGTACTCCGAGTCGGAGTCGTACCACCTGCCGTCGTAGTAGACCTGCAGGTCCAGCCGCTCCTGGCGGTTCTGGTAGTAGGTCATCGTCGTGGTGACGACCGGCGCCGAGTTCTTGTGGAACCAGTAGTACGACGTCGAGCCGATCTTCGCCTTCTTGTAGTGCTTGGTGATCGCGGTGGAGACCTTGACCTTGGCGTACGCCGTGGCCTTCACCGTCTTGGAGGCGTAGCGGGCGTCACCGGCGAAGACCGCGGAGACGGCGGTGTCGCGGGTCATGTCCACGGTCACGGAGATGTTGCCGCTGGAGTTGACCTTGCCGGTCTTGACCAGCTTCTTCGGCTTGTCGGCGCCGAAGGGGTCCGAGTAGATCGCGACCGTGCGGTTCTTGTAGGTCTTGCCGAGGTGCGCGGTGAACTTCACGTCGGCGCCGTACGAGTACAGCTTGCCGTTGTTGTTCAGGCTCAGGGTGGTGGCCGAGCGGGAGACGGCGACCTTGTCGGAGGCGCTGACCGCCGCGTGCCCGGCGTCGCCCGCGTAGCTCACCTTGTACGTGACGGTGCCGCCGGCCGGCGGGGTGTCCGTGAAGGAGTAGGTGCCGTTCGCCTTCACCGTGACGGCGGGCAGCGCCTTGCCCTTCGTGGACTCCAGGTCGGTGCGCGTGACCTGGAGCTTCGCGCCGGCCGGGAGCGCGACGCTCGCCGAGAGCTTGCCGGTGACGGTGAGCTTCTTGGCGCGGGGCGCGGAGGAGGGCGCGCTGACCGTGAGGGTCGGGACGTTCTTCTCCGGGTCGGTCAGCGCCTTGAGCGCGTAGCCGCCGCCCGACCTGCCGACGAGCGCGAAGATCCGCGAGTTGTCCGGCGCCCAGGCCAGGGCGGCCGTGTCGAAGGAGCCGACGTTGTACGTGCGGATCGCCTTCGTGGCGTTCGGTCGGTACGTCGTGACCGAGGTGTCGCTGACCGACGCGACCGTCCCGTCCGGGGCGATGTCGGCCTGCTGCCCGCTCGGATAGGTGCCCGACTGGGTGAACTTGCCGTCTGCGTACGCGTCCCGCACCGCGCCGTTGACCAGCACCTCGTCGGCGCCGGGCACCAGGTCGATGTCGTGGATACCGCTGTTGAGCGAGTAGTCGCCGGAGTAGTAGGCGACCTTCTGCGGGGTGGCCCCCGAGACGTCCAGGACGGCCATCGAGTCGGTGGAGATGCCGGTCTCGCCGAGGGCGAGGACACCGGGCCTGGACGCGGCGGCGTCGAGGAAGCCCGGGTTGTCGATCGAGATGCCCTCGGGCTGTTGGCCGAGCGTCACCGGGTCGGTGCCGCTCGCCGGGTCCACGGCCGGGTCGACCGAGCCGACGTTGCTGTCCCACTGGTCGCCGTAGGTGAACCAGAGCTTGCCCGAGGTGAAGGCGACGTAGCGCGGGCCCACAGTGGTGGCCACCGCGTAGCGGGCCTTGACGTCGAGGGTGGCCGCGTCGAGCGCCACGATCTCGTGCGTGCCCTGGGCCGCCGCGTACACGGTGGTCCCGTCGTCGGACACGGCCAGGGCGGTGACCCCGCTGATGCCGCCGACCGAGGCGAGGACGTTGCCCGAGTAGTCCGTGGCCGCGACCGTCCCGGCCGACCCGTCGCCGACGAACACCCGCTTGAGGGCGCCGTCCGCGACGAGGCCGCCGGGCGTGGTCACGTTGGCGGTCGCCGCCGAGGCCGTACCTGTCGCTACGACGCTGAGCGCCGCCGAGCCGAGAAGGACCGCGAGCGCTGTCGCGGTCGAGATGCTGCGCATCCGCACGTGCTGTTCCCCCCACAAGGAAAACCGGTCAGGAGACCGGGAGTTGAGAGCGCCGCGCAACACCCGGACGTGACCGCGGATGAGAGACGCGGTGACGCGCGGGGCGCGGCTGCTGGGAGCAGCGTATGACATGGCTGTGACAGGTGGGAAAGGAGTTGTTGCGCCAGGCCGGTGCTGGAAGGCTGTCGGCCGGTGTGGACGAGGGGGCGTTCATGGGTGACGGGGGCGGACGGCGACGCCGGTGGTCGTGCCTGGGGATCGTCGTGCTGGTGCTCGCGGCGCTGGCCGGTGGGACCGTCTGGCTGCTGCGGGACGAGTTGTTCCCTCCGTTCGGGGACGCGCGGGCCTGTGCCGGGAGCGATCTGAAGCTGTCGGGTGTGATCACCGCCGCAGGTGCTCCGCTGCCCGCCGACGCGACCGACGTGCACTACTACACACGGAACGGCGGCGCCCAGGTCACGTTCACCAGCCGCCGGACGAAGGACTTCCTGCGCCGTGCGGGCATCCTCCCGGAGGGGAGGGCGCTGTTCGACAAGAAGTACGGGATGCCCGTGGACGCCGTCACCGAGATCCCGTTGCCGGACGGGCTGTGCGGTTCGGCGCTGCGCGTACCCGCCTGGGAGTACCGGTCGACCGCCGCGAACGGCACAGCCGTCGACGTCGTCGTCGAGCGGTCCACGCTGTTCGACGAGGCGTTCCGCGGACCGGCCCGGGCCGTGGTCAGCTACACCACGCCCTGAGCCGGTGCTCAGAGGTCGGCGTGCGTCAGTTCTGGTGGACGACGTTGTGGCCCGGGCCGCCGGACAGGACGTCCGTGCCGGTGCCGCCCCACAGGGTGTCGTTGCCCGAGTTGCCGTAGATCGTGTCGGCGCCGGCGTCGCCGTAGAGGACGTCGTTGCCCGTGCCGCCGTAGATGAAGTCGTTCCCGGCGCCGCCGTGGATCCGGTCGTTGCCGGTGCCGCCGGTCAGGCTCTGGGCGGCCGCGCCACCGGTGATGACGTCGTTGCCGGCCCCGCCGTCGGCCGCGTCGCCGGTGGTCGTGATGGTGTCGTTGCCGTTGCCGCCCTGGGCGATGGTGCCCGCGGCGGCCTTGATGGTGTCGTTGCCGTCGTCTCCCCAGCCCACCGAGTACTTGCCCAGGGCGAGGGTGTCGTTGCCGGTCCCGCCCGAGACGTAGTTGCCGTCGACGCTGCCGTCGTCGGTGGCCTTGTCGTTGCCGGCGCCCAGGTCGATCGAGGCGAAGTAGTACGTCTGGTTCGTCCTGTTGTGGTAAGCGAGCGTGTCGTTGCCGTTGCCGAGCGTCAACTGCACGGTGGGGTACGGGTCTTGACTGTCGAAGGTCGTCACCGTGCAGGACACCTTGGTGTGGTCCGAGGCGCTCGGGTACGCGCAGCCCGTGCCCGCCTTGATGGTGACGACGTCGTCGATGACGTAGGTGATGGTCGAGAGGTTGGTCGTCGACGCGGTGACGACCACCTTGTTGGTCTGGCCCGCGGCGGCCGTGTACAGGACCTCGTTGCCGCCGTTGCCCAGCGCGGCGGTGGCCGGTGCCGTGGCCGCGCCCGCCGTCCCGGCGAGGAGCAGCGGAGCGAGAAGCGCGGTGCCGAGCGCGAGCGTCAGCGCCGAGGCGGAGCGCAGCGTACGGCGACGGGAAGAACGAGAGGACATCGCACAACCTCCGTGGAACGTAAGGGAGTTGACAGAAACCGAGGTGCCGGGACCGGGTGGTCCGGATTCCGGCACAGCGTCTGACCCTCCCTCTCGGCCCTTGGTTGTGCCCCCTTTCGCACGCGTGGCGTATCCCCGTGAAGTGTCAGCCGTGATTCAGCGCGAATTCATGAACTGGACCGCCGATCACCTCCAACCCTCGCTAAGGGGTACGGGCCAGTTCGTCTGCGTCACGACGGAACGCCCACCGCAACTCCGGTTCCATCACGCCCCGGAAGACCCGCCGCACCGGCGGGGTGCACAGCGCGGTCACGACGATCGCGGCGACCACGGTCACCGTGACCTCGCCGAGGGGGCCCCGCATCCACGAAGGGTCGTACCAGCCCCAGGACTTGGCGCCCTGCGCGACGAACCCGTGCAGCAGATAGCCGTAGAGCGTGCCCGCGCCCAGCGCGGTGAACCAGGTGCGGCGGCGCGGCACCCAGGCCAGGAAGCACGCGACCAGGAGCGTCGAGCAGGCGAACAGGGCCAGCGTCATCAGCGGCCCTTCCCAGTCGGGGGCGCCGAGTTGCTCCGCGCTCGCGTTGTGGAACAGCCAGGCGTAGTCGAAGCGCGGGACCGCCCAGTACGCCACGGCGAGCGCGACGACGAACACCGGGACCGCCAACTGCCGTACCTCAGGCCGCCGTACGAGCTGGAAGTGCTCCGGCTTCAGACACAGCCCGAGCACGAAGTACGGCAGGAACTGCAACACCCGTTGCAGATCAAGGTCGTTGCCGATGGAGGGGGACAGCGTCGCCAGCATCGCGATCACCAGCGCCACCGGCAGAGGGTGGCGCACGTGCTTCCAGATCGGCGTGGTCAGCCGCCAGGCGAAGAGCGCCGCCAGGAACCACGTCAGGTACAGCGGGTCCAACAGGCTGATGGCGCGGTCGGGTTGGTGGTCCGTCCAGCGCGTGTACAGCGTGTACGCCGTCTCGAAGACGACGTACGGCACGACAACTCCCCCCAGCAGCCGCCGAATTTGCGGCGGAGTCGCGCGGAAGCTCCGCGAGAAGTACCCGGAGATCACGATGAACGCCGGCATGTGCACGGCGTACACGAGCGTGTACAACGCGGTGACGCTACGGCTGCCGGAGCGCAGCGGCTCCCAGGAGTGGCCGATCGCCACCAGCACGATCGCCAGGTACTTGGCGTTGTCGAAGAAGGGGTCGCGTTGCTTTCCGGGGCCGCGCACCGACGCGGTGGGCTCCGCCGTGGGGGCGGTGGTCGGGGTCGGCCGGGTGGAGCCGGGGGTCTCGGCGGAGGCGGTGGGAGAAGCACGCATTCGGCTCGCCTCACCGCTCCGCGGCGGTTCAAACATCTGGCGCACCACTTTTTTCTCACCCTCTTCTCGCCCTCTCCTTGCCTCCTGCGGGCAGCCTGGCCTGCCACAACACTGCCGGAGAACGCACAAGCGCCCGCCGCGTCGGCCGAGGCACCGTTCAGGGCATGACCGAAGTCGGTGAGGTGACCTGCCGTCCCGGGGCG
Source organism: Streptomyces sp. NRRL F-525 (assembly GCF_000716605.1). Classification (GTDB taxonomy): domain Bacteria; phylum Actinomycetota; class Actinomycetes; order Streptomycetales; family Streptomycetaceae; genus Streptomyces. The sequence continues at coordinate 111,919 of NZ_JNXE01000025.1, read as the reverse complement.
CGCCGCGCCCTGTGGTTCTTCGTCGCGTTCGGGGCGGCTGGGGCGGTTGTCGCCGGGGCGTGGACGACGTACCGGGGCCCGGACCCGCCGGCGCTGGCCCTCGGCTCGTCGCTCGCGTTCATCGCCTTCGTGGCGCTCCACGCGGTCACCGCCCGGGTGGACGCCGACGCCCGCGGCCTGCGGTCCCGGACGTTGCTACGGCGCTGGAGCCTGCCCTGGTACGAGGTCGCCGACCTGCAGATCCGGCTGAGACACAGAAGCTCGCGGAGCAGTGAGTTCTGCCGGGTGAGTGTGCTGCTGCGGAACGGACACCGACGGACCCTGCCCCTGCCGGTCGGCCGGGCCGCCGAACTCGCCGAATTCCACGACCGGTTGACGGCCCTGCGCGCACTGCACCAGCGCTACGGAACCGACGTCCCGGAGCCCGCCCGCATCCGTGTCGTCTCGGACCGCACCGCCGGGAGCGTCCCGGTGTGGGCGGTCGCCTGGTGCGCGACGCTGCTGATCTGCGCGGGCATGGCGGCGGGGTTCGTGTCGGACGTCGCGGCGGACCAGCGGGCCTGGGAGGCGGCCGTTCCGTGCACGGCCGCGACACCGGTCGCACAGCGCTCGGAGTGCCTGACCTACACCTCGGCCGTGATCGCCCGGACCGACCCCAACCGGCCCAGGACCGACAGCTGGCTGTACTTCACCGACAACCGGCCGTTCGAGCGCCTGCGGGTCCCGGTCGAGGCCGCCGACGGGTTCCGCGCCGGTGACAAGGTCCAACTCACCTTCTGGCGCCACGAGGTGAGGACGATCACCGGTTCGCGCTACGTCTGGCACCAGCACGTCCAGTCCGCCGCGGTGCTGGCCGCCATCGCCGCCGTCGCCGCTCTCGCCGCGGGCTACCCCGGCGCCCAGATCCTGCAGAGCCTGCGCGGCCGCCGCCTCCCCGGCGACGAAGTCCTGCCCTCCGCCTTGCCGTTCACGCTGGTGCTGGCCGGTACGGCGGTGTGGCTGGTCCCCCTCTGCTACCTCCACCCCACGACCCTGTTCGCCTCCGCCACGACGATCACGTGGGCGGCGGCGGGCACGCTCGGCACGGCCGCACTCTTCGGCTGGGCCTGGCGCGCGACCCGCGTCCGCGCACCCCGACCGGCCGAAGTGACCGCGGAACTCCCCGAGTTGGACGGCGAGGTGTTCCTGCCCGCGCGCTTCCTGGAGCACACCGACTACAACCCGTACGGCTTCGGCACCCACATCGCCCTCGGCACCGGCCCGCCCGCGGTGACCCCGGGCCCGGGCCGGTTCGCGGCACGCCGGATACCGGTGGAACGGCTCACCGTGCGGACGGTACGGCGGGTGCGGGGCGGTGACGGAGAGACCGTGCCCAGCGGGTGGCACATCGCCGAACTCGACGACGGGGGGCGGCTGGTGAGGCTGGCTGCGGCGCCGGATGACTTGGCGGTGGTGCTGCGGGAGTTGGGGGTGGCTGTGCGTGAGCCGTCGTAGAGGAGGAGGACGGTCGTGCGTGAGCCGTCGTAGAAGAGGAGGACGTCGTGCACGATCCGTCGTGGACAAGGACGGTCGTGCACGAGCCGCTTCAGACGTGCAGACGCCCTAGCCCTCCTTGGGCCCCGCCTGCTGCACCACCTCGAACGTCCACAGCGTCGCGTCCGTGGCGGCGGGCCTCGGCCGCTCACCCTGAGGGGAACCCTCGGCGGATCCCTGCGCGCCGCCCTCCTGGGACGCACCCCGGTGGGCGGCCTGCCCCATCCCCGACATCCAGTTCTGGAAGTCCTCCTCGGCGCGCCAGCGCGTGTACACGAGGTAGGTGTCGGTGCCCTCGACGGGACGCAGCAGCTCGAACCACTCGAACCCGTCCGAGCTGTCCACCGTCCCGGCCCGGTTCGCGAACCGCTTCTCCAGCGTCTCGCGCTGCTCCTCGGGGACGGTGAGTACGTTGATCTTGACGATGCTCATGGGGTCATTCTCCCAGTCGGCGCCGGGCCGGTTCCGTCGTGGGTCACCCGGCGCACCAGGTCCGCCCAGGTGGCCTGGAGCCGGAGGGGCCGGATCAGGCGGGTGCCGGCCGACTGATCATCCGTAGGTGCCCTGCTCCCTGTTGAGGTGTCTACGGCTCCCGTCTTTTGACCATCCGCCAGAGGGACCGGGCCTGGGGGCACATGGCCTTCACGCACGCCTGGCACGACTGCCCGTGGTCAAGAAGCCTGCGGTACGCGGCAACGTCGTACGACGCCGACGACGTCACCTTGCCGACCGGCGCGCTCACAGCCCACTCCGGCTGCGGGCGTTGGCCACGGCCACGCCCGCCGACAGCCGCTCGGCATCGGTGGGCGGCCGGATCGGCCCTTCGGCGTCCCACTCGCGGCCCCCGCCGACCGGCCGCAGCTGCCAGTGCCGCCCCTCGTGTCCCATGGCCTGGCCGACCTTGCCGGTCGCCACGTCGTACACAAGATCTCCGATTTCCGGAATGAACACGTTCATGCGCACCCACTCCCCTGATGCGTCCGCATTTCGATGTTGAGGTCCGTGACCTTGGACAGGTCGCCGTCCCGACGTGCCGTCTCCCGGTTCCGCGCGAGCACCGCGCAGACGTCGCAGTCGTCGGCCGGCACCGGCTCAGGGTCTGGCAGTCCCAGGTGGACGGGGCCGGTCTCCGTCGTCTTCGTGATCATGATCTTTCGCTCCCCTCGCAGGTCACCCACCCTTACGGCGGACGCCGGCCGTTCCCATCCCGCGGCCCTATAGGAGCGCCCTATATTCGATCCATGGAGAACATGCGCCCCGATCTGTGGACGCATCCGCAGCTCATCGCAGCCGTCGCGGCCGGGGACTGGGGTGCTGTCCTCCGCACCTACCGGAAGCTGACCGGCCTGTCGCAGACCAAGATCGGGGAACGGATCGGCCTGGTGCAGCCGGACGTGTCCGAGATCGAGCGGGGCCGCCGCAGGGTGACGTCCGCCGAGGTGCGGCAGCGGATCGCAGCCGGGCTCGGAATTCCGGCCGACCTCATCCGTGCGGGGTCCATGGCCCCGGCTCAGGCGGTCGCCGGTCTGGTCCTCCCGGGGCCGGGCCCTGACGATGATCTGCTGACCCGGGTGACGACCGTTGTCGGCAACGGCAACAAGGTCGACGCCCCCACTCTCGACTGGCTGGACCGACTCCTGGCCGAACACCGCAGGGCGGAGGACGAGATCGGATCGCGCCCGCTCGTCGGGATCATGCGGCAGCAGCTCGGCACGGTGGTCGACCTGTACGCGAGCGCCCGTGGCCCACTGGCCGACCGAGTTGTCCGGCTGGCTTCCGAACACGCGCAGTTCCTCGCATGGATGGCGCAGGACCAGGGGCAGACGGCCGCCGCGCTGGCGTGGTACGACCGCAGCCACGAATGGGCGCTGGAGGCCGGGGACGCCAACATGGCCGCGACCACGCTGTCCATGAAGGCCCACATGGCGTGGTCCGGCGGTCGCGGAGACCGGGCCGTCCGGCTGGCCGACGCGGCGCGTTGGTCGGCCCCTGGCACGTCCCTGGGGATTCAGGGCATGGCCGCTCAGATGGCCGCCCGGGGGCACGCCCTCAACGGCGACGGCGACGACGCGGAACGCCTCCTGGACGAGGCGCAGGACATGATCAGCCGGGCGGCCGAACACCCGGAGGACGAACCGCCGTGGATGTACTTCTACGGCGAGACATGGTTCACGCTGCAACGCGGCATGGCCGCCATGCACTTGCGAGACTGGCAGACGGCCGTCGATCACCTGACGGTCGGTCTGGCCGCTCTGCCCGACGACTACCGGCGCGACCGGACCTGGTACAAAACGTGCCTCGCGCACGCCTTGGCCGGGGCAGGTGAAGCCGCTCAGGCCCTCGCGGTAGCCGCGGAAGCGGTGCCGGACGCCGACGCCATCGGCCGTCCTCACGCCTGGAACGAACTCCACACGACGGCCGCCGTGTTACTGCGCCGTGGGGCGCAGGAGGGGCGCCAACTCGTCACCATGCTCGGCGAGTTCGACTGACGCTCCACACGCCTGCCGGGATGGTTCAGGGCCATCGTGGTTTTCTGGACGCTGATCGACAAGGCGAATTCCAAGAGGTCGCCCAGTGCTACGGCGGGAGCAGGGCGATCCTCCATCCGGCCCTCGGCCGCATCACCGTCGACGCCCAGGTCCTGTTCACGGAGAACCGCACCCGAACTGCCTTGACCATTAAGCCCGTTGGCGCCCCGCCGACATCGCGGCCGCCCACGCCCACGCCAGCCGTCACGAACTGACATGACCCCATGGGCGGTTGTGCGTCGAACGGCCGCCTCCAAGCGCCCTCTTTCGGGTGATCTGCGAGCTACATAACAGACGTAACGTTTCCTCACTTCGTGCTCTGAGCTGCGCTTATGTCGAAAACGGGCCCGAACTGGTCACGCGTTCGAATCGCGTCACGCCCCCGCCCGGATCTTGATCCGATCTACAGTCGTGCACGCTCGTCCAAGATCACTTCCCCATCGAGGCGTGTGTGACCTTCCGACTGCCCAGCGCAGCCCCGCTCTTGAGAACGCCGCAGACGGCGGTCCTCGAGGGCATCGCCGGTTTCGTCCCCCCGGACGCGGTGCCGAACCACGCCCTGCCCGCCGCGTGGGACGTCGACGACGCCTGGGTCCGCCGCCGCACCGGCATCGGCGAACGCCGCCGCGCGGCACCGGGCGTGACCACCGGCGACCTCGCGCTGGAGGCGGCCGGCCGCGCGCTCGCGGTCGCCGGCGGCCCCCTGGTCGACGCCGTGATCGTCGCCACCTCGACCTCGGACCGACCGATGCCCGCCATGGCGCCCCGACTGGCCACCCGCCTCGGCCTCGGCGAGATCGCCGCGTGGGACGTCTCCGCCGCGTGCAGCGGTTTCGTCTACGGCCTTGCCGCCGCCGTCGGCGCTCTGACCTCGGGATGCGCCGACCGGGTCCTGCTGGTCGCGGCCGAGGTGTACTCGACGCTGCTGGACCCGCAGGATCGTTCCGCCGGAATCCTGTTCGGCGACGGCGCGGGGGCGGTGGTCCTACGGCGCGGTGAGCGCGACGAGCCGGGTGCCGTGCTGGCGCTGGACCTCGGCGGCGACGGTTCGGGCGAGGAGCTGATCCAGGTGCCCGGCGGTGGTGCGCGCGAGCGTTCCCGGCCCGGTGAATTCGGCCCGGACGACCGTTACTTCCGTATGCGGGGGCGTGAGGTGTACCAGCATGCGGTGACCCGTATGACCCAGTCCGCCCACGCCGTGCTCAAGCGCGCGGACTGGGCGGCCGAGGATGTGGACCGGTTCTGCGCCCATCAGGCCAACGCCCGCATCCTGTCCGCCGTCGGCGACCGCATCCCGGTCCCCGGCGAACGGCACGTCACCAACATCGCGCGCGTCGGCAACACCGGCGCCGCGTCCATCCCGCTGGCCCTGGCCGACGCCGCCGCGCGGGGTGAACTCCGCTCCGGGGAAAGGGTGTTGCTGACCGCCTTCGGCGCCGGACTCACCTGGGGCTCGGCGGCCCTGGTGTGGCCGGAACTGCCGCCCGTGCCGCACGTCGACACAGCCGGCGCGGATGCCGAGGTCGTACCCGTACCCGTACCCGTACCCGCTGCCGACCTGGCCGACCCGGCCACCGACCTGGCCGAAGATATCGACCCGGCTACCCAGGCGGCTACCGACCCGGCCGACCCGGTTACCGACGTGGCCGACCCCGCCACCGACCCGGCCCCGCGGACCCAGATCGCCTGAGACCAGCCTCACCCAACATCAACCTCGCCTCACATCAACCTCGTCTGACATCAGCCCCGTTCGAGACCGACCTCACCTCAGACCAACCCCGCCCGTCCCCGCGTACGCCCGCCGCTCGCCCCCCTCGGCGTCCGCACCGCAAAAAACAGGTCGGACGCCTCGGTTCCGGAACGCCTCTCGCCCTGGAACACCGCTCGCCCCACCGAAAGGACCCCCATGTCCCCCGCCCAGACCGCCGTGACCGCCGTACTCACCGAGAAGTTCGAGGTCAGCGCCGAGAGCATCCGGCCGGAGGCCACCCTGGAGAGCCTCGACCTAGACTCCCTCGCGCTGGCCGAACTCGCCCTCGCGCTCCAGGAGCAGCTCGGGGTTCCGGTCGCGGAGGAAGAGGCCGCCAAGCACAGCACCGTGGGTGAGCTCGTCGCCGCGCTGAACGCCAAGCGGGAGCGATGAAGGCGGCGTCCGCGCCCGTGTCCGTCACCGGCCTGGGGCTCATCACCCCGGCCGGGGTCGGCCGCGAGGAGACCTGGAAGGGGGTCCTGAGCGGGCGGTCAACCGGTGCCACCGACCCCGAACTCAAGGGCTGCGCCGTGGACTTGTCCTGCCGTATCCCGCTGATGACCCCGGAGCAGGCGCGGATCGGCGGCGGAAAGGCCTGGCGGATGGGCCGGTTCAGCCAACTCGCCCTGCTCGCGGCACGCGAGGCCGTCGCCGACGCCGGGCTCGACCCGGCCGGGTGGGACGGGACGCGGGTCGCCGTGGTGATCGGCTCGGGGCTGGCCGGGGCCGCGCATCTGGAGGACCAGACGATCCGCCATCACCAGGGCGGACCCGAGCTGGTGTCACCCGCGCTCGTGCCCATGCTGATCTCCAACATGGCCGCCGGGGAAGTGTCGTTGGACCTCGGCGCGCACGGCCCGTCCCTGGCGACCGAGACCGCGTGCGCGTCCGGGGCCAGTGCCCTGGCCGTCGCACGGGGGCTGCTGCTCGCCGGGTTGTGCGACATCGCGGTGGCGGGCGGCGCGGAGGCGGCCGTCACCCCGGTGATCGCCTCCGGCTTCCAGCGGATGGGCGCGCTGTCGTCCCGGGTCGACGAACCCGCCGCCGCCTCACGGCCGTTCGCGGTGGACCGGGACGGGTTCGTGATCTCCGAGGGCGCCGCGGTCCTCGTCCTCGAACGCGAGGCGGACGCGCGGGCGCGTGGAGTGCGGCGGTACGCCCGGCTCGCGGGCGCCGGTCAGACCTCCGACGCGCATCACCCGACTGCCCCCGCGCCGGGGGGAGTTCACGCCGAGGCCGCGCTGCGGGCGGCGCTCGCGGAGGCGGGGCTGCGCCCGGCCGACGTCGATCACGTCAACGCGCACGGGACCTCGACACCGCTGAACGACCTGACCGAGGCGGAGTTGATCGCGCGGGTGCTGCCGCACCGGCCAAGTGTCACCGCCGCCAAGGGAGTTCTGGGCCACAGCCTCGGCGCGGCCGGTGCGATCGAAGCGGCGCTCACCGCCCTCACCATCCACCGCTCCACCGTCCCGCCGATCGCCAACCTCACCCCGGACAACCTCCCCTTCGACCTGGACTGCGTCACGGGCGAGCCCCGCGGCCAGCGCGTCCGGGCCGCCGTCAGCCACTCCTTCGGGTTCGGCGGGCACAACGTCGTGCTCCTCCTCACCGCCGGGGACTGAGCCGGGGCCCGAGCCCAGACCGACGACCGAGGAGGGACCAATGACCGTTCACAGCACCATCGTTCACGCCACCGTCCACATCCCCGAGGGACGCCAGACCGTGGCCGCCGTCGAGGACCGGTTCCGGGCGGGCAGCCCCGCCGTACCGCTCTCGCGCGGGGTGCTCCAGCGCATGTACGGCCTGGCCGAGCGCACCGTGGCCGACGACCTGGAGCAGCCCTCCGACCTGGCCGCGCACGCGGCCCGGCGCCTGTTCGAGGACACCGGCACCGAACCTGGCGCCGTCGACCTGCTCCTCTACGCCGGGATCCTCGCCGACATGGAGGAGCCGGCCACCGCCCATGTCGTCGCCGACAAACTCGGCCTGGGCTGCCCGGTGTTCGACCTGAAGAACGCCTGCAACGGAGTCCTCAACGCCCTTGAGGTCGCCGACGCGTTCATCCGGAGCGGGCAGTACCGGCGGGTGATGGTGACCACCGCCGAGGTCAGCACCCGGGAGAGCCGGTGGCAACTGGACGACCCCGCCGACCTGTTGACCGCGCTACCCAGCCTCAGCACCGGCGACATGGGCTCGGCCCTGCTGGTGGAGGCGGGTGACCGGCCCGGCATCCTCGGCTCGCGCTTCTTCGCCAACTCCTGGGGCTGGCGCGCGGCGACCCTGCCCAACCCGTACGCGCAGCACCGCACACTCGGCCATCTCCGCATCGACTCCGCCGAGTTGGTGGGGTCGTTCGACGGGCTGCCCGACAAAGTGCGGGGCGCGCTGCGGGAGTTGGGCGTCACGGGCGACGACCTCGACCTCGTCTGTGTGCACCAGCCGTCGGTGCCGTTCACCAAGGTCGTCTGCGACTGGGTGGGCGTGGACCAGAGCCGCATCCTGGCGACCTTCCCCACCCATGGCAACGTCGCCACCAACACCATCCCCCTCCAACTCGCCGCTGCCCTCGACAGCGGCCGCCTCCAACGCGGCGACCTGGTCGGCATGTTCGGCTTCGCGAGCGGGGCGAGCGCGGGGGTGGTCGTGTGCCGCTGGTGAACGTCGCCGGCCCATCACGACAACTCCCCAGCCCCCGACACCGTACGAACGCGAAGGCACAAGGCGCCATGACCCCGACCCGCACCCCCCACACTCCCCGAATCCCACCCCTCCCGCCCGCCCAATGGCCCCCGGTCCTCCGGTCGTTGCTCGCCGACTCCCGGCAGGACGGCCCCGGCCGGGAGAACCTGTTCGGCACCCTCGCCCACCACCCGGTCCTCGCGCACGCCTGGCTCTCCCTCGCCCGGGTCCTCACCCACGAGGGCACACTCGGCCACCGCAGACGGGAGTTGATCGTGCTGCGGGTGGCCCACCGCCTCGACGCGCCCTACGTCCACGGTCGGCACCGCACCCGGGCCGAGGATGCCGGACTGACGGCCGTGGAGATCGACGCGACGGCTGCCGACCTGGCCGTCCACCCCTGGCAGCCCGAGGACCGCGCCCTCCTGGAGGCGGCCGACCTGCTGTCCGTCAACTCCTCCATCCCCGAGGGACTTTGGGACCGCCTCGCCCGCGCCCTCACCCCCGAGCAACTCGTCGAACTCCTGGTCCTGGCCGGTCAGACCGCCACCATGTGCACGACGCTCAACACCCTCCGCACCCCCTCCGACCGGCAGCCCTCGCTCACCGTGCTCCTGGAACGGAACCGCTGTTGCAGCGCGGGCCAGTGCGTGGGTGTGGCGCCCGAGGTGTTCGAGCAGGACGAGGCGGACGGCCGGGTGGCGCTGCTCGTGCCGGAGCCGGACGCGCGGTACGCCGACGAGGTGCGCTTCGCCGCCGACCTGTGCCCCAGCGGGGCCATCACGCTCGTCGACCACGAGGAGACAGCCCACCCATGACAGCGACCGCCACTGCCCTCAACCTCCCGGCCCCCTATGGCAGTTGCCCTTTCGACCCGCCGCCCGCCTACACCGCCGCCGCCCGCGAGGCCGCCGTCACCCGGGCCACGCTCCCGGACGGCACCGCGTGCTGGCTGGTCACCGGGTACGACGAGGTACGGGCCGTGCTGGCAGACGCCCGCTTCAGCGCGGACGCGCGCACACTGGGGTTCCCGTTCCTGTCCGCCGGGCAGCGTGAACTGGCCACCGCCAAGCCGAGTTTCATCCGCATGGACGACCCCGAGCACGCCCGCCTGCGCCGGATGGTCACCAAGGACTTTCTGGTCAAGCGGATCGAGGAACTGCGCCCGGGCATCCAGGACATCGTCGACCGGGCCGTGGACCGCATGACCGAGGACCGCACCGAGGCCGACCTGGTAGCGGACTTCGCGCTGCCGATCCCGTCGCTGGTCATCTGTCTGATGCTCGGGGTGCCGTACGAGGACCACGACCTGTTCCAGTCCCTCAGCCGTACCCTCCTCGACAACCGCACCACCCGCCCGGAGGCGGAGCGGGCGCACGCTCAACTCATGGGCTATCTGGCGGAGTTGGCGGAGCGCAAGCGTCGCGAGCCCGGTGACGACATCCTCAGCCGCCTCGCCGCCCGCGACGACCTGACCGACCAGGAGACCGCGTCACTCGGCTTCCTCCTCCTGGTCACCGGGCACGAGTCCACCGCCAACATGACCGCCGTCAGCGTGCTCGCCCTGCTGCGCCGCCCCGACCAGGCGGAACTCCTGCGCGAGCAACCGGAGTTGGTGCGAGGCGCCGTGGAAGAACTCCTGCGGCACCTCACGATCATCCACCTCGGCCTCGGCCGGGCGGCGACCGAGACCGTGCGGGTGGGCGAGGTGACGATCCCGGCGGGCGAGGGCGTGATCTGCATGCTGTCCACCGCCAACCGGGACGAGCAACTCTTCGCGTCCGGCGACGACTTCGACCTCACCCGCGACGCCCGCCGCCATGTCGCCTTCGGCTACGGCATCCACCAGTGCCTGGGCCAGACCCTGGCCCGCGTGGAACTCCAGATCATCCTCACGACGCTGCTACGCCGCCTGCCCACCCTGCGCCTCGCCGTCCCCGCCGACCAACTCACCTACAACCAGGACAACATCGTGTACGGCCTGCGGGAACTCCCGGTGACCTGGGCGCCGTAGCCCTGTGGTCAGAACACCCGCCCGAGGTCCTGCTGCACGATCGTCCGCATGCTGTGTTCCGCCAGCGCGGCGATCGTCATCGACGGGTTGCAGGCGCCGGTGGAGCCGGGGATGCGGGCGCCGTCGAGGACGTAGAGACCCTTGTGGCCCAGCACGCGGCCGGTGAGGTCGACGGCGTCGCCGAACGGGACTCCGCCCAACGAGTGCCAGGTGGAGGGGGCTTGGGCGTTGGTGTCGATCATCAGGCCGCCGCCCGCGGTGGCGATGTCCTGCATCTTGCCGGCGATCAGCGTCTGCAACTCGGCGTCCGTGTCCGTCGGCCAGGTGAGGACGGCGTCGTCGGTCGAGGCGTCGTAGGCCCAGGTGCCCGCGCCGTCGACGATGCCGAAGCCGACGACGGTCAGGGCCGTAACTCCCGTCTGCTGTATGGGAGATCCGGCGTGCACGACCGTCAGCGGGATCGCGCTGCTCGGGTCGCGGCCGCCGACGCAGGCCGGGCCGCCCTGTTGGGTGCCCGCGTCGCCGGTCGGGTTGATCCAGGCCCAGATGCGGTCGCCGTTGTTGCCCCAGCCGGTGCCGATGGCGTCGGGCAGGTCCGGAATCAGGTTCTTGGCACGGGACTTGACCAGGAGACGGGTGGTCCCGGGCGAGCCCGCGTTGAGGAAGACCGCGTCCGCCGTGATCCGGATCTGCTCCTGGACGGTGCCCGCCGTGTCGATGCGGTCGACGGACAGCACCCACTTCTTGTTCGCGTCCATCGCGAGGTCGCGGACGATGTGGAGGGGCGCCACCTGCACGAGTCCGGTCGACTCCGCCTGCGCGAGATAGGTGACGTCGATGGAGTGCTTGCCGCCGTTGTTGACGCCGAAGGCGATGTCGCTGGTGGTGTACGTCGGGTCGTACAGACCCGCCAACTCCCCCCGCGCGTAGGCCCAGTCGATGGGCAGCGGGACCTTGAACGGGGTCAGGCCCGCCTTAGGCGCGATGTCCTGGAAGAGCCGGGACGACTTGTAGGGGTCGGAGGCGAGCACGTCGTAGGGGATGGTGGAGATGCCCAGCATCCGGGCGACGGTCGGGTAGGCCCAGAGGTCGAGGTCGTCGTAGAGGCCGGCCGCCTGGGGGATGGACGTGGCGAAGTCGGCCTTCGTGGGCTGCAGGGTCATGCCGTGGTACATGATCGATCCGCCGCCGACGGCCGCGCCGCACATGGCGGTCATGCCGTTTCCTACGACGGCTTCGAGGACGCCCGTGTAGGGGGTCCAGGTCTGGGTGCCGCCGCCGACGATGGCGTGGTCGGTGAGCCAGGCGGAGCGGTTGTCCATGTTCGCGAAGCGGCAGAACGTCGTCGCGTTCGGGCCGGTCGGCCAGCGCCTTCCGCGCTCCAACACGAGGGTGGAGACGCCGGCTTGGGCCAGCCGTAACGCGGTGACTCCGCCGCCGAAACCGGTGCCGACGACGACGGCCCGTTCGCGGAGTTCGGTGACGGCGGGCGCGGTCGCCGCGTGTGCCTTGGTGGTGCCGGCCAGGGTGGCCGCCGCGCCGATCGCCGTCGCGGCGAGCAGGCTGCGGCGGCTGAGGGTGGGGTGGGGGGAGATGCGTTCGGGCATGGGGGGACTCCGGCAACCGTAGGGGGAGTGCGAGTCGCCGGGAGCGTAGCGCGATCGGACATGTCATTGTCAACAAACGGAAATGCAATTCTCTTGAGAGAGAGGGTAGTTGCCGTCGCGTGGTGTGGCGGTTCGGGGTGGGTCCGTCCGAAGTCCGGTGAATCCGATCACCCCCAAGTGCCCGGTCTGTACACTCCGTTACCCGTCAGAACCGTGAGTGAGTGCATACGTGCGTGAGGGCGAGGGGTGGGACGGTGTCGGTGACGCCAGCGGCCGGGGACAGGATCGACGGCCGGTATCTCCTGCACGAGCCCATCGGCACCGGCGGCATGGGCGTCGTCTGGCGGGCGTGGGACGAACGGCTGCAGCGCTGGGTCGCGGTCAAGTGCGCACGCCTGGACGACGATCGGGCCACCCGGCGGCTCATGGACGAGGCGCGCAACGCGGGACGGCTGCACCACCCGAACATCGTGGCCGTCTTCGACTACATCGACGAGGGCACCACCTGCTGGATCGTCATGGAGTACGTCCCCTCCCGCAGCCTCGCCCAACTCATGGCGGAACGCGGCCCGTTGGCGCCGGAGGAGGCCGGGTCGATCGGCTGCCAGATCGCGGACGCGCTGGTGAAGTCGCATCGCGCGGGCGTGGTGCACGGCGATGTGACCCCGGAGAACATCCTCGTCACCGACGAAGGCATCGCCAGACTCACCGACTTCGGGATCTCCCGGGCCCTGGGCAACGACGTCACCCAGAGTGCGACGGGCAGTGTGCGCGGCAAACCCCGGTATCTGGCCCCCGAGGTGGCCAAGGGGCAGCCGGTCGGCCAGAAGGCGGACGTGTTCTCCCTGGGCGCCTCGCTGTTCACGGCGGTCGAGGGGCAGTCGCCGTACGGCGAGGCCGAGCACCTGATGACGTATCTGGCCCGGGCGGTCGAGGGACGCATCGAGCCCACCACCCGGGCCGGCCAACTGACCGGACCACTCGGTGAGTTGCTGGAGGTGGAGCCCCGGGACAGGCCCGACGCCGCGCGGGCGCTCAAGCTGCTGCGGAGCGCCACCCCGCCACCCGCGGACGTCCAGGACCGGATCGACCGCGGCACCCTCGCGCTCACCTCCCCGACCATCCGGCTGGGCCAGGCCCTGCGCCGTACCCGGGACGCCGTCACGGTCCCGACCAGGCGCCCGCGCGCCCTGGTGATCACGGCCGCGGCGGTGGTCACGGCCGGTGCGCTCGCGGCCGGGCTGGTGTTCCTCGCCCCCTGGGACTCGAAGGGCTCGGACGGCACGGACACCGCCCGGACCGACGCGAAGCCCTCGGCCCCGGCGCGGGCCGGCACCATCGGCGACGAGCGCACGGCCGACCCCTGCGGGCTGATCGACGCCGCCTCGCTGAGCCGGTTCGGGGACACCGTGCTGGACCCGGACTACGGCGAGATCGACCGGTGCGACGTCATCGTGCTCAACAACAGCGGTGACGACAACGCGGATGTGCAGGTCGACCTCGACTCCGACCGCGACACCTTCGACAACATCCAGAGCACCCATCTGGTGCCCGGCACCCAGCTCACGGTCGTGACGCTCAAGCGGGACAAGGAGTTCTGTGAACGGGCCGTGCTGACCCCGGACGGCAGACAAGTCAAGGTCAGCGGGCACCAGTTGGGCGACCCGGCACCCGACCCCTGCCAATTGGCCGACACGGCCACCGATCACGTGGTCGGCGTGCTGGCCCACGGCCCGGTACCCCGGCGTACGGTGGCGCCGGCCGCGAAGTCCCTGGTCGGCCTCGACGCCTGCACGCTGCTCGACGCCGCCGAACTCAAGCGGCTGCCCGGCGTTCGATCCGCCAACCAGGACCGAGGTTTCGGCTCTTGGGAGTGCGACTGGTCCAGCGACGGGAACGGCGACCGCGAGGTGCAGATCCAGTTCAGCCGGGACAACTCGCTGGACGGCGACGACGGAACGCTGGTGAACGTCGCCGGCACCAAGAGCTACTACACCGCGAACGACGTCGAGGACGACAGCTGCACCGTACGCACCCCGCACCGCACCTACACGGACTCCGCCGGCGAACGCACCACGGAGATCGTCCAGTTGACGGTCTACGCCCCGGAGTCGACCCGCCAACTGTGCGACAGCGCGGCGGAGTTCGCGTCGGTCGTCGTGCACAACATCGCGAGGAGACTGGCGGACCGGTGACTGTCAGGGCTGTACCGGCATGGTCCAGCAGTTGGAGGCGGTGGGCCTGCCCGCGAGGCGGTCGGTGAGCCAGGAGATCGCGTCGCCCTGGTCGGTGAGCAGCGGCGCGAAGTGGTTGAGGAGCGCGCTGCCGACACTGGGCAGGACGACGGCCTTGTACGTGACGTCGCCGCCCAACGCGCACCAGTCGAGGGCGAGTCGGCGGGCCTGCGCGTGCGGGACGAGGTTGTCGCTGACGCCGGTGGCGAGGCGGACGGGCCCGGACGGTTTCAGCGTCCCGATGCGCTGCTCGTCAAGGAACTTCTGGAGCGCGGGAGTCGAGGCGATGATGTCGCTGACGGACTCCCCGTCGGTGGTCCAACTGCTGCTCCGGGTATAGCCGTAGCCGAGGAGCGCGTCCCCGACGCACATCGTCGACAGATCGGTGAGCGCGGCCTTCCCGCCGTCGTTGAGATGCGCTTCCGCAAGGGGCTTCAGGTCCGGGTCGGACTGGAGGAACCCGTTGAGCGACCAGCCGAGCGCGCCCGCGAGTTCGCTGCCGTCGATGGCCTTGGTGACGGAGGTCAGGTCGGCGGGCGGGGCACCGGCGTACGTTCCGGAGAGGGTGACGTCGGGGGCGTAGGAGGACTGGAGTTCGGCGGCGGCCGCGGTCGCCCCGCCGCCCTGGCTGTAGCCGTAGAGCCCAACTGGTGAGGCGGCGCCGACAGTTGCCCCGTCGAGGGAGCGCGCGGCGCGCACGGCGTCCAGCACCGCGTGTGCCTCGTCGATCCGGTTGACGTAGGTGTGCAGCCGGTCGGTGGCACCCAGCCCCACGTAGTCGGTGACGACGACGGCGACACCCTCGGCGAGGAGCCGGTAGATCGCCAGATCCTCGTAACCGACCGACACCGTCTGGCTGTTGAGGGACAGCGGGTGCTCCAGCCCCATGGACGCGGAGCACTGGTCGCCCTGTCCCAGGGTGCCGGGGGCGACGGCGACGAGGGGGCGCGGGCCGGTGCCGGACCAGTCGGCGGAGGGTTCGACGTAGGCGCCGGTGACGGCGACGGGCCGGCCGTTCGAGTCGGTGGACTTGTACATCAGGCGGGTCGCGGTGCCGGGCAGGGTGCTGCCGTCGAGGCCGGGCAGGCTCAGGGCGAGGGGGAGGGGCTCGCTGCGGACGACGGTGCCGTCGGCGGCGGGCAGGGTGGTGGGTGGGTTGTAGAACTCGGGGATGGTGACGCCTCTGGACACGACCTCGTCCGAGGCGCTGGCGGTGGTGAGGGCGAGGCACTGGGCGGTGAGGCAGGCGGCGGCGGTGATCGCGGCGGCGAGCAGGTCTCGTGTGCGGGCGGGCATGCGTGCGGGCATGGCGAACCTCCTGTGGAGCGGCCGTCCGGAGAATGGTTCGCCTGGAACTTACCTGTGGGTAAGTTACTCGTGATACCCGCCGGTAGGTTACGTTTCGGTAATGTGACTGACGGTCAGCTGTTTCTGTGAGCGGGTTACCGGCCGGCGGTCATGCCGCCGCCACCAGCTCCAGGAACCCGGCCACGGCCTGCGGTTCGCTCACCATCAGATCGTGACCGGTGTCGATGTCCCACAACCGCCCGGCGGCGCGCGCCGGTTGGAGATCCGCCGGGTCGCGGTACGGCAGCGTCGACGTGCATACGATCTGGGACTGCGGAAGCGCCCGCACGCCCGCCTCGTCGTGGAGCCGCAGCGGCTGGTCGAAGCACTTCCACGGATGCGGGGTGATCTTCGGCGCCAGCCAGGCGATGTCGTCCGGATCGGTCAACCCGTAGTGGGGCATGGGCCCTTCACCGGGGAAGTTGACGAGTTCCACCCCGTCGACCACCCGTCCCATGGCCCGCGAAGCGCCCATCAACTCCGGTGCCAGTTCGGCGAGGGACTGCCCGTTCGCCGGGGTGGCCGCGTCCAGGTAGACGAGGTGGCCGACGCGGTCGAGGGCGCGGTCGGCGACACCGGTGATGACCATGCTGCCATAACTGTGCCCGACGAGAATGGCGTCGAACAGCCCCTCATACACGAGGAGTTGAACGACATCGGTGATGTGGGTGTCGAGATCGACCCCGGACGTGAGCAGATGGGCCCGCTCGCCGAGCCCGGTGAGCGTCGGGGCGTAGACGTCGTGCCCGCTCGCCCGCAGGATCCGCGCGACGCGCTGATAGCACCAACCACCGTGACTGCCGCCGTGCACGAGAACGAACGTGGCCATGGGGGGACTCCTATCCAACAACTGTCGGATAACCAGCAGATGTTGGGGAGAATACTGTTACGGCATGCCAGCGCAACCCCCTGAACGCCACGGCCTCCCCGACCGCCGGGTCCTCCGCTCCCGCGCCGCCCTGGAATCCGCTCTCCGCGACCTGATCACCGAGCGCGAACTGCGCCAGATATCCGTCGCGGACCTCACCAAACGCGCCGGCGTCAACCGCTCGACGTTCTACGAGCACTACGCCGACGTCCACGACCTGGCGGTGGCGGCCTGCACGTCGACGTACGACGAGTTGGTGGCCGTAGCCCCGATCCCGCACGGCCAACTGACCCCGGACGGCGCGCCGTTGCCGAACCCCCTGCCGGCCCTGTTCACCCATGTCGCCACCAACGCCGCCCTGTACCGGGCCCTCCTCTGCGACGAGGGCAGCGCCCGCATGATCAACCACCTCCTCCACCGGATCACACTGGCGGCCCGCATCAGCCGCGGCCTGGACGCCGATGAGGAATCCGCCGCGGAAGACTTCCCGCACGACCCGGTCTCCGCCTTCCTGGCGGGCGCGGTACTGGGCACGATCATGGATTGGCTACGGCGGGACTGTCCGGGGACGCCGGAGGAGATCGGGGCGGCGATATGGCCTTATGCGGTGGCTTGTGCGGAGGTGTTGGCGGGGGTGGGGGGACCCGGGGGACGGGCGAGGTGAGCGGGAGCACTGGGAGCTGCCGCGCGAAGTCGCACTGGACGCGGTCACGGGCCCGCAGATGTTGCTCGTGGCTGGAATCGCAGTACTGCCGCGACCGCCTACCGCTCGAAGGCGCCTAGGTATTGGCCCCGGGTCGGGGTCGCTGTCCCGCGCCGTCCGCCGACAGCCGCCGCGTGATCCGGTCGAACAGCTCCGACAACGGCTCGCCGACCTCCCGGCCGAACTCGGTCAGCCCGTACGTGACTTGGGGCGGTGTCGTCGGTTCGACCTCGCGCCAGAGGAGGCCGTCCTGGACCAGGGTGCGGAGGGTCTGGGCGAGCATCTTCTCGCTGATGCCCTGGATGCTCTCGCGGAGTTCGTAGAAGCGGAGGCTGGTGCCGCGCAGGGCGATCAGCACCCAGACGCCCCATCTGCTGGTCACGTGGTCGACCAGGTCGCGGGCGAGGCAGTCGGTGTGAAACACCTCATACCGCGGACCCGGCTCGACCCTTCTCTCCTGCACGCCTTCCGTCATGTTATGAGCTTACCTCGGGGTATGTCCTTACCAAAAGTTAGCCCAGCTCCTAGCGTGACGGCCGTAGAAGTACAGGCGACAAGGGAGCTGAACATGATCGTGGTGACCGGGGCTACCGGGAACATTGGCCGGCCGTTGACGCGGGCGTTGGCGGCGGCGGGGCAGCAGGTGACGGCGGTGTCGCGGCACGCGCCGACGCCTACGGCGCCGTTGCCGGACGGCGTCCGCCATGTGGCCGCCGATCTCGCCCAACCGGCAGGCCTCAAGCCCGAGTTGACCGGAGCGAAGGCGCTGTTCCTG
Source organism: Streptomyces sp. NRRL F-525 (assembly GCF_000716605.1). Classification (GTDB taxonomy): domain Bacteria; phylum Actinomycetota; class Actinomycetes; order Streptomycetales; family Streptomycetaceae; genus Streptomyces. The sequence continues at coordinate 93,878 of NZ_JNXE01000025.1, read as the reverse complement.
CTGCTCTCCGGCGACCTGCACGCCACCGGGGCCAACCCGGCCGACATCATCGGCGTGGCCGAGGCCGCCGGGGTCCGCAGGGTCGTCCTGCTCTCCACCCAGGGCGTCTCGACCAGGCCGTTCGGCGCGACGCGGGTCGCGATGCGCGCGCTGGAGGACGTACTGCGGGAGTCCGGCCTGGAGTGGGCGATCCTGCGGCCGGGCGGCTTCGCCTCCAACGCGCTGTGGTGGGCCGAGTCCATCCGCACGCGAGGGACCGTAGCCGCGCCCTTCGGTGACATCGGGCTGCCGATCGTCGACCCCGCGGACATCGCCGAGGTCGCGGCGGCCTGTCTGCTGGACGGCCAACACACCGGTGGGGTCTACGAGTTGACCGGCCCCGAGGTGATCACCCCGCGTGGGCAGGCGGAGGCCATCGCCGCCGCGCTGGGCTCGCCGGTACGGTTCCACGACCTCACCCGCGAGGAGGCCAAGGCCGCCATGTCCCAGAGCATGCCGGCGGAACTCGCCGAGGACACCCTGACCATCCTCGGTTCCCCCAGCCCGGCCGAACTGCGCATCAGCCCCGACGTCGAACGGGTCCTCGGCCGCGCCCCGCGCCCGTTCGCGGACTGGGCCGCGCGCCATGTGGACGCGTTCCGCTGATACGGGCCCGGGGCGTGCCCTGAGCGCGTTCATCGATCACGCTGGGGTCGGGTAGAGGGGGTGCCAAGGCGGCGCGGCGGTGCGGCGGCGAGGTCCGCCGGTTTGTCAGTGGCGTCCAATACGTTGTCGGACATGAGTAGTTGGATCCGCTACGGCGTCATGGCGTGGATGGACGAAGACTGGTCCGGAGACGACGAAACCGTCCTGGTCTACTTCAAGGGAATCGCCCCGGCCGCCCTCGCCGAAGGACTGTCCGCACAACACCGCCCGCCGTTCGCCTACGGCAAGGCCCCGGCACCCGGCGACTGGGGTGTGATCGTGCACCACATGTTCAACCCCGCCCGCAACGACTACGAGGGCGTCAACTACCGCGAACTGTGCTCTCAGGGCGTGGAGTTGACGGTGTTCGTCCCCAACCCGTCCATCGCCAAGGGCCACGGACCCCACGCGTACCACTACAAGGACGGCCAGGCCTCGTCCTGCGTCGACTACGAGGATCCCGACTACGCCGGGGCGTACTGGCCCAACAAGCTGGCCCCCCTCATCACGGCGGCCGGACTGGACCACAGGAGCGAGACCTACGAGGAGCAGTTGACCCAGCTGATCTGTGACCACCTGGGGCTGCCCGCGCTGGACCGCGCCACCATCACGGTGGACCGCGGCCTGAGGGACTCCTACCTCTAGCCCGGCCGGATCGGACCGTCACACGGCGAGCGCACACACCACCGACGCCACGGCGACCACCGCCGCCCCCGCCTCCACCAACGACCCGTCCCCCGCAACCCCCAACACCGCGACAGTCCCGCTGTGTTGGTTGGCCACCAGCAGACACCCCGGCGCCGCGGTCAGCCCCCGAGGCCAGCTACCCCCGCTCGGAACCTCACCGAGCGGCGCGAGCTCCGAACCCGTGATCCGGAACGCCGCCACCGTGTCCGCACCCCGATTGGTGACCCAGACGTATCGCCCGCAGTCCGAAGTTACGATCCCACCCGGCTGGTTGGGGATATCCTCTACGGCCGTCGCCGGCACCCGCGACAACTCGTGCAGGGTGCCCGTCTCGGCGTCGTAGCGGTGGCAGGTCACCGTCGAGGAGAGTTCGTCGGCGCTGAGGACCAGGTCGCCGCTCGGGGCGAAGGCGAGGTGGCGGGGGCCGGAACCCGGGCGGAGTTGGGAGGCGGACACCAGCTTCAACTTGCCCGCGTTGGTGTCCAGTTCGTACGTGAACACCGTGTCCGCGCCGAGGTCGGTCGCCAGGACGTAGCGGCCCGCCGGGTCGACGACGACCTGGTGGGCATGCGTGCCCTCCTGGCGGCCGGTCACCGGGCCCGAACCCTTGTGCTCGACCACGTCCGTCAGGTCCACGAGCCTGCCGTCGGCGTCCAGGCGGTGGACCGCCACCGTGCTGGGGAGCGTGTCCGTGCCGTAGTTGGCGGTGAGGAGGTACTCGCCGCCCGGGTGGACGGTCAGGTGGCACGGGTTCGCGCCGCCGCTGGTCAGGGGTGCTCCCAGCGGTACCGGTGCCGCGTCCTCCCGCAGACCGAACGCGCTCACCGCACCCGCCGTCGACTCGTGCGTCGTATAGACGACGGGCAGGGTCGGGTGCGCCGCCAGGTACGACGCACCGCTCGCCGCCACCGCGTCCACCACACTCAGAGCGCCGTCCCCTGGCGTGAAGCGCAGGGCCGTCACGCCGACGCCCTCACCACCCGTGTCGGGTGTGTACGAACCGGTCAGGACAACAACTACCCCTGTTCCAGCCATGATTGATGCATCGTCAACTGTCTCTCGTGACATATGAGTTCAGTCCCTCAGCGGAGTACGTCGTCGTGGTGATCCAGCAGAGCGAGTTCGGCCCGGCGCGGCAGACCCTCCCAGTCGCCCTCCGTGCCGACCGCGAACGCGCCCAGCCGGGCCGCCGTGTCCAGCCGGATTTCAGGACCGGCGCCCGCCAGCAGCTCGGCCAAGTAGCCCGCCACAAAGGCATCTCCGGCACCGACCGAGTCGTAGACCCGTGCAGGCAGCGCGGGTTGGCGGTACGGCCGGCCGTCGACGAGCGCGAAAGCTCCCTCCGCGCCCAGTTTGATCACCGCACCCGACGGGCCCAAGTCGCAGATCCCCTTGGCCAGTTCCTCGGGTTCGTGGCGGTCCGGTACCGCCAGCCGCGCCTCGTGCGGGCCCGCGAACACCAGGTCGCTGTCCCGGAGGAGGGGCAGGACCGCCTCCCTCGCCTCGGCCTCGTTCCAGAGCAGGGAACGGAAGTTGATGTCGAGCGACACCAACACCCCTGCGCCCCTTGCCACATCCACCGCACGGCGGACCGCCCGCGCCGGACCGTCCCCCAACGCCGGTGTGATGCCGGTGATGTGGAGGGCCGCCGCCCCCGCCACCACCTCCTCCGGGATGTCCTCGGGTGACAGGCGGACACCTGCCGTCGCGGTCCGGTAGTACCGCATCCGGTGCTGCGTACTCGTCCGTTTCTCCTTGAGGAGCAGGGAAGTTGGCGCCGGATCGCGGACCGCCAGCGCCGTGACGCCCTCGGCCCGCAGCTCTCGTAGGACCAGTTCACCCAGTTCGTCGTCGCTCACCCGGCCGATCCATGTCGCCCGGCCGCCCAGGCGGCTGACGCCGACCGCCACGTTCGACTCCGCGCCGGCGATGCCGAGGCGCAGGGTGGTGCCCAGGGCGAGCGGGCCGGGCCCGGCGGCGGACAGGACGCCCAGGGTCTCGCCCACGGTGACGAGGTAGGGCTCGTCACTCTCAACAGGCTTACGGGTGTTCACAGATGCTTCTCCTCGGCCCCGGTGTCGGGCCTGACCGTCTTCAGCAGTGCGCGTGCCCGTGCCGTGAGAGCGCTCAGCGCCTCGGGTGCGGGGTCCCGGTCGGCGCCGTGCAGCAGCGGGGAGCCGACGCCCACGGCGAGCGCCCCCGCGGCCATGTACCGACCCGCCGCTTCGAGGTCCACGCCGCCTACCGCCATGAGCGGTATCTCCGGTAGCGGGGCGCGGAGTTGGGCGAGGTGGGTCGGGCCGCCCGTGCATGCCGGGAAGAGTTTCACGGCCGCCGCGCCCGCCCGCCACGCGGTGATCACCTCGGTCGCCGTCCAAGCCCCTGGATAGAAGGGGACGTTGAGATCCGCGGCGGCCCGGATGACGTCCGGTTCGACGTTGGGCGCGACCAGGAACTCTGCGCCCGCCGCCAGCGCGTCCCGGGTGTCGGCCGCGGTGAGGACCGTACCGGCGCCCACCGAGACGGAGGCGCCGAGTTCGTCCTTGATACGGGCGATCGCGTCCAGCGCGCCCCCGGTGGTGAGGGTGACCTCCAGGCAGGTGACCCCGCCGGCCGCGAGCGCACGGGCCGCGGCGGGCAGCCCGGCCGCGTCGGTCGACCTGAGGATGGCCATGACGCGGGTGCCAGTCAACTGGGGTGTGACAACGGGCCGTTCGAGAATGTGATGCTCCGTCATTTCACTGCTCCCGCCGACATCCCGGCGACCATCTGGCGCTGGAAGAAGATGAAGATGACGAAGAGGGGCAGCACGCCCAACAGGGCCGCGGGGAAGAGGGTGGTCGGCTGCACGGTGTGCGGGTCGATGAAGGAGTACGCGTTCACCATGACCGTGCGCTTGCCCGGGTCCTGGAGGAATACGAGCGGGACCAGCAGGTCGTTCCAGATCTGGAGCGAGATGAACGTCAACAGGGTGCTGGTGACCGGCCGTAGCAGCGGCAGGATGATGACGAAGAACGTGCGCAGCGCGCCGCAGCCGTCGAGGGCCGCGGCCTCCTCCAGGTCGGTCGGGATCTGGCGGATGAAACTGGTGTAGAAGAACACGGCCAACGGCAGGTTGAGCGCGGTGTAGATGAAGACGACGCCCGCGTAGGTGTCCAGCAGGTTCAGGTCGCGCATCAGCAGGTACAGGGGGGCGACGACGACGAACACCGGGATCGACGTGCCGAGGATGAACAGCCGGTACACCGCCGTCGACCAGCCCGCGGTGATCCGAGCCAGCGGGTAGCCCGCGAGCGCGCCCAGCACCGTGATCAACGCGCACGAAAGCCCGGTGATCAGAAGGGTGTTGAGGGTGCTGGTGCCGTAGTGGATCTGGCTGAAGGCCTGCGTGAAGTTCTTCAGCGTGAAGGAGTGCGGCACGCCCAGCGGGGAGCGTGCCACGTCCGCCGCCGTGCGCAGCGAGGTGACGATCGTGAACACGAACGGCAGCACGAAGAGGACCGTGCCGAGACAGAGCACCGCGGTGCCGAGCCCGGCGGCGAGCCTGCGCGGGGTCCATGGCTCGGCGGTGCGGGGCCGGGGCGCGTCACGTTTCCCGGTGGGGCGGCCAACTTCGGTCGCGGGGACCGTGGTTGAGAGGGGTGAGGTCATGGGGTGATCCGTCCGATTCCAACGGTGCCGACGGGGTGCGTACGTCCTTGGAGGCGTCCGTACGGCGTCACACGCGCCGTTCGCGCAGTCTGAGCAGGGAGTTGGTCGCGCTGGACAGGACGACCACGGTCATGAGGAGCAGCACCGCGAGGGCGACGCCGTAGGCGAACTTCCCGCCGCCGAAGATGTTCCGGTACACGAGCAGGGTCAGGGTGTCGGTGGCGCCGGCCGGGCCGCCGTTGGTCAGGACGAGCGGGAACTCGAAGACCTTGAGCGAACCGATCAGGCTGAGCGTCACGTTGACCGTCAACGCCGGTGCCAGCAGCGGCCATTCGATGCTGCGGAAGCGCCGCCAGCCGCTCGCGCCGTCGAGGGCGGCGGCCTCCAGGAGTTCGGTCGGCATGCTCATATAGCTGGCGAGGAAGATCGCGCACGAGTAGCCGGTGAACATCCAGATGTTGACCGTCGCCACCGAGTACAGCGCGGTGGACGGGTCGCCGAGCCAGACGTGCTTGAGCACGCCGAGGCCGACCCCGTCGAGCAGCGCGTTGAGGCCGCCGTTCGGTGCGAAGAGGTACGACCAGATGAACGCGGCCATCAGCGGCGAGATCAGCGTCGGGGTCAACAGGACGACGTTCAGGGCCTTTCGGACCCTCGGGCGGCGGAACAGCATCGACGCGAAGAGCAGCCCGAGGCCGTTCTGCACGACGACGACCACGACGGCGTAGAGGACCGTGTGCCACAGGGCCGCGGAGACCTGTGAGTCGTCCGCCATCGCCTTGTACTGGTCCGTGCCGACGAAGTGGGAGATCGGGCCGCCGACGCTGTCGGTGAAGCTCAAGTACACGCCCTTGAACAGCGGATACAGGATGAAGAGTGCGTACACGGCGATCGCGGGGAGCAGGAAGGCGGCCATGGTGGCACGCCGTCGGTGGAACACGGGGGATCAACCTCCTTGGCCGACAGGCCCCTTGGGGGAGTGGGCGTAACGGGGGTGAGCGAGACGGGAGTTGGCGGGCCGCGGCGGTCCCGTACGACCGGCCGGTTCGATGACCCCGCCGGTCTGGCCACCCGGCCGTTGTTCGACTGGCCGGGCAGCCCAACGTCCGTACAGATGCGGCTACTTGGCGGACGCGGCGGTCTGGATGTCCTTCAGCGTCTTCGCCGCGTCGGACTGGCCCAGCAGGAACGACTGGATCTTGGAGCCGGTGTCGGTCTCCGCCTGGGTGCCGTACCAGGTGTTGGAGGGGAGGACGCGGTAACGGCCCTCGTTGAAGGCGGTGTTGAAGATCGTCGTCTCCGTCGAGTCGGGCGTGGTGCCGCCCGTGAACGGGGACTCGGCGTGCTCGGCGTCCAGGTACTTCGCCAGATTCGCGCTCTGCGACCAGAACTTGACGTACTCCTTCGCCGCGTCCGCGTGCTGCGACTGGGAGTTGACGCCCCACGCCGTACCGGAGAACAGCATCGCGTTCGGCTTGGTGCCCGCGGCGCCGCCCGGCCAGGGCGCGAACGAGACCGGGAAACCGGCCTTCTTGATGTTGGAGACCTGCCAGGCACCCTGGTACCAGAACGCGCTCTTGCCGGCGCTGAAGTCCTGTGGGCCCTGGGACCACTCGTCGACGCCGAGTTCGTTCTTCCAGTTCACATACCCCTTGTCACCAAGGGACTTGAGCTGGTCGAGCGGCTCCTTCCAGTCCGAGCCGAAGGACGCCTTGCCGGCCAGGAAGTCCGCGTCCCACTGCTTGTTCTTCTGGTAGACGGTCGTCGAACCGCTCGCCTGGAAGATGGAGCTGCCGGTCCAACCCGCCTTGTCCGGCAGCGAGATGGGCGTGATCCCGGCCTTCTTGAGCTTCGCGAGGTCGGCGAGGAACGTCGGCCAGTCGGCGGGGACCTCGGTGATCCCGGCCTTCTTCAGCAGGTCCATGTTGGCGTAGAGCCCGATGCCGATCAGCTCCATCGGCATGGCCAGCGTCTTGCCGTCGCTCCGCGTGAACGGCTTCGCCGCCGAGGATATGGAGCTGACCCACGACTCGTTCGAGAGGTCCGCGAGGTAGCCGGAGGCGCCCCACTTCTTCATCTTGTCCGCGTCGACCATGATGACGTCGCCGGCCTTGCCGCCCAGCAGCTCGGGCTGCAGCTTCTGTGTGTAGGTCGGGTCCGCGGTGGTGTACTTGAAGTCGATCTTGATCTTCGGGTGCGCCTTCTCGAAGGCCTTGTTGATCTCCGCGATGTTCGCCGGCTCCGCGCCGCCGCCCTTCCACGCCTCCACGTGGAGCGTGACCGTCCCGTCCGCCGAGGTCGAGCCCGACCCGCCGCCACAGGCGGCGAGCGACGTCGCCAGGGCGGCGACCGTGGTGGCGACCGCGAGCAGTCTCCCGGAGCGCTTCATTGCACACCTCACCCATCATCGGCGCATGCCGATTTCGTCGTGCTTGCAGGGGTTTGTGAAGAAAGTTGACGGTCCGCGATGCTCGCCGAGTCCCGTCGGCTGTGCGTGGACCGTGCTGTTTTGCCGGGCCTGAATGGATATATCACTGAAATCCATCCAAGGAAACCGGTTGACCAACGACTTCGGCGAACGCTAGGTTGCGGCGCCAGAAGGTGTCAAGAGGTCAAACGCAACACCGCATGCCGAACGCCACACCCCCGGCGAATACGGCAGCCGGGGACGATTCGCACAGCTGGCAGAGTGGTCGACAACGTCGTTGACAGGGAGGGTTCGCGTGGCTGAACAGCCCCTACGGGCACGGCTGGTGGACGTCGCACGGGAGGCGGGAGTCTCCAAGGCGACGGTGTCCAAGGTGCTCAACGGACGGCAGGACCTGTCCGTCCGCCCCGAGACCAGACAGCGCGTCCACGAGGTCGCCGAAGCCCTGGGCTACCGCCCGCACTCCGGGGCCCGCGCCCTGGCCGGGGCCAGCACCCACGCCCTGGCCCTGCTGGTGCCGGCCCTCAACAACCCTACGTACGTGACCATTTCGCGCGGTGCCTACCAACGCGCCCGTGAACTGGGCTATCTCTCCCTGCTCGCCGAGGACTTCGACGGCCAGGAGGCCGACGACACCTTCAACGACCTGGTCAAGGAGGGCCGGGTGGACGGCCTGCTGATCGCCTCCGCCCGCCCGAACCATCCCCTACTGGAGACCCTGAGCCGCAACCCGGTTCCGCACGTCTTCCTCAACCGCGCCGTCAAGGACTCGGGCCGCAACGTCACGATGGACGTGGCGCGTTCGAGCGTCACCGCGCTGGACCACCTCCACGCACTCGGTCACCGGGTGATCGGCCACATCGCCGGCCCCTCGGGGATCACCCCCAGCGAGGACCGCCGGGACGCGTTCCTACGGCACGCCGCCGTACTGGGACTCGTCGCGGCACCGGTCGCCTCCGGCGACTTCACCGAGGAGGGCGGCGCGGGTGCCGCCCGCGAACTCCTGACTCCGGTCGAGGGCCGACCGCAGGTCACCGCGCTGTACACCAGCTCGCTGGCCCAGGCCATCGGGGCGATGCGCGCCATCCACGAGCGCGGCCTGCGCATCCCCGAGGACATCTCCCTGGTCGGCAACGACGACCTCCCGGTCGCCGGTTACCTGACCCCGCCGCTGACGACGGTCGCGATGCCGCTGCACGAACTGGGCACGGCGGCGGTCGACGCGCTGGTCGCGGAGATCCGGGGGGAGTCGCCGGGGGATGTGGTGGTGCCGACCGAGCCGCGGTTGGTGTTGCGGGGGTCCACGGCGGGGCCGATGGCCGCCGGGGGGAGCTGACCCGTAGTACCCGTAGTACCCGTACGACCTGGGTGCGCGACTGCGGCCTGACCCGTACGACCCGTAGTACCCGCACGACCTGACCGGACCGGTCGGCCCGAGCCGTAGGCCGACCCGGAAGGGCACGCCCGTAGGACGTACGACGGATGACCGGACGGGCCGGTCACGCCGAGAGGAACGCCATGAGCCGCACCATCCCCGAGAGCCACGCCGACAGTCACCCCGGCCACCGCCCCGCCCGCTTCACCGGCCGTACCGCTCTCCTCACCGCCGCCGCCTCCGGCATCGGTGCCGCCACCGTCCGCCGTCTCGCCGAGGAGGGCGCGTCCGTGCTGGTCACGGACGTGGACGCGGCCGGTGCGGAGAAGGTGGCCGACGAGGTCCGCGCGAAGGGCGGCCGAGCCCGTCACCTAGGGCTCGACGTCACGAACCCCGAGGCCTGGCCCGAGGCGATCCGGACGGTCGAGGAGTGGACCGGCCGCCTCGACCTCCTCCACCTCAACGCCGGCCGCAACCTCCCCGGCGCGATCCACGAACTCGACGACACCTCCTGGCACGACCACCTCCGCCTCGCCCTCGACTCCGTCTTCTACGGCGTCCGGGCGGCCGTACCACTGCTCACCGCATCCGGGGCCGGCGCGGTCGTCGTCACCGGCTCCGTGCACGCGGTGCTCGGGTTCAGCGGCTTCCCGGCGTACGCGGCTGCGAAGGGCGGAGTCAGCGCGCTGGTACGGCAGTTGGCGGTCGAGTACGCGGGCCGGATCAGGTTCAACGCGGTGGTGCCAGGTGCCGTGGAGACCGGTCTGTGGATCGACGCGCCGGACGAGTACCGCGCCCAGACGGCGGCCCGTACCCCGGTCGGGCGGCTCGGCGAACCCGAGGACATCGCCGCCGCCGTCGCCTTCCTCGGCTCCGACGACGCGTCGTTCATCACCGGCCAGAACCTGGTCGTGGACGGCGGGCGCAGCATCAGCTCGCAGGAGTGACACCGGGTCCGCTGCCAGGGAGAGCCGCTCCCCGGACCCGTAGGACCCGTAGGACCCGTAGGACCCGTAAGACCCGTAAGGGCGCGGCCAGTTCGCCGTGCCCGCAGGTCCGGTACCCGTAGACCCCGTACCCGTAGACCCCGTACCCATAGGCCCCGTAGGACCCGGAGGTCCGCAGCATGAAAATCACCGGATACGAGCTGTTCCTCGTCGAACCGCGCTGGCTCTTCCTGCGCGTCGACACCGACGAGGGCATATCCGGCTGGGGCGAGCCCATTGTGGAGGGCAAGGCCCACACCACGGCCCGGGCGGTCGAGGAGATGTTCGACTACCTGACCGGCCAGGACCCCGCCCGCATCGAGGAACACTGGCAGATGCTCGCCAAGGGCGGTTTCTACCGCGGCGGCCCGGTCCTCAGCAGCGCCCTCGCCGGTATCGACCAGGCCCTGTGGGACATCGCGGGCAAGACCCACGGCGTCCCCGTGCACCAACTCCTCGGCGGCCACGTCCGCGACCGCGTCCGCATCTACGGCTGGCTCTACGGCGAGAGTCCCGAGGAACTCGCGGAATCGGCGGCAGGCCAGGTCGCCAAGGGCCTGACCGCCGTGAAGATGAACCCCTGCGCGCAACTTGAGCCGCTCGCCACCCCCGCGGCGATCGACGCGATCGTGGCCCGGGTGAGCGCCGTACGCGAAGCCATCGGCCCCGACCGCGACCTGGCGCTGGACTTCCACGGCCGCTTCAGCGGAGCGATGTCGAGGCGCGTACTCCCTTACCTGGAACCGCTGTTGCCGATGTTCGTGGAGGAACCGGTCCTCCCGGAGTTCACCCGCGACCTCGGCGACGTCGTCCGCGCCACCTCCATCCCCATCGCGACCGGCGAACGCCTCTTCTCCCGCTGGGACTTCAGGGAGGTCCTCGGCGCCGGCATCGCGGTGGCGCAGCCCGACATCAGCCACGCGGGCGGCATCTCGGAGACCCGCCGCATCGCCGCGATGGCCGAGGCCTACGACGTACTCGTCGCCCCGCACTGCCCGCTCGGCCCCATCGCACTCGCCGCCAGCCTCCAACTCGACTTCGCCGTACCGAACTTCCTCATCCAGGAACAGTCCCTCGGCATCGGCTACGGCGACAGCAGCGGCCTGCTCGGCTACCTCGCGGACGCCTCGCCGTTCGAGGTCCAGGACGGTTACATCCACCGCCTGACGGCACCCGGCCTCGGCATCACCGTCGACGAGGACAAGGTCCGCTCCGCCGCCGAACGCGGCCACCGCTGGCGCAATCCGGTGTGGCGCAACGCGGACGGCTCACTGGCGAGTTGGTAGCCGAAGGCCGGTAAAGGGCCTGATTTCAGGGGGACTTGGCACAGCGCTGCCCCGACGCCGTCGAATCCGGCGTCGGGACAGCACCACACGCTCCAGGCGCACCGGCGGCAACCGGTCAACGCGCCTGGTGAAGAGGGGAATCTCGCCGCACGCAGCGGCAAGGGACACATCCACCCATCCAAGGAGCGCGCAATGAAGCGTCGCAGATTCGGTTCTCCCGACAGACCACTTCCCGCCAACCCCCGCACAAGGCGGCGGACTTCAAAGATCCTGGCCCTGCTGGCCGCAGTGACGGGCGCCCTGCTCGTCCCGGTCACCGCGACCAACGCGGCGGCAGCGGGCACGAGTTACTACGTCGACTGCTCGGCCTCGTCCAACGGCACCGGCACCAGCGCCAGCCCCTGGAACTCGGTGACGGCGGTCAACAGCACGACCTTCACCGCAGGCGACAACATCCTCTTCAAGGCCGGCACCACCTGCACCGGCCAACTCGCCCCAGGCGGTTCAGGCTCCTCCGGCAGCAACATCTCGATGGCGTCGTACGGTTCGGGCGCGAAGCCGGTCATCGACGCGGCGGGCGCGACGGGCGCGGTCATCCACCTCCTCAACCAGCAGTACTGGGACATCGGCGGCCTGGAGCTGATCGACAACTCCTCGTCCCCCGCGTACCGTTCGGGCGTCCTGGCCGAGAACAGCTCCGGCGGCGTCCTGAACCACATCCGCGTCCACGACATGTACATCCACAACATCGCGGGCTACGGCGGCGGTTGGTACGCGACGAACGCCGGCGTCGGCGTCCAGACCGACCACACCACCCCCGTCTCCACCTGGAACGACGTGGTGGTCGAGAACAACACGTTCGACCACGTGGACCGCATAGCGGTGGCGGTGACACCGGACGCGGACGGCCAGGGCACGGGCCTCACCACCGGCACCGTCATCCGCAACAACACGATGACGTACGACGGCGCGGACGACATCCTCGTCGTCAAGAACGACGGCGCCCTGATCGACGGCAACAAGGCGGGCTACGGCGGCGCCAAGTCGACCTGCCCGCCGTCCGGTCAGTACTGCAACGGCGCCTCCGCCGGCATCTGGATGTCCGGCAGCAGCAACACCGTCGTCCAGAACAACGAGGTCTACTGCCACGTCAACGGCGCCGACGGCACCGGCTTCGACGTGGACTGGGGCAACCACAACACCACGTTCCAGTACAACTACAGCCACCAGAACCTCGGCGGCTTCCTCCTGGTGATGCCCCCCTTCACCATCGCCAACGAGCCCACGTCGACGGTCCCCAGCGACGGCACGGTCGTCCGCTACAACATCAGCGAGAACGACGGCAGCAACTCGGGCTGCCCGACGTCGGGCACCCAGACCCACGGCGGCGGAGTCCTCCACTTCGTGGGCGGAGTCCCGAACCAGAGCGGCAGTTCGTCCGCGATCCCGCTCTTCTACAACAACACGTTCTCGGTGCGGGACGGCCTGAGCACGCCGATCCTGTACTCCCGCGCGGGCACCTCGATCAGCGGCGCGCTCTCCTTCCAGAACAACGCGATCTTCAACTACGGCTCCGGCAATTACTTCACCACCACCGGCAGTTCGACGTTCTCCAACAACCTCTTCTACGGCAACCACCCGTCCCGCGAACCCGCGGACGCGGCCAAGGTGACGTCGGACCCGGAGTTCCGCAACGCGGGCAACACGAACACGTCGTCGTCGTACACGGGCAAGAACGCGTACCAGGTCCACCCGTCGTCCCCGGTGATCCGGGCGGGCGCGGTCATCGCGTCAAACGGCGGCTACGACGCCTACGGCAACGCGGTGTCGGCTACGGCGGCCCCCAACATCGGCGCGTACAACGGCACCGGCGGCAACCTGCTCTCCAACGCGGGCTTCGAGACAGGCGCGTTGTCCCCGTGGACCCAGGCGAGCGGCACGGCGTCCTCGGTGACGGCGTCCAACTCCCGTACGGGAGCTGACGCGTTGACCACAGCGGCAAGCGGCAGCGGCGCGAACCAGTCCCTGACCGGCCTCTCGCCTTCCACCACGTACCTGCTGACGGGCTGGGGCAAGGTGGCGACGGCGGGCGAAACCCTGGCGATCGGAGTGAAGAGCTTCGGCGGCACGGAGACGTACACCAACGTGGCCTCGACGTCGTACTCCCAGGCGGCGATCGTCTTCACCACGGGCTCGTCGTCGACCTCGGCGACGGTCTACTGCTGGAAGAACGCGGGCGGCACGGGGGCGGGTTACTGCGACGACCTGGCCGTAGAACCACTGTCGTCGGCTACGAACGCGGTCACCAACCCGGGTTTCGAAACAGGCGCGTTGACCCCGTGGACCCAGAGCACGGGCACGGCGTCGAGTGTCGTCGCGTCCAACTCCCGTACCGGAACGTACGCGTTGCAGACGGCGGCGAGCGCGAGCGGAGCCATCCAGACGGTCACCGGTCTTACGTCCGGGGGCAGTTACCTGCTGGCGGCGTGGGCGAAGGTGGGCACCGCGGGTGAGGAAGTCGCGGTCGGCGTCAAGAGCTTCGGCGGCACGGAGACGTACCTGCGGGGCTCGACAACGACGTACGCACAGGAGCCGATCTTCTTCACGACGGGCGTCTCCAGCACCTCGGCGTCGGTGTACTGCTACAAGAACTCCGGTTCGGCGGCGGGGTATTGCGACGACTTCACGGTGGTGAAGCTGCCCTGATCAAGCCCTTTTGATCGCCACCCGCACGACGCACCCCCAGGTCTGTGATCCGGGGGTGCGTCGCACGGCGGGGGAGGCGTTCACTCGTACCAAAGTCCCGGAAGGGGACCGCGCTTGGTCCTCGCCGGGACTCCGGGTATGACGTCGCCCTGGTCGAGGTCGCCCCGGATGTGCAGGTACAGACTGGGAGTTGGCAGGCCGATGGTCTGGATCCACCCTTTGCCGTGCACGTGCCCCGCCGCGGTCAACTCGGCTTCCTGGCCGTCCGGGGCGATCGTCTTCGCGTAGCTCTGGCAGAGCGTCTCGCCACTGTCGGCGAAGGCGTAGCGAGCTGCGTAGGCGTAGCCCTCGTGGAGCCAGACGTACAGCACGATCGGCTTGTCGAGGACGGTGCGGAACCAGTCGGCTGCTGCCTGGGCGAGTTGGTCCGTCGTTCCGGTGGCGTCAAGTGCCCATGCGTGGGGCCGATCCGGCAGCGTGTACAACTGATTGTGCAGACGATCGCCCCGGACACGGTCACCGACCAGGCGCACACCCAGATCGACCAGGCTCAGGTGCTGAGGGTGTGCCTGGTCGGACAGGCTGACCCAGGCGAGCAGCGCCTCCCAGTCCTCGGGACGCCCGACTTCCCCGGTCACATCGGCCGGCGCCCAGGCCGCGCAGTGCCCGCTCAGCGCCGAGGCGAAGGCTCTCTCGTCGTCGGTGAACTCGCATTCGTCGTCCGGGTCGTCGACCTCGAACCAGGGATGTCTCGGCATGGGATGGACCCTATGACGGCGACCGGGCGTGCCCTCAACGAGTTTCGGGCGAGGGTGAGTTGCAACCGACCCAGGATTCCCTGACTCGGATTCCCCGGCCGACCTGGTGCCGTGCTGGCCTTCGGCCAGGCGAGGTTGGGGATCCCCTGCCGTGCGCTGATCCGGTACCTGCTGCTCCTCGCCGCTTCCCGCGCAACCTGCTACGACTCATTCGTCGTCGCACCTTTCCAGAACGAGGCTCGCGGACCCGGCTTCGAGGCCGTTGTGCTCCTCCAGGTGGAGATGCGCGCCGTCCGGTGTGCCGTCCTGGGCGAGCGTGAGGAGGTGGCCGGCCAGGGTCTTCAGCCCGGCGGAGTTGGCCTCGATGACGATCTCCCGGCCGAGGTTGCGGACCTCGATGCGGGCGCCTTCCTCCCACGTGAAGACTGTGGCGACTCCGTCGGTGAACGCGGTGACTTGAGTGCTGGTCGAGGGAGCGGGGCTGGGTCCGGGGGGCATGCTCAAGGGTCGCTCACCCCAAGGGGCCATGTGGCGTTGGGGGCGCACATTTTCCAAAGGCGCCGTCCTTGTTGAACGGACGTGAACGGGG
This sequence comes from Streptomyces sp. NRRL F-525, assembly GCF_000716605.1. Lineage (GTDB taxonomy): Bacteria > Actinomycetota > Actinomycetes > Streptomycetales > Streptomycetaceae > Streptomyces. Next base: position 78,728 of record NZ_JNXE01000025.1, on the reverse strand, counting down.
CTGGATGAGACGGAAACTGAGACGGCGGCGCGGGCCGCCTACGGGCACGACAGGTCGTGAGGCAGGTCGCAGGCGTCGTCGCGGATGTGCAGCCTGCGGAGGTCCTGGACGAGTGCGACGGGGTAGGGATGCATGGCCCACTTGCCGAGATAGCCGGCCTCGCCGTGCTCCTTCAGCACAGTGTGGGCCGCTTCCAAAACGGCGTGGGCGAAGGCCGAACGCGGATAGGTCGCCTGCCACATCACCGTGCCGTGGGAGTCCGGAAGGTCGAGGCTGACGGAGATGTCGGGGAACTGGTGGATGGTCACGTTGACCGCGTCATCCGTCGTGCGGAGCACCCAGCGAAGCTCCTGCGGCTCGGCGTCGAAGAAGAACCGGGCTGAGCGCTGCTGCCCGTACAACTCGCCTGCTCCCGCTACAAGGTCCGCCAACGCGTCAGTGCAGTAGCTGGCGATCACCGATGCCGTACGGGAGTCATCGGACAGGTGGCACCTCGCCCAACCATGCCCCGAGAGTTCCCACTTCAGCTGAAGGGCACCGGCTGACCCTTGATCCATCGACACGGGTTCAGGCTAGTGGCATCGACTGGCCCTGGGGTTGGGGAGCTGAGGGTATCTGCGGCTCGTTCTGGGGCTGACCTGCGGTGAAGCAGCATAGGGGTTTGGTGGGCGGTCGGCTGGTGCCCGGCGTTCCCCGTGATTCTCCGCGCGATCTGGCACACGTCTGGCACGTGGCCTGTCACCGACCACATCGTGATGTCACTGCTGTCGGACACAACGCGCGCCACGAGCGACCACTACGAAGTTGTCTTCTCCTCCTTCCTGCGCGACGACACACCGGCCCCGGTTCTGGCAGCCCTGCGCTGGCATCTGGGCTCTGCGGGTTCGTCCTGGAGGGCCGCCTCGAACGCTCGAAGAGCCGCTAGTAGTAACTGCTGTGTACGGCCCAGACATCGATGACAACCATCGTCAGGACCCACAGGGCCGCGACACCGAAGACGGAGCGTTTGACCAGCCGGGTCCGGTGCCGCACCACGGTGGTGAGCTGTTCTGTGTCCCTGCCGTCAGGTCGTGGGTAATCCCGCCATCGGCCTGTTCCTATCCAGACTGCCGCCAAGGCCAGGGCGATCCAGACGGTCCACTCTCCCAGCCGTTCACCGAGTTGGTACAGCGTCATCGGTAGACCCCCCTATCCCCAGGACAGAAGGACCCTACTGCGGCCGCGGGACAACAATTCGGCGGGGGTCGACAGCCGAAGAGGACGTAGGCAGTGGCCTGTGGTGTGGGTCGGCGTTGGGCGCTGCCGGTTGCTGGACTTCGTCGGTGTACAGCAGGATCGAAGGATGTCCCGATCAGCAGGCGCGCACACTGCCGATCCGTGCCCGCGCTGCCGCGTTGAAGCGGTCCGTCCGGGCAAGCCGATGACTGTTGGGGGACGCGATGCGGTTGGCTACCACTGCGATCACTGTGCGCATGCGTGGACTCGGCAGGTCGAGGATGACCTGGACGTCTACGACATCGTCAGGGTGGACCTCCCCGACACCACGCTCTACGGCATCGTCTGGCAGGTGGACGCCGATCGCGTCCAGGTGCGCGGTGCGGGCGGTGATTGGCTGCATGGACGGCCGTCTCGCGGGGGGAGCCTGGCTGGTCCTCGCGGGGCGGGGGAGGCGTCTCAATTCTCCCCAGGTGGGCTGAGGCGGTCAGCGCTCCCGGGATCGTCCACGTGGTTGTGGGCGTCGACGGTGATCGGGGTTGCTCGTCCCTTGGATGTGACCAGCCAGGCAAGCACTTGCTCGGTCAGTGGGCCGTTGTCCGGTCCCTCGTCCTTCCAGTACGCGTGCCATCCACCTCCTGAGATGGTGCCGCGCTTGGGGGTCGACGACAGGTGCTACGTGACGCACGCGGTCGTCGTCCATGACAGCGGTCGGCCTCGATGAGGCCTTGACCAACTTCGGCGCGCTGACGGGACCTCGCCTTGGGAGGCTCAGGCGTTGTGTCATGACCGAGTTGTTGCTCGGCTCGTCCAGTTTGTGGTGCGCCCCGCCCCGTGGCCCAGACATCAAAGAATCTCCAGGCCAACGACCCGGGGGGTTTCTCCTGGAGCGGGTGGCGAGAATCGAACTCGCGCTCTCAGCTTGGGAAGTGAGGACGAGTTCCGGGCTGTACGGCTTCGAAAAACGCTGGGCAGGCCCTGTGCGCGAACGGAGCTCGCGCATCGTTCGGGTGGTGGGACGTTCCGCTCGAGGAATCCTTCGCGCGACGCGATGTGGAAGGTGTTGCCTTGTCCGCGGTCGGCTGCCGTCAGCGGAGAGGGCGGCGACTGCGCCGGGACAGCCGTACGGCTGCGAAGGCCACGTCGGCCGCCAGGACCGCGATGCCGATGGCCAGCAGATAGCCCAGGCCTTCGGCTGCCGTGCCGATGATTCCCAGGACGACGGCCACGAGGACCAGCAGCAGGAAAAGCACCACGACTCCGACACCTCCCTTGGGCCCGACCTGGTCGTTCAGTGGCGCGCGAGGTGCTGCTCGCCGCCGGCGCCCGGTTCGTAGGCCATACTGCCGTGCCCCAGTCCGAGGGCCGCTTCGAGCGTGTCGACTCTGCGCCCCCTCCGGATCGGCGACGTAGTCGCCCGCGCAGACGGCCCCGCAACGACTCCGGCGTGTACAGGCCGGAGTCGCCCTTCCGGGACGTTGCACGTGAGAGCGCACCAATCCGCGATCAATATTACAAGGGTCGAGGCCATTCAGCCCATTATGTATTTCTATGCATTTTGCGAATTGCTTGCCGATTCCAGTGAAGTCACTCGAATGAATCGTGACTCGATTCTATTCCTGCGTAATATGCCAGTGACAGATAGCAGGAGATTCCTCGCGACCGAGAACCACCAAACAGGCACCATCCCCTGATAGGAATTGGCCCCTCGATGACGCTGAATATCCCTGACGCTCCACTACGGCGCACCATGTCGGTCTGGCTCGCGGCGCTGACGGCCGTGGTGATCGCCGCTGTCGTGCTCGCGATGACGCCGACACGCGCAAGTGCCGTTGCCACACCCGTACCTCTCGGTACGGCGACCAGCTTCGCCGTACTGGCCGGTTCGCAGGTCACCAACACCGGGCCCTCGTCGATCACCGGTGATCTCGGTGTGTCGCCGGGAACGGCCATCACCGGATTTCCGCCCGGCACCGTGATCGGGGCCCAGCACTCCGCGGACGCGGTGGCGCTCCAGGCCAAGAGCGACCTGGTCACGGGGTACAACAACGCCGCCGGTCAGGCGCCGGACGTCACCTACCCCACCGCTCCCGACCCCGTGGAGCTCGGTGGCAGGACGCTGGATCCGGGCGTCTACAAGGCACCCATCTCCGCGGGCATCACCGGCACGCTGACGCTCGACGCGCATGGGGACCCCAATGCCGTATGGGTCTTCCAGATCGGTTCGACCCTGACGACGGCGTCCGGCAGCAACGTGTCGCTCGTCAACGGCGCCTCGCCGTGCAACGTGTACTGGCAGATCGGCAGTTCGGCCACGCTCGGCACCAACTCCACGTTCGTGGGCACCATCATGGCCCAGGAGTCGATCACCGTCACGACGGGAACGACCATCGCCGGCCGGGCGCTGGCCCGTACCGGCGCCGTGACGCTGGACAACAACACGATCAACCGCGGTACGTGTGCCGCAGGCGGAACCACCGGTGGTCTGATCACGGGCGGCGTCGTGGCCGGTGCCACGTCGGGCGGTGCCACAGCGGGCACGACGGGAAGCGCGACGGTCGGCGTCATCGGCGGCGTGCCGACGGGCGGCGGAACCGGTGGTCTTCTCGGCGGTGTCCTGACCTCGGGTGGAACCACCGGCGGCGCCCTGGGCGGTGTCATCGCGGGCGCGACCACCAGCGGCACCACGGGCGCTACCACGGCCGGTACGACCGGCGGTGCGACAGCCGGTTCGACAGGCGGCTCGACCGGTGGAAACGGCCATCACGATCACGGCCACAAGCCCAACGGCCATGACCACGGACACAAGCCCAACGGTCACGACCACGGTGGGAAGCCCGAAGAGCACGGCGGCTACGGCCAGGATCACGGCAAGCCCGACAAGCCCGAGGGCTATGGCAGGGCTCACGAAGGCCACCACAAGAAATCTGCCTAGCTCCGGCATCCCTTGAGCGGGCAGGACGAGCGGCGCGCGACGGATCGTTGTCGATTCCGTCGCGCGCCGTTGGCGAAATCTCAGGAGAGACAGTGAGAGAAGCCAGGACGGAAAGGCCGGGTGGGGGCATGCCGGGCGGCATCGAAACGGTGGACGTCGACGCACCGGACCGGGGTGGAACAACCCTTTCCCGCCAAGGGAGTTCGAAGCCTCCGCCGCTCCTGCTGAGGGCGGGGCTGAGGGTGGGGACGAACGCCGCCGTGGCCCTGTGTCTGGCGATGGCCCTGGTCCACGTACTCCTCGTGTTTCTGCACGTGGCGCCCCCGAACCCGCTCTCCCGGCAGTACAGCCGCCAGGTCAACGCGTGGGTCTTCCCCCTGTTCGAGCAGAACTGGCGCCTCTTCGCACCGGATCCGGAGTCGGTCAACCGGCAGATCTCGGCACGGACCATGCACACCGCCCCGGACGGCAGGGTGCGCGTGAGCGGCTGGTTCGATCTGAGCGGCGTCGACAACGCGGCGGTGAAGCACGACGTCTTCCCGAGCCACACCGCGCAGAACATGCTGCGGCGGGCCTGGAGTTCGTACCTCGAAACCCATGGCGGTGACGACCGGCCCCGCTCGGAGCGGGCGCTGATGATGCAGAAGTACCTGACCGACATCGCGGCGGACCGCATCACCGACCATCGCGGCGGCACGTTCGAGTCCGTCCAGCTGCGGGTGATCACCATCCCCATCGCCGCGCCGGCCGAGGGGCCCGGCCCCGGCTCGGCCGCTGCCACGCCGAAGTCTGTCGAGACGCGGTATCTGCCCTGGTGGAAGGTGACCTCCGATGGAAACTGAGCAGGCGCGGCAGGCACAGCAGGCACAGCAGGCACTCGCTCCGCACCGAGGTGTCCCCCCTGTCCCCGACGGGGCGGACGCGGGCCCGCCGCGCCGCGGACCGGAGCGGGTCGGTGCGTTCCTCACCGTCCTGACCGAGCGGCCGGTCTCCCTCTACGCCGCGGCCGTTCTGCGCATCGGCTACGGCCTCCTCTACCTCGTCTTCCTGCTGCGCGAGTTTCCGCACCGCGACGAGATCTGGGGGCCCGGGTCACCGTGGACACCCGAGCTGGCCAGGGAGTTGTTCGGTCAGACCGGGTGGGCCAGCATCCTCACCCTGTCCGACAGCCGGCCCTACTTCGAGACCTGCTACGCCCTGGCCCTCGTCACGTCCGCGCTGTTCCTGCTGGGCTGGCGGACGCGGGCGGTGTCCGTGCTGTTCGCGGTCGTGGTGGCGTCGTTCCACGCCAGGGCGATCTTCATGACCGACGGAGGAGACAACCTCATCCTCCTGATGGCTCTCTACCTCACCCTCACCGCATGCGGCCGACGCTGGTCCCTGGACGCGCGCAGAGCCCGTCGCCGGGCCTCCGCGGGGAAGGGGGAGAGCGGCTCGACAGACTCAGGAGCAGACGGGCTACGGCACCAACTGGGCGTCTCCCGACGGACCTTGACGGCCGTGCTCCACAACTGCGGCATGTTCGTCATCGCGGCCCAGGTCTGCTTCCTCTACGGATCCGCGGGCCTCTACAAGGTGCAGGGCGGCTCCTGGGGCAACGGCACAGCCCTCCACTACGTCCTGAACCTCGACCTGTTCCGGCCCTGGCCCGAGCTCTCCCTCCTGGCGGACGAGCACGACGTGCTGATCGCCGTCGCCTGCTACGTGACCGTGCTGGTGCAGGTCGCCTTCCCGTTCGTCCTGTTCGGACGGCTCAAGTACCCGGTCCTGACCGTGTTGTTGGGCATGCACCTGGGCATCGCCGTCCTCATGGGACTGCCGCTCTTCTCCTCCGCGATGATCATCGCGGACGCCGCGTTCCTGCCGGACCGCTTCTACCGAGCACTGGGACGACTCTGGCAGCGCACCGGCCGGTGGACACCCGCCGGCGAGGCCGGGGCTCCGTCTGGCGCGGCAAGGGTGCGCGTGCCCCCACAGTCCGCACCGGCAGGTCAGGGCTCCTCGGCGGGGTGATACGGCAATTCCTTCTTCGTGATGACTGCGAACCCGGGACCGTCCGAGGGCCGGACGCGGGGTTCTGCCTCATCGGTGCGTCATCGGTGTGCCGTCGATACGGTCAAGGTCCGGGCCGGCGCCGACTCCGGCCCGGACCTTCTCTGGTGTCGAGCAGTACACCGCGGCGGGGTCCAGGCCCGCGTGTGCGCTGCCGACCCGCCCGTAGCTGTCGGGGGGCGCCGACGGGCGGCGACCGGCCCGAAGGGGTGGATATGGGCCGGCCGATGTCCGCGCGGCGGACCGAAGGGGCGGACGCGCGAACACCATGAATCTAGGGCGTGGTTGCCGCCGCGCACGATCCGCTGAGCGCGGCTGTTGTCCGCGGAACGCGGGGCGATGGTGTGGGCCGTGGTCACCCGGAACGCAGTGTCTGCGAGGGCAACTCGCCGAAGCGCGCCCGGTAGCGGGACGCGAAGCGGCCCAGGTGGTCGAAGCTCCAGCGATGGGCGACCTCGCTCACGTTCACTTCGCCCGGTGTGCCGCGGCGCAGCTCGTCGTGGGCGCGGGTGAGGCGGACGTCGGTGAGGTAGGCCAGCGGGGTCATGCCGACGTACTGCTGGAAGGCTTCCTGGAGTCGCCGCACGCTCACCCCGGCGAGCACGGCCAACTCTCCTACCGTGAACGGGTGTTGCGGCATGCTGTGCATCGCCTCGACAGCCCGTTTGACGGGGCCCGGGCGCAGGGCGGGTTTTGGCCGGTCGAGCTCGTCGCGGTAGCGGTGGCCGGTGGCGAGGAGGAGCCCGGTCAGCAGGGCCTCCTGGAGCGGGCGGGCGACCATCGGCCGGGCGAGCAGGCCGCCGGCCCGCATCTCGTCGAACACCCCGCGGATCATCCGGACCCAGCTCAGGCCCGCGCCGTGCGCGACGTCGAGTTCGGGCGTGAGGACGACGGGGGTGCGCAGCGGTCGGCCGAGAAGGCGTTCGAGTTGATCGTTGAGGGCCTTGGGGTCGATCTTCACGGCCAGCATGGAACAGTCGGTGCTCACCCGATCCAAGGCCGTGTCGCCGTGCGGCTGGAAGACGGCGGCGTTCGCGGTGGTCGCCACCGCGTTGGTGTGCCGTCCTTGCCGCCAGGCCAGATGGCCGCCCAGGGGGATGTCCACGTGGTAGGAGCCGAGTTCCCCGAACCGTATGCGTACCTCCGCGCCGAAGGAGAGTCGTCCGACTGTGAACGGACCGAGTGCGGCGATGTCGTACCGGGCCGTGAACTGGGCGCTGCCGTCGGGCACGTCGATGAAGTTGGCGTAGAAGCGGTCTCGGAGGACCTGCCTGGCCTCGTCCACATCCGTCGTCCGGAACTTCAGCACATCCTGGCCCTGGTCGGGCGAGTGGTGCATACCGCGACCTCCTGCGCCTTTGGACCGTACGAGGGACGGGGCACATTATCGCCACCCAATGCCCGCTGCCGTGCCCCTGTTTTTCCATCTCACGGTGGATCTGGCCGGAACGAGACGTCGCCTCGGGCCGACTTCGCCGGAGATCCTGGAGCGTCTGTGGTGCACGGGCCTTGTCAGTGACTGCCCGTACGCTGCGGAGTGCCGGGGTGCGGGCGGGCGTTCACCTGGGTTCATGGGCGGTGCCTGGGGAAGGGGTTGACCGCAGTTCGTCAGGTACGACAACCAGGGCCCAGGTCACTGACCCGGGCCCCGGCCGCGCATACGGGCTGGAGCAGCCTCAGTCGGTCTCCCCCGGCTTCACCACCGTGCTCACGAAGTTGCCGATCGCGCCCAGCGTCGCGCCCAGCGCCTCGATCTGGGGGAAGTGGGCCGCGTCGGCGATCGGGGCGAAGTGGCCGTTGGGGAAGGAGTCGGCGTAGCCGCGGCCGTACTTGAGGGGGGCTATGCCGTCTTCCTCGCCCCAGACGACCAGGACCGGGACCGTCACGCGGTGGAGGCGGGCGCGGAGCTTCGGGTCGTAGGTGAAGTGGTCGCCGCCGTAGACCGCGAGGGTCTTCTGGTTGGCGCCGGCGGCAGCGCGCTGTTCGTCGGTGAAGGAGGCGAAGTCGGGGCGGAACTTGGCGTTGGCGAAGGAGAGTTGGCTGACGTCGGCGGGGGCCAGGGTGCGCGGGTCGACGACGCGGTTCTCGACCATGTGGGCGTGGATGCCGACCGCGTTGAGGAGGGTGAGCGCGCCGATGCGGCCCTGGTTGTCGCGGAGGGCCATCTCCGCCGCGATCCAGCCGCCGATCGAGTTGCCGATCACCATGACGCCCTTGAGGTCCAGCGTGTCGAGCAGGTCCAGGTAGGCGATGGCCAGGTCGGCGACCGTGTCGAAGCGCTCCGGGCGGGGCGTGCCGTCGAAGCCGGGGTGGGTCGGCGTCACTACGTACACGTGCTCGGAGAGGGCGGCGGAGATGCCGGCGACCGTGCGCGGGCCCGCGCCGCCGTGGAGGACCAGCACGCCGGTGCCCTCGGTGTTCTCGCCGAACTCCTGGATGGTGACGGTGAGTCCGCCGGGGAGGGAGACGGTGCGGGGGGCGGTGGGGGCGGGGGTGGAGGCAGGGGTGGTCATGGTGAGGTCCTTGTCCTTGTGCGTGCTGGTGCTTGTTTTCGCTTGCTGAGAGCTGGCTCTCATTAAGGTAGGGGGTGGACTCTCTTTATGCAAGCCCACTCTCATGATGGGGGTTGCGTATTGGTGGGGGTGGGGGCGCGAACGCTCTTGGGGTCCGATGACAAGTACGGGGTGAGACCGTCGTCCGGCGGTCGGAAACGGAGACTCGGTGAAACCGGATGAACCGGGAAGCGAAGCCCAGTTGACGCGGTCGGCGCAGGGCGACTCGGCGGCCTTCACCCACCTCGTGAAGGCCCACTCCTCCGCCCTGCACGGCTACTTCGCCCGGCGCATGCCCGCCGCGTCGGAGGATCTGCTCGCCGAGACCTGGCTGCAGGCGTTCGCCGCCCGGCGCACGTTCGACCCGGCGCGCGGTTCGGCGCGGGGCTGGCTGTTCGGGGTGGCCCACAACGTGCTCAACCAGCACCTGCGGCGGGCGGGACGGCAAGAGCCCGCGCCGGGACCGGATGTCACCGACCCCTGGCAGGTGGTGGACCAGCGGCTGGACGCCGCCGCGATGGCTCCCGCGCTACGCCGGGCACTCGCCGAACTCCCAGCGGACGAGCGGGAGTTGCTGCTTCTCATCAGCTGGGAGCAGCTCAGCCCGACCGAGGCCGCCGCCGTCGTGGGGATCCCGGCCGGCACCGCCCGTTCGCGGCTGCACCGGGCCCGCGGCCGACTGCGCGACCGCCTCACACCGCCCCGCCCGGCGGGACGGAACCTGACCGCGACGGGAGACCTCGCATGACCATGTACGACGACACGGAGGCGAACGGTATGAACGAGCGAGGCGCACTGCTGGACTTCCCCGGCGCCGATGAACTGGCGGCGGCGGGCCACGTCGAGCCGCTGTCGGAACGGGCGTTGGCCAGGGTGCTGGCCGAGGTCGAGGCGGCCGTGGCGACGGAAGGGGCGACCGTAACCGCCAAGGGGGCGACCGGCGTTGTCGTCGCGATGCCGGAACGGCGGCTGCTCGGGCGGCAGTTCGGGCGGCGCCGGGTCCTCATCGGGCTGCTGACCACGGCCGCGGTGGCGACCGGCGTGGTGACGTACGCGAACAACGGCACGACCTCGGCGGGCACCGGCACGCACAGCGAGGCCCGGGCGAACACCGCGACCGTCTTCCTGGACGACATCTCCACGGTGGCCGCCAGTCAGTCGGTGTCCTCGGGGAAGTACTGGAAGACGCGGACGACGGTCGGGACCACGTACATCTCGCAGTCCATGGACTACTACGTCATCAACGGCGGCAAGGCGTACCGGAAGGGGCTGCGGCCCGACTGGCAGGTCGGGCCGAAGGACCTCGACTGGAAGGGGCTGGAGCAACTGACCACGGATTCGGGGAAGTTGCTCGGCCTGCTGCAGTCCCCGCCGCGGCCCAAGAGCATCTCGCCCTTCGACCAGGCGGTCACCCTGCTCACCGACTCCCCGGCGAGCCCGAAACTGCGGGCCGGGGTCTTCAAGGCGATGGGCGGCCTGAAGGGCGTCAAGCTGCTCGGCCAGGTCAAGGACAGTACGGGGCGCGGTGGTACGGCAGTTGAGTTCGCGGAGGCCAAGAGCCTCGGCCAGGTGATCGTCGACCCGAAGACCAGCGCGATCCTGGAGTACACCTTCACGTGGACGGCCGGGCCCAGCAAGGGCAAGGTCACCCATCAGACGTTCCTGTCGACGGGCTTCACGGACAAGATCGGCTGACCTGGGGACGGGTGGTGGGTGGGGGAGCCATCCCCCACCCCCTCCTCGCAGTCAGGCGTCCGGCAGCGAAGCCGCCAGGTCCTCCCACGCCCCGTGCACGTCCTCCCCGACCATCCCGAACTGCGTGACGACAGCGACGCATCGACCGCCCTCGTCGTCGAGTTCGAGCGCCGAGGTCGGACCGTGCGCCGCCGCGGAACGCACGAGACGGCACGCCCGCACGGCCGCCAGATCGATCTCCACCGAGCTCTCCGCGAGCGCCGCGAACACCCGTCCGCCCACGGTCCGATCGGTGACGTGGACCCGTCCGGCGCACGCCTGCATGACCGCCGGGGCGAACACCGCCACCCCGATGGGCAGTCCGACGGAGCAGACGTGGTCGAGCACCGACGCCACTACGTCGATCTCGATCGCCCGGTGTTCACCGCCGCGATAGCGGTGGAACGCGGCGCGCCGGGCGGCCCCGCCGTCCGCCAACACCGCGTCCAGCTGGGCGAGTTGGTCGCCGGTCTCCCAGGCTGGGACCTCGGGAGGCGCCGACGCCACGGCGGCCCGCGCGCCGGCGTTGACCGTGGGAGCCAGACCGACCAACAGCCGGTCACCCTCGGACAGCAACCGCCCCTGGTGCACGGTCCGCCCCGCCACGTCGAGCAGGCGCAACGCGACCGCGCCGGTGTCCGCGTCCCGCGCGACCACCGCCGTGTCGATCCCGTCGCCGTCGAGGCGCAGCGCGATCGAACCGGGCCGGACGGCGAACGCCTCGCCGCGCAGACTCGGTTGGGCGTAACTGCCCGCCTGGTCGATCCGGGCGACCGGACCTCCGGTCACCGCCTGGACGTACTGGAAGAGCGTCAGGCATCGCGCCAGCTCCGGCATCCGCGCGTCGATCAGCCGCACGCTCCCGCCCCGCCGCGCGCCGCAGCACCCCTCGAACGCGCAGGGCCGGTAAGGGTTGTTGTGGTCCGCCATGCTCAATACACGTCCCGTACATAGCGCTTGGCCCGCCGCAGGTCCGCGAGGTACTCCGCCGCGTCGTCGTCCCCGCGCCCGCGCTGCTCGGCCACGACACCCAGCAGCGCCGCCTCCACGTCCTTCGCCATGCGCGAGGCGTCGCCGCAGACGTACACGTGCGCGCCGTCCTCCAGCCAGCCGTACAACTCCCTTGAGCGTTCCCGCATCCGCGTCTGCACGTAGACCTTCTCGGCCTGGTCGCGGGAGAAGGCGAGGTCGAGTTCGGTGAGGACGCCGCGCGCTCGCAGCTCGGTCAGCTCGTCCTCGTAGACGAAGTCCGTCTCGCGGTGACGGTCGCCGAAGAACAGCCAGTTGCGACCGGACGCGCCCCGAGCGGCCCGCTCGTGCAGGAAGCCGCGGAACGGTGCGATGCCGGTGCCCGGGCCGATCATGACCATCGGGGCGTCGTCGTCCGCCGGGATGCCGAAGGAGGCGTTGGGCTGTACGTACACGTCAACGGCCGTTCCCTCGCTGCCCGTTCGGTCCGCGAGGTATGTCGACGCGACGCCCTCGTACCGGCGGTCCCCGCTGCCGTACCGCACCGACGCGACCGTGAGGTGGATGCGGTCCGGGTGGGCGAGCGGGCTGGACGAGATCGAGTACTGGCGGGCCTGCAACGGCCGTAGGAGGGGGAGGAGTTCGGGGAGGGTGGGGGCGGTGGACGGGTCGGTGGCCCGGAGGAGGTCCAGGACGTCCCGGCCCCAGAGCCAGGAGTCGAGGTCGGAGCGGGTGCCTTGTGCTACGACCGCCGCCAGTTCGCCGGAGGGGGCTCGCTGGGCCAGGTCGGCGATCAACTCCTTGGACGGGGTGCGGATTTCGCGTTCCGTGCGCAGGAGGTGAGCCGCTTCCCCGTCGTCGCTCGCGCCGAGGTGCTCCAGCAGGGCGGCGACCAACCGCTCGTCGTTCAGCGGTACGACGGCCAGCGCGTCGCCCGCCTCGTAGGTGATGCCGCTGTCGCCGAGGTCGAACTCGTAGTGGCGGATCTCCTTCGCGCTGTGCGGGGCGGAGAGCAGCTTGTTCACCGCGAGGCGGGAGGGGTACGGGGTGCGCTTGTTCCAGGGGGAGCGGGGCGGGGCGGCGGACGTAGGCGCCTCCGCGCCTGCGCCTGTGCCCGTCGCGCCGGTCTCGGCCGCCAACTGGTCCAGGACCGTCGTCGTCCAGTCCGCCGCCGGTTCCTCGAAGTCGACGTCGCAGTCGACGCGTTCGTGGAGGCGGGCCGCGCCGAGTTGTTCGAGGCGGGTGTCGATGAGTTTCGCGGCCTGGCAGAAGTCGTCGTAGCCGCGGTCGCCGAGGCCGAGGACGGCGTAGCGGACGCTTTCGAGGCGCGGTGCCGTGTCGGACTGGAGGGCTTCCCAGAACAGGCCCGCGTTGTCGGGGAGTTCGCCCTCGCCGTAGGTCGAGGTCACCACCAACACGTGCGACATCGCGGCGAGTTGGTCGGGAGTCACGGCGTCGAGGGCGGTCGCGGTGCCTGCGAGGCCTCGGGCTCGTGCTCGGGCGACCAGTTCGTCGGCGAGGAACTCCGCGTTGCCGGTCTGGGTGCCGAAGAGCACGTCGACCGTGGCCGTGGGGGCGTCGCCCGAAGCGTCCTTCCGGCGTCCGGCGGCGGCGATGCCGGCGATGAACCCGGCCAGCCAGGACTCCTGTTGGGCGGAGAACGGGGCGTCGGCCGGGATGAGGGCGCCGGTCGGGGGCATGAGGGTCACGCGGTCACCGTCTCGGTCGGGGCCTGCGGGATGTGTGCGTGGCGGGCGGCGATGTCGTCGAGGGCCGCTGTCGCGAGCAGCTCGTCGAAGCGGGCGGCGCGGACCCGGTCGGCGTTCTTCGTGGTCTGGTGGACGATCCAGCCGTAGGTGCCGGGGGCGTCCACGCTGAGGTTGTTGCGCTGCCGTAGGGCGCGCTTGTAGTCGTCGAGGCGCTTGCTCGCGATGAGGGTCGCCAACTCGCCGTCGTCGAACCGCTCCAGCGTCCCGCGCAGGTACTTCACCACCCGCTGCTTCACGAAGAAGTCCTCGGTGAGGACGAGGTTGCGGACGGCCTCGGTGACCCGCGGATCGTCCGGGCCGCTCGCACCCGGCACCCGTTGCAGCGCCAGGTCCTGCGCGACGCCGAGCACCGTGTACGAGGACAGGAGCGAGAACATGTCGTCGCTGCCCTGGTCGCCGAACGCCGGTGCACGGCCGCCCAGTACGGTGCGGCGGTCGCGGTAATCGACCTTGAACGCGCGGAGTTTGTCGGTGGCGATCGAGGTGGCCAGCTCGTCGAGCAACTCGTTCCGGGTCGCGGCGGCGAGGATCTCGCCCGCGTCCTGGTAGAGGAGCAGCGAGCGGGGCATCCCGCAGTACACGTACTGCCGTTGGGCCTCCCAGTCCTCCAACAGGCGTGCCGCGAGCGGGGAGTTGGTCGCCTCCACGTGCCAGGCCAGCAGCAGGCGTACGGCCTCCTCGTGGAAGGCGCCGTGCGCGGTGTCGGTGACGGAGAAGACGAGGAGGGAGTCGGCGCTCACCTGGCGGCCCAACTCGCCCGAGGGGTCGTACTGGTAGAGGAAACCGCCGCTCATCCCGTTGCCGAGGCCCTTGCCGAAGCCGCCGAGGTTGAGGACCGTGCCGCCGGTCATGTACTCGCAGCCGAAGTCGCCGAGGCCCTCAACCACCGCTGTGGCGCCGGAGTTTCGTACGGCGAAGCGGTCGCCGGCCTCGCCCTGGACGAAGGTCCGCCCGCCCGTCGCGCCGAACAGCGCGAAGTTGCCGACGAGGACGTTGCCGCCGCGCTCGGTGCTCCCGCCGCCCGGGGCGCGGACCACGATCCGGCCGCCGCTCTGGCTCTTGCCGACGCCGTCGTTCGCGGTGCCGGTGTGTTCGAGGGTGATGCCGTCGTTGCAGAAGACGCCGTAGGACTGTCCGGCGGAGCCGGTGGTGCGGATGCGGACCGCGTCGTCGACCAGGCGGCGTCGGCCCCGGTCGTCGGTGGTGACGGCCGGGATGTCCATCCCTGGTTGGTAGTTGAGGAGCCGCTCGACGTCGATCGAGAGCTGGCCGCCGACCGACTTGTCGCTGTTGCGGAGGTGGATGGCCTCGACGAGGAGGGCCGGTTCGCGTCGGTCCACGAGTGCGGCGTGGACGCGTTCGATCAGGGCGTCGTCGGTGGTGAAGTCCTTCTCCAGGTACTCCGGTTCGGCTACGACCTTCTCCGGCACGTGGGCGAGGAGGCGCCGTACGTCCAGGCGGCCCACGCTCGCCGGGTGGTCGAGGAGCTGGAGCAGGTCCGTGCGGCCCCGGGCCTCGCGCAGGGAGCGCAGGCCGAGGCGGGCGAGGATCTGGCGGACGTCGTGCGCGATGTTGAGGAGGTACTGGGCCAGGGCGCGCGGATCGCCCTCGAACGCCTCGGAGTTGGTGGTGAGTCCGGCCGGGCACTTCACGTTGCAGTTCTTCGCCATGACGCAGCCGAGCATCATGAGGGCCGTCGTACCGAACTCGAAGCTGTCTCCGCCGAGCAGCGCTGACGTCACGACGTCGCTGCCCGTCTGGTGCGCGCCGGAGCAGCGCAGGACGACCTTCTGCCGCAACCCGTTTGCTACGAGGGCCTGGTGGACCTCGGCGACGCCGATCTCGGCCGAACGGCCCGCGTACTTGAGGCTGGTGACCGCCGCCGCACCCGTACCGCCGGTGTTTCCGGCGACGTTGATGACGTCCGCACCCGCCTTCGCGACGCCGACCGCGATCGTGCCGATGCCCTCCGAGGACACGAGCTTCACGATCACGCGGACCCGCGCGGCCTTGCAGTCGTGGATGAGCTGGGCCAAGTCCTCGATGGAGTAGGTGTCGTGGTGCGGGGGCGGGGAGATCAGCTCGATGCCGGGGGTTCCGCCGCGCGCCGCCGCGATGTCGACGGTGACCTTCGGCGCGGGCAACTGGCCGCCCTCACCGGGCTTCGCGCCCTGCCCGATCTTGATCTCCAGTTCCTGGAGCATCGGGTCGGCGAGGTAGCCCGCCCAGATGCCGAAGCGTCCGGACGCGAACTGCTTGATCCGGGAGCCCCGGATGGTGCCGTAGCGGGAGCGGTGTTCGCCGCCCTCACCGCTGTTGGACATCGCGCCGACCATGTTGGTGCCGTGCGCGACGGCCTCGTGCGCGGTGGCGACGAGCGCGCCGTGGCTCATCGCGCCGGAGGCGAGGGCGCGGGTGATCTCGTGCGCCGGTTGGACGTCGGGGAGTTGGAGGCTGTCGGGGGCGCTGCGGAGGAGGGTGAGGAGGCGGGCGGCGGTGCCGATGGCGGTGACGAGGACGCCGGTCTCGTGCAGCTCCAGGGTCTTGACCTCGCCGGGGTGCGCGAGGGCCAGGCCGTCGGCGAGGGCGGTGTGCAACTCGGCTGCGGGGGAGGCGAGTTGGAGGCGGGCCGTCACCGCGTCGTCCGTCGGCCGCTCGGTGACGGTCGCGACGACGCCCCTGACCGTGACGCTCGCGTTGCCGTCCGTCGAGAAGCGGCCCAGTTCGCGGGCGAAGTCCTCCGCCGTGCGCAGGCCGGTGACGTCGGCCGGGAGTGCCAGCACGTCACGGAGTGCGGACGGGCGACGGGAGCGTTCCTCGTGCGTGGTGCGGAGGAAGGCGCGGTAGCCGGGGGTGATCCGGAACGCGTCGATCTCGTCGTCGCTGAGCTGGTCGTAGCCGGTGTTGCGGTAGGCCGCGTCGGTGATGCCGAAGGCGTCGTCGAGCTGGCCGAGGGTGAGGAGGCGGAGGGCATCCGGGTCGCTCTCGCGCCCGAACTCCGGCTGTTCTTCGGCCATGTCACCGAAGCCGCGCACGGCCGAGACACCGAAGGAGTGCCCGGCGCCGTCCGACCGTTCCTTGAACAGGCCCAGCAGCGGCACTTGTTGCTCGGTTTCGACGGCTCGGGCGCGCTCGTGCCACTCGGTCGCCGCCTGCGCGATGCGCGCGAAGCCGACCCCGCCGACCGGCGCCTCCATGTGCGGGAAGGCCCGTGCGAAGACGTCGTCGCGGGTGTCGAGGTAGTTCGGCTCGAAGAACGCGCCGCCGATGTAGCTCTCGGCGGTGCAGAGTCCGACCCGGCCCATGGTCTTGGCGAGGGCCTTCTCGGCGGCCTTGCGGAAACGCGCCAACGCCCGGTCGGTCTCGGTGACTTCACCCGCCGGGGCCGGTGCGCTCGGGTGCTTCTCCTCGGCGCGCAGGCGGGCGCTGAGGCTGTAGACGGCGGAGGCGCCGAAGCCGAGCGCGGTGGCGACGTGGTGCGAGGACGGCAGCTGGCCGCTCTCCGCAACGATCGAGACGCGCAGCCGCAGCCCGGTCTCGATGAGGCGCTGGTTCACGGCGGCGACGGCGAGGACGACGGGGAGGGGAGCGCGGGTGGAGGAGATCGCGCGGTCGGTGAGGACGGCGATGCCGCCCTGCCGGGTGGCGAACTGCTCCACGTCGTCGCAGAGTTGGGTGAGCGCGGTGCGCAACGCGTCGGCGTTGGCGGTCTCGTCGCCGACCACCGGGTCGTAGAGCATGTCGAAGCGTTCCAGCGGGACGATGCGCTGGTCGCGCAGGCGGACCATGTCCAGGTGGCCCAACACGGGGGAGGAGACCACCAGTTGGCGTCCGGCGGCGCTGCCCGTGCCGTCCGGCTTGGGGCCGAGGGCGACGCGCATGCTCATGCCGTCGGCCTCGCGGATGCTGTCCAGGGGCGGGTTGGTGACCTGGGCGAAGCGCTGCGAGAAGTACTTCGCCATGCCGCCCTCGGTGTCGCTGAGCGCGTTGATGGCATTGCCGTAGCCCATCGCGGAGATGCGTTCCGAGCCGTTGGCGAGCATCGGGTCGAGGAGGAAGCGGAAGCTCTCCTGGTTCAGGGAGTACGCCACATACCGTCCGGCTAGGGCGAGATCGCCGTCGTAGCCGAGGGTGGTCGTGCCGCGGTAGTAGTCGGGCGCGGGCAGGTCGTCGAGGTTCACCCGGGCCGCGTCGAGGAGTTGGGAGTACGGGCGGCGGGAGGCGAGGGCGTCGAGGACCTCGCGGGTGCGCAGGCGGCGACCGGTGCGGTGGTCGACGACGAGCATGCCGCCGGCCTCGATGCGGCCGCGGTGCACAACTTCACTGTCCGGGAAGGCGACTTGACCGGCCTCCGACGCCACCATCAGGTACTCGGCGGTCTCGACGGTACGCAGCGGCCGTAGCCCGAGCCGGTCGAGGCGGGCGCCGATGACGTCGCCGTCGCTGAAGATGACGGCGGCGGGGCCGTCGTTCTTCTCCTCGTAGAGGGAGAAGTACTCGAGCATGTCGCGGACGGTGGTGGGGAGGCTGCGGTCGTTCTCCCAGGCGGGCGGCATGAGCGATACGACGGCTTCGACCAGGTCCAGGCCGTCGTCGAACACCCGGCTCTGCAGGGTCTGGTCGAGGCGGCTGGAGTCGGACTGGCCGGGCGGGCGCACGATGCTGCGGGTCCGGGCGCGGGCGAGGGCCTCGTCGCTGAGCCTGTTCTTGCGGTCGGTGTTCAACTCGCCGTTGTGCGCCATGAGGCGGAACGGCTGCGCCATGGTGGGGTGCGGTTCGGTGTTGGTGGAGAACCGGGTGTGGAAGTAGAGGGAGCGGACGGAGTGGCGGGGGTCGAGCAGGTCGCGGAAGTACCCGATGACCTCACCGGAGTTGAGGCGGCCCTTGAGCACCTGGGTGCGGGCGCTGAGCGAGAGCGGGTACAGCCCGGCGTAGGTGTCGTCGGCGTACGCGACGGCCTCGATCGCGAGCAGGGCGCGGTGGGCGGCGGCGTCGACGTCCGTGCGGGACCAGGTCTCCGGGGCGCGGAACACCCACTGCACGATGGGGAGTTGGTGGGGTTCGGCGGCGGGGCGGGTGACGCGGTGGTCCACGGGGACGTCGCGGACGAGGAGGACGTCGAAGCCCTGGTCGGTGATGCTGCGGCCGACGAGGTGCAGGGCGGCTTCGGGGCGGGCGGCGTCGGTGGGCATGAAGCAGTTGGCGACGCCGAAGTGGCCTGCGCGCAGCGCCTCCCCGGTGATCGCGGAGAAGAACTCGACCGACAGGTCTACGCTCACGCCCGCGCCGTCGCCGACGCCCTCGGCGGACTTGCCGCCCCGGTGGGGGATGGCGCGGAGCGCCTCGTCGCCCTTGATGATGACGTGGTGGCTCGGCACCCCGTCGAGGCGGGTGAGGAAGCCGACGCCGCAGTCACTGTGGTCGAGGGCAGGGTCGTAGAGACCGAGGGTGGAGTGATTCACGGGCCCGTCCTGTGAGCGGCTGGTGCGGCTGGGGGTACCTCCCGGGCCCTTGGGGCGTTGGGGGAGGACGGCCAGGCTGCGTCGGTGGAGCGCTCGCCGCGGGCGGACCGGGGGACGGTCGGACCCTGGATGGTGCGAAGAGTAATAGTAAGGGTTGCCTAACTTGGATGGCAAGGGTGGGTGGCGCGCGTCGATAGCACCCCGCGCACGGCTCTGACCAGCGGTTCGGCGGTCCTGTTCAGGTTGCTTTCAGGTCCGCGCGGGTCTTGGGCAACTCATGCACCGTAAGCGCAAAAGCTCTGGCAAAGAGGGCTGGGGCGGGGGTCGGGCGCCGTGTCAGGGTGCCGCCATGACGACAGATCACCTCACCCACGCCCGGCCTCCGCGCCGTATCCCGTACGCGGCGAGCAAGGTGCCGGAGGTGACCGTCTACTTCTGGATCATCAAGGTGCTGACCACCGGCATGGGCGAGACGGCCTCCGATTTCCTCGCCCATCTGTTCGGCCCGATCCCCGCGGTCGGGCTCGGCGGGGTCGCCCTCGTGGTGGCGCTGGCGGTCCAGTTCGCGGCCCGTCGGTACGTCGCGTGGATCTACTGGACGGCGATCGTCATGGTCAGCGTCTTCGGCACGATGGCGGCGGACGTGCTGCATGTCGGGCTCGGGGTGCCGTATGCCCTGTCGACGCCGTTCTTTGTGATCGTGCTGGCGGCCGTGTTCGCGCTGTGGTTCGCGAGTGAGCGCACGTTGTCCATTCACAGCATTACGACCCGTCGGCGTGAGGGCTTCTACTGGGCCGCCGTTCTGGCCACGTTCGCCCTCGGCACGGCGGCGGGTGACCTGACGGCCACGATCGGTCTCGGGTATCTCGGCTCCGCCGTCGTCTACGGCGCCGCCATCGCCGTGCCTGCTGTCGCTCATCGCGCGGGACGGATGGGCGCGGTGCTCGCCTTCTGGTCGGCGTATGTCATCACCCGGCCGCTCGGCGCGTCCGTCGCCGACTGGATGGCTGTCGGGCATGCGCGGGGTGGGCTGGCGTTGGGGCTCGGGCCGGTTACGGCGGCCTGGACGGTGGCGATTCTCGGGTTCGTGGGGTATCTGGCGGTGTCGGGTAAGGACGTTCGGCGGGATGTCGCTGTGTGACGGGGTGGTGCGTTGTTGGCTTTCCCGCCGTACGGAGCAAGGGAGTTCGGGGCGCTACGGCGTGACGCCGCCCGGCGGGAGCGTGATCACGAACCGGGCTCCGAGGGCGTGTCCTTCGTCGTACGACACCTCGCCGCCCGCCGACCGGGCCAGTCGGCGGGCCAGCGGGAGGCCCAGGCCCGCGCCGCTGTGTCCGTCGTCGGGGTTCGCGCGGCGGCCGGGTTCGAAGAGGTGGCCGGCGATGCGTTCGAGGCGGGCGGGTGGGATCCCGGTTGTCAGGTGGGGTCCTTCGACGGTGATCGTCAAGTGGGCTGGTACGTCGAGGAGTTCGGCTAGTCGGCGCAGGGTGGGTACGACCTCGGCGATTCCCGGAGCGGTCGGGGTGTGTTCGCGGGCGTCGGCCAGGAGGGTGTCGCAGATGGTGCGCATGGACTCGGCG
Source organism: Streptomyces sp. NRRL F-525 (assembly GCF_000716605.1). Classification (GTDB taxonomy): domain Bacteria; phylum Actinomycetota; class Actinomycetes; order Streptomycetales; family Streptomycetaceae; genus Streptomyces. The sequence continues at coordinate 58,460 of NZ_JNXE01000025.1, read as the reverse complement.
GCGTCCCCGATGACCTGATGGGTGGCGCGGGTCTGGGCGGCGGTGCGCGGTCGCGTCTGCCACCAGTCGAGTTCGGCGATGATGCGGCTCAGCGGGGTGCGGAGTTCGTGCGAGAGCTCTCCGGTGAGCTGTTGCTCGTGGCGCAGGAGGGAGCGGATGCGGTCCAGTATGGAGTCCAACGACGCCCCGAGCGCGGCGAGTTCGGCCGGGTGCCGGGTGCTGCCGAACCGTTCGCCGGAGGCTACGGCGCTCCACTGGGCGGCCTGGTCGGTCATCGCGCGGACGGGGCGCAGCGCGCGGCCGACCGCGAGGCGGGTCAGGGCGTAGGCGCAGGCGAGCATGACCGCGTCCAGGGCGAGTGAGCCGACGAGCAGGGTGTGGGCGGAACTCCGGTAGGGGGTCAGGTCCAGCGTGGTGACCACGGTGGCGGTGCTGCGGCCGCCGGGTACGGGCTGGGAGCACAGCTGGAGGGGGCGGTCGAGGTCGGCGGTGACGCAGTGCCGTCCGCGCTGGGCGGCGAGTCGGCCGGCGATCGGGTTGAGGGGGCCGGTGCCCGGCGGGCCCTCCAGCAGTCGGTGTCCGGCGTAGATCCAGACGTTGGCGTCGAGGAGGTCGTCGTGGGAGGTCTCCAGGACGCGGGCGGTCGGGCCGCTGGTGTCGACGGTGGTGGCGACCGCGAAGGGTGTGCGGCGGGGTCGGGGTCGTGGCGGTACGGCCGGCCCGCCGCCTTCGGGGCCCCTCGCGTGTTGTCAGAGGTGAACGGGTTGGTGCCGGGTGCGCGGCGGGCTGCGCCGTACCGCCACGACCCACTCCCGGTTCGTCGGCGGCTGCGGGCTCGTGGGGGTGGGGGTGGGGGGCGGCCTGGAGTGCGGTGCTCGGGGCAGGTGGTGGCTGATCCGGCGGTTCGTGGCGGTCGCCGCTCATGAAAGGTGGTGGCCGATTCCGCGGGCCGTGCCGATCGTACGGTCGCTGCCTGCTTCGCGGAGTTTGCGGCGGAGGCGGGTCAGGTACTGGTCGAGGGTGTTGTCGTGGACGCGGGCGCCTTCGGGCCAGCCTGCGCGGATCAGGTCGCGGCGGCCCACGATTCCGCCGGAGGCCGCCATGAGCGCGGCCAGCAGCCGGAACTCGGTCGGGGTCAGTGCGACCCGGGTGTCCCGGACGCCGACCGAGTGGCGGACCGCGTCGAGGACGAGGTCTCCGTCCGGGGCGGCGGGCGGTGGTGCGGTGCGCTGCAGCGCTGCCCGCAGGCGGGCCGCGAGTTCGGCCAGGTGGAACGGCTTGGTCAGGTAGTCGTCGCCGCCCGCCGAGAACCCGGACAGCCGGTCGTGCAGCCGGTGTTGGGCGGTCAGGAAGACGACGGGTGAGCGGAAGCCGTTCGCCCGCATCGCCTGGCACACGTCCCGTCCGTCGGCGTCGGGCAGCCCGATGTCGAGTACGGCGGCGGAGATGTCGCCCCCGGCCAGCCGCAGGGCGGTCGCCCCGTCCGGCGCGGGCACGGTGTCGAAGTCCTCGTCGCGCAGCCCGCGCATCAGCACGTCACGCAGGGTGTGGTCGTCCTCGACGACCAGGATGGTCGGGCGCATGGTCCTCCCCGGGCTGACTGGTGCGACTGCGACCAAGGTGACTACAGCCATGTAGACGGTCTACTGAACTGTAGACGAAGGTGCCGTCACGCGGCAGTCAGGATGCGTTCAGGTACCCGCTGGCACCGTCGGGCCCCATGAAGGCGGGCCTGGGCCTGACCGGGGTGTCGCTGCTGATGAGCGCCCTGCTCGCGGTCGTCCTGGTCGTCCAGTTCCGTACGGCCGCCTACCGCGCGGGCGTGTACTGGCTCGCCGCGACCCTCTTCGCCCTGGCCATCGGCGCGGTCGCGATCGCCCACCGCGCGCTGGGCCTGGGCGCGGTGGTGAGCTTCTGGATCGCCTACGTCCTCACCCGCCCGCTCGGCGCCTCGATCGACGACTACCTCTCCCAGCCGACCGGCGACGGGGGTATCGGCCTCCTGGCGGTGACCCGCAAGGACGTCATCGAGCCGGTGGCAGAGGGGAGTTGAGCGGGGGAGGGGGTGTCTGTCCGGGCCAAGCGGCTCGTGCCTTTTCTTGGTGGCTGGGCAACGGCTGGTCCACGTCGATCTTTTCGCGGTGCTGCGGGGTCGGTACTGTCCCTCTGGCGTCTATCCGATCGGTAGGGGGACATGTCGGGAGAGCTGTTCACTCTGGTGGGAGTGCTCGTCGGCGCGGCTGCCTCCTACGTGGGGGGAGCGTTGATGGAGCGGGCTCGATGGCGTCGCCAGCTCTCGACGAGGTGGGACGAGCGGCGCCTGGACGCCTACCTCCGATACGCCGACGCCATCAAGAAGTTCACGTCGGTGGCCGGCCGCCTGGCAGCGGGCAAAGGGCTCTTCGATCTGCCTCAGCCGCTCGCTCAGGACGTCGGTCTGGAGCGCCTGGCCGACGCCGAGTTGGAGCGGGGGTATGCCTTCGAGGCTGTTCTCCTGATGGGGGACGCCGAGACCATCTCGGCAGCGAGGACGCTGCAACGCCATGCGTGGGTCCTGGAGCAGTTCGTACGTGACATGCGTTCCGGTACGGCGGAGGACTGGACGCGGGCGTTCAGAGAATTCCAGGAGAAGCGCGACGAGTACTACGTCGCCGCGCGCAAGAGCCTGGGCGTGTACGCGGCGTTTCGGCTGCGGACCGAAGACCCGGTCATCCTTGGGCAGGACCCCCGGCAGTTGTAGCGCAAGCGGGGGGGCGGCGCCCGGACGTCCTCGGACGCCGCCGACCGAGGTTCCCCTACTTCCTTCCCGCGGCGCAGAGTTCGCTGTCGATCAGCGCGTTCTGCGCCATCTCCGTGGACAGGTCGGACGCGCCGTCGCCCGTCGCCTCCAGGACCACGGTGTGACGGCCGTCCGCGCTGACGCCGTCACGCGTGGTGTAGCCCATCAGGTCGCCGGCGTGGCTGTAGTAGACGCCGCCGCAGGTCAGGGGGATTTGCATGAGGCCCAGGCCGTAGCGGGCGCCGGGCCAGACGGAGTCCAGGGACGCCGCCCGTACCGTCGTCTTCATCTCCGCGAGTTGGGCCGGGTGCAGGAGCTTGCCGCCGAGGAGGGATGAGAAGAAGCGGGTCAGGTCGTTGGTCGTGCTGATCATCGCGCCGGCCGAACCGGCCACCGTCGGGTTGAGGTCGGTGACGTCGATGGTCGGGCCGGATCCGCCGAAGTCCGAGTAACCGTGCAGGTGTTGGCCGGGGATACGGGACGACGTGTCGGGGGCCGAGGTGTCGCGCAGGCCCAGCGGGCGGATGATGCGCCGGGTGACCTCCTGCTGCCAGGTGTGGCCGGTGGCCTTCTGGATGATCATCCCGGCGAGGATGTAGTTCGTGTTGGAGTACTCCCACTGGGTGCCCGGCGCGAAGTCCGGGGCGTGCCGCATCGCGATGCCGACCAGCTGCTGCGGGGTCCAGGTGGTGTAGCGGTCGGCCTCGAAACCCGCCACCGTGCTGATTGCCGGGAAGTCGGCGGTGTAGTTGAAGAGACCGCTGGTGTGGTTCAGCAACTGCCTTACGGTGATGGCGTTTCCGTCGTTCCTGTTCCCCGACACCGTGCCCGGCAGCCAGTGTTCGACCGTGTCGTCCAGCGACACCCGCCCCTCGCCGACCAGTTGGAGCATCACCGTCGACACGAACGCCTTGGTGCTGCTCGCGATCCGGAACTTGTCGGTCACGCGGGCCGCCCGGCCCGTGGCGGTGTCGGAGACTCCGGTCGTGGCGTAACGCCGTCCGTCCGGCCCCGTCGACTGGGCTACGACGGCGACCGTGCCCGTCCTCTCGATCGCGTCCACGCTCTGCTGGAGGGTCGGGGTGGTGCGCTGCCGGGACTCCGTGGCGTTCGCCATGGGCGTCGCGAGGCCGAGGCCGAGTGCGGCCAGTGCGGCTACGGCTGTGAGATGACGGGTCGTCAACATGGGCTGTCTCCCTGGGAGTTGGTGGTCGCTCGCACCGGCTTCCGGTGTGTTCACCAACCTAGGGAGACGGCCCGCGGTGATCGATCCAGTGCGCGGGCCGGTCCGGCGTACAGCCTGCTGTACCGAGGGACTGGGGAAAACCTCAGCCCAGCCGCCGTAGATCCTCCAGGTAGCGCAGGACGGCCGCGACCCGGCGGTCCACCTGGTCCGTCGGGGACAGGTCCAGCTTGGCGAAGATGCTGCGGATGTGTTTGTGGACGGCGCCGTCGGTGACGACGAGTTTTTCGGCGATGGCGGAGTTGCCCAACCCCTCGGCCATCAGGGCGAGTACGTCCCGTTCGCGGGGGCTGAGCCGGTCGAGGCGGGTGTCCTGGCGGGAGCGGGTGAAGAGCTGGGCGACGACCTCGGGGTCGATCGCGGTGCCGCCGGCCGCAACGCGGTTCAGGGCGTCGAGGAACTCCTCGACCCGGCCCACCCGTTCCTTGAGCAGATAGCCGAGCCCGCTCACCCCGCCGCCGAGCAGCTCGGTCGCGAAGCTCTGCTCCACGTACGCCGACAGCACGAGTACGGCCAGGTCGGGGCGTCGGCGCCGGGCCTCGACCGCGGCGACGATGCCCTCGTCGGTGTGGGTCGGCGGCATCCGTACGTCGAGGATGGCGACGTCGGGTTTGTGTACGTCGATGGCGTCGAGGGCCTCGTCCGGGGTGCCCGCGGTGGCCACCACGTCCAGGCCCTCGGCGCGCAGCAGCAGGGCGAGGCCCTCGCGCAGCAACGGGTCGTCCTCGGCGATCACGATCCGCATCTCAGTCACGCTCCACAGCTCAGGCAAGTCAAGTTCCGCATTGCAGGATCCCGTTGCGCTTCATGATCCCCAACTCACGTACCGCACGGGAGATCTACGGTGAGGACCGTCGGGCCGCCCGGTGGGCTGGTCAGGGTGAGGTCGCCGTCGTGCGCGGCGATACGGCGGCGGATGCCGGTCAGGCCCGAGCCGCCCTCTGCGTCCGCGCCCCCTCGCCCGTCGTCCTCGACCCGCAGGATGAGCCGCCCGCCGGTGCCGCGTGCCGTGATCGTGGCGTGGGCCGCGCCGCTGTGCTTGGCGATGTTGGTCAGGGCCTCGGCGACGACGAAGTAGGCGGTCGCCTCGACGGAGGCCGCGCAGCGAGCGGGTACGTCCACGTCGATCCGGCACGGCACCGCGCAGTCCGCGGCGAGACCGGAGAGCGCGCCCGCCAGCCCCCGGTCGGCCAGCACCGGCGGCAGGATGCCGCGCGCGACCGTGCGGAGTTCGGCCAGCGCCGTCTCGGCGGCGGACTGGGCGCGTTCGAGGAGTTCGTCGGCGCCCGCCGGGTCACGGGCCACCATGCGGCGGGCCGCCCCGAGCAACACGGCCACGGAGACGAGTCTGTTCTGCGCGCCGTCGTGCAACGAGCGCTCGATACGGCGGAGTTCGGTCGCGTGGGCGTCGAGGGCGGCGGCTCGGGTCGCGGTCAACTCGGCTACGCGCAGGGAGAGATCGACGTCGGGACCGGCCGCGAGGAGTCGTCGCCCCGGGCCCGACTGCAGCCGGGCCATGCCGGGTGTCAGCCCCAGGATGATCGCTATCCAGCCCACGCCCAGCAGCGCCACGGCGAGGGCGTCCGGCCAGGTGTGCGCGTTGCCGATGCCGAGCGACGTGGCCGTCGTGTTCTCCGGCATGAACGTCCAGTACAGCGGGAACGCGGTGTCCCGCACGGCCATGATCGGCAGCAGGATGCCGAGCAGCCCGAGCGGCAGGCCGAGGGTGGAGTGCCGTAGCAGCCACCGCAGTTCGCGGTGGGTGGTGGAGTCCACGAGGGCGGCCCGGAGCCGGGTGGGCGGGGGCTGCGGGGCTACGACCTCGGAGCCCCGGCGGGCGAGCCGGTCACGTTCGCGGCCGGCCAGGGCGTGCAGGGCGCGCAGCGACGCGGGGGCCAGCAGCAGCCCCACCCCGGCCACGCTCGTCACGGCGGTGAGGGTCAGCCAGAGCAGCAACAGGGCAGCCAGTACAGCTGTGTTGAGCCCGGAGACGAGCTCGGCGATGGCCCGGCCCGCGGCGCTCAGGGTCCGTAGCGCGATGTCCTTGAAGCTCTCGCGCTGGGCGGCCGGCGCACCGCCCGCCTCGCTCGTGCTCGCTGTCATGCGAACGACCTTATGCCGTACGTGAGTTCTCCGTGGGCGGAGGAAGCGGGGAGTACAGCCTGCTGTACCCCGAACCGGGCGGGCTGCGGGATCGGCCGCGAGGGGTGCTGATCCATAGCGTCGGTGACGACAGCCGGACCCCCGGAACGCACCGCTCAGCACCACGGGAGAAGCCCCCATGCCGAACACGACGACGACCACCGAACCCGACCGTCTCAGCCCCGGGGACATCGCCCGCACCCTCCTCTGGACCGTGGTCGTGGCCAGCGCGCTCACCAACATGGCGGTCTCCTTCGGCGGTGCCGACACTTGGGTGCACCTGGTGTGCGGCGCGGTCACCGTCCTGTGCGCGGGCACCCTCGTCGTCCGCAACCTGCGGGGCCGGCGATGAACACCACGGCCACCACCATGACCACCGCCGCCATCGCCCTGGAGGGCGTCAGCAAGGCCTACCCCGGAGGCGTACGCGCCCTGGACGACGTGTCGTTGACCGTGGAACGCGGCACCTTCCTCGCCGTGATGGGGCCTTCGGGCTCCGGCAAGAGCACGCTGATGCACTGCGCCGCCGGGCTCGACTCCCCGACGTCGGGCAGTGTCCGTATCGACGGCCACGAGATCGCCGGGCTGAACGAGACCAAGCGCACCCAACTCCGGCGTGAGCGGGTGGGGTTCGTGTTCCAGGCGTACAACCTGATCCCCTCCCTCTCCATCGAGGACAACATCACGCTGCCGCTGCGACTGGCGGGCCGCCGAGCCGATCGTGACTGGCTGCGCACGCTGGTGGAACGGGTCGGGCTGGCCGACCGGCTGTCCCATCGCCCGGGCGAGCTGTCCGGCGGGCAGCAGCAACGGGCCGCCGTCGTAAGGGCGTTGGTGGCCCGCCCGGCGGTCGTGTTCGCCGACGAACCGACCGGCGCGCTCGACCTGCGCAGTGCCCACGAGGTGCTGGACCTGCTCCGCGATCTCGTGAACGACCTGCACCAGACGGTCGTGATGGTCACCCACGACCCGGCCGCCGCCGCCCGCGCCCACCACGTCCTGGTGATGGCCGACGGTCGTGTGGTCGACGCCCTCAAGGCGCCGACCGCCGACGAACTGGCCGCCCGCCTCGTCGAGTTGGGGAGGGTCTGAGCCATGTTCCGTCTCGCGATACAGATGGTCGGGCACCGCGTCACCGCGCTGATCGCCGTGGCCTGCGCGGTACTCGGCGGTGCGGCGCTCGTCACCGCCACCGGGGTCCTGGCCGAGTCCGGCCTCCGTTCCCACCTGCCCGCCGGGCGCCTCGCCGGAGCGTCGGTCGTGGTCGCGGCCGACCAGGAGTTCCACCCTCCCGGCGACCTCCCGCTCGCCCTGCCGGAACGCCGTAGGATCCCGGCTCAACTGGTCGGCGAACTGGGCGGGTTGCCGGGCGTGACCGCGTCCGTCGGTGACATCGGCTTCCCGGCCGCTCTCGTCGACGCGCACGGTCGGGTCGTGGCCGTGGCGTCATCGTCGTCCGGAGATCCGCAGGTGGCGGGGCACGGCTGGTCCTCGACGAAACTGCTGGCGGGGGCGCGGGTCACCGGCAGCGCGCCGACCACTTCCGGCGAGGTCGCGGTGGACAGCGCCACCGCCGCCGCGGCCGGTGTCAAGCCGGGCGACCGCGTCCAGGTCGTCGTCAACTCCCGCCCCGCGAGTGGCTATCGCGTATCGGCGGTCGTCAACACCCCAGGCACCGGTGTCTACTTCGCCGACGAGACGGCCGTAGGACTGGCGGGTCACTCCGGCCGTGTCGACCTGATCGGCCTGCGCACCGCGCCCGGTGCCGAGGGGCGGGTCGCCGCCGAGGTCCGTACGAAGCTGAAGGGCACCGGACTCCTGACCGTCACCGGGGCCGAGCGGGGCGACACGGCCGCACCCGGCGCCGGAGCCTCGCGCTCGCTGCTGGTGCTGCTCGCCGGTTCGCTCTCCGGGATCGTTCTGCTGATCACGGGGTTCGTGATGGCGAGCGCGCTGGCCGTGGCGATCGGGGGGCAGCGGCGGGACCTGGCGTTGATGCGGGCCGTGGGCGCGACCCCGAAGCAGATCCGCAGGCTGGCCGCCGCGCAGTCCACGGTCGTCGCGGCGGTGGCCGTGGCGCCGGGGGTGGGGCTCGGGTATCTGCTGGCCGGACAGTTCCGGGGGCTGCTCGCGGACCGGGGCGTCATCCCGGCCCAACTCCCGCTCACCTTCAGCCCGTTGCCCGCGCTCGCGGCGATCGTGCTGATGCTTCTCGCCGTGCAGGTGTCGGCCCGTTGCTCGGCGTGGCGGACCTCGCGGATGCCGGCCACCGAGGCGGTCGCCGAGTCGCGGAGCGAGCCGCGGAATCCGTCGCGGGCCCGGACCCGTATCGGCGTGGCCGTCATTGTCGTAGCGACGGTCATGTCGGCCCTGCCGCTGTTCTCCCGCACGGTCATCGGCGCTACGGCCACCTCGCTCGCCGGGATCATCGGGGCGATCGGGCTGGCCCTGGCGGGACCGGCGCTGGTGCGGGGCGTCGGCGGTGCGGCGGCGCGGGTGACCAGGTCGGGGGCGTCCGCGCCGACCTGGCTGGCGATGGCCAACCTGCGCGCCTATGCCCTGCGCAACGCGGGGATCGTCTCCACGCTGGCCATGGCGGTCGTGTTCGTGCTGACGTACACCTTCACGCAGACGACCGTGCTGGCCGCGACCGCGCAGGACACCAGCACCGGGACTCTGGCCCAACTGCGCCTGAGTGCACCGGCGTTGGGTGGATTGCCCGCCGACACGCTCGCCGCCGTACGGAAGACGGCCGGAGTGAAGGCCGCCGCGTCCGTCGGGACGACCACCGTGGTGTGGGAGTACAAGGAGTTCGGTGACCCGGCGGTCGATTCGGGTCCGGCGACCATCCTCACGCCGGACGCGGCGGGTGTTCTCGACCTCGATGTCCGGGACGGCAGCCTGAGTCGGCTGTCCGGCGCGACGGTCGCCGTCAGCAGTGATGTGGCGCGGACCCGTTCCGCGGGGGTGGGGCACACGGTGGATCTGGTCCTCGGGGACGGAACTCCCGTCGCCGCCAAGGTGGTTGCCGTGTACGGGCGGGGGCTCGGGTTCGGCACGGTGGTGCTGTCGCACGACCTGGCCGCCGGGCACACGACCACGGCCCTCGACCAGTCCCTCCTGATCCGTACGGACGGCTCGGCGAAGGCACGGCAGAACCTCACGGCTCTCGCCGCCGGCCGCCCTGGGCTGACCCTCGGGCCTGCCAACTCCCCTTCCACCGGCGGCCTCAAGGACGCGCCGCCCGAGGTGTGGATCAACCTCGCCACCATCATCGTGCTGCTCGTCTATCTGCTGCTCAGCATCGCTAACAAGCTCGTCGCGGCCACCGCTCAGCGGAGGGTGGAGTTGGGTGCGCTCCGCCTCAACGGCACGACTCCCCGCCAGATCCGGGCGATGATGCGCCGCGAGGCCGCGATGACGGCGGCCACCGCGCTCACCACGGCACTCCTGCTCTCCGCGATCCCGCTGGCCTTGCTGGGCCAGGGGTTCCTCGGCCACCCCTGGCCGGCGGGGCCGGTGTGGCTGCTGCCCGGACTCGCGCTCCTGGTCACGGTCACCGCCTTCCTCACCATCGAACTGCCCACCCGGCAGGCGCTGCGGACTCCGCCCGCGGATGCGATTCGGGCGCAGTGAGCCGGGCGGCGGTGATGGTCCTCGCGAGCTGCTCATCACTCGTGTGCGCACCTCATCCTGTCCACGATCTCGCGCCAGACATCGAGCCTCTCCACCTCCCCCTTGTACTGCTTGTACTGCCCGTTCTCCTTCGGGCGCACGGACCGGTACGCGGCGACGAGCGCGTGCGCCGTGGCTTTGACATCGGCTCTGAAGGCCGAACTCCGGATCCGGGCATGCCAGTCGGGCGCGTCTCTGCCACCGTTGTGGAGCTCGTGCAGCGGTAGGCGGCGGGCGGCGGACCAGACGATCAGTGGACGGGCGTACCTGATCAGATGCCCGTGTCCGGTCGTCGCGGAGTTGGTGAGGCCGCGCAACACCTGCTGGACGACGTCGTGGGTTTCGACGGCTCGCTGGATGCTCCAGGCCTGTACGTCGGGATTCACGATCGCGCGATAGCGAGGCCCCTCCAGGTCGGACCACACCGAGTCGAGCCCTTCGTCGGTGCTCAGGACGTGTGCGAGATCCGGGTACGGGTCCAGCGACAGGCACGCGAGAGCACGGAACACGGTGGTGATGTCGTAGCCGTAGGAGTGAGGGCCGGCCACGATGCCGCGGCGGCAGTCGAAGGAGGTGCCCTCCACTTCGAACTGCTCACCGCAGCGCGCCAGATGGGGACAGCGGGACAGATTGTCCTGCGGGCGCGCGACGTTGGCGTAGAGCTGGGATTCGTAGTGAAGCCGGCGTGCTCGCTCGCGTGCCGTACCGGTCAGGAGGTCGACGCGCGCGAAGGCCCGCTCGAGGTGTCCGGATTCCGGCCCGCGTCGGCTGTGGCCGATGGTGACGAGCCGCTGAAAGCCGTCGATGCATTCCAGGCCGTGGACCTGCAGGGTGATGCGGTCACCGGCCGTGTGCCGGTGGGCGGCGATGTGATCCGCTCCGAGGACGATCGGGGTGCCTTCCGCTCCGAAGTCCTCGGGGCGGTCGTGCAGGAGCCGTTCGAGCAGGTGGTTCTCCGGGCTGTCCGACAGATAGCCGCGGCGACTGTTGAGAGTGATCGCCGCGTCCGGTCGCGCGGCGAGCGGAGCCAGCGTGGCGGCGGGGAACCAGCCGTGCCAGTTCTCCTGGCGCCGGGAGAGATCGTCCGCACGCGCCGTCAGGTGGACGGTTCCCGCCGGGGGCGCCCAGGTCAAGTGGGAGCGGGGGAGGACCGCCGACTGGAAAGGGATCGCGGAGGAGTCGTCGTTCATGATCGGCACAACGGATCACGGAGACACAGGTGTCGTCCCGGGGGAGGGGCATGGGGGCGTGGCGGTTGACACCCCGCGGCCGGACGGCGTCGAAGGCCGACGCCCGTGGCTCGGAACCCGACGACCTGCCGCTTCGAGGTGATCGCCCGATGCCCTGAGCCGGTCGAACCGGCGGGGCAAGGGTGTTGCAAGAGGTCTGCAAGGAAAGCGCTGTGCGCGCCGGGAAACCCCCTGTCGTCTGAACGAAACGACGAGCGACGGGGGATTCGCGTGTCTGTCAGAACGACGAAATCGGCGCTGATCGAGCAGGGACACTGGCTGACGGTCCGGGACTGCAAGAGGGTCCTGGTGGTCGTGCACACGGTGACCTTCGCCCAACGTCTGCGCGAGGTCTTCGAGTTGCTGGAGACCGACCTGCGCATTCAGCTGGTCTTCACGGTCGCACCCCATGCCTTCGGCAACGGAGTGACCGAGTACTTGCAGAGCCTGGGCATCACCGCGGTGCCCTGGGAGGAGGCGCTGCGGGCCGAGTTCGACCTGGCGCTCGCGGCGGGCTCGCGCGGAGTGCACGAACTGCGGGCTCCGGTCCTACGCATCTCGCACGGGGCGGGACACATCAAACTGCTCACCGACGTCAGCACGTTGGCGCCCGGAGAGCGGAGGTCCCCGGGGATGCTCAGTCGCCAACACCTGCTGCACGAGGGCCGGTTGGTACCGGCGGCGATCGTCTACGCCCATGACCGGGAGCTGGAGGAACTCGCCCGGTCCTGCCCGGAGGCGCTGCCGGTGGCTCACGTGGTCGGCGATCCGTGCGTCGACCGGATCATGGCAGGCAGGACCAGGCGTGCTTCCCACCGGCGGGCGCTGGGAATCGAGGACGGACAGCGGCTCGTGGTCGTCACGTCCACCTGGGGACCGGCTTCGACGTTCGGGCGGCTCGACGTCCTGCTGCCGCAGTTGCTGAGCCGGCTGCCGGACGACGGCTACCGTGTCGCGATGCTGGTCCACCCCAATGTGTTCGCGGGGCACGGCACCCGGCAGGTGCGCGGCTGGCTGTCCGGCTGCCAGAGCCGGGGGGTCGCGGTCGTCCCGCCGGAAGCCGACTGGCAGGCGGTGCTGGTCGCCGCCGACGTGATCGTCGGCGACCACGGATCGCTGAGTGCGTACGGAACGCTCACGGACGCGGCGATGCTGCTGACGGCCGAATCCCGGCGTGAGGTGTCGGCCAGTTCCCCGGCGGCTCTGCTGTCCGCCGTGGCGCCCGTGCTCTCTCCGGCGTACCCGCTGGCGGAGCAACTGGAGTACGCGATGCAGCTGCACCGTCCCGGACAGTACGACCATGTCGCCGCCTCGCTGTCGTCGGCGCCGGGCCAGTTCCACCGGCGGATGCGCTCGGTCGTCTACCGGATGCTCGGGCTGGGCGAGCCGGCCCGTGCGCCGTACGTCGCGCCGCTCCCGCTTCCGCCGTCCCTGACGCGGTGGCAGATCTCCGCCGGAAGCGGGGCGGCACTGTGAGCGGCCCGACCGCGACCCCCGAACCGGATGCCGCCTGGGCCACGGTGTGCTTCCGTGCGACGCCGTCCGGCGCGGTACCGCGCGGTGAGGGCCTGGATGACCGGGCGTCCTTCGTCGTCTGGCGTTCGGACACGGCACAGGGCTTGGCTCTCGTACGGTCCGACCCGCTTCCCCCGCCCGCGGATCGGCACGCGTATCCGTATCCGCCTTCCTGCCCGCACGCGGCCGGCCCGCTCCCCTGTGATGTGCACCTGTGGGTGGATGCGGACCGGCCGGGGCGGACCGGGCTCATGGAGCACGCCGACGTGCTGGTGAGCCGCGTACAACTGCCGCTCGCGTCGGCTCACCGGCGGGTGTGTGAGTTGCTGGCGGGCCATCCGGGATGCCTCGCGGCCGCCGTGCCCGACACGGCCGCGATGTGTGTCGTCGGGGTACGGGACCGGACCGGCGCCGTGTCCTTCGTACGACCGGAACGGGGTGGGTCCGCCGCCCCGCTCCCACCGCACGTGGTCGTCTCGGTCGTCCACGCCTGGGCGGTGTCCGGAAAATCGCCGCGCGCGCTGCGTTCCGTCGTGGCGATGCCGCGTCGTTGACCGGAGGGACGACCGGCCGCGGCGGTCATCACGGCTGCCGCAGCCTGTCGTCCACACGCTGTGCGTCCTCGGGGCTCAGACGACGGAAGAGATCCCGGGCGGCCTCGTAGTGACGTATCGATTCCGCATGATCACCACGTGAGGCGGCGGCCTGGCCGAGCCATTCCAGACAGCGTGCCTCCCAGTGCTCGGACCGGGCCTCACCCGCGCGGAAGCGCGTGAGGCACTCCCGCAACAGCTGTACGCCGTCGGCTCCGTCCCCGGCCCGGTCCAGGACATGGCCGAGAAGGGCCAGGACCCGGGTCGCCTCGTACGTCTCTCCCAGCGCGTCCAGTTCGGTGCCGGCCCGGCGCAACTGCTCGGCGGCCGTGGCCAGGTCGTCGCCGGCCAGAGCGGTCTCGCCGAGGCGTCGTCGGGAGAGGGCGGCCCCGCGCCGATAGCCGATGGACTCCCGCAGCCGCAGGGCGTGCTCGAAGTACTCGCGCGCTTCGTCGAGCCGGTGAGTCAGGAGACCGACGTGCCCCAATCCGCTCAGGGCTTGCGCCTGTTGACGTACGTCGTGGTCGGCCGTCGCCATCTCCAGCGCCTGCCGGTACCAGTCCGCCGCCTCCGGATACCGGCCGGCGTTGCGCAGACCGATCGCACCGGAGGTGAGCATGCGGCCCTCTCCCTCTCTGGATCCGCTCCGGCGCGCCGCGTCGAGACCCAGACGGTGCGCCTCGATCCACATCTCGGACGGACGTAATCGCAAGAAAAGTGGCCATATCAGGTCGGTCAGGCGCCAGCAGGAGGAGTACCAGCCGACCCGGGCCGAGTGCCGTACGGCGCCCATCAGGCCGTTGCGGTACGTGTCCAGCCAGGCGAGCGCCTCCTCGGAACCGTCCAAGGGGGCCGGGGGCACGCCAGTCGCCGGAAGGTCGTGCCCCGGCAGCCGGTGGCTGGGGGTGAGGATGCTCTCCGCCGAAGCCGCGGTGGCCAGGCACCACTCGACGAAACAGCGCAGCGTGCGCTCGTGCGGGACCAGTTCCTCCAGTTCCTCGCCGAGCCGTCGGGCGTGCGGCTGGACCAGGTCGTGGAATCGATAGGTGGCCGGTCCCGTCTCCTCCAGAAGATTCGCCTCCACGAGCGCGTGCACGGCGATGTCGGCGACGGGCCCGGTGTCACCAGCTTCCTCCCCGTCGCCCGCGAGTGCGGTCAGCAACGAGAGGTCGTGCCGATCCGTGGGCAGCAGTCCCATCCGCCGGTACAACGCACGGCTCCCGTCCGGCAGGATCTCGTACGACATGTCGAGCGCCGTACGCATCACGGCCTCTCCGTCGACGCGCAGCGTGTCGGCGGCACCCTGGCCGCGGGACAGGCTGTCGGCCAGGGCGGACACGGAGTGGTGGGGGCGCAGGGCGAGTTGGGCCGAGGCCAGTGCCACCGTCAGCGGGAGCCGTCCGCACAGTCGGACCACCTCTCGGGCGGCAGCCGGCTCCCGCGCCACGCGCGTCCCACCGCCGACGGCGAGAAGCTCGAGGGCCGACTCGGTGGGGAGTCCTTCCAGCCGGTGGACGGACGCGCCGTCGACGCGGAGCCCGGTCAGGTTGCTTCTGCTGGTCACCACGGTCAGACCGGTCGGCGTGCCGATCAGGAGCGGGCGGACCTGAGCGGCCGTGAACGCGCTGTCCAGGAGAACGGCCAGCCGCAGCCCCGAGGTCAACGAACGCCACAGCGCGCTGCGTTGGGCGATCCCGGCCGGTACCGAGGAGACGCCGAGCGCGACCAGGAACGCTTCCAGGACGACGGCCGGGGAGGCGGGCCCGTGTTCCCCGTCGGTGGTCTGTCCGCCCAGGTCGGCGTAGAACTGGCCGTCGGGGAAGCTGTCGGCGTGCTCGTACAGCCAGTGGGTGGCCAAGGTGGTCTTCCCGGCGCCCGCGAGCCCGCTGACCACCAGGATGTGCGCCGAGTGCGCGGGAGATCCGGCACGCAGCTCGTCCAGGGCCCGTCGGTCCGCCTCCCGGCCGACGAACCGCGCGGTCACCGGCGGCAGTTGACGGGGCACGGGCAGGCGGGGCGGGGGCGACGGCGCGGCCGGGTGGAAGTGGATGCCCCCGGAGATGTCCCGGGCCTGCACGCTGGGGCCGTGCACCACGGAATGGCCGCTGATGACGTTGGCGGTCCCCGCGGGTGAGGGGCCGGGCGGTGTGCCGGCCGGGCCGGGATGGTGGTGCAGCCATTCGGCCAGCGCGTCCCGTGTCGCCGTGTCGCGCGAGGCCAACGCATGTAATTCCAGGGCTAGTTGCCGCCGTACCGCCGCTTCGGGGGGCTGCTCGTCGGTCGTCTGTGAGGGCCAGAGCCGGTTCACCGCGGGGTCCGCGCGGGCCGCTGTGTCCACCACCCGGGCCAGATCACGCCATGCGGGGGATTCCGGGTCGGCGCCGCAGCCGGTGATGGCCGACAGCAACGCTTCCAGGCCGCCGGAGGAGAAAGCACGCACGTGGCAACTCCTTTCGGTCCTCCGGGAGTCACTCCCCACTCCGCGCAAGAAGTGAACTAATGCGGCTGTTTATCGGTCAATTTTGAGCTCACAGCTTCCTCTCGTGGTCGAGTGTGCGATGTCCATGACACTCTCGAATGCTCGGCAATCGCAGGCCCTACCGGCGGGGAGGACGCTGGTGGACTTCGAGATCAGGCTTTCGGGATCGGTGGAGATTCGGGCAGCGGGTCGCCGTAATGACCTCGGCTCGACAAAAACCAGGCTCGCACTCGCCTGCCTCGCCTGGGACGCGGGGCGTACGGTGAGCGTGGACGCCCTGATCCACCGTATCTGGGACGAACATCCGCCCGGCAAAGCGAGGGAAGCGCTCCACGTCCACATCTCACGGGTCCGGAGTTCGCTGCGGATCGCCGGGGGCGACGCGCCCGCGATCGTCAGCCGCACGAACTCGTACTCCCTGGAGATCGACCCGGATCGGGTGGACCTGCGCTGTTACACCAGCTGCGTCGAACGAGCCCGCTCCATGGGGGACGGCCGGGACGAGGAAGCCGCTCTGCGTCTGCTGGACCGGGCGGACGGTCTCTGGCACGGTGAGCCGCTGGCCGGGATCACGGGGTCCTGGGCCGAGCATCTGCGCGTCGCCGTCGAAGAGAGCAGTCTCGCGGCCGCGATGACCAGAGCCGAGATCCTGCTGCGCGCAGGCAGGTTCACCGACGCCGTGCCCGTGCTCCTGCCGTTGGCCGAGGCACACCCGGTGGACGAGGCTCTGGCCGAACGACTGGCCGTCGCCCTGTACGGCAGCAACCGGACGGCCGAGGCGACCCGGCTGCTCCAGCGGACACGGCAGCGGGTCGTCCGGGACATCGGTCTCGACGCGGGCCGGGGGCTGCACCGGGTCCATCAGGGAATCCTGGCGGGGACACCCGCGGAGGACTTGTTCCCCCGGACCGGTGCCGAGCAGAAGGCACCCCCCAGGCCGACGCGCCAAGTGCCGGACAATCTGCCCCGCGATGTTCCGTGGGCCGGACGGCGCGATGAGCTGCGCCGGCTCAGTTCGGCGCTGTGCGAGGGACAGGGGTCCTCGGACATCGTCACCGTCGAGGCGATTCACGGAATGGGCGGCATCGGCAAATCGAGTCTGGCGGTCCATCTGGCGCATCGATTACGGGAGCGGTTTCCGGATGGCAGGATTTTCCTCCATTTAGGAGGGTATTCAGCCGACCGGACACCGCCGACCGCTGCCCGCGCACTCACCGAGCTCCTGCGGCTCGTCGGCATGGACAGCAAGGAACTACCGCGCGAGCTCGACGAGTTGATCGCCCTGTGGCGATCGGTGGCGCATGACCGCCGGATGCTGGTGATCCTCGACGACGCGACCTCCTCGGCCCAGATCCGCCCCCTGCTCCCGGGCTCCTCCCCGACAGCGGTCGTTGTGACCAGCCGCCGTCGACTGCCCGGACTCCCCGGAGTACGACCGGTCTCCCTGGACGTGCTGTCGGCCGAGGACGCGGCGGCGCTCTTCTCCCAGCGGCTGGGGAGAGGGCGGGACACCGACCCGGCGGACGTGGCCGAGATCATCCGCATCTGTGGGCATCTTCCGCTGGCCATCGAGATCGCCGCGAGCCGATTGCTCGCCCGTCCCTCGTGGGCCACGTCCGACCTGCTGCGCCAATTGGGCGGCTCCGGCGGACACCTCGCCCAACTGCGCGACGCGGACCGGACGTTGACGCATGTCTTCGCAGTGTCCTACGCCGCGCTGAACGCCGAGCAGCAACTGGTTTTCCGCCGTATCGGACTCCATGTGGGGGTGGAGTTCAGGCCGCCGGCGATCGCCGCGCTCACAGGATTCTCCTTGGAGACAGTCGAACGCGTACTTGAGGAACTACATGCTCATTGCCTCGTGTTCGAGCCTGTTCCGCTCCGTTTCACCATGCACGACCTGCTGCGGGACTACGCGCGATCGCTGATCGAGGTCGGTGACGCCGATTCCGAGGACGATGTTCGACAGGCCGGACAAAGCTTGGTCGATCATTACATCCGCACGGCTGATCGAGCGGACCGGCTGGCCTATCCCTTCCGCTCGCGCACGGATCTCGACGTCGGTGAATCAGCCACTCCGACGTGTCCGGAAATCGTCGACTCGCAGTCGGCGGAGCAGTGGCTGATCGCCGAGTCGGCCAATCTTCTGGTCACTCTGGACTGGCTTGCAAAGCATGGCACGGAACGTCAACTCGCCATTTCCGTCCATGTGTTGGCGGGATTCCTGGACATGGAGGGGCACCTCGTCGAGGCCGAGCCGCTGCTGCGGCGCGCCGCCGCCCACTGGAACGCCGCAGGTGACAGCGTGGCCAGGGCGCGAGCGCTGCTCGACCTCTGCGCGGTGTACACCCACGGCTCGCGTTATGACGAGGCGATCGCGACCGGGAGTGAGGCGCGTGACATCGCGCGGTCTCTGCGGGACCGGGAACTGGAGGGCGAGTGCGTTCACCAAATTACTATTTCTCTGTGGCAGACAGGGCGGTACGCGCTGGCTCGATCACTCCAGAAAGAGTCTCTCAATTCTCTGCTGCAAACAGTAGATATCCTCCGGATCTCCCGCTGCCGCAACTTGCTCGGAATAAGTCACCTGCACCTCGCGGAGTATGAAGAGGCATTGGCATGCTTTACCTCTGCACTGGCTGATTTCACGGCCATAGGGTACGAGCGGGGAAGGTATAGCACGCTGAACAATCTGGCAGAATTACGGAAGAAAACAGGGCACCTGGAGGATGCCGAAACTGCTTATCGTCAGGCGATGGTCTTGGCGGAGCGAATGGGCAACCCGAGGGACAAAGCGACGATCCGAATGAATTTGGCTTCCGTCATGGATGAGCTCGGCAGGACCGATGAGGCTCTTGCCGTCTATGGCCTGGCGCTGCCGATACTGAAGCACGTCGGAGACCGGCGGGCGGAGGCCATCGCCCTCACGCGAATCGGCAGGGCGCACCGTGCGGCGGGGCGTACGGACGAGGCTCTGCGGCACCATGTCGCCGCACTTGAGGTGACACGTGCGATTCACGCGGTGGGCGACGAGGTGGACGTCCTCTTCGATCTCGCGGCAGCTGAGCGTGAAGCCGGGCACCTGGCCCGGGCCGCGGTCCACCTGGAGGAAAGTCTCGCCGCGAGCCGCTCTGTAGGGGCTCCTGCGGAAGAGGCCCGGGCTGCGGCGGCGCTGGCCGACCTGCGGGGCGACCTTACTCACGAGTCCAATTAGGGCGGCGCGGCGCGGTGATCACATCGTGCCGCCTCAAGGCTTCCGTTCAGCCACGGCATCTGCAATTGTTGCTCTCGCGCGGAGGCGCTGGGTCCGCAAACTCGGACCGGAGCCCCACCTCTCCCCACCTCGCCTGCGCATCAGACGTTGCCCGGATCTACCTGAAAGATGCGAATGCGCGAGAAGTTCGTAGGATACCTGGCGGCCATAGTTGTATTGACATGCATTGCATGTGTGACCGCCAGTCATCTGAGTGCAGTAACCTCGACAGCATAAAAGATCCGGTGTCTGGTGCCTACCGCCACCGCGCGCTCGGTACCAGACACCGGCCCCGTATATGGCCGACGGCGACCGCTCCGGTGAGCGGATGGTTCTGAGACGATGACGCTCCGATCCGTTCGGCTGGGGGTACAGGCGTGGATCCGATCTCGGCGAGTCTCCTCACGGCGGTGGCGACCGGGGCGGGCGGTGAGTTGGGGCAGCAACTCTGGGCGGCGCTGCGGGGGTTGGTACGGAGAAGCCCGACGGGGGAACCTGCAGGATCGCCGGATCCGGCAACCGGCGAAGCCGAGTTGGCCGCCTTGTCCGCGGCTCCCCATGATGTGGAGCGAGCCCGGGCGCTCAGCGAGGCTCTGCGTCGCCGTGCCGAGCAAGACCCCTTGTTCCGAACGCACTTGACGCAGTGGCAGCAGCAGGCGCAGGTGCTGCGTACCGGAGACGGTGACGCGCACAACACCGTGAGCGGCGGGAATCAGCAGGGCCCGATCGTCCAGGGGCGGGACTTCTCAGGGCTCAACTTCAATGTCCCGGGGCAGGGGTAGCTCTGTCAGCCGAGTCGGGAGGGGCGGTCGGGTGTCGTAGACGACCATCGGTCCGAACGAGTGGACTCGCGGGGATGCGTGCCGCAGGAGGAGCTCCCGTCCGGCTCCGGATGGTGCCGTGGCAGCCCCACCCCCGATCCGGAAGAAGCGCCCCCACATGCGACGTACCCCCTCCAGACGCCTCCTGGCAGCCGCGCTGCTGGCCGCGTCCGTCCTGGCCGCCCCGGTGCTGGCGACCTCCGCCAACGCCACCTCGGTGGTCCACCCCGCCCCGCACGCCCAGAACCAGAACCCGGACCAGAACCCGGACCAGAACCCGGACCAGAACCAGGACCAGAACCAGGACCACTGCTCCTCCGACGGCCTCGGCCGCGGCGTCGCCGCCCGCCTCGACAAGGCCATCGCGGACGTCCGTAAGCAGGCCGCCATCCCCGGTGTCGCCGTCGGACTGTGGATGCCGGGCAAGGGCTGCTACGTCCGCGCGACCGGCGTCGCCGACAAGGTCACCGGGCAGCCGATGAGCACCGACTTCTACTCCCGGATCGGCAGCGAGACCAAGACCTTCACCGTCACCGCGCTGCTCCAGCTCGTCGACGAGCACCGCATCGGGCTGGACGACCCGATCTCGCGCTACGTCCACGGCGTGCCGAACGGCCGCCACATCACCCTGCGCCACCTGGCCGAGATGCGCAGCGGGCTGTTCCCGTACAGCGCGGACGCGGACTTCGCGCACGATCTGCTGAGCGACCCGACCCGCACGTTCACCCCGCAGGAACTGCTGGCGTACGGCTACAAGCACCGCAACACCGGCGCGCCGGGCAAGGTGTTCGTCTACAACAACAGCAACCTCGTCCTGCTCGGCCTGGTGATCGAGAAGGTCACCGGTCATCACATCGCCGATGTCATCAACCGGCGGGTGCTGCGCCCGGCCCACCTCGACCAGACGCTGTTCCCCGACGGCCCGAACGTCCGTGAGTTCCCGGAGCCGCACGCGCACGGCTACACCAACCAGACACTGACCGGCGCGGTCGCCGACTCGACCGACTGGAACCCGAGTTGGGCCTGGTCGGCCGGCGCGATGATCTCGACCATGCACGATCTGCGCAGCTGGGCGAAGACCGTCGCCACCGGGGAGCTGCTCAGCCCCGAGACCCAGAAGCAGCGGCTGAAGGTGCTGCCGACCGGATTCCCCGGCCTCGACTACGGCCTCGGCATCTTCGAGACCGGCGGCTGGATCGGGCACAACGGCTCCATCCCGGGCTACGAGTCCGTGACCGTCTACCTCCCCGCCCTCAAGGCGACCCTGGTCGTCCTGATCAACACCGACATCACCACCGGGGGCCAGGAGCCGTCCACTCTCCTCGCCCGCGCGATCACCCAGATCGCGACCCCCGGTCATGTCTACGACGGCTCGACCCCCACGCGTTAGAAGCGTCCCGCCCGCCCGACACCACACCCCCAGGCCTTTGACCTGGGGGTGTGGTGTTGAGGTGGGTGGCCCACCACTCGTTTCGGCATACGGCCAATCCGCCGCCCGACCTGATCCGGATTACGCGTGAACCCCTGACCGGCGGGAGGACACGTGACGGAGATGGCGATGGAGCGGACAGCGCGGCACGGGCGCCGCACCGCCGTGATCGGTTCCGGGGTGGCGGGGCTGACCGCCGCGTACATCCTGGGCCGGGCCGGTCACGTCACCCTGTACGAGGCCGACGACCGGCTCGGCGGGCACGCGCACACCCACGAGCTGACGTCGGCGCACGACGGGCGGGTGCACCGCGTCGACTCCGGGTTCATCGTGCACAACAGGCGTACGTATCCACGCCTGTTGCGGCTCTTCGACGAACTCGGCGTCCCCACCCAGGAGTCGGAGATGAGCATGTCCGTGCGCTGCGAGGGGTGCGGGCTGGAGTACGCCGGTGCGCGCGGCCCGGCCGGGCTCTTCGCCCAGCCCCGCAACCTCCTGCGCCCCCGCTATCTGCGGCTGCTCGCCGAGGTGCCGCTCTTCCACCGCGCGGCCCGCCGCCTGCTGGCCCGGGGCGGTGAAGAGGCCCTGACCCTGGGGGAGTTCCTGGACCGGGAGGGCTACTCCGCCTATTTCCGCGCCCACTTCGTCACGCCGATGGTGTCGGCCGTGTGGTCCTGCGACGCCGAAACCGCCCAACGCTACCCGGCCGCCTATCTGTTCCGCTTCCTGGAACACCACGGCATGCTGTCGGTGAGCGGATCACCGGTGTGGCGCACGGTCACCGGCGGCTCTGGCACCTACGTCGACCGGATCGCCAAGCACATCGGCGAGATCCGCACGTCCACCCCTGTCCGTTCCGTACGACGTCACGCCGACCGCGCCGACATCACCACCGAGGACGGCACCACCGAGTCCTACGACGCCGTCGTGATCGCCGTCCACCCGGACCAGGCGCTCCGGCTGCTCGCCGAACCGACCTCGCTGGAACGGGAGTTGCTGGGCGCGTTCCCGTACTCCCGCAACACCACCCTCCTGCACACCGACACCCGGCTGCTGCCCCGCGCCCCGGGTGCCCGCGCCTCCTGGAACCACCTCATGCCCTCGTGCTCGGCCGACTCCGGCCGGGTGCGGGTCAGTTACGACATGAACCGGCTCCAACGCCTCGACGCCACCGAGACGTTCGTGGTCACCCTGGGCGGCGAGGACCGCGTCGACCCCGGCCGGGTGCTGGCCCGCATGGTCTACGAACACCCCGTCTACACCCCCGAGTCGGTGGCCGCGCAGCAGCGGCTGCCCGAACTCGCCGGTGACGTCTGTGTGTTCGCGGGCGCGTACCACGGCTGGGGTTTCCACGAGGACGGCTGCCGGTCGGGTGTCGAGGCCGCGGCGGCGCTGGGGGTGCGGTGGTGAACGCCGTATCCGCGCGGGTGAAAGCGGTACCGACGGAGGTCGGTACGGTACCGGCGCTGTACTCCTGCACGATCGCGCACGTGCGGACCGCGCCCCGGCGTTACAGGCTGCGGCACCGCACGTACATGTGGCTCATAGATCCTGACCATCCGCCGCAACTCCCGCGCCCGCTCCGCTCGTTGGCTCGCTTCGACCCGCGCGACCACTTCACCGGCGACGGCCTGCCCTCAATCCGGGCCGGGCTGGACGCCTTCCTCGCCGGGCACGGCGTGCGCCTGGATGGCGGCCGGGTGGTGATGCTGGCTCACGCCCGGGTGTTCGGGTACGTCTTCAACCCCCTGACCCTGTACTGGTGTTACGGCCCCGACGGCGAACCGCGGTGCGTGGTCGCGGAGGTGCACAACACCTACGGCGGGCGGCACTGCTACCTGCTGCACCCGGATGCCTCCGATACCGTGCGCGCCGAGAAGAAGCTGTACGTCTCCCCGTTCTTCCCGGTCGACGGCGGCTACCGCATGCGGCTGCCACCGCCCGGGCCCCAACTCGCCCTGACCGTCCACCTGGACCGCGAGGGCGCCCGTGCCTTCACCGCGACGGTACGCGGCACCCGGCGCGAGGCGAGTACCGCGCGGCTGCTGCGGCTGGCGCTGCGCCACCCCTGGTCCACCCTCGCCGTGTCGGCCGCGATCCGCGTCCACGGCATACGGCTCTACCTGCGGGGGCTGCCCGTTCAGCCCCGAACCGACGACAACCGTGCCCCGGAGAACGTGACATGACGACAGCAGAACCCCGCACCACCCACCGCGTGCGCACCGCCGCCGTCGACCCCTCCCGCTGGCCCGACGTCCGCCGCGTACCGGCCGCCTCCCGCGTCCGTACGGCATTCACCGCGGCCCTCGTCCGACGCGCCCTCGCCCAACTGCCCCTGCGGGCACGGTTCGCCGGTGCCCCGGACGTCGGCAAGGGCGGCCCGCTGATCGACGTCCGCGACCCGGCCGCCTTCCACGCCCGCATCGGCACGGAGGGCCTGATCGGCTTCGGCGAGTCGTACATGGCAGGCGAGTGGGACGCCCCCGACCTGGTCGCGGCGCTGACCGTGCTGGCCGGGCACGCGGCCGAGTTGATCCCGGCCCCGCTGCAACGCCTGCGCACCCTCTGGGCACCGCGCCACCCGCACACCGAGCGCAACACCCCCGACGGTTCCCGCGCCAACATCAGTCGCCACTACGACCTGTCCAACGACCTCTTCGCCCTCTTCCTCGACGACACCCTCAGCTACTCCTCCGCCGTCTTCCGGGGCTTCCCCGCGAGCCACGACCTCCTCGCGGCGGCCCAACACCGCAAGATCGACCGGCTGTTGGACCTCGCCGACGTGGGCGAGGGCACCCGGCTCCTGGAGATCGGCACCGGCTGGGGCGAACTCGCCCTGCGGGCCGCCGCCCGGGGCGCCCGCGTCACCTCGCTCACCCTCTCCCGCGAGCAACGGGACCTGGCCGTCGAGCGGGTGCGCGCGGCGGGTCTCGGCGACCGCGTCTCCATCGAACTCCGCGACTACCGCGAGGCGTCGGGGACCTACGACGCCGTCGTCAGCGTGGAGATGATCGAGGCGGTCGGCGCCGAGTTCTGGCCGGTGTACTTCCGCGCCCTGGACCAACGGCTCGCGCCCGGCGGCCGGTTGGCGCTCCAGGCCATCACCATGCCGCACGACCGGATGCTCGCCTCCCGGGACACCTTCACCTGGATCCACAAGTACGTCTTCCCCGGCGGCCTCATCCCCTCCACCGAGGCGATCGAGGAGACCGCCCGCGACCACACCGCCCTGCGCCTCGCCCGCCGCGACGCCTTCGGCGCGCACTACGCCGAGACCCTGCGGCTGTGGCGCGAACGGTTCACCGAGCGGGCGGGGGAGGCGGCGGCGCTCGGCTTCGACGAGGTCTTCCACAGGCTGTGGACCTTCTACCTCGCCTACTCCGAGGCGGGTTTCCGCTCCGGCTACCTCGACGTCCAGCAGTACCTGTTCACCAAGCCGCACCCCGAGACCCAGGATCAGCGATGAACGGCTTCTCCTCCGGCTTCCCTTGGAGCGCCTTCGCGCTCAACCTCGTCTGGGCGGCCGGGACTTCCCTCGCGGTGATGCTCGCGACCTTCGCCGTGGCGGTACGCATAGGCGTGCACCGGATCGTCGACGTGGCCTGGGGCGCCGCCTTCACGGCGGTGGCCGTCGTGACCTTCGTCGTGTCCGCCGGCGAGGGCGATGTCGTACGACGACTGCTGGTGACGGTGCTGACGGCGGTCTGGGGGCTGCGGCTGGCGGTCCACATCGGTCGCCGGGGCCGGGGCCACGGCGAAGACCCGCGCTACGAACGGATGTTGGCCAAGGCACCCGGCAACCGGAACGCGTACGCCCTGCGCATGGTGTACCTCCTGCAAGGCGCGCTGGTCTGGCTGGTATCGCTGCCGGTGCAGGCGGCGCAGTACGTGCCGGGTCGTCCCTCGGTGCTCAACTACGTTGCCGGTACGACGTTGTGGGCGGTGGGTGTCGGGTTCGAGGCGGTAGGGGACGCCCAACTCGCCCGCTTCCGCGCCGACTTGGCCAACAGGGGCCGGATCATGGACCGCGGCCTGTGGTCCTGGACCCGGCACCCGAACTACTTCGGCGACTTCTGTGTGTGGTGGGGCCTGTTCCTGCTCACCTGCGACTCCCCGGCGGCGGCCGCCGTGTCCGTCGTATCCCCGCTGGTGATGAGCCTGTTGCTGACCCGGGGCAGCGGACAACGGCTGCTGGAGCGGCACATGGCCGACCGGCCGGGGTATGCCGAGTACCGTGCCCGCACCAGCGGTTTCCTGCCGCGCCCGCCGGGGCGGCAGCGGAGGAGGAGCACCTCATAGAGCCACAGCACGACAGCACCCGACCTCTCGGTCAGCACGCTCCGTTGAAGGTGCGCCGGCATCCGCCGCACCCCCGGGCCGCCGTCCTCGTGCTGCACGGCGGCCAGGCGAAGAGCGAACGCCCCGCCCGCCCCTGGCAGTTGGCCGCGCTGCGTATGGCCCCGGTCGTCCGCGCGGTGACCGCCGGTCTGCCCCACCAGGACATCCTGGTCGCCCAGGTCCGCTACCGCGTCCGCGGCTGGAACGGCGACCGCGCCGACCCGGCCCACGACACCCTGCGCGCGCTGGACGCCCTGGCCGAACTCGCCGGTCCCGTACCGACGGTCCTGCTCGGCCACTCGATGGGCGGTCGCGCGGCCCTCCACGCCGCCGGTCACCCGCTGGTGACGGGCGTGGTCGCGCTCGCCCCGTGGTGGCCGCCGGGGGAACCCGTCGAGCAGGCGGCAGGGCGGCATGTCGTAGCCCTGCACGGCGAACGGGATCATGTCACCTCGCCCGCGGAGACGGCGGACTGCGTACGCCGGGCACGGGACGAGGCGGGGGCGCGGGCCGGTATGGCGATCATCGCCGGGGGCGACCACGGGATGCTGCGCCGTCACGGCCTGTGGCATCACACGGCGGCTGCCCTGGTCGCCCATCTCCTCGACGCGGGGTCCGCCCCCGATCCGTTGCCTGAAGGGTGTTACGGGGCGGCGGAGTTTCCGGTGCTCTGAGCGATGCGATGAGCCTCGCTCGTCCGGTCAGTTGCAGAAAGCCGACTGCACGGCGGTCACGATGTTCGCCGCCTGGCCGTCGGTGAGGCTCGGCACGGTGCCGCCCTCGAACCGTGCCTTGGCGTTGCTCCGGACGGTGGCCGTGTCCTTGCCGCCCTTGATGTCCGAGCAGACGTTCCGGGACCGGTCAACTGCCCTGTCTTCCTTGGCAGTCAGTCCCGGATCGACGGCGCTCAGTGCCCGGATGAGCGCCGCGGTCTGTGCCACGTCCGGCGACGGTACGACCGAACTCGGCTTGGATGCGGTGGCGGTGGCCGACGGCTTGGCTTCCGCTGTCGCCGATGCCGTGGCCGACGGCTTCGCCTTGTCGGCCGTCGCGGAGTCTCCGTCGTCCTCGAACAGCGCGACCACCCCGCCGAACGCGAGGACGGCAACCCCCGTGATGATCAATGTCTTCCGCTTCATGCGGCCCCTCCCAAGGCTTGTGATCACGTCTTGCCTATCACGCTGTCAGGCCCTCCTCCCACATAACCCACGGCCGTTCGATCACCTCGGCGTAGCTGGTGTGCCCGGGGTGCTCGCGCAGGTGGGCGAAGGCCCAAGTCTGTGGTTCCGTCGGGTCGTTGCTCGGGGAGGACGTGTCGGCGCACTCGGTGTCGTCGTCCTTGAGCGCGAGGCAGCGGAACGCGTATGTCAGCGGTGGGGCATCGGGGTCGTGGTCGGGCCGTAGCGTCCAGTCGACGAAGCGGAACGTGCGGCGGATCGGGACGGTCACAGCACGTCACCCCGGCTGCGGGCGTTGGCGCGGGCGGTCTCGGCGTGCAGTCGCTGTTGAGGGTTCGCCGGCTGTACGTCCTCGGGGTTCACGGTCCATTCAGTTCCGCCCGTGACGGGCCGCAGGGACCAGAGCCCGCACCACTCACCGCGGAACTCGCCGATCCGGTCGCGTGAATCCACCAAGAGTGTTCCGGGGGCGGGGAGTTGAGGGGGTTCCGTCTCACCGGACATGTGTCGCTCCTCTCCGTAGTGGTTCCACTACCAAGGGGATTCAGCGTGGCCTAGGCTGAAGCAGTCTTCAACTTGCGCACGTTGCACGGAGAGTTGGGCGGGACCTGTTGAATCGGAAAGAGTTAGAGCCCGAAAGTTCGCCGGTCGCAAAGTTTGGGGAGCGTCTCCGCAGGTTGCGGGACGAACGCGGCTGGACCCAGGACGAGCTAGGTGTACGCATGGGGTACTCAGGGACGCATATTTCCGCCGTCGAAACTGGTCGGCGGTCCCCAACTCCCCGCTTCGCTACAAGTGCTGACAAGGCGTTCGGGACTGGTGATCTACTCGAACGCGAAGAGCGGGCCCTGCGGGAGACCGCGCTTCTAGAGGGGTTCCCGGAGTACGTCGCACAGGAGGTGCACGCGGCAGAGATCAGGCTCTTTGAACTCGGCATCGTGCCGGGACTACTCCAGACCGCGGAGTACGCGGCAGCGATCACGACGGGCGCTGTTCGACGGGGGGCAATCACACAGCAGCAGGCAGCGGAACGACTGACACTCCTTGCCCATCGACAGGCGTCACTAGAGCGGACCCCTCCGCCGCTCATCTACGCAGTGCTGGATGAGAGTTGCATACGGCGACCGGTCGGTGGCCCAGAGGTCATGGCAAGCCAACTGGACAAGCTTGCCGCGTTCGCCGAGCTGCCCTCTACGGTCCTCCAAATTGCTCCCTACGATCTCGGGGAGCGGCGAGCGTTCGACCTGCCGGTGACGCTCTTGACCCTTGCGGATAGAGGCCACATTGCGTACGCCGAGTCCGCGCAACAAGGGCGGCTAGAGCGCGATATGAAGTTCGTACAGCCCATGTTGACGGCCTACCATCAGCTACAGGCCGAAGCGCTGTCTCAAGCGGCGTCCGTGGCCATGATCGAACAGGTACGAAAGGGCACACCGTGACGACCGAAAACCCGCGTTGGTTTACGTCCTCCTACAGCAGCAACGGCGGCCAGTGCGTCCAGGTCGCCGCCAACCTCGTCGCCCCGCAGGGCATCGTCCCCGTCCGTGACTCCAAGAACCCGACCGGTCCCGTTCTCGGGTTCCCGGCCGACGCCTTCACCACCTTCGTCGCGGGCGTCAAGGCGGGCACGTTCGGCACCGTCTGAGTCAGCCACACCAGAAAGACGGCACTGTACGAAAGGGCATCTCGTGACGACCGAATCCCCGCGCTGGTTCAAGTCCTCGTACAGCAACAACGGCGGTAACTGCATCGAGGTCGCCGCCAACCTCGTCGCCTCGCGCGGCATCGTCCCCGTCCGCGACTCCAAGACCCCCACCGGCCCCGTACTCGAGTTCCCCGCCGACGCCTTCACCACCTTCGTCGCCGGCGTCAAGGCAGGCACGCTCGGCACCGTCTGAGTCGCGGGACGCCCCGCGCGGAACCGGCGTATCGGTCAGGTCCGGGGAGCGTCCTGGGAGCGGGCGTACTGCGCGGGTGTCTGGCCGTACTGCTTCTTGAAGGCGCGGACGAAGTGGCTGGTGTCGGCGAACTGCCAGAACCGGGCGAGTTCCGAGACGCCGGGGCGGGCGAGCGGGCCGGTGAGGGCGAGGCGGGTCTGTTCCAGGCGCTGGTGGCGGATGTGGGCGGTGACGGACTCGTCGGTCGCGGCGAACGCGCGGTGCAGGGTGCGTACCGAGATGTTGAGCTCGCGGGCCAGCATCCGGGGTGACAGTTCCGGGTCGGACAGGTGGCCGCGGACGAGATCCTTGGCCGCCTGGACCAGGGCGGGGGCGAGCTGCGGTTCGGTTCCGTCGACCTGCTGGGTGAGGACGCCCAGGGCCAGTTCGAGGAGGGCGTTGCGGGCGGCCCTGGCGCCGGCCGGGGAGAGGTCGTCGAGGCGGTCGTCGATCATGCGCGCGTGCGCCAGGAGCAGCCGCATCTCGGCGGAGTCCGCGGAGCCGAGAACCGGCCGCCGGTGGATGAGCGGCCCCAGATGGGCGACGGGGAGGACCAGTTTCGTCGTGGTGTTCGTGTGTGCTTCTACCGCGAACCGCCAGGACGGACCGGTGTGCCGGACGATGAACTGCCCGGCCGGCACCACCAGTTGGTCGCGATCGCGCGCGCGGTCGAAACTCCAGGAACCCTTCTCCACGACATCCACGACCAGCATGTCGGAGAAATAGCGGGAATCGATCCAGGTTTTGTCGGCCGCCGTGGACGCATAACACAGCTTCGTTATCAGAACGTCATGAATTCTGAGGCCGCGGATGCTCGCCCGGGAATCCTCGGAACTCGTCAGCCCGGCCGCCGGCAGCGGAACGGACCGGCCCGCCTGGATGTCCCACTGGTGCCGGAGAACGGCCCGCCGCTCTCCCGTGCACGGGCCGATCAGACGGGCGGAGAACCTCCCGCGCGGGGCGCGCGCGATGCCGTGTGCGGGCTCGGTGTCAGTCCTGTCGTTCATGCCCTTCGAACCTGCTCTCCGGTCGCTCGTCAGCCAGTCTCCGTGCCCGCGCGCCGTGCGGTGTGGAACTTCGGCGCCTACTTGATGGAATGCCCGCGCCAAGAGGGAACGCGCCCGGCCCGGGTGCGTGGACGCGGTCTACGGTTCCGGTCCCGGCCGAGTTCCTTTCGACGGTGATATCGGCGCGCCGCACCGGCAGGCCATACCGGTAGGCCATACCGGCAAGCCGCATCGGCACGTCATATCCGCATATCCGCATATCCCACGTTATCGGCGATGAGGTGAGGAGCACCATGTCCGAAGCCGTGCCCGAAGCGCCCGAATCGACGGCGAGAGGCGGCGAGACCTGGATCGCCCGGCTGGCGCTGCGTTTCACCGACTTCACCGAGAAATGGCTGCCCGACGCGCTGGGTTTCGTCCTGGTCGGCACCTTCCTGATTCTCGCGCTGGGACTGGCCTCCGGCGAGAAACTCCTCGGCGCGCCGGCCGACCCGACGGCCACGAGCGGCTTCGGTCTGGTCGACGCGTGGGGTCAGGGATTCTGGTCCCTGATCACCTTCACCCTCCAGATGGCGATGATCATCATCGGTGGGTACGCGGTCGCGGTCTCCCCGCCCGTGGGACGCCTCATCGCCCGCCTCGCCGCCCGGCCCGCGACCCCGCGCGGGGCCATCACGTTCACCGCCGCCGTCGCCATGCTCACCGCCTACGCGAACTGGGCCTTCAGCCTCGTCTTCACCGCCATCCTCGCCAAGGAGATCGCCCGCCGCGTCCCGGGCGTCGACTACCGCGCCCTCGGTGCGATGGCCTTCCTGGGACTCGGCACGGTCTGGGCCCAGGGCCTGTCCGGTTCGGCCGCGCTGCAGGTGGCGAGCGCGGGGTCGAGCCCCGAGTCCGTGCAGAAGGTCATCGCGGAGGGGCGCGGCAGCGGACTGATCCCGCTCACCGACACCATCTTCCTGTGGCAGGGCGTGGTGGCCACCGCCATCATCTTCGTGATCGCCGTCGGTATGGCCTGGCTCCTGTCACCCGCGCCGGAGAACGCCAGAACCGCCGAACGGCTCGGGATCGACCTCGGCCCCGCCCTCGTCCTGGAGCGGTCCGAGAGCCGGCGCGGCAGACCCGGCGAATGGATCGAGCACAGCCCGGTCTTCACGATCCTGCTGTTCCTCCTCGGCGCCTGGTACCTCGCCCGGCACTTCGCGAACACCGCGGGCAACCCGCTCAACGCCCTCGACCTGAACACCATCAACCTGATCCTGATCCTGCTGGCGCTCATCCTGCACTGGCGGCCGGTCAACCTCGCCCGCGCGGTCCGTGACGGCGTCCCCGCGACCTCGGGCGTACTGCTCCAATTCCCTTTGTACGGCGGCATCTTCGGGATGATCGCGTACACCGGCCTGCACCGGACGATCGCCGACTGGCTGGTCTCGGTGTCGAACGAGTTCCTCTACCCGGCCTTCATCGCGATCTACAGCTGCGTCCTCGGCGTCTTCGTCCCCAGCGGCGGCAGCAAGTGGGTCATCGAGGCGCCCTACGTCCTCGACGCGGCGAACCAACTCCACGTCAACCAGGGCTGGATGGTCGTCGTCTACGACCTCGGCGAGGCCGGCGCCAACCTGCTGCAACCGTTCTGGATGCTCCCCACCCTGGCGATCCTCGGGCTCAAGGCACGCGACATCATGGGCTACACCTTCGCGATGTTCCTCGCCCTCTTCCCCGCCACCCTGGTCCTCGTCACCCTCTTCGCCCGCACCCTGCCGTTCCCCTGACGCCGACCGACACCGCCCGAGTCACGCTGCCTCGCGCGTCTTCGCCAACTCCGCCGCGAACTGCGCCCCGCTGAGCAGCGCCAGGTTCGACAGCCACAGCCACACCAGAAACACGACACTGCCCGACAGCGACCCGTACAACCTGCTGTAGGCACCCAGCGTCGTCGCGTACGTCGAGAAGCCCGCGGAGACGATCAGCCACAGGGCGGCGGCCAGCACGCCCCCGGGCAGGCTGTGTCCGCGGCGCCGCGCGCCCGCCGGGCCGGTGTGGAAGACGACCACGACGAGCAGCGCCACCAGGCACAGCAGTACCGGCCAGCGCAGCAGGTCCCATGCCCAGGCGGCGGTCTCGTCCACCCCGGCCATCCGGCCGACCGCCTCCGCGAGCGGGCCCGTCAGCAGGAGCGTGAGGGAGCCGACGAGGAGCAGGCCGAGCAGCACCAGCGCCGTCAGCACGATGCGCGGTGCCTTGCGCCAGGGTGAGCGCCGGTCCTGGGTGCCGTGCATGCGGTGCAGGGCGCGGCGGAACACGGCGAGATAGCTCGTCGACGACCACAGCGCGCTGACGCTGCCCGCCACCAGCAAGGGCCACGCCGTACGGTCCGTGCGGAGTACGTGAGTCAGCGCCGCGTGCAGTTCCGTGCCGGAATCCGCCGGGGCGTACGCCGTCACGTGGGTGACGAACTCCTCCGCCGTGTCCGGGCTGATCATCCCGAACGCGATGACCGTCGCCAGCATCGCCGGCAGCACCGCGAGGATCGCGTAGTACGTCAGCGCCGCCGCGTAGTCCGAGATGTCGTCGTTCCACAACGACACGGGTGTGCGGCGCAGCGCGGGCCACCAGGCCGCCGGTGGCCGGAACCCGGCGATCCGGCGGACCCGGCCGACGTACGGCTCAGCGGACATGGGGCGCCCGGTGCGAGGAGGCGCTCAGCCGGAGCCGGGTGCGGGTGGTGTACGGGGCCGCCGCGCCCTCGGCTTCCGCCGTCACCGTGCGGAGGGTGGGGAGTACGGCGTCGGGGGAGGTGTCCGGGTCCAGCCAGACCCGCAGCTCCACCTCCAGCCGCCGCCCGCGCCGGGGCGACACCCGCGCGTGCCCACGTGCCACCCCGGGTACGGCCGACGCCCGCGCCGCCAACGCCTCGGCCAGCGCCTGCGGACGTACCGTGCAGCCGGGGGAGGGGAGCGCCAGCCGCCGCCCCGACCCCGAACTCCCTTGCCTGAGCGCCCAGTACGCGAACACCAGGGTCAGCCCGATCGCCCCGGCCAGCACGCTCGGCGTCCACCAGCCCTCGCCCCGCATCTGCGCCAGCCATCCCGGCCCCAGCAGCACGGCACCCGTGTCGGGCGCGGGCCACCAGGACGGGAGCCGGCGCGCCACGGTCCGGTCCGTGGCCGCGAGCCAGGAACCGGCGAGGAGGAGTCCAAGTCCGGTGACACCGAGGGCGGTTCGGTTGAAGGCCGTGTGGGTGGCGCGCATCACTGGTCAACTTCCTTGATGGGGACGGCGGTTCAGGGGGGATCGGGTGATGTGGGTGGGGGCGCCGAGCAGTTGGAGTGCGTCAACCGTCAAGACCGTTCGTGGCTACGACAGTTTCCGGCACCGGGGCCGGCTTGGGCGGCTGCCACACCGGGTCCGGGGTGACGGTGACCCGTATCCGGGGTTCGCGGCGCAGCCGGCAGGAGGTGACGGCGGCGTGCGCGGCCGCCGTCACCGCGGCCGACGCCTCCGCCCGGTCACCGAAGGCCAGCCCCGCCCGCACCGCGATCCTCCGGCGTCGTACCCGGACCCGTACCGCCCCGACACCGGCCACGTCGGCCACCGCGTCGCGGACCAGGGACTCGACCGCCGAGCGGTCCACGGCGGCGTCGACGCGCTCGGCCTCCGTACGGACGGTGGACCGGTGCCGTAGACCCGGAGTGACCGCGAGCACGATCATCCAGACGCCGAGCAGGGCCGTCAGGCCGCCCGCGATCACGACGGCCGGGTCCCCGGGGCCGTGCCCGGAGAGCCAGTGCACCGCCGAGACGCGCCAGGCCGCCGCCGCACGGTGGGCCAGGTGCACCTCGATCAGGTCCACGGCGAGCGCGCCGCAGGCCACGGCCGCCACCGAGGTCAGCAGGGCCACCGGGACGCGGCGGCCGGACCACCAATGCCTGGGTGTTCCAAGGGAGTTGGTCTCCTCGACCGGGGGCACTGGAGCGCGGGAGTATCTCGGCGCCGCGAGCGCGGTGACGTTGACGCGTGCGGTCGGTACGTCCAGGCCCGTCAACTCCCGCGTACGTTCCACCACATGGCGCTGGACGTCCCGTGCGCCGTCGGCCAGCGGGGCCGGATAGGGCAGCGTCACGCCGAGGGACACCTCCGCCTTCCGGCCCCGTACCGTCGCCGTCGCCCGGGCCGCGCGGCCGGGCAGCGCCTCGGTGGTCGCCCGCTCGGCGATCCGGCGGACCGCGCGCTCCGAGACGGTGGTGGTGCCCCGCTGCGCGGCGGGCGCGGGTACGGGTGGGGATGCGGCGGAGGTCGCGGTCGCGGGCGCCGTTGCGGCGGTGGTCATCGACGGCTCCGTTCGAACGCGTCCCGTACGTCCTGGACCGTGCCGCCGCGCTCGTACCAGCGGCCCACGGCCCAGCCGAGGCCGCCGAGCGCGGCCACCAGCAGGAAGGCGCCGAAGCCGCCGAACCAGCCGGCGAACGCCAGGGCCATGCCCGCGATCATGCCGACGAACGGTGTGTTCATGCCCGTCCACCTCCACCTCTCCACCGGATCCACCACTCCTGCCCGTGCCCCTGACCGGGCGCCCTACTCCACCCGGGCCTCGCCGGTGTGCCCGGTCTCGTCCTCGTCGGGCAGGTGGACGTCGTTGACGGTGACGTTCACCTCGACAACCTCGAGGCCGGTGATGCGTTCGACCGCGGAGATGACGTTCTCCCGCACGTCCTGGGCGACGTCCATCACGGACACCCCGTACTCGACGACCAGGTCCAGGTCGATCGCCGTCTGCCGCTCGCCCACCTCGACCTTCACGCCGCGCCCCACGTTCGGGCGGCCACCGGGCACGCGGTCGCGCACGGCGCCGATGCTGCGCGAGAGGCCGCCGCCCATGTCGTGGACGCCGGGGATCTCGCGGGCGGCGATCCCGGCCACCTTCACGACGACGACATCGGCGATCGATGTACGGCCGCGGTCGGCGGCGGGCTGGTCGGCGCCGGTGGCTCCGCCGGAGACGTCGGTGGTGGCCGGGTCCTTGGTGGGGCGGACCTGGGTGGCGACCGGTGCGGTCTGCGTGGTCATGGCATACCTCTTTCTGTCTCGTGGCCGATGTGCTCTCACTTCTTCAGACCCGTGCCCGCCGGGTCTGTGACGCGGCGGGCACGGAAATCCTTCAAGGCGTCAGCCGACCGTCAGCTGGTCGGCATCAGCACCGTGTCGACGATGTAGACGGTGGCGTTGGCGGTCTTGACGTTGCCGCAGACCACCTTCGCGGAGTCGTTGACGGTGTACGACTCACCGGAGCCGGCGGTGGTCAGCTTCGACTTCTCCAGGGTGTCGAAGGAGCCCTTCTCCAGGTCCTTGGGCGTGAGCTGCTGTCCCACGACGTGGTACGTGAGGATCTTGGTCAGCTGGGCCTTGTCGTTCAGGACCTTGTCCAGGGTGGCCTTCGGGATCTTCGCGAAGGCGTCGTTGGTCGGCGCGAACACGGTGATGTTCTGGGCGTTGTTGAGGGTGTCGACGAGCCCGGCCTTCTTCACCGCGGCCACGAGCGTGGACAGCGCCGGGTTGTTGGAGGCGGCGGTGGCCACCGGGTCCTGCGCCATGCCGTCGAAGGAACCGGAACCGCTCTTCGGGACGGCCGCGCAGCCGGTGCCGAAGGGCTGGTCGGCAGAGGCGGCGGCGGTGGACCCGGTCATGCCGTCCTGGGAGGCGGACGTGGCGGATGCCGACGACTTCGCGGAATCACCGCTGCCGTCCGAACAGGCGCTCAGGGCCAGTGGCAGTACGGCGGTCGCGGCGAGGACGACGGCGGTACGGCGGATGCGGATACGGGTGCTCATGAGGGTTCTCCTGTAGATCGGTTAGATCGGTTAGATCGGTACGGCGACGGACGCCGCCGGTACACGGGGGTGGGAAAGGCGGTCTGTGGGGTCGGTCAGTCGACAGTCACGACCACGGAGTGGCGGCCGCTGGCGCCGTCGGGGATGGTCTGTGCGCGTTTCGCGGTCTGGAGCGCGCCGGTGCGGTCGGTGGCGCGGACGGTGAGGGTGTGGCCGCCCTTGGTCGCCTGCCAGGGGAAGGACCACTGGCGCCAGGTGTCCCGGGTGTCCTCGGCGGCCAGCCGGGCCTCCTGCCAGGGGCCGTCGTCGACGCGGACCTCGACCCGGTCGATGCCGCGGTGCTGGGCCCACGCGACCCCGGCGACCATGACCGTCCCGGCCCTGGGCCGGGCGAACGGCTTCGGGGTGTCGATCCGCGACTCGGTCTTGATCGGCGCCCTGCGGGCCCAGCCGCGCTTGACCCAGTAGGGGTCGTAGGCGTCGAAGGTGGTGAGTTCGATGTCCTTGATCCATTTGCAGGCCGAGACGAAGCCGTACAGGCCGGGCACGACCATGCGGACCGGGAAGCCGTGCGCGAAGGGCAGCGGTTCGCCGTTCATGCCCACGGCGAGGAGGGCGTCGCGGCCGTCCATCAGGTCCTCGACCGGGCTGCCGATCGTCATGCCGTCCACGGAACGCGCCACCAACTGGTCGGCCGGGCCGCCCTCGGAGGGCGGCTTGACCCCCAACTCGGCGAGCAGATCAGCCAGTTGTACGCCGATCCAGCGCGCGTTCCCGACGTACGGGCCGCCGACCTCGTTCGACACACAGGTGAGCGTGATGTCGCGCTCGACCAGGTCGCGCCGCAGCAGGTCGTCGAAGGTGAGGGTGAGCGGGCGCCGTACGCCCTGTCCGTGGACGCGCAGCCGCCAGGTCGTGGCGTCGATCTTCGGCACGACCAGGGCGGTGTCGACGCGGTAGAAGTCGCCGTTGGGGGTGATGAAGGGGCTGACGCCGGGGACGCGCAGTTGGGCGCCCTTCGGTACGGGCCTCGCACGGGAGCCCGGCGTCGGCAGCACCAGGTTCCGGCGGGAGGCGACCGCGTCCCGGCCGCCGGCACCGCTCAGCGAACGGCCGAGCAGCCCGGCACCGGCGGACCCGACGGCGGCCGCGCCCGCCGCGATCACGAAACCGCGCCGGTCCCATCCCGCACCGGGTGGCGCCACGGTGTCCGCGGCCGGTACCTGCGGCCGGAGGCGGCCGGCCAGGACGTACAGCACCCCGGCCCCGACGACGGCGCCGGCCACGGAGGGCAGCGCGTCCGTGATCCCCGTGGAGTCCGGCCGGCCCGTCGCCGCGACCGCGCCGACGACCCCGAACAGCAGCACACCGGCCGCGCCCGTGCGCCGGAATCGCAGCGCGACCATTCCCAGGGCCAGCGCGAAAAGCGCCAGTACCGCGAGAATTCCCAGCTGGAGAAAGAGTTTGTCGTCCGTGCCGAAATGGCGGATCGCCCAGTCCTTCACGGCGGCGGGCGTACGGTCGATCGCCGCGCCCCCGACCGCGACGACCGGACCGGCCTGCGGACGCACCCCGCCCGCCACGGCCTCGGCGACCGCGAGCGCCGCGAGACCCGCCAGCGCGCCGCTGAGCGCGGCCAACGGCAGCAGTGCTTTGGTGGGTTTCCGCTCGTTCTCGGTCACGGGGGGAATCCGGTTCCGAAAGCCGCGCGGATTGGTCGCCCCACGATCGGATGAATTCTTTTTCCGGGCCAATCCGCGGCCGCCTCGGCTCCGGAAAAAAAGAGGGAGGGTGTACGCGCGTCACAGGGACGGCGCGGCCGTGTCCAACCCTCGTACAGACCGGACGAGAGGAGCCGCCCAGTGGCGGGGCCCCGCACACAGAACGCACCACCGGACACCCGGACCCCGGCGGACGGCACGGACGACGCCCTGCTGGCGGTCCGGGCCGCGGAGGGGGACGAGGACGCCTTCGCCGTGCTCGTGCACCGGCACGCACCGGCGCTGATCCGGCTCGCCACGAGTCTGCTCGGTACCGGCGCGGAGGCGGAGGACGCCGTACAGGACGCCTTTCTCAGTGCCTGGCGACGGCTGCCGGAGTTCCAGGGGCGCAGCGCCTTCGGCACCTGGATGTACCGGATCGTCACCAACCGCTGCCTGAACGTGCTGCGTTCGCGCAGACCCGTGGCCTCGCTGGAGGCGGCCGGTGACGTGCCCGCCGCCGAACACACCACCTCCCCGGCCCGGATCGCCGAGGGCCGCGGCGCGGTCCGTGAACTGCGCGAGGCCCTCGACCTGCTCTCGGCCGAACAGCGCGCGTGCTGGGTGCTGCGCGAACTGGACGGCCGTTCCTACGAGTTCATCGCGGACGCGGTCGGCATCAGCCAGGAGGCCGTCCGCGCCCGGGTGTTCCGCGCCCGCCGATCTCTGACCCAAGCAATGGGGGCCCGGCGATGACCGACCGCACCGACCAGCCGAACACCACGGCCGCCGCCCCGGCCGACGACGAACTCCTGCCCTGCGGACGGCTGTTGTCGCGGACCTGGGACGACTGGGAGCGGGGCGCGGACGACCCGCACCTGCGCACCTGCCCGCACTGCCGCCAGGCGGTGCGCGGACTCGACGATCTGGAGTCCGTGGTGCGCGGCCTCCAGGCGGAGACGGACACCACCGCCTCCGCCTACGACACCGAACCGCTGACCCGCCGGATCATGGACGTCGTACGCCTCGAACTGCGCCCGGGGCGCCCGTTGCCCCTGGGTGAACCCGCCGAGGACCTCTGGATCATGGAGGCGGTCGTGGCCCGCGCCCTGCGTGCGGCGGCCGAGTCGGTCCCGGGGGTCCGGGCCGGTTCCTGCCGGCTCCGCGACGGCGACGGCGGCGACGGTGTGGAGGTCCGCCTGGAGATCCACGCCCCGGCCGACGCCCCGCTGCCCGAGCTCGCGGCCCGGGTGCGCGAGCGGGTGTGGGAGGCGGCGGACCGTGAACTGGGCATGGGGGTCACGGCAGTTGACATCCGTGTCACGGACCTGGTGCCCAGCTCGATGCCCGACGATCAGGAAGGCGGTGCCGCATGACCGCGCAGCACGCCGAGGAATCCGCGCCGTACGGGAACCCGGCGCTCGCGACGCTCGCCGCGGAAGTCGCCACGGCCGTCGAGGGGGTCTCCGGGGTCGCCTTTCTCCGGCCGGGGCTGACGGACCGGCTGCGGTCGGCGGTGTCGCGGCCCGGGGCGGCGCCCGCCGGGGTGCGGATGAGCCGTCCGGACGGTGACGGTCCCTGGCAGGTCGAGATCC
Source organism: Streptomyces sp. NRRL F-525 (assembly GCF_000716605.1). Classification (GTDB taxonomy): domain Bacteria; phylum Actinomycetota; class Actinomycetes; order Streptomycetales; family Streptomycetaceae; genus Streptomyces. The sequence goes on along the minus strand of NZ_JNXE01000025.1, from coordinate 19,719 downwards.
AGGTGGTCGCGCTGCGCCGGGCCAGGACCGTGGACGTGGCACGCGGGGTCCGGGACACCGTCGCGCGGCACCTGGACGCCCTGGCGCCGACGCGGTCCGCGCCGCGGGTCACCGTGACGGTCACCGGGCTCGTCTGACCGGGCCGCCCGCGTGCCCCCCCGCCTCAGCTCGGGAAGGTCATCAGCGCGAGCGGGGCGGAGGTGGGGTGGGGCGAGCCGCCGTCCGGTTCGACGGTGATGCCCATGCCCGACGAGCCGTCGACGGTGCCTTGCAGCAGGACGGCCTGGTCGGTGCGGGCGGGGTTCATCAGACCGGCCGACCGCATCGTTCCGCCGTCGTCGAACCACAGCTGGTAGACCTTGCCGCCCGGCGGCCGGGCCATCCCGGAGACCACGAACACGGCCCGGTCCCGGTCGCGCGAGACGACGACGGTACCCGTGGCACCACCGGCCAGTCCGGCGGCCCGGGTCCGGGCGTCCGGGGCGGCCAGCACGGCGGCGATCTCGTCCGACGCCTGCGTGGCGTGCCGTGCCTGGTCGCGGGCGTCCTCAGCCCGCTGGTACTGCCACACCGCCGTACCGCCGAGCGCCGTGGCCGCCGCGAGACAGGCGGCGAGCGCCCAGCGGGAGAGCGTACGGCTCCGCAGGCGGGCCAGCGCGGTGCGGTTCTGGGGGCGCCTGCCGGGGGTCTCCTGGCGGACGCCGGTGATCCGGCGCAGCACCTGTGCGCGCAGTGCGGCCGGGGGCGTCGAGGCGACGGCGAGGCCCAGGCGGGCGGCGGTCGCGCTCAGCTCGGCGGTCTCCTCCGCACAGGGTTCACAGCCCGTGAGGTGCCGTTCGAACGCGGTGCTCTCGTCGTCGGGCAGCGCGTGCAGGGCGTAGGCACCGGTCAGCCGGTGCAGGTCGGTGGTCGTCACGCGGTCACCCCCAGGCAGTCGCGCAGCCGGATGAGTCCGTCGCGCAGGCGGGTCTTCACGGTGCCCAGCGGCAGGGCCAGCGCCTCCGCCACCTCGCGGTAGGTCAGGCCCCGGTAGTACGCCAGGGTGACGGACTGGCGCTGGAGTTCGGTCAGGGTGCGCAGACAGCGCCGTACCTGTTCGCGCTCCAGCCGGGCCTCGACGCGCTCGGCCACCTCGTCGTACTCGGGGAGCTGTGCCAGCAGCGCGGCCTTGTGGTCCCGGGCCGCCGCGGCGTCCACCGAGCGCACCCGGTCCACCGCGCGGCGGTGCGCGAGGGTGAGGATCCAGTTGACGGCGGTGCCGCGGTCGCGCCGGTAGCGGGGAGCGGTCCGCCAGACCTCCACCAGCACCTCCTGCGTCACCTCCTCCGACTGCGCCTGGTCGCGCAGTACCGCCCGCACGACACCCAGCACCGGCCCCGCCACGGCGTCGTAGACCCCCGCGAAGGCGTCCTCGTCCCCGAGGGCCACCCGGCCGACCAGTTCCTCCAGGTCGGGCCCCGCTGCCGGGTTCCTGCCGATATGCACTGCTTCTTTCACCGAGGGCCTCCGCGGTCGGGACATGTCCGGGCGTAATCCGTTCCTGCCGGGACCTTGGATTGGATGCGGTGCCAACGAAAACGAGCCGAGAGGGGTACGGGTCCGGGGCCCACCGGTCCCGGTCAGCCGGCGACGATCCCCTCGCCGCCGACCGCCCCCGGCACCACGACCGAGCCGATCGCGGTGAGTGACCCGTTCGCCCCGACCCGGAACCCGTCCACGACCCCCTTCACGCCGGTCTGGACGTACAGGTACCGGCCGTCCGACGAGGCGGCCGCGTCGACCGTGCCGGCGTCGGTGGCCGTGTTGCCCAGGGCGGTCAACTGGCCCTGGGTGCCGACCCGGTAGCCCGAGAGGGTGCCGCTGCCGGCGTTGGAGACATAGAGGTGATCACCTGCCGTCACAGCCCAGCAGGTGGCGGTCTGCCCCGTCGGGACGGTCCCCTTCGCGGTCAGCCCGCCGTCACGCCCGACCGTGAAGGTGCCGACCGAGTTGGTCCCGGCCTCCGTCACCCGGATCCGCCCGGCGGAGTCGAAGGCGAACCCGAACGGCACGGCGCTGGGGGTGGAGGTCACCACGGGCCGCGCGGACGGTCCGCCGTGGGCGCCGTCGACCGGGAAGACGTCGATGCTCTGCCCCGAGGCCTTGGTGGTGACGACGAGCTTCGAACCGTCCGGGGTGAAGGAGATCTGCCCCACGGCCGAAGTCGCCTTGTCCAGACCGAGGTCGCGATGCCAGGAGGGGACCTTCACCAGCCGTTCGCCGGTCCGTACGAAGCCCTGGACGGAACCGCCGCCGAGCGTGTTGGCGACGTAGACCCGGTCGCCGTGGAAGGTCACGCCGACCGGGAAACTCCCGCCGCTGGAGATCTCCTGGACCCGCCGCAGCTGCGTGCCGTGCACGGCGAAGACGGTCACGGTGTCGCTGCCCGCGTTCACGGCGTAGAGGAGCTGGTGGTGCCGGTCGTAGGCGAGCGACCCCTGCGAGGCGAGGTGGTCGGCGACGGTACCGGCCAGCATGCCGCCCTTGCCGCCGGTGGCGTAGACCCCCTTCTGGGCGAGGGTGCCGTCGGCGGCGCGGGCGTAGGCCACGACGGTGTTCGCGGCGGTGTTGTCGCTCTGCGCGAACACGCTTGAGCTGCCGCGCAGTTGAGCACGGGCGCCGGGGGCGTGGTGCGCGTCGGCGGCGACGGCCGCGGGCGCGGCGAAGAGGGCGGCCGCGGCGAGGGCGGCGCCGGTGCCGATGACGCGGGCCTTGGTGATGGTCATGCGTGCGTACTCCTCTTGCAGGAAAGGGGAATGGGGGCCGGCGGGGTTCTCACGCTCGTCGCCGGACGATTCGCAACGCTAGACCGAGGTCGACGGGATGAAACGCCCATAGTGGGCACTTCTGACCGACGTCCCAGGTTCGTAAGAAGGTCATGCGGGTCATGAAGGTCAGCGGACGCCGAACTGCCGCGCCTGCCGGTCGGCGCTCCCGGCGCCCGCGCGGCTGTCCTTGCCGAAGAGGAAGCTCAGCACGACCGTGACGGTGAAGGTGACGGTCAGCCGCAGCGCCCACGCGGCGGCCGAACCGTCCTCGATCGCGGAGGTGAAGTCGGGCCCGTGCAACAGCACACTGCCCAACGGGAACGACCCCGCGCAGCTCAACACGTAGACCCACAACGGCGGTTCGTTGAAGGCGATGAGGACCGAGGCCGAGACGACGACGATCACGCTGAGTACGACGGTGAGCGAAGTGATGTCCATGGCCGCAAGCATTCCGTCGCCCGGCCGTCGATTCGTCGACGCGACGGAGGAGCGGAGCCTCTACCCAGAGATAGAGAAGCCCCGCCTACCCCGCCCCCGCCGTGGCCAGCCCCCAGATCTGGGCCGCTGTCTCCTCCGCCGACTCGGCCGGAGGCGGATCGTTCGGTAGCTGGGCCGGTGCCGTCGTGTTCTTCTTCTCGCCGGGGCGGTCGGCGAAGAGGGCGACGGTCAGGGTGAGTCGGGGGTCGAGGGTGGTGGACCAGAGGGTTCGGCGGGTGGTGCCGCCGCCTGCTCCGGCCGTGAAGGAGGTCTGGAGGGTCTTCTGGGCGGCGAGGGGTGATGGGATCGCCTCGGATGTCTTGGACATCTGCGCGCTCACCATGAACACGTCCCGTTCGTCCAGCAGGCGCCGTGTGTCGGGGTGTGCGGTGTACACCTGCCGGCCGTCGCGGGTGATCTTCGTGATCGTGTACGGGGTCGCGTACACGCCGTTCGCCGCCACCGTCGCGTAGGCCGAGGCCAGTTTCAGCGGGGTGGGGGCGGGGGTCTTCTGGAGGTCGGTCAGGGGGGCGGTGAGGCGGACCTTGTTGAACGGGTCCAGGGCCGTTCCCGCTTCTACGGCGCCGCGCACCGCGTCGTTGAACGGTTGGCGGGCGTAGTCCGAGCCGCCGTAGAGGAGCCGGACCGCTCCGTCGCCGGGTTTGATCGCCACGACCGCCGTGTGCAGCGTGGTGGCCTTGGCGTCCTTGCTTTCCTTGCCCTCCTTGTCACCCTTGCCGGCCTTGAGGTTCTTCACCGCCTCCGTCGTGGCGTCCTGGAGGGCCAGGTCGAACGTGGTGTGGACCGTGTAGCCGCCGCGGGCCAACTGGTCCTCGGTGATGCCCAGTCGGTCCGCCGCCTCCTGCGCCGCCACGTCGATCATGTACTGCCGTTGCCCCTCGGTCGTGCCCGGCGGGTAGAAGCGGAAGGCCGGGAAGGTGGCGTCGGCGCGTTGTTTCGCCGTGATGGTGCCGCTTGCCGCCATCGCGTCCAGGACCCAGGTCCAGCGTGCCCTGAGGGTCGCGGTGACCGTCGGGTCGGAGCCTGCCTTCTCGTAGTACGACGGGATGTTGACGATCGACGCGAGCGCGGCGCCCTGGGAGACGGTCAGGTTCCGGGTGTCCACGCCGAAGTAGTTGCGGGAGGCGGCCTGGATTCCGGCCGAACCCCGGCCGAAGTAGACCGTGTTGAGGTAGCCCGCCAGGATGTCGTCCTTGGACCGGGTGCGGTCGAGTTTGATCGCGATCAGGGCCTCGCGGGCCTTGCGGGACAGGGACTGTTCGGGGCTCAGCAGGGCGTTCTTCACGTACTGCTGGGTGATCGTGGAACCGCCCTGCCGTTCGCCGCCGGTGAGGGAGGCCACTACCGCTCGGGCGATGGCTCGCGGCGAGACGCCGTCGTCCGTGCGGAAGGAGCGGTTCTCGGCCGCGATCACCGCGTCCTGGACGTATCGCGGGACCTGCGAGAGGGGTATCTCCTGGCGGTCGACCGGGCCGCGTCGGCCCAGGTAGGAGCCCTTGTCGTCCACGAAGACCGTGCTCTGCGTGACCGTCTCCGGGTGTGGCTCGGGGATGTCCGTCAGACGGTACGCGACGACCGCCGCCGTGCAGAGGGACGCGATCAGGAGGACGAAGGCGATGAGGAGTCGGCGCAGCAGGCGGCCCCGGGTGCGGCGGAGGCGCAGGCGGAGCGGGATGCGCCGCAGGTGGGCGCGCGCCCGGGTGCGGATACGGCGCTTCACTCGGCCGCCCCGCCCCGTGCGACGGCGTTGCCGGCCGCGTCGTACACCGTGACGGTCGGGCCGCCGTCGACGGAGCTCGCCTTCAGCTCCTCCGGCGACAGCGGTGTGCGCGCGTACCAGACGCCCCAGCCGGGGCTGCCCGCGAGCGTGAGGACCGTACCGGTGATTCGGCGGTCCTCGACGGTGACCTCGACGCGCGCCGGGTCGGCGGACAGGCCGCGGTAGAGGCCCGACAGGAAGTACGACGTGTCGTTCAGCGGGTCGGGTTGTACGGAGACGGTCGGTTTCCCGCTCTCGGCGCCGACTTGGGAGTCGTTCCCGTAGGTGCCTTTCGGGTAGCTGTGTCGGTATTTGTAACCGCTCTCGGATCCGTCACCGGTTAGGCTGAGGAACAGGTTCTGCGCCTCGGGTGTCGACCAGTGCTTGCCGTCGGTGGTCAGCCAGACCTGCACCCCCGGTACGGCGTCCACCCGTTCGCCGGGTGCGACGATCCGGACCGGGCTCTGCGCCACGTCGGAAACCGCGCCGCCCGAACCGGCCGTAGAACCGCCGCTCATGAACCGGTCCGCGCCGAACACGACCCCCGGCACGAGCAGCAGCGCGCAGGCTGCCGCGACTGCTGCTCCACGGCGCCGTCGTAGCGCCCGGCCGCGTTGTTCCACGGCGTCGAGCGGAACGTCGTCGGACGGGACCAGGCCGGCAGCGGCCTCGGCGAAGAGCTCCCGCAGGTGCTCGGCGTCACCCCCGTGAACCGCCAGCCCCCGCCGGGCCCGGCTCCTCACCGCACCGGAAGACCAGCCGAGCAGCTGGGCGATCTCCGCCTCGCGCAGGCCCTCCCAGTGCAGCAGCACGAGTACGGCCCGCTGGGCCTTCGCGCGGCGGGTCCGGCCCCGCGCTCCGCGCAGATACTCCTCGACCAGGGACCGCCGTACGTAGAAGTCCACGTCGGCCCGGGGTATTCGGCGCCACCGCGCGCACACCCGCACCAGGGTTCTCCGCGTCAGCTCGGTCGCCTCTCCGGGGGCGCCCGGGGTGCCGGAGAGCAGGTGGGCGGTGGTGCGCAGCCTGGGCAGGCTCGTGTGTGCGTAGGGGGCGAAGTCGTCGGGGGAGTGCGGCACTTCGGGGGTCCTCCGGTACGGCTGTGGGGGAAGTGGATCCAGGGGCGCGTGTTTGTCGTCTCTCCTGTGGGGCGTGTGGTGAGGACGCGGCCATCGGGACCTGTACGCACGGCGAGGGCGGTCAGGTTGCACGGGAATTCCAAGACTCCGGTGAGGTCATGACCGAGGACGAGTTCGACGCTTTCTACGCGGCCGCGTTTCCCCGTCTCACCGGTCAGCTCTCGGCGTTCACCGGGGACAGGGAGGAGGCGCAGGACGTGGTCCAGGAGGCGTTCGTACGGGCCTGGGACCGGCGCGGGGACTTCCTCGCGGACGAGGCGCCCGAGGCGTGGATCCGTACGGTCGCCATGCGGCTGGCGGTGAGCCGCTGGCGCCGGGCCAGGCGCTGGCTGGAGTTGGTGCGCCGCACTCCGCCGCCCGGGGCGGTGCCGGGACCCGACCCCGATCACACGGCACTTGTCGCCGCGCTGCGCCAACTGCCCAAGGCGCAGCGGATGGTGATCGTCCTGCACCATCTGTGTGACGTGAGCGTCGAGCAGATAGCCTCCGACACGGGCGCGCCGGTGGGGACGGTCAAGGCCAGGCTGTACCGGGGGCGGGCGGCGCTGGCGAAGCATCTGGCGGTCGACGAGGCCGACGGGGCTGCCGATACAGGCGAGTTGGGCAAGGCGGGCGTGCCGGTCCGGAAGGAGAGCGGGCGTGTCTGACGAACTCTCCGAAGACGAACTCTCCACCGCTCTGCGTGAGTTGGCGGCGCGCCAAGAGACCTTCCCGGCCCTCACCGGCGCCGAGGTCCGCGGCCGTGCCGTGCGCCGGGGGCGCCGTCGGACGGCGGGCACGCTGGGCGCGGGCGCGGTGGCCTTCGCCGTGGTCGCCTTCGCGCTGACCGTTGGTTTCACGCACTCCGCGGAGGACGACAACGGGCGTCAACTCCCGGCCGCCACACACGCAGACCCCGCCCCCTCCCCCCGGGTCACCTCCGGCGGGGCGTCAACTCCCGTACCGCGCGCGTCCGTCACCGGCACGGTCGTCCTCGGCAAGCGTGTCCTGATCGTCGGGGGCCGGGTCATGCCGATGACCTCCGGCCTCCCCGACAGCCCCGAGCCGACAGGGCCGTTGACCGTCTACAGGAAGCACGAGACCAAGGTGGTCACCGTCACCGATCTGACCGGCGGAATCGCCTACACCACGGCGATCTCGCTCGCGGTCGAACTCCGCGATGTCAACAACGAACCGGTCTACGTCGGCATCGCCTTCTCCTCCAAGGAGAAGAGCACCGGCGAGCAGGACACCGGCGCCGGCTGGATCGGTCTCGACTCGGCCGACGCCAAATGGTTCTACGAGGACGCGAAGATCGGAAGCGTCCTCGCGGTCACCGGCGCCACGTCCTGAGACCTCCTACCTCCTACCGCCGACCGCCTACCGCCTCGGCCCCGCGAGCGCGTATGCCGCGGTGCCAACTCCCAGGAGAACCAGGGCAGTCCAGGTACCCGCCGCCGTACCGGCCGGCAACAGCATCCAGTTCGCCACCCGCATCGCCGTACTCGTACCGGCCGGCGCGAAGAACGAGAACGACAGCCAGCCGAACGGCAGCGTCCACGCGTACCGCCCGCCCGAGAGCGCCGCACCCAGCGCGGCAAGCCCCGTCAGCCCCGCACTGTCCCGCACGACGAACCCGGCGTCGGCCACGGACGTCCCCCTACCCGAACCCACCCCCTGCACGGCCAGCAGCACCGCCGCGACCACCGCCCCGGCGAGCAGCACATGCGCCGCCCTGCGCGGCACCCAGCGGATCGCGGCCGTCCGGTCCAGCGCGAGATCCTGCCCGCCGAGCCCGATCGACGCGGCCATCACCCCGGTGGCGAGGACGAGCACGGGCACCCGTGGATCACCGGCCCCTTGGCCGCCGTCCCCGCCAAGCACCCGCATCGCCGCCGCGCCGATCGCCAACGCGGCGAAGGAAGCGGGCACTTGACGCGAACGGGCGTACAGCGTCAGCCACCTCGCCGGCAGCCGTGTCACCGGGACGCCCCGCCCGACAGCACGTCGAACGGGTCCCCCTTACAGGCCAGCGCAGCGCTCCGCATGGCGTTGATCCGCGCGACCTGCTCAGCCCGCGGAAGCGCCATGAGCTTCTTCCACACCGGGCGGGTCTTGGCGTCGACCTCGTGCTGTCCCGCCGCCGGTGTGCCGGGCAGCGGCTTCAGCTCCCCCAGGACCCAGCCCACCGCCACGGCCTGCGCGTACTGGTCGCCCCCGAAGCCGCTCCAGCCGACCGGAGTGCATCCCGGCACCAGGCCCTTGGCGAGGAGGGACCAGGTCAGTTGCTCCTTGCCGGTGGCCGCGGCGAGGAGGTCGTCGTCGAAGTCGAGGAGCACGGCCGTACGGGACCACTTCGGCGTGGAGCCGTACGCCTGCACGACGTTGTTCTCCCGCACCGAGACCGGCGCCCGTCCGCCCAGCGCGCCGCGCAGCAGCCGTAGCGCCTCCTTGCCGGGACCGGCCAGTGCGGCGAGGTGGTCCTGGTGCGTCCTCGTCACGCACACCGGGCCGTCGCACACCAGCTCCGCGGCGGCCTTGTCGACGACGTACATCCGGCTCGGGTCGGAGGGGAGGACGAGCAGGGCGAGGAGCGCGCCCGCGAGGACGGGGGCGAGGGCGATCAGCCGGGCGCGGCGGGTGGCGGCGGCCAGGAGCGCGAAGCCGGTCGCGGCCATGCCGAGCACCCAGATCGTCTGCCCGACGTGGACGGAGGCCGAGAGCGTGACGAGGGCGCTGTGGACCTCGTCGACCTCCGGTGACAGGAGGGAGAGGCGGTTCGGTTCCGTGGTCGTGAGACCCGTCGCCGGTTCGGTCGTCGCCGTACGGCCGAGCGACATGTGCATGAGTGCGGTGAACGCGAAGGCACTCATGGCCAGCAGGGGCGGGGTGAGCGCGGACGGCAGGGCCCGCCCGACGCCCATGCCCAGCACGGCCCCCGCGACGAGGAACAGCGCCCCCACGAGGGAGATCGGCAGCCAACCGGCGTGCGTGTACGCGGTGTTGGCCAGTACCTGGACTCCGCCCACGAGGACGAGGAGCGCGTAGGCCGAGGCCAGCGTGATCGCCGCCGCGCCCGCCGGTACGGCCACGCGGTGCCGGGCCGGACGCGGTGTGCTCGTCAGCAGCTCGACCATCCTCGAACGGTGGTCGCGCAGCCCCTGCAACGCCCCGAACCCCACGGCGAGCGGCCACAGATAGAACAGCAGGCTCCGGGTCCACAGGGCCAGGGACGTCCACTGGGCCGTCCACGCCGTGGTGCCGTTCCACCAGCTGCCGTCCACCAGATACAGGAACGCCAGCGCGCTCGTCAGGATCACACCGCCGGCCCAGGGGGCGACGGACCGTCTCAACTCGGTACGCAGGACACGGAGGTTGACGTCGATGCGCGGGACGCGGACGTTCAAGTCGGCATGCGGGACACGGCCGTTCACCAGGAGCCCCTCTCCTGCTCGGGGTCCGACAGCAGTGCCGAGTAGCCGCGCTCCAACGGGCTGTCGCCCACCTGCTCCGGACCACCCGCCGCGGCCAGCTCGTCCGGGGTGCCCTGGAAGACCAGCCGCCCTTCGGCGAAGAGCACCACATCACCGCAGGCGGCGGCGACATCCTCGACCAGATGGGTCGACACGACCGCACACGTGTCCGCGCCCAGCTCCTGCAACAGCCCCCGGAACCGCAGCCGTTGGGCCGGATCCAGCCCGGCCGTGGGCTCGTCGAGCAGCAGGATCGCCGGATCGTTGACGATGGCCTGCGCGATCCCGACGCGGCGCACCATCCCACCGGACAGCGCCTTCATCCGCTCCTCGGCCCGGTCGGCCAACCCCACGCGTTCCACGGCGCGTTGCACGGCACCGGGGATGTCCGCCTTCGGCACTTCCTTCAACCAGGCCATGTACTCGACGAATTCGCGCACGGTGAACCGCTTGTAGTACCCGAACTCCTGCGGCAGATACCCGATCCGCCGCCGCAGCGCCCGGTGCTCACCCACCCCGCCCGCGGACTCCCCGAGCAGCTCCAGCGTCCCCTCGGCGGGCCGCAGCACGGTGGCCAACGCCCTTATGAGAGTGGTCTTTCCGGCCCCGTTGGGCCCGAGCAGCCCGTGCACCCCGGTGCCCAGCGACAGGTCGAGCCCGTCGACGGCCATCCGCTTCCGGCCGGCCCTGACCTTCAGTCCGGCGGCCCGGATCTCCCAGGCGTAGGGCGTCGGCGCGAGGTCGGCCGCGCTCACTGCGGGCATCATGTGACGGTCCTTTCCAACTGGTGTCCCCACGGCTCTTGTTGTCGATCTCCCACCGGTCACCGATGGGCTCCCAGCACGGCGTACGCGCCCCGGCGGACGACCACGACCCCCACGCCGAGCGCGAGGACCAGCCCCCACACGGGCAGCCCGCCCGCCTGCAGCGCGAAGGTCGCCCGGTCGGCGACCACGCTCGGCGTCAGAACCACGGCGGCCCACACGGCCACGACCGCGACGGCGGCACGGGTCACCCCGACGACACCGCCGAGCGCCAGGGTCGTGGACGTGAAGGCCAGACAGGGCAGCAGCCACTGCACGGCCGTCACCCCCGGCACCCCGGTGGCCCAACCCCCCACCAGCAGCGCCGGAACGACGACCGCGAGCACGGAAGCCGTACGCCGCAACACCAGGTGGAGCCCGGCCCTGGGCACCGAGGCCGTCAACTCGTAGGCGGGATCGAGCCCTTGGGACCACGACGCCGCGACACCGAGCACCGGCAGCACCGGCGCGAGCAGCAACACCACCGACACCCGGCCGGACCCGAACCCGTAACCGCCCCCGACCAGATCGAGCAGCAGCGCGAGCAGGGTGACACTCACGACCATCCCCACCCACGGCACCATCGCCGGCGTCAGCCAACCCGACACCCGCACCGGCCGATACCGCCGCCGCGCCACCGGCACACCCAGCCGAGGCTCCAGCCCGTCCCGCACACTCCCGACGAGCGCCGCGACCTCCGGCACATCCGCGGCGACGACCGCCGCGAGTCGGTCCCGGCACACCCGGCACGTCTCCAAATGGGCTTCTACGGCCCACAGTTCATCGGCGGTGAGGTCGTCGCCGCCGCCGAGTCCGCGCGCGTACCTGTCGATGATCCGCGGGGAAGCGTGCTCCACGCCCATGCCGGCCCTCATGTCAGCGCCCTCCGCATCGCGATCCGGGCCCGGCGCGCACGGGTCTTGACCGTGCCCTCGGGCAGTCCGAGCAGGACGGAGGTCTCCCGGACGGACAGCCCGTCGAGCACCAACGCCTGCAGTACTTGCCGGAGTTCCGGCGCGAGGGTCCGCAGCGCGTCCCCGACGTCCCCGCCGACGGTCGCCGCGAGCACCTCCTCCTCGGCGCCGGGCGCGGCGCCGACGGACGAGGCGGCCGGCGGCGGCTCGGCGTGATGGGCCCGCCGCCGGAAGGCGTCGACGAGCCGCCGCGCCGCGATCGTCCACAGCCACCCGACGGCCGTACCGCCCACCGAGGCCCCCGCGAACGCCCCCGCCGCCTGCCACACCGCCAGATACGTCTCCTGCATCACCTCGGCGACGATCTGCTCGTCGGCACAGCGCCGGCGCAGCCGCACCGCCATCCACGGCGCGGTACGCCGGTACAGCTCGTCGAACGCCGCACGGTCGCCCCGCGCCACCAGCCGCACGAGCCGCTCCTCGTCCAGCTCGCCGGGTGCCTTCCTGAGTGATCTCACACCGGCTAGACGCGGGGCGGGGGCCGCCGGTTTTCGCTTCGGCGTGAGCCGCGTCACACAATCAGGGGCGCCGCTCGGTGTGCCGTCGGCTTCGCCCAGGTGCTGCGACCGTCGGTAGATTGACGTCCGATGCCGGAAACCCGTCAACCGCCACCGCCGAGCTCCGAGCCGATCCTCCAGGGCGGCGCGTGGCTGCCGCACGGCTACCGGCTCGACCCCCACTCGCACGTCCAGGGCCAGCTCGTGTACGCCGCCGCCGGCGCGCTGGCCACCGTGACGCACCGAGGGACCTGGGTCGCCCCGGCCAACCGCGTCACCTGGACACCACCGCGCTTCGCCCACTCCCACCGCTTCTACGGCGAGACCGACGTGCGGCTCGTCGTCGTCCCGCTCGATCTCTGCGCGAAACTGGTGGACCACCCCAGCGTCTTCGCGGTGAGCCCCCTGCTGCGCGAGGCGCTCCTCGCGCTCACCGACAGGCCGGAGCGGCGGCCCGGCGCGCACCGGAGACTGCTCACGGTGATCGTCGACGAACTCACCGATTCCGCCGAGCAGTTCCTGCACCTGCCCGAGCCCGCTGACGACCGGCTGCGCGCCGCCACCGCCCTCCTGTACGAGGACCCCGCCCGGCCGATCACCCTGGCCGGGCTGGGCCGCACGGTCGGGGCGAGCGAGCGCACCCTGAGCCGGCTGTTCCACACGGAACTGGGCATGAGTTTCCACCGCTGGCGCACCACCCTGCGGATCCATCACGCCCTGGTCCACCTCGCCGACGGCAGGTCCGTCACGGACACGGCGATGACCTGCGGCTGGTCCAACCCCTCCAGCTTCATCGACGCCTTCACCGAGGTCATCGGCCAGACGCCGGGCCGCTATCAGGCGGAGCTGCGCAAGCGGCGGTAACGCCTCGGCCGCGGCCGCCCGTCCCGCGAGGTTGGCGGCTTTCCGGTATCCGCTGTCCAGGTACCGGTGGCTCCCAGGTCACCGTCGATCCCAGAGTGGGAGCCGCACGCCGAACCACCCAGGCGCCACCGCCCCGACGTGATCGGCAACCGCTCTGAGCACGGAGGCTCGCACACACATGACGGAGACCCGCGAACACACGACCGTCGTCATCGTCGGGGCAGGCGTCGCCGGCCTGACGCTCGGCAACTTCCTGCTGCGCAACGGCGTCGACTGCGTCGTCCTGGAGAAGCACACCCGCGCCCACGTCGAACAACGGCAGCGGGCCGGGACCATCGACACCTTCGGGGTACGCATGTTCCGCGCCTGGGGCCTTGAGGAAGTGCTGGCCGGTGACCCCGTCCCGCACAGCGGGGGCGTCTTCTACATCGACGGGGTGGCGATGCCGATCGACGTGGACGACGACGATGACGGCGACGACAGTCTCTTCTGCCCTCAGCAGGTCCTGGTCCGCAACCTCACGGACGTGTTCCTGCGCGACGGCGGAGACCTGCGCCACGAAGCCGCCGACGTGACCCTGGAGAACATCACCGGCGAGCGTCCCCTCGTCCACTACCGCAACCCTGACGGCACGTCCGAGGCCGTCGAGTGCGACTTCATCGCCGGCTGCGACGGTTTCCGGGGCGTGAGCCGGAGCACCGTCCCCGCCTCCGCGCTGACCGAGTACTCCCACACGTACGGCTACTCCTGGCTCAGCGTCCTGGCCGCGGTGCCGGCCGATCCCTCCGGCATGGCGATCCACTCGCTCGGCCTCGCCGGCATCCTGCCCCGCGGCCCGCACGCGAGCCGCCTCTACCTGCAGTGCGCCGTGGACGACACCCCCGAGCAGTGGCCGGACGCCCGCGTCTGGCACGAACTGGCGGCCCGCTTCGGCGTCCCCGTGCCCACCGGCGAGATCGTCGACAAGCGGATCGTGCCGCTGCGCGGTGTCGTGTACGAACCGATGAGCCACGGCAGGCTCTACCTCCTCGGCGACGCCGCCCACCTCGTCCCGCCGATGAGCGCCAAGGGCATCCACCTGGCGCTCCACGACACGGAGATCTTCGCCCGCGCCGTCATCCGCCAGGTGGAGAAGGGCGACCGAAGCCTCCTCGACAGCTACTCCGAGACCTGCCTGCCCCACATCTGGAACTACCAGGCGTTCGCGGTCTGGATCACCGACACCATGCACAACGCCGGCTTCACCGGCCACGAGGGGGAGTTCCGCAAGCGGATCGCCCGCGCCGAACTCCAGCGCCAGTTCACCTCGGACGCGGCGAACAGGCTCTTCGGCGAACTCACCGCCGGAACCAACTAGCCCGGCGGGAGCCGTCGCTCAACTGCCGTTCCGGCACCGGGTGATCGAGCTGCACCCGCGCGAGTAGCCGTTCGCGGTGGGGGAGTTGAGGGCCGTGTCGTAGGTCCAGTCGGCGCCTCGGTCGGTGGCCGGGTCGTAGGTGATGCGGGTCTGGGCGTGGTGCGGGTTGGCCACGAACTGGTCGTACTGGAACGTGATCGTGGACGGCACGAGGAAGCCGCGGTTGTAGCGGGCGGTCATCGTGTAGATGCGGGCGCCGGTGATCGCCCAGTTCGGGATGTGGCGGACGTAGGCCCACTCGTTCTGGCTGCGGTAGTGGTTGTAGAGGTCGGTGTTGCTGCGGATCTGGTCGGGGACGTAGAGCGCGTTCCGTGCGTACGCCGGGTCGATCGTGTAGACGAACGTGCGGGCGGTGATCGTGCCGCGCAGGCAGCGTTCCATGAGGTAGGGGCCGATGCCCGGGAGGATCGCGTAGGCGACGAGGCGGCCCGTGGAGCACTGGTTGTTCAGGGCGATGCTCGCCAGGTTGTTCACGCCCTGGCTGCGCGCGAAGTCGTCGGCGACGCCCTGGGTGCCGGTGGTCGAGATGTACTCGCTGTTCAGGGAGCGGTCGCCCTGGACGTGGGACACGATGTCGGAGTTGGTGCCCCGGGACCAGAAACCGGTGTTGAAGATGCCCTGGTCGTTGTCGGCGATCGGGGGCCGGGAGTCGCCGCGGTACAGGGTGACGGGCATGGCCGCCTCCGCCACGATGTCCCGGTTGTGCAGGGTGGGACAGCTCGACCCGGACGAGGAGGCGCCCGAGGACGGGCCGCCCGGGCAGGGGTAGGTCTGCGCCTGGGCGGTGGCCAGCGGGCCGAAGAGGGTGGCGATCAACGCCAGCACGGCGGCGGCCACGGTGGACGCGAGCGTGCGTTTCGCACGACTGGTTCCGTTGGGCATGACTCTGACTCCAGCTTCCGGGCGCTCACTCGGCACCCGCACGACCCAGACTGGGCAGCCGGGGGTTGATCGACACCTCCCTTCCACGGGGGCAATCAACTCGCGACGGGTTCGCCGCCGAACCGGCAGAGCCACCTGTACGTGACCCGACCCCGCCGTGCCCGACGGGAATCCGTGCGCGGAGATTGCCGCCCCGGCCGGTCAGGCGGGCCGGTCAGTCGGGCCCGGCCGCGCTCCGGGAGAAGGCCGTGTCGCCGGCCGTCGCCACGATCGCGTCCTTGACGAGCAGCACGCGCGGCGGATAGCTCTGCACCTTGTCCCCGGGGTCGGCCAGCGCCGAGGTGCGCCAGACCTCCGCTCCGGTGCGGCTGTCCAGCGCCAGCAGACGGCCGAAGCGGTTGGCGAAATAGACCCGCTTGTACGTCGCCGACACCGCGGGCGCGGACAGGCTCTCCACGTCCGTCACCTTCTGCCAGAGCTGCTTGCCGCTGTCCGCCGACACCGCGGTGACCGTCCCGTCGGACCGCACGAAGTAGACGACGCCGTCCACGAGGGTGGCCGCGCCGGTCAGCGGACGCGCCAGCGGTATCCGCCGGACCTGCCCGGTTCCCGGGGCCACCGACAGCAGTGCGTTGTACGGCCGTTCGTACCCGGCCTCGTACACATCCTTCGCGGTCTGGGGGGCGAGGAACAGGGGCTGCCCGCCGACGGCGCCGAGCGCTTCCGCCTTCCGGGGCAGGGTGGCCGTTTCGGTGAGGCTGCCGGGCCCGAGCCTCATCAGCTCGATCGGGGCCTGGCCCGGCTCGTTGCCCTGCGAGCACAGGGCGTAGGGGGCGCCTCCCAGTGCCGACGGAGTGCAGTACTCGTCCAGCGAGGGCGCCCGCCACAGCTCCTTGCCGGAAGGACCGTAGGCCACGAACGACGAGTAGTCCGGAGACATGGTCAGCAGTCCGCCGTCGTACAGGACCGCGTCCTCGGACTTGTTGATGTCGCGCTGCCACCGCCGCTGCCCGGTCGTGGCGTCGACGGCCACCACACGCCTGGTGCTGTCGTCCGGATCCTCGTACACATAGACCAGCCCGTCGCGGACGCCGATCGGCTGCGCCCCCTGGGGGCGGGTGCCGGTCCGCCACTGGATACGGCCGGAGGCCGCGTCGACCCTGGCGGCCGTGAAACCCGTACCGCCGCAGAACAGGGCGCTTCCCTCGGCCACGCATCCGGGGCCGTTGTACTCGAGGGGGATGCCTTTCACGGCGTACCGCAACGGCGTCTGCCACGGCCGCCAGCCGGCGGGCAGGGACGCGGCCCGGGTGGTGGCCGTGGAGGTGTCGGCGGTGGCGTTGGCGGGGCTGTCCGAACCGGACACGAAGACACCCACGCCGACACACAGCCCCGTGACGGCCAGCACCGCGCCGAGGCCGGTGAGCAGCGCCCGGGTCCGGCGTCGCTTGCCGGTACCGGTACCGGTACCGGTCGTGTCGCCCGCGTTCGGAGAAGCGGGGCCGCGCGGGGGTTTCGCGGAGGGCCCGGTCCTCGGGGACCCGATGGTGTCGGATTCCGGCAGGGCCTGGAGCATGCGGTGGATGTCCGTCAGTTCCGGCCGCGCGGCCGGGTCCTTGTCCAGGCAGCGCTCGACGATGCCGAGGAGCGCTTCGGGCACGCCGCCGAGGTCCGGGGTCCCGAACACCACCTGATAGCTCGTTATGTACGGGCTGTCGGCGTCGAACGGTCCCGTGCCGACGGCCGCGAACACCAGCAGCGACCCCAGCGAGAACACGTCCGAGGCCGGGGTGACGTCCCGGGGAGAGGACACCTGCTCCGGCGACATGAAGGGCGGGGTGCCGATCATCCGTCCGGTCGTGGTGAGGCTCTGGTGGCCGGAGGCCCGCGATATGCCGAAGTCGATGACGCGCGGCCCGTCCTCGGTCATCAGGACGTTGCCCGGTTTGAGGTCCCGGTGCACCAGGCCCGCCCGCCGGATGTCGCGCAGCGCCTCGGTGAGCCCCAGCCCCAGCGCGCGCAGTTCCCGCAGGCTCAACGGGCCGTCCTTCTGCACGACTTCGGCGAGGTTGGGCGCCGGCACGTAGAGCGTCGCCATCCACGGCTGGTCGGCGTCCGGGTCGGCGTCCACGACCGGCGCGGTGAAGGCGCCGCTCACTCTGCGCGCGGCCTCGATCTCCTGCCGGAAGCGCGTCCGGAACTCCTCCTCCTGGGCATACGGCCCGCGCACGAGCTTGACCGCGACCTGCCGTCCCGAGGGGGAGACTCCCAGATAGACGACCCCCATGCCGCCCGCCCCGAGCCGACCGAGAAGGGTGTAGCCGCCTATGGACTCCGGATCCCCGGTGTTCAGGGGCGTCATCACCGATCAACCCTTCCCAGCGCCTGCCTGCCTACCGGGGATCAGAGTAGGGCCTGAGCCGCACACCGGTTCCTCCGCCCGGACGAGCACCGGCCCCGAATCGGCCTGGACGACGAACAACCCCCAGGCCGTGGACCTGGGGGCGGATTCTGGAGCGGGTGACGAGAATCGAACTCGCACTCTCAGCTTGGGAAGCTTGGGTCTCTTGGCGACGGTTGCTGTGCTGACCTGCGGCGGAATGGCGTTGGAGTCCTGGTCGCCCCCCAGGGCAAGTTCCCGCTGTTTCCCGTGGTTCCCCGCAGGATCTGGCACGCGAATGGCACGGCCCTTCTACGTCAATGCACCGCGGCCGAGCTGGGCACCCGGGTGTCTGAGCCCCAGCCGCCGACAGTTAGCCACGAGGGCGGGTCAGTCGACCGTGCAGGCGCGCGTGTGCCTCGCTGTACCCCTGCCAGCCTGAGCCACGCTGTTGGCTGTCGACCAGAGCAAGTCCCGATTTCGGAAGCGCGTGGGCGGCTAGCTTGCGCGATGACCTCTTCGTCCCGAATTAGGCTCTGGAAGATCGCCGACCAGGGGTCCATGCCAAAAGAGCAGGTCAGAAGGTTGGGGTGCGTCGGTTTCTGTTGGTGCTCCGGGGTCTCAATTTCAAGATCATCTCCAGGGTTTCTCCATGGACCCCGTAGACGCCCTGGCCAGTCCTTTCAGCCGCCATGCCGCCTAATACACGTTCCGGAGTGATGTCCATCGACATCCCCGATCCATCGTCAACGGTGACATTGAGGGAGTCACCGTACGGGCCGCACCCGGTCTCCCTGATCGGGGGCGTCGAGAGCTCACCGGAAGGCACATTTCCTGAAGCCCACAGGTGCGCGCCCGGTCAGCTGGGCCAGCTTCTCGACGTCATGGGATCACTGACATCGGGTGTGTGGACGGCGAGTTGGCCTCTCGGTGTGATGCTGGTGGGGCTGTCAGTGCCGTCGCCTAGGGTCAACTCATGACCGCTAGCGTTGAAGTGATCAACCCCGGTGATGTCCGTACGCGGGCTCAGATTCGTGCAGTGTTCGGAGGGAGCCCGCAAGGCGGCATCTGCCCCTCGACGTCCAAACACAGTGTCAACGTCTACTCAGACCCGGACGTGGGCGAGCGAGTCGGCTACTACGACGGCTGGTTGGCCGAGGAGGACGAGCTGGGAGCCGTCTTCGAGTACACCGGCGCGGGCAAGTCCGGTGACCAGACCTTCGAAGGCACTGCTGGCACTGGGAACCGGGCGATCCTTCAGCACGCGGAGGAGGGCCGGGTGCTGCGAGTCTTCACGCGAGTGGGCAAGGTGCCTGGGAGCGATACGAAGACACACCGGTACCTAGGGTCGTTCACGCTGGACAGCATGGAGCCCTACGTGTGGCGAAGGGTTCATGGAGAGAACGGCCAGGAACGCAACGTCATTGTCTTCCGACTGCGCGCTGACGGTGACGTGCAGCATGCCGAGGAGGATGTGATCCCTCCCGCTGAGAAGACCGTGGGCGAGTTCGTGCCGTTCCGGGCGGTCACTGCTGCAATGTTCCAGTCCGACCCGGCGACCAGTGGCTCCTTGCCGCTTCCGAAGCAGCGCGTACGCAAGGGGCGCACCCCGCGAAAGCCTGCTCCCAACGCTGAGACCAGCGGTACGTTCGTTGTCCCTGAGGCCTTTGGCACTCATTTGAGTATCCGGGCTGCGACCGCCGCCACGGTGGCCATCCGTCATGAGGCCGAATTGACGCAGGCGTACAAGGCTCACCTGGATGCTGCCGGGCACCAGACCGGTGCCTACCAGATCAAGGTGAAGGGCCTCACTTCAACGCTTCGTGCGGACTTGTACGACGCTACGGCTCATGTGCTGTACGAGGCGAAGGGATCCAGCTCCCGGGAAGATTTGCGGATGGCACTCGGCCAGATCCTGGACTACAGCCGCTACGTTGACATGCCTGAGCACGACGGTGAGCCCAAGCGGGTCGTCTTGTTGCCGGCCGCCCCTGCTCCTGACATGTACGCCCTTCTTGACCGCTACGACGTTGGGGTCGTCTATCGATCGGACGACGGTCGGTTCGTGGGAGATGCGGTTCCCACCCTCGGCCATTAGGCCAAGTTTCCCTGTGCCGCTCGGTCGTGAAGGATTGAACAGCACAGGGACTCACTGAGCCGTTTCAGTGTGGCCACTGATCAGGTGACGACGTCGGCGTCCGCAACGGACAAGGCCCCTACGCCGTTGAGGGAGGTGTTCGACGTCTC
>NZ_JNXE01000024.1 GCF_000716605.1 Streptomyces sp. NRRL F-525 | reverse complement strand
CCCCCACCCTCGCCCGTATCCCCACGCCACTCGTCTCCTGTTTCCCCGCGCCAGTCCTCTCCCGGCTCCCCGCCTCAAAGCCCTCCACCACACCCGCCACCCCCGTCCCGTCCGACGCCCCGCCGCTCCCTCGAACTACCGCCCACCCACACCACCCTGATCTGCGTGGCCCTCCCGGGCCTGGCCGTCTCCACCGAGCAAGGACAGCTGAACGGACGGGGGTTGGAGGGGTTCTACCGCGCGGGGCGACGCGTGCTCTCCCGTTGCCAGTTGCGGGTGGCCGGACGGGAGCCACTGGTGGTGCAGGCCAGGATGACGGCGGCCGACCGCGCCCGTTTCGTGGGGACCATGCGGGTCTCACCGGACTGCGGCCCGGACCCGGACCTCGTCGTCGAGCGGACCCGGCACTCCGACGGCACCGAACGCATCACCCTGCGCAGCGTCTCCTGGCGCCCGCTGCGCCTGCCGGTCGAGCTGGCGCTCGGCACCGACATGGCCGATCTGGGCGCGATCGCCGCAGGCAACACCGGACCCGAACTGCTCGCCAGCGTCCACGACTCGGGCCTGCGCTGGTCCGGCCCCACCGGCAACTCGGCGGTCACGGCCGACCCTCCGCCCGCCGACGCGCTGGCTTCCGCGGGGCTCCTGCGCTGGGAGTTCGAACTGCCGCCGGGCGGCACGGTGACCGTGGAACTCCGGGTACGGCCGGACGGCGCGGGGCCGATCAGGGCCGTGGGCCACGGCGCGACGAGTCCCCTGGCCTCCGCACGGGCGACCGGCGACGACCCCCGAGTCCCGGTGCTCCTGCGGACCAGCATCGAGGACCTCCAGGCACTGCTGCTGCGCGACCCCGCCCACCCCTCCGACATCCATCTCGCGGCCGGGGCACCCTGGCGTTGCGGGCTGGCGCCGGCGGAGTCCGTCACGGCCGCGCGGATGACGCTGCCGCTCGGCACGCGGCTCGCCGCGGGCACACTGCGGATCCTCGCCCGCACCCAACTCCAGCGCGCCGGAGCGCAGTTGGGCCTGATCCCCGGACCGCGTCGTGACGCCGGCGCCCATCTTCCGCCGAGTTGCACGGGGACCGAGGCGACCCTGCTCTTCCCCGTGCTGCTCGCGGAGGCCCGCCGCTGGGGGCTTCCGGAGCAGGAGACACGGGAGTTGCTCCCGGCCGCCGAGCGCTGTCTGACCTGGCTGCGGACCGCCGTGGGCGACGGCACGTATCTGCGCGACCCGCACCCAGGCGGCCCCGTCCGCTGCGAGACACAGGCCCATGCCCACCGGGCGGCTCTGCTCGGGGCCGATCTGCTCGACGCTTTCGGCAGACCCGGCGGTGCGGAACTGCGCGAGTGGGCCCAGGAGTTACGCACCGCCTTCCGCGCGGACTTCTGGATCGGGGACCTGGGCGGCGGCCGCCCGGCAGCGGCCCGGTCTCCGGACGGACGCCTCGTACCGCACCTCGGCGCGACCGCGGCCCACCTCCTGGACACCGGCCTGTTGGGCGGTGGCGAGTACGCGCCCGGCCTCCTGGACAAGGTGCGGGCCGAACAACTCGCCCGGCTGCTCGGCGCCCCGGCCATGGACTCGGGCTGGGGACTGCGCGGCCTGGGTGTGAAAGAACCGGGGTACAGCCCGTTCAGTCACCGGGGCGGAGCCGTCCGGGTGGCGGAGACGGTGATCGCCGTCGCAGGCTTGGCCGCCGCCGCGTACGAGAAGGAGGCGACCTCCCTGCTGCGGGGCGTCCTCGCCGCGGCCGAGGCGTTCGGACACCGGCTCCCCGAGATGTACGCGGGGGAGCAGCGCACGGACGGGAGCGCTCCCCTCCCTCACCCGGCGGCCTGTCGCCCGGCGGCCACGGCGGCCGCAGCCGGAGTGCTGCTGCTGACCACCCTCGCGGGCATCCGTCCCGACGCCCCAGCCCGCACGGTCACCCTCCGCCCGGTGCGCAGCGCGCCCCTGGGCGAGATCGGCCTCACCGGGCTGCGGATCGCGGGCGCCCCGTTCTCCGTACGGGTCGGCCGCCTCGGTGTCGCCATGGTCGAAGAGGCGGCAGACGGCCTGCAATTGGGAGCGTGACCTCGGAGGAGGCCGGATCGGGAGGCGGCCCGAAGCGGTGGGCGAGCCGCACATCGCGCCGAAGTGGATCAGTCACGGCGGTACCGACGAAGGGAGTGTTTATCGTCAGGCAGACGACTATGATCGCCGCATGTCCTACGACCCGTCAGCGTATCCGCCCTTCGCCGTCACCGTGGACCTGGTCGTGCTGACCGTGCGCCGCCATGCTCTGTGCGGGCTGGCGGTACGCAGGGGCGAGCCGCCGTTCCAGGGACGCTGGGCGCTGCCCGGCGGCTTCGTGCGGGCCGACGAGGACCTGTCGCAGGCCGCGGCACGCGAACTCGCCGAGGAGACGGGACTGCGCGCCCACGACCCCGGCGCCCCCGCCCAGGACAACGGAGCACATCTGGAGCAGCTCGCCACCTACGGCGACCCCAAGCGCGACCCGAGGATGCGCGTCGTGAGCGTCGCCCACCTCGCGCTCGCTCCCGACCTGCCCGCACCCCGTGCTGGTGGCGACGCCAGCAACGCGCGCTGGGCGCCCGTCGAAGAGCTGCTGCAGCAGGGCGGGTTCGGACGCGACGGCGATCCGGTGGCTCCGCTCGCCTTCGACCACACGCAGATCCTGTCCGACGGGGTGGAGCGCGCCCGTTCGAAGATCGAGTACTCGTCCCTGGCCACGGCGTTCTGCCCCACCGAGTTCACCGTCGGTGAGCTGCGCCGCGTCTACGAGGCGGTGTGGGGCGTGGCGCTCGACCCGCGCAACTTCCACCGCAAGGTGACCGGCACGCCGGGCTTCCTCGTCCCGACCGGCGGTACGACGACCCGTCAGGGCGGGCGCCCCGCACAGTTGTTCCGGGCCGGCGGGGCCACGCTGCTCAACCCGCCGATGCTGCGCCCCGAGGTGTGACGCCGTAGGACCTCGGCCGAGGCGATCAACCGTTGCGGAGCGGGCCGTTCGGTGCCCGGAAAAACGGACATAGCGCGCTATCTTGCTGTGGGTGATCCAGGCCTTCGGACTGACCAGCAACGCCCGCAAGGAGCATCCGCCCGCCGTCGACGACGTCTCCTTCGAGGCACGTGCGGGCCGTGTCACCGCACTCCTCGGAGCACCGGGCGCGGGAAAGACGGCCGCGCTCAGACTCATGCTCGAACTCCAACAGGGGCGTGGAATCACCTACTTCAGGGGCCGCCCCCTGCACCGCGTCGCCCACCCGTCGCGCGAGGTCGGCGTCCTCCTGGGCGATGTGCCGGGTCATCCGGCCCGATCGGTCCGCGGCCACCTCCGGATGCTGTGCGCCGCGGCGGGAGTTCCCGCCCGGCGCGCCGACGAGGTCCTCGAAGTGGTCGGCATCGTCAGCCTGCGCGACGAACGCCTCGGCAGCCTCGCGCGGGGCATGGACCGCCGCCTCGGCCTCGCCTGCGCCCTGCTGTCCGACCCGCACACGCTCGTGCTGGACGAACCCGCGGACGCCCTCTCCGCCCGTGAAAGCCGTTGGCTGTACGGCATGCTGCGCGCGCACGCGGCCCAGGGCGGCACGGTCCTGTTCACCACCGCCGACCCCAAGGAGGCCGCCCGCAGCGCCGACCGGGTCGTCACCCTGGAGCAGGGCAGACTCGTAGCCGACCAGGAGGCCGGAGACTTCGCCCGTACCCGGCTGCGCCCCCGCGTCGCCGTCCGCAGCCCGCACGCCAACCGCCTGGCCGCCCTCCTCACCAAGGAGGCCCGCACCGCCCACCGCTCCGTGGAAGTCGTACGGGAGGACGGCAACCGCCTTTCCGTGTACGGCAGTACGTGCGCCGACGTCGGTGAGACGGCGTTCCGGCACGACATCCTCGTCCACCAACTAGCGGACGAGATCGGGGACATGGGGCCGGGCGCCGGAACAGCCCTCCGAGGTGAGGCGGATCCCGTCGACGAGCCGCGGGTGTCGAACGTCCCGTCGGCAGCCGAGATGCCATCGACCCGCACGGACATGCCACTTGCCGAGCCGCTGACGCGACTCACAGATGCGCCGCCAGCCGAGCCGCCGACGCCATCCACCGACACGCTGCCCGCCGATACCGCACAGCCCCACGCCGCCGCGCCGCCCGCTCACAGTCTCCGGCCGCCCGCCGCTGAGCTGCCGCCCGCCGCCGAACAACCGGAACCTGCCGCCGAGTCCCACCCACCGCGCGAGGCTCCTGCCAATACCCCCGCCGCAAACTCCCGCCTGGTCCCCCTCATCGACCCCGAGGAGTCGTCCGGCACCCGTCCCCGCGCGCGCGCCCCGCGCCCCTCTCAAGTCCTCACCCCCGACGCCCTGTCCCCGCTCCCGCCCCCCATCTCCGTCCGCTCCGCCCCCAGCCCGCTGCGCCCGCTCCGCTACGAGCTGCGTCGGGCCGCCGGTATCGGCACCGGGTTTCTGACCGGGGCCGCCGTACTCGTCGTGTCCGCCCTCATCGCGCTGCTGCTGGCCCGCATCGGGCACACCCCGCAGCCGCGTCTGCTGGCCGCGTGGCCACGGGAGTTGCCCCTGCCGCCCGCGGCGCTCGGTGCGGGACTGCTCGGCGCGTTCGCGTTCGGTGACGAGTTCCGCCACCCCGCTCTGGCGGCGGACCGCGGCACCGTGCCCCGTAGGATGGGGCTCCTCCTCGCGAAGCTCATCGTCTCCGCCGCCACCGCGCTGCTGCTGGCCTTCCTCACGGTGGGCTGCGACGCCGAAGTGCTCTATCTCGTCTACGGACGGGAGCTCGCGCAAGTTCCCGCCGACTGGCTCTCGATGAGCGCGAGTTGGATCGGCCTGGTCGTCGGCTGCGCCTGGGCAGGTGTGCTGGCCGCGGGCATCTTCCGGTCCACCACGGCCGGGCTCGCCGCGGTGGTCGCCGTACCGATTCTCGTCGTACCCCTCGTGCACAAGGCGTTGGAAGGGCCGGCGGTGCGGACCGCGGAAGGGTTCCCGATGCGGATGCGGAAGGTGTTGCTGCTGCAATGGCCCTTCGGGGGAGAGCGTTACCTGTCCGCGGCGGCACGGGTGATCGCCCAACCAGTGGGCGGGGCACTGGCGTTGTCGCTGACCGCCCTGCTCTGCGCGTATCTGCTCACGACCCTGCGGAGCAGGGTCCGATGACGACCGTCCGCAACCCTTGGGGTGCCGCTCTGCGCACAACTCCCCGTAGAAAGCCCATTTCTTTCCGATAAGGCGTCAATTGCGACGGGGTGAGCGATCACCCTTTCGTGTGCTTTTCACCAAAGACCTCAAGGGAGTTGGAGACAGCGCCGACAAAGGATCCGTGAGTACCCTTGCGCACACCATGATGACCGCCGCCCGCTCCGCAGACTCCGGTCTCGCCGGCCCGGGCGATCTCGACCGCTACCCCTACGCCGAGGCGCCCGTCACCGAGCGCCTCGGAGCCCCTTCCTGGGACGGTTCCGACCCCGAGCTGGGCCGCGTGGGCCGGCGTGCCGCGGGCAGCCGCGGACGCGGGCTGCACGGCCAACTCGTCCAGCAGCTGGGTCAGATGATCGTCTCCGGGGACCTGGGCGCCGACCGCCCGCTGGTGCCCGAGGAGATCGGCCAGCGTTTCGAGGTATCCCGGACCGTCGTCCGCGAATCGCTCCGCGTCCTGGAGGCCAAGGGCCTGGTCAGTGCCCGCCCGAACGTCGGCACGCGCGTGCGTCCCGTCAGCGACTGGAACCTCCTCGACCCGGACATCATCGAATGGCGCGCCTTCGGCCCGCAGCGCGACAACCAGCGCCGTGAGCTGAGCGAGCTGCGCTGGACGATCGAGCCGCTCGCCGCGCGCCTCGCCGCCGGGCACGGGCGCGAGGACGTCCAGCAGCGCCTCTCCGACATGGTCGAGATCATGAGCCACGCCATGGGGCAGGGTGACGCGCTGACCTTCTCCCGCGCGGACGCCGAGTTCCACTCGCTGCTCATCCAGGTCGCGGGCAACCGGATGCTGGAGCACCTTTCCGGGATCGTCTCCTCGGCCCTCCAGGTCTCCGGCGGCCCGGTCACTGGCTGTGACCGCCCGACCGAGGCCTCCCTGGGGCACCACGCCCGGATCGTCGACGCCCTCGCCGCCGGCGACGGTGCGGCGGCCGAGGCGGCCATGCGGCAGCTGCTCATCGTGCACCCCGAGGTGGAGCGCGTGGTGCCCGCCCCGCGCGAACACTGACGCGCACGGGATGGTCCGTGCGGTCGAGGTGTGCCGCGTTCTCGTGGCGGCGCCCGGCCGGGGCGCCCGTCTTCCGCCGGACCCCGCAGGATCCTCCAGGGAATCCGGCGGGGTCCGGCGGTGCGACGGGGTGTTGAATCTCCCTGAGGAGCGCCCGTCACGGGCGTGGGTGCCCTCCTCTGCCCGTGTCTGACCGTTTTTGAACGCTTACGGGGTGTGACTCGGGCCACGCAGATTGGGCGTAACGCTCGCGGGCACTGTGCGATGACCTAAGAGGTGACAGCCGCGGAAGGGAATACGGACGCCGTTCAAGGCGCTGTGTTTCTTCCCGGCCCCAGCCCGCGCCGTCGGCCCATCCCCAAGTCGGCGGTCGTCGGCTCCTGTCCGTACCGGACGGGGCCGGAAGCCGTTTTCCATCGTTCCGAGAGGTTGTTCGTGTCGGCCAGCACATCCCGTACGCTCCCGCCGGAGATCGCCGAGTCCGTCTCTGTCATGGCGCTCATCGAGCGGGGAAAGGCTGAGGGGCAGATCGCCGGCGATGACGTGCGTCGGGCCTTCGAAGCTGACCAGATTCCGGCCACTCAGTGGAAGAACGTACTGCGCAGCCTCAACCAGATCCTCGAGGAAGAGGGTGTGACGCTGATGGTCAGTGCCGCGGAGCCCAAGCGCACCCGAAAGAGCGTCGCAGCGAAGAGTCCGGCCAAGCGCACCGCCACCAAGACGGTCGCCGCGAAGACGGTGACCGCCAAGAAGGCCACCGCCACCGCCACTCCGGCGGCACCCGTCGCCGACGCTTCCGTCGAGGACGACGCCCAGAAGGTCGCTGCCAAGAAGACCGCGCCCGCCAAGAAGGCGGTCGCCAAGAAGGTCGCCGCCAAGAAGACGACGGCGGCGGCCAAGAAGACCAGTGCCAAGAAGGACGACGCCGAGGTAGTCGACGAAGAGGCGACCGAGGAGACCCCCGGCAAGACCGGGGACGAGCCCGAGGGCGCCGAGAGCGCCGGGTTCGTGCTCTCCGACGAGGACGAGGACGACGCGCCCGCGCAGCAGGTCGCCGCGGCCGGCGCCACCGCCGACCCCGTCAAGGACTACCTCAAGCAGATCGGCAAGGTCCCCCTCCTCAACGCCGAGCAGGAGGTCGAGCTCGCCAAGCGCATCGAGGCCGGTCTGTTCGCCGAGGACAAGCTGGCCAACGCCGACAAGCTCGCCCCCAAGCTCAAGCGCGAGCTGGAGATCATCGCCGAGGACGGCCGCCGAGCCAAGAACCACCTCCTGGAGGCCAACCTCCGTCTGGTGGT
This sequence comes from Streptomyces sp. NRRL F-525, assembly GCF_000716605.1. Taxonomy (GTDB): domain Bacteria; phylum Actinomycetota; class Actinomycetes; order Streptomycetales; family Streptomycetaceae; genus Streptomyces. The sequence goes on along the minus strand of NZ_JNXE01000024.1, from coordinate 144,470 downwards.
CTCCCTGGCCAAGCGCTACACCGGCCGCGGCATGCTCTTCCTGGACCTGATCCAGGAGGGCAACCTCGGTCTCATCCGCGCGGTGGAGAAGTTCGACTACACCAAGGGCTACAAGTTCTCCACGTACGCCACCTGGTGGATCCGTCAGGCGATCACCCGCGCGATGGCCGACCAGGCCCGCACCATCCGTATCCCGGTGCACATGGTCGAGGTCATCAACAAGCTCGCGCGCGTGCAGCGCCAGATGCTCCAGGACCTGGGCCGCGAGCCCACCCCGGAGGAGCTGGCCAAGGAACTCGACATGACCCCGGAGAAGGTCATCGAGGTCCAGAAGTACGGCCGCGAGCCCATCTCCCTGCACACCCCCCTGGGTGAGGACGGCGACAGCGAGTTCGGTGACCTCATCGAGGACTCCGAAGCAGTCGTCCCGGCCGACGCGGTCAGCTTCACCCTCCTCCAGGAGCAGCTGCACTCCGTCCTGGACACCCTGTCCGAGCGCGAGGCCGGTGTGGTCTCGATGCGCTTCGGTCTCACCGACGGTCAGCCGAAGACCCTCGACGAGATCGGCAAGGTGTACGGGGTCACCCGTGAGCGCATCCGCCAGATCGAGTCCAAGACCATGTCGAAGCTGCGCCACCCGTCGCGTTCGCAGGTGCTGCGCGACTACCTCGACTAGGTCGTAGTCGTACGACACGGAAGGCCCGGTTTCCCCTCGGGGGACCGGGCCTTCGTGCTGGCCGCGGGTGCGGGGCGCGGCGCGCTGGATCACTGTGGGTTTCCCAAGACCATCCCAGAGTGAGGAACGTGCATGCGTCGTCCCCTTGCCCGGGCGCTGACCCGGCCGCTGGTCCTGGCGGCTGCCGCGTCCGCCATACCGCTGGTCTCCGCGCCCCCCGTGGCCGCCGACAGCATCGTCGTCGGCGGGTTCCCGGTCGATGTCTCCGTGAGCCCCTGGACGGTGGCCCTGTCCAGCCGTGACCGGTTCGGGGGTACCCGGGCGGGGCAGTTCTGTGGCGGTGTGGCCGTGGGCCGGACCACCGTGCTGACCGCGGCCCACTGCATGGGCGACGACGTCCTGGGGGCGCCGCCGCACCGGGCGACCGACCTCAAGGCCATCGCGGGCCGTACGGACCTGCTGTCGGACCGGGGCCAGGAGATCGCCGTACGCGATGTGTGGGTCAATCCGGACTACGACCCCGGCAGCAACGCGGGCGACTTCGCCGTGCTCACCCTCGCCGATCCACTGCCCCAGAGCTCGGTCGTCACGATGGCGGCCGCGGGTGACACGGCCTACCGGGCGGGCACGGCCGCCACGGTCTACGGCTGGGGCGATCTCACCGGCGGCGGCGACTATGCGGGGAGCCTGCACGCGGCGCGCCTGCACGTGCTGTCCGACGCGCAATGCGAGCAGGCCTATCCGGCCGGTGCCGACGGTACCTACCTCTCCGAGTCCATGCTCTGCGCCGGAGAGGCTCAGGGAGGCCGTGACGCCTGTCAGGGGGACAGCGGGGGGCCGCTGGTCGCCCAGGGGCGGCTGATCGGGCTCGTGTCATGGGGCAGCGGGTGCGGGCGCGCCGGGAGCCCAGGCGTCTACACCAGGGTGTCGGACGTCCTGCGGACACTGGGCCGCCACCGCGGCTCGCCAGGGCCGCACAAGGGCGCCTGACGGCGTCTGGGCGGCATCCCCGGGTCTGCGCCGGGTGCGAACGAACGCGTACGAAGACGGGCGGCCCCGCTCCTGTGGTTCAGGAGCGGGGCCGCCCGTCGCCGGCCTGGGCCGGTGCTGGCTCGTCGTGGACGCGATGTGTCAGCGGTCTTCTTCAGGAGCGCTTGCTGCTGGAGCGGAGGTCAGCCGCTCCGACTCGTCCTGTATCTCAGCGGCGATCTTCTTGAGTTCCGGCTCGAACTTGCGGCCGTGGTGGGCGCAGAAGAGCAGTTCTCCGCCGCTCAGCAGGACGACGCGCAGGTATGCCTGGGCGCCGCAGCGGTCGCAGCGATCGGCGGCCGTCAGTGGGCTCGCGGGGGTCAGAACAGTAGTCACGTCGCCTCTTCTCTAGCTCGACGAGCTGTCGTACCAGGGTCAACATCCAACCAGGCCGAAAACGTTCCCGCTCGTGGCCTTTTCTCGAAAAATTCTTCCGGGGCGGCTGTCTGCTGCCGGTTGGCGGCGAATGTGCCGTATTGCGTGTCTATGTGTCTGTACGGGTTCGCGCTGTGGGGTCAGGGTCGGGTCCACCCGGCTGGATTGCCGGTTGTTCATGAGGACGTGCCCGGAGCCTAAATGGTTCATGCCCCGAAGGGAACGTGATATGTACTTCACTCCATCGAGGGATCGAACAGGTATACGACCCTGGACTAGTGTGATGAGGAGACGAGGGTGGCGTTACAACGGCTCTACCAGGCCTCGGTACCCTCTGAGCGGCAACCGAAGCCGGGCCCTTACCCAAAAGGGCCTCATCTGAAATTCAGCGAGGAGCGAACCGCGTGACCGCCGAAACGTCCGTGCCGTCGACAGCGCTGCTGGCAGGAGCAGACCGGGACGGTTCCAACTACACCGCGCGGCACCTGCTCGTCCTCGAGGGGCTCGAGGCCGTACGCAAGCGCCCGGGTATGTACATCGGGTCCACCGACAGCCGTGGCCTGATGCACTGTCTGTGGGAGATCATCGACAACTCCGTGGACGAGGCCCTCGGGGGCTACTGCGACCACATCGAGGTCATCCTGCACGACGACGCCTCGGTGGAGGTCCGGGACAACGGCCGGGGCATCCCGGTCGACGTCGAGCCCAAGACCGGCCTCTCCGGTGTCGAGGTCGTCATGACCAAGCTGCACGCCGGCGGCAAGTTCGGCGGCGGCTCGTACGCCGCCTCCGGTGGTCTGCACGGCGTGGGCGCCTCCGTGGTGAACGCCCTGTCCGCCCGCCTGGACGTCGAGGTGGACCGCAGCGGCAACACCCACGCCATCAGCTTCCGGCGCGGTGTGCCGGGCTCCTTCACGAACGCCGGCCCGGACGCCGCGTTCGAGCCCGGTGGACTGCGCAAGACCAAGCGGATTCCCAAGACCCGCACCGGCACGCGCGTGCGCTACTGGGCCGACCGCCAGATCTTCCTCAAGGACGCCAAACTCTCGCTGGACGGCCTGCACCAGCGGGCCCGGCAGACCGCGTTCCTGGTGCCCGGGCTGACCATCGTCGTCCGCGACGAGTACGGCCTGGGCGAGGGTGGCAGCAAGGGGGAGGAGTCCTTCCGCTTCGATGGCGGCATCAGCGAGTTCTGCGAGTACCTGGCGAGCGACAAGCCGGTCTGCGACGTCCTGCGCCTGTCGGGCCAGGGCACCTTCAAGGAGACGGTGCCCGTCCTGGACGACCACGGCCAGATGACGCCCACCGAGGTCACCCGCGAACTCGGTGTCGACATCGCGATGCGCTGGGGGACCGGCTACGACACGACGCTCAGGTCGTACGTGAACATCATCGCCACCCCCAAGGGCGGTACCCACGTAGCCGGCTTCGAGCAGGCCGTCGTCAAGACGATGAACGAGGTGGCGCGCGCCAAGAAACTGCTGCGCGTCGCCGAGGACGACGTCGTCAAGGACGACGCCCTGGAGGGCCTCACCGCGGTCGTCACCGTCCGGCTCGCCGAACCGCAGTTCGAGGGCCAGACCAAGGAGGTGCTCGGTACGTCGGCGGCCCGCCGGATCGTCGCCAACGTGGTCGCCAAGGAGCTCAAGGACTTCCTGACCTCGACGAAGCGTGATGCCGCCGCCCAGGCCCGCGTCGTCATGGAGAAGGCCGTCGCCGCCGCACGCACGCGTATCGCGGCCCGGCAGCACAAGGACGCGCAGCGCCGCAAGACGGCCCTGGAGTCCTCCTCGCTGCCGGCCAAGCTCGCCGACTGCCGCAGCGACGACGTCGAGCGCAGCGAGCTGTTCATCGTCGAGGGAGACTCCGCGCTCGGTACGGCCAAGCTCGCCCGGAACTCCGAGTTCCAGGCGCTGCTGCCGATCCGCGGCAAGATCCTGAACGTCCAGAAGTCGTCCGTCACCGACATGCTGAAGAACGTCGAGTGCGGGGCGATCATCCAGGTCATAGGAGCGGGGTCGGGCCGTACCTTCGACATCGACGCGGCCCGCTACGGCAAGATCATCATGATGACCGACGCCGATGTGGACGGCTCCCACATCCGGTGTCTGCTCCTGACCCTGTTCCAGCGCTACATGCGGCCCATGGTCGAGGCCGGCCGGGTGTTCGCCGCGGTGCCGCCGCTGCACCGCATCGAGCTGGTCCAGCCCAAGAAGGGCCAGGACAAGTACGTCTACACGTACTCGGACCGTGAGCTGCGCGAGAAGATGCTGGAGCTCCAGAGCAAGGGCGTCCGGTACAAGGACTCCATCCAGCGCTACAAGGGTCTCGGCGAGATGGACGCCGACCAGCTGGCCGAGACGACGATGGACCCCCGTCACCGCACCCTGCGCCGGATCAACCTCTCCGACCTGGACGCGGCCGAGCAGGTCTTCGATCTGCTCATGGGCAACGACGTGGCCCCGCGCAAGGAGTTCATCTCCAGCTCGGCCGCGACGCTGGACCGGTCGCGGATCGACGCCTGATCACTGAGCCGGGCCCGGGTTCGACCTGGGCCCGGCCTCGTTCCGGACCTGGTTCTGATCCGGGGCCTGTCTTGATCGGGATGCGGTTCTGATCCGGGCTCGGCTCTGATCCGAACTTGGCTCTGATTCAGGCCTTGTTCTGATCTGGACTCGGGGCGGACCTGGATCCGGCTCTGCTCGGGCCCGGCCCGGCCCGGCCCGGCTCTGGCCCGGCTCTGGTCCGGACCCGGCTCGCACCCGAGCCCGGCCCCGCCGCCATCGTCCGGCTCCACCCGTGGGTGGAGGCCGGGGCGGTGCGGGGATCCACCCACGATCCACCCTGGCGCCGATCTGCCGACCCGCGCATTTCCGTAGCGTCGAAGGCGTCGGCAGCGCTCGCAGCCGGCATCCCCTTCCGCTCACGGAGGCTCTGATGTCCGGGCTGGTCAACGCGTTGGTGATCGTGGCCGTCGTCGCGGTGGTGATCGTGCGGCAGTTCCGCGCCCGTCAGATCGACACCGATCGGCGCTGGTGGCTCCTCCCCGTGATCCTCGCCGTCGTGGCGCTGCGCGACCCCGGCGTACTCGACGCCCACCACCACACCGAGTCCGCCCTCCTGCTCGCCGTCGAGCTGGTCATCGGGCTGGCCACCGGAGCCGGCTGGGCCTGGACCACGCGGCTGTGGGTCGAGACGGACGGTTCCGTGTGGAGCAAGAGCACCAAGGCGAGCGGGGGCGTCTGGATCGTCGGAATAGCCCTGCGCGTCGCACTCATCGCCCTGGGCGCGGTCGTGGGCGTGCACCAGAACAGCTCGGCCCTGATGCTCGGTCTCGCGGCGACGCTGCTGGTCCGCTCCGGGGTCCTGGCCTGGCGGGCCCAGTCCTTCACCGGGTCGGCGGGGTCGGCCCCGGCGTACGGTTTCGGCATGGCGAGGCCTGCCCGGAAGGAGCGCGTGTGACGGAGAACGCCTGGACGCGCTGGCCCTCGCGGGAGGCGCTGGGCCGAGCGGGGGTCTCACGGCCCCGGCGTCTGCTCGCCTGGGCCGTCCGGCTGCTGGTGATCGGCGTGCTCCTGGGGGGCGCGCTCACCGGCAGCCACGTCCACGGCTGGGCCCTGGCCGCAGGCGCGGCCGGCATCCTGCTCGCGGCGGTCGTCGGCTGGGCGTTCTGGCGCACGACTCTCGCCCACAGGCTCTGGCCGTCGGTAGCACTCATGGCCGTGCTCCTCGGGATGGCGGTCGCGGGACAGGCAGCCGGTTTCAGGGTTCCGGCGCTCGTCATCTGGTGCGGTTGTGCCGTCAGCTCGCTGGAGCGGCTGCCCATCGCGGTCGCCGTGCCGGTGACCGCGGTGTCCCTCGCGACCTTCGCCGCGGTCAACAACGACGTCTGGCTGACCACCGCGGTCACGACGGCCGGCCTGGCCCTCGCCGGATACACGCTCCGCCTCGACGCCGAGGCCCGGGGCAGCGCCCAGCGGCTGCTCACCCAGGAACGCATGGCGAGAGCGGCCGAGGCGGAGTCCGCCGCGCTGGCGGAGCGGGCCCGTATCGCCCGGGAGATCCACGACGTGCTGGCCCACAGCCTCTCGGCCCAGCTCGTGCACCTGGAGGCGGCCAGGCTGCTGATCGAGCGGGGCGCCGACCGGGAGACGATCCTGGAACGGGTCGTGGCGGCACGGGGGATGGCCCGCGACGGCCTGGTGGAGACCCGGCAGGCTCTGTCCGCGCTGCGGGGCGAGATGACCCCGCTGGAGGACTTCCTGACCGAGATCGTCGGTACGACGGGACGTGCCGAGGTCACCGTTACGGGTGAACGGAGACAGCTGCCCGCCGAGGCCTCGCAGGCCGTGCGCCGGGTCGCCCAGGAGGCCCTGACGAACGTCCGCAAGCACGCCCCGGGCGCCAAGGTGCTGCTCACGCTGGACTACGGCGAGCACGAAGTGACCCTGGACGTACGGGACTCGGGCGGTTCGCCGGGCGAACTCACCGGGGCGGGAGGTGGATACGGTCTGCTGGGCATGCGGGAACGCGCCGAGCTGCTGGGCGGTTCGCTGCTGGCCGGGCCGGACGAGGAGGGATTCGTGGTGACGCTGAAGGTGCCTGCATGACGGATGAGGCCGTGAGGAAGCCCGCGCGGGTCGTGGTCGCGGACGACCAGACCGTCGTACGGGAAGGCATCGTGATGCTGTTGGGGCTGCTGCCCGGGATCGAGGTCGTCGGCGCCGCCGCCGATGGGGACGAGGCGGTGCGGCTCGTCGCCGAACTCGCCCCGGACGTCGTCCTGATGGACCTGCGCATGCCGCGCTGCGACGGTGTCGAGGCGACCCGGCGCATCCGGGCGGAGTACCCCGGGACGCAGGTCGTGGTGCTCACGACGTTCGCGGACGACGCGTCGCTGTTCCCGGCGCTGCGCGCGGGGGCGCGTGGCTACCTCACCAAGGACGCGGGCGGCGACGAGATCGTACGGGCCGTGGAGAGCGTGCTGTCGGGGGACGCGGGGCTGTCTCCGAGTATTCAACGGCGGTTGCTGGAGCGCCTGTCGGAGCCCGAGCCGCAGCCGTCGTCGGAGCCCGCCGAGCCGCCGGACGGGCTCACCGCGCGGGAGACCGAGGTGCTGCTGCTGATCGCCGAGGGCCTGACCAATCAGGAGATCGCCCGCACGCTGCATGTCTCCACGGCGACGGTGAAGACCCACATCAACAACCTGTTCGCCAAGACGGGGCTCAAGGACCGTGCGCAGGCGGTGCGTTACGCCTACGGGAAAGGACTGGTGCGGCCACCAGCGAGTTGAGTCACCTGATGGGGTGAAGAGACCGGAGAAGAAGAGTCGGGGATCTTCCCGTTCTGTCCATCCTTGGGCATGCAGTCAAGCAACGGTCGTCCCCGCGGTGGCGGGAGTGGTCACGAGAGTCCGGCCGAGAACCACGAAGGTCATGACCTGACCCCCGCCGAGGCAACCGGAAAGGTGAGGTACCACGACCCCTGGTACGACGCGCTCGCGTCCGGCTGGGGCGAGTTGGACGGCACGGGCGGGCCCGCGCCCGAGGTACCCGCCGCGCGCCGGGAGGACGCGGACCACGCTGTCCGCGCGGGCGACGTGTATCTGGAGGTGCAGCGCAGCGCGGCCTTCCAGGAGGTGCGCGGCCGGTATCTGCGGTTCGTGGTGCCGGCCACCGTCGTCTTCTTCACCTGGTACGTGGCCTATGTGGTGACGGCGACGACGGCACCCGGATTCATGGCCCGGCCGGTGGCCGGCGCGGTGAACGTGGGGATGGTCGCGGGACTGGGGCAGTTCCTCACCACCTTCCTGCTCACCTGGGCCTACGCCCGGCACGCGCGCCTGCGCAGGGACCGGGCCGCGCTCGAACTGCGCTGGGACACACAGGAACTGACACGAGGCATTCGAGGCGGTACGTCGTGACCGGGAACCATCAGACGCTGGCGCTGCTGCTGTTCAGCGTGTTCATCGCGGTCACCCTCGGGATCACCACCTGGGTGAGCCGCAACCGGCACGGCTCGGAGGAGGAGTTCTACGCGGGCGGGCGGCTCTTCTCCCCCATGGAGAATGGTTTTGCCATCTCGGGTGATTATCTGTCCGCGGCCTCCTTCCTCGGGGTCACCGGGCTCATCGCGCTGTTCGGCTACGACGGCCTGCTGTATGTGGTGGGCTTCTTCGTCGCCTGGCTCATGGTGCTGTTCCTCGTCGCCGAACTGGTGCGCAACTGCGGGCGGTTCACGCTCGCCGACGTGGTCGCCGCCCGGATGAGCGAGCGCCCGGTGCGGATCGCGGCGGGAACTTCCTCGGTCACCGTGTCCGTTCTCTACCTGGTGGCGCAGATGGTGGGCGCGGGCAGTCTGGTCTCGCTGCTGCTGGGCGGGACGAGTCCGGCCGCGCGGGCCTGGACCGTCATCGGCGTCGGGGCGCTCATGGTGATCTATGTGTCGATGGGAGGGATGCGGGCCACCACCTGGATCCAGATCGTCAAGGCGGTCCTGATGATGAGCGGCACCATCGCGCTGACGGTGCTGACCCTGGTGCGCTTCCACGGAAATCTGAACCACCTGCTGCTCACGGCCGCCGCGCGCAGCGGTCACGGCGCGGCTTTCCTGGCGCCGGGGCTCAAGTACGGCGGGGACTGGACCGCGCGGTTCGACTTCATCAGCCTGGGCCTCGCGCTGGTGCTGGGCACGGCCGGGCTGCCGCACATCCTGTCCCGCTTCTACACCGTGCCGACCGCGCGGGCCGCGCGCCGTTCGGTGGTGTGGTCGATCGGGCTCATCGGCGCGTTCTACCTGATGACGATCGTCCTCGGCTTCGCCGCGGCGGCGGTCGTGGGACCGGACACCCTTCGGAAGTCGAACGAGGCCGGGAACACGGCGGTCCCGCTGCTCGCCCTCGACCTCGGCGGAGGAGCCGATTCCACCGGAGGCACCGTCCTGTTCGCGATCGTCGCGGCCGTGGCCTTCGCCACGATCCTCGCGGTGGTCGCCGGGATCACCCTGGCCTCCTCGGCATCCGTGGCGCACGACCTGTACGCGTCGCTACGGCGCCCGAACGCCAAGCCGCGCAGCGAGGTGGCCGTGGCCCGGGTCGCCGCGGTCGGCATCGGTGTCGCGGCGATCGGGCTCGGCCTCGTCGCCAGGAACCTCAACGTCGCCTTCCTGGTGGGCCTCGCCTTCGCCGTCGCCGCCTCCGCGAACCTCCCGGTGCTGCTCTACTCGCTGTTCTGGCGCGGCTTCACGACCCGCGGCGCCGTGTGGGCCGTATACGGCGGACTGATCCCCGCACTGGTGCTCGTGCTGCTGTCGCCGGTCGTGTCGGGCAGTCCCGAATCGCTGTTCCCGGGCGTCGACTTCCAGTTCTTCCCGCTGCAGAACCCCGGCCTCGTCTCGATCCCGCTCGGTTTCCTGGCCGGCTGGCTCGGCACGGTCACCTCGCCGGAAGTCCCGGACGAGGCCAAGCATGCGGAGACCGAGGTGCGGGCGCTGACGGGGGCGGGGGCCGTGTAGCGGGGCCCGTGCGCCGTAGCCACGCGCGAGTGTGCGGCTGTCGCGCGGCTACGGCGCCACCCAGGCGTAGCGGTGCTCCGGGCGCCCCGTGTCGCCGTACTTGAGGGAGAGGCGGAGGCGGCCGGCCTGTTCCAGGTGGCGGAGGTAGCGCTGGGCCGTGGAGCGGCTCAGGCCGGTCTCGGCGGCGACCTCGTGGGCCGAGAGCGGGTGGCCGGCGCTGTGCAGGACGCCGCAGATCAGGTCGGTGGTCGGTTCCGAGTGACCGCTGGGCAGGCCGGGGGAGGCCGGCAGGGTCGTCGTGCGCAGGGCGCCGAAGATGCGGTCGACCTGCTCCTGGCCGGCGATACCGCGGCCGCCGACGCGGTCGACGGTGCGGCGCAGGGCGGCGTACGAGTCGAGGCGGGTGCGCAGCGCGGCGAAGGTGAACGGCTTGACCAGGTAGTGCAGGGCGCCGAGGCGCATCGCCCGCTGCACGGTCGTCACATCGCTGGCCGCCGTGATCATGATGACGTCGGTCGTGTGGCCCTGTTGCCTCATGCGGTGGACGAGTTCGAGACCCGTCTGGTCGGGCAGATAGTGGTCGAGCAGCACCAGGTCGATGGTCCCGCGTTCCACGGTGGCCAGCGCCTGGGCGGCGCTGTGCGCGCGGGCGGCGACCCGGAAACCGGGAACCTTCCCCACGTACTTGGCGTTGATCTCGGCGACGCGGAAATCGTCGTCCACGACCATGACGTCAATCATTGGGCCTCTTTCCTCAAGGCCAGGCGAGCGTTAAGCCCGTGTTTCGGCTCCGCAGTTGTAGCGCGAGCAAAACGAGCACAACAGGCTCTTGCGAGCAAAAGAACGGCTTGCGCCCAGAAGACTGCTGCTGTGGTCCGCGCCACATCTACGGTCCCGGCCATGAGCGCAGACACCAGCCCCGCCATCGAGCTGCGGGGCGCGAGCAAGACCTTCAGGACCCCGTCGGGGGGTCTGCACACGGCCGTACAGGGGCTTGATCTCACCGTCGGGCGTGGCGAGTTCGTGGCGGTCGTCGGCCCCACGGGCTGCGGCAAGTCGACCACGCTGACCCTCGTCAGCGGGCTGGAAGAGCCCTCCGAGGGCGATGTGCTGGTGGCCGGGGAGCCGGTCTCCGGCGTCGGCGACAAGGTCGGTTTCGTCTTCCAGCAGGACGCCACCTTCCCCTGGCGTACGGTGCTGTCCAACGTCATGGCGGGCCCGCGCTTCCGCGGTGTACCGAAGGCGGAGGCCAGGGCGAAGGCGCGCGAGTGGCTGGCTCGGGTCGGGCTCTCCGCCTTCGAGGACCGCTATCCGCACCAGCTCTCCGGCGGTATGCGCAAGCGCGTCGCGCTCGCCGCGACCTTCGTCAACGACCCCGAGATCCTGCTCATGGACGAGCCGTTCTCGGCGCTCGACGTGCAGACCAGGGCCCTGATGTCGGACGAACTCCTGGAGCTGTGGGAGGGCACCGGCACTTCGGTCGTCTTCGTCACCCACGACCTGGAGGAGTCCATCGCGCTGGCCGACAGGGTCGTCGTGATGACCGCCGGGCCCGCCACTGTGAAGCAGGTCTTCGACATCGACCTGCCACGGCCCCGCAAGGTCGAATCCGTGCGCCTGGAGCCGCGGTTCATCGAGATCTACCGCGAGATCTGGGAGTCCCTGGGCGAAGAGGTCCGCATCACGCGCGAGAGAGGTGCGGCCAATGTCGCCTGACGTCATGCCCGAGGACAAGGTCGTGCCGACGGTGGTCGAGTCCGGCGCCAAGTCGGACCGCGCGCATTCACGCGCGCGTGCCGCCCGTAAACGCAAGGTCGGCGTCGGAGCGGCCCGCGTGCTGCTCCTGGTCGCCGTGCTCGGCCTGTGGGAATGGCTCTCCCGGGCCAAGGTCATCGATCCGTTCAACTTCTCGATGCCCTCGAAGATCTGGGACCAGATCTACACCTGGGTGATGCACGGGACCGCGCTCGGCTCCCTGGGGGAGCAGATCTGGGCCACACTCCAGGAGGCGCTGCTCGGCTGGGTGATCGGTGTGATCGCCGGTGTCGTGTTCGGTATTGCTTTGGGGCGGATCACCTTGCTCGCCGACATACTTGGTCCATACATCAAGGTGCTCAACTCCATACCGAGGATCGTCCTCGCGCCCATCTTCGTGATCTGGTTCGGACTCGGACCGTCCTCCAAGGTCGCCTCGGCCGTCGTGCTCGTCTTCTTCCCGGTGTTCTTCAACGCCTTCCAAGGCGCCCGCGAGGTCGACCGCAACCTGGTCGCCAACGCCCGCATCCTCGGCGCCAGCGACCGCAGGGTGACCCTCCAGGTGGTCATCCCGTCGGCCACCTCCTGGATCTTCACCAGCCTCCACGTCAGCTTCGGCTTCGCCCTCATCGGCGCGATCGTCGGCGAGTACATCGGCGCCACCAAGGGCATCGGCCTGCTCGTCGCGCAGTCCCAGGGCACCTTCAACGCGGCCGGTGTGTACGCCGCGATGGTGATCCTCGCGGTCGTCGCCCTCGTCGCCGAAGGGCTGCTCACCTTCGCCGAGAACCGCATCTTCCGCTGGAAGCCGTCGAGCTCCGACAGCTGAACGGCCCCTCGCCGCAAGCCCGTCGAAGAGCCCCCTTCCTCCCTGTACCGCACCCTCACAAGGACGTGAACCGCCATGCGCAAGACCGCCAGATACGCCGCCCTGGCCGCCTCGGGCCTGCTCGCCCTCTCCTCGCTCACCGCCTGCGCCAACGACGCGGCCAGCACCGCCTCGACCGGCTCAGGCAGCAAGGGCGACGGCAAGGGCGAGAAGGTCAAGATCATGGTCGGTGGCCTGGACAAGGTCATCTACCTGCCCGCGATGCTCACCCAGCGGCTCGGCTACTTCGACGCCGAGGGCCTCGACGTGGAACTGCTGAGCGAGCCCGCCGGCGTCCAGGCCGAGACCGCGCTCGTCTCCGGGCAGGTCCAGGGAGCCGTCGGCTTCTACGACCACACGCTCGACCTGCAGGTCAAGGGCAAGTCGGTCGAGTCCGTGGTGCAGTTCTCGCAGGCGCCCGGCGAGGTGGAGGTCGTCTCCACCAAGGCGGCGGGGAAGGTCAAGTCGGCCAAGGACTTCAAGGGCAAGAAGCTCGGCGTGACCGGCCTCGGCTCATCCACCGACTTCCTCACCAAGTACCTCGCCGTCAAGAACGGCGTCAATGTCAGCGAGTTCACCCCGGTCGCCGTCGGCGCGGGACCGACCTTCGTCGCGGCGCTCCAACAGGGCTCCATCGACGCCGGGATGACGACCGACCCGACCGTTGCCACGATCCTCGACAAGAAGGCCGGCAAGATCCTCGTCGACATGCGCACGCCCGAGGGCTCGCAGGCGGCGCTGGGCGGACCGTATCCCTCGTCAAGTCTGTACATGCAGACGGACTGGGTGAACGGCCACAAATCAACGGTGCAGAAGATGGTCAATGCATTCGTCAAGACGCTCAAGTGGATGTCCACCCACAGCGCGACGGCGATCGCCGACAAGATGCCCGCCGACTACTCCCAGGGCAACAAGTTCCTCTACGCGACCGCGATCAAGAGCACGCTGCCGATGTTCACCAAGGACGGCGTGATGCCGGCGAACGGCCCGGAGACCGTGGAGAAGGTGCTCAAGGCGTTCAACCCCACCATCAAGAACGCCGATGTGGACCTCGACAAGACGTACACGACCGAGTTCGTGAAGAACGCAACAGGCTGACGGCCGCGCGGTCGGCGTCCGTACAGGGGGAAGGGGTACGGCCCCTTCCCCCGCCCCCACTGGCCGTGCCCTCAGGCGCGGGTCGCCCACACGTAACGGTGTTCCGGGCGGCCCGCGTCGCCGTATTTGAGCGTCAGTCTGGCCCGTCCGGTGCGCTCCAGGAGCTTCAGATAGCGCTGGGCGGTCTGCCGGCTCACCCCTGTGCGGTCGGCGATCTCCTGGGCGGACAGGGGGCTTTGGGCGTTCATCAGGGACTGGCGCACGAGTTCCGCCGTGGTGGGGGAGTGCCCTTTGGGCAGCCCGGGTTCCGAGGGCGCGGACAGGGCGCCGAAGATGCGGTCCACCTCGGCCTGTTCGGCCTCGCCGCCGCCGTCGAGCGTGCGGCGCAGTTCCGCGTACGCCTCCAGCTTGGCGCGCAGGCCCGCGAACGCGAAGGGCTTGACCAGGTACTGCAGCGCGCCCTGCCGCATCGCCGCCTGTACGGTCGTCACGTCCCGGGCCGCCGTCACCATGATCACGTCCGTCTGGAGGCCGCGTCGGCGCATCTCCTGGGCGACCGCCAGGCCCGTCTCGTCGGGCAGGTAGTGGTCCAGGAGGACCAGGTCGAGGCGGGGCAACGTCTCCAACTGGCGCAGCGCCTCAGCCGCGTTGTGAGCCTCGCCGGCCACGTGGAAGCCCGGTACCTTCTCCACGTAAGCCGCGTTGACCTGCGCGACCCGGGTGTCGTCGTCCACGACCAGGACCTCGATCATCGCGACTCCTCCTCGACGGTGTCCCCGGGGGCGGTGAGAGCGGGTTCCAGACCCGGCTCGGTCAGAGCCTCGGTCAGTGCCTCCGGCAGGACGACCGCGAACTCCGCGCCCCCGCCGAACGCCTCCGTCACCACCGCGCTGCCACCCTGCCGTTCGGCGAGCCGACGTACCAAGGAGAGGCCGATCCCGCGCTTGCCGTGGGCCGGGGGCTTCTTCGTGGACCAGCCCTCGGTGAAGATCAACTCCCGTTGTTCCTCCGGGATTCCGGGGCCCGTGTCACGAACCCGGAGCACGGCCGTACGCCCCTCCGTCCGCAACTCGACCTCCACGCGTGCGTGCGGTGTGCCCGCCACGGCGTCGAGCGCGTTGTCCACCAGGTTGCCGACCACCGTGACCAGCCCGCGCGGGTCGATCAACCGGTCCGGCAGCCAGGTCCGGTCGGAGATCCACAGGGCGACGCCCCGCTCGGCCGCGACGGTCGCCTTGCCCACCAACAGGGCGGCGAGCAGCGGGTCCTGGATCTTCTCGGTGACCTGTTCGGCCGTCGCCCGGTGATCGCCGACCACCTCGCCGACGAAGTCCACGGCGTCGTCGTACATCTCCAGTTCGAGCAGCCCCAGGAGTGTGTGCATACGGTTGGCGTGCTCGTGGTCCTGGGCGCGCAGGGCGTCGATCAGGCCGTGCGTCGAGTCCAACTCCCGACCGAGCTGCTCCAGTTCGGTGCGGTCGCGCAGAGTGGCCACGGCGCCGCCGTCGTCGGTGGGCATCCGGTTGGTGACCAGGACCCGCTGGCCGCGCACGGCGAGCAGGTCCGTGCCGGTCACCCGGCCGGCCAGGACGTCGGTCGTGCGTCCCTCGCCGAGCGCCTCGTCCAGGGAGTGGCCGACCGCCTCGTCGCCGATGCCCAGGAGCCGCCGCGCCTCGTCGTTCAGGAGACGTATGCGGCCCGTGCGGTCCAGGGCGACGACGCCCTCCCGGATGCCGTGCAGCATCGCCTCGCGCTCCGAGAGCAGCGCCGAGATGTCCGAGAAGGCCAGGTCCCGGGTCTGCCGCTGGACCCTCCGGGAGATCAGCCAGGCCGCCAGGGCGCCGACGGCGAGAGCGCCCCCGGCGTACGCCAGCAGCCCCGGGATCGCGCTGATCAGCTGCGCGCGGACGCTGTCGTACTTGATGCCCACCGAGACCGCCCCGACGACCGTGCCGTCGGCGTCCCGCAGGGGCACCTTGCCGCGCGCGGAGCGCCCCAGGGTGCCCTTGTCGATCTCCTTGACCTCCTGGCCCGCCAGGGGCTGGCCGGGAGACGTCGAGACGAACCGGCCGATCTCGCTCGGTGTCGTGTGCGACCACCGCATGCCCCGCCAGTCCATCACCACCACGTACTCGGCCTTGGTGGCCTTCCGGATCCGCTCCGCCTCCCGCTGCACGGGTCCGTCCACCGTCGGAGGGGTGTTCTGGATGTCCTTGACGATCCGCGGCTGCTGCGCGGTGGTCTGGGCGATGGCCAGGGCGCGGTTCATCGCCTCCTGGTCCAGCTGCTTGCTCAGCGGCGCCAGGAACAGCCCGGTCGCCAGGACCGCGACTCCCGCGGCGATCGCCAGCTGCATCAGCAGCACCTGCGAGAACACCCGCCGCGGCAGCCCGAGGCGACGGCGGCGTGCGGGGGGAGTGGGGCTCATACCCCTGACGGTACGTGGCGGGGCGGGGGCTGCCCCAGGGGTGTGGCGTGGATCTCTTGACCATTTCTTGGGAAAGGCGGCCTCTAGTAGAGGGCGATTTCCCACGGAAGCCGGTCGGGCTCCCCGGTGCCGGGCGGGTCAGCCCGCCAGTGCTGTCGTCAGCTCGCGCACCGCCACCACGTCCATCCGCGCCGGTGCGCCGAGGACCGACGCCCCGCAGCTCTCCGGGCGGGGCGGGAGCGATGCTCCCTGGGCGACGATCACGCGCCAGTGGCGTCCGTCGGTGTGCGCGACGGTCACCTCCCAGCGCGGTGCGGCGCCGTCCGTCCGTACGACGCTCAGGGCGCCCATCGCGTACTCGCCCGCAGCCGTCCGCACGGCCAGCTCCGCCGCCTGTCCGGGCCGTTCCCAGGCCGAAGCGCCCCGGCAGCCCTCGACGACCACGCGGCCCTCCTGGACGCCCTGGAGGATCTCCTTGATGCCGTGCGCCTGGACCCGCCCGTACGCGTAGCCGTACGGCAGGACGAGCACCGTCGGCGAGAAGCGGTGGCCGCCCAGATGGGTGACCTCCCAGGCGCCCTCGACCCCGGAGGCGGCCAGTTCGGCGGCGAGGGGACGGCCCAAGAGCGCGCAGCAGCGGTCGCGCTTGCCGTTGGTGCAGACGAGCGCGAGCGGGTCACCGGTGTGGGCCCGCCCGCCGAGCGCCGTGCCGAACGAGCGCGGGTCGCCCGCGCCGAGAGCGGCGAAGTCGAGGGCGAGCAGTTGCCCCGGGTCCTCGGTCGTGGCGCTGTGCAGCCATGCGTTTCCGGGAACGGTGTGGGCCGCGTACACCTGGCGCACCCGGGACGGCGCGGGGTCCGCGTGCCGTCCCGGGCGGCGGATGAGCGCGATCCGTACGCCCGTGTCCGCGGCGGCCGCTTCCAGGGCACGCCCCAGTACGGGGTCCAGGTGGCTCGAAGTGAGCGCTTTGGCACCCCAAGGACCGGGCTGTTCCAGCAGCAGCCACGTCGTCGCCGTGGCCGCGGTTCCGGAAATGGGCTCGTCGAGGTCCCGAGAGACGGTCGCGCACGTACTCACAGAGGTGAGCCTAACCTGACTTGACCCAGGGCGACTTCCGGCCGCGCTCGTGTCCTACTCCGGGAGTGGCTGAGGTGGCCTGGGGCCTACGTAGTGACCGCTGGGCCGCATGCGCAGCGGGCGCTCGCCGTACTCCTCCAGGGCGTGCGCGATCCACCCCGCCGTACGGGCGACGGCGAAGACCGTCTCGCCCGCCGTGGAGGGCATCCCGGAGGAGACGGTGAGCACGGCGAGCGCCAGGTCGACGTTGGCGTGCAGTGGGGTGTGCCGGGCGGTGGTGGCGACGATGTCGCGGGCCGCGGCGAGGGCGGGCGCGGCGCCCGGGATCTCCTTCAGGAGGGCGAACAGGGCACGCGCGCGTGGGTCTTCGCCCGGGTAGAGCCGGTGACCGAGTCCGGGGATACGGCGGCCTGCGCGCAGTTCGTCCGCGATCACCGGGGCCGCGTCGCCCTGGTCGAGCACGTCCAGCAGCAGCCGGTGCGCCAGGCCGCTCGCCGCGCCGTGCAAGGGGCCTTCGAGGACCCCCAGGCCGGAGGAGACGGCCGCGTAGGGGTGCGCGCGGGCCGAGGCGGCGACACGCACCGCGAGCGTCGAGGCGGCCAGGTCGTGATCGACGAGCAGCCCAAGTGCCGTGTCGAGGACGTGCAGTGACGCCTCGTCAGCCGGGTGTCCGCTCAGCCGTGCCCACAGGCGGTGGGCCAGCGGACCTCCGTCGCGATGGGCGCGCCGTACCGGCGGCAGGGCCGCTACGAGGGTGGGGATGAGGATGCGCGCGGTACCGAGCACGGCGTCCTCGGACAGGTCGAAGCGCAGCGGGTCCGCGGTCGCCGCCGCGATGGCCGCGACCCTCAACCGGTCGGTGGGGCCGGTGTGTTCGGGCAGCGCGTCCACGGCGCGGCGGGCGACGGTGACAGCCGCCTTGGGTGCGGTGAACGTGATCCCGGGGCGCAGTTCCCCGGTCCACAGCCACTCGGCGATCTCCTCGTAGGAGTGCCGGGCGGCCAGCTCGGTCGCGTCGACGCCCCGGAAGTAGTACCGGTCCTTCTCGATGAGCGTGATCCGGGTCCGTACGGACAGCTCGCCCCCGGAGCCCGGACTCCCGCTGCTCTCCCGCCTGTTGCGCCGGGCGAGTGCCTCCACCTCCTTGGCGTCGAAGGTGCTGCCCCGCCCGCCGGGCTCGCGCCTGCTGCTCAGCTGTCCGCGGCTCACGTACGCGTACACGGTGTCGGGCTTCACGCCGAGCAGTTCGGCGGTCTCCTTGGTGGTCAGCCGTCGCTCGGGGTGGCCGGGAGCGGGCTCTTGATCGCGCATGGAGGCCACGGTATCCACTCCTTGCATATGTTGATTCAATCAATATTGACAGAGATTGAGTCAACCATGGACATTTGAATCAAGTCCAGGGAGGAAACATGTCCATCAACAGGGCCGCTGCCACGCGTATCGAGGTTCCGCGGGGACTCGCGGGCGTCGTCGTCACCGACACCCGAATCGGTGACGTCCGGGGGACCGAGGGCTTCTACCACTACCGCCAGTACTCCGCCGTCGAACTCGCGCAGACCCGCGGCTTCGAGGACGTCTGGCATCTCCTCGCCCAGGGTGAACTGCCGGACGCTGAGCAGAGCGCCGCGTTCGCCGCCGAGACCGCCGCCCTGCGTCGGCTGCCGGACGAGGTGCGGGACGCGTTGCCCGCGGTGGCGGCGGCGAGCGGCACGTCCGGACCGCTGTCCGGGATGCGTACGGCGCTGTCGCTGCTCGGTGCGGCGAAGGGCTTCCGGCCGGTGTACGACATCGACGCGGACGCGCGCCGCCGGGACACCCTCGTGGCGTCCGCGGCCGTACCGACGCTGCTGACCGCGCTGTACCGGCTGGGTCAGGGACTTGATCCCGTCGAGCCGCGCGAGGACCTCTCCTACGCGGCCAACTACCTGTACATGCTGACGGGTTCGGAACCGGACAAGCAGCAGGCCAGGGCGATCGAGCAATACTTGATCTCAACCATTGACCACGGATTCAACGCGTCAACCTTCACCGCGCGGGTCATCGCGTCGACGGGGGCGGATGTGGCGGCCTGCCTGGTCGGGGCCGTAGGCGCGCTCTCGGGTCCGCTGCACGGCGGTGCGCCCAGTCGCGCCCTGGACACCCTGGACGCGATCGGAACCCCGGACCGTATCGACCCCTGGATCCGCGAACGCGTCCTCGCCGGCGACCGCATCATGGGCTTCGGCCACGCCATCTACCGTACGGAGGACCCGCGTTCGCGGATGCTGCGCGAGGTCGCCCAGCAGTTCGGCGGCCCACGGGTCGACTTCGCCGTCGAGGTGGAGCGCCAGGTCGAGAGGATCCTCGCGGAGCTGAAACCGGGGCGCGAACTCCACACCAACGTCGAGTTCTACGCGGGGCTGGTCATGGAACTCTGCGGGCTGCCGCGGGAGATGTTCACTCCTACGTTCGCGGCCGCGCGGGTCGTGGGGTGGAGCGCGAACGTGGTGGAGCAGGCGGAGGACTCGAAGATCATCCGGCCGGTCGCGCGGTATGTGGGGGTGGAGGCGCCGGTGACGGTGCCGAGGTGATGCGGAGGGGCGGGTTCAGCGCCACGGTCGGTGCCGAACCCGCCCCCTGTGCCGGCCTGTGCCGGACGGCGGTCCGCGGCGTCAGGTACGAGGAATGTCCTTACGGGCGCGGATCCGTGTCCCCTGGCTGATGATCACGATGAGTTCGCAGTCGGCTCCACTGCCACGCGGGCTGACCGAATGCTTGGGCGTGCGGAGTGAATCGTCCGCGTCGGCTACACGTCAGGAATGTCGCCCTTGGCCTTGATGAGTGTGTCCCGGGTGATGACGACGATCCGTTCGTACGAGGCTCTCGACGCGTCGGCCGGCAGCTGACCGTCGAGTTTGTCCGTCTGGTCCGTGCCGATCACTGCGAAGTTTCCGTCGGCCAATTCGAAGATGTCAGGGCAGTTGCCCCCGCCCGCGCTCCCCCGGGCGCTGGGAGGTACACCGATCCGACGGATGATCTGACTCACTGTTGATTCCCTCTGGTTCTCACGTCTGAAGAGTCTGCGCACAACGACGGCGGGGTGAAGGCGGTGCCCTGTGGGGTGCGCTCGTCATCCGGCGGCGTGAGCGACGTCTTGTGGAGTCGTTCTACGCGATCAGGCGTGAGTCAACCCCAGTGACGTCTGGGACAACTGGGGACTTGATCTGTTCGTTATGGCCCGAGGGTGTGATTCGAGGAAGGGGCGCCCCCGAAGGCGCGGTGCCGCCCGGACGCTCAGTCGCTGGGCGGGTCCCCCACGACCCACCACTCGTCGCCGTCGGCCTCTTCCAGCTGTCGTAGCAGCTCGTCGACCATCCGACCGAGTTCGGCCTCCTCCGAGCCCTCGGCGAGCGTCGCGCGCTGTCCTTGGGTCGCGTTCCAGTACTCCCTGACGACGGGGTTCTGCACAAGACCGCGGATGAACCCGAAGAACTCGTCGCGGCTGATGTTGCCGATGCGGTAGTAGAACAGCAGATTTGTGTACAGCGCGTTCGCGAAGAGGTACTGGCGTCGTTTCTGCTGGGACGCGGGTACCTCGAAGATGTCCAGGACCTCGGCCAGTTCAGGGCTGTCGATCGCCTTGCTCAGCAGTTGCCAGTGCAGATGCTGCTGGGTGGCCAGATTGGCGTGGTGGTGGCTGTTGGCGACCTGTTTCTCCAGCTGGTCGAGCCGGAGGCGCAGTGCGCGGAGCGTGCGGTGTTGCGCGGCCATGACGGCGAGAGCTCCCGTCACCAGGCCGAGACCGGCTGCCAGGGGCGTGGCGAACCCCCGTGTACCGCGCTTCCGTGTGGCCATGTCAACCCCCGAATCAGGCGGCCGTCCGCCGGTCGTCGGGTGCGGGTCGACTGATGGGGACCGGCGAGCGATGGGCGGCGCTTGCCGTCTCCCAGAGTGCCGAGCGGCTCTGATCGGCTGGGAGGCGGAGAGGAGGCGCACGGAGGGAAGCGAGGGTCGCACGAACCGGCGCCTTCCCCAACGTCTGCCCCGCAAGTGCTGCTAACAATCGTTCACTTCGCGGCGATTCTTCCGGCTCGTATCCTGGGGCGGCATTCAACCTCCGTACGTGTGCCGGACCGCGAGCCGGTGCACGCGTCGGCGTGAAAGAGGTCGCACGTTGAGCCAGCAGAGCCCGAGCGCGAGCCCGAGCCCGAACACCGGTCCGGCACCGGATCCGAGTACGGATCCGAGCCTGCCCACGACCTCGGCTCCGAGCCGGATTCCACCCCAGGCTCCGGCCCCGGGCCCAGCCTCGATTCCGGCCCTGGTCCCGGCTCCGGACCTGATCCCGGCTCCAGTTCCAGCCCCGGGTTCGGCTCCAGTTCAGGCCTCGGCTCCGGACGCGGCTCAGGCTCAGGCCTCGGCTCCGGCTCAGACCCCTGCCCTGGCTCCCGCCCCCGCCTCGGCTCCGGCCCCGGACGCGGCCTCGGCTCCAGTTCAGCCTCCGGCCCCGGCTCAGAGCCCTGCCCTGGCCCCCGCCCTCGCCCCCGCCTCGGCTCCGGCCCCGGCTCCGGTTCAGGCCTCGGCCCAGAGCCCTGTCCCTGTCCCGCCTGTCCCTGCCCCGGCTCAGACCCCGGCCCCGGCCTCGGCTCAGACCCCGGCCCCTGCCCCGGCCCTGACCTCGGCCCCGGCCCTGACCTCGGCCCCGCCCCTGACCTCGGCCCTGACCCCGGCTCCTGCCCAGAGACCCGCCCCCACCCCGGACCCCACCCCGATGCCAACTCCCCAACAGATCCCCGTCCTCGTCCTCGCCGGATTCCTCGGCTCCGGCAAGACGACCCTCCTCAACCACCTCCTGCACCGCAGCGGAGGCAGCCGTATCGGCGCGATCGTCAACGACTTCGGGGCGATCGAGATCGACGCGCTGGCCGTGGCCGGTGCCCTCGGCGACTCGACCGTGTCGCTCGGGAACGGGTGCCTGTGCTGCGCGGTCGACGCCAGTGAACTCGACGTCTACCTGGAGCGGCTCGCCCGGCCCTCCGCCGGTATCGACGTCATCG
Organism: Streptomyces sp. NRRL F-525; assembly: GCF_000716605.1. Taxonomy (GTDB): domain Bacteria; phylum Actinomycetota; class Actinomycetes; order Streptomycetales; family Streptomycetaceae; genus Streptomyces. The sequence continues at coordinate 122,616 of NZ_JNXE01000024.1, read as the reverse complement.
TCATCGAGGCCAGCGGGCTCGCCGAACCGGAGGAACTGGTGCGCATGTTGCTCGCCAGCGAGCACCCGGGGATCGTCTACGGCGGGCTCGTCGAGGTCGTCGATGCCGCCGAGTTCGACGACACGCGCGCGAAGCACCCCGAGATCGACCGGCATCTCGCCCTCGCCGACCTCGTCGTCGTCAACAAGCTGGACCGGGCGGCCGACGCCCCGCGCGTGCTCGGACTCGTCCGCTCACTCACCGACCGTGCCGCCGTCGTGCCCGCCACCTACGGCCGTGTCGACCCGGAGTTCCTCTTCGACTGCCGCCCGAGCGAGGAGCGCATCGGGCAGCTGACCTTCGACGACCTCCATGAGCCGGACCACGAGCACGAGCATGGTGGTGACGATCACGCCGGGCACCTGCACGACGCGTACGACAGCCTCTCCCACGTCTCCGACGTGCCCCTCGACCCGCGCAGGCTGATGGCGTTCCTCGACAGCAGGCCCGAGGGGCTCTACCGCATCAAGGGGTACGTCGACTTCGGCGCCCACGATCCCCGCAACCGGTACGCCGTGCACGCCGTAGGACGGTTCCTGCGGTTCTATCCCGAGCCCTGGGCCGACGGGGACGCACGGCTCACGCAGCTCGTGCTCATCGGTACCGGTCTTGACATGGCCGCTCTCGGCAAGGAGTTGGAGGCGTGCGCGGACGGCGACGCCCCACTCGCCGACGAGCGCGGCATGTGGGGCGTCCTCCGTTACGTACAAGAACCGGAGCGGGAAGGCGAGTACGAACCCGAAACCGAGCCCGAACTCCAACCCGAGTCGGACCTCGGCCTCGACTACTGACCGGTGCTACACCGGCCCCGCCACCACCGACACCGTCTTCGCCAGCGACACGCCCGAGCCGTCACGCCGCGGGTCCATCTCCGGGAGCTCCGCCGGGGTGCCGTCCCGCTGGGCCGCCTTCGCCGGTACGGGGCCCGCCCAGGCCAGGGAGAGGCAGTCCTCGCCCTTCAGGAAGCGCTGGCAGCGGACGCCGCCGGTGGCCCGGCCCTTGCGGGGGTACTGGTCGAACGGGGTCAGCTTGGCCGTCGTCTGGACGGAGTCGTCCAGCGTGCCGCGCGAACCCGCGACCGTGAAGACGACCGCGTCCACCGCCGGGTCGACGGCCGTGAAGGAGATGACCTTCGCGCCCTCGGTGAGTTTGATGCCCGCCATACCGCCGGCCGCGCGGCCCTGGGGACGCACCTGGGAGGCCTGGTAGCGCAGCAGTTGGGCGTCGTCCGCGATGAAGACCAGGTCCTCCTCGCCGGTGCGCAGCTCGACGGCGCCGACGATCCGGTCGCCGTCCTTGAGCGTGATGACCTCCAACTCCTCCTTGTTCGTGGGGTAGTCGGGGACCACGCGCTTGACGACGCCCTGTTCCGTGCCGATGGCCAGGCCGGGGGAGGACTCGTCGAGGGTCGTCAGGCAGATGACCGTCTCGCCCTCGTCCAGGGAGACGAACTCCGAGATCTGGGCGCCACCGGAGAGGTTCGGCGCGGCGGCCGTCTCCGGGAGTTGGGGCAGGTCCACGACGTTGATGCGCAGGAGGCGGCCGGCCGAGGTGACCGCGCCGAGCTCGCCGCGCGCGGTCGCAGGGACCGCCGAGACGATCACGTCGTGCTTGGTGCGCCGGGCCTCAGAGTCCTCCGGGAAGGGCTCGCCGTTCGCCGTACGGGCCAGCAGGCCCGTCGAGGAGAGCAGCACCCGGCACGGGTCGTCGGCGACCTGGAGCGGCACGGTGGCGGCGGGGGCGCCGGCCGACTCCAGCAGGACCGTGCGCCGGTCGGTGCCGAACTTCTTCGCCACGGCGGCCAGTTCGGTCGAGACCAGCTTGCGCAGCTCGGTGTCCGACTCCAGGATGCGGGTCAACTCCGCGATCTCCGCGGTGAGTCGCTCCATCTCCGACTCCAGCTCGATCCGGTCGAACCGGGTCAGGCGGCGGAGTGGGGTGTCCAGGATGTACTGCGTCTGGATGTCCGACAGGGAGAAGCGCTCCATCAGACTCTGCTTCGCCTGGGCGGAGTTGTCGCTGGAGCGGATGAGCCGGATGACCTCATCGATGTCGATGAGCGCGGTGAGCAGACCCTCTACGAGGTGGAGGCGGTCTCGCCGCTTGGTGCGGCGGAACTCGCTGCGGCGCCGTACGACGTTGAAGCGGTGGTCGAGATAGACCTCCAGGAGTTCCTTGAGGCCGAGCGTGAGGGGCTGGCCGTCGACCAGCGCCACGTTGTTGATGCCGAAGGACTCCTCCATCGGCGTCAGCTTGTAGAGCTGCTCCAGGACCGCTTCCGGCACGAAGCCGTTCTTGATCTCGATGACCAGGCGCAGGCCGTGCGCGCGGTCGGTGAGGTCCTTGACGTCGGCGATGCCCTGCAGCTTCTTCGCGCCGACCAGGTCCTTGATCTTGGCGATGACCTTCTCGGGGCCTACGGAGAAGGGCAGTTCGGTGACGACGATGCCCTTGCGGCGCGCCGTCACGTTGTCCACGGCGACCGTGGCGCGGATCTTGAACGTGCCGCGGCCCGTCTCGTACGCGTCCCGGATGCCGGTGAGGCCGACGATCCGGCCGCCCGTCGGCAGGTCGGGGCCGGGGACGTGCCGCATCAGGGAGTCCAGGTCCGCGTTCGGATAGCGGATCAAGTGCCGGGCGGCGGCGATGACTTCGCCCAGGTTGTGCGGCGGCATGTTGGTGGCCATGCCGACGGCGATGCCCGACGAGCCGTTCACCAGGAGGTTCGGGAAGGCGGCCGGCAGGGCCACCGGCTCCCGCTCCTGGCCGTCGTAGTTCGGGGAGAAGTCGACCGTGTCCTCGTCGATCGACTCGGTCATCAGGTTGGCGGCCTCGGACGGCCGGCACTCCGTGTACCGCATGGCGGCCGGCGGGTCGTCGTTGCCCAGCGAGCCGAAGTTGCCGTGGCCGTCGGCCAGCGGGACGCGCATGGAGAAGGGCTGGGCCATGCGCACCAGGGCGTCGTAGATCGACGCGTCCCCGTGCGGGTGCAGCTTGCCCATGACTTCACCGACGACACGCGCGCACTTCACGTAGCCGCGGTCGGGGCGCAGGCCCATCTCGTCCATCTGGTAGACGATCCTGCGATGAACCGGCTTCAGGCCGTCCCGGGCGTCCGGCAGGGCGCGGGAGTAGATGACCGAGTACGCGTACTCAAGGTAGGAGCCCTGCATCTCGTCGACGACGTCGATGTCGAGGATCCGCTCCTCGAACGAGTCGTCGGGCGGCGGGGTCTTCGTGCTGCGGCGGGCCATCGCTGCCGGCTCCTCTTTTCTGGTCGCTCGCCTGGGGGTCGCTCCCCTTCGGCTCACTCTTGCTGAAGCGTGAACGGGGTCTTGACGTGAACCATTGTGGACCGCGGCACTGACAACGCGGACCAGGACCCGGCGTTGCCCGCTCGGGTCCGTCGCCGGCGGCTGCCGCGTGAGTCCACGTGTGCGACTGCCCGCAGGCTACGCGATCTCGCTCTCGGCGTACGTCCGCCGGGAACTTCGCCGACGGTCCGCACGCTTGCATACAGTGGCGGGACGAGCAGGATTTCTGCGGTTCCAGCCAGAGAATCCGCGATCGAAGGGACGTACATGCCCATGGGTCACACGGCCACCGCCGAGGCAGGGTCCGGCGGTCTGACAGCGACCGAACACCGCTTGGCCAACGGTCTGCGCGTGGTCCTCTCCGAGGATCACCTGACCCCGGTCGCGGCGGTGTGCCTCTGGTACGACGTCGGTTCCCGCCACGAGGTCAAGGGGCGTACCGGCCTGGCTCACCTCTTCGAGCACCTGATGTTCCAGGGCTCCGGACAGGTGAAGGGCAACGGCCACTTCGAACTGGTGCAGGGCGCGGGCGGTTCGCTCAACGGCACCACCAGCTTCGAGCGCACGAACTACTTCGAGACCATGCCCACCCACCAGTTGGAGCTCGCGCTCTGGCTGGAGGCCGACCGCATGGGCTCCTTGCTGGCCGCCCTGGACGAGGAGTCCATGGAGAACCAGCGGGACGTCGTCAAGAACGAGCGACGCCAGCGCTACGACAACGTGCCCTACGGGACGGCGTTCGAGAAGCTGACCGCCCTCGCCTACCCGGAGGGCCACCCCTACCACCACACGCCCATCGGCTCGATGGCGGACCTGGACGCGGCCACCCTGGAGGACGCGCGCGCGTTCTTCCGCACCTACTACGCGCCCAACAACGCCGTCCTGTCCGTGGTCGGCGACATCGACCCCGAGCAGACGCTCGCCTGGATCGAGAAGTACTTCGGGTCCATCGCCTCGCACGACGGCAAGCCCGCACCCCGTGACGGCGCGCTGCCTGACACGATGGGCGGGGAGCTGCGCGAGGTCGTCGTCGAGGAGGTCCCGGCCCGCGCCCTGATGTGCGCCTACCGGCTCCCGGAGGACGGCACGCGCGCGTCCGACGCGGCCGACCTCGCCCTCACCATCCTGGGCGGCGGCGAGTCCTCGCTCCTCTACAACCGCCTTGTACGGCGCGACCGTACGGCGGTCGCGGCCGGCTTCGGCCTGCTGCGGCTGGCCGGTGCGCCCTCCCTGGGGTGGCTGGACGTCAAGACGTCCGGGGACGTCGAGGTGCCGGTCATCGAGGCCGCCATCGACGAGGAGCTCGCCCGGTTCGCCGCGGAGGGCCCCACGGCCGAGGAAATGGAGCGCGCCCAGGCCCAGTTGGAGCGCGAGTGGCTCGACCGGCTCGGCACCGTCGCGGGCCGCGCCGACGAACTGTGCCGGTACGCCGTCCTGTTCGGCGACCCGCAGCTCGCCCTGACCGCCGTACAGCGCGTCCTGGACGTGACGGCGGAGGAGGTGCAGGAGGTCGCCAAGGCCCGGCTGCGCCCCGACAACCGCGCGGTGCTCGTCTACGAGCCGATCGCGGACGAGGATGACGAAGCAGAGGCCGGCGACGAGAACGAGGAGGCGGCCAAGTGACCGAGCTCGCCACGATGGAATTCCACCCGCAGCCCCAGGCCGGCGAGGCCAGGCCGTGGGCCTTCCCGGCCCCGGAGCGCGGGACGCTGGGCAACGGCCTGACCGTGCTGCGCTGCCACCGCCCCGGCCAGCAGGTCGTCGCCGTGGAGGTGCTCCTGGACGCGCCCCTGGAGGCCGAACCGGCAGGCCTGGACGGTGTCGCGACGATCACCGCGCGGGCCTTCTCCGAGGGCACCGACAAGCACTCCGCCGAGGAGTTCGCCGCCGAGCTGGAGCGCTCCGGCGCCACCCTCGACGCGCACGCCGACCACCCCGGGCTGCGCCTGAGCCTGGAGGTCCCGGCCTCGCGCCTGGCCAAGGGCCTCGGTCTGCTGTCGGACGCCCTCAGGGCACCCGCCTTCGCGGACAGCGAGGTCGAGCGGCTGGTCCGCAACCGCCTCGACGAGATCCCGCACGAGACGGCCAACCCGTCCCGCCGCGCGGCCAAGGAGCTCTCCAAGGAGCTGTTCCCGGCGACCTCGCGCATGTCGCGTCCGCGCCAGGGCACCGAGGAGACCGTCGAGAAGATCGACTCGGCGTCCGTACGCGCCTTCTACGACCGGCACGTCCGCCCCGCGACCGCCACCGTCGTGGTCGTCGGCGACCTCACCGGCATCGACCTGGACGCGCTCCTCGCCGACACCCTGGGTTCGTGGACGGGCTCCACCGCGCAGCCGCGTCCCGTGCCGCCGGTGACCGCCGACGACACCGGGCGCGTCGTGATCGTGCACCGTCCCGGCGCCGTCCAGACGCAGCTGCTCATCGGCCGCGTCGGCTCCGACCGGCACGACCGCGTGTGGCCCGCCCAGGTGCTCGGCACGTACTGCCTCGGCGGCACCCTCACCTCCCGCCTGGACCGCGTCCTGCGCGAGGAGAAGGGCTACACCTACGGTGTGCGGGCGTTCGGCCAGGTGCTGCGTTCGGCACCCGACGGCACGGGCGCCTCGATGCTCGCCATCAGCGGTTCTGTGGACACCCCGAACACCGGTCCCGCGCTGGACGACCTCTGGACGGTGCTCCGCAAGCTCGCCGAGGGCGGACTCACCGACGCCGAGCGGGACATCGCCGTACAGAACCTCGTCGGCGTGGCGCCGCTCAAGTACGAGACCGCCGCGGCCGTCGCGAGCACGCTGGCCGACCAGGTCGAGCAGCACCTGCCCGACGACTACCAGGCGACGCTGTACCAGCAGCTCGCCGCGACCGGCACCGTGGAGGCCACCGCGGCGGTCGTGAACGCCTTCCCGGTGGACCGTCTGGTGACGATCCTGGTCGGCGACGCGGAGCAGATCAAGGAGCCCGTGGAGGCGCTCGGCATCGGCGAAGTCACCGTCGTCGCGGCCGAGTAGACGACCCGTAGCGAGCCGACGAGCGGCACGCGCGTGTGGGGGCCCTGGTGACTGAAGCGTCACCAGGGCCCCCTAATGTCCGAATTGGGGGAGAGGTTGCCTGTCTGCCCTGTGGCATGTGCAACAAAACCCGTGATCCGTTTGGGGATTGAAAGTGGCCCCCCTTAGCGTCGGTCCGGCTGTCCGTCAGGCACCGCGCCGCACTCGCGGCACCGGACAGTCATCGCCGAGTCCCCGTACGGCGCGAGCCAGGGGAGCCGGGGACCCACGTCCCTGGGGTGAATCGGACGCCCGTCGAGGGAGTCCGTAGGAGACCTTCCTGCTCCGAACCCGTCAGCTAACCCGGTAGGCGAGAAGGAAGGAAAGGACCAGCCACTCCATGGCGTTCACCCGCGCCACCGGGAAGCACCGTCGCCCGAGCCGGACCCACCGCACCACCGTTCGTGTCGCGAGTGTCGCGGCCCTCACCACCACCGGTGTCGTTGGCACCCTGGCCGCCGCCCCGGCGTTCGCCGCGGAGCCCGCCCCCGAACAGACCGGCCTCACCCCCGTCATCGCCATGGGCGACGCGGTCGCCGAGAAGATCGACGCCCAGGCCGCCGCCCAGCAGCAGGCCGCGGACGAAACGCTGGCCAAGGAGGTCGCCCGCGCCAAGGCCGCCGCACTGGCCAAGGCGGAGCGCGAGGCCGAGGTACGCGCCGCCCGCGCCGCCGAGCGCAAGAGGCTCAACACCTTCGTCGCACCGGTCACCGGCTCGTACGTCTCCACCGGCTACAAGACCGGCGGCTCCCTCTGGTCCTCCGGTGCCCACACCGGCATCGACTTCCACGCCTCGACCGGCACCTCCGTGCACGCGGTCGGCTCCGGCACCGTCGTCGACGCCGGCTGGGGCGGCTCGTACGGCAATCAAGTGGTGATCAAGATGGCCGACGGCATGTACACCATGTACGGCCACCTGTCGTCCATCGGTGTCTCCGTCGGCCAGACGGTCACTCCCGGCGAGCAGATCGGCCTCTCCGGGGCGACCGGCAACGTCACCGGACCGCACCTCCACTTCGAGGCCCGCACGACCGCCGAGTACGGCTCCGACGTCGACCCCGTCGCGTACCTCCGCAAGCACGGTGTGAACGTCTGACGACGTAGCGCCGCACTTCCCGAAGCCCTGGCCCGCCCGGCCGGGGCTTTCGGCGTTTCCGGAGCCCTCCTGTCCAAAAAATATCCATGGATTCCGGTCCGCCATCGGAAATTCCCGCTCATTGCAATAGAGTCACGGAACACACGTCAATCGTCGACGTTTCACGGGGATTAAGGCGGAGGTCGGACATGCGTATTCCGGCGCACTCGGTATGCACGGCGATCCGGGACGACATCGTCGCCGGTGTCTACGAGCGCGGCAGCCGGCTCACGGAGGAACTCCTCGCGCGCCGGTACGGGGTCTCGCGCGTCCCTGTCCGGGAGGCCCTGCGCACGCTGGAGGCCGAGGGGTTCGTGGTGACCCGGCGGCACGCGGGCGCGTGCGTCGCGGAACCGACCGAGCAGGAGGCCGCCGACCTGCTGGAGATGCGGATGCTGCTGGAGCCGCTCGGCGCCTCACGGGCCGCGCAGCGGCGCACCGAGGCCCACCTCAAGGTGCTGCGCGGCCTCGTCAGGCTGGGCCAGGAGCGCGCCAGGCGGGGCAACAGCGAGGATCTGCGCTCCCTGGGCAGCTGGTTCCACGAGACGCTGGCACAGGCCTCCGGGAGCCCCGCGCTGACCTCGATGCTGACCCAGCTGCGGCACAAGATCGCCTGGATGTACGCGGTGGACGCCCCGGCCAACCCCGTCGAGTCCTGGGCCGAGCACGGGGCCATCGTGGACGCCGTGGCCCGCGGCGACAGCGAGCGCGCCCGGGCGATCACCGCCCTGCACACCGAGCGCGCGGGCACCGCGCACCGGCTGCGCTTTCCCGGCGGGGCGAACGGCGCGAACGGCACGGACCGTGTGAGGACTTCGCAACCTCCCGTAAACATGTCGGGTCTGCGGCATTAACACGGGCGCCGTATACAAAGAGGAGCTAATTCGCGGGGGATTATTTATGCTGCCCGCAAGTGGAATTGCGAAGGGCTCGCCCGGTAATTCGGACGAGCCCTTCAGGTTGCGGTACATCGGTTTTGCGACGAAAAGGACCGCAACCATCAATTGAGGAACCCCCGCGGCGCGCAACCACCTCCGCGAGAGCGGCGCCGGTTTAGGCGCAAAGGGGGGTGTGCTCAGACGGTCTCGGGGAGTTCCTCGAGACCTTCCGCGACCAGCTTCGCCAGGCGGTCGAGGGCCGCGTCCGCGCCCTCGGCGTCCGACGCGAGGACGATCTCCTCGCCGCCCTGGGCACCCAGGCCCAGGACCGCGAGCATGGAGGCCGCGTTGACGGGGTTGCCGTCGGCCTTGGCGATCGTCACGGGGATACCCGAGGCCGTGGTGGCCCGGACGAAGATGGAGGCGGGGCGGGCGTGAAGGCCCTCCGCCCAGCCGACGTTGACGCGGCGCTCAGCCATGTGATGCTGCCCTTCAGAGTCTCAGGGTTGTCTAGACCAGTTTCCCACACGTGAAGCGACCCCGGACCGGCCCTGTGAACCGTCCGGAGCGAGTCGTCGGACCGCGGCCTCGGCCCGACTTCCCGTGCTCTGTTGTTGCCCACAGACTGCCTCGCGCCGTTGTCAGACGCGAGCCGTACGCTGGGCCCCATGCAGCAGACCTCGTCGGACCGGCACGAGTACCCCGCCCACTGGGAAGCCGACGTGGTGCTGCGCGACGGGGGTACCGCGCGCATCAGGCCCATCACCGTCGACGACGCCGATCGCCTGGTCAGCTTCTACGAGCAGGTCTCCGACGAGTCGAAGTACTACCGCTTCTTCGCGCCGTATCCGCGCCTGTCCGCCAAGGATGTCCACCGCTTCACGCACCACGACTTTGTGGACCGGGTGGGACTCGCGGCCACCGTCGGCGGCGAGTTCATCGCCACCGTACGCTATGACCGCATTAGTGCCGACGGGCGTGCCGCCTCCGCCCCGGCCGACGAGGCCGAGGTCGCCTTCCTGGTGCAGGACGCCCACCAGGGGAGGGGCGTCGCCTCCGCCCTCCTGGAGCACATCGCCGCCGTCGCCCGCGAGCGCGGCATCCGCCGCTTCGCCGCCGAGGTGCTGCCCGCCAACAACAAGATGATCAAGGTGTTCACGGACGCCGGCTACACCCAGAAGCGCAGCTTCGAGGACGGCGTCGTCCGCCTGGAGTTCGATCTCGAACCCACGGACCGGTCCCTCGCCGTGCAGCGCGCGCGGGAGCAGCGGGCCGAAGCGCGGTCCGTACGGCGGCTGTTGGTGCCCGGGTCGGTCGCCGTCGTCGGTGTCGGCCGTTCCCCCGGAGGGGTGGGCCGCAGCGTTCTCGACAACATCAGGGACGCCGGTTTCACCGGTGGCCTGTACGCCGTGAACAAGGCCTTCCCCGAGGAGCAGAAGGACCTCGACGGGGTGCCCGCGTACCGCTCGGTCCGCGACATCGAAGGCCCCGTGGACCTCGCGGTCGTCGCCGTCCCGGTGGAGCACGTCCCCGAAGTCGTCACCGAGTGCGGCGAACACGGGGTGCAGGGACTCGTCGTGGTCACCGCCGGGTACGCCGAGAGCGGCCCCGAGGGACGCGAGCGCCAGCGCGAACTCGTGCGCCACGCGCGCACGTACGGCATGCGCATCATCGGACCGAACGCCTTCGGGGTCATCAACACCGCGGCCGACGTACGGCTGAACGCGTCCCTCGCCCCCGAGATGCCCCGCCCCGGACGCATCGGCCTCTTCGCCCAGTCCGGCGCCATCGGCATCGCCCTGCTCTCCCGCCTGCACCGGCGCGGCGGCGGGGTCACCGGAGTCACCGGCGTCTCCACCTTCGTGTCGTCCGGCAACCGCGCGGACGTCTCCGGGAACGACGTCCTTCAGTACTGGTACGACGATCCCGACACCGACGTCGCCCTCATGTACCTGGAGTCCATCGGCAACCCCCGCAAGTTCACCCGCCTCGCCCGGCGCACGGCGGCCGCGAAACCGCTGGTCGTCGTCCAGGGCGCCGGATCGGCCCCCCAGGGACACGCGGTCCGTGCGACCCGGCTGCCGCACGCGACCGTGTCCGCGCTGCTCCGCCAGGCCGGGGTGATCCGCGTCGAGACGATCACCGAACTGGTCGACACGGGGCTGCTCCTGGCCCGCCAGCCACTGCCCGGCGGGCCGCGGGTGGCGATCGTCGGGAACTCCGAGTCGCTCGGGCTGCTGACCTACGACGCGTGCCTCTCCGAGGGGTTGCGGCCGTCGCCGCCGGTGGACCTGACGACCGCGGCGACCGCGGCGGACTTCCACCGGGCGCTGTCGGCCGCGCTGGCCGACGACTCGTGCGACGCGGTGGTCGTGACCGCGATACCCGCGGTGGGGGAGGGGCCGGCAGAAGACGCGGCGTTGGCGGAGGCGTTGCGCTCCGCGGCGGCGGCGGTTCCCGGGAAGCCGGTGCTGGTGGTGCACGTGGAACTCGGCGGGCTGGCCGCGGCGTTGTCGGCCGCGATGAGCACGGCACCACAGGTCGCTTCCAAGGCACCCGGCGCCGACCCGCCCCGCCCCGCGGAAGGACCACCCCGACGGAGCGCCGCGGAACCGGAGTCGGCCATCACCGCGATCCCCGCCCCCGAAGGCGGCGGCCTCATCCCCGCCTTCCCCGCCGCCGAGCGCGCCGTCCGCGCCCTCGCCGAAGCCGTGAAGTACGCCCAGTGGCGGCGCGAGGCCACCGACCCCGGCCGGGTCCCCGAGTTCGAGGACATCGACGAGAAGGGCGCCGCCGGGCTGATCGGCGGCCTCCTCGCGCGCGGGCAGGGCCTCACCCTCGGCGTCGAGGACACCTGCGACCTGCTCGGGAAGTACGGCGTCGACGTCCACCGCGCGCTCCCCGCACCCACCCCCGACACCGCCGCCGAAGCCGCCCGCACCCTCGGCTACCCGGTCGCCCTCAAGGCCACCGCCCCGCACCTGCGCCACCGCGCCGACCTGGGCGGCGTACGGCTGGATCTCGCGGACGAGGACCAACTGCGGCGGGCGTACGCCGAGTTGGGAGAGCTGTTCGGGACGCCGGAGGAACTGCGGCCGGTGGTGCAACGGATGGCGCCGCGCGGGGTCGACACCGTCGTACGGGCCGTCATCGATCCGGCGGCCGGGGCTGTGCTGTCTTTCGGGCTCGCCGGGGCCGCCTCGCAGCTGCTCGGGGACACCGCGCACCGGCTGATTCCGGTCACGGACAGGGAGGCCGGTTCGCTGGTCAGGTCGATCCGGACGGCGCCGCTCCTGTTCGGCTGGCGCGGCTCCACGCCGGTCGACACGCCTGCCCTGGAGGAGCTGATGCTGCGGGTGTCGCGGCTGGTCGACGACCATCCCGAGGTCGTCGCCGTGACCCTGGAGCCGGTCGTCGTCGCCGCGCGCGGCCTGAGCGTGCTCGGCGCCTCCGTCCGCCTGGCCCCGCCGCCCGTCCGCGACGACCTCGGCCCGAGGACGCTTCCCGTGTACTGACGGACGTACTCAAGGACGCCTCCCGCGCGCGGGTCCCGTGCCCCCTCGTACCGGTCCCGCGTGCTGAGACGGCTGTGACAAGACAGTGCTCGGCGGTGCCTCGCAGTCAGTGCGCCACCGTAGGATGGACGTCATGGCCAAGACCAGTACGACGACCCAGGGGCTGCGTGCGGCGATCGAGCGCAGCGGCTACTACCCGGCCCTCGTGGCCGAGGCGGTGGAGGCCGCCGTGGGCGGCGAGCCGATCCGGTCGTTCCTGGTCCACCAGGAGACCACGTTCGACCAGAACGAGGTGCGCCGGCATGTGACCGTGCTCGTCCTCACCGGCAACCGCTTCATCGTCAGCCACACCGACGAGCAGGCCGCCGACAGTACCTCCCCGACGCCGTACGCGACGACGTCCACGGAGTCCGTGAAGCTCGGCCGGATCTCGTCCGTGGTGCTCAGCCGCGTGGTCGCCAACCCGGAGTCGTACACCCCGGGCACGCTGCCGCGCGAGGTCGTGCTGACCATCGGCTGGGGTGCCGTCGCCCGGATCGACCTGGAGCCGGCCGCCTGCGGCGACCCCAACTGCGAGGCGGACCACGGCTACACGGGCAACTCGACGGCGGACGACCTGAGCCTGCGCGTCAGCGAGGCGGGCGACGGCCCGGAGACGGTGCAGCAGACCCTCGCCTTCGCGCAGTCGCTCTCCGAGGCGACCGCGGACGTTCCCCGCTGATGGCACAGCCAGCCACCTGGGACCACCCCGAGCCCCTCGCCATCGAGTCCGCGCCCGTCCCCGAGTACGGCTCCGGCTCCCTCGCCGACCTGCTGCCCACGCTGGCCGCGGGCATGGGCGTACCCGGTACGACCGCGGCCATCCCGGAGCTGACCCCGGCCGACCGGAACTGCGTCTTCCTGATCGACGGCCTCGGCTGGGAGCAGATCAAGGACCACGCCGACGAGGCCCCGTACCTGCACGCGCTCCTCGGCAGCTCGCGCGGCGGCACCGGACGCCCCCTCACCGCCGGGTACCCGGCGACCACCGCGACCTCCCTCGCCTCCGTCGGCACCGGCCTGCCGCCCGGAGCCCACGGCCTGCCCGGCTACACCGTGCGCAACCCGGCCACCGGCGAGCTGATGAACCAGCTCCGCTGGCAGCCGTGGACCAAGCCGGGCCCCTGGCAGCCGTACCCCACGATCTTCCAACTGGCCCACGACGCGGGCGTGCACGCGGCGCAGGTCTCCTCACCCACTTTCCAGAACACCCCGCTGACGAAGGTCGCGCTCAGCGGCGGAACGTTCCACGGGCGGCTCACCGGCGAGGAGCGCATGGACCTCGCGGCCGAGCAACTGGCCGCCGGGGACCGCTCCTTGGTCTACACGTACTACGCCGAACTCGACGGCGCGGGCCACCGCTACGGCATCGCCTCCGACACCTGGCGCGGCCAACTCATGTACGTCGACCGGCTCGTCCAGCGCCTCGCCGAGCAACTCCCGCCGCGCAGCGCCCTGTACGTCACCGCCGACCACGGCATGATCGACGTGCCCTTCGACGAGGAGCACCGCATCGACTTCGACGCGGACTGGGAACTGCGCGCCGGCGTAGCCCTCCTCGGCGGCGAGGGCCGCGCCCGCCACGTCTACGCGGTGCGGGGCGCCGAGAACGACGTGCTGACCTGCTGGCGCGAGGTCCTCGGCGAGCAGTTCTGGGTGGCCTCGCGGGACGAGGCGATCGCGGCGGGCTGGTTCGGCCCGCACATCGACGACCGCGTCTACGACCGCCTCGGCGACGTGATCGCGGCGGCCCGGGACGACGTCCTGATCATCGCGTCCGAGCGGGAGCCGAAGGAGTCGGCGATGGTCGGCAACCACGGTTCGATGACCCCTGCCGAGCAGCTGGTCCCCCTGCTCGAAGTACGCTCCTGAAGCCCCACTGTCCGCCTCTTCGCCGAAAGGTGCTCAACTCCCCATGCCCGAGCTGGTGTTCTTCTCCGGAACGATGGACTGCGGGAAGTCGACCCTGGCGCTCCAGATCGAGCACAACCGCTCGGCACGCGGACTGGCGGGGATGATCTTCACCCGAGACGACCGCGCGGGCGAGGGAAAGCTTTCCTCACGCCTCGGCCTGGTCACCGACGCGGTGGAGGTCGAGGACGAGCAGGACCTCTACGCGTACGTCGTCGACCACCTCTCCCAGGGCGGCCGCGCGGACTACGTCATCGCCGACGAGGCACAGTTCCTGGCGCCGGTGCAGATCGACCAACTCGCGCGCGTGGTCGACGACCTGAGCCTCGACGTCTACGCCTTCGGCATCACGACCGACTTCCGCTCCAAGCTCTTCCCCGGCTCCCAGCGCCTGGTCGAACTCGCCGACCGCGTCGAGGTCCTTCAGGTCGAGGCCCTCTGCTGGTGCGGCGCCCGCGCCACCCACAACGCCCGCACGATAGGCGGCGAGATGGTCGTCGAGGGCGCGCAGGTAGTCGTGGGCGACGTCAACCAGGCGGAAGCGGTCGGCTACGAGGTCCTGTGCCGCCGCCACCACCGCCGCCGCATGACGGCGGCTACGGCTCGGGCGGCGGCGCTGTCACCGGATGTGCTGCCGATGACGTCGGCCTAGCGCGGCCCCTCGATCACCGAGAACATCGCGCCCTCGGGGTCCGCGACCGTGGCCACGCGCCCGTGGGGGCTGTCGTGGGGCGGTTTGAGGGTGTGGCCGCCCAGGTCCGTGACGCGGCGCAGGGCCTCGTCCGTGTCGGCGACCTCGAAGTACGTCATCCAGTGCGGGCCCCGGTCGCGTGGCAGGGCCGTGCCGACGCCGTGGATGCCGGCGACCGGGTGGCCGTCCAGGTGGAGGGTGACGTAGTCGAAGTCGGCGGAGACCACCGGCACTTCCTCGTAGCCGAACACCGCCTCGTAGAACTTGGCGACGCTCGCGGTCTCGGAGGTCAGCAGTTCGTTCCAGGCGGGTGTGCCGGGGACGCCGGTGAGGATCGTGCCGAGGTGGTCGGAGGCCTGCCAGATGCCGAAGACCGCCCCCGACGGGTCGGAGCCGATCGCCAGCCGGCCGGCCTCGGCCGCGTCCAGGGGGCCCACCCCGACCGTGCCGCCGCACATCCGTACCGTCTCGGCCGTCTGGTCGACGTCGTCCGAGGCGAGATACGGCGTCCACGCGATGGGCAGATGCCGGTCCGGCGGCAGCTGCCCGATGCCGGCCACCTCCTGCCCGTCGAGCAGGGCCCGCGCGTAGGGGCCGAGCTGCTGCGGACCGGGCTGGAACTCCCAGCCGAACAGCTCTCCGTAGAACTCCTGAGTCGCGGCCATCCCGTGCACCATCAGACTCACCCAGCAGGGCGCGCCCTGCGTACGCCGAGTGTGCGTGTCGCCGTTCAGGCCGGCCGACCCCCGTGCCTCGGTCATCGTCACCTTCTCCTAGGCCCCTCGCGGTGGCCGTATCGCTTCCGCAGTGCGGATCCGCGTGCCGCAGCCGCGTGCACGCCCCGTGCCGATGCTCGCACCCCCCGTGACGCACCGCGCCCCGGCCGCGCCGTCGGCGGGCGGCTCACATGGAGAGGATGACCGATCTGCGGCCACTCGTCCGTTTCCGGATGATTGCCGAGGGGTGTCCATCGGCTGTACAGCATGTGCTCGTTCCCGTACGCCTCGTGATCGAGGCTGCCCGGCCGAGCAGAGTAGTCGGCCCTGGACGCGACGGCCACCCCTTGCGCAAGGATGGTGGCCATGAACGCCATCATCTCCGCATCCGAACTGGCGAGCGATCTCGCCGGGACGAACCCGCCGGTCCTGCTCGACGTCCGCTGGCAGCTCAGCGTCGCGAAGGCCGCAGGTGAGCCGCCCTTCGACGGCCGCGCCGAGTACGCGGCCGGGCACATCCCAAGTGCCGTCTACGTAGACCTCGATCAGGAACTCGCCTCGGCGCCCGGTGCACACGGTCGCCACCCGCTGCCTGACACCGCGCGCTTCGGCGCCGCGATGCGCCACGCGGGCGTGTCGGCCGACCGCCCGGTGGTTGTGTACGACGGCGGCCAGGGCTGGGCGGCGGCACGCGCGTGGTGGCTGCTGCGCTGGACGGGTCACCCGGACGTGCGGGTCCTCGACGGCGGCCTTCCCTCCTGGGAGGGGTCCTTGGAGACGGTCACCCCGACGCCGGCCGAAGGCGACTTCACCCCGGAACCGGGCGCCGTGGAACTCCTGGACGCCGACGGAGCCGCCGCCCTCGCCCGCACCGGCGTCCTGTTCGACGCCCGCGCGGGGGAGCGCTACCGCGGCGAGGTGGAACCGATCGACCGCGTCGGCGGCCACATCCCGGGCGCCCTGTCCGCCCCGACCAACGAGAACGTGGGCCCGGACGGCCGCTTCCTCCCGCCGGACCAACTGGCCGCCCGCTTCAAGTCCCTTGGCGCTACGGAGGGTTCGGGCATCGGCGTGTACTGCGGATCCGGCGTCTCAGGCGCTCACGAGGTACTGGCCCTGGCGGTCGCCGGGATCCCGGCCGCGCTCTACGTGGGCTCCTGGTCGGAGTGGTCCTCGGACCCGGAGCGACCGGTGGCCGTGGGTCCCGATCCCCAGTAGTGCCCGCATGACGAGAGGGCCCGCAGCCGAACCGGCCGCGGGCCCTCTCGTACGAGCAACTGTCCTGCTACTCCTGCTTCTTCCTGCGCGTCCCGAAGACGATCTCGTCCCAGCTCGGAACGGCCGCTCTACGGCCCGGACGGACGCCGTCCGCCTCGGCCTGGCGGTCGGTGGAGCCGATGAGCCGGTCGCGATGGGCTCCTACGGAGCGGGGCATCAGGACGTCCGCGTACGCCGAACCGGCCGAGGCCGCGGGAGCCGGGGGCTCCTCCTCTTCCGGTTCCGCCGCGGGCTCCTCCGGGGGATCCGAGGGGCGCTCGGGGACCACCATGTCGCCGCGGAAGCTCGGTACCGCCTCCAGGAGGCTGGTCAGGGAGTCACGCTCGCTCTCCTCGACCGGCTCGGGCGACGGCAGCGCGGGACGCTCCGGGCGCTCCAGGGCACGGTCCAGCGGGCGGTCCCTGGGCAGCCGGGCGATCCGCGGCACGAACGGGAAGCTGGGCTCGGGTGTGGCCGAGAGGTCGTCGGACTCGCCGATCAGCGAGCGCGCCTCGTCGTCGACGGCCTGGACGAGCCGCCGGGGCGGGTCGTACGTCCAGCTCGCCGAGTGCGGTTCGCCCGCGACCCGGTAGACCAGCAGGACCTCCCAGGTGCCGTCGTCGCGGCGCCAGGAGTCCCACTGGACGGTGTCCTTCTCGGCACCGCGCAGCGTCAGGCGCTCCTGGACGGCCTCGCCGAGCTGGGGTCCCGCGTTCTCGCCGGGGCGGCGGACGGGAGTCTTCCGGGCGCGCTCGGCCATGAAGGCGCGCTCAGCGAGGACGGGGCCCTCGAAGCGGCGCACCCGGTCGACGGGGATACCGGCTAGTTGGGCGACTTCCTCCGCGGAGGCGCCGGCACGTATACGTGCCTGAATGTCTCGGGGGCGGAGATGGCTCTCCACCTCGATCTCGATCTGGCCGAGGCGGGGACGGTCGCCGCGTACCGCGGCGCGCAGACGCTCGTCAATCGGAAGCGTGTACTCCGTGCTGTCCGCAGCCTTCAGCACCAGCCGTGTGCCGTCGTTAGAGACGGCCACGACACGCAGTTCGGGCATGGGGACCTCCCGGGTGGTGCCTGCCGACGTCACGTGCGTCGCTGCTTCCGCTAGTCGAGTGTGGCCTGCCCGGGTGCAGCCTGCCACAACCTTGCCGAGTTGCCCGGCGTGTCGGGCACGGGCCCTGACTCGCCGTTATGGCACGGTTACCTATTCGCAACGCTAAGTGACCAACTACGTCACCCTGTGCAACTGGCCCCCTCTGGGCGGTCCATTGAGGCCGCGGACGCCCTGGCAGGAGACCGCACCCAGGGCTCGCAACAGTACTCCATTTGGACCACGTGCGTGGATTGGCACGCCGCCCAACTTCTTGTGGGGGGCGGGACTTGGCGGCCCGGAGCGGGCTTCGGGCGATCTTGAAAGTGGCGTACTTCACGTAATAGCCGGAAACGGAACTATCGCTTTCGGTCGTACGTCCCTTTGTCGTACAGATAGTTGATCAGGTACGAGAAAGTGCGAGAAAGCGAGGCAAGGTCCCGGAATGCGTGCAAGGCCCGATGTCAGCAAGAAGCGGATCGATCTGAGCGTCCCTCAAGTCGCGGGAAGTGCGGTGGCGGCGGTGGTGGCCGCCAAACTCGCGTCCTACTTCGGGGTCTACGGCACGATCCTCGGCGCCGGCGTCGTGAGCGCGATAGCCACCTCCGGAGGCACCGTCTTCCAGCACTTCTTCAGCCGGACCGGTGCACAGCTCCGGGAGGCGACCGTCACCTCCAGGGAAATCGCCACCTCCAGGGAGGCGGAACAAGTCCCCGCGCGTCCAGGGGAGTTCACGGAGGGCACGGTCTACCGCGCGCGGGTGGGCGGTTGGAGCTGGAAGCGCCCGGTGCTCGCCGCGGCCCTCGTCTTCGGCGTCACGATGACCGGGATCACCGTCTACGAGCTGGTGTCCGGGGACAGCTTCAGCGGCGGCAAGGGCACCACGGTCAGCTCCGCCGTCACCGGCCACGACACCTCGTCGTCCCCGAAGTCCGGTGACGACGAGCCGAGTCCGGCCGATTCCCCGTCCAGTTCCTCGGACGGTTCGTCGGCCGCCCCGGAGACGTCATCCGGTGCGACCGACGGCGGCACGGAGTCCAACAGCGGCGCTACGACGTCGAGTCCGACGCCGACGCCCAGCGCTTCGGACGGCGGCGGTACGCCGACCCCCACGCCGAGCGCGTCGGCTACTGACCCAGCACCCTCCGCAAGTAGTCGTTCTGGAACCGGCGATCAGGATCCAGCCGATCCCGCAACGCCGTGAACTCGCCGAAGCGCGGATAGACCCCGGCGAAGTACTCCGCGTCCCGGGTGTGCACCTTGCCCCAGTGCGGCCGGCCCTCGTGCGCGGTGAGGATGCGCTCGGCGGCGGTGAAGTACGCCTGGTAGGGCGTGCCCTTGAACATGTGCACGGCGATGTAGGCACTGTCCCGGCCGGAAGCGGTGGACAGGGCGATGTCGTCCGCCGGGGCGGTGCGGACCTCGACCGGGTAACTGATCCTGAAGTCGGAACGGTCGACCATCGCCTTGAGTTCCCGCAACGTGTCCACCAGGGCCGCGCGCGGGACGGCGTACTCCATCTCCACGAACCGCACCCGTCGGGGCGATGTGTAGACCTTGTAAGGGATGTCCGTGTAGGTCCGCGTGGACCAGGCCCGGGTGGAGATCTGCGCGATGGTCGGGATGGTCGCGGGTGCCGCGCGGCCGACCATGTTGGCCACCTGCCAGAGGCCGTTGGAGACGAACTCGTCCTCGAACCAGCCGGCCATCTTGCCCACCGGCTGCTCCGGGCCCGCGCTGCGGTTGTTGCGCTTGGTGTTGGTGCTCGCGGTGTGCGGGAACCAGTAGAACTCGAAGTGCTCGTTCTCGGCCCAGAGTTCGTCGAAGCGTCCGGTGACCTCGTCGAAGGTCATCGGCTCCTCGCGCGCGGTGAGCAGGAAGACGGGCTCCACGGCGAAGGTGATCGCGGTGACGACGCCCAGGGCGCCGAGGCCTATGCGGGCCGCCGCGAAGATCTCCGGGTTCTCCTTCTCGGAGCAGGTGAGCACCGAGCCGTCCGCCGTGACCAGCTCAAGTCCCCTGATCTGGGCGGCTATCGAGGCCGACTCGCGGCCGGTGCCGTGGGTGCCGGTGCTGATCGCCCCCGAGACCGTCTGCTCCATGATGTCGCCCATGTTCGTGAGCGACAGACCCTCGCGCGCGAGAGCCATGTTGAGTCTCTTGAGCGGGGTGCCCGCCTCGACCGTGACCGTCAAGGCATCACGATCAATGTTGCGGATGCCGGTCAACAGTTGAGGGCGGATCAACACACCGTCCGTGGCGGCGATCGACGTGAAGGAGTGCCCGCTGCCGACGGCCTTCACCGTCAGGCCGTCCTCGCCGGCCCTCCGTACGGCCGCGGCCAGTTCCTCGACGGAGGCGGGCGTGACCTCCCGCGCGGGCCGCGACGCGACCGTACCGCCCCAGTTACGCCACGTGCCGTTCTTCGCGCTCGCTGTGGTGCTCAACGGTGCCTCCCCGACCCGGCGCCGGTCTGCTGAGCCGGCGGTACCCGAGGAAACCCACCGCGACCGCGACGGCACCGGCGACGACCGGAACCCCGTACCCGGCACGCGCGCCGGCTGCGTCGATCACCCAGCCGGCGACGGAGGAGCCGAGCGCGACCCCGACCGCCAGGCCGGTGCTCACCCAGGTCATGCCCTCGGTGAGCTTCGCGCGAGGTACGTGCTCTTCTATGAGGGACATCGTCGTGATCATCGTGGGTGCGATGGACAGGCCCGCAAGGAACAGCGCCACGGCCAGAAGCGGCAAGTTTCCGACCAGTAGGAGGGGGATCATACTCACGGCCATCGTGCATATGCCCAGCAGCCATCGTCGTTCCGGGGCTCCCCGGAAGCGCAGCAGCCCGAACACGACACCCGCCGCGCAGGAGCCCGCCGCGTACAGCGCGAGGACGATACTGGCGCCGCCCTTGTGACCTTGCTCGTCGGCGAACGCCACGGTGACCACGTCGACCGCCCCGAAGATCGCCCCGGTCGCCACGAAGGTGGCCACCAGCACCTGGAGACCGGCGGTCCGCAGCGCCGAACCGCCGCCCTTGTCGCCACGTGCGCGTGGATGCGGCGCGGGCTCGGTGGCGCGCTGGGCGGTCAGCCAGAAGACACCCACCGCCAGGAAGCAGGCGGCGAGCAGGGGACCGGCCTCCGGGAACCAGGCCGTGGACAGGCCGATGGAGATGATCGGCCCGAAGATGAAGCACACCTCGTCGACCACGGACTCCAGGGAATACGCGGTGTGGAGTTGCGGGGTGCCCCGGTAGACGGCCGCCCAGCGCGCGCGGACCATGGCCCCCAGGCTCGGCACCGAGCCGATCCCGGCGGCGGACACGAACAGCACCCAGTCCGGCCACGCGAAGCGGGCGGCCAGCAGCAGCACGGTCGCCGCGGTCAGCGCGACGAGCGTCGCCGGACGCAGCACCCGCCGCTGCCCGTACTGGTCGACCCAGCGCGAGATCCGCGGCCCGATCGCGGCGGCGGCCAGCGCGATGGTGGCCGACAGGGCGCCCGCGAGCCCGTAGCGCCCGTTGATCTGCGA
Organism: Streptomyces sp. NRRL F-525; assembly: GCF_000716605.1. Classification (GTDB taxonomy): domain Bacteria; phylum Actinomycetota; class Actinomycetes; order Streptomycetales; family Streptomycetaceae; genus Streptomyces. The sequence goes on along the minus strand of NZ_JNXE01000024.1, from coordinate 101,450 downwards.
GATCATCGTGACCACGCCGATGCCCATCATCGACAAGGGCATGCGGCCGAGGAACCCCGCGGCGGAGAAGCCCTTGGAGCCGGGTGCGGCGAACAGGGCGCGATAGGGGCTGGGCACGGGGGTCTCCGGTCGGGAAGGAGCGGGGGCGGCTCGGGGGAGCAGTCACGGCCCGGTGAGGGGCAGCGACGGCTCGGTAAGGTGCGAATGCGGCTGATACAGCTTACGAGCAGGTAGCCCCCGATGCACCCGCCCGTGAGACGCCTGGATCTCCGCCCCGTCCCCGCCCTCATCCCCGCCCTCATCCCCGTCCGGCACCCCGCCGTTTCCCGGCTGTCAGTGGCGGGTGGCAGGATCGGAGGCATGCCAGACGTGCTCGATGCCACCCCCTACGACGCCTTCCTCCTGCTCTCGTTCGGCGGCCCCGAAGGCCCGGACGACGTGGTTCCGTTCCTGGAGAACGTGACGCGTGGGCGAGGCATCCCCAAGGAACGCCTCAAGGAAGTGGGCCAGCACTACTTCCTGTTCGGCGGGGTCAGCCCGATCAACGACCAGAATCGCGCCCTCCTGGACGCCCTCCGCAAGGACTTCGCGGACCACGGCCTGGACCTGCCGGTCTACTGGGGCAACCGCAACTGGGCGCCGTACCTCACGGACACCCTGCGGGAGATGGTCGCCGACGGCCGCCGCCGCATCCTGGTCCTCGCCACCAGCGCCTACGCCTCGTACTCGGGCTGCCGCCAGTACCGCGAGAACCTCGCGGACTCCCTGGCCGCCCTGGAGGCCGAAGGCCTCGACCTCCCCAAGGTCGACAAGCTGCGCCACTACTTCAACCACCCCGGCTTCCTGGAGCCGATGATCGACGGCGTGATCCAGTCCCTCGCCGACCTCCCCGAGGACGTCCGGGACGGCGCGCACCTCGCTTTCTCGACCCACTCCATCCCGACCGCCGCGGCCGACAGCTCCGGCCCGGTCGAGGACCACGGGGACGGCGGGGCGTACGTCGAGGAGCACCTGGACGTGGCCCGGCTCGTCGCCGACGCCGTCCGCGAGCGCACCGGCGTCGACCACCCCTGGCAGCTCGTCTACCAGTCCCGCTCCGGCGCCCCGCACATCCCCTGGCTGGAGCCCGACATCTGCGACCACCTGGAGGAGCGCCACGCGGCCGGCGTCCCCGCGGTCGTCATGGCTCCCATCGGCTTCGTCTCCGACCACATGGAGGTCCTCTACGACCTCGACACGGAGGCCACGGCCAAGGCCGCCGAACTGGGCCTGCCCGTACGCCGGTCGGCCACCGTGGGCGCCGACCCGCGCTTCGCCGCCGCGATCCGCGAGCTGGTCCTGGAGCGCGCCGCCGTCGAGAGCGGGAAGCAGGTCACCCCCTGTGCGCTGGGCGCGCTCGGCGCCGGCCACAACCTCTGCCCGGTGGGCTGCTGCCCGGCCCGTGCCCCCCGCCCCGCCGCCGCGGGCGCCGACAGCCCCTACGCCTGAGGAGCGCCGTGACCGACCCCCTGCACCAGGAACTGCTCGCCCTCGCCCAGGAGGCGGCCCACAAGGCCGGCGCCCTGCTGCGGGACGGCCGCCCGGCCGACCTCGCGGTCGCCGCCACGAAGTCCAGCCCGATCGACGTCGTCACCGAGATGGACATCGCGGCCGAGAAGCTGATCACCAACCTGATCTCCGAACAGCGCCCGGACGACGGCTTCTTGGGCGAGGAGGGCGCCTCCGTGGAGGGCACCAGCGGCGTCCGCTGGGTCATCGACCCGCTCGACGGCACGGTCAACTACCTCTACGGACTGCCCACTTGGTCCGTCTCCATCGCCGCCGAGCTGGACGGCGAGACCGTCGCCGGGGTCGTCGCGGTCCCGATGCGCGGCGAGACGTTCCACGCGGTGCTCGGCGGCGGGGCGTGGGCCACGGGCGCGTGGGAGGGCGAACGCAGACTCGCCTGCCGGCCGGCTGCGCCGCTGGAGCAGGCGTTGGTCTCGACCGGGTTCAACTACGTCACCGAGGTCCGCTCCCACCAGGCCGACGTGGCCCAGAAGTTGATCCCGTTGCTGCGTGACATCCGGCGGGGCGGTTCGGCGGCGGTCGACCTGTGCGACGTGGCCGCGGGCCGCCTGGACGGTTACTACGAGCGGGGGTTGAACCCGTGGGACCTCGCGGCCGGGGACCTGATCGCCCGCGAGGCAGGCGCCCTGACCGGTGGACGCCCCGGAGAACGCCCCGCACGGGATCTGGCGATCGCGGGCACCCCGGGAGTCTTCGAACCCCTCCAGCGCCTCCTGGAGGACTTCGGGGCTTGGCACGACTGACGCCCACAAAACCAACGGCGAAAACAGAAGCGACCGGCGAGGGCCCACCAAGTCCAACTGTGCCGACGTGGACGGCCGAGAGGGAGCCGTAGGGGCGCGCCGGTGTCGAGAGACCCAGCGCGCGGAGGCCCGAAGGGTCGAGCACGGTGGGGCTCTCGACACCGGCTCCCAGCGCCCCGAAGGCGACCGAACCAAAAGAGGTGCGCGCGTGGGTGCCTGATCAACACAGGCCCACCCACGCAACACCTCCCAACACCGGCCCACCCACGCGGCACCGACTCAACTCCGGCCCAGCTCCCCCGAAGTAGAAGAGCGGAAAGCAGCAGGACCCCGGCGCTGGATTCGCCGAGGTCCCGCTGTCCTGCTGGCCGCACTGATCAGACGCTCGTCGCGCCGACCTCCACACCGTGGTCGGCGGCGAGGCGGCGCAGGTCGTCGAGCTCGGCCTGTTCCACCTCGACGAGGAAGTCGTCGCCCTCGTCACGAGCCCGCGTCAGGTCGGTCTCGGTCGCCCTTATGCGCTGCAGAAGTCCTGCGGTGAATGCGTCCATGCTGCGCCCCCTCGTCCTGGGTCGTGGGTCGTTTGGCACGGGGGTGTGCCGTCCGGAAGGGGCGATCACGTCTGCGGTATGGGGTGCCCAGCGCTGCCCTGGCTGGGCGGCGACGGTGCCGGACACCCACGCCCGCTCTGCGGAAGCGGTTGGACGTACCACAAGGTGGCTTGCCACGTGCAGAGCGTGATCGCGGGGTGTAAAGCCGTCCTCCCCCCGCTCCCTTCCGTGGAAACCTCAACCCACCGAGAAAATCCCGCATTCCCGGGCCTCATACCGGACCTTCATCTTGCGCCGGGCCGCCTTACAGCCGACTTATGGCCGAAAAGGGCAGGATGGAGGTCACACAGCCACGAAGACCCTGCCCGCGTGCGCCGAGGCGCGCTACGCGGGTGGACAGAGGAAGGACAAGCGACGTGCGCGTACTCGTCGTCGAGGACGAGCAGCTGCTCGCCGATGCGGTGGCCACCGGACTGCGCCGGGAGGCCATGGCCGTCGACGTCGTGTACGACGGTGCGGCCGCCCTGGAGCGCATCGGCGTCAACGACTACGACGTGGTCGTCCTCGACCGCGACCTCCCGCTCGTGCACGGCGACGACGTCTGCCGCAAGATCGTCGAGCTCGGCATGCCCACCCGCGTGCTGATGCTCACGGCGTCCGGCGATGTCAGCGACCGTGTCGAGGGCCTGGAGATCGGCGCCGACGACTATCTGCCCAAGCCCTTCGCGTTCAGCGAGCTGACGGCACGCGTGCGTGCCCTCGGCCGGCGCACCAGCGTGCCGCTGCCGCCCGTCCTGGAGCGCGCCGGCATCAAGCTCGACCCGAACCGCCGCGAGGTGTTCCGCGACGGCAAGGAAGTCCAGCTCGCGCCCAAGGAGTTCGCCGTCCTGGAGGTGCTGCTGCGCAGTGAGGGCGCGGTCGTCTCCGCGGAGCAGCTCCTGGAGAAGGCGTGGGACGAGAACACGGACCCGTTCACCAACGTCGTGCGCGTCACCGTGATGACCCTGCGCCGCAAGCTCGGTGAGCCCCCGGTCATCGTCACCGTGCCCGGCTCCGGTTACCGGATCTGATCCACCGTGGCCACGACCCCCGCGCCTCCCCAGGCGCCCCCGAAGCCCACGTGGGACCCCAGAAGGCCCGAACCGCCGTTCCCCTGGCTGCGCCCCACCATCCGCATAAGGCTCACGCTGCTGTACGGCGGCATGTTCCTGATCGCCGGCATCCTGCTGCTGTCGATCATCTACCTGCTCGCGGCCCAGGCCCTGAACGTCGGCAGCGACCTGCCCTTCAAGATCACCGAGGGGAAGGTCACCAGCACGATCTGCGACCTGCCCTCGAGTGCCACGCCCGACGTGTTCAACAGCGCGATGAGCAACTGTGTCAATGAGCAGCGGCAGCACGCCCTGGACAACCTGCTCAGCCGCTCGCTCCTCGCCCTGCTCGGCCTCGCGATCATCGCGTTCGCCTTCGGCTACGCGATGGCCGGCCGGGTGCTCTCGCCGCTGGGCCGCATCACCCGCACCGCCCGCGCGGTGGCGGGCTCGGACCTGTCCCGGCGGATCGAACTGGACGGCCCGGACGACGAGTTGAAGGAGCTCGCGGACACCTTCGACGAGATGCTGGAGCGGCTGCAGCGGGCCTTCACCGCCCAGCAGCGCTTCGTGGGGAACGCGTCGCACGAGCTGCGCACCCCGCTGGCGATCAACCGCACGCTCCTGGAAGTGCACCTGTCCGATCCCGGCGCCCCCGTGGAGCTGCAACAGCTGGGCAAGACGCTGCTCGCCACCAACGAGCGCAGCGAGCAGCTCGTGGAGGGCCTGCTGCTGCTCGCCCGCAGCGACAACCAGATCGTCGAGCGCAAGCCCGTGGACCTCGCCGAGGTCGCCGAGCAGGCCGTCGACCAGGTGAACGCCGAGGCGGCCGCCAAGGGCGTGGTGATCCGCGGCGAACAGAAACCCGCGGTCGTCCAGGGCAACGGCGTCCTCCTGGAGCGCATCGCCCTGAACCTGGTGCAGAACGCGGTGCGGTACAACGTGCCCGAGGACGGCTGGGTCGAGGTCACCACCGAGGTGCAGCACGGCCATGCGGTGCTGGTCGTCTCGAACACGGGTCCGGTGGTCCCGGCGTACGAGATCGACAACCTCTTCGAGCCCTTCAGGCGGCTGCGTACGGAGCGGACGGGCAGCGACAAGGGTGTGGGCCTGGGTCTGTCGATCGCGCGGTCCGTGGCGCGCGCACACGGCGGCCATATCTCGGCCCAGCCGCGTGAGGGGGGTGGACTCGTGGTGCGAGTCACCCTGCCCATCTGAGATCATGTCGCCGACACACGAGGATGTTCGCTTTGCGCGGAATTTTCTGGCCGCTTCTCCGGCAGCCCCGTGTGTGATCGATCACAAGCGCGATTTTCAGGCCATCTACTCTCCGTGATCATGCACCCTGTCGGAAAGCCGGGAAAATCCGGGTTTTCGGGGGTCTTGATCACGGGAAGTACACGATGAGGTGCCTTTGAAGAGCGGCACGAGGACCGTGTACGGTCCCCTTCGCCATCCAAGCCGATCACTCTTGAGGGGTCCGGTTGGGTGTCGATTGAGTAACAGACCTTGATGTGAGGCAAAATCTCCGCCTCAGGTCGGGCACAAGTCCGGCCTCTCACGCGTTACGTGCGCTGGAGACACCGCAGACACCCAGAGGGGGAGAGCGCGACATGGCAACGGATTACGACACCCCACGCAAGACCGACGACGACGTCGACTCGGACAGCCTTGAAGAACTCAAGGCGCGTAGGAACGACAAGTCGACTTCCGCAGTGGACGTCGACGAATTCGAGGCCGCCGAGGGCCTCGAGCTGCCCGGAGCGGACCTCTCGAACGAAGAGCTGGCCGTCCGGGTGCTGCCCAAGCAGCAGGACGAGTTCACTTGCATGAGCTGCTTCCTGGTGCACCACCGCAGCCAGCTGGCCCGCGAGAAGAACGGCCAGCCGATCTGCCGCGACTGCGACTGAGGAGGGGTCGGCCGTGACTGGCTCGACCCCACCCTGGAAGCGCCGCTCCCGCAGGCCGGGAGCGGACGAAGGGCCGACAGACGGCCCTCATGGCGCGCGTGACGACGAGCGGGGCTCATCCGACACTGGATCAGCCTCGCTCGAACCGGCGGCCGACCGGGCTGACCTCCCGGTGCCGGCGGACGTTCCCGCAGCCGCCCCCGTCGCGAAACGACGGGCGGCGGTGATCCGGGACAAGGCCAGGGAAGGCGTCCGTAAGGGCGGCAGCCGGGCCAGGGCCGGTCTGGCGTACCTCGCCGACCGGATCATCGACATCGCCCCGCGGATCCCCGTACGGGACCTTCAGGCGCTTCGGCGGCAGTTCCCGGGCCTCGGCCCCGAACAGCTCGCCGACAAACTGGTGGCGGGCGCGGCCAACGCGACGTCCACCGTCGGCGCGGGCATCGGCGCCGCGGCGATGCTGCCGGTGCCGCCCGCCATGCCCACCGAACTGGCCGCCGAGATCACCGGCGTCGCCGCGATCGAGCTGAAACTGATCGCCGAGCTCTACGAGGTCTACGGCGCCCGTCCGCCCGGCGACCTCCGGCAGCGCAGCACCACGTATCTGAACTCCTGGTCCGGGGAGCGCGGTATCGACGTGACCAAGCCGTCGACCATGAGCGCCGCGCTGAACGGTCACATGAAGCGCGAGCTGCGTCAGCAGATCATGAAACGCATGGTTCGGGATTTGCCGAACCTGATGCCCTTCATGGTCGGCGCCGCCGTCGGAGCGGTCATGAACCGCCGGGACACCAGGAAGCTCGCCGAGCGCATCCGCAAGGACCTGCGCAAGGCCCAGGTCCCGTGGGACGCGCTGCCCGAACTGCCGCCCCTGGAGGCCCCGCCGGACCCGCTGCGGATGGGTGAGATCCCGAAGGAACTCGGTCGCTGAAAGGTCCTAGACGGCTGCCGCGCGGGCCGTCTTCAGGGCCTCCGCCAGCCGCTCCGGCTCGCGGGTCGACAGATACAGGTACGGCGTCGGGTCGTCCGGGTCGGTGACCTCGACGCGCAGTGCCCTCGGGATGTACGAGCGCAGCAGCAGGAAGGCGCGGGTGTCGGCCTTGTAGGTCCGCCAGGCGCGGGCCTCCTCCGGGTCCAGGATCTCCGCCTCGCCCAGGGCCGTCACCGGGATCTTCGCCTCGCCCGCGATCAGCTGGTCGCCCACGATCCGGATGCGGAGCGAGCCGTAGGAACTGGCCATCACGGACGCGACCGCGGTGCCGCCGACCAGGCCGCCGAGGAGCGGCAGGGTGCCGAAGGGCAGCAGGATCAGGGCGAAGGAGACGCCGACCAGGAACGAGATGAACCACCACGAACGGGGGGCGGTGAGGCGCTCGTCGTAGGGGGAGGCGGAAAGCTGCATGGAGCCAAGCTTGGCACGGTGTCCGGAAGGTGCCGACGCGCGGGTAAGGTCTGCGGCTGTGAGTGGTACTTCTCCAGCTCTTAAGCCTCCGTCCGACGCCGTGAAACCGGTGCGGCACCCTGACGCGCCCGCGCCGGGCGAGTTGCTCGGTGCGCACTACGAACAGTGTTTCGGGTGTGGCGGCGACCAGCCGCACGGGCTGCACCTGGAGGCGCGGGCCGGTGAGGGCGTCACCATCACCGCCGAGTTCACCGTGCGGGCCGCCCACCAGGGCGCCCCGGGCCTCGCGCACGGCGGAGTGCTCGCCAGCGCACTGGACGAGACCCTCGGCTCGCTGAACTGGCTGCTGCGGACGATCGCGGTGACCGGGCGCCTGGAGACCGACTTCGTGCGGCCGGTGCCCGTGGACACCGTGCTGTACCTGGAGGCCGAGGTGACGGCCGTGGCCGGCCGGAAGATCTACTCGACCGCCACCGGACGCATCGGCGGCCCCGACGGGCCCGTCGCCGTGCGCGCCGACGCCCTCTTCGTCGAGGTGAAGGTCGACCACTTCATCGACAACGGCCGCCCGCAGGAGATCCGGGCCGCCATGGACGACCCGGACCAGGTCCGGCGTACCCGTGCCTTCGAGGTGAACCCGTGAGCCGTAGTTCTCTGGACGTGTCGATCCGGCGCGTCGACCCGGACGTACCGCTTCCGTCGTACGAGCATCCCGGTGACGCGGGAGCCGATCTGCGGACCACCGAGAGCCGGGAACTGAAGCCGGGTGAACGGGCCGTACTGCCCACGGGGGTGTCTATCGCTCTCCCGGAGGGGTACGCGGCCTTCGTGCACCCTCGTTCGGGGCTCGCCGCCCGCTGTGGTGTTGCCCTGGTGAATGCCCCGGGGACGGTTGATGCCGGGTACCGTGGGGAGATCAAGGTGATCGTGGTGAATCTCGACCCGTACGAGTCGGTTCGGTTCGAGCGCTTCGACCGGATCGCCCAGCTGGTCGTCCAGCAGGTCGAGAGGGTCCGCTTCCAGGAGGTCGCGGAACTTCCCGAATCGGCGCGGGCCGAGGGGGGCTTCGGGTCCACCGGCGGTCACGCCGCCGTGGGCGGCACCACGGGTGGGAATCGATACGCTTCGGTCGTATCCGACCGGGAAGGACAGTGACGTGTTCGGACGTCGCAAGAAGGGCACTGCCGCCGAGGACGCGGCGAGCGAGGCCGAGCAGGTCGTCGACGACGTCGACACTGAGGCGGACGAGTCGGTCGAGCGCGTGAAGCTCGAGCCGGAGCCCCGCCCCGACGGACCCTGGGACGACTCGGAGATCGGCGACCCCGCCGAGGGCCGGGTGGACCTGGGCGGTCTGTTCGTGCCGGGAGTCGACGGCATGGAGTTGCGGGTCGAGGTCGCGGGCGACGCGATCGTCGCCGCCACCGTGGTCCTCAAGGACAGTGCCATCCAGTTGCAGGCCTTCGCCGCGCCCAAGCGCGAGGGCATCTGGGGTGAGGTCCGCGAGGAGATCGCCAGCGGCATCACCCAGCAGGGCGGCATCGTCGACGAGGTCGAGGGGCCGCTGGGCTGGGAGCTGCGCGCGCAGGTTCCGGTGCAACTGCCGGACGGCACGGGCGGGTTCCAGGTCGTGCGGTTCGTCGGCGTGGACGGTTCGCGCTGGTTCCTGCGCGGGGTGATCTCCGGGCAGGGCGCGGTGCAGCCGCAGGCGGCCGGGCTGCTGGAGCAGATCTTCCGGGACACGGTCGTCGTGCGCGGCGAGGGCCCGATGGCGCCCCGCGACCCGATCGTCCTGAAGCTGCCGAACGACGCCCAGATGGTCCCCGAGGGCGTCCAGCAGGAAGAGGCGGGTTCCCGCTTCTCCGGCGGCATGGGCCAGCTGCAGCGCGGGCCGGAGGTCACCGAGATCCGCTAGTTGGAACAGACGTAGACGAAAGGGCCGTACCCCTCCCCGGGGTGCGGCCCTTCGTCGTGCGCGCACTCTTGACGGCTCATTGGTCCGTACCTATGGTCTCGGCTCAACGCCCAAGTTCATGAGGGTGCTCTGTGTTCACATACGAGAACGGAGTCACCGTGCGCCGCGCTGCCCTGCTCTCCGTCGTCACCGCCCTGGTCCTGGGCTTCTTCGCCCAGCCAGGCACCGCCGCCCAGGCGGCCCCCGCCACCTTCGTCCACCCCGGAGTCGACGTCTCCAGGAGCCAGCTGGACTTCGCCCGCACCGAGGTCCTCGCCGGCGCCCAGCCCTGGAAGGGTGCCTACGACCAGATGATGGCCAGCTCCTACGCGAGCCTGAGCCGCACCCCGAAGCCCAGAGCCGTCGTCGAGTGCGGCTCGTACTCCAACCCCAACTACGGCTGCACCGACGAGCGCGAGGACGCGATCGCGGCCTACACCGACGCGCTCGCCTGGTACATCACCAAGGACGCGCGCTACGCCCAGAAGGCCATCGAGATCATGGACGCCTGGTCGGCCACGATCACCAGCCACACCAACAGCAACGCGCCCCTGCAGACCGGCTGGGCCGGCGCCTCCTGGCCCAAGGCCGCCGAGATCATCAAGTACACGTACACCGGGACCTGGACCAACTCGGCCCGCTTCGCGACCATGCTGCGCAACGTCTACCTGCCCGAGATCATCAACGGCTCCAATTCCAACGGGAACTGGGAGCTGACGATGATGGACGCCGCCGTCGGCATCTCCGTCTTCCTGGAGGACAAGACGTCGTACGACAAGGCCATGGCGCTCTTCCGGACGCGGACGGCCGCGTACATCTACCTCGCCTCGGACGGTTCCGTACCGAAGACCGTGCCGAGCCAGAACCTCAACACCACGGCGAAGATCGTCAGTTACTGGCAGGGCCAGTCGACCTTCGTCACCGGGCTCACCCAGGAGACGTGCCGCGACTTCACGCACACCGGGTACGGCCTCTCGTCGATCTCGCACGTCGCCGAGACCAGCCGGATCCAGGGCACCGACCTCTACGGCACCGACGTGGGGGAGCGGCTGCGGCAGGCGCTCGGGTTCCAGGCCAAGTACCAGCTGGGCACGGCCGTCCCGAGCTGGCTGTGCGGTGGGTCGCTGACCCTCGGGCTCGGGCCGGTCACCGAGGTCGGCTACAACGCCCTGCACAACCGCCTGGGCATCGCGATGACCAACACCCAGACGCTCACCCTGAACAACCGCCCGGCGGGCACGAACAACCTCTTCGTGGCCTGGGAGACGCTCACCCACGGCGACAACCCCAACTGAACATCCTGAACACCGCCGGACCCTGATGCCCGTACGGTGCCGTACGGGCATCAGGGTTGTGTCAAAGACGTCCCCGGGCGTACTCGTCACCCCATTTGTCGGACTTATTGGCCGTAAAGTCGACGCTGCGTACACAGGTGTGACGGGAAGACAATGGGGCCATGGGACGCGGCAAGCTTCGGATCTACCTCGGTGCGGCACCGGGCGTCGGCAAGACGTACGCCATGCTGTCCGAGGCCCACCGCAGGGTGGAGCGGGGCACCGACTGTGTGGTCGCCTTCGTGGAGCACCACGGGAGGGCCCGCACCGAGGTGATGCTGCACGGCCTGGAGCAGGTCCCGCGCGTGGAGCTGGCCTACCGGGGGACTGTCTTCACCGAGATGGACGTCGACGCGGTGCTGCGCCGGGCCCCCGCCGTCGCCCTGGTGGACGAACTCGCCCACACCAACATCCCGGGCTCCCGCAACACCAAGCGCTGGCAGGACATCGAAGAGCTGCTCGCCGCCGGAATCGATGTGGTGTCCACCGTCAACATCCAGCACCTGGAGTCCCTCGGCGACGTCGTCGAGTCGATCACCGGGGTGCGCCAGCAGGAGACCGTGCCGGACGAGGTCGTCCGCCGGGCCGATCAGATCGAACTCGTCGACATGTCGCCCCAGGCGCTCCGCCGCCGGATGGCGCACGGCAACATCTACAAGCCCGACAAGGTCGACGCGGCCCTCTCGAACTACTTCCGGCCCGGAAACCTCACCGCCCTGCGGGAGTTGGCGCTGTTGTGGGTGGCCGACAGGGTCGACGAGTACCTCCAGGAGTACCGCAGTGAGCACCAGGTCTCGGCGATCTGGGGTTCCCGCGAGCGGATCGTCGTAGGGCTGACCGGCGGGCCCGAAGGGCGGACGCTGATACGGCGGGCCGCGCGGCTCGCCGAGAAGGGGGCCGGCGGCGAGGTGCTGGCCGTGTACATCTCGCGCAGCGACGGGCTGACCTCGGCCTCCCCGAAGGAACTCGCCCTCCAGCGCACCCTCGCCGAGGACCTCGGCGGCACCTTCCACCACGTCGTCGGCGACGACATCCCGGCCGCGCTGCTCGACTTCGCGCGCGGGGTGAACGCCACGCAGATCGTCCTCGGCTCCTCGCGCCGCAAGACCTGGCAGTACGTCTTCGGGCCGGGGGTCGGCGCCACGGTCGCCCGCGAGTCGGGCCCTGACCTGGACGTCCACATCGTCACCCACGAAGAGGTCGCCAAGGGGCGCGGGCTGCCCGTGTCCCGGGGCGCGCGGCTCGGGCGGGCCCGGATCGTCTCCGGGTGGCTGGTCGGGGTGGTCGGGCCGGTGGGGCTCGCGCTGCTGCTGAACGCCGTCCATCTGGGGCTCGCCAACGACATGCTGCTCTTCCTGTCGCTGACGGTGGCGGCGGCGCTGCTCGGTGGGCTGCTGCCGGCGCTGGTCTCGGCGGCCCTCGGCTCGTTCCTGCTGAACTACTACTACACGCCCCCGCTGCACCGGCTGACGATCGCCGACCCCAAGAACATCGTCGCCATCGCGATCTTCGTCGGCGTCGCCGTGTCCGTGGCCTCCGTGGTGGACCTCGCCGCGCGACGCACCCAGCAGGCCGCCAGACTGCGTGCCGAGTCCGAGATCCTGTCGTTCCTCGCGGGCAGCGTGCTGCGCGGCGAGACCAGCCTGGAGGCCCTTCTGGAGCGCGTCCGGGAGACCTTCGGCATGGAGTCCGTGGCCCTGCTGGAGCGCAAGAGCGACGTGGAGCCCTGGACCTGCGCCGGCCGGGTCGGCGTGGGGGCGCCGCTGGAGCGGCCCGAGGACGGCGACGTGGACATGCCGGTCGGCGACCACATGGCCCTCGCGCTGACCGGCCGCGTCCTGCCCGCCTCCGACCGCCGGGTGCTGGCCGCCTTCGCCGCCCAGGCAGCCGTCGTACTGGACCGCAGGCGCCTGCGTGAGGAGGCCGACCAGGCCCGGGCGCTCGCCGAGGGCAATCGCATCCGTACGGCCCTCCTGGCGGCCGTGAGCCACGATCTGCGGACCCCGCTCGCCGGCATCAAGGCGGCCGTCTCCTCCCTGCGCTCCGACGACGTGGCGTGGTCCGAGGAGGACCAGGCCGAGCTCCTTGAGGGCATCGAGGACGGCGCCGACCGGCTCGACCACCTCGTGGGCAACCTGCTCGACATGTCCCGCCTGCAGACCGGCACGGTCACGCCGATCATCCGCGAAATCGACCTCGACGAGGTCGTGCCGATGGCGCTGGGCGGGGTCCCCGAAGGCAGCGCCGAACTCGACATCCCGGAGACGCTGCCCATGGTGGCCGTCGACCCCGGGCTCCTGGAGCGGGCGGTGGCCAACCTGGTCGAGAACGCGGTCAAGTACAGCCCGCCCGGCGAAACCGTCCTGGTGTCCGCCAGCGCCATCGCCGACCGTGTCGAGGTACGGGTGGTCGACCGGGGCCCGGGAGTCCCGGACGCGGCCAAGGACCGCATTTTCGAGCCCTTCCAGCGCTACGGCGACGCCCCGCGCGGCGCCGGGGTCGGACTCGGTCTCGCCGTGGCGCGCGGGTTCACCGAGGCGATGAACGGCACCCTGAACGCCGAGGACACGCCCGGCGGAGGCCTCACCATGGTGCTCACGCTCCGCGCGGCGGACGGCACCGTAGACGACGCGCATGACGTGTTTGACGTACAACCGGAAAGGCAGGCCTCATGACCAGGGTCCTCGTGGTCGAGGATGAGCCGCAGATCGTGCGGGCCCTCGTGATCAACCTCAAGGCGCGGAAGTACGAGGTCGACGCGGCCGCCGACGGCAAGACCGCCCTCGACCTCGCCGCCTCCAAGCACCCGGACGTGGTCGTCCTCGACCTGGGGCTGCCCGACATGGACGGCGTCGAGGTGATCCGGGGGCTGCGGGGCTGGACCCGGGTGCCGATCCTGGTGCTGTCCGCGCGGCACTCCTCCGACGAGAAGGTCGAGGCGCTGGACGCGGGGGCCGACGACTACGTGACCAAGCCGTTCGGCATGGACGAGCTGCTGGCGCGGCTGCGGGCCGCCGTGCGCCGGGCCGAGCCCACCGGGGGCGGCGAGGACGACGTCCTGGTCGAGACCGAGGAGTTCACCGTCGACCTGGCCGCCAAGAAGGTCCAGCGGGACGGGCGGGACGTACGGCTCACCCCCACGGAGTGGCATCTACTGGAGGTGCTGGTGCGCAACACCGGGCGGCTGGTCAGCCAGAAGCAGCTGCTCCAGGAGGTGTGGGGGCCGTCGTACGGGACCGAGACGAACTATCTGCGCGTGTACATGGCGCAGCTGCGGCGGAAGCTGGAGACGGACCCCGCGCATCCCAAGCACTTCATCACGGAGCCCGGTATGGGCTACCGGTTCGAGCGCTGAGGGCGTGGGTACGTTGCTGTCAGTGGACCCCGGTACGCTTCAGATATGAGCGCTGTCCCTCGTTCCGAAAAGCCGGCCGGACGGTTCCGGCGCATGCTCGACCGGCTCTCCACCTCGCAGGAGGACCTGGAGTCGGAGGAGCTGCGTGAGGACGCCGAGACCGAGGGCTGTGTCCGGATCGGCGACTGCCACGACCGACAGATCGTGACGGTTACTGGTACGTTGCGCACGGTCACGCTGCGCCCCCGGGCGGGAGTCCCGGCCCTGGAGGCCGAGCTGTTCGACGGTTCGGCCGCCCTGGACGTGGTGTGGCTCGGCAGGCGCTCCATCGTGGGGATAGAACCGGGGCGCAAGCTGATCGCGTCCGGCCGGATCTCGATGAGCCGGGGCCGCCGGGTGCTCTTCAACCCCAAATACGAACTGAAACCCCTCGGACGGGAGTAGCCGGTGACGTCGCTCGACAAGCCGACCGCGGACACCGTGGACGCCGAAGACAGCGAGCAGGATGTCCGGGCGGTGACCGAGGCGGCCCTCTTCGAGGCGTTCGGCGGACTGCGCGGCATGATCGAAACGGTCCTGCCCGGCCTGCTCTTCGTCAGCATCTTCACCGTCAACAAGAACCTGCACTGGTCGGCGATCGCCGCCCTGGCCGTCGCGCTGGCCCTGGTCGTGGTCCGGCTGGCCACCCGGGACACCGTCAAGCACGCCTTCAGCGGTGTCTTCGGCGTCGCCTTCGGTGTGGTCTTCGCGATGATGACGGGCAACGCGAAGAACTTCTATCTCCCCGGCATGCTCTACACGCTGGGCCTGGCGCTCGCGTACATCATCACCACCCTCGCGGGCGTCCCACTGATCGGCCTGATCCTCGGCCCGGTCTTCAAGGAGAACCTCTCCTGGCGGACCCGCAACCCCGGCCGCAAGAAGGCCTACGCGAAGGCCAGTTGGGCCTGGGGCCTGATCCTGCTCGCCAAGTGCGCGATCCTCTTCCCGCTCTACTGGTGGGCCAACACCGCCCAACTCGGCTGGGTCCTGGTCGCGTTGAAGATCCCGCCCTTCCTCCTCGCCGTCTGGCTGACCTGGGTCTTCCTCGCGAAGGCGCCCGCGCCGATCGACGTGTTCGCGGAGATGGAGGCGGAGGAGCAGGCCGAGAAGGAGCGCAAGGCTGCCGCCGAGGCCACCGGCGAGGGCCAGGACGCGACGGCGGGACGGCACCGGCGCGACGCGTAGTTTTTCTTTTGACGAGGAAGGGCGCCCTGAACATTCAGGGCGCCCTTCCTCGTCGTATCCCCGAAGGGATCAGCTCGCCGCGTCCTCCCGGCGCACCGACAGCAGATCCTCCAACTGCTCCTCGCGCGCCTGAGCCGCCACGAACAGCAGCTCGTCGCCCGCCTCCAGGGAGTCCTCGCGGGACGGGGTCAGCACGCGCGTGCCGCGGATGATCGTGACCAGGGACGTGTCCTCCGGCCATTCCACGTCGCCGACCTGGGTGCCCGCGAGGGCGGACTCCTCGGGGAGGGTCAGCTCGACGAGGTTGGCGTCGCCGTGGCTGAAGCGGAGCAGGCGGACGAGGTCGCCGACCGACACCGCCTCCTCGACCAGGGCCGACATCAGACGCGGGGTGGAGACGGCCACGTCGACGCCCCAGGACTCGTTGAAGAGCCACTCGTTCTTCGGGTTGTTGACGCGGGCGACGACGCGCGGGACGCCGTACTCCGTCTTCGCGAGGAGGGAGACGACGAGGTTGACCTTGTCGTCGCCCGTCGCGGCGATCACGACGTTGCAGCGCTGCAGCGCCGCCTCGTCCAGGGACGTGATCTCGCAGGCGTCGGCCAGCAGCCACTCCGCCTGGGGGACCCGCTCGACCGAGATCGCGGTCGGGGCCTTGTCGATGAGCAGGATCTCGTGACCGTTCTCCAGGAGCTCTCCGGCGATCGAACGTCCGACCGCGCCGGCTCCGGCAATGGCGACCCTCATCAGTGACCGCCCTCCTCTTCGGGACCCTTGGCGAACGCCGCCTCGACCTTGTCGACCTCGTCCGTACGCATCATCACGTGCACGAGGTCGCCCTCCTGCAACACGGTCTGCGAAGAGGGCAGCATCGCCTCGCCGAGCCGGGTGAGGAACGCCACGCGGACGCCCGTCTCCTCCTGCAGCTTGCTGATCCGCTGGCCGACCCAGGCGGCCGAGGCGTGCACCTCGGCGAGCTGGACACCGCCGGTGGGGTCCCGCCACAGCGGCTCCGCGCCCGAGGGCAGCAGCCGGCGCAGCATCTGGTCGGCGGTCCAGCGGACCGTGGCGACCGTGGGGATGCCCAGGCGCTGGTAGACCTCGGCGCGGCGGGGGTCGTAGATCCGGGCCGCGACGTTCTCCACGCCGAACATCTCGCGGGCGACGCGCGCCGAGATGATGTTCGAGTTGTCACCGCTGGAGACGGCCGCGAACGCGCCCGCCTCCTCGATGCCGGCCTCGCGCAGGGTGTCCTGGTCGAAGCCGACCCCGGTGACCCGGCGGCCGCCGAATCCGGGGCCCAGCCGACGGAAGGCGGTGGGGTCCTGGTCGATCACGGCGACCGTGTGCCCCTGTTGCTCCAGGGTCTGGGCGAGAGCGGAACCCACTCTGCCGCAGCCCATGATGACGATGTGCACGACCGTCCTTCCGGTGTCCTGAAATCAATGCTCAGCCCCATCAGGGTCTCAGACCGAGGCCCAAGCTACACACGCCCGGTCCCTCCACGGCACCCCTGTGCGTCAGCGGCGGCCGATGCTGCGCACGCTGGCCAGGGTGAGGATTCCGAGGCCGACGAGGGCGGCCAGGGCGCCGATCAGCTCTGCGGTCGCGGGCATGGAACCTCCAGGAGGCGGTGGGAGCGGGGTTTTGTCATATAGACACGGAGTCGTAGGTCTCGACGGAATCCGCAACTCCACTCGTCCCTTATTTCACTCGTGAGGCAGATGACAGCGGGTAAGGCGGCGGAAAGTAGAGGATCGCCTGTTCGAAGGCCTACGATCCTCTGTTGTGTCCAAACTGACCGACGTGCCCAAGCGCATCCTCATCGGGCGCGCACTGCGCAGCGACCGGTTGGGCGAAACGCTCCTGCCGAAGCGCATCGCACTCCCCGTCTTCGCCTCCGACCCGCTGTCCTCCGTGGCGTACGCGCCCGGCGAGGTGCTGCTGGTCCTCTCCATCGCGGGCGTGTCGGCGTACCACTTCAGCCCCTGGATCGCGGTCGCGGTCGTGGTGCTGATGTTCACGGTGGTCGCCTCCTACCGGCAGAACGTGCACGCCTACCCCAGCGGCGGCGGCGACTACGAGGTGGCCACCACCAACCTCGGCCCCAAGGCGGGCCTCACCGTCGCCAGCGCCCTGCTCGTCGACTACGTCCTCACCGTGGCCGTGTCGATCGCCTCCGGCATCGAGAACCTCGGCTCCGCGGTGCCCTTCGTGGTCGAGCACAAGGTGCTCTGCGCGATCGCCGTCGTGGTGCTGCTCACGCTGATGAACCTGCGCGGGGTGAAGGAGTCCGGCTCGCTGTTCGCGATCCCGACGTACGTCTTCGTCGCGGGCGTCTTCGTCATGATCGCGTGGGGCGCCTTCCGCGGACTGGTCCTCGGCGACACCATGCGCGCGCCGACCGCCGCCTACCACATCAAGGCCGAACACCAGGGCCTCGCGGGCTTCGCCCTGGTCTTCCTGCTGCTACGGGCCTTCTCCTCCGGCTGTGCGGCGCTCACCGGTGTCGAGGCGATCTCCAACGGCGTCCCGGCCTTCCGCAAGCCCAAGTCGAAGAACGCGGCGACCACCCTCGCGGCGATGGGCATCCTGGCCGTCACGATGTTCTGCGGAATCATCGCGCTGGCCATGACGACCAAGGTCCGCATGGCCGAGAACCCGGGCACCGACCTGCTGCACAACGGCGTCGCGATCGGCTCCGGCTATGTCCAGAACCCGGTGATCTCCCAGGTCGCCGAGGCCGTGTTCGGCAAGGGCAGCTTCCTGTTCATCGTGCTGGCCGCGGCCACCGCGCTGGTCCTGTTCCTGGCCGCCAACACGGCGTACAACGGCTTCCCGCTGCTCGGCTCGATCCTCGCCCAGGACCGCTACCTCCCGCGCCAGCTGCACACCCGCGGCGACCGCCTGGCCTTCTCCAACGGCATCGTGCTGCTCGCCGGCACGGCCGCCCTGCTGCTGGCGATCTACGGCGCCGACTCGACCCGCCTGATCCAGCTCTACATCGTGGGCGTGTTCGTCTCCTTCACCCTCAGCCAGACCGGCATGGTCCGGCACTGGAACCGCCACCTGGCCACCGAGAAGGACCAGGCCAAGCGCCGCCACATGGTCCGCTCGCGCGCGATCAACACCTTCGGCGCGTTCTTCACCGGCCTGGTGCTGGTCGTCGTCCTGGTCACGAAGTTCACGCACGGTGCCTGGGTGGCGCTGCTCGGCATGTGCATCTTCTACGCGACGATGACCGCGATCCGTAAGCACTACGACCGGGTCGCCGAGGAGATCGCGGCCCCGGAGGGCCCGAGCGACGACAGCCTCCGCCCGTCCCGAGTCCACTCCGTCGTCCTGATCTCCAAGATCCACCGCCCGGCTCTACGAGCCCTCGCCTACGCCAAGTTGATGCGCTCGGACACCCTGGAGGCGCTCAGCGTCAACGTGGACCCGGCGGAGACCAAGGCGCTGCGCGAGGAGTGGGAACGGCGCGGGATCGACGTACCGCTGAAGGTCCTCGACTCGCCGTATCGCGAGATCACGCGGCCGATCATCGAGTACGTGAAGGGGCTGCGGAAGGAGTCGCCGCGGGACGCGGTGTCCGTGATCATCCCCGAGTACGTCGTCGGGCACTGGTACGAGCATCTCCTGCACAACCAGAGCGCGCTCCGGCTCAAGGGCCGGCTGCTGTTCACGCCGGGCGTGATGGTGACGTCGGTGCCGTACCAGCTGGAGTCCTCCGAGGCGGCGAAGATCCGGGCGCGGAAGCGGAGCGAGTGGAGTGCGCCGGGTGCGGTGCGGCGGGGGCCCGCGGCGGACCGGCACAAGGAGCCCTCGGACACCAAGGGCTGAGCGCTTTGTGGTGAGCGGCCGGGCGGGGTCCACGTAGACTGGTGGGCTGTTGTCCGGCCGTCCCCTTTGGTACGTCCTTTCGCTCGCCCCCTTTCGCATTTGGAGTCACCCCGCCATGCAGGCAGAACCGAAGAAATCGCTGGTGGGGGAGGAGTACGAGGTCGAGGTGGGCCCCGTCGCCCATGGCGGGCACTGCATCGCCCGTACGGCCGAGGGGCAGGTGCTGTTCGTCCGGCACGCGCTGCCGGGTGAGCGGGTCGTCGCGCGGGTCACCGACGGCGAGGAGGGCGCGCGGTTCCTGCGTGCCGACGCGGTGACGATCCTGGACGAGTCCAAGGACCGGGTCGAGGCGCCTTGCCCGTACGCCGGACCCGGTCGCTGCGGCGGCTGCGACTGGCAGCACGCCAAGCCGGGGGCCCAGCGCCGCCTCAAGGGCGAGGTCATCACCGAGCAGCTGCAGCGGCTCGCGGGGCTCACGCCCGAGGAGGCCGGCTGGGACGGCACGGTGATGCCGGCCGAGGGCGACAAGCTGCCCGCGGGCCAGGTGCCGCGGTGGCGCACGCGCGTGCAGTACGCGGTGGACGTCGACGGCAACGCCGGTCTGCGCAAGCACCGTTCGCACGAGGTCGAGCCGGTCGAGCACTGCCTGATCGCGGCGCCGGGCGTCAGCGAGCTGGGCATCGAGGAGCGCGACTGGTCCGGCATGGCCTCGGTCGAGGCGATCGCGGCGACGGGTTCCCAGGACCGCATGGTCATCCTGGAGCCCCGCCCCGGCGCCCGCCTGCCCCTGGTCGAGCTGGAACGCCCCGTCTCCGTCATGCGCGTCGAGGAGCACGACGGCGGCATCCACCGCGTGCACGGCCGCGCGTTCGTCCGCGAGCGGGCCGACGGCCGTACGTACCGCGTCGGCAGCGGTGGTTTCTGGCAGGTCCACCCGATGGCGGCCGACACCCTCGTCAAGGCGGTCATGCAGGGCCTGCTGCCGCGCAAGGGTGACATGGCGCTCGACCTGTACTGCGGCGTGGGCCTGTTCGCGGGCGCCCTCGCCGACCGCCTCGGCGACAAGGGCGCGGTGCTCGGCATCGAGTCGGGCAAGCGCGCGGTCGAGGACGCCCGGCACAATCTCGCCGGGTTCGAGCGGGTGCGGATCGAGCAGGGCAAGGTCGAGAGTGTGCTGCCGCGGACCGGGATCAGCGAGGTCGATCTGATCGTGCTGGATCCGCCGCGGGCGGGGGCCGGGAAGAAGACGGTGGAGCATCTGTCGTCGCTCGGGGCGCGGAAGATCGCTTATGTGGCTTGCGATCCGGCTGCGTTGGCTCGGGACATCGCTTATTTCCGGGATGGGGGGTATCGGGTGCGGACGTTGCGGGCGTTTGATCTGTTTCCGATGACGCACCATGTGGAGTGCGTCGCGATCCTTGAACCGGTCGCCAAGCTGTCCTGACCTGCGGCTTTGTGTGTGCGCATCATGTGCGGCGTGGGCGTTACGGGCGATATCTTGACGCTGAAATGACGCTCGTGACGCTCATTTGACGCTCGTTCTGATGGGGTGTCAGGCTTACTGTGTCACTGGTCAGGCAGGCTGACACCTGGTCCGGCCAAGCGTGTTCGTTGAGGATCTTGTGATGCCGAGCAGTTGCGTGAACCCCGGCGTAGGCTGCCCAGGGGGTCTTCGTTTGCTTGTGGTGCATCGCATGGGAAGTCTTGAGCGGTGCAGCCCAAATGAGTGCAATGTGTCGGGGGTTCGACTCCCCTGGTCTCGGCTGTGCGCATCCCTCCGACCTGCTGAAGCGCTATCGGAGGGATCTTTTGTCGGGATTTTCAGTGCGTGGTGATGCTGACGGGACGTCTGCGGAGGTCGGTGCTTGTAGGGCTTCAGGGTGTTGTCTTTCCCTCTGAGGATCCCCTGGTACGTCGGTGTTGCGGTGCGCAATACGGTCCTGCTCGCTGTAGTTGCGGCTTGGGGGCCTGTGCTGTCCTGGCCCGAGCGGAGGACCTGTGCCTATTCGTCAGTCTTGTGGGGTGTGAGCGTCGGCGGACCGTGTGGTGGGCTGCTCGAGGCCCTGTCGCTGCTGGAGGTGCTGGAGGTGCTGGAGGTGCTGGCGGTGGTCGGCCTCGCCGTGCGGGTCTGGTTGTAAGCCAGGTCGGCACGTGGTGCGTCCTGAACCCCTACCGTTGACTTGCGGCTCCGGGTGGGCCGGTTGTGTAGAGCGGGGGGGGGGAAGGCACAGATGGACGAGGTGTTGCCGACGGCGTTGCTGGTGGCGTTGGCCGAAGGCGCCGGAGGGGAGGCCGGGCGCCGGCTGGTGGAGGAACTGGCGCAGGCGCTGGCACATGACCCGAGCGCTACCGCGCAAGTGCTTGCCGAGGCGGCTGCCCAGCCCGCCCGGCAGGAGGCGGTGCGGTCCTGGGCCGACCGGTTGGCAGACGTGTTCGTCGCCGATCCGCACATCGCGCAAGCGGTCGCGGATGCTATGCAGCGGCATACGCCGGGCAGTGCGGCAACCTGGTATCGAGGAGACCACATCGATTTCCGGGGCGGGGTCTTTCTGGGTGATGTGGTTGGCACGCAGGTCGTGATCCAGCAGAACGGGCCCGCGGAGCCCGATCCCTGGATGAAATCCCACGACTACCTTCGCTACGTGAACAAGGGTGCGGTCTACTCGCATCGTTGGCGACTCGTCGGGCGAGGGCAGACGATGGACGGCCTCTTACCGTTTGCTAGGAACGAGCAAGGAGGCGTCGCGCTTCTCATCGGCAGGGCCGGAGTTGGGAAGACGAAGATCGTGACGGCTCTGTGCGAGGCGCTGCGCGAGGCAGAGCCCGCCGTCGAAGTACGGGTGCTCGGCCCCGACTCCGCCATCGGCCCGGGCTCGTTCAGGGAACTGCCGAGCACGGGCAGACTGCTGGTGATCGTCGACGACGCACACGACGATGCCCTTCCCCTGGAAAAAATCGTCTCCGGGGTCCGGAGCGCCAACGGCTCCGCCAACGTGCTGCTCTCCCTGCGGCCCTACGGCGTGGCCCATGCCCGCCGCGCACTGGCCCAGGCCGGCCTGCACGCGAGCGAGGCCACCGTGGCCGAGATCGGGGACCTGGAGTTCGGCGCTGCTCTTTCCTTGGCTGGCGAGATTCTGGACGAAGCGGTACGGCTCCACGCACCGAGGCTCGCCACAGCGGCACGGGATTGCCCGCTGCTGATCGTCACCGGCGGCGCGTTGATCAACAACGGAGCCCTGGATCCCCGGAGATTCGCAGGCGACGAGCAACTCCACCTGGAACTCACAGACCGCCTCGCTGAGGCGCTGACCGCCGATGCGGCATCCGGCCAGGTACCCCAGGATCTGCTTTTTGCCCTCGCCGCGTTCCAGCCTGTACGGCTCGCGGAAGAGGCGGTACTCACGTCGCTGGAAGCTCTGACCGGCTTGCCGTTCGACGTCCTTGCCCGGCACTTGGAGACCCTGGAGGGTGCCGGGGTGGTGCTGAGCCACGGCACCACCGTGCGTCTGGTGCCGGACCTGCTGGGTGACGCCCTGCTCGTCAAGGCTGCGCGTCACAGCAGCACAGGTCTGCCCACGGGCTACGTCACCAGAGCCATGGAAGCCGGCCAGGGCAGCGCGCTGGCCAACCTGGTGGTGAACACCGGCCGTGTGGAGTGGCAACAGCAACAGGGCACCAGCACCGGCGGGCTGATCGAGCCGCTGTGGGAGCAGATCAGGGCAGCGTTTCGCGCTGCGGACGCACGGGAACGGGTGAGTCTGCTGGAGGTCGTGGCGAAGGTCGCCTTCTTCCAACCGCGGCGGGCTGTTGACCTGGCCACGTGGGCGGTGGACAACCCTTGTGACTCCGTCACCGCGGAAGTCGGGTTCGGTTTGCCCCACACCTGGACCGACACGGATGTGCGCTATGCCCTGGCCCCTGTCCTCCAGGCCGCCGCTCATTCTCTGGAGTTCCTGCCGCAGGCGGCCGCCCTCCTCTGGAGCCTGGGCCGTGACGACTCGCGCCCCCTGAATCGACACCCCTCGCACCCCGTGCGGATTCTGGTGGAACTGGCCGGCTACACCCGCTTGGGCCCCACCGAGTACCAGCAGATCCTCGTCAGCCAGGTCGAGCGCTGGCTGGCCCGGGCACCCGCCGCTCCGACTGTCCACCAGCCGCTGAGCGTGCTCGCCCCCGTGCTGACCATGGAGGACCATGACGAGCTGTGGTCACCCACGACCTGGACGCTGACCTTCCGCCCCTACGTGCTGACCCTCACCAGTGAGGTCCTGGACATGCGCGGCGCGGCGCTGGACCTGGCGTTCGAGGAGCTGGGGCACCCGCAGCTCGAACGCGCCTCGGCGGCCTGTTCCCTGATCGGCAAGGCAATCAGCCTGCCCCTTGGCGGTTTCGGGCTGACGGTGACGGACGCCATGTGTCAGCCGTGGATCCCGCACCTCGCGAGCACCGTTGACCGGCTGCACCGGTACATCGTTGATCACGCCCTGCCGCCGGCGATCCTGGTCGCCGTGCGCACTGAGTTGCAATGGCTAGCACAGCACGGCCCCGATGGCCTCCGCCGCCCCGCCGAAGACCTGTTGAGCGCAATCTCCACCTCACCGGACAACGCACTCGCCCGGGCGCTGCACGGTGGACCCGCCGACCCGGCTGTCTACTCCGCCGTCTCGGATTCGCGGGCGGCGCAAGACGTGCTGTTCAGCGACGTGATGACCGCTCTCGCTGACTGGACAGACGACACGATCGCCACCCGCGTTGATGTCTTGCTCAGCGAGAACGACAGGGTCTTCGGCACCGACAGCGGATGGGCCCGGTCCTTCATCTGGACGCTGGTCACCCACCGTCCGTCCGTCGGTGAAGCCATCTGCGAGCAGGCCATGGCCGCGCCCGAGTGCTCTCTGACATCGCTGGTGTCGGTCGCTCTCGCTGCGATGGGGCACGTCGCCGGAGACCGCGCGGTCCGCTGGGGGCGGACGCTCATGGACTCGGAGAACACCCAACTCACGCGGGAAGTGGCGCAGGCGTTTGGTAACCATCGCGGTCGCGGCGATCTGCTGGACGGCGAGGCGGACCTGCTGCGCGAACTCGCCGCCCACGGGGACGACATCGTGCGCAGGGCCACGCTCGGCGCCGTGCACGTCATCGCAGCGCAGCACAAGAACCTGGCCGTCGAACTGCTCACCGCACCGCCCGCCGTGGAGATAGCGGAACTCGACGCGTTCGCCCAGGCTGTGGCCGGTCCTCCGTACAGTCCGCTGTCCTGGTCGGATCTTTCCAAGGAACAGCAGGGGGCATTCCTCGCGGCTCTGACCGCGGCACCGTCCATCGACGGCTACGAGATCGGCCGGTTCCTCGCAGAACTCGCCCGCACCGAACCCCTCACCGTCATCGAACTGCTCGAAGCCAGGGCGGAGTCCTCACCACGCCAAGCGATTGGCATGCACTCCGCCCTGCCCTTCCGCTGGCATGTGACACCTCCATTCCGCGATCACGACGACTTCCCGGACCTTCTGCGGCAGATCCGCGACTGGATCGCCGCCGACCCGGAATCCGCCCGCAGGTGCTATCTGGGAGCTCGCCTCTTCGAGCTTGTCGCCGGGCCTTACGACGCCCGAGTCAACGCCGTGATTGACGAATATCTCGACGACAGCGACCCCATGAAGATCAGGATCGCCGCGGCGATGCTGTCCAAAGCCCCACGGACGCTCGTCTTGGACGTCGGGTTCGTACGCCGCTGCCTGCGAGCCGCCGACCGCCACGGAGACGCCATCCTGAAGAGAATGAGGGGCGCCCTCTACGACGCCTGCATGAGCGGGATGCGTTGGGGGACGCCTGGCGAGCCCCACCCCGAGGATCTAGAGCAGCAGGCCAAGGCCACTGAGCTGGCCGACGGATGTCCCCGGGGCAGCGTCGAGGAGCAGTTCTACCGCGACCTAGCGGACTCCACCCTGCACCGTATGCAGGACGAGACAGACGAACTCCCTCCGGACGGCCGCGACTGGTGAGTCCGGATGTGCGGCCACCGTGAGCCGTGCGTGCTTGTACTTCAGGGCTGCGGCCCCGTGCGGGCCGATGTGGATCTGAGTGAGCAGGTCCTGGAATCAGCTGGATGGTGGTTGGGGTGGGCGCGAGCGAGATCGATCCCTTGAAGAGATGAAGTCCATACGGACCCAGCTCAGCGGATGTCTGGGTCCGTTTGGGCTGACGGGGCCGGCGCTTGGATTGTCACCGTGTTGGAGGAGTGCCGAAGGGCCGGCTCCCGTTGCCTTGGGGGCTGGCCCTTCGGGTTCAGTGCGATGGGTGTGTCAGGTGTAGTAGCCGCTGGAGTCGATGACGAGGTCGGTGGTGCCGGTGCTGTCGTTGTAGAGGGTGATGGATCCGCTGGTGTCGGTGGGGGTGAGGGTGAGGTTGGCGATGGTGTCGCCGGTGCCCCAGTTGATGTTGCTGGTGGCGGGTTTGCCGGTGCTGGTGGGGTAGACGGTGGCGTTGCCGCCGGTTGTGGGGCCGGTGATGGTGACCATGGCGGCGATGGTGGGGGTGGTGGCTGTGGTGATGTGCTGGGTGGTGCTGGGGGTGAGGGTGTAGGTGCTGTTGGCGGCGACGGGGGTGGTGGTTCCGCCGATGCCGCTGCGGGTGTCGACGAGGCGGGTGGGGTTGATGGTGTGGAATTTCTGGCCGGTGGTGCTGGTGGTGTAGTAGCCGGAGATGTCGGCGAGGACGGCGGTGGCGCTGGCGTGGACGGAGATGGTGATGGTTCCGGAGGTGCCGATGGGTACGTCGCCGGAGAGTGAGGCGATGGCGTTGCCGCTGTTGAAGCTGAGGCTGGTGGCGGCGGTGGGGGCGTATCCGGTGGCGTAGGTCTGGAGGTAGCCGGTGCCGGTGGCGTCGGCGGCGGCGAGGTTGATGGCGACGGCGGTGGCGGTGCTGGGGATGCCGTTCTGGCCGGTGATCTGGAGGGTGAAGGTCTTGTCGGCTGCCACGGTGCCGGTGGTGGTGAGGCTGGTGTGGGCGATGCTGGAGCGGGTGTCCAGGGCGCGGACCGCGCTGGTGAGTGGTGTGTAGGTCTGGTCGCCGGTGATGGTGGGGTCGCTGGTGAAGTAGCCGGTGACGTCCACGATCAGGGCGGCGGTGCCGCCGGTGGTGTTGACGTGGGTGTAGAGGTCGATCTTGCCGTCGTTGCCGACGGGGACGATCTGGTAGCCGGTGGCGGTGGTGGAGGCCGTGAAGTTGGTGGATGAGGTCTTGGGTCGCTGGGTGCCGTCGGCGTAGGTGGTGACGTAGCCGCCGTCGGTCTGCGCGGTGGCGGTGACGTCGACGGCGACGGCGGTGACCGAGGCAGGGATCGTGGTGGGTGCGCCGCTGACCGGGGAGGTGACCGTGTCGCCCGCGATCTTCAGATGGGTGACGGAGTCGGTCGCGACGGTGCTGGCGCCGGCGGTGATGCCGCTGGTGTAGGTCAGGCCGCTGCTGGAGCGGGTGTCGAGGATGCGGGTGGGGGTGACAGCCTGGTGGTATCCGGCGGGGGTGTAGGGCTGGGCGGGGGGTACGACGGCGCCGGTCCAGGTCTGCACGCGGGCGAGTTCACCCGTGAAGTAGTCGGCGCGGGCGTTGGTGTGCCAGTCGTCGCCGAGCTGGAAGGTGCCGCTCGCGCCGGTGCTGGGGGCGGTGTGGCTGCCGGTGGCGACGAAGACGTCGTCGACGTAGAGGTTCATCACGCCGGTGGTTTTGTCGTAGGTGGCGGTCAGGTGGGCCCAGGTGCCGAGGTGGACGGTGCCGCCGGTGACGGTGTCGAAGCTCCAGGCGGTGCCGGCCCCGGTGTTGAGGCTGAACTGCCAGCCGTCCGTGGTGGGGATGAGCAGGATCCCTGAGTCCGCGCTGCCGCTCTGGGAGAGGACCGCGCCACCGTAGGCGGTGGGGTCGGCCCAGACGGAGACGGTGAAGGACTTCGTCAGGTCCAGGGCTTTGCTGCCCTGGAGGTAGTCGTGGTCGCTGGAGTCGAGGGCGACGTCGGGGTCGAACAGGCCGCCGGTGGGCGCGGTGACGCCGCTGGTGCCGGTGAGGGGGATCGCGGTGGTGGCCGCGTCGTCGGCGGTCAGGGCGGTGGTGTCGTAGTCGTTGAGCGGCCAGTCGTGGGTGTCGGTGCTCAGGGCCTGGCCGGCGGGGATGGGGGTGGTGAAGGTTGCGGCGGTGCCGGTCAGGGTCATCTCATGGGCGGTGGCGGTGCCGGTGCTGTTGGTGGTCCACAGGTCGGGTGTGCCGTCGTTGTTGATGTCGGCGGCCTGGAGGGTGGGCTGGCTGACGGAGTCCCAGCCGGTGGAGGCGGCCTCGACGGAGGTGAGGGAGGTGTCGATGACGAGGTTGTTGATCGCGTCGTCGGCGAGTTTCGTCAGGTTGCCGGGGCTGAGGTACCACAGCTGTCCGGCAGAGGGGTCGCTGGTGCTGGTGTCGCGGGCGAATACCGCGGGCAGTCCGTTCAGCAGGGTGCTGGTGATGGTCCAGCCGCTCCAGCCGGTGGTGCAGTTGGTGGTGGTGCTGGTGTTCTGGGCGAGGCAGTAGGGGTTGTAATCGGCCAGGTCGGTGGCGGCGTCGGCGCCGTTGTAGCCGCCGGACTGGTCGCTGTCGGGTGACAGGTAGAGCGAGCCGTCGATGACCATGAGCAGGTCGGAGTAGCCGGTCATGGCCGTGGGATCGAACATGCCGTCATCGTCGGTGTCGCTGACGGCGTAGTTGTACAGACCGCCGCCGTTGGCGATGGATGTGGCGAAGGCGGTGGTTGAGGTGGTGGTGCCGTCGTCAGCGGTTGTGCTGATGGAGCGGCTGAAGGCGGCGGTGGAGTCGCCTGCGGCTGGGATGCCGCCGTTGGGGTCGAGGGGGCTTCCGTCGCCGGTTCCGCGCAGGATCTCCGCGCTGGCTGACACCGTGGAGGTGTCGTAGCTGTAGTCGAGAACGTCGGTGAAGCCGGTGGCGCTGGCGAAGTGGCCGGTGATGACCTGGGTGCCGGTGAAGGATGTGGCCGTGTGGCTGGTGGTGGAGACGCCGTTGCCGTCGATACCGATGTCGCGGGCGACCGCGTCGACCTTCCCGGTTCCGGTTCCGGTGGCCTGCCATAGTCCAGCGGGCAGGGAGTTCTGGCCGCCGACGGTCAGCAGGTCGGCGTTGCCGTCGCCGTTGAGGTCGTCGCTGGCGGCGGTAGCGGGAGCCTTGGCGATGAACCGGTAGTCGTCGGTGTCGCCGATGTTCCCGCCGCTGGAGACTGCGGTGACGGTCAGGACGTTGGTCTGCGTGGTCGGCTTCAGCGAGATGGTTGCGGTGTAGGGGCTGGAGCTGGAGGCGGCGACGCTGACCGGATTGCCGCCGTTGAGCTGGTAGCGGTAACTGCCGGGCGCGGAACTCGTGTTGGTGTCCGTCAACGTGAAGCCGGCGGCCGTTCCCACGGTGCACAGACTGTCCCCCGAGGCACTGTCCGCGAGTTCAGGACACTGACTGGCGGTGGAGGTGACGAAACTGATGGTGGGGGCGCCCGGGATGGTGGGGTCGTAGTAGAAGTGACAGGTCTTCGACTGACTGCTGGTCAGGTCCCCGTCGCCGACGGTGAGGTACCAGGCGAACTCGGTCTTGGAGGTGAGCGCCGCGAAGGGCCCGGAGGTATTGGTGTGGGAGTAGAGGGTGCTTGTGGTAGTGCCGCTGGTCGCGTTGATGGCCCGGGTGGAGGTGCTACCGCTCGACATGTTCTTCAGGGTGAAGTTGGCGGTGAGCGGGCTGGTGGTGCCGTCCGGGTCGGACACCGCGGCGCGCAGGGTGACGTCGCCCAGGCCCAGGGTGGTGGGAGTGGCGGCGGAGCAGCTGGTGGCCGGGCTGGTGGTCAGGGTGGTCGGGGTGTTGGGGGTGTGGTCGTAGGTGGTGGTGATGGTGGCCTGCTTGCTGAACTGCTTCCAGGCCAGGTCATTGCCCTCGTCGGCGGCCTTCAGCTCCAAGGTGGCCTTTGACCACTTGCCGGCGGCGGCCTGTTGCATCAGCCATTTGCTGTCGAAGGTGACGTCTTCAGGGCCGCACGAGGTGGACCAGCCGTGGGCGGCGGACTGGGAGTCGAGCAGCTTGAGCCGTTTGGGCTGGTTGTTCCAGGTGGTGCCGGAGGTGATCGATCCGGTCCAGTACAGGTCAACTTCCTCCTTGGTGCAGGACGCCGACCAGTTCTCGTAGAAGGAGATCTTGGAGTCGATGATGTCGTCTGCGCCCCAGACGCCGCTGTGGATGCTGGTCTGGTAGAAGGCCCGGTTGGTGGAGATGTCGGAGGTCCAGTCGGTGTAGCCGACGTGCAGGGGCCCGGGGGTGGAGGCAGCGGGCTTCCAGAATGCGGTGTCGGGCCACTCGTTGTCGACGTACGCCCACGCCTGGACGGTGTCGGTC
Organism: Streptomyces sp. NRRL F-525; assembly: GCF_000716605.1. Classification (GTDB taxonomy): domain Bacteria; phylum Actinomycetota; class Actinomycetes; order Streptomycetales; family Streptomycetaceae; genus Streptomyces. The sequence continues at coordinate 72,073 of NZ_JNXE01000024.1, read as the reverse complement.
TGTCCGGAGGCGGTGAAGGTCGGGTCGATGTAGACGGGGTAGACGGTGTGCGTGCCCGTCAGCAGGCTGTGGTTGGGCGAGAGCCGTATCTTTCCGGCGTGGTAGGCGGCCTTCAGACTGGTGATGCGGGCGGCGGTTCCGGGAGAGGCGGGGCTGGAGTTGAGCGGGTTGCCGGTGCGGGTGTCGACGCTCTGGCCGGTCTGGGGGTCGGTCGCCTTCGGGGTGTTTGCGGAGGCATGGCCGGAGTCCCACATGGTGGGGGCGGTGGCGGAGAATACGGTGCGCCCGTGGCGGTCCTTGGCGGTGATGTCACCGGCCGTGTCGCTGGCCAGGGTCACCCCGGTGGCCTTGGCGGACAGATTCAGATCGGTGAGTGCGGGATTCGCCGCGGCGGTAGCGTTCTTGACGACCAGGACCTCACTGAACCCACCGGTGTCCTGCGCGGTCACGGCGAGATCCACATTGGGCAGCACGCTGTGGTAGGTCGCGGTGGCGCCCGAGAGAGAGGGCGTTCCCAGCGCGAACGCGGCGGGCAGGGACACCGCCAGGGTTCCGTCGCCGGCCCGCATGGTGGCTAGCGGGGCGTCCGTGCCGCCGCCGGACAAGGTCAGGGAACTGGTCGACGCCTTGGGGGAGATGGTGCCGTCCGCCTGGCGCACGAGCGTGGGATCCAGGCTCTTCCATCTCCCGTGCACCAGTTTGCGTACCGGGGCGATGGTCTGTCTGAGCGTCAGCGTGCCGTTCGGGTTCGCGGTCAAGGTGGAGGAGTCCGTCGTCGCGGCCGTCGCCTGGACCGGCTTGCCGGAGGCCCGCGCCTTCGCCAGGGCCTGATCTTCGCTCAGCCCGGCGGGAACACGGGCCGGCGAGCGGCTGGCTGAGCCGGCGTTGGACGCCGATGTGGCCGCGTGTGCGATGCCGGGAAGCCCCAGGGCACCCGAGACGGCCAGGGCAGTGGCACCGACAATCATGCGGCGCACCCAAGAATGAGGCAGAGAGGCCCGCGAAATGTTTTGCACTTTCTTTCCCCCAATTATTCATGCTGATGGAAAACTCTGCACGGCTTACCCCCGGCCTATCCTGAACGACCTCGCGCGAGGGTCAATCTCTCGCAAAATAGCCACGGCGGTTTTCGCCGTCCATTGATGCGCCCAGCCGCTGCGAAGTGCAGTGCGGGTGCGGCGTTGAAGGCGGCCGGATCGCGCCACCGTATGAGGATTTAAGAGCCCCGCATGCGATTGTGTGACCCAGATCACGGCATGTGCATGCCTTGGATGTCCACTTCTATTGAAGTTTGGTCACCTTCTGGCGCGGGTTCTTTCCTAAGTCATTATTCATTTGGATTGAACCTTCATGTACTTCTTTCCGTCGGGGAACAATCGCCGCAGCAGTAATAGAGGCTGGCGGTTGTTCGATATTTCGGCATGTCGTCATGGCGAGGGGGAAGCCGTGTCCGGTAGACGGGTACGCGGAAACAGCGGAGTGGTAAAGGCGCGATACCGGCGCATGGCCGGGAGGCTTCTGGTCGGGTGGGCCGCGGTACTGGCCTGGTCCCTGTGCCTGAGCCTGGCCTTCGGATCGACCGCGACCGCGCTGACACCGTCCACCACGTCCACTACGAACGCGAAGGCGGACCTCGGCCGCTCAGTCACCGGCCTGAAGCCCGTTCCGCACAAGAGCGTGCACCTCTCCGACGCCACCCGGCACACAGCCGTACCGACCCAGACGGCGTGGCCGACCGCCAAGACAGGGACTCTGAAACTCACAGCACCGAAGCACTCGGCGACCGCAGGCTCCAAGGCCACCGCGTCGGGAACACCGGTCTGGGCGCAGGCAGTAGCACCCAGCAAGGGCACCTACACGGGCCCGACCACACTGGGGGTCTCGGTGCAGTCGCGGACCCTGTCCACCCGGCTGGGTGTGTCCGGCCCGGTCTGGTCCCTCGCCAGTAGCCAGAGCGCCGGTGCCGGTGCATCTGGCTCGGGCCGAGTGACAGTGGGCCTGGACTACGGCGCCTTCCGCCAGGCCGTCGGCGGCAACTACGCCTCCCGTCTGCGACTGGTGACACTCCCCGCCTGCGCGCTCACAACCCCTCAACTCGCCCAGTGCCGCAAGCAGACACCCCTGACATCCCTCAATGACCCCAACGACACAGCCGTATCCGCGGACCTCACGCTCGGCAGTACCGGCTCAGTCAAGAGCGCCGCCTCCACCAGCGTCAGCCAGGCCGCAGCGGGATCGGCGTCTCCGGCTGTCTACACCGGCGCGGCCTCCAAGTCCGCGACGGCCCAGACAGCCTCGACCTCCGGCGCGGCCACCGTCATCGCGGCCACCGACTCCACCGGGCAGGAAGGCGGAGCCGGAGGAAACTACGCCTCGACCCTGTCGTCCGCGGGCTCCTGGGGCCAGTCGGGTTCGTCGGGCGACTTCACCTACACCTACAAGGTGGAATCGCCAGCGGCGTCGACATTGCTGGCGCCTGATGCGTCACTGTCCTACGACTCCGGCAGCGTCGACGGGAAGACCCCCAACACCCAGGCCCAGTCGTCGTGGGTAGGCGATGGCTGGAGCACCCAGGACTCCTTCATCGGCCAGGCGTTCACCCCGTGCGGCGACTCCCCGGAGGGCAGTGCTGGTTCGGTGACCACCTTGGACGAGTGTTACGACGGCCCGATCCTGACCATGTCCCTCAACGGATCGTCGACCTCGATCGTCTACGACAAGGACACGTCCGCCTACAAGCTGTCCAATGACAACGGTGCGACGGTCACCAAGGTGACCGGCTCGTCGAACGGATCGGGTACCTACGACACGTCGTACTGGGTGATCACGGAGCGGGACGGCACCAAGTACTACTTCGGCCGCAATGAACTCCCCGGCTGGGCCTCCGGCAACGACGCGACGAACTCGGTGGACTCCGAGCGCGTGTACTCCGCCCATTCCAGCGACCCCTGCTACAACTCCACGGCCACCAGCAGCTACTGCACCATGGCCTACAAATGGCACCTGGACTACGTCACCACCCCCACCGGCGACGCGATGGCCTACTACTACAAGCAGGACATCAACTACTACGGCGCCTACAGCGGAGCCTCCGAGGTCAAGTACGTGCGCGACTCCTACCTCGTGCACATCGACTACGGCTTCACCACCGCCACCGGCCCCTACGGCACCGTCCCCGACAAGATCGTCTACGGCACCTCTGTGCGCTGCACGTCCACCAGCGCCAACTGCGGTAGTTCAGAGAGTTCTTCCAACGCCTCTTACTACCCCGACATCCCCTACGACTTGGTCTGCTCATCCGGAGCGACGTGCAGCGCATATGCGCCGTCGTACTTCTCCACCACCCGCCTGACCTCGATCACCACGCAGCAGTACTCGGCCTCCTCAAGCGCCTATGTGACGGTCGACTCCTACGTGCTGACGCAGACGGAGCCGTCGACGGGCGACGCGACTAGCGCAACACTGTGGCTGTCCTCCATCCAGCGCACTGGCTCGGACACCACCGCTGGTGGCTCGACCTCCTCGATCACCATGCCGGCGGTGAAGTTCACCGGCTCGGCGCTGGAGAACCGGGTGGACACTTCCACCTACCCTGGCCTGTTCCGCTACCGCATCACCGCGATCACCAGCGAGCTGGGCGGGGTGACCGGGATCTCCTACACACTGCCGACCGCGTGCTCGACCTCGGCGACTCCCTCGTCGAACACCGCGTCCTGTTTCCCGGAGTACTGGACGCCCAGTGGCTACGTCAGCCCGATGCTGGACTGGTTCAACAAGTACGCGGTCCAGGAGGTGCTGGAGACCGACGTCACTGGTGGCTCGGCGACAAAGGAGACCGACTACTCGTACAGCGGTGCGGCCTGGCATTACGACGACGATGAGAACACCAAGGCCAAATACCGCACCTACGGGCAGTGGCGCGGCTACCAGAAGATGACCACCACCACCGGCAACGGCGCCGGTGACGCCCAGACCAAGCAGGTCGATTCCTACTACCAGGGCATGGACGGCGACTGGCTGTCGTCCACCTCGACCAGGAACGTGTCACTGACCGACTCACAGGGCGGCAGCCACACCGACTCCGCTCAACTCGCCGGGCGGATACTTGAGTCCACCTCCTACCTCGGCAACGGCGGTGGTGTCGACAACTCCAGCATCTCCTCGTACTGGATCTCCGCCGCGACCGCGACCCGCACCCGCTCCGGCCTGCCGGACCTGACCGCCAACGCGACAGCAACTGCCGAGCAGTGGACCCGCCAGCGGCTGACCGACGGCGGCACCACCACCTGGCGCTACACCGAGACCGACACCACGTACGACGCCACCCGCTCTGACGACGACTTCGGTCTGCCGACCTACAGTTACGAGCACACCGTGCCGGCCGACTCCGCCTACGATCAGTGCACCGCCACCACCTACGCCCCGGCCAACGCAAGCGCCAACATCGTCGGTCTTGTCGCCGCGACGGAAGCGGACTCGGTGGCTTGCTCCGGCTTCACCGAGGGATCCACTTCCTCCGTTCCCAGCGGGCTGAACACCCTTGGCGCGCCCACGAGCGTCAACCGCCCCGACCAGGTGGTCTCCGCGACCCGGACGTTCTACGACGACACCAGTTTCTCCACCACGTTCCCGCAGGCCAGCGCCCCGACAATGGGCCTCGTCACGATGACCCGCAAGGCCACCGACTACGGCACGGGCGCGTTCACTTGGCGGACCAACGCGCAGAACACTTACGACAGCACGTACCACCGCCTAGCCAGCATCACCAGCGGCAACGGCAACACCACCACAACCAGCTACACGGTCAACTCCGCCTACCTCACCACCGGACAGACCGTCACCGAGCCCACAGTAGGCGGGGTCGCCCACACCAGCAGCTCGACGTTCGACCCGGAACGGGGATTGTCCCTCACCGAGACCGACGCCAACCACGTGGTGACCACCGCCCAGTACGACGCGCTGGGGCGGGCTACATCGGTGTGGAAGGACTCCCGCGCCACCAGCTCGCTGGCGAACCTCACCTACGCCTACACCCTGTCCGACAGCTCTCTCTCGGGCGTGGTGACCAACACCCTCAACGACAACAGCGGCTACCTCACCTCGGTCAGCATCGAGGACTCCCTCGGCCGCGCCCGTCAGACCCAGACCTACACCCCCCAGGGCGGCCGTCTCATCGACGACACCCTCTACGACTCGCGCGGCTGGGTGGCCAAGAAGAACACCGGCTACTGGGACTCCACCACCACCCCCACGCTGGCCCTGGACTCAATACCCGACACCAACGTCCCCATCCAGGACGTGTACACATACGACGGGCTCGGCCAGCAGGTCTACGACACCTCCGAGAAGAACGGTTCGGTCGTCTCGACCAGCACCACGGTGTACAACGGTGACGCCACCACCATCATCCCGCCCAAGGGCGGCGTTACCCAGACCACCCGCACGGATGCGCTCGGCCGCACCAGCGAACTCGACGAATACACCGCCGCGCCGACGCTGACCACACCGCTGAACACCACTACCGGGACCTTCTACGTCAGCGGCGGCACCACCAACGCCACCACCTATGGCTACGACGGCCACGGCCAGCAGTCCACCACCACCGACGCCAAGAACCAGGTGTGGACCAGCACCTATGACTTGGCCGGAGAAGTGGCCTCCAAGAGCGACCCGACCGCCGGCACCTCGAACATGGTGTATGACGCGGACGGCAACCTGCTGCAGACCAAGGACTCCCGCGGCCAGTACGTCTCCTACACCTACGACGCCCTCGACCGCAAAACCGGCCAGTACGACGCAGCCACCTCCGCCCAGGTCGCCTACAGCTCGACCAGCTCACCGGGCAACCAGACCGCGGCCTGGGTCTACGACAACGCCAACGCCGCTATTTCCAGCATGACCTACCCGGTCGGGCACGTCACCACTGACACCTCCTACAGCGGCGGCTACGCCTACGTGAAGCAGGCCGTGAACTTCAACGTTTTCGGCGAGTCACTGGGCGAGGAGACGATCATTCCCCCCGGCGCTCAGGGCACCGTGCTGGGCAAGACCTGGAAGATCACCCACTCCTACACCAGCGTCAACGGGCTGCTGTGGACCGACGCCTACGGCTCCGGCGGCGGGCTGCCGGCCGAGACCGTCACCCACACCTACAACAACGATGGCCAGCCCTACGGCCTGGCCACCACCTCCTACGGTTACGTCCAAGGCACCACCTACAGCGCCTATAACCAGGTCGCCCAGGTCCAGCTCGGCTCCTCCACCTCCTACGCCACCGTCACCGACGGCTACGACGCACACACCGAGGACCTGAAGGACCAACTCGTCACCCGCTCCACCACCACCCCCGCCACCATCGACGAGACCGCATACACCTACGACCTCTCCGGCAACATCACCCACCAGACCGAGACCCGCTCCGGCTCCAGCACCACGGCCGAAACCCAGTGCTACACCTACGACACCCTCGACCGCCTCACCTCCGCCTGGACCACGGCGTCAACCGCCACCGACACCTGCGACACCACCCCCACCAGCAGTGACCACAGCACCGTCGGAGACGGCATCACCGGCGGAACCTACTGGACCAGCTGGACCTACGACGACATCGGCAACCGGCTCACCCAGACCCAGCACACCGTCTCCGGCACCGGCAGCGACACCCTCACCACCAGCGGCTGGTCCAGTAGCCAGCCCAACACGATGACCGGCACCACCACCACGGGCGGCTCGACCGGCTCGACCAGCTACGGCTACGACGCCGCCGGAAACACCACCACCCGCGACACCAGCACCGGCGACCAGACCCTCCTCTGGAACAACGCCGAACAGCTGACCAGCGTCTCCAACAGCACCACCGGCACCGCCACCAGCTACATCTACGACGCCGACGGCAACCTCCTGCTGCAGACCGACCCCACCACCGTCACCCTCTATCTCGGCAGCGAACAGATCACCCTCAACGACGCCGCCGGCACCGCCACCGGCGTGCGCTACTACAGCGCCACCGGTGGCACCACCATCGTCCGCACCGGCACCGGCACCAACTACGGCTTCGAACTCGCCGCAGACCAGCACGGAACCAACAGCCTCTACCTCGACTACACCGCCCAGACCCCCACCTGGCGCCAGTTCGACCCCTACGGCAACACCCGCGGCACCACGACCACCTGGGCCGACAACCGCACCTTCCTCAACAAAACCACCGACACCACCACCGGCCTCACCGACATCGGCGCCCGCGAATACGACCCTTCCCTTGGCCGCTTCATCAGCCTCGATCCCCTCTTCGAAGCCACCAGCCCCCAAGAACTCGGCGGCTACACCTACGCCGGCGACGCCCCCGTCACCGAAAGCGACCCCACCGGGCTGTGCTTCGCCGACCTGTGCGGCGTCGGTTACCCCATAGGGGGCACCGGTACCAGCAAGAGCAACCCCAAGCGCTACGTTACGACCGGACCCGTCAACCCCTCAGATTCCGGTGGCCCCACCGAGAGGAATGGACACTACTACCAAAACGGACGCCGCGAGTCCCGGTCCCAGGCGCTCACTCGTCTCCACCAGGACTACGCAGCTCAACAGCGTGCCGAGCGTGCCGTCAAAGAAGCCCGGGCAGTAAAGCAGGCTTCCGGAGTTGCCGCAGCCGCAGCTGGCGCCTGGGCGTTCGGTCAAGCACGGGTGGGTCCTAACTTCAGTGCTCCGGTAGTCGTCGACGGGCGAAAGTACATGTCCATCGAATCCCTTGCCGGCGGTATAAAGAACGGTGAGGTGAATGTCGATGACATTCAGGTAGAAGCGTTCAAGATGGGTGACGTCAGCGTATCGCTGAGCAATAGAAGGTTCACTGCGATCGTCATGGCTGGCAAGCTGCCGACGAATGTTGTGTATCGCGATCCGACAGCGAATGAACTTAAACGTTTGAACGAGGTCTCGGTTTTGGGTGACGAGCTACCGTCCCAAAGGATTGCGATAACTCGTTCGATGAAGGACTCGAACGTCATCGATGAGGTCTCTCTGGATAACGTCGAGGCTGATGCGGCTAAAGCGCAGGCGATTGCTCGGGCGCAGGCCCAGGCCAATATGGCGGCGGAAGAAGCGGAAATTGAGGCAGAAATCGACATGGAGGAAGGGTAGTGCTGGACTCGGATCCTCTGGAGCTGACCGCTGGAGGGTCCGAGTCATTTCGGCACCGCCGCCCTGTCTGGTAGGGGTTACTCCGCCGTAAGGCGGATGCCGCTGGGTTGCGTGCTCGGGTTGGCGATCCGTACTCACTCCCGCCGCAGCGTGAGGGCGGTGCCGGTGGGGATCTGCCGGGTGGGCGGCGTGTCATATGCTGGACCAATCGCTTGATCGGCAGCTACCGGCGGGCGGCCGGACGGTTTACGGAGAGGGAGAAATGAATCTCGTTCGATTGCGAGAAATCAACCTTGGCATGGAAGTATCCACCACAGGTGGCGGCATGGTGCTCACGGATGAGTATTCGTGCAGTGTTCTCATCATGAACACGGAACGGAAGCCTGCAGTGGTTCGTTTTTCCGGGTGCATGCAAATGAAGTTCGGATATCCGAACGATGAGGCGCTGATTGGGCATGCACTCTACGGCAATTGCTCCTACGGAGTTTATGAAGTGATCGGATCGAACTGGTTCGATACGCTTCAGGAGCAAAATAAGGCGAGGTTCCCGGAATCCAAATGGGTCAGGAAGAGGCATTTTTCTTTCATTTTCCATGAATCCATGGGTGAGTTCTTGGCGGATGATGTCCAGGTGGAGGCGTTCGACGGAGGATTCGATGACATGGCGCTGAAGGCTATGCAGTGGGCACTGGCGCGCCCGGACACGTGCCCTCCAAACCTACTTCCCCACCAGGAGGCGTGAACGGCAGTCGAATTCTCTGATCATTGAGCAGTTCAACGCCTCGAAGGCCGGCGAACCGAGCGGTCCCATGCCGCGCCAACCGGCGCCGCGTGATACCGGCGACTCGATCGGTCTCGGCTAACGCCCAAACCCGACTCACCATCAAGAAGGGCACTGACAGAGCTCCGGGAAGCAGTGACCCGCACGTCGAAATGAGGAATGCCGACGGGGAGCGAATCGACTCGTTCGGGAATCCCGTCACGCGAAAGAGTACCGGAAATCACACGCCCATCGAATGGGATCTGGGATGAAAGAATGCAGAGAAGTAAGGCGTCTGGCCGTCTACTTCTTGGAAGAGAGCTATGTGCTCGGGATTCAGGCTCGCCCCGGACTTTTGGTTCTTGAGGTGGATCTGCCGATCACCTGGGTGACCGCCGATGCGGCCTACGGACAGGAGTGACACTTCCGGCAGATGCTGGAGGAGGCCCGCGTGGCATACGTCCTGGCCGTGCCCAAGTCCCAGCAGGTCAAGTCCCCGGCGGGCAGCTGGCGCATCGACCATGTCCTGGCCGGCGCCCCCCGAGGGGTGGGAGCGGATCTCCTGCGGGGACGGGGTGAAGGGGCCGCGGGTCTACGACTGGGCCGCGGCCAAGCTGCCCACCATTGACGGTTGCGATCACACCCACTACCGCTGGGTCCTGGCCCGCCGCAGCCTGGCGCGTCCCGAGGAGATCGCCTACTACCTCGCCTTCGCCCAGGCAGACGTCACGGTAGCCGAACTCGTCCGGGTCGCCGGTTTCCGGTGGGCCATTGAGGAGTGCTTCCAGGCCGCGAAGAACGAATGTGGCCTGAACCAGTACGAAGTCCGCCGCTACGTCGGCTGGTACCGCCACATCACGCTGGCCATGCTCGCGCGCCTTCCTGGCGGCGATGACCGCCCATGCCCTTAAAAAAGGGGCCGGAGAAACGGGTCGAGCAGCCTCGGTCCCCTCACCGTGGCAGAAATTCGAGGGCTGTTGGACCTTGCCCATTCCTCCGCAGCCCGGCACCAATCACCCAGGCGCCGTCTCCACTGGTCTCGCTGGCGCCGACGCCACCAGGGCGTCGCCCGCCGCTGCCACTATCAGCGCCGCACGCACCCCGATCGGGTGAGTCACGAACCGCCACCACTCTGACGGGGCGTCAGCCATTTACACTCCAAAGGAGCCACCTGACCAGGGCATATGGAGAAGTGCAACTGGAGTACTAGGACACGGCGAACCTGCGCAACGACCCCGTTTGCTTCGCCGATGACGTCGCGGAGGGGGACCTCGGCGAATACCGCAACGGCGACGGCTTCTGCTGCAACGGCTCATGTGGCTGAACCCGGTACAACATGAGCCGGGGTACAGCAACCACCGGATTCAACTCCTTCACGACGTCCGCGGCAGAGAAGACCGCCGAGGCCGCCAAGGCGGCGGCCCAGTGGGAGGCGGCGGCCAAGGAAGCGCGCGAGGGCATCGCTAACCGGCGTACCACCTGAGGTGAGTCTGGGGACCACGTCTATGTCGGACTGGACGGTGCCCACGTCGTATGCAGTCCGCGTTGCACCGCGCGCTCGGCCAAGTCGGGCAGCCCGGATGAAAGTAACGGTCCGACAACCCGCGGCGTTCGGTGAGTTCATACGGTGTGGCCCACTCACCAGTCTGCCAGAAGTGATTGACGGGGTACGAGGCGTCCAAGGTCGCGATGGATAGAGCAGGCGCTTAGAAGGCGCCTGCTCTGTTCCTTGGACTCGGCAGCCCGGCTAGCGGGCTTGCAGTGGTGCTCCTCCCCATTGCTTGGGTGCGTTGATTCGCCGACGGCAGACACATTGGGTGCGCAACGGACTGGAAGAACGCGGCGAAGCAAGCAAACCTAGAGCGGTTCGGGGAAGTGCGGTTGGGCCCCGCTGTTCCTGTGTGCAGTTGGATTCCGGGAGCGCGGGGGCGGGGGCAACATAGCCGACGATCGCCGGTTGGCCAAACCGGCGGTTCTGCAGACCATTGAACCTGTCGCGCTGATCTGCGCGTGGTGCATTCAATTGCCGTTCCTGAGGAGTTCAAAGCCGTGTACGTCGAAGTCGTGGAAGAAGAGTGGTTGCTTTCCGAGGAGCAGGTTGGATCTCTGCTTGAGTCGATTCATGGGACGGCGGGTGGCAATCGCTCGGTGTACCCCTTCATGCGTACCGTGGCCGAGCAGGCTCTGTTCGCGCGTGAGGCTCGCGCTCTGCGTGTGAGCGATGTGGCGCTCCCGGAGGGCGACGGGGGTAAGTTGACGGTCCGTCGCAGGGGGAAGGCGAGGGTGATACCCCTCCAGCCGCAGTCCGTGGAGTTCCTCCGCGAGTGGATCAGCGACGCTGGCCTGCAGATGGACGACCTGCTGTTTCCAGGCACGGGAGGTGGGCCGCTCCTGACGTCCAGCTACAAGCGGATCTGGGAGCAGGCTCAACAGGCTGTCCTGCCGCGGGATGACCTGTACGCGTGGCGCCTGGGGGAGCCCATTGCCATCCTCCGTGATTCTTGCCTGGTGAAGTGGCTGAGGATGGGCATCCCGTCCGTCACGGTTGCCGAGTGGGCCGGCGTGACCCCGAGGTGGCTTGCGCTGCGGTACCCGTACTGCTTCCGCACGGAGAACACCGAAACCGACCGAGAACACTTGTCCACGGGGTCGGCCCTTTCGGACGTATCCAACTAGCCGCTCTCGCCCGGCGCTCTGGCCCCCGTCCAGAGCGCTGGCGGCGCTCGCCTTTCCCCTCATGAGCGTTGCGTGCGTTCACCGCAACGACGCCCTCACGTAGCACACCCATGCTCCATGGCCTGGTCCCGCTGCCCGAAGCGGCTGGTTGACCTTCGCCCCTGCACCGGCTGATGGCCCGGCTGTCGACTCGCCGTGCGCCCGCCCCATCCCACTGTCAAGGACTCACCCATGCCCGCGCGCCTGCTGTCCATTCCCGTTGTCGCCGCCGCCCTGGACGTCGACCGCCGAACCGTCTACCGCTTCATCGCCGCCGGTGACCTGCCGGTCATCGATCTCCGTACCGGCCCGGGGCGTTCCCGCGTGCGGGTCCCGGCGGTCGGTCTCGACGAGTTCATCAGCCGCCGGACAGTCGCACCGCCGGCAGCCCGCCGCTGACCTCGGCCATTGCGGCCCGTCACCGTTGAACAAGGAGTAGAGCCTCGTACCTCCGCAAGCTGAATTCCGGCAACTGGCAGGCGACCGTACTCAACCGGACAGGAGACCGGTTCAGCGAGTCATTCCCCCTCAAGACCCAAGCGCGGGCCTGGGGACTCGACTTGGAGACCCAGTTCGCCCGCGGCGTCATGCGCGACCCGCGAGCCGGCGAGACGTCGTTCCGTGAGTGGCACGACCGATGGTGGAGCGCCCGGATCGTCGAGCCCCACACGCTGCGCGGCGATGCCTCCAGCATCAAGAACCACGTCATGTGCCCCACTGGGCGGACTGGGAGATGCGGGCCATCACCCGCATGGACGTCCAGAGCTGGATCCGCGCCCTGGTCGAGAAGGGCGCGGGGGCCGCTGCGATCAAGCGGGCCTACAACCTGACGTCCTCCATCATGCGCGCGGCCGTCGACGACGACGTGATCGCCGTGAGCCCGTGCCGCAGCATCGATCTCCCGCAGATCGCGGTCAAGCCGCCGCAGTGGTTCACACTCGACCAGGCGCAGAGCATCCTCGACGAACTCGCCGCCCCCTGGCGGACGATGTGCCTGCTCGGCTTCTACACCGGGCTGCGCTGGGGAGAACTCTCCGGCCTGCACCGCCACCGCATCGACCAGCGCCGCTCGCGCCTGTTCGTGGTGGAGGTCAACACCAAGAGCGGCATCAAGCAGTACCCCAAGAGCTCCAAGAGCCGCCGGGAGGTCCCGCTTCCGCCCCACGTCCTGGAGACCCTGGAACGCCACATCCACCGCCTGGACCGGGATGCCGTGGTGTTCACCACCGTCACCAAGGGCCGCACCGGTCGCCTCCTCAGCGACGGCAACTGGCGCCGGCAGACGTGGTGGCCCGCCGTGGACGGCTCCTACTACTTCGACGGTGACGGCGAGCAGCAGCTCGTCCCGCACTACCCGCCGCACTCCATGCGCCACACCTGCGCCTCGTGGCTGGTCCAGAAGGGAGTCTCGCTCTACGAGGTCCAGCACCTCCTGGGCCACGAGAGCTTCCAGACCACCCAGCGCTACGCCCACCTGCAGCCGGACGCCCACAAGGCGGTCCTCGGAGCCTGGGAACGCCTGGACGCGCCGCTCACCATCGCTGCATGAACGATCCTTCCCCCTGTCCTGCATGGACAGGGCGAAGGCATGTGCGGGCCGGAAAGGCCCGGATCATGCAGGCGAGCCGGCCGGATCGTCTTCCGGACGAGTCCAGCGACCGTCGGTGCCGAACGGCCACGGATAGGCGTAGGCGTCGACCCTCGCCAGCTCACGCAGAATCTCGGACCGGGCCGGCGGATCCGGCGGCGCACGCAACGGCCCCTGGAGCGGATCGAGTTGAGCCGCAAACGCATCGGCCCACTCCAGCCACTCCGCCTCGTCCGCGGCAACCGGCGAAGGGCCGGCGCGGGCGCGGACGGCCTGACAGAAGGCACGGATCTCGGCAGCCTCCCGCCAGGCCCGGACCTGCTGGCGCAGGATCTCCGCGCGGTACTGCTCGATCTGCCGCTCGCGAGCCTGCGCCACGGCCGCGTACCACTCGCGCCGCTGCTCGGCCTCGCGCAGTTCCCTCTCCCGGTCCCGGCGTTCGGCTTCCGCGGCGAGGTGTTCGAGATTGTTCAGCAGGCGTCCCAGACGCGACTCCAGCGTCCACCGCGCACCGTCACTGTAGGAGTACGAGTGCTGATACCGGGTCCCGGCCGGTGCGCCGAGGGCAAGGCGGCCGTTGAACTCCTCGTCGTACTTGGGCAGACGCGTCCAGGGGTTTCGCTCCTGCTGGCGGAGTTCCTGCGGGCTCGGCTCGTGCGGAACCCTGGCCGTCCGCTCCGTGAGAACGAGAGGAAAGGCCCGACCCCGGATCACGATGGCCAGCGTGTGCACGGCTTCGCCGCGCTCCAGGTCGGTCTGCGTCTCGACCGTGTAGCCCCGGTTCTCGGCCTCGCTCAGGAGCGCGTGCATGATCCGCAGGGCACGGTCGCCGAGCGCGCGTGACAGATACAGCGGGATGACCTCCGGTGCGCCCCGGGTGTCGATCACGTTCTGGGACCGGCCGAGGGCCTTGCGCGTCGCACGAACGAGACGATGAGGATGCTCCAGGCGCTCCGGTACGTCAATGGCCGGCACCGCAGGAGGCTGGGCTGCCTTCTCGGCCCCCTCGTCAACCAGCGTGAAGGCACAGTCGCCGCGCTGCCGGCCGTTCCACCGCAGCTTGTGCCCTTCCGGGACATGCCCATGGTGGAGCGCGTCGTAGTACGCCGCACGCCACCGGCCCCGGGTCTGCGCGGCAGGATCGGGAACCGTGATCTTCCCCGAAGCCGACTGCAGCCGGGAGATCAACTCGGCCCCATCGGCCGGAGCCCGCGCGGCCTGGGCGGCATCGCCCTCCAGCCGCTCCTTCTCGGCCCGCACCTGTCGAGGGTGCCTGCCGTGCTTGAGGTAGTAGCGGCCGTCCCCAGTGACCACGGCGACGTGCCCGCTGCCACGCCAGGTCCTTTTGACCAGCCCACGCTGTTCCAGCGCCCAGGAGGTCTGGATCCGGGCAGGCGGAATCGGCGTCGCACCCGAAGCGGCCGCGATCTGCCGGAGCAAGTCGACCTGCGGCTTCGTCAACGCATCCTTCACCACGCCAACTCCACTCGACGGCATGCGGGTGGGAGGGCCAACATAGGACGGGCGCTCCGTGCTCGCCGCGCGCAGATACCCCGTACGAGCGCCTCGGCTGATCCGGACCGCGGCCAGCGCGGCAGCGGGTGTACCGCCTTGCAGCGCTCCGCCGTACGGCATCACCACTTCCTCGCCGTGACGCTCGTTTGACGCTCCGCGCCTCCTGACGCCTCCTGGTAGAGCCGAAAAACTGCCTCTGACCTGCGCGTTCTCTTGATCACGCTCAGGCTGATGTCTTTCCGATGACTCATCATGTGGAGTGTGTGGCGATTCTGGAGCCGGTCGCCAAGCTGTCCTGACCTGCTGTTTTGTGGGTGTGCCCTGTGCGCGGTGTGGGCGTTACGGGCGATATCTTGACGCTGAAATGACGCTCGTTCCGAGCTGAGGGCTTCGTGAAGCCAAGTGGTTGCGCTCAGCTACACGTGCGGAACGCCTCCGTTCACGCGGAGATCGACCTGTCGGCCAGGGCTTTGTCAGTGAGGCGGTTCCGCTGATTGCCTGACTCGGCTGTTCTGGGTGAATTACGCTGCGTAGTCCGGACGTTACGAGGAAGCGGCCGGAGATGGGCGGCCGGGTTGTGGACGGGGCGGTGGTTCCCCGTCGCGCCGAGGTGGTTCCACACGTTCCCCGTCGCTTACGCGCATGTCCCGGAGGGAGCGGTATGCCGCAACGGCGCGTCATCACCGACCGCAGTCAGGAACCCCGCCAGCGGTTCGCCGAGGAGTTGCGGAGGCTACGGGAAGCGAGCGGGCTGAGCCTGAGGGCGCTCGGTGAACGGCTCGGCTGGGACTGGTCGTTGTTCGGCAAGATGGAGAACGGCGAGACGCTCGGCAGCCCGGAGGTCGTCCAGGCGTTGGACACGCACTACGGGACGCCGGGGCTGTTGCTGGCGTTGTGGGAGCTGGCAGCCGGGGACCATACGCAGTTCCGCGAGCGATACCGGCGGTACATGGCGCTTGAGGCGGAGGCGGTGAGCTTGTGGCACTTCGCGGTGAGCGTGCTGCCGGGGTTGTTGCAGACGCCGGGGTATGCGCGGGAGATGTTGGCGGCGGGCGGGCTTGAGGGGAAGGAGCTTGAGCAGCAGGTCGATGCCCGGATGGGGCGGCGGGAGTTGTTGGTGGGGAAGGACGCGCCGCCGTTCCGGACGATCCTGTCGGAGGCGGTACTGCGGACGCCGTTGCGGGACGAGGCGGAGTGGCGGCGGCAGTTGGAGTACGTGGCCGAAGTGGCCGAAGTGGCCGAGCGGCCGAACGGCCGAACGTGACGGTCCATGTGCTTCTGCAGAGCGCGGGTTTGCACGGTCTCGTGAGTGCCGACATGTGGTATCTCCTCCTTCCGGAGGGCAGGACCGTCGCGTATACCGAGAATGGATACCGGGGCGAACTCATCGAGGAGTCCGGCCCTGTTGTGAGTTTGCAGAAGGCGTACGATGCGGTGCGCGACCTGGCGCTTTCCCCGGCGGAGTCGCGGAAGTTCATCCTGCAGATGTTGGAGGAAGTCACGTGCGATCCATCGACCTGACTGCCGCGTCCTGGCGTAAGAGCAGCTACAGCAACCAGGACGGTGGGGCTTGCGTCGAGGTCTCTGACGACTTCGCCGCTGTCGTCCCGGTACGGGACAGCAAGGTTCCCCACGGGCCGGTGCTTGTGTTCCCTGTCGGCGGGTGGAACTCCTTCGTTTCGGCAATAGGGAACGGGCAGTTGAGCGACTGATCAGGCAAGGCGACGGCCCCGCGATCTGTTCCGATCGCGGGGCCGACAGCGTAACTCGCGGACTACTTCTTGGTGATACGGCGTCCTCTGGTCGTCGTCGGTGAGGCCGTGTTTGCCCTGCTCCATCTGCCGGTCGCCCTCGAAGAACTTGGCGGGGGTCGGGGTGAAGGGTGCGTTGCGGGCACATGCTTCTGCGCCCAGGTCTGCCGCTTGAGGCGCTCAAGTGGGTGTTCCCGCCCCCTGACCTGCCGGTTCGTGCTGCGCGAGGCTGTGCGCACTGATACGGGAGCCTCGGGCGCGCTATTTGGTGGACGTGCTGCATTCCTCCGCGGGCGGTTTCTACCGGGTGCGTGGGGAGATCAGGCGGCTGGTGTGACGGGTGGCGGGGGCTGTGTGCCGAGTTCTCGCGGACGACACAGCGCCGGCCCCCGGAACCAGGTGCCGTCGGTGCGACGGCGCAGCCTGATGCCCGCGCCGCCGCGCGGCGTCCTTTGACAGATTCGACCGAAGGTGTTCGATTGGTGCGCTGCCCTGATCGATGTGAGTCACTATCGATCAGCGCAAAGTGACGAAAGTGCCTCCGGAATGCCATGGGACGGCATAGTCTGCGGGAATTACCGCACGCCGGACCGCAGCGGTCAGTAGTGCGGCGGAGGTGCCATGGGTGGGGACCCGTATGTATCAGCAACGGTTGGCGAATGTGGGGGACCGGAGACGTCATCGGTGCGTCGTGACAGGACGGACGTGCCTGATCCGTACGGCGCCCAGGCTCTTCTGACCTCCGCGATGACAGGGGGCTACGAGGCCGTACCCGACCAGGAACGGGATCGGCTGCTGCGTTATCTCGAAGCGGTTGTCACGGCCCGCCCGGCGCCGGTTCACACCACCGTCGCCTTCAACGCCGTGTACTTCGGCTACGACCTCGGAGGCGACGGCTACGGAGGCAGCCCGCTGCGCCTCGACGACTTCCCCGTGATCACCTTCGGCGAGTGCGCTCCCGTGCTCCCGGTCGGTGCCATGGTGTGTGTCGCCACCGGGTCGGATCCTCTCTACGCCGAGATCGTCTACCGCGAGGGTGCCCACCCGGAAGTGGGTGCCCTCGGCGACGTACCGGCCTGGGTGTCAGGGGCTCCCGCGGGTGCCGAAGGTCCGGCCGAGTCAGGTGACCGCGACGCTCCGCGACGACGGGAATTACTGGTCCCGGACCTCCATGCCTTCGGCCCGGCTCTGAGCCTGTCGCCGGCTCAGCTGCACCGCTTACGCACCCGCCGACGCTGGATCAATGGCGACGGCCATGTCGTCGTGGACGTCTGTTACCCCTCCCAGGAGGCGGCCCGGTGCGACGACCTGACGGCCTACTCGGACTACCTTCTGACGACGGCTCGGGAGCAGTTACTGAGTCCCTTCGTCCCTGTCTCCCTCGCCGAACTGGTCGGCGGTACCCACGACGACGATCTCCGGCGCGGTCTGCTCGGTCTTCTCGACACGGTGCGGGGTGTCGTCAACTCCTCCGACCTGCTGCGTACATGGGGTCACTACGCAATGACCCGGACCTCCTTGGCGGAGGGCTGGCGTGACACGGGGCCCCTGGGCGGCGATGACCTCAGGTCTCTGACGGCAGCGGTGGAACGCGCGGCCACCCCGGCGAGGCGGCGCCACGGTCTCGCCTCCCCGGTCACCGTGTACACCGCGGTCGGACCACTGCTTCGCGGGTTTCCCCGGGCAGCGGAACCGCTCAGGGGAGTGGGGTACGCCAAAGCGGTGTGCCGGGCGAATGTGACGCTCGCCGACGTGGTCCAACGGGACAGCGATCAAGGCATGTTCGAGAACGGTTGTCGCATCACGCTCGATGACGCCTTCGAGGGCGGCGGCATATGGCGGTCCCACCACCCCGGTGACACGGAAGCTCCCGGAGATCCTCTGATACCGGCCGGACGTGGTTGGAGGTCCACGGCCGGCGCGCCGTCGGAGCCGGATCCGGAGGTGGACCCGGTCTATCTGCCTCTTGCCGACGACGCCGCTCTCGGTCCCACCGAGCTGCTTCGGGCCGACACGAGGGAGATCGTCTGGCGGTCGCCCCTGCGGCTGGGCCACCTCATCGAGAGTCGGTTCTCCCTGCCTGCGGACGTCGCGCGGGAACTTCATGGCTCGCACGGCCGGCGCTTTACGACCCGCCTCGAACTCACCCACCTCGGAGGGGAGTTGGACGAGGACGAGGCGTTTCAGGACGTCGTCGCCGAACTCGGCGACGAGACCGGCCGGTTGACCGGGGTCGCATGGCCCCGCGATTTCTTCCCGGGGCTGATGCTGGAACTGCGTTGGTCCCGCGGCAGCACGGTGGTTCGCGTGGCCACGACAGCACTCAAGGAACCGGTGCACGTCGGCGACCGTGTGATCGGACACTGCTTCGACCCTCGCGTGGTGACCAGGGAGGACGTTCCGGGCAGTGACCGTCATAGGGACTCGGCGGTCGGGCTCGACCCTCGGCAGCTCGTGATGCGCACGGTGCGCCGCTGCGGGCTGCTCACCCCGGACGGCCATGCCTTGCTGGACCGGACGGTCCTCCCGCTCGCGGTCTACGGCCGGCAGCCAGCACGCGCACAGGTCGACGCACTGGAATCTGCCGTCGCGGAACTGTTCGCGGAACGACTCCTGGAACCCGCCTTCGGCAGCCGCGACGTCTGGGGCCAGCCGCACTTCCCGGCCCGAGGCGGGGAGCCGACCATCCCTCTCATCGGCTATCGCCCCGTCCGACGGCGGGTGATACGCCCATGGGGAGGTACAGAACCGGATGCCCCGGGGCTGCGTGGCGTCCAGTTCGTACCCGGTCATCTACGCCGCCTGCAACCGGGTTATGTGCCCAGCGTGGTTCAGCGATCGGCCTTTCGGGAGTACTGCCGCAGGCTCGGCAAGGCGGACGGCTGGGAACTGCCCGACGGGTACACGTTCGTCACCGAGCACACGCGCGGCCACTGATTCGTTCACGGGTCTCACGCCTGCCACCGGTTCGGCCCTCTCTGCTGCCGCCTTGCCGCCTTGTCGCTTCAAAGCTCCTCGTCGCCGAGCGAGCCGTTTTCGGAAACCAACTCCCCAACAGCCGAAGAAACGGAGTACGCGTCCATGCAGGACCGCTACAACGTCGTCACGGGGCCGCCGATGTCCCCGCCGAACGCGTCGGCCGACGGCCTGGCACAACTGGCCGCCGAGCTCAACGCCTTGGACCACCCGGCCGCCGCCGCTCTGAGCGACCTCACGGTCGGCATGGTGGAACTCGCCTTCAACTCCCTGCCTCCCGGGAACCGACAGGAGTTGCTCCGCAGCCTGGGAATCCGCATGGCGGCACCTCGACGGGCGGGCGGTGCCCTGTGCCAGGACGTTCTCACCAGGCTGCGGCGCGAGTCACGGCAGCACACGTGCACCTGCGGGATCGGCAAACTCACGCGCACCGTGATCAGTCAGGTGGACAGGTTCGTCTTCGCGCAGGATGCCGAGACGGTTCCGGATCCCACCGCCCGATGGAGCGCGCCGTTGGTCCGAACCGCGGTGTTCGCGTCGTGCAATGCCTCTGTCGCTGACGCCTACATCCTTGCCTGGGCGGCGGATCAGGAGTGGTTCGCGGTGGCGGCCGACGAGAAGGAGAAGGCGCGACTCGCTGCTGTCGCTGACACGGCACGGTCCATCGTGGCCGCGAACCCGGACTTCGTGCCCGGCGGGTCCGAGAACCGGGAGCCGTCATCCGCCGGTGACGGGAAGCGCGAGCGCGCTGTCGAGCGGGCGGATCCCAAGACCACCGCACCGGATCCCGCTCCCTGCGACGACGTGCCCGCGATGGCACCCCAAGACCCCCCGAACGGGGAGGCGTTGGACCCGGAGGCGGTCTGTCCCCTCCTGGAGTCGGCCCTGACGGAAGCCCGCGCATCGGTGGAGCGGGTGGCCGGTGCCCTTGCCGACGGTCGTCCGCCGCAGGACGCGGACCTGACTCCGCTGACCACGCTGGGAGTCGCCTTCGACGACGCCGACGACGTGCTCCGGGCGGTGGGCATCGAGGGGGTGCCGCGCCGCCTCGCGGACATGACGCATGCCGTACAGGCGTACCGGGAGGAACAGCAACGCGACGTCCAGGCACGGGAGTTCTTACGAGAACTGCTGGACGTCGTATGCCGACCGGACAGTCCCGCGGCCTTCGCCGCCGAGGCGGTGCGGGCCGCGACCCGCAGCCTGCTGGACGCGCCTGGGTGGGGACAGACGCAACGGGAGGAGAGCGCCACGCTCGCCGCCCTGGCACGACTCATCCGGTCGGGTCGGCAGGCGGACGCGGCGAAGGAGATCCTCGATCTCCAGGACCGGGTCGTCCGAGTACTGCCCGCGTGCGTCATGGCGGTGGTCATGGTTTCTGAACTGACGTTCGCCACCGGCCGCACTCCCGCCCGGGCGGACTCGGACGGCACCGGTGCGGACACCGCCGAGCCCGCGAGCGGTACGACGACAGCGGAGGACACCGCCATTCCGCCCGCCGGACCGGTGGTACCGCCCGGGCAGCCGGACGGGAGCGCGCCGGAGGCGCCGGCGGTCGGCCCCCGCACCGCGGGAACCACGCCCGCCCCGGCCCGGGCCGCCGACTCGGCCCCCCAGGCGACGGCCGCCGAGCCGCCGCACCTCGACGAGGAACAGGCCCCGACACCTGCCGACAGCGACACGGCACCCCTGGTGGACTCGGACACCGCCTCCCCGGACGTACCGGCCGCGGTACCCACCCCCACGGATCTGCGCCCCGCGAAGAACGCGTCGGCTCCGGAAACGGTCACGGACGTCGACGAGGGCTCCGAGGGCTCCGAGGAGGCCACGGCCGAGCGTGCCCTGGCACGGCTGGTCGTGGAGCGGCGCTTCGGACTCGCCCAGCATGTCGCGAGCGCCCTCGGCCGCCCCGAGCCGCACGCGGCGGCGCTCCGCCTGGCCGGTGCCGCTGCGCTGCTCACCTCCGGTGACAGCCAGGGCGCCCGGCTGACCACGGACCTGCTCCAGCGGTACGGAGGGTACGCGGGCCGTGACGCGGAGGGCATCGAACTCCTGCTGTTGCCCGCCCTGTTGCGTACCGCGCTGATCACCGGTGACCATCTGGCGGGCGCCCAGCTCAAGGCGCTGGTCCCCAGGTTGCCGGACCGGCTCGGGGAGGCGGCGGCCGCCGTGGCCGACCGGGCACTCAGCGGTGCCCTGATGATCGCCTCCCCCCTGGTCGTCATCGCCGACGTCTCCGGGACGGAGGCCCGGC
The DNA here is from genome assembly GCF_000716605.1 of Streptomyces sp. NRRL F-525. GTDB lineage: Bacteria > Actinomycetota > Actinomycetes > Streptomycetales > Streptomycetaceae > Streptomyces. The sequence continues at coordinate 50,381 of NZ_JNXE01000024.1, read as the reverse complement.
TGGGGGAGCTGCGGGATCAGTGCCACACCCTGCTCGCGCCGCAGCGGCTGCGGTTCGCGCGCGCGACGGAGATCGCCAAGCGGTGGCTGGCAGCCGACGAAGGGATGCTCGGATCGCTGCTCATGACCGTGGTCCGCGACAACCGGGACGCGGTACCGCAGGCCCGGGAACAGGTCGAACGCCTGTCCAAACTGGCCGAGATCAACAACGAGATCGACCGTATGGACCGTAAGCACCGTTCGTCCAGTGGCAAACCGCTCCAGGGTTCCGGAAGGCAGGACCTGGTGCATGTCGTGGAGCGCACCGTCGGCCTGGTCAAGGAGTGGTGCCTGGCGGTCGACGGGGCACGCCGCAGCGACCGGTCGGACGGCGACCGGGCCGTCAAGGAGATCTCCTCCCTGCGCCAGTCCCTGCTGAACGCCAAGGAGGAGGTACTGGCCGAACTGGAGCAGCTGGCGCGGCATTCCGGTACCGGCGCCGCCGCCACGGCATGGGCGGCCCGCGCCTCGATGGACGAGTTGTTCGCTCTGCTGGCCGGTGACCTGGCGACCACGCGCCCCGGCGGCTGGGCCGAACCCGAGCTGGTGCTGGACGCGGAGCTGCTGAAGGTCTGTGACACCCGTGCTGAGCGGCCGTCGCTCGACAAGCTGCTGACCGCGGTCGACCGGAGCTGGCAGACCGGACTCGCCGAGCGGCTCGACCACGACGCCTTCACCGCGGCCCACAGCATCGTCGAGCTGGCCGGACACGGACTGCTGCCCGCCGCGCGGACCGGGGAATTCACCGTCCCCGCGCTCATCGAGCTCTCGGAGCGGGCGGCCGCGAGGCGCGCGGAGCTGGGCCGGGCCCACGACGAACTCGTCGCCGAACTGCACCGTGCGCAGGCCGACGGCGCCGTGACCGACGACCAGGACCTGAGCCTTCAGGAATTGCTGGCCGACGCCCGGAACTGGCTCGACGGCACCGAGCCCGACGACCTGTTGGACACCCGACGGGCGCTGGACACCGTACGCAATGACCTGCCTGCTTTCCGGCAGCAGGCGGCCGACCGGATTCGTGCCCGGCTCGACGCCCTGGAACTCACCACGGAGGAACGCGCGCAGGTCCTGCGGCATCTGGACACCGGCGGCCTGGCCACCGCTGCCGACCTCGTGTACTTCATGGAGATCGGCGAAGACGTCCCGGAGATCGAGGGCGGCGAGTCCCACCTGACCGACTTCTTCCCCGCGGTGCCCGACGGCCTGCCCAAGGGCATCGACAGCGAGCTCGTCGGCCTCGTCCGGTCCGGCGGCACTCATCCGACGGTCCCCGTACTGGACTACCGGGACCTCTCCACCGACGAGGCGGCGCTGGCGGCGGACATCCTGGACGAGTGGCGCACGCTGGCCGCCAACGAACCCAAGGACCGGCTGGAGGTGTCGGCGAAGCGGCAGGTGCCGCGGCTCCTCAAACTCCTCGGCTACGACGCCAAGAGCGCCAGGCCACTCGACGAACGGTCCCCACACCTGCGCCGGCGTGAGTACCGGCTCTTCGAGGCGACCGAGGTGGAGATCAACGGAAAGGCGAAGGCACCCGCGTTCGGCTCGCAGATCAGGGAGCAGGGCGGCAACCTCCGCGTGCTGTTGGTCTGGGGGCGCCCGCCCGCCAAGGTCGTCATGAATCTGGCGGAGCGCGACGCCAGTGGAGCGAGCCTCCTCGTGGTCTACTTCGGCACGCTCAGCCGCGAGGCCCGGGTCGAACTCGCCGTCGGCTCCGGGCGGTTGCAACCCCTGCTGGTCGTGGACGACGCCGCCCTCGCCTATCTCGCGGCCCGAGGCAACCGCCAGGTCAGCACGGCCACGCAGACGCTACTGCCGTTCTCCGGAGTGAACCCGTACATCAGGGAGAAGCGCGGCCGGATCGGCGGCGAGATGTTCTACGGCCGTGACGCCGAACGCAAGAGCATCCTCGACCCGCGCGGCACCCAGGTCATCTACGGCGGCCGGGGCCTCGGCAAATCGGCACTGCTCGCCGACGCCGGGGAACGGTTCACGGAACAACGACCGGGCTACCACCAGGCGGTGTACGTCAACCTCGACCAGGAGAACATCGGCAAGGGCAGCTCGTTCGGGCCGGAGCGGCTGTGGAGTGTCCTGGGGCGGGAGCTGACCGAGGCGCAGATACTCGACGACCGGCCGCAGGGGCGCAGGAAGGGGCAGGAGATTTCGGAGCGGGTGCGCGCCGGTATCCGGACCTGGCTGGACGGGGACTCGCGCCGCCGCCTGCTGATCCTCCTCGACGAGTGCGACCAGTTCTTCGAGGCGGACGCCCCGCGCTTCGACCAGACCAAGAAGCTCAAGGGCCTCGGGTCCGACACCAAGGACCGTGCCAAGGTCGTCTTCGCCGGGCTGCACTCCGTGCAGCGCTTCTCCAAACTCGCGAGCAACGGGCCGTTCGGCCACCTCGCGCAGACCCCGAAGGTGATCGGTCCGCTGGCTCCCCAGTCCGCCGCCGAGCTGTTGGTCGAGCCGATGAGGGGGCTCGGGTTCGAGTTCAAGGACCTGGATCTCGTCAACCGGGTACTCGGCTACTGCTCCTACCAGCCCTTCCTGCTCCAGATGTTCGGGCATCGGCTGGTCGAGCTGATGCACCGCAAACGGGCGCGGCGTGGAGCCGAGGGACCCGCTTACGAGGTGGAGGTGACCGACATCGAGGTCGTGGAGTCGGACGCCGCGCTCCGGGACGGCATCTCGGCAGCCTTCAAGGACACCCTCAGCCTCGACCACCGCTACGACGTGATCGCCAACGTGCTGGCGTACCACGCCCGCCTTCACGGCCTGGAGGGGCGGCTCAGCGACACCGAGCTGCGCGAGGAGTGCGAGACGTACTGGCGCAGGGGATTCGAACAGCTCGACACCGAGGGTTTCCGCGCCTACCTGTCCGAGATGGTCGGCCTCGGCATTCTCGCGCCCAACCACGACGGCCTGGGCTGGCATCTGCGCGGCCCCAATGCCCTGCGCATGATCGGCACCTCGCACGAGGTGGAGGCCCGCCTGCTCAGGGCCGAGCAGGACTGCGAACTCCAGGAGAGCATCGTCCAGGAGGGCCGCCCCGAGCTGCCCGACGGCCAGCCGGCCCCGCTGACCAACACCCAACTCGACGACCTTCTGGGCGAGCGGTCCAGCCGGACCAGGGTCGTCCTCGGCACCTCCGCCACCGGAGTCACCGAGGTCGCCCGGACCTTGCGGACGATCGCCGGACCGATCGACGGCTGGACGCTGCCGCCCGTCGGCAAACCCAGCGTCTACAAGCAGGAGCTCACCGGCGGACGCCCCCGCGAACGACGCGTCGTCATCAGCGACTTCGTCAACTACCGGGACCCGGTGCGGCCCGAGACCTGCCGGGAGGCCGTCGACCTGGCCGAGACGCTGCTGCCGACCACCGCAGGCGTCACCCGCGCTGTCGTCCTCGTCACCGACACCACCCAACTGGCGCTGTGGCGCAGCCTGTTGACGGGAACCGAACCCACCTCGGCCGCCCCGGTGGTGCTGCGCCGGCACGACCGCCGCAGCCTCCGCGGCTGGGCTCAGCGGGTCAACATGTTCCACACGGAGGACCGCCTGGACCGCCTCTACGGCCTGACCAGCGGCTGGCCTCTCCTGGTCGGCCGGGCACACCGGATGCATGCCGAACTGGGCGACCCGGACGAGGTGTTGCGCCGCCTGGCCGACGCGCAGGCGGACCGGTCCGAGGCCCGAGCCTTCGCCGAGGCGACCGGTGTGTACGCTGACCCGCTGCTGGTCACCGGGTACCGGATCCTGGACGACGAGTTCAAGGAGGGGCTGTTCGACCTGGACAGCGCGGTGACCGCCGTAGCGGTCGACATCGACGATGAGGACGAGGCGGGGTGGATCGTCAACTGCCTCGACGCTCTCCAGGTGTTCGACCGAGAGATCGCCCAACTACGCCTGGAACCGCTGCTTCGTCAGTGTGTGGCGCTCCACGCGTGACAACGGGTGACAGCGTGTGAGACCGCGTCGGCCGCCCGTCCGGGCGGCCGGTCGCGTTTCACGGCTGCTCGCCCACCGGCTTCGGCCAACTCCCCAACAGCTGCTCGTCCGTCAACGCCGACGTACCGTCCGCCGCCGCCCCCTCCAACCCGAACCCCACCATCAACACCTCCGCATACCGCCGCCACGCATCCGGCGCGACGTCGTTCGTGCGGTCGGCGACCGCGCCGATCATGTAGAGGAAGGCGTACACGTCGGCGCTGGCGAAGTCCTTGCGGACGGCGCCCGCGGTCACCGCTCGTTCCGTGAGGCCGTCGACGAGGTGGCCGAGGGCGTCGCGGGTTCGGGCGACCGGGCCCGTGTCGACGCTCGCGTTGGCCAGGATGACCTCCAGGGCGCGGTCCTCGGCGCGCCACTGGGCCGCCGCCAGCAGGTACTGGCGTAGGGCCTGGGCCGGGTCCGGGAGTTCCGCGGCCCGGGTCGCAAGGTCCAGGAACATCGTGAAGCGTTCCGTGAACAGGGCGTCCACCAGGGACTGGAGGTCCGGGAAGCGGCGGTAGACCGTGCCTACGCCGATGCCGGCCTCGCGGGCGATCTCGTTGAGGGGGACCGTCGCCCCCCGCTGGGCGAACAGGCGGTCGGCCGTCGTCATGATCAGGCGGCGGTTGCGTTCCGCGTCCGCTCGCAGCGGGCGTTGGTGTGGGGTATCCGGGCTCACGCCGGGACATTCTCCGGCATCGTCGCGTCGGTGGCTCGGAGTGCCCGCCCGACCAGGAGCGATACGCCGGTCACGACGCTCCACAGCAGCCAGGAGTAGACACCGCCCCGCTCGAAGATGCCGGCCGTGCTCGTCGAGACGCCCACGCCCGCCTCGCTCAGCAGGCCGAGCACGCCGATCGCGATGCTGAACACGCGGTACGCGCGCGGCAGTTGGAGGCTCTTCAGCGAGCCCGCCATGATCACGATCGTGTTCGCGCACAGGATGGCGACCGACGCGCCCCCGACGTGCAGCCCCAGGCTGTAGCTCGCGCCGTTCGCTGAGCCGTGGAACAGGCCGACCAGCAGGAAGCCCACCGCGTGCGCGCCCGCGAGGGCGACCACGACACGGCGTACGCGGCCCGTGAGCAGGGGCACCGCCAGCAGGATCACCCCCGCCGCGAACAGGATCCCCTGGGCGATGAACGACGTGTTCATCAGCGTGTGGTCCGGCGAACAGATGATGCGGTCCTGGAACTTCGTGCCGCAGTCCGTGACGCCCAGGTCGCTGATGTAGTTCGTGGCGTAGCTGTAGGCCGGGGTGGTCCAGGCGGCCGCGGCGACCGCCTCGGACACCACCCACTGCACCGCGTTCAGCATCAGGACGGCGGCTCCCAGCGGAAGCCAGATCTTGCGTGACATCGGGACTCCCATCACGACTCCTCTCGACAGGTCATGCTCACCACCCTACATTAAGTGGATAGATCTATCCGGTTAGGGGTCGCAGGTACCCGCTGCCGCGTGACCGGCATCACATTGCAAGGTTCGAACTTCGAGGGCTGCCGTGCATCTAGTCGGCGTCCACTCCCATCCACCGAGGAAACAACCAATGTTGGCTTATCTGCCCGGATTCGCCCCCTGGATCGTCGCCGGCGTCCTCTCGTCCTTCGACTGGCGCTGGGGCGCGCTCGGCGGTCTCGTCACGGGGCTGCTGATGATGCTGAACGACCGTCGCCGCGGGGTCGGCTTCGACGCGCTCGTGCTGGAGATCAGCACCCTCGCGTACTTCGTCGTGATCGGCGCGGTCTCCGTCGTCAGGCCGGACTCGTCGCTGGCCGGTCACACCGACGTCATCTCCTTCGTCTGGCTGGGCGGCACCGCCTGGGGGAGCCTGGTGGTCCGCAGCCCCTTCACGCTGGGCATCGCCAAGCGGCAGACCCCGCGCGAGTACTGGGACATGCCGGAGTTCGTCCAGGTCAACAACTACATCACCAGCGCCTGGGGAGCCGGCTTCACCTTCATCGCCGTCAGCCTGGCCATCGCGGGCGCGGTGGACGCCCCGGCCTGGGTCGGCATCACCGCCCACGTCGTCGGACTGGTCGCCCCCGCCGTCTTCGCGAAGGTCTACCCCGCCCGCGCCCAGGCCCGCCTGATGGCAATGGCGGCCCAGGCACCGGCGCAGGCCCAGCCGTCGGTGCGGGCCGTTCAGTAAGGCCCGTTCCCGTACCGCGGCCTGCCTGACCTCTCAGCGCCACGGCGTGAGCCTTCTCCGCTGACAGGTCGTGGCGGCCAACTCCGGCCCAGGTCAAGGGTGTTCGGGCGCACGGAGCCACAGAAACTTTAAGGAAAGCAGCATGACGAACGAGAACGAGACACCCGTCCCCCTCTACCTCCAGGGCCGCTTCGCCCCAGTCCCCGAGGAGTACACCGCCGCCGAACTCACCGCGCGGGGCACCCTCCCGCCCGACCTGGACGGCCGCTATCTGCGCAACGGACCGAACCCGCTGCCCGGCGAGGACCGAGGGCACTGGTTCACCGGACCCGGCATGCTGCACGGCATCCGGCTGCGGGGCGGGCGCGCCGAGTGGTACCGCAACAGGTGGGTCAAGACACGGGAGTTGGAGGGCCACCCCTTCGTCCGCGAGGACTTCAGCGTGGACCTCGCCGCGGTGCCCGCCAACACCCACGTGATCCGGCACGCCGACACCGTCCTCGCCCTGTGCGAAGTAGGCCTGCCCTACTGGGTCACCCCGGAGCTGGAGACCGTCGGGCCGTACGACTTCGGCGGGAAGCTGACCACCGCGATGACCGCGCACCCCAAGGAGGACCCGGTCACCGGTGAACTGCACCTGTTCGGGACCGGGTTCGCGCCGCCCTACCTCACCTACCACCGGGTCACCCTGGAGGGCGAGTTGCTCGACAGCCGGCCGATCGACGTGCCCGGGCCGACGATGATGCACGACTTCGCCATCACCGAGCACCACATCGTGTGGATGGACCTGCCCGTCGTCTTCGACCACACCCTGGCCGGGCGCGGCGGCATGCCGTACCGGTGGGCCGAGGCGTACGGCGCGCGGATCGGGATCATGTCCCGGGAGCACGGGTCCACCGATGTGCGGTGGTTCGACGTCGACCCCTGCTACGTCTTCCACGTGGGCAACGCCTACGAGGACGCGCAGGGGCGGGTCGTGCTGGACGCGGTGCGCTACGACGACGCCGGGTTCCGGAAGGTCTGGGGCGACATCGGCGGGCCCACCGGTACGGGCACGCCGAGTGTGGCGAACGGGCAGGTCGGGGTGCGCGAACCCGGCCACACCCAGGCCCCCTCCGTCCTGTACCGGTGGACCCTGGACCCGGTGGCCGGCCGGGTCACCGAGACCCAACTGGACGACCGGGAGGCCGAGTTCCCCACCCACAACGAGACCCTCACCGGGCGCCGGAACCGCTACCTCTACACGGTCAACGGCGACGGCATCGCCAAGCACGACCTGGAGCGCGAGACCGGCGATGTCCACAAGACGCCCGGCAGCCGCTACTCCGGCGAGGCCGTCTTCGTACCGGCGTCGGACGGCACCGACGAGGACGCGGGCTGGCTCATGTCGCTCGTCTCGGACGACAACGGGGCGGCCGGTGAACTCCTCGTCCTCGACGCCGGCGACCTCTCCGTGCAGGCGGTCGTGGAACTGCCGTACCCGGTCCCGTCCGGCTTCCACGGCAGCTGGCTGCCCGAGCCGGAGGCCGCCCAACAGGCCTGACCTCAGGGCGGGTTGACCGGTCCGGCCGAGGGGGCCCGGCGAGGAGCCGTAGCGGCGTATCTTCCTCGACAAGGGTCCCCTCGGTCCGCCACGCGGGGGCCATCTCCCGTTCACCGGCGGGTGGGAGAAGTGGGGGTCCCGGAGCATGAGCCCAACTTCCCGTAGTCGCCCGGGGCTTGTGATGTGTGCGCATGGAGGCTTCATGGTGCCCCTCGACCACCCCACGGATGAGGAACTCACCCGCAGGGCCCAGGCCGGCGAGTCCGACGCCCTGGGTCTGTTGCTGACGCGCCATCAGGCACCCATGCGCGCCGTCGCGTTGAGCCTGCTCGGCTACGGCCCCGACGCCGAGGACGCCGTACAGGATGCCGCGTTGACCGCGCTGCGGCGGATCGGGGACGTGCGCGAACCCGCTGCCGTGGGGGCGTGGTTGCGGGCGATCGTGCGGAACGCGGCCCGGATGCGGCTGCGGGCCGTGCGGGAGTTGCCGGGGCTCGACGCGCTGGAGCAGGTGTATGTGCGGGACGACGAGCCCTCGCACCCGGAGCGGGTCGTCGAGCGGCACGCGATGCGGGACTGGATCTGGGACGCGGTGGAGGAACTGCCGCAGCAGCAGCGGCTGGTGCTGATGCTGCGGCACTTCAGCGGGATCACCTCGTACCAGGAGATCGCCGAGGCCTGCGAGGTCCCGGTCAGCACCGTGCGCAGCCGGCTCAACCAGGCCCGGGCGAAGATGGCCAAGGTGCTGCTGTCGACCGCGGCCGGGGGACACGACGACGCCTCCGCGGTCACCGAGGACAGCCGACAGGAGGCCGAGGTCACCCTGGACGGCGCCATGCGCGGCCAACTGCCGCCGGAAATTCTGGAGTTGTGGCCCGCGGAGACCGAACTGGTCGGCGTCCTCAACAAGGACGGCGGGCGCCGCCATCCCTTCCCGGCGATGCGCAGCACCCGGGACAAGGGTGTGACCCAGCATCTGCGCCATGTCGTGGCCAGCCGGGACATCGCCATCTGGGAGATGGAGGTCGTCAATCCGGCTGGTATCTCCAACCCTTGCCCGCCCACCCTGGCCTGGCTGATGTTCCGCCAGGGCGGGCGGGTGCGGAAACTCCGGGTGGTCTTCCCCGGGACGCCGACGGCGACGCCGCCCGGGGCACCGGCGTGAGCCCTGTGTCAGGCGGCGCGCAGCAGCTGTCGTAGGACCGTGGTGTCGATGACGTGGGCCCGGGACGGGAACACCTTCTCGACCAGCACCCGGTGGGTCTCGGCGTCGGGGTCGGCGACGCCGTCGGAGAGGACGAGGACGCGGTAGTCGCGGTCGGCCGCGTCGATGACGGTCGACAGGACCACGCCGCTGGTGCTGATCCCGGCGAGGACCAGGGTGTCGATGCCGCGGTCGCTCAACTGCTCGTGGAGATCGGTGGTCGAGCCCGAGCCGTAGCGGATCTTGCGGACGACGATGTCGCCGTCCTCGGGCGTGATCCGTGCGTCGATCTGCGTGGCGTCGTCCTCGTGGTGCAGCATCTTCGCCGCGGCGACCGCGCTGAAGGACTTGTTGGCGTCCGGGACCGCCGACCAGTCGTCCTCGGTGAAGGCGACGCGGACGTAGCCGATGGCGCCGCCGGCCGCGCGGACCTCGGCGATGGTGTCCTTGACCCGCTCGACGAGGGCGTCGGAGTCGGGGGCGATGGGGACGATCCCGTTCTGGAAGTCCATGACCAGCAGGGCCGTGCGCTCGGGGGTGATCGTGGGGAGGGCGGGGGTGCTCACGCGGGGTTCTCCTTGGTGGGGTTCTTACTAGGGGGGTGCGGTCAGGTGGTCTTGGGGGTGCGGCCCATCAGGCGGCGGTCCAGGACGGTCAGCAGGAGGACCGCGAGGCCCGCGCCGACCAGGACCAGGCCGAGGACGTGCAGGCCGTGGTCGCTCACGCCGGTGCGGAAGACGATGCCGCCGATCACGGCCGAGGTGATCGTCCCGAGGTAGCCGAAGGTCCTGAACAGGCCGGAGGCGGTGCCTATTTGGTCGGGCGGCGCCTCCAGGTAGAGGGCGGTCTGGTTGCCGACGGTGGTGGTCGCCGAGGCGACGCCGAAGATCAGGGACACCAGCACGATCGTGATCGCCGGGCCGTGCGAGGTGAGCAGCATGATCGCGGCCGAGCCGATCAGCATGGACACCGCCGAGACGATCAGCGGGCCGCGGATCAGGTTGCGGCGGGCGAGCGGGCGGGAGAGGAGCGCCGACACCGCGCCCATCGGGAGCAGCAGCAGTCCCGCCGTCACGGTGGAGAAGCCGTGCGCGGCCTCCATCCACTGCGTCACGCCGTACATCACGGTGTACGTGCCGAGCAGGGAGAGCGCCTGGCGGAGGTAGGTGCGGGTGAGGGCGCCGTTGGCGGCCAGGCCGCGGAAGTCGAAGAACGGGCCCGGCTTGCGCAGTTCCCACCAGACCGTGGGCACCGCGGCCAGCACGAAGACGGCGAGCGCGGTCCACCCGAGGCGGGGGAGGCCCATCAGGAAGACGACCAGCGCGGTCATCGTCACGGCGAAACCGAGGATGCCGGGCAGGTCGATCCGGTCGGCGACCCGGCGGAAACCGTTGTCCGCGCGGTCGAGTGCCGGGTCCTTCGGCAGCCAGCGCACGGCCATCGCCAGCGCGGCCAACGTCACCGGGATGTTGATCAGGAAGGCCCAGCGCCAGCCCGCGGCGCCGACCAGGAGTCCGCCGATGGGCGGGCCGATGGCCGCGGTGGCCATGCCCGCGATCGCGATGCCGCCGAGGACTCCGCCCGGCGGGGCGTCGAGACCGGCGTCCTGGGCGCGGCGTCGGATCAGCACCATCGCGCAGGGGAACGCGGCCGAGGTGCCGATGCCGACCAGGACCCGGGCCACGGTCAGCATCGCGAGGTTCTGGCCGAGGCCGCCGACGATCCCGCCGAGCAGCACCAGGACGATGCCGACGAGGAAGATCCGGCGCGCGCCGAGCACCTCCGCCAGCTTGCCGGCGGTGGGCTGCGCCACGGCGCTGGCCAGGTAGAGCGAGGAGACGAGGACGGCGGTACTGCCGACCGCGACATGCAGTTCGGTGGCGATCGGCACCAGCGCGGTCGCGATGATGGAGCTGTTGACCGGGTTGAGGCCGGCGCCCACGTAGAGCGGGGTGGTGAAGGTCCACGCGAAGGGCTTGCGCACGAGCTCGCGCGCCCCTCCGGCGGCCTTGCCGGTGTCGGTCCTCATATCTCGCGGTCGTTCAGCTCGGTCGTGGCGAGGCGCTCCAGCAGCTCGATGGCCTTCTCCACGTCCTTGCGCTCCTCCGGGGCGACCAACTGGTCGATGGCCCGCGCCAGAAAGGAGGCACGGCCCGCGAGCAGCTTCTCGACCAGCTCGGTCGCGGACGGGTCGGCGCTCATCAGCTTCTTGCGGCCGTCCTGCGCGTCGGGCTCGCTGCGGACCAGCCCGGCGGCCTTGAGCACGGCCAGGCTCTGCGCGATGGACTGCGCGCTGACCCGCTCCAGCGCGGCCAGCCGCGCGGCGGTGACGGGCCCCTCCCGTACGACACTCGCCAGCACGCCGAGCTGCGTCAGGGTCAGGCCGGTCGCGTGCTGCCCCGACTCCGTGCGCAGCCGTGCGCGCAGCCGGGTCATCGCGTCGTTGAGCCGCTGCGCGGTCGCGACGGACTGCTGCGGCGGGGGGTTCGTGGTCATGGATCCAACGTAAAACTACACAAGTAACTTTGCCAAGTTACTTGTGTAGTTTCCTGATGTCGGCTGGGTCACATGGTCAGCTGGGCGCCGAAGAAGCCGCTCAGCCTCTCCACGGCAGGCGTCACGTACTCGTCCTTGTCATAGAGGTCGACGTGCGAAGCGCCCTCGATCCACGCCAACTCCTTTGGCCCGTCGGCCTTCTGGAACGCCTCCACGCTCATCCAGGACGTGACCGCGGCCCGCCCGACGATCAGCAGCAGCGGTCGCGGCGCGATCATGGCGACGGTCGCGAACGTGTCGAAGGCGGCGATGCGATCCACGCTCGTCCAGGTCAGCGCCTTGGCCGACCGGGGGTGCTGGGCGCGCGGAGTGCAGTAGTACTCCCAGCCGTCATAGACATGCGGGCCGCCCGCCCGCGCCTCCTCCTCGGTGGCCGGGAACACCGGGAACCGCTGGACGTCCGCACCCCGCGCCTCGGCGGTACGGGCCTCGGAAGCGGCGGCCAGCATCCCCGCCACGACGGCCGGATCCTGCGCGCCGTCCGCGCCGAGCCGGAACTGCCGTGACATGTCTACGGCGCTGACCGCGCCCACGGCCCGGATGCGCGGGTCGGTCGCGGCCGCCGCCAGGGCGTAGCCGCCGGAGGCGCAGACGCCCAGCGCCCCGATGCGGCCGGGGTCGACCGCGTCGAGGGTGCCGAGGAAGGAGACGGCGGCCTTGAGGTCCTCGACCCGCTGCCCCGGATCCTCCAGCGCGCGCGGCTCACCCTCGCTCTCACCCTGGTGGGCGGCGTCGAAGGCGAGCGTGACGAACCCGCGCTCGGCCAGCAGACGGGCGTACAGACCGGAGGCCTGTTCTTTCACCCCGGTGCCGGGATGCCCGACCACGATCGCGGGACGCGGCACCCCCGGCGTCCCGTCGTCCGGGATGTAGAGATGACCGGCGAGCTTCAGGCCCGCGCTGAGGAAGGTGACATCGGTACGCATGAGATGCACTCCAGTCGGAGGGGGAGAGGGCGGCCGGTGTACGGCCATGCCCCCACCGTCGTCCCGCCCCACCCCGCGCCACCAGGGACGGCTCTGCCTATGCGGTTCTGTACCAGGCACGCCCCCGCCGACCCGGGGACACTGGAGCCATGGCAGACCGTGACGCGCCGCCCGCTTCCAGCAACGAACTGGGCGACTTCCTGCGCGCCCGCCGAGCGGACCGCGACCCGCGGCAGGCGGGCTTCCCCGACGACGGCCGACTGCGGCGCGTGCCCGGGCTGCGCAGGGAGGAGTTGGCGTATCTCGCGCACGTGAGCGTCGACTACATCGTCCGCCTGGAACAGGGCCGCACCCGCCGGGGCTCCCGCGCCGTCCTGGACGCCCTGGCCGACGCGCTGCACCTCGCCCCCGACGAGCGCACCTACCTCTTCACGCTGGCCGAGGTCGCGCCGGGAGCGTCGACCCGGCTGCCCGGCCGCTCCGAAGTCGCCCCGCGGCTACGGCAGTTGCTGGACACCATGCACGACGTCCCCGCGATGGTGCTGCACCGGGGCATGGACGTCCTCGCCTGGAACCGGGCGGCCACGGCGCTGCTCACCGACTTCGGCGCCGTGCCCCCGGCCGAGCGCAACCTGATCCGGCTCACGTTCCTGGATGCCGACTTCCGCGCGCTGTACGCCGATTGGCCCCGGGCCGCCCGCGAGTGCGTCGCCGTGCTGCGCATGGAGGCGGGCCGCACCCCGCACGACCCGGCACTTGACACCCTGATCGCCGAACTCACTGCCCGCGACCCGGACTTCCGCACCTGGTGGGCCGAGCATCAGGTGCGGGGGCCGCGGCAGCTCACCAAGACGTACATCCATCCGGTCGCCGGTGAACTCACCCTGGACGTGCAGCAGTTCACCGTCGACACGCACCCGGATCAGTTCCTCGTCGCGTACACGGCCCCACCGGACTCGGCCTCGCTGGAGGCGCTGCGGTTCCTGTTGCAATGGGCCGGCCTCAGCAGCACTCAGGCGGGATGAGCGCTCAGCTTCCGACCGGCGTGCCCGCCACCGCCGAACTGCCGGGCAGGGGCGTACGAGCGGGCCGTTCGGCCAGTACGTCGAGGATGTTGTCCACCGCCAGGTCGACCATCGCGGCCCGGGTCGCCTCGGTCGCAGACCCGATGTGCGGCAGCGTGATCACGTTCGGCTCGGCCACCAGGGGGGACAACTCCGTTCCCATCGGCTCCCGTTCGAAGACGTCGAGCCCGGCGGAGTGCAGCCGCCCCTCACGGACGGCGTCCAACAGGGCCGCCTCGTCGATGACTCCGCCGCGCGAGGTGCTGACCAGCGTGGCCGTGGGCTTCATCGCGGCCAGTTCGCGGGCCGAGATCAGATGGCGGGTCTCGTCCGTGAGCGGCACGTGCAGCGACACGACGTCGGAGTCGGCGAGCAGCGCGGCCAGGCCGACCGAGGTCGACAGGTCGTCGTCGGGCGCGTACGGGTCGTGGTGGATCACGCGCATCCCGAAACCGTGGGCGCGGCGGGCGACCGCGCGGCCGATCTGGCCGTAGCCGACCAGGCCGAGGGTGGCTCCGTGGACGTCCAGGCCGAGATAGTCGTGCATCCGGAACAGCTCCCAGGAGCCCTCCGCGAGGCTCGCGGAGGCCGCGCCGAGGCGGCGGCGGGCGGCGAGGATCAGTGCGAAGGTGAGGTCGGCGGTGGTCTCCGCGAGCACGCGGGGCGTGTGCGTGACGACGATGCCGCGTTCCGCGGCGGCGGCGCGGTCGACGTTGTCGAAGCCCATGCTGGCCAGCGCGATGACGCGCAGCGAGGGGCCCGCCGCGTCCATCAGGGCCGCGTCCACGGGGTCATTGCCGAGGGCCAGCACCCCGCTCACGCCGGGGGCGATGGCGGCGAGGTCGGCGGGACCGGGCTTGGCGGCACCGGGCCAGGCCACCAGCTCCGCGTTCTCGGACAGGCGTCGCAGGCCTTCGCCGGGCAGGTTTTCACGGGTGGCGAGGACACGATTCTTCATGTTCTTCTCCAGTGACGAGCCATGTACAGCCATGCATTACCGGCCGGGCGGATTATTCGGAAAACGCTAGCCGCGGCGGTCACCGGAGACAAATAGCGGATTCGTGTGACGCTATTGGTCGTCCTTATTCCTGTCGGTGTCGATCAGTTCCAGGAACAGGTCGTGCACGGCCAGCGCGGGCTCCGAGAGCGGCTGATTGTCCGAGGTGACCACGGAGAGTTTGACCGTGATGACGGGCTCCACGATCCGCCGTACGGACAGCTCGCGGACGTCGAGGATGGCCCGTGCCGCCGACCACGGCAGGACCGTCGCGCCGATGCCCGCGTCCACGGCGTTGACGAGGGTCAGCGCGGACTCGACCTCGCCCACCACGTTCAGCCGGAGCGAGGCCTGCTGGAAGGCGGCGTCCACGACCTGCCGGATCGTGTGGATCCGGCTGGGCAGCAGCAGGGGCAGGCTCGCCAGCTCCTCCAGCCGCACCTCGCCCTTCCCTGACGGCGCCGTGTCGCCGGGCGCGCCGATCAGGTAGAGGTCCTCGGTGCGGACGGGCTCGAACTGGACACCCCGGAGCGGCCCGGCGCCGTAGATGAAGGCCATGTCCATGCGGCCCGTCATGATCGCCTCGCTGATCACGCCGCCGAAGTTCTCGTTGATGTGCAGCAGGATGTCCGGGTAGCGCTCGCGGACGGTCTTCAGGAGGGGCAGCGCGAGGGCCGCGCCGAGGCTGTACGGGGCGAGGCCCACCGAGACGCTGCCGGCGGGGGCGCGGCCGGAGACGTCGACGGCGGCCTGGGCGAGGTCCACCTGGCGGAGGATGAGCTGGGCGTGCAGGTACAGGGCGCGGCCCGCCTCGGTCGGGGCGACCCCGCGCTTGCTGCGGATCAGCAGCTGCTGCCCGAACTGCGCCTCCAGGGCCGACAGTTGCTGGCTCAGCGCCGGCTGCGCGATGTGCAGGATGTCGGCCGCGCGCGTGATGCTCCCCGCGTCGATGATCTTGATGAACGAGTAGAGACGCCTGGTGTCCATTGCGCGGGGCCTTCCAGATGGAGCGAAGCCTCATCGTAGGGAGCGTTCACCCCGAAGCACAGCCCCGGTGAGTGGAGGGTGTGAGGGGAGTCATAACCGTTCGCGATAACGCCAGACCGAACGCATATTGGCGATCACGCGACCGGCGGAATAAGTTGAGCGGAACATCCAGACAGGAACACCCGCCCCGGAACATTCTCCGTTCCCGGTGTCACGAAGACGTGCTGGCATCTGTCATCCAGAATTC
The DNA here is from genome assembly GCF_000716605.1 of Streptomyces sp. NRRL F-525. Lineage (GTDB taxonomy): Bacteria > Actinomycetota > Actinomycetes > Streptomycetales > Streptomycetaceae > Streptomyces. Next base: position 34,680 of record NZ_JNXE01000024.1, on the reverse strand, counting down.
CCCGCCCCGGAATTCCCCCTTTCCGCCATTCCCTCCCGGAGGACGTCATGACTCCCATGGTTGATCTCGTCGCCGATCTGGGCGAGGGATTCGGCGCGTACACAATGGGCGACGACGCCGCACTTCTGGAGTTGCTGACGTCCGCCAATGTGGCCTGCGGATTCCACGCCGGTGACCCCCGCATCATGGACGCCACCGTGCGGACGTGCGTGGAGAAGCAGGTCGCCGTGGGCGCCCACCCGAGCTTCCCCGACCTGGTCGGCTTCGGCCGCCGCGCGATGGACCTCACGCCGGAGGAGGTCCGCACGGACGTGCTCTACCAGATCGGCGCCCTCCAGGCCTTCGCCGTCGCCCACGGCACCCGCGTCCACCACGTCGCCCCGCACGGCCGCCTCGGCAACCTGGTCGCCGTCCGCGCCGACTACGCCCGCGCCGTGGTGGACGCCGTAGCCGCGCTCGACGAGTCGCTGATCGTCCTCGCGCAGGACGGCGAGCTGGCCGACGCGGCCCGCGCCCGCGGCCTGCGCGTCGGCATCGTCGGCATCGCCGACCGCGCGTACCGAGCCGACGGAACCCTCGTCCCGCGCTCCGAACCCGGCGCGGTGATCCACGACCCGGACGAGGTCGCCCGGCGCACCCTGCGCATGGTCACCGAGGGCGTCATCCGCAGCGTCGACGGCACGGACATCCAAGTCGCCTGCGACACCGTCCTGTTGCACGGCGACAGCCCCGGCGCGATCGCCCTGGCCGGCCGCATCCGCGAGCAACTCCTCACCGACGGCGTCGAGATCACCTCCCTCGACAAAGTCCTGAGCGGCAAGGGGTGACCGACATGAACAGCCTTCTTGCGGACGGCCCGGTCGTGAACGGCCCAACGGCGAACGGCGGTTGCGCCAACGTGACCATCGCCGACTGCGGCGACTCCGCCCTGGTCGCCAAGGCCGTGGGCCTCGCCGCCGAACCCGCCTGGCAGCTGGTCCACGCCCTCGCCGACGCCCTGAACGCGGTCCAACTCACCGGCGTCCACGACGTGGTGCCCACGTACGACGCCCTGCTCGTCGAGTTCGACTGCGCCGCCACCGACCACGACACGGTCCGCCGCGTCCTGGCCCACGAGGCGGCCCGCCTCGGCCCGCACCCCGCGCCGACCACACCCCCGCGCCGCTTCGTCGTCCCCGTCGTCTACGGCGGCGAGTACGGCCCCGACCTCCCCGAGGTCGCCGCCCAACTCGGCCTGACCGAGGGCGAGATCATCGCCCTGCACTCCGGCTCCGACCTGACGGTGCGCTGCCTCGGCGCCCCCGCCGGAGCCCCGATGACGGACGGCCCGCCCTTCCCCAAGCCGGTCCCGCGCCTCGCCTCACCCCGCACCAAGGTCGACCCCGGCTCGGTCGCGGTCGCCGGCCGCCAGGCGGTCATCTGCCCGATGCCGTCCCCCGGCGGCTGGCCACTGCTCGGCCGCACCCCGGTACGCGTCCTCGACCTGCACAGCGACCCGATCACGGCGTACCGCCCCGGCGACACCTTCCGCTTCCGTCCCATCGAGCCCCAACAGTGGGACGAATACGCCGACTTGAGCCTCGCGGACTGTACGGACCCGATGGAGCCGGTCGGCCGGGGAGGCAGCCATGGCTGACACCCTCACCATCCGCACCGCCGGCATCGTCACCGTCCAGGACCTCGGCCGCGTCGGCCGCTCCCGCTACGGCCTGCCCGCCAACGGAGCCGCCGACCAGCACTCCGCGCGCGTCGCCAACGTCCTGTGCGGCAACGACGACCGGGCCCCGCTGCTGGAGATCACAGCGCTCGACTTCGCGTGCGTGTCGTCAGGCGACATCCTCATCGCGGTGACGGGTGCCCCCGCCGAGGTCACCGTGGACGGGGTCATACGCCCGCAGTGGGAACCGGTCCCGGTACGGGCCGGCGAAACCATCAGGATCACCGGCATCCACCGGGGCCTGCGCGTCTACCTGGCCGTACTCGGCTCGTTCGAGGCCGATTACCTCCAGGGCAGCTGCGCCCCCGACACGATCCTGGGCTTCGGCCCCACACTGAGCGCCGGCGACGAACTGGTCCTGCGCACGACCTGCCCGCCCATCGACCACCCCTTCTCCCGGATCCCCCTGTTCCGCCTGAAGGCACCAGTCCTCACATTCCCCACCACCTGGACCATCGACGTCACCGACGGCCCCGACCGGGCCGAGTTCGGCGACACGGGCCGGCGCCTGTTCGACGCCCCCTTCACGGTCACCCCGCGAAGCAACCACATCGGCCTGCGCCTCCAGGGCGCGGTACCCCGACGCGTCACCCAGGGCGAGGTCCTCTCCCGCGGTGTCCCCATCGGCGCGGTGGAAGTCCCCGCGGGCGACGAACTCCTGGTCCTCCACCGCGGCCGCGGCGTCACAGCCGGCTACCCCGTCCTGGCCGTAGTCACCGCCACCGGCCTCTCGGCCCTCGGCCAGGTCCGCCCCGGCCAAACCATCAACTTCCGCCACCGCACCCTCGACCAGGCGGTCACGGCCCACCGCGCACAACGCCAAGCGATAGACGCCCTGAGAACCAGGGTCCATACGGCCTTCGAGGCGCTGCGCATCCGCGCGCCTGCGGTCGTCTGAGGGTCCCGCACCTCTTCACACAGGCCCGCTCACGAAGGGGCGCGGGGAACTGCGCGACAAGCCCCCACCGGCCCGCACGAACCCACAACCGCTCCGCCTCCCGCACAAAACCCACCCGCACCCGCAAACCCGCTCCCCGCCACCCCGCTGGAAGCACCCCGCACGGAGCCGCAACACCCCTCATCCCACGCCCCTGCCCAGACAGGAGACGCCATGAGTACCGTGGCCGCTCAGCCAGTCCCCAACACGGTCGACCCCAGAACCGCCCGCAAGGTAACCCTCGCGGGCTGCGTAGGGATCTTCGCCGAGCTCTACGACAACGGCATCTTCGGCTTCATGGCCGGATCCCTCGCCGCCGTCTTCTTCCCCGGCTCCGACAACGCCGTCCAGCTCGTCTTCCTCGGCTACGCCGTCTCCTTCTTCTTCCGCCCCCTCGGCGCCGTCATCTGCGGCCACCTCGGCGACCGCATCGGCCGCCAGCGCATGCTGGTCTTCGTCATCCTGCTGATCAGCGCCGCCACCGCGGCCATCGGCGTACTCCCCAGCTACGCCAGCATCGGCATCGCTGCACCCGCCCTGCTGATCCTGCTCCGCGTCGCCCAGGGCTTCTCCGTCGGCGGCGAGGCCTCCGGCGCGATGAGCTTCCTCGCCGAGCACGCCCCCGAGGGCAAGCGCGGCCTGTACACCAGCTACGCGCAGATCGCCTCGTTCCTCGCGCTGCTCACCGGCACCCTGGTCGCCGCCGCGATGACCAGCGGCCTCGGCTCAGCCCGCATGGAGTCCTGGGGCTGGCGCATCCCGTTCCTGCTCGCCGTACCGCTCGGCATCGCCGGTATCTATATCCGCAAGCGCATCAGCGACACCCCCAACTTCACGCGCCTGAAAGAAGAGGACGGCCTCTCCAAGAACCCGCTCAAGGAGGCGTTCGCCTCCGCCGAGCACCGGCGCGCGATGCTGCTGGCCCTGTTCATCCCCCTGATGAACGGCTCCGGCTACTACGTCCTGTTCAGCTACATGCCCACCTTCATGAGCACCGAGCTGCACTTCGGCAAGGTCCAGGGCCTCCTCGTCACCGCCTCCAGCCTGGTCGCGATCTGTATCGCCATCCCCTACATGGGCCGCCTCTCCGACCGCATCGGCCGCAAGAAGGTGCTCGCCGGCTCCGCCGTCGCGATGGCGATCGTCGGCATCCCCTGTTACCTGCTGATCGGCACCGGCAACGTGGCCCTCGCGGTCATCGGCGCCTGCGTCATGGCGGTGGTGTTCGCCGGCCACACAGGCGTCATCCACATCCTTCTCGTCGAACTCTTCCCGACCCGTGTGCGTTACTCCGCCTACGGCCTGGGCTACAACGTCTCCTCCGCTCTCTTCGGCGGCACGGCCCCCCTGCTGATGACCTACCTCATCGACCGCACGGGCAACGTCAACATGCCGGCCTTCTACGCCGTCATCACCGCACTCGGCACGCTCATCGCGGTCTCCCGAGTGACGGACCGGGCGCACCTGCCCCTGCGCGACGCCTGACGCCCCGCCCCACAAAAAGCACCCGCACCCGCACGCCCGCACAAGCCCCCCCCCCGCGCACACGCGCCACCCGCACAAGCCCCCCACCCCGCACAGCAAGGAGCCCTCAGCATGCCCATCTCCGACTACAGGACGGCCCTCGTCACCGGAGCGTCGACCGGCATCGGAGCCGTGGTCGTCGAACGGCTCGCCAAGCGCGGCCTCGAGGTCCACGCCGTGGCCCGCAACGCCGACCGGCTCAACACCCTTGCCGACGAGACCGGTTGCATCCCGCACGCCGTCGACATCACGGACACCGAGGCGCTCACCGCCGTCCTCGACGGCCTGGAGATCGACGTCCTCGTCAACAACGCGGGCGTCTCCCGCACCGGCAACATCCTCACCGCCGACGAGTTCGCGATCGACGAGCAGATCGCCGTCAACATCCAGGCGGTCCTGCACCTGGTCCGCCTGCTCATGCCCGGCATGGTGGAGCGCGACCGCGGCCACATCGTCAACATCAGCTCCATCGCCGGTGTCTACAACTTCGGCGGCAACACGATCTACCACGCCACCAAGGCCGCCGTGCACACCCTCTCCCGCCAGCTCCGCGTCGACGGCTACGGCCGCCGCGTCCGCGTCAGCGAGATCTGCCCCGGCCGCGTCGAGACCGAGATCTTCGGCCGCCTGCTCGGCGACATGGAGGCCGCCCAGCGCGAGTTCTACGACGGCTACGAGTCCCTGAAGCCCGAGGACATCGCCGACGCCATCGAGTTCGCCGTCGACTCGCCCCGGCACGTCAACATCGGCCACATCGAGATCCTGCCGACCTTCCAGGTGCCCGGCGGCCTCAACTTCGAGCGCAGGGAGGGCTGATCACCGTGAAGACGGCAGCACGGCTCGGCCGTATCAAGCCCTCGCCGAGCACGGCGGCGGCCCAGCGCGTCCGCGAGCTGAAGAGCCAGGGGCTCACCGTCCTCGACCTCACCGTGGGCGAGCCCGACTTCGACACCCCGGACCACGTCAAGGCCGCCGCGATCAGGGCGATCGAGGCGGGCGAGACCAAGTACACGCCGGTGAACGGCACTTCGGCCCTGCGCGCAGCGATCACCGGCAAGCTCCGCGAGCGCCACGGACTCGACGTCACCGACGCGAACATCACGGTCGGCGGTGGCGCCAAGCAGGTCATCTTCCTCGCCCTGATGGCGACTTTGGACGAGGGCGACGAGGTCATCGTCCCCGCCCCGTACTGGGTGTCGTACCCGGACATGGTCCGCGCCAACGACGGCACCCCGGTCATCGTCGACTGCCCCGAGGCGGACGGCTTCAAGCTGACCCCGGAGCGCCTCACGGCGGCCATCACCGAGCACACCCGCTGGGTCGTCCTCAACACCCCGGGAAACCCGACCGGATCGGCCTACACCACCGCCGAACTCCGGGCCCTGGCCGAGGTGTTGCTCGCCCACCCGCAGGTCGGCGTCCTCACCGACGAGATCTACGACGAGATCTGGTACGGCGACGAGAGTGCCGGGTCCCTCGCGGCCGTCGAACCCCGCCTGGCCGACCGGGTGTTCCTCACCAACGGTGTCTCCAAGACGTACGCGATGACGGGCTGGCGTATCGGCTACGGGGTCGGTCCGACGGACCTGGTCACCGCGATCAACACCCTCCAGTCCCAGACCTCTTCGTGCCCGTCCTCCGTGAGCCAGGCCGCCGCTGCCGCCGCGCTCACCGGACCGCAGGACTTCGTCCAGGACACCGTGCGCGTCTACCGCGCCCGCCGCGACGAGACGGTGAAGCTCATCAACGACGTCCCGCAGCTGAGCTGCACGATCCCGGACGGCGGCTTCTACCTCCTCGTCAACTGCCAGGCGGCCATAGGGCAGTTCACCCTTGCCGGCACCCGCATCGAGAACGACGAGGACTTCGCCCGTCACCTCCTCGACAGCCAGCAGGTTGCGGTGATCCACGGAGCCGCGTACGGCGCCCCCGGCTACTTCCGTATCTCGTTCGCCACGTCGACGGACGTCCTCACCGAGGCCTGCGAGCGCATCGCGGCGGCGTGCGCCGAACTGACCTCCGCCGCCCCCTCCGTCTGAAAGGTCATCATGATCCGCGTCAGCACCAAGTTCGACCGGCCGGAGCCGTCCGTCGTCAAGCAGTTGAGCGAGTTCTCCTCGGCGACGATCCACGAGGCGCAGGGCCGTCTCGGGGCGCTGGACTCGGCCATCAAGCCGGTCGACCGCACCATGTCCCTGTGCGGCCCGGCCTTCACCGTCCAGTGCGCCCCGCGCGACAACCTCATGCTCCAGACCGCCATCGCCTACGCCCAGCCCGGCGACGTCGTGGTCGTGTCCGCCGGAAACTACGAGGAGGCGGGCTCCTTCGGCGACGTCCTCGCCAACGCCTGCCAGTCCAAGGGCCTCGCCGGTCTGATCACCGACACGGGCGTCCGCGACACCGAGGACCTGCGCGCCCTGGGCTTCCCGGTCTTCTCCCGCAGCGTCTGCATCAAGGGCACGGTCAAGGAGACCGTCGGCCCGATGTGCGAGCCGATCACCGTCGGCGGTGTGCTCGTCCGACCCGGCGACATCATGCGCGCCGACGCCGACGGCGTGGTCGTCGTCCGCCGCGAGGACGCGGCCGAGGCGGCCGCCCTCTCGCAGGAACGGGTCGACGCGGAGGCCGGGTTCATCGCCGCGTACCGCGCGGGCAAGACGGTCGTGGAGATGTGCGACCTCGCGCCGGTGCTCGCGGCGAAGGGCCTCGTGATCGAGGAGTAGGACGGCCCGAGGCGACCACCACCACTGAGCACCGGGCCGGGAATAACCGTACCCACGGCTGAGACCCAGGTTCGGATGCCAGGATGAGGCGCCATGACGGCAGGGTGGTGTGCGCGCACGGTGAGGGCCGCGATGTTCGCGGCCGTCTGTGTGCTGCTCGCCGCCCTGGCCCACGTCCTGATGTCCGGCCGCCATGTACCCGTCTGGGCGCTGGCCGCCGGACTCGCCGCGACCGGCGCCGCCGCCTGGTCCCTGGCGGGCCGTGAACGCGGCCTCCCGCTGATCGTGACCCTCGTGGTCGCCACCCAGGCCGCCCTCCACTCGGCGTTCTCCCTGGCGCAGCCCGCGACGGCGGGGGAGTCGGCGGCCATGGACATGGGGTCGGCCGACATGGGCTCCATGCACATGGGGTCGGCAGACATGGGCTCCATGCATATGAGCGCAACAGACTCCATGGATATGGGCCATATGTCGGCGACCACCACCGGCACCTCCTCGCCCGGGATGCTCACCGCCCACCTCCTCGCCGCCCTGCTCTGCGGCCTGTGGCTGGCGCACGGCGAGCGCGCCACGTTCCGCGTCCTGCGGGCCGTGGCCGGACGGCTGACCGCTCCGCTACGACTGCTGCTCGCACTCCCCGCCCCGCCGCACCGTCCGCGACTCCGTCCGCGCCGCCCCCGTTCCGAGCGGGCGCCGCGGCTGCTCCTTCTCGTCCACGCGATCACCTCTCGGGGTCCGCCCCCGGGGACCGCTGTCGTCTGACGACAGCCGGCACCCCGGGACCGCTCCTACGCGCCCCGGGCCTCGGCCGTACCCCCGCGCCCCGCCTCTTCCGGGCGCCGCGGGACGGCCGATCCCCTTTCACGGTGACCGAGAAGGACCTCAGGTGATCACTCCCACCCTGCCCGCCCCGCCCGACGTGACGGAGTCGAGCGACGAGTCGCTGACCAACTGGGCGCTGGCCGCCCGCCACGGCGACCCCGCGGCCGTCGACCATCTCGTGCGCGCGCTGCACCGCGACGTCCTGCGCTACGTCTCCCACCTCTGCGCCGACCCCCAGGCGGTCGACGACCTCGCGCAGGACACGTTCCTGCGGGCCCTCGGCAGCCTGCACCGCTTCGAGGGCCGCTCCTCGGCCCGCACCTGGCTGCTGTCCATCGCCCGCCGCGCGGTGATCGACAGCTACCGCCGCGCCGCCGTCCGCCCCCGCCTGTCCGACGTCCAGGACTGGCAGCTCGCCGTGGAACTGGCCCAGCCCCGGGGCCTGCCGGGCTTCGACGACGGGGTGGCGCTCCTCGACCTCCTCGCCGTCCTGCCGGACGAGCGCCGTGAGGCGTTCCTCCTCACCCAACTCCTCGGCCTGCCCTACGAGGAGGCGGCGGAACTCAGCAACTGCCCTGTGGGGACGGTCCGTTCGCGGGTGGCCCGAGCCCGGGCGACCCTCATGGACCTGCTGGCGGACGGGGGCGCCCCCAACTCCCTCTAGACCGGCGTCAGGTGGCGGCGCGATCGGGGAACAGCGCGTTCAGCGCCTCCCGTTGCTCGCGCCCCACGAACTGGGTGAGCCCACGCCTGACCGTCTCGGCGAGCGACTCCGATGCCTCGCGCAGGAGTTGGCTCGCCTTGTCGGTGAGGGCGACCTCGATGCCGCGCTTGTCGCCGCAGACGGACTTGCGGGTGACCAGGCCCGCGTGCTGGAGACACGCGATCTGATACGTCAGGCGGGTCTTGGGCCGGCCCAGCAGCTCCGCGATCCGGGTCATCCGCAGCCCCTCCTTGGGCTGCTCGGCCAGCAGGCACAGCACCAGGAACTCGTCGTGCGAGACGTCGAGGTTCCCCTTCACGACCGAGCGCAGCTCCTGCTCCACCGCACCCGTCGCCGCCAGCAGCAGCATCCAGGCGCGCAGCTCGGGCGGGAGCAGCCCGTCGCCCCGCAGGGACGGACATTCGGGCTGGTCGGCGGGGCGCTCTACGGGGTCGGCCATGGGTCGAGTCTACCTGTTGTCCAATTTTGGAGGAGTGGTTGTCCAGTTTTGGATAATGGGCTAGCGTGAGGCCCGCAAAGCTCATTCAAATTTGGACTACCGGAACCAGCGGGAGAGATCATGACCGTCGCCGTCGAGACCGGGGTGTGGCAGCTCGACCAGGCCGCCTCCACCGTGGGCATCAGCCACAAGACGATGTGGGGCCTGGTCAACGTGAAGGGCACCTTCGGCACCGTCAGCGGTCAGGGCGAGGTCCGGGGCGACGGCTCCGCGATCGGCACGCTGACCCTGGACGCCGCCTCCCTGGACACCAAGAACGCCAAGCGCGACAAACATCTGCGCTCCGCCGACCTGTTCGACACCGACAAGTTCCCGGAGATCACCTTCGCGGTGCGCAGCGCGGAACTGCGTGACGGCGACGCCGTCCACGTCGTCGGTCAGCTGACCGTCCACGGCATCAGCCGCCCGCAGACCTTCACGGCCCGCCTCAAGGACGCGACCGGCGAGGCGCTCACGCTGGACGCCGAATTCACCGTGGACCGCGACCAGTTCGGCCTCGGCTGGAACCAGCTGGGCATGCTGCGCGGCCTGACCACGGTCACCACCACGCTCCGCTTCCTGCGTACGGCCGCCTGAGAGACCGTCAAGCGGTAGGTCAGTCCTTGGGCCGCAGCCGGATGTCCGAGCTGGACAGCGTCTGCGGGGTGGCGGTGAACGCGCGCACCCGGATCCGGACTTGCTTGTGCGGCAGGGTGAACGACCCGTTGGGCGGCCGGAGTTCGACGGTCTCCGTGCTGTGCGCGGGCAGCGTCGCCGGGCCGCCCACCTGGGACCAGTACCTGCTCATGCCCTGGCCCGTGGTGAGCGTGTAGTGGGGCGTCAGCGCGTCGCCGGACGAGTTGGTCACCTTGAGGGTCAGCCGGGTCACGACGGTGGGCAACGCCCGCCGCACGCCCGTGAGTTGCATGTCCATCGGCGGTGCCCCCGTCGCCGCCACGGCGGCGCTCGCCAGCGCGGGCGTGACCAGCAGCACGGCCGCCGCGACCCGGGCCTGCCGACGGTGCGGACCGGACAGCAGCCGGGGGCGCGGCTGCCACGCGTCCCGGAACTCGGCGATCGGCGCGGTGACCGCCGACGCCAGCCACAACGGCGTCATCAGCAGGTAGTACCCGTCCTGCGAACGCGTCGCCAGATAGAAGGCGCACCAGGGCAGGACGGTCGCCGCCGGCCCCAACCGCCGTACGAACAGCACGAATACGGCGAGCAGACCCGCCGCCAGCAGCATGCTCGCGTGGGAGTACCAGTCGAGCCGGTCGCTGCCGTTCGTGAAGTACAGCGAGATGTCCACCAGGCCCTGGCCGTGCACCACCGCGCCCTGAGTCAGCGGCAGCGCGATGCCCCTCAGCCAGGTGCCCGGCTCGTGCACGATGAAGTACGTGTTGATCAGCAGCCAGACGGTGACGGCGACCCCGACGATGCGCAGCAGCACCAACGCGGCCTGCCGGGCGCCGAGTTCACCGCGTCGCATCGCGTAGATCCCGGCGAGCAGGAACGGCGTGAGGAACCAGGGGAGTTGCTGCGCCGCGCAGGCCGCCCCCAGACACGCGGCCTGGGCGATCCCGGCGGCGCCGAGCCGCCCGCCCCTGCCGATCCGGGGCCAGCGGATCACCACCGGCACCAGCAACGCCAGTGCGAGCACGGCGGGGTAGCCCTGACGGCCGTAGGTCGGAAGGAGGCCGAGGCCCAGGCACGCCATGGTGGCCGCCGACCGCCACTGCGTGGGCAGCAGGCGCCACATGAGGACCGCGGCCGCGATCAGCGCGCCGGTTGCGACGGCCGTCGCGGGGGCGCCGCCGTGTCCGATCCACAGGAGGGGCGCCGTGAGCAGCGTCTCCAGCGGGGGATAGCCGTACGTGTAGTCGTAGCCGCCGGTCACCGTCGGGGTGAGGGCGACGCCCTGGCTGGGGTGGAAGAGCCAGGGCCAGGGCTGGCCGTAGATCGGGTGTCCGGCGACCAGTTCCTTGGCGGCCTGGGTGGTGAGGACCGCCTCGTCGCCGCCGGTGTGGAACACGGACCACGCGGACAGCGCCAGCAGGACCGCGGTCACCAGGACGACGAGATCGATCCGCGCCAGCGACCGCGCCCGGCGGACCACCAGCGTCATCACCCCGCACACCAGGATCGAGGCGTAGCAGAGGCAGACGACCGCCGCCACGACGAGCCGGTGGCTGGCGGCCTGCGTCCACACCGGCCGGACGCCGATGAACAGACTGATGTCGGCGAGCAGAGTGAGGATGCGGTGCCACTGCGCGGGAGGTTCCGGGGCGGACACCGCCGACTGTGTCCGCCGACCGGGTGTCACCTGTTGTGTTTCTGCCAAGTGCACGAGAGGGGACGCTAATCGCGCCCGGTGAGCGGGGTGTCCGGAGTCGAGAAGATTCCGGTGTGAGACCGGTAAGAACCCCTCTTCATGGTCTAAATGGGGCAAACTCGAACGGCTTTGTTCAAGTGGCCGTGGCCATCAGTTCATTCAGTAAACATCGCGCACATACCGCTTCGCCGCCGCCAGTTGCTTCACATACGCGGCCGCCTCGGCCTCGTCCAGCCCGCCGTGCGCGACCGCGATGTCCCGCAGCGCCCGATCCACGTCCTTCGCCATCCGCGAGGCGTCCCCGCACACATAGAAGTGGGCGCCTTCCCGCAACCAGTGCCACAACTCCGGCCCGTGCTCCCGCATCCGGTCCTGCACGTAGACCTTCGCGCGCTGGTCCCGGGAGAACGCCGTGTCGAGGCGGTCGAGCGCGCCCTCGTCCAGCAACCCCGTCAACTCCTCCTCGTAGTAGAAGTCCGTGGCGCGGTGCTGCTCCCCGAAGAACAGCCAGTTCGGCGCGGGATGCCCGAGCGCGCGCCGCTCGTGAAGGAAGCCGACGAACGGCGCGACCCCGGTGCCGGGTCCGACCATCACCATCGGGGTCGCGGGATCGGCGGGCGGCCGGAAGTGCGGCGAGCGTTGGACGAACACCGGGACTTCGGTCCCCGCCTCCGCATCCGCCAGGAACGGCGAGCAAACCCCGCCGCGCGGGCGCCCGTTGAGACTCTCGTACCGCACCACCGACACCGTCAGCGAGACGCTGTGCGGGTCGACGAGCGGGCTGGAGGAGATCGAGTACAGCCGCGGCTGAAGCTTCTTGAGCACTCCGGCCCACTCCTCGGCCCCCGCCTTCACCGGATACTCGGCGAGCACGTCCACCGCCTGCCGCCCCCAACTCCACTGCGCCAGCCGGTCCTTGTTGTCGGCCCGCAGCAGCCCGCGCAACTCCCGGTCGTCCCGGGCCCGTTCCGCCACGAACCGGAGCAGGTCCGGGGTGATACGGGTGATGTCCAACTGCCGGTGCAGCGCCTCGGCGAAGGACAGCTCTCCAACCCCTTCCAGTTCTACGACCGTTGCGGCATCGGCGCCGGTGGCGGTGAGCCATTCGTCCACGAGGGAGGGGGAGTTGACCGGGCGGACGCCGAGTGCGTCACCGGTCTCGTACGTGAGGTCGGTGCCGCTGGTGTCGAAGGTGAACCGGCGGACTTCCTTGCCCGCGCCGGGGCGGCTGAGCAGGCGGTTGCCGACGAGTCGGGCGGTGGTGGGGGCCTGCTTGGGGGCCCGGGGCGGTGATTTCGGGGTCTCGGCGGAGGTGCCCAACGCCGTGATGACCTGTCCCAGCCACGCGTCCGCCGACGGCTCGAAGTCCGGCTCGCAGTCCGTGCGCGGGGTCAGCCGTACCCCGCCCAACTCGTCGAGCCGGGCGTCCAGTCGGCGGCCGTGCCCGCAGAAGTCGCCGTACGACGAGTCACCCAGGGCGAGTACCGCGAACCGCACTCCGTCCAGCCGGGGCGCCTGTTCACCGGCGAGCGTGTCCCAGAAGCCGGAGCCGTTGTCGGGGGCGTCGCCGTCGCCGAACGTGCTGGTGATGAAGAGGAGATCGGCGTCCGCCGGGAGCGTGCCGACGTCGGCCTGGTCCATGCCGAGCAGGGAGGCCCGGTGCCCGGCGGAGGCCAGCCGTTCGGCGGTGGCCGCCGCCAACTCCTCGGCGTTGCCGGTCTGTGAGGCCCAGAGGACGACTATCTGCCGGGCGGGGTGCGGTTGTTGTGGGGGAGCTGGGGTCGAGCGCGAATACATCCCGGCGAGTACGCCGTTGACCCACAGCGCGTGCTCGGCGCTGAAGGGTGCGTCCGGCGGAAGCGTCGGGACACCCGGGGCGCCGGACTCGATGCCCGCGAGGAAGCCGGTCAGGTAGAGGCGCTCTTGTGTGGTGAGGACGGGTGGTGGGGTCGGGTCGAGGCCGAAAGGGTTCGCTCCCGGGGCCACAGCGGTCGGGACGACGATCTCCGTGGGCGCCGGTGCCGCGCTCGCCACCTTGGTCAGCGACACCGCGCACACCTTGAACTCCGGCTGGAACGACACCGGATCAACCGCGTCGCTCGTCACCGCGTTGACGCTCAGATACTCGCCGAAGAGGTCGTTCCAGTGGAACGGCGCGAAACAGTTCCCTGGCCGCACCCGGTCGGTCACCACCGCAGGGAGCACCGCCCGCCCCCGCCGCGAGGAGACCTCCACCGAGTCGCCCTCCGCGATCCCCAACTCCCGTGCGTCCTGCGGGTGGAGCTCCACGAAGGGCCCGGGGTTCAGCTTGTTGAGCTTGGCGACCTTGCCGGTTTTGGTCAGCGTGTGCCACTGGTGCTGGAGCCGACCGGTGTTCAGCACGAACGGGTAGTCGTCGTCGGGCAGTTCGGCGGCCGGCATGTGCGGCCGGGCGTGAAAGACGGCTCGCCCGCTGGGAGTTGGGAAGCGCAGCTCGCCCCCGCCCACATACCGGATGGGGTTGCGGTCCGGCCCGTCCTCCTCCGCCGCCGGCCACTGGACCGGCGTGGACCGCAGCCGCTCGTAGGTCACCCCGCGCAGGTCCCAGCCGGTCACCGGGTTCCAGAACTGCCGTAGCTCGTCGAAGACTTGCTCCGCGCTGTCGTAGGAGAAGCCCTTCTCGTAGCCCATCGCGCAGGCGACGGACGCGATGATCCGCCAGTCGGGGAGCGCCTCGCCGGGTGGGGCGACGACGGGGCGGGCCAGGGTGAGGGTGCGTTCGCTGTTGATGAGGACGCCCTCGGACTCGGTCCACAGGGCGCCGGGGAGGACGACGTCGGCGTAGGCGTTGGTCTCGGTGTCGGTGAAGACGTCCTGGGTGACGACGAACTCCGCCGCCTCCAACCCCTCTATGACGGTGCGGCGGTTGGCGACCGAGGCGACCGGGTTGGTGCAGATGATCCAGCAGGCCTTGATGTCGCCGTCGGCCATCTTCCGGAACATCTCGACCGTGCCCCGGCCGACACCGTCCGCGCGGATCGTGTTCGGCGGCAGACCCCAGACCTCCTCGGTGAACTCCCGTTCCGCGTCGACGAGTACGGACCGCTGGCCCGGCAACCCCGGTCCCATGTAGCCCATTTCGCGGCCGCCCATCGCGTTCGGCTGGCCGGTGAGGGAGAACGGGCCGCTGCCGGGGCGGCAGATCGCGCCCGTCGCGAGATGGAGGTTGACGAGGGCGTTGGTGTTCCAGGTGCCGTGGGTGGACTGGTTGAGGCCCATCGTCCAGCAGCTCATCCACTCGCCCGCCCCGCCGATCAGCCGGGCCGCCGTACGGATGTCGTCCTCGGCGAGACCGGTGAGGGCGGCGACGGCGTCCGGCGCGTAGTCGGCGAGGAACTCCGGCAGCGCCTCCCAGCCCTCGGTGTGCGCGGCGATGAACTCCGGGTCGGTGTGGCCGTTCTCGTGCAGCAGCCTCAACAGGCCGTTGAGCAGGGCGAGATCGGTGCCCGGTGCGATCTGCAGGAAGAGGTCCGCCTTCGCTGCCGTGGCCGTGCGGCGCGGGTCGACGACGATCAACTTGGCGCCCGCCTTGACCCGTTCCATCATCCGCAGGAAGAGGATCGGGTGGCAGTCGGCCATGTTGGAGCCGATGACCAGGAACACGTCCGCCCGCTCGAAGTCCTCGTACGACCCCGGCGGCCCGTCCGCGCCCAGCGAGGACTTGTAACCGGCGCCCGCACTCGCCATGCAGAGACGGGAGTTGGACTCGATCTGGTTCGTCCGCAGAAACCCCTTGGCCAGCTTGTTCGCCAAGTACTGCGCCTCCAGGCTCATTTGGCCGGAGACATAGAGGGCGACCGCGTCCGGCCCGTGCTCGTCGACGATCCGCCGGAGTCGCCGCGCGGTCTCGGCGATCGCGTCGGCCACGGGTGTCGGTACCGGCTCCTCGCCGCGCACGTCCCGCACGAGCGCGCCGGTCAACCGGCCCGGTGCGGCGAGCATCTCGGCCGTGGTGGCGCCCTTGGTGCAGAGCCGCCCGCCGTTCGCCGGGTGCGCCTTGTCGCCGGACGCCCTGAGGACCGTAGGACTGCCGTCCGGGCCCGCGCCGACGTCGAGCAGCATGCCGCAGCCCACACCGCAGTACGAGCAGACCGTCCGTACCTGTCGTGTGGGGGGCTTCGTCATGCCGTAGACCGTACGAATTGCCCGTTACGCCGAGGTCACGCGGCCCGATCATGAGGGGTTACGCCCGGTGCACAACCGGCCCGGGGTCACTGTGAGATGCGGCCCGATCTTGTCGCGGAGTGTGTCGCAGTTGGGCCGAACGGGTGACAGTGCGCAACAATTGCCGGATGCAGACTGCCAGCGCGACCCAGGACGGAGCATGCCGGTGAACAGCCACGATGTCACCGACGAACAGTGGGAAGGGCTCGCCCAGGTAGTGCCGCTGCGGGGGCGCGACGCCTGGCCGTCCGCCGTGGGCCACCGGGCGATACCCGAGGCCGAGACCGAACCGCGCCGCCGCTTCGTCGTGCTCCGGGTGAACGTGTTCGGGGACGCCCGCGAGGTCGCGGAGACCCTGATGGCGGGCATCCCGGTGCTGCTCGACCTCACCGGCGCGGAGACCGAAGTCGCCAAGCGGGTGCTGGACTTCAGCACCGGCGTCGTCTTCGGCCTGGCGAGCGGGATGACCCGCGTCGACCGGAACGTGTTCCTGCTCACACCGCCGGGGACCGAGGTGCAGGGGCTGATGGAGGGCGCGGGGGTTCCGGGCGTGTGAGTCGCCCCGGTGGCCGGCGCGGTGGGGCGGTCCCTCGATCGTAGGAAGGTCCCCGGGGCGGAACGGTTCGCCTGACGGCGGAGGCCTACGGTCCGGATATGACCGTGTCAGCACAGTCGCCCCAGTCGTCCGGCTCCTCCCGGTCCGCCGAGTCCGTGCCGCCGCAGGGGCGATCGCCCGAAGCCGCCGCGCCCCGGGGTCGGCCCGAGCCGACGGGCCCCGTGCGCATCGAGGCGCACCCCGACCGGCCGCACCTCACCGAGCTGCGGCTGTCGGCGTTCGCCACGCACCGGGGCGCCGGATTCCCGCTCGGCTCGCTCACCCTCTTCACCGGGCCCAGCGGCTGCGGCAAGACGAGTGCGCTGCGGGCGTACGAGGCACTCGCGCGGCTCGGCGCCGGGAGTGCGGTCGGCGAGGTGTTCCCGGACCCCGTCGCGTGTGTCCCCGAGCGGGCCCGGCCCGATGCCCAGCGTCGGCGCGGGTTCCGTATCGGGTGTACGGCGGACGGGCCCGAGGGTCCGGTACGGCTCGACGTCGCCGTCCAGGCCGAGCCCGAACTGCGCATCGTGGGCGAGCGGTTGACGTCCGGTGGGCTCGTCCTCCTGGAGACCGCGTTGCGCGATCCGTCCCGCCGCTCGGTGCAGGCCGCCTGGCATACGGCGGGTTCGTCGCCGGTCACCCGCGCACCTTTGCCGGACGACCGGCTCGGCACCGCCCTGCTGCCGTTGCGCGTCGCCGGAAAGACCGACGGGCAGCGCCAAGTCCTCGCCGCCGCCGAGCAGATGGTGGTCGCCCTGCGCTCCGTCTTCGCCTGCGATCCGGCCCCCGAGCGGATGCGCGACGCCGTGCCGATCGGCGACGGGCGGCTGATGCGGGACTGCGGCAACCTCGCCGACGTGCTGTGGCGCACCCGGTCCGAGTGCGGGCGACGCCACGGGCAGCTCGTCACGGCGGTGCGGACGGGCTGCGCCGGACCCGTGGTGGACATCCTCGCGGAACCGCTGGCCGAGGGCATGGTCCGCGCGGTCCTCGACCGGGGTGACGGTCTGCGCACCGGCTTCGAACGGCTCGGTGACGGTGAACTCCGGTACGCGGCACTGGCGTTGGTGCTCCTCACCGGCCCCGGCGTCCTGGAGGTCGACCCGCCCGGCGAGGTCCCGGCCGCGATGCAGACCCTCACCGTCCTCGCCGACGGCCTCGACCGGGGAGTCGACGTACGGCAACGGGCCGAACTGCTGCGGCTCGCCGCGCGGATGTGCGAGCGCGGGCACATCCGGCTGGTCGGCGCGGTGAGCGACGCGTCCTGGGCCACTCGGATCGACGGGGTCACAGTGGTAGACCTTGACCCGTGACAGAACATCTCGACGTGGCGAAACTGCAGCGCAGACTGGCCGAGTTCGCGGCCGCGCGGAACTGGCAGCAGTACCACACCCCCAAGAACCTCGTCTCCGCGCTCAGTGTGGAGGCCTCCGAACTCGTCGAGATCTTCCAGTGGTTGACCCCTGAGCAGTCGGCGCGGGTGATGGACGACCCGGAGAGCGCGCACCGGGTGCGGGACGAAGTCGCCGATGTCCTCGCGTACTTGCTCCAGCTGTGCGAGGTGCTCGGCGTCGATCCGCTCGCGGCGCTGGACGCGAAGATCGACCGGAACGAGGGCAGGTTTCCGGCGCCGTAGCCGACAAGTCCCCGTCGTAGGCGATCGATTGGGGGAGTCTGCGCGTCCATTTTCACTCTCCGGAGTCATTCATCTGTCCGCAACCGATTTGTTGTCCACAGATTTCCGCCTTCCTCTGGCTTTTCGTCTCAGGGACTCTCACTCTGGGTAGTGGACAAGGGAGTTCGGGCGGACGTGCGAACAGCACGTCGGGATATGACGGGGGCAGCGCATGGACGCGATGCGGCTCATCGTGACGAGCAGGCGCGCCCTGGCCGGAAGCGGCGGTGTGCCGGAGACCATGACGGAGGTGTGGCAGGCGCAGGCGCTCGCCCAGGCGATAGGCAGCCGCCTCGCGGTCTTCGGGCCGCCCGAACTCCGGGGCGAGGCGCTGGGGTTGACCGAGTTGGCGGGCCGGGGCTGCGGAGTGCTGGACACCCCGGTGCTGGCCGTCGAGGACTTACGCGCGGCCCAGCTGACGGAGCTGGGTGACGCGCGTCTCGCCCTGCTGTGCCTGGGCGGGCTGCTCGGGGAGGTCGGTATCGCCCTCGTGGGCATCGCCTGTGCGGCGGACGACGAGGGGACGTACTGGCAGTGCATGGAGGCGATCGACGCGGCGGACGAGTCCCGGGACCGGGTGCTGGAGATGCTGCGAAGACTGGCGGACCGGGAGCAGGCGGTTCCGGAGCGGGAAGCGGGGTGACCTTGTGGTTGCGGTCCGTGGGGTCTGCGCGACGCCGTCGTGGCTGGTCGCGCAGTTCCCCGCGCCCCCTTAGGGGCGCTTCGCGTGGCCTGAGTTCAGGTCGGCCGGTGGTGCCGACGCCGTGGTTCCGGTCGACTGCAGGTCCGCGTCCAGGGCGGAGAGGTCGGCGTTCAGGGACGCCATCAGCTCTTCCATCTGCTGCAACAAACCCTTGGGTTGTGCAGGTCCACCCTGCTGCGGCACGGCTTCTTCGGACATGACGGCCTCCTCGGCCCGTGGCCTCCCCGGCGAGGAGGAGGCGGGAATCCGGGCGGTCCGGCTCCGCCCGAGCCAACGATCATCGACGGGGCCGGTCACTGGCGCGGGCGCCCCCCGTGCGCACGGTTGACGCAATTTCACCCGACCGGGCACGAGATGGGCCGCAGGGACCGATGGGGTTGACCGGGACCCGAGCGTGCAGGATGGAGCCATGGATCTGCGCATCTTCACCGAGCCCCAGCAGGGGGCGACCTACGACACCTTGCTCGCCGTGGCCAAGGCCACCGAGGACCTCGGCTTCGACGCCTTCTTCCGCTCCGACCACTACCTGAGCATGGGCTCGGGCGACGGGCTCCCCGGGCCCACCGACGCCTGGATCACCCTGGCCGGACTCGCCCGCGAGACCAAGCGCATCCGCCTGGGCACCCTGATGACGGCCGGCACCTTCCGCCTCCCCAGCGTCCTCGCCATCCAGGTCGCGCAGGTCGACCAGATGTCGGGCGGCCGGGTCGAACTCGGCCTGGGCGCGGGCTGGTTCGAGCAGGAGCACACGGCGTACGGCATCCCGTTCCCGAAGGAGAAGTTCGCGCGCCTGGAGGAGCAGCTCGCGATCGTCACCGGCCTGTGGGCGACCAAGCCCGGCGACACCTTCGACTTCCACGGCACGCACTACGACCTGACCGACTCGCCCGCGCTGCCCAAGCCGACGCAGGCGAAGATCCCCGTGCTGATCGGCGGCCACGGCGCGATCCGCACCCCGAAGCTGACCGCGCGGTTCGCCGACGAGTTCAACATGCCGTTCGCCTCGATCGAGGACAGCGCCCAGCAGTTCGGCCGGGTGCGCGCCGCCGCCGAGACGGCCGGCCGCAAGGCCGACGACCTCACCTACTCCAACGCCCTCGTCGTCTGCGTCGGCAAGGACGACCAGGAGGTCGCCCGCCGCGCCGCCGTGATCGGCCGCGAGGTCGACGAGCTCAAGGAGAACGGCCTGGCGGGCACCCCGGCCGAGGTCGTCGACAAGATCGGCCGCTACGCCGAGATCGGCGCCGAGCGCATCTACCTCCAGATCCTCGACCTCGCCGACCTGGACCACCTGGAGCTGATCTCGGCCCAGGTGCAGACGCAGCTGTCGTAGACGAGGTACGGGACGCGCGTGTCGTAGCACCGCGGGCGGGGTGGGGAGACCTCGCCCGCCGCGCGGCCGCCGCCCCTACCCCTCTCTGGAAAAGTGTGACACTTTCGGCGAAACTGACACACTTTTCCAAGACACCTAGCCCCGCACCCCCGCCCCGGCGGAGGCCGCGGCGGGCACCCCCGTGTCCGCCGGGACCCGCCGTCCCGGCAGGAAAGCGGCCAGCACCAGGGCCGCCAGGGACGCCGCCGAACCGATGCCCATGATCACGCGGAAGCCGTTGTGGGAGGGGACGGTGAGAGAGCCGAAGCTCGTCGTCATATGGGCCAGGACGACTCCGGCGACGGCGCTGGAGGCGGACGTACCGATGGACCGCATCAGGCTGTTGAGGCTGTTCGCGGCGGCCGTCTCGGACAGCGGCACGGCCCCCATGATGAGCGCGGGCATCGCGCCGTAGGCGAAACCGACGCCCGCCGAGATCACGCAGCACACCACGACGACCTGCCAGACCGCGGCCATCATGACCACCCCCAGCCCGTAACCGGCGGCCACGATGAGCGCGCCCAGCATCAGGGTGACCTTGGGTCCGGCCGCCGCCGAGATGCGGGCGGAGAGCGGTGCGGTCGCCATCATCACCAGACCGGACGGGCCGAGCGCGAGCCCCGCCGCGAGCACGGTCTGGCCGAGGCCGTAGCCGGTGAGGGTGGGGAGTTGGAGCAACTGCGGTACGGCCAGGGACATCGCGAACATGGCGAAGCCGAAGACGACGGACGCGAGGTTGGTGAGCAGGACCTGGCGGCGCACGGTGGTGCGCAGATCGACCAGCGGCCGTACGGTACGCAGCTCCCACCAGCCCCACACCAGCAGCACCACAACCGCCGTGGCGAACAGCCCGGTTGTCGTGCCGCTGCCCCAACCCCAGTCCGCGCCCTTGGAGATGGCGAGCAGCAGACACACCAGACCGATGGACATCCCGACGCCGCCCACCACGTCGAACCGGCCGCCGCTGCGCACCGCCGACTCCGGTACGAGGGTCACGACGAGCGCGGCCACGACGGCACCGAGCACCGCGGCCGTCCAGAACAGCACGTGCCAGTCCGCCTTCTCGGCGATGAACGCGGCCGTCGGCAGTCCGAGCGCACCGCCCACACCCAGCGAGGCACTCATCAGCGCGGTCGCCGATCCCAGGCGTTCGGGCGGGAGTTCGTCGCGCATGATGCTGATGCCGAGCGGGATGACGGCCATCGAGACGCCCTGGAAGGTCCGTCCGACGATCATCGGCACGAGCGAGTCGCTGAGCGCGCCGATCACGGACCCGACGATCAGCAGCACCAGGCTGAGCAGCAGCATCCGCCGCTTGCCGTACATGTCCCCGAGCCGCCCCACGACCGGGTTGGCGACGGCACCGGCGAGCAGGGTCGCGGTGATCGCCCAAGTGGCGTCGGACGGCGAGGAGTTCAGCAGCTTGGGGAGTTCCGGCACGATCGGGATGATCAGCGTCTGCATCAGCGAGACGGTGATCCCGCCGAGGGCCAGGACCCAGACGACAGCGCCGGAGCGGGACGCGCCGACCCCCTCGACGGGAACGGGTGGGGCGGGGGAGCTGGACGCGGACATGGCGAAGCCTCCGGCTGATGCGTGCTGGTGCGTGCGACACGGGGCTGAACGAAATGAGTCTGGCATGTTTTTCGTATGACGTACGCAAAATAGGCGGAGGCGAGATCGAGAACTGCCGGAGCGGTAGCCTTCCCCTGTCCGGGCACGGCTGTCGCGGACGGAGAGGCACAGCGGATGACGCAGGTGGCGACGGGTTCCGGCCGCAGGGGCAGGGGGCGCCCGCCCCGGCTGTCGCGGGAGCGGATCGTCGAGGGCGCGGTCGGGGTACTGCTCGCCGAACCCGCCGTCTCCCTCACCATCAAGGGCGTGGCCGACGTCGTCGGCGCCGCCCCCATGGCGCTCTACCGCTACTTCCCGGACCGCGACGCCCTCCTCCAGGCCACCGCCGACCACGTCCTGGAGGTCATGGAGCGCGCCCCCATCGCCGACGGCCCCTGGCCGGACCGCCTCCGCGCCTGGATGCGGGCGGGCCAGGCCAGCCTCCGCCCCTACCCGCAGCTCATGCCGTACATGACGACGACCCGGCACCCCGCCTGGCTCCCCGGCCTGACCCGGCTGCGCGAGATCCTCACCCCGGCCGGCCTCTCCGCCGAGGACCTGGCCCTCGCGGTGGCCCTCATCTCCTCGACGATGCTCGGCCATGTCGTCTACGACGGCTACCGCAGGCCCGACGAGGAGATGACGGCCCTGCTCGACGACGCCCCCGGCCCAGACCCCGCGACGGACGCCCTGCGCCCCCTCCTCGCCGGTCTGCCCGCGGCCCACGCCCGGCTCTACGACACGATCGTCGACCAGACGGTCACGACGGTGGAGCGGCTGGCCCGATAGGTAGGGGGCGTTCTGCCTTGCGGGAACCGGGACTTGGGCGGTCGGCGTACCGTACGGTGCGGTTGCAGGACCGGGGCGTGGTGGGGGAGGGCGTGTGAGCGAGCAGTTCGGTGGGCGTGGCGCGGTCGCGGAGGCCGGGGCGGCGGCGGGCGGCGCGATGGTGGTGGTCGAGGATCTGCGCCGCACCTATGGCAGCGGTGACACGGCGGTTCATGCCCTGCGCGGGGTCTCCTTCAGCGTGCCGCGCGGTGAACTCGTCGCGCTCCGGGGACGTTCCGGGTCCGGGAAGACCACCGTGCTCAATCTCGTCGGCGGGCTGGACACTCCGGACGGCGGCCGGATCACCCTGGACGGTACGGACCTGGCCGGGCTCGGCGACGACGAGTTGCTGGCGCTGCGCCGGGACCGTATCGGCTTCGTCTTCCAGTCCTTCGGGCTCATCCCGATCCTGACGGCCGCCGAGAACGTCGGGGTGCCGTTGCGCCTGCGGAAGGCCCCGGCCCGTGAACGCGAGGCCCGTGTCGAGCTGTTGCTGTCCCTGGTCGGCCTCTCCGACCACGCGGACCAGCGTCCAGGTGAGCTGTCCGGCGGCCAGCAGCAGCGGGTCGCGATCGCCCGCGCGCTCGCCAACAACCCGGCCCTGATCATCGCCGACGAACCCACCGGCCAGCTGGACGCGGACACCGGCCTCACGGTGATGGACCTGCTGCGTGCCGTCGTCCGCAGCGAGTCGGTCACCGCGCTCGTCGCCACGCACGACACCCAACTCCTCGCGCTGGCCGACCGGGTGCTCGAACTCCGTGACGGCCGGATCGTCGACGACAACTGACCGCGTCGTCGGCCTTCCGCATTACCCTGGCGGCTGTTCGACATCGTTATCGGGATCCGCGTCCGCAGACCTCATTTCATCTCCTCGGGGGACCGTGTGGCAGTTCACCAACAGCCCACCGGGGCACCGGACTTGGCCGAGCTGCGGCGGCGGGCCGTAGCGGCCGCGGTGCCCCGGCGCGAGGAGGGGCTGGTCGTCTGCGAGAACCTGGTGCGGATCTACCAGACCGAGGGCGTCGAGGTGCAGGCCCTCCAGGGGCTCGATCTGGCCGTGGCCCAGGGCGAGATGATCGCGGTGATCGGGGCGTCCGGCTCCGGCAAGTCCACCCTGCTGGGCATACTCTCCGGCCAGGACGTACCGACTGCGGGCGCGGCTGAGGTAGCCGGGCACGATCTGCTGGCGATGAAGCGCCGCGAGCGGCTCGACTACCGGCGCGGCACGGTGGGTTTCGTCTGGCAGCAGACCTCCCGCAACCTCCTGCCGTACCTCTCCGCGGCCGAGAACGTGATGCTCCCGATGACGTACACCGGCATCAAACGGTCCCAACGCCGGGCGCGCGCCGAGGAGTTGCTGGACCTCCTGTCCGTCGGCCACTGCCGGGACCGAACGCCCGACACTCTCTCCGGCGGCGAGCAGCAGCGGGTCGCGGTCGCCGTCGCCAACGCCAACGAGCCCCGGGTGCTGTTCGCCGACGAACCCACCGGCGAACTCGACACCGCCACCAGCGACGAGGTCTTCGCCGCGCTGCGCCGGGCCAACGAGGAGCTGGGCGTCACCGTGATCGTGGTGACCCACGACGCGTTGGTGTCCGAGCAGGTCCAGCGGACGGTACGGATCCGCAACGGCCGTACGTCCACCGAGGTGTTGCGCCGGGTCGCCACCGACGAGGACGGCGTCGAGGTGCTCACCGCCGAGGAGTACGCGGTACTGGACGCCAGCGGCCGGCTCCAACTCCCGAGCGATTTCACCGAGCGGCTGCATCTGCGCAAGCGCGTGCGGCTGGCCCTGGAGAGCGACCACATCGGCGTGTGGCCCGATGAGGCGGCTCGGCGGGCGAGGTCGGAGGCGGAGGGCGAGCAGTAACTAGCTCTCCCTCAGGGGGCGTTCAGGGCAGGCGTAGTACAGCCCCCAGTCGGCGCCTGCGGGCGAGCGCCGTCTCGGTCGCCGCGGCCGTCAGGATCAGGGCGGTCACGCCCGCGACGAGGGCGAGGGTCAGGGAGTAGTCGGTGTGCAGGGCCGGTTGGGCCGGGCCGCCGGTGAACTGGCGTAGGTCCAACGTCCCTGCCAGGAGCCGGGGTTCGAGCAGGCCGAGCAGGGTGCCGCCCACCGCCGAGGCCACCGCCAGCGGCAGGAGTTGCAGGAAGTGGATCGCCCCGGCCTCCTTGCCGCCGAGGCCGAGTGTGCGCAGGAACGAGGTGGTGCGGCCGCGTTCGTGGGAGGTGAGGGTCAACTCCAGGGCGAGCGCGAGCAGGCCGGACAGCGCGGCCAGGATCGAACTGGTCGTGTAGATCGTGCCGAGGCCCTGCGTCAGGCCGTCCGCGCGCAGGGTGCGCAGTGTCTCGGAGCGGACGCGGGTCTGGGCCAGCGGGCCGAGCGCTTTGGCTGCCGCCGAACGCAGTGCCGTGGGGCTGGGGGTGGTGGAGCCGTCGCCCTTGAGGAGCAACACCGTACTGCCCGAGGCCTGTTGGGGCAGCAGGTGGTCGGCGGTGGCGGTGGTGATCAGCATCGGTGCTCCGGCCGTGAGCTGCGCCGTGATCGGGCCGAGGAGGGGGTCGCGCAGTTCCGCGGGGGTGAGGGTGCCTACCGGTTTGAGGGTCAGGTTCACCGGCGGTTGTCCCTGGGTCACGATCGTGGTGGTGAAGCCGCCGGTGCGCTCGCTCGCCCGGAGGCCGGGGGAGAGGAAGGACGGGAGCGGGGTGCTCGCGCTGGTGCGGGTTCCCGGCGGGGTGGCCAGACCGGACAGCAGGGCGGCGGCCAGCGGTGACTTCGGTGCTACGGCGGCGAGTTGGCGGGGGTCCACGGTGATCACGGCGACCTGGGAGATCGCCGCGCCGTCGTTCTGTCCCGCGAGGTCTAGGGTGCGTAGGTGTTGGAGGGCGGTGCGTATTCCCGTGGGGGCAACGGTCTTGATCCCGGGGGGAGTTGTCGTCCCCGACACTGTCGCGCTCGCGTCCGCACCGGTGGTCCACGCCGCCCCCGTGGCCAGCCCGTCGTCGACCGTACGCTGCACCAGGCCCCCGAACACCGCCGTGCCCAGCGTCAACACCAGGACGAACAGGGCGAGTCCGGTCGCCGGGGCGTCGTGCGCGGCGCGGGCCGCGCCGACGAAGCCCACCACACCCCGGCCGCGACGGGTCCGCCGTAGCACCAGGCGGAGCACGAGCGGGTAGACGCGCAGCAGGATCAGTACGACGGCCAGGGCCACCAGTACCGGTACCGCGCCCAGGATTCCGTCGGGGCCCTGTGAGCGGAGCGCGAGCACGCCCGCCGCCGTGGCGAGCAGCACCGTCAGTTCCAGGACCACGCGTCGGCCCACGGCGGTTCCGCGGCGGGTGCGGCGCAGGCGGCCGGGGCGCCGGGGTTCGCGGACGGCGAGCCAGGTCATCAGCGGGACCGTCAGCAGCACCACCGCGGTGACGAGGGCGGCGGGCAGCGGTTGCGGCGAGCCGGAGGTGCCGGTGGGGGCGAGTGCCCGGCCGGTCGCCCAGCCGAGCAGCGCGGCGAGCAGCACCACCGGCCAGGCCACGGCACAGCGCAGCAGCACCAGCCGCGCGGTGGACGCGCCCCGCGCGCGCTGCAACCGCAGATGTGGCTGCCGCCGGCGCAGGAGTAGGCGTACCGCTACGGCCACCGTGGCCAGCGCGACCGCGGCGAGGGCGTCGATGGCGTATGTCGCGAGGGCTCGGGCCTGTTGGTCCTGGGCAGTGAACGTGGTGAGCAGCGGGGTCAGGGAGTCGGTGACCAGCAGGGACTGGGTGGACTGGCCGCCGACCTGGCAGCTGATGTCGCCGGTGACCCAGTCGCTGCCCTGGCACAGGGCGGCGCTCAGGTCCGCGCCATAGTGGGACAGCGGCCCGGTGAGCGCGCGGGCCCGGTCGAGCGCGGCCCCGGACAGATCGGCGCGCAACTGCCAGGTCACCCGGGGGCCGCCCACCCCGGCACCGGCCAGCAGGTCGGCCGCGTCCCGGCCGACGAGGCCGCGGACGGCGAGCACGGTGCCGGTGGAGCGTTCCGCCGGGTAGCGCGAGGGCTGGTCCAGGGTCTCGCGGCCGGTCCAGAAGTCGTCGGTCGTGGCCGAGGTGCGGTAGATCCCGGTCACCAGCAACTCCGCGTGGGGCGCCGCGTTCTGTGCCCCCGGCGTCTTGGCGAACTCCAGGTTCAGCCGGCTGCCGGTCCGGACGCCCAGCGCCAGCGCGGTGGCCTGCGACAGGCCGATCTGGGGTGTGGTGGCCAGCGGGGTGTGGTCGGCGGGCGCGCGACCGCTGACGTAGCGGAGGTGGGTCCGCGCGGACGGCAGGTAGCTGACGGTGAGTTGGGTGCTGGTGCTCGCCGGGCCCGGCGGGCGGGGTGTGAGCAGGGACGCCGGGTCGTAGTCGTAGCTGCCGCCGTCGGCGAAGGACAGGTGCCGCACGGCTCCGCCGCTGAGCGGCCGGGTGAGGGTGCGGCCGGCGGCGAGCAGGGTGGCCATGTCCACAGCGGGCGGTGAGGTGTTGAAGATCTCCGGTGTGGTGCTCAGGCTGATGAGGGGGGCTTGGGCCTGCGCCGCGCCGACGCGTTGCCGCAGCGCCCGGTCCTCCTGGCGGCCCGCGAGGGCGGGGGCCCAGGCACACAGCGCCGTCAGCACGAGGGCAAGTACCGCCAGGCAGGCGAGCATCGGCAGGTCACCGCGCGTCTCCTTGCGGATCAGGCGTCGCGTCACCGCGGGGCCCGGGCGCGCGGGTCGTGCCACCGTCTCGGGCGTGTCCATGGTCCGGGTCACTGTCCGCCCCCTCCGATCGGTCCCCGACTCAACGGTCCTCTCCCGCCCGCAGCACCCGCACCAGATCCACCCGGGCCAACAACCGCGCCAGCCCCAGCACAACCACGCTGATGGCCAAGGCAGTTGCCACCGCCGTCAGTGTCACGGTCCCCCAGGGAATCACCTGCGGCAGCGGCGGATACGGGGCCTGCCCGCTGTCGTCCACCGTGACCAGGGGCAGTACCGCCGACGCCAGCGCCATCCCCATCAACGCCCCCGGCACCACCGCGAACAGCGCCAACCCCACCTGCTCGGCGCCCAGGAGCGCGGACAGGCTGGTGGCGCGGACGCCGATCGCCCGGAGGAGGGCGAACTCCTTGCGGCGCCGACGGGTGGAGACCACGGCGTGGACGGTGAAGGCGATGACCGCGAAGCCGGGGGCCAGGTAGCGGACCAGTTCCAGGACCCGGTGCAGCCCGGCGCGGAACGGGTCGGCCTGCAAAGACGCGGCGGTGCGTGTCGTCGTGGTGACGCCGCCCAGCGCGGGCTGCGCCTCTGCCGCGGCGGCCGTACGCTCGCTGTCGGTGCTGCTCAGCCACCAGAACGCGGGGTCCTGCTGGTCGGCACCGGCCAGGGTGAGCGCGGTGGCGAGTTGACGCTGGTCGGCGATCAAGTGGCCCTGCCCGCGGCCCAGTCCGGGCGGTGGGTCGACGCGGCCCACGATCTTGGCGGTGATCCGGCCGCCGCCCAGGTCGAGTGTCGTGGTGCTGCCGAGGTGCAGGCGGGTGGCGCTCAGCATCGAGGCGTCGGCGGTGACCGGAAGCGGTACCGGACCGCCCGCCGGGCCCGCCACGAGGCGTACCTTGCTGCCGGGCCGCGTGGCGTAGTCGCTGTCGGACAGGCCGCCGAGGGAGTCCGAGACGGCGGGGGAGGGGCGGATGCCGGTGCTCACGGTCGTCCGGAGCACGGCCGGGCCGCCGGGCGTGATCGCGCACACCCCGGGCATGCCGGGGTTGTAGCTGTCGGTCAACTTCCCTTTGCAGGCACCCTCGGTGGAGTCGGCGGCGTGGTCCGTGCCGTCGGACCAGGCCTGGCCGCCGGGGAGTTGAGAGACCCAGGTGTCCTCGGCGCCGCGCGCGCCGATCCGCATCAGGTCCAGGTCCAGCCGCGCGGGACGCACGTTCGGCTGCGGCAGGACCCCGATCGCGGTCACCGTCAGCGGATACGCCCGTCGGTGGCCGCCGCTCAGCGCCACATCCAGCGGGACCGCGACCGTATGTCTGCCCCCGTCGGCAGCCGGAAGCTGCGCCGACACCACGCTGACCAGGCCGTACGCGTCCTGCACGGTCAACTCCAGGCTCGGCGCCACGCGGTTGCCGTCGCTGCTCAGCCGCTCGTCCAGCAGCAGTGAGGTCGGTCGGCCGGGGAGCCGTATGCCCGGGACGACCGGCGCCGGGGTGTGGGGCGCGGGCCCGCCGATCGTGCCGACCAGGTCTTCCGTGGCGCCACCGGGCAGGTTCACCGTCGATTGCGTCACCGGCGTCACGCCGGTCACCCCCGGCAGCGCGCGATAGGCGGAGGCCAGCACGGCGGAGGGGTAACCGTCGTCCGCCGACGGGTCGATCCGCACATCCGCGCCGACCCTGAACGCGGCCTGCTCGGAGGCCAGTCCGCCCAGACAGGCCAGCGCGGTGGTGGCGAAGGCGCTCACCGAAACGGCCAGACACATCAGCACCACCGGCCCCGCGTTGCGCGCGGCCCGTCGGCTCAACTGCCAACCCGCCAGGGCGAGTACGAGCCCCCGGCTGCGCCGCCCGAACGCGTCCAGCAGCAGCGACGTCAGCGGCAGCAGCCGTAGCAACAGCAGTGCGGCGGCGCCCGCCACCAGGGTCGGCACGAGGACCAGCACCGGATCCGCGGACGCGCTGCCGGTTCCCACGTCGGCGATCAGCGAGTGGTGCCGCCGCAGCTCCAGGTACCCCAGCGTCGCCACAGCCAGCAACGCCAGGTCGGCGCCCAGCCGTTGGGCGGCGGCGGCCCGCGCGCCGCGCGTCTGCCGGGCCCGCGCCGACGGCAGCACGGGCAGCAGCACCGCCGCCGCGTGCACCAGCAGCGTCAGTCCTACGGCCGCCCACGCGTCGGCGTCCCGGGTGCCGGGGTGCAGCAGCCCGGCCAGGAAGGGCGCGGCCACGGCGGCCGGTACGCCGGTGAGCGCCCACTCGGCCCCCGCACCGCGCAGCAGCCTCAACGTGCCCGCGCCCCGGGCCTGTTGGAGGGCGAGCTCGTCGCGGCGGCGCTCGGTGAGCTGGCGGGCGGCCAGTACCAGGGTGGCCAGGGCGAGGACGGCGAGCAGCACGCTCGGCACATACAGCGAGGAGCGGGCGGCGACCGTCGGGACCGTCAAGTCGTCGATGGCGCCCGGCAGTCCGGAGGCCACGGTGAGGTCGTCCAAGGACGGCTGCCGTCCGCCGAACACCGACATCCCGCTCTGGCTCCCGGAGAAGGCGCGCAGCCGGTCGTGCAGCCCGGCGAGGCTGTCCGCGTCGAGGTGGGAGAGGTCGGGCTGCACGCTCCAGTGGGCCGTGAGATGGCCGTTCAGGACGGCGCTGCCGTTGAGCGCCGACGCCGAGACCACCAGCAGATCCTGGTCGGCGGTCTCGCCCTCCGTCAGGTCACCGGCCATCGCGGGCCAGAACCCGACGGCACCGGTCGCCCGGTAGACCCCGGTGACCCGCAGTGTCATCGGGCGGTTGAAGGCGTCCTGCACCCGAAGGCTCGAACCGGCCTTGATCCCAAGGCGTTTGGCCAGCGCGTCGGGCACCGCCGTGTCGACCGGCGCGGTGGACCCGGTGGCGACCGGCACAGCGGGCAGCGAGGTGAAGGCACCGGCCGGGGCGTCCGCCGTATCGGCGGGCCATCGCCCGGCCACCAACTCCCCGAATCCGCCCGCGTGTTGTACCGCGACCGGGTGCAACCCACTACCTCCAGGACCACGCGGCGGCCCTGTAGCCCCGTCGATCCCCGTCACCGAGACCGGCGACGTACCGAGCAGTCCCACGTACGTCCGCTGCGGAACCCCGGCGAACACCCGCTCCGCGGCGGCCCGCACATCCCGGTCGGCGACGGCCATCCCCCCGGCCCGGTAAGCCGCGTTGACGTTGACCTGCGCGCCAAGATCTTCGGCCAACCGCCGTACGGCCCCGGCCTGCACCGAACTCCCCGCCAGCGCCGCGAGCGCGGCCAACGCCGTCGCGCACAACAGCACGGTCACCGAAACAGCGGCCAGCACCAGCCCGTGCTGCGCGGCCCGCCGGGCAACTGCGGGCATCCGCCGCCGAGTTGGGCGCGGAGCGTCAGGAGGCCGCCGCGACGAGGAGGTGAAGGCCGTGGCGACCACATGAACCCCCGCAGAATCGAACATGTGACGGTGACGGCGCGCCACAGTCCTACCAGCCGTGCCCCGGCGCCGCAAGAAACGCTGATCGTCACGGCTGCCCGCTGGGGGAGCGCGCGGGGAAAATGCCTGAGTACGCCGGGGATGTTCGCTGTACGTTGGGCGGGCGCCCCGAGTTCCGCGGTGGCGCGCTTCCCCAGCTCAGAGGCCCAGTAGACGTTACGAGGCAGGCCCACCGTGTTCCTGACGATCAGTACCACCGGCACCCCCGAACGCCCCGCCACCGACCTCGGTTTCCTGCTGCACAAGCATCCCGACAAGGCGCAGGCGTTCTCGACGTCCTACGGCAAGGCGTACGTCCTCTACCCCGAGGCGGATCCCGGGCGGTGCACGGCGGCGCTGTTGCTGGAGGTCGACGCGGTGGCGCTGGTCCGGCGCGGCAAGGGCAAGGGGCGCGGTGGCGCGCCCGACGCGGCGCTCGCGCAGTACGTCAACGACCGTCCGTACGCGGCCTCTTCGCTGCTCGCCGTGGCCCTGAGCGCGGTCTTCTCCAGCGCCATGCGGGGCGTGTGCAACGCCCGCCCCGAGCGCGCGGAGCAGCCGCTGCCGCTGCGCATCGAGGTGCCCGCGCTGCCCGCACGCGGCGGTCCCGACCTCGTACGCACCCTCTTCGCGCCGCTCGGCTGGACGGTCACCGTCGAACCGGTCGCGCTGGACGCCGAGTTCCCCGAGTGGGGCGACTCGCGGTACGTCAGCCTCGTACTCGAAGCGGAGACGCTGACCCTCGCCGAGGCGCTGCGGCACCTGTACGTCCTGCTGCCCGTGCTCGACGACGCCAAGCACTACTGGGTCGCGTCCGACGAGGTCGACAAGCTGCTGCGCGCCGGTGAGGGCTGGCTGCCCGCGCACCCGGAGCAGAAGCTCATCACCAGCCGTTATCTGTCCCGCCGTTGGTCCCTGACCCGGGAGGCGATGGAGCGGCTGGAGCTGGTGCGGCTCGCCGAGGCCGACGACAGCGAGGTCGAGGAGATCGACAACGCCGTCGAGCCGGAGACGGAGGCCGAGGAGAAGCCGACGCCGCTCGCCGTGCAGCGCCGGGACGCGATCGTCGCCGCGCTCAAGGCGTCCGGTGCCGGCCGCGTGCTCGATCTCGGGTGCGGACAGGGGCAGTTGGTGCAGACGCTGCTCAAGGACACCCGGTTCACGGAGATCGTCGGCACCGACGTGTCGATGCGCGCGCTCACCATCGCCGGCCGCCGCCTCAAGCTCGACCGCATGGGGGAGCGGCAGGCCTCGCGCGTCCAGCTCTTCCAGAGCTCGCTCGCCTACACCGACAACCGCCTCAAGGGCTACGACGCCGCCGTGCTCAGCGAGGTCATCGAGCACCTGGACCTGCCCCGACTCCCGGCGTTGGAGTACGCGGTGTTCGGCGCCGCCCGCCCGAGGACGGTCGTCGTCACCACCCCGAACGTCGAGTACAACGTCCGCTGGGAGACCCTCCCCGCCGGACACGTCCGGCACGGCGACCACCGCTTCGAGTGGACGCGCGCGGAGTTCGGGGAGTGGGCGGCGAAGGTGGCCCAACGGCACGGTTACGACGTCGAGTTCGTACCGGTCGGACCCGACGACCCCGAGGTGGGGCCGCCCACGCAGATGGCCGTGTTCCGTATGACGACTGTGAAGGAGGAGAAGGCCGCATGACCGAGAATCAGACCAAGGGGCGCGTCCTGCCCGTCACCGACCTCTCCCTAGTGGTGCTGATCGGTGCCTCCGGCTCCGGCAAGTCCACCTTCGCGCACCGGCACTTCAAGCCGACCGAGATCATCTCCTCCGACTTCTGCCGGGGCCTGGTCGCGGACGACGAGAACGACCAGAGCGCCAGCCGGGACGCCTTCGACGTCCTGCACTACATCGCGGGCAAGCGCCTCGCCGCGGGCCGCCGCACCGTCGTCGACGCGACCAGCGTCCAGCAGGACAGCCGACGCCAACTGATCGACCTGGCCAAGCAGTTCGACGTGCTGCCCATCGCCATCGTGCTCGACGTACCGGAGGAGGTGTGCGCCGAGCGCAACGCCTCCCGCGTCGACCGCGCCGACATGCCCCGCCGCGTCATCACCCGGCACACCCGCGAACTCCGGCGCTCCCTGCGGGGTTTGGAGCGCGAGGGCTTCCGCAAGGTGCACGTGCTGCGGGGCGTCGAGGAGATCGACCACGCCACGGTCGTCACCGAGAAGCGCTACAACGACCTGACCCACCTCACCGGCCCCTTCGACATCATCGGCGACATCCACGGCTGCGCCGCCGAACTGGAGACCCTGCTCGGCAAGTTGGGCTACGACGACGGCGTCCACCCGGCGGGCCGTACGGCCGTCTTCGTCGGCGACCTCGTCGACCGCGGCCCGGACTCGCCCGGCGTGCTGCGCCGCGTGATGTCCATGGTCGGCTCGGGCAACGCGCTGTGCGTACCGGGCAACCACGAGAACAAATACGGCCGTTACCTCAAGGGCCGCAAGGTCCAGCACACCCACGGCCTGGCCGAGACGATCGAGCAGATGGAGGGGGAGAGCGAGGAATTCCACGCCCAGGTACGGCAGTTCATCGACGGACTCGTCAGCCACTACGTCCTCGACGGCGGCAGGCTCGTGGTCTGCCACGCGGGCCTGCCCGAGAAGTACCACGGCCGCACGTCGGGCCGGGTCCGCTCGCACGCGCTCTACGGCGACACCACCGGCGAGACCGACGAGTTCGGCCTGCCGGTGCGCTACCCGTGGGCCGAGGACTATCGGGGTCGAGCGGCGGTCGTCTACGGTCACACCCCGGTTCCGGACGCCAGTTGGCTGAACAACACGATCTGCCTGGACACGGGTGCCGTCTTCGGCGGCAAGCTCACCGCCCTGCGGTGGCCGGAACGGGAGTTGGTCGACGTACCGGCCGAGCAGGTCTGGTACGAGCCGACCCGCCCGCTGCTGACCGAGGCACCCGGCGGCCACGACGGCCGCCCGCTCGACCTGGCGGACGTGCACGGCCGCCGCGTGGTGGAGACCCGGCACGCCGGCCGGGTGTCGGTCCGCGAGGAGAACGCGGCGGCGGCCCTGGAGGTCATGAGCCGCTTCGCGGTCGACCCGCGCCTGCTGCCGTATCTGCCGCCGACGATGGCTCCCACGGCGACCTCGCACGTGGACGGCTATCTGGAGCACCCGGCGGAGGCGTTCGCGCAGTACGCCGACGACGGGGTCGCGCGGGTCGTGTGCGAGGAGAAGCACATGGGTTCGCGGGCGGTGGCGCTGGTGTGCCGGGACGCGGAGGCGGCGGCGAAGCGGTTCGGTGTGGACGGCGTGAACGGGCCGACGGGGTCCCTGTACACGCGGACCGGCCGACCGTTCTTCGACGACGGGGCGGTGACCGAGGAGATCCTGGGCCGACTGCGGACGGCGCTCGACGAGTCCGGCCTGTGGGCGGAACTGGACACCGACTGGGTGCTGCTGGACGCGGAGTTGATGCCGTGGTCGCTGAAGGCGTCCGGGCTGCTGCGCGGTCAGTACGCGGCGGTCGGTGCGGCGGCGCGGGCGGTGTTCCCGGGTGCGCTGGCCGCGCTGGAGGGTGCCGCGGGGCGGGGTGTCGACGTGGACGCGCTGCTCTCCCGGCAGCGTGAACGCGCCGCGGACGCCTCGGCGTTCACCGACGCGTACCGGCGCTACTGCTGGACCACGTCCGGCCTCGACGGTGTCCGGCTCGCCCCGTTCCAGATCCTCGCGGTCCAGGGGCGCAGCCTCGCCGGACTGCCGCACGACGACCAACTCGCCCTGCTGGACCGGCTGGTGGAGCACGACAGCACCGGCCTGCTGCAGACCACCCGTCGGCTGTACGTCGACACCGGTGACCCCGAGTCGGTACAGGCCGGGGTCGACTGGTGGCTGGAGATGACGGGGCGGGGTGGCGAGGGCATGGTCGTCAAGCCGGTCGGGGCGGTTGTGCGCAGCGAGGCGGGTCGACTTGTCCAGCCCGGTATCAAGTGCCGGGGGCGGGAGTACCTGCGGATCATCTACGGTCCGGAGTACACGCGGGCCGACAACCTCGCCCGGCTGCGGGGGCGGTTCCTCAACCACAAGCGGTCCCTTGCGATTCGGGAGTACGCGCTGGGTCTTGAGGCGCTTGACCGGCTGGCCGAGGGGGAGCCGTTGTGGCGGGTGCACGAGGCGGTGTTCGGGGTGCTGGCGTTGGAGTCTGAGCCGGTGGATCCGCGGTTGTGATGTGTTGTGCGGGTGGGTGGGCCTAACGGGTGGGGCGGGTG
>NZ_JNXE01000023.1 GCF_000716605.1 Streptomyces sp. NRRL F-525 | reverse complement strand
GTGTATAAGAGACAGGGAAAAGGGCCGCACCGCTCACCTGCGAAGACCCGGCATGAGGTGGCGTTCTACCGGAACTACCGCACAGGGCAGGTCAGTTCAGGAATGGGCTGCACCAGGCCGTGTTCGGGATGCCTGGCATCTCTGTGGGCATGGAGATCAAGGCGCCAGGTTTGTTAGCGTGCGGGTCGAGGACACGCGAAGACACGGCCCGGTACGGGTTAGTCCGGGCAGCGC
Organism: Streptomyces sp. NRRL F-525; assembly: GCF_000716605.1. Taxonomy (GTDB): domain Bacteria; phylum Actinomycetota; class Actinomycetes; order Streptomycetales; family Streptomycetaceae; genus Streptomyces. The sequence continues at coordinate 151,808 of NZ_JNXE01000023.1, read as the reverse complement.
CGAAGCGCGCCGAACACCTCACTTCGCCGGCAGTCACCGTGTACGGGACTGCCAACGCCAGGTGTGACCTGTGTGTCCCTTTCTCTGTCGTTGCGCGAGGAAGGGACGGCCGGCATGCCGTATCCACACGTGATCGTCATCGGCGCGGGGCTGGGCGGGCTCTGTCTCGTACAGGGCCTGCGCCGGCGGAACATCGGATTCTCGGTGTACGAACGGGACGTCGACCTGGTCTCCCGTCAGCAGGGCTATCGCATCCACATCGACACCCACGGGGACAGCTCCCTGGCCGACTCCCTGCCCCCGGAGCTGCACCAGCTGTTCCGGGCCACGGCCGGGGTGCCGCTGCCGTGCACGCCCGTATTCGACAGCCGGCTGCGGCAGTTGGCCGTACTGGAGGGGGACGGAGGCACTCATCTCGCGGTCGACCGGCTGACGCTGCGCCGGATACTGCTGACGGGGCTGGAGGATGCCGTCACGTTCGGCAAAAGGTTCACCCACTACCGCACCGGGGCGGACGGCCGGGTTGTGGCCTGCTTCGGCGACGGGACCGAGGTCAGCGGCGATGTGCTCGTCGCCGCGGACGGGGTCAACTCCCCTGTACGCCATCAACATCTGCCGCACGCACGGGTGGTGGACACGGGGCTGCGGCAGCTGTACGGGAAGGTACCCCTCACGAAGACGACCAGGTCCCTCTTCCGGGAGGAGATGTTTGCCGTGTTCACGCCGGTCATCGGACCGGAAAGGCAGTTCGTCGGCATCGCCCCGGTCGAATTCCCCGAGCCGCCGGGACGGGCAGCCGGCCGGCTCGCGCCGATGGCGGCCCTGGACGACAGCGCGGACTACATGACGGTCTCCTTCGGATCCCACCGGGATCATCTCCCGTACGACGACGCCCAGTTGCGGACAATGACCGGATCCGAACTCCAGCGGGCAACCCTCCGGCTGATCGAGGGGTGGCACCCGCAGGTCCGCCGGATCATCGAACACTGGCTTCCCGAAAGCGTCTTCCCTCTGACCTTGCGCACCAGCGTGCCCATCCCCGCCTGGCACCCGAGCCGCGTCACGCTGCTCGGGGACGCTGTCCACGCGATGAGCCCGGCAGGCGGGATCGGCGCGAACACCGCCCTGCGCGACGCCAGTCTGCTCGCCGCCGCACTGGGGAAGGCAGCCCATGGCCGGCCGATCATCGACGCGCTCGCCGACTACGAATCCGTGATGACCGGATATGGATTCGACGCGGTGCGCACCTCAGCCGACAACGGACGGCGCATGCTCGGCCAGGACCCGTTGCCGGGGTCCTGACAGCGTCCGAGCCCAAGAGGGCCGTCACGGGGACGGATGGGAACAGTGGGGGCGGTGGGGACGACGGCGTCGGCGCTCGCGGGTTCTTTGCCGGCGCCGTGTCGCGGGTGGAAACAGCCGCCGCCTACGCAACGCTCAGCTGAGCACCGTTCATCACGATCGGGTCTCAGAGGCCGGTCGGGGGCTTGATTTACTCCCGTGTAATCGATTCCAATCCTCCGTGTAATCGATTCCACGAGGAGGTGGAACGGCGATGGCGAGCATCAAAAACGTCGCCGCCGAGGCCGGGGTCTCCGTGGCCACGGTGTCGCGGGTGCTGAACGACCATCCGTCGGTCAGTGACGACGCGCGCACGCGTGTGCTGGCCGCCGTAGAGGCGCTGGGCTACCGCCCGAATGCCGTCGCCCGGTCGCTGCGCACCGATCAGACCCGCACCCTCGGGCTGGTCATCAGCGACGTGCTCAACCCGTACTTCACCGAGCTGGCCCGTTCCGTCGAGGAAGAGGCCCGTGCGCTCGGGTACAGCGTGATCATCGGCAACGCCGACGAGCGGCCGGAGCTGCAGGACCACCACGTGCGGACGCTGCTGGACCGTCGTATCGACGGACTGCTCGTCTCCCCCACCGACGGCGGCTCCCCCGGCATGCTGGACGCCGCCCGCGCCGGGACCCCGATGGTGTTCGTGGACCGGTGGATCCCGGGCCTGGACGTGCCCGTCGTGCGGGCCGACGGACGGGCCGCGATCCGGGATCTCGTCGCGCATCTGCACGGGCTCGGGCATCGCCGGCTCGCCATCATCGCGGGGCCTTCGGCTACGACCACCGGAAGCGAGCGCGTCGCCGCCTTCCGGGACGCGCTGGCCGAGTACGGGATTCCGCTTCCCGCCACCTACATCGGCCAGGGCGACTTCCAGGTCGAGAGCGGGCGGCGGGTGACCGAAGGGTTCCTCGATCTGGCCGAGCCGCCCGAGGTTGTCTTCGCCGCCGACAACCTGATGGCCCTGGGTGCCCTGGACGCCGTACGCGCTCGTGGGCTGCGGGTTCCGGAGGATCTCGCGCTGGCCGCGTTCGACGACATCCGGTGGTTCGTGCACACCGATCCGCCGATCACCGCGATCTCCCAGCCCACGGGCGAGTTGGGGCGGGCCGCCGTTCGCGCGCTCGTCGACCGGATCGAGGGGCGGGCGCCCCAGTCCGTCACCCTGCCCGCCCGGCTCGTCGTGCGCCGCTCGTGCGGCGAACCCGGTGAGCCCGAAACCTCGTCATCCCCTGTTCGAAGGAGCAAGTCGTGAGCAACCAGGACGAGTTGCTGCGCATCGAGGGCATCCGCAAGACCTTCCCCGGTGTCGTCGCGCTGGACGGCGTCGACTTCGATCTGCGCCGGGGTGAGGTCCATGTGCTGCTCGGTGAGAACGGTGCGGGCAAGAGCACGCTGATCAAGATGCTCTCCGGCGCCTACCGCCCCGACGGCGGCCGGATCGTGGTCGGTGGCGAGGAGGTGCGCATCCACAGCGCGCAGGACTCCGCGCGGCTCGGGATCGCCACCATCTACCAGGAGTTCAACCTCGTTCCCGATCTGACGGTCGCCGAGAACATCTTTCTGGGGCGGCAGCCGCGTCGGCTCGGGATGATCGACCGGAAGCGGATGGAGGCCGACGCCGCCGTTCTGCTGGAGCGGGTCGGGGTCAATGTCTCTCCCCGGGCGCGTGTCCGTGAACTCGGCATCGCGCGGCTCCAGATGGTCGAGATCGCCAAGGCGCTCAGTCTCAACGCGCGCGTGCTCATCATGGACGAGCCGACCGCCGTGCTCACCTCGGAAGAGGTCGAGAAGCTGTTCGCGATCGTGCGTCAACTGCGCTCGGACGGGGTCGGGATCGTCTTCATCACCCATCATCTTGAGGAGATCGCCGCCCTCGGGGACCGCGTCACCGTCATCCGGGACGGGAAGTCCGTCGGGCAGGTGCCTGCCTCCACCCCGGAGGACGAGCTCGTACGGCTCATGGTCGGGCGCTCCATCGAGCAGCAGTATCCGCGTGAACGGCCGGACTCCGGCGCCGCGTTGCTCTCCGTCGAGGGGCTCACCCGGGACGGGGTCTTCCACGACATCAACTTCGAGGTGCGGGCCGGTGAGGTCGTCGGCATCGCCGGACTCGTCGGGGCCGGTCGTACCGAAGTCGTACGGGCTGTCTTCGGGGCCGACCCGTACGACCAGGGTGCTGTCACCGTCTCCGGTGGACTCGTCCCCAAGCATGACGTCAACGCGGCCATGGCGGCCGGGATCGGGCTCGTGCCCGAGGACCGCAAGGGGCAGGGGCTCGTCCTGGACCAGTCGGTCGAGGAGAACCTCGGGCTCGTCACCATGCGGGCCGCCACCAAGGGTGGGCTTGTCGACCTCAAGGGGCAACGGGTCGCCGCCGCGCGGATCGCGAAGGAGCTGGGCGTACGGATGGCCGGACTCGGCCAGCAGGTGCGGACGTTGTCCGGTGGCAACCAGCAGAAGGTCGTCATCGGCAAGTGGCTGCTCGCCGACACCAAGGTGCTGATCCTCGACGAACCGACGCGCGGCATCGACGTCGGCGCCAAGGTCGAGATCTATCAACTCATCAATGAACTCACGGCCGGTGGCGCCGCCGTCCTCATGATCTCCAGCGATCTGCCCGAGGTCCTCGGCATGAGCGACCGGGTGCTGGTCATGGCCCAGGGGCGCATCGCGGGCGAACTCTCCGCCGAACAGGCCACGCAGGACTCCGTGATGGCACTCGCCGTCAGCACACCCAGCACATCAACCGAAGCAACTACCGCACAAGCAACTACCGCTGTGGAGGGCCACCGTGGCCACTGACACGCTCAAGAGCACGCCGGGCGCGAGTGGCGTCTCGGGAATCCGTCGACTGCTCCTGGACAACGGCGCGTTGACCGCGCTCATCGTCCTGGTCATCGCCATGTCGGCGCTGTCCGGCGACTTCCTGACCACCGACAACCTCCTCAACGTCGGTGTCCAGGCGGCCGTGACCGCCATCCTCGCCTTCGGCGTCACCTTCGTGATCGTCTCGGCGGGCATCGACCTGTCGGTCGGTTCGGTGGCGGCCCTCTCTGCCACCGTGCTGGCGTGGAGCGCCACGCAGCACGGCGTCCCGGTCTTCCTCGCCGTCGTCCTCGCGATCGCGACCGGCATCGCGGCCGGTCTCGTCAACGGTTTCCTCATCGCCTACGGCAAACTGCCGCCGTTCATCGCGACGTTGGCGATGCTGTCGGTGGCGCGCGGTCTGTCGCTGGTGATCTCGCAGGGTTCCCCGATCGCCTTCCCGGACTCGGTCTCGCACCTCGGCGACACGCTGGGCGGGTGGCTGCCGGTGCCGGTCCTCGTGATGATCGTGATGGGGCTCATCGCCGCCTTCATCCTCGGGCGGACGTACATCGGCCGGTCCATGTACGCGATCGGCGGCAACGAAGAGGCCGCGCGCCTCTCGGGGTTGCGCGTCTCCAAGCAGAAGCTCGCGATCTACGCCCTGTCCGGTGTCTTCGCCGCCGCCGCGGGCATCGTCCTCGCCTCCCGGCTCTCCTCCGCGCAGCCGCAGGCGGCCGACGGTTACGAGCTGGACGCGATCGCGGCGGTCGTCATCGGCGGCGCCTCCCTCGCGGGCGGCACCGGCAAGGCGTCCGGCACGCTGATCGGCGCGCTGATCCTCGCGGTGCTGCGCAACGGCCTCAACCTCCTTTCGGTGTCCGCCTTTTGGCAGCAGGTCGTCATCGGTGTCGTGATCGCGCTGGCGGTCCTGCTGGACACCGTGCGCCGCAAGGCGGGGGCAACTCCCGCCTCCGGTACGGGCGGTGGCAACAAGGGCAAGCAGGCGACGACGTACGCGCTCGCGGCCGTCGTCACCGTGGCGATCGTCGGCGCGACCTCCTTCCTGCACAACGACTCCTCGACGTCCACGAAGCCCAAGCTCGGTCTGTCGCTCTCGACGCTGAACAACCCCTTCTACGTGCAGCTGAAGTCCGGTGCGCAGGCGGAGGCGAAGAAGCTGGGCCTGGACCTCACGGTCACGGACGCGCAGAACGACGCCTCCCAGCAGGCCAACCAGCTGCAGAACTTCACCAGTTCGAGCTACGGCGCGATCATCGTCAACCCGGTCGACTCGGACGCGGCGAGCAACTCCGTGAAGGCCGCCGACAAGGCGAAGATCCCGGTGATCGCCGTCGACCGGGCCGTCAACAAGGCCGCCGTCGACACCCTGGTCGCGTCCGACAACATCGTCGGCGGTGAACTCGCCGCCAAGACCATCGGCGAGAAGCTCGGCGGCACCGGCAAGATCGTCATCCTCCAGGGCCAGGCGGGCACTTCGGCGGCGCGTGAGCGGGCGGAGGGCTTCGCCAAGGGGCTGAAGGCCTTCCCCGGCATCCAGGTCGTCGCCCAGCAGCCGGCCGACTTCGACCGCACCAAGGGCCTCGACGTGATGTCGAACCTGCTCCAGGCGCACCCCGACGTGCAGGGCGTCATCGCCGCCAACGACGAGATGGCGCTCGGCGCGATCAAGGCGCTCGGTTCCAAGGCCGGCAAGTCGGTCTCGGTCGTGGGCTTCGACGGCACGCCGGACGGCCTGACCGCCGTCAAGCAGGGCACGCTGTACGCGTCCGTGGCACAACAGCCCAGCCAGCTCGGCAGAATTGCCGTGGACAACGCGCTGCGCGCCGCTCAGGGCAAGAAGGTGGAGACGACGGTGAAGGTGCCCGTAAAGGTGGTCACCAAGGAGAACGTGGCCGGGTTCACCGGCTGACGACGACCGGATCCACACTCCAAGTCACCACTGTGGGGAGTCAATTGATGTACGACTACGACCTCCTGGTCGTGGGATCGGCCAACGCCGACCTCGTGATCGGCGTCGAGCGGCGGCCGGGCGCCGGCGAGACGGTCCTCGGTTCCGACCTGACCGTCCACCCCGGCGGCAAGGGCGCCAACCAGGCGGTCGCCGCCGCCCGGCTGGGAGCCCGTACGGTCCTGCTGGCCCGGGTCGGCGACGACGCGCACGGCCGGCTGCTGCTCGACTCGCAGCGGGCCGCCGGGGTCGACACGGTGGGCGTCCTGGTCGGCGGCGCGCCGACCGGGGTCGCGCTGATCACGGTCGACCCGTCCGGCGACAACAGCATCGTGGTGTCGCCGGGGGCCAACGGAAAGCTGTACCCCGTGGACGTCCAGGCCGCCGGGTGCCTCTTCCAGGCCGCCCGGGTGGTCTCCGTACAGCTGGAGATCCCGCTGGAGACGGTCGTGGAGGTCGTACGGAATCTCGCGGACGGCAGCCGCTTCGTGCTGAACCCGTCGCCGCCCCGGCCGCTGCCGGCCGAAGTCCTGGCCGCCTGCGACCCGTTGATCGTCAACGAGCACGAGGCGAAGGTGATCCTCGGGGACGCGTGTGTGAGCGAGCGGCCCGAGGACTGGGCGCGGATCCTGCTGGCGAAGGGGCCGCGTTCGGTGGTCGTGACGCTGGGCGCCGAGGGCGCGTTGGTGGCCTCCAAGGACGGGGTCACCCGGGTGCCGTCCGTGAAGGTGGACGCCGTGGACACGACGGGCGCGGGCGACGCGTTCACCGCGGCGCTGGCGTGGAAGCTGGGTGCGGGGCTGTCGCTGGCCGAGGCCGCGGAGTACGCGGCCCGCGTCGGGGCGGTCGCCGTGACCCGTAAGGGTGCCCAGGACTCCTTCCCCACGGCGGACGAGGTCGCCGCGCTGTGAAGAAGGCAGGGATTCTCAACCGTCATCTCTCCGGCGCGCTGGCCGAGTTGGGGCACGGGGACGGGGTGCTGGTATGCGACGCCGGGATGCCGATCCCGAAGGGGCCCCGGGTCGTGGACCTGGCGTTCCGCGCCGGGGTGCCGTCGTTCGAGGAGGTGCTGGACGGTCTGCTGGCCGAGCTGGTGGTGGAGGGCGCGACGGCGGCGACCGAGGTGCGCGGCGCGAATCGAGCGGCCACGGCCCTGCTCGACGCCCGCTTCCCCGACGGCCTGGACCTCGTCTCCCACGAGCGGCTCAAGGAGCTGTCGGCGGACGCGCGGCTGATCGTACGGACGGGCGAGGCGCGGCCGTACGCGAATGTGCTGCTGCGCTGCGGGGTGTTCTTCTAGAAGTGTGACAGTTCGGGAGAAGGTGTAACACTTTCAAATTCGAGGGGGCCCGGTCCGTCGACCGTGCCCCCTCGGGTTTTCCCCTCCAGCATCAGGACCCCTCGTGATCCCCCCAGATCCCCCTCCAAGAGTCCTGATGCCAAGTACGACCCACGTACTACGGGGAGGGTTGTACGACATCTTGAGAAATCTTCAAGACGGGCTCCGGGTGCCGACCAAACCGGGCGGACGTAGCGTTTCAGACATGAGCGAAGACTCGGCTACGACCTTCCAGGGCGCCGTCCTCGACGAGCTGGGCGACGACAAGGTCCAGGAGATCGCGGGCCTGCTGGGCACGGACGAGGCGGGCGCGAGGGAGGTCGTCGGGACGACGGCCTCGGCGCTGTCCGGCGAGGCGGCGGCCGTGGAGACGCCTCAGGAGGCTCCGCTCCAGGGCGTGGTCACGCTGGGCGGTTTCGCGACCGGCGGGCTCATGGCCGGGGTGCTGGCGAAGGCGGCCAGGCCGGTGGCGAACGCGGTGGCCAAGAAGACGGGGCTGCCGCCGGCGACCGTCGCACGGGTCGTCGAGATGCTGATCCCGGCCGTGCTCGCGGTGCTCACGAAGCGGGCGGCAAAGAAGAAGTAACCCGCGCGGTGCGGGTGTTGGCCGGTCGGTACGGCATACTCCTGACCTCCTGCCCCACCCCGGATCGAACGGGGTGGGGCAGGGTTCAGGGGTGTGTCAGGGGTGCGGCCGTCGTCAGCGGACGGTGACCGAGACCGCCTTGGACACGGCGGCGCCGTCCTTGACGCGCAGGACCTGGACGCCCTTCTTCTGGAACTTGTCGGTCAGCTTGTAGGCGCTGTGGTTGACCTTGGCGGTCACCGGCAGCGACTTCCAGGTCGCGCCGCTCTTGACCTGCAGCGTGACCTTGCTGCCTTCCTTCAGGCCGGTGGACTTGCCGGTGAAGGTGACCACGTCGCCGAGCTTCACGGTGCTGTGGTTGGCCTTGAGGGTGATGCTCGCCGGGGCGGGCGCGGCGACGGCGGAGGTGGCGCCGACGGCGACAAGCGCCGCGGAGGCCACGGAGACGGCGGCGATACGCACGTTCACAGTTAACTCCTTGTTTGTTTCTCGAATTACTTCTCTTATGCACCTCTCAGGCTTCTCTCATACAAGAGAAAGCCCGGAAGACCGCGCTTCCGGGCTTTCTCCCGGCCCCGCGGCGAGCACGATCCTACAGACATGACCTGGGGAGATACGGTTCCGAAAAGCTCCGAAAAACCTAAATCGACAGGCTAGTCACAGGAATAGCGCGCACCGCACGGACCCTGATCTGCATTTATAAAAACGAGCTGTGTGAAGGTGACTCTCACATTCCGACTACCGGATCACGTGCTCCACGAACCGCGCCGCCGTCTCCGCCAGCACCTCGCGCCCGTCCCGCGCCCACAGCCCGTCGTTGAACAGCTCGACCTCGATGGACCCGGTGTATCCGGCGGCCTCGACGTACGACAGCCACTCCCGCATGTCGATCGCGCCGTCGCCGATCTGCCCGCGGCCGTTGAGCACGCCCTCGGGCAACGGGGTGGTCCAGTCGGCGAGCTGGAAGGTGTGGATACGGCCGCCCGCGCCCGCCCGGGCGATCTGTTCGGGCGCCCGGTCGTCCCACCAGATGTGGTACGTGTCCACCGTAACGCCGACCTGCTGGGCGGGAAAGCGCTCGGCGAGGTCGAGGGCCTGGGTGAGCGTCGAGACCACACAGCGGTCGGAGGCGAACATGGGGTGCAGCGGCTCGATGGCCAGCCGTACGCCCCGCTCCTCGGCGTAGGGCCCCAACTCCCCCAGCGCGTCGGCGATCCGCTCCCGCGCGCCGTGCAGGTCCTTGGAACCGGCGGGGAGACCACCGGACACCAGGACGAGGGTGTCGGTTCCCAGAGTTGCCGCCTCGTCCACGGCCCGGCGGTTGTCATCGAGGGCGCGGGCGCGCTCGTCCGGGTCGATCGCCGTGAAGAAGCCGCCCCTGCACAACGTTGTCACCGTGAGCCCCGCGTCACGGACCAGCTTCGCGGTCGCCTCCAGGCCGTACGACTGGACCGGCTCGCGCCAGAGCCCGACGCCGTGGACGCCCAACTCCAGGCAGGCGTCGACCAGTTCGGGCATGGCGAGCTGCTTCACCGTCATCTGGTTGATGGAGAAGCGGGAGAGTTCGGCGGCGCTCACTGGTTCACTCCGTACAGGGCGAGCAGGTTCTTCATCCGTTCCTCCGCGAGCTTCGGGTCGGGGAACAGGCCCAGGCCGTCGGCGAGTTCGTAGGCGCGGGCGAAGTGCGGGAGGGAGCGGGCGGATTGGAGTCCGCCGACCATGGTGAAGTGCGTCTGGTGGCCCGCGAGCCAGGCCAGGAACACCACGCCGGTCTTGTAGAAGCGGGTCGGCGTCTGGAAGAGATGGCGGGACAACTCGACCGTCGGATCGAGGAGTTCACGGAAACCGGCCGTGTTCCCGGTGTCCAGGACGCGGACCGCCTCCGCCGCCAGCGGGCCGAGCGGGTCGAAGATGCCGAGCAGGGCGTGGCTGAAGCCCTGGTCGTCGCCCGCGATCAGCTCGGGGTAGTTGAAGTCGTCGCCGGTGTAGCAGCGCACACCCTGCGGCAGTCGGCGCCGGATGTCGATCTCCCGCTGAGCCTCCAGGAGCGACACCTTGATGCCGTCCACCTTGTCGGGGTGGGCCGCGATGACTTCGAGGAACGTGTCGGTGGCCGCGTCCAGGTCGGACGAGCCCCAGTAACCCTCGAGTGCCGGGTCGAACATGGGGCCGAGCCAGTGCAGGACAACGGGCTCGGACGCCTGGCGGAGCAGGTGGCCGTAGACCTCCAGGTAGTCCTCGGGCCCCTTCGCTACGGCCGCGAGCGCGCGGGACGCCATCAGGATGGCCTGCGCGCCCGACGCCTCGACGAGGGCCAACTGCTCCTCGTACGCGGCCTGTACGTCGGCCAGGGACGCCGGTCCTGTGAGCTGGTCGGTGCCGACACCGCACGCGATACGGCCGCCAACCGCCTTGGCCTCGGCGGCACTTCGGCGGATCAGCTCGGCCGCGCCCGCCCAGTCCAGGCCCATGCCACGCTGGGCGGTGTCCATCGCCTCGGCGACACCGAGGCCGTGCGACCAGAGGTGGCGGCGGAAGGCGAGGGTGGCGTCCCAGTCGACGGCGGCGGCCGAGTCCGGGCTCGTGTCGGCGAAGGGGTCGGCGACGACGTGCGCCGCCGAGAACACCGTACGAGAGGTGAAGGGGGTGCCGGAGGTGACGGCGAGGGGTTCCTGGCGGGGCTCGTACGCCCTCAAGACCCCGCTGTTGTCCGGGAGTTGGATGGTCACAGGGTGATCTCCGGAACGTCGAAGCGGCGGCCCTCGGCGGACGACTTCAGCCCCAGCTCGGCGAGTTGGACACCGCGGGCGCCGGCCAGGAGGTCCCAGTGGTAGGGGGCGTCGGCGTAGACGTGGCGGAGGAACAGCTCCCACTGGGCCTTGAAGCCGTTGTCGAAGTCGGTGTTGTCGGGGACTTCCTGCCACTGGTCGCGGAAGACCTCGGTGGCGGGCAGGTCCGGGTTCCAGACCGGCTTCGGGGTGGAACTCCGGTGCTGGGCACGGCAGTTGCGCAGCCCGGCGACAGCCGACCCCTCGGTCCCGTCCACCTGGAACTCGACGAGTTCGTCGCGGTTGACGCGGACGGCCCAGGAGGAGTTGATCTGGGCGATGGCGCCGCTGTCGAGTTCGAAGATGCCGTAGGCGGCGTCGTCGGCAGTGGCGTCGTAGGGCTTGCCGTTCTCGTCCCAGCGCTGCGGGATGTGGGTGGTCGCGATGGCCTGGACGGACTTGACGCGGCCGAACAGCTCGTGGAGGACGTACTCCCAGTGCGGGAACATGTCGACGACGATGCCGCCGCCGTCCTCCGAGCGGTAGTTCCACGACGGGCGCTGGGCACTCTGCCAGTCGCCCTCGAAGACCCAGTAGCCGAACTCGCCCCGGATGGACAGGATCCGGCCGAAGAAGCCGCCGTCGATGAGCCGCTTGAGCTTCAGCAGGCCCGGGAGGAACAGCTTGTCCTGGACGACGCCGTGCTTGATGCCGGCGGCGTCGGCGAGGCGGGCCAGTTCGAGGGCGCCCTCGAAGTCGGTGGCCGTCGGCTTCTCGGTGTAGATGTGCTTGCCCGCGGCGATCGCCTTCTTGAGCGCCTCCTCGCGGGCCGAGGTGACCTGGGCGTCGAAGTAGATCTCGACGGTCGGGTCGGCGAGGACCGCGTCGACGTCCGTGGAGACGTTCGCCGGGTCGAGGCCGTGCTGCTCGGCAAGCGCCTTCAGCGCGTGCTCGCGGCGGCCGACGAGGATCGGTTCCGGCCACAGGACCGTACCGTCGCCGAGGTCTAGACCACCCTGCTCGCGCAGTGCGAGGATCGAGCGGACGAGGTGCTGTCGGTAGCCCATGCGCCCGGTCACGCCGTTCATGGCGATACGCACCGTCTTGCGTGTCACGTGTTTCCCTTCGTCCACGCACGTTTCCACGTACGTCTCAAGAACGCAGCAAGCGCTTTCTATATATGCAGAAGCTAGCCTTTGCCCACTGGTCTGTACAAGACCGTGATGGGGTCGAGTTGTTCGAGGGGGCGAACGACCGGGGCAGGTGGCCTTATGGTCTGCTCGGACGGGGGCTTCCTTTGAGCAGCCTATGTACAACGGCGTACGACAAGATGCGCGACCGGAGGACGAACAACATGACGGTGACCCTGGCGGACGTGGCGGCCCGCGCCCAGGTCTCCCCCGCGACGGTGTCGCGCGTACTGAACGGCAACTATCCGGTCGCGGCCACCACGCGCGAGCGGGTGCTCCGGGCGGTCGACGAGCTCGACTACGTGCTCAACGGTCCCGCGAGCGCGCTGGCCGCGGCCACCTCCGACCTGGTCGGCATCCTGGTCAACGACATCGCCGACCCCTTCTTCGGGATCATGGCGAGCGCGATCCAGGGCGAGATCGGGGGGCCGGGGGGCCGCGCGGGCGGGGAACGGCTGGCGGTGGTGTGCAACACGGGCGGCTCCCCGGAGCGCGAGCTGACGTACCTGACCCTGCTGCAACGGCAGCGGGCGGCGGCGGTCGTGCTGACCGGCGGCGCGATGGAGAACGCGCCGCACGCGGCGGCGGTCGCGGCGAAACTGCGGAAGCTGGGGGAGGCCGGGACGCGGGTGGTGCTGTGCGGGCGGCCGCCGGCGCCGGACACGGGGGCGTTCGCGCTGACCTTCGACAACCGCGGGGGTGGGCGCGAGCTGACGGAACACCTGATCGGGCTGGGACATCGGCGGCTTGGGTACATTGCGGGGCCGGAGGAGCGAACGACGACTCGGCACCGGCTGGAGGGCCACCGGGAGGCGCTGGCCGCGCACGGGATCGTGGAGGATCCGCGGTGGACGGTTCATGGCCGCTACGACCGGCGGTCGGGGTACGAGGCCACGCTGGAGCTGCTGCGGCGGGATCCGTCGCTGACGGCCGTGGTCGCGGCGAACGACTCCGTCGCGGTGGGGGCGTGTGCGGCGCTGCGGGAGTCGGGGCGGCGGATTCCGGACGATGTCTCCGTCGCCGGGTTCGACGATCTGCCGTTCAGCGTGGATGCGGTGCCTTCGCTTACGACTGTGCGGTTGCCGTTGTCCGAGGCGGGGGCCCGGGCGGGGCGGATCGCGATGGGGCGGGAGGAGCCGCCGCCGGGTGGGATCGCCACGGTTCGGGGGGAGTTGATGGTACGGGGGTCTTCTGGGGTACCGCGGAAGTAGGTGTCCCTGAGCCGGGTTCGAGTGTGGCCGTGGGGCTGCCCGCTTCTTGGCCAGTGTCGGGATTCCGTGAGCCGAGTAAAGGGCGCTCCGCTGCGCTACGCGTCGGCTCCGCTCCACCCTTGACTCGGCTCACGGAATCCCGTTTCAGAAGCGAGCGGGCAACCCCGAAAGACGGTTGCCCAGGTACGTAGCCCCCCGGGCCTGTCACCCCCTCACCCGGCACGGAGAAACGCGCTCGCGTCTCGCCAGCACGCCGGGTCGGCTCAGCGACTGACGCCGAGTGGATGGCACGCCCACCGGGTGGGCGGGGCACAGCGTCGGCCTGGCGGCTAACGCCGAGTGGTGCGTGTCTCCGTGTGTGTGGGGGGGTGCGTGGGGGGTGCGGGAGGCTGTGTCCTTTTCTAACCATTCAAATGCCGGTTAGGGGGTTAGTTCACGGACAGCTTCCCCGCCCCCCCCCGGCCGCCAGACCCGACTCGGCCGTACGTCCGCCGCTCGATCTCAACCGCGAAGCCGCACACCCGCACACCCGCACACCCGCACCACCGCAGAGACGAGACACGAGACACGAGCGCACACCGCCTGCCACCCCACCAGCCGCAGGCCACTGAGGCCGCTGAGGCGACGGGGCGTGCTGCCAACTCGTGGGCGGGTCCCCCCACTCGGCGTTAGTCGCTAAGCCGACCCGGCGTGCTGCCGATCTGCAGCCGCGCCGCCGCCCCACTCGGCGTTGGCCGCTGAGCCGGCGGGGCGTGCTGGCGAGGCGCTAGCGCGTCCCCTCCGCACCGGTCAGCCTCGTAATCGCCGTAACGGGTCGTCTGCCTGGGTAACCGTCTTTTCGGGTCGCCCGCTCGCTTCTCAAACGGGCTGGAGCGGCCCTAGTCAAGGGTGGAGCGCAGCGGAATCGGCGGAGCCGACGCGACCGCAGGGAGCGCCCTTTACTCGGGCCGCGGAAGCCCGACACTGGCCAAGAAGCGGGCGACCCAACGTCCACTTGTAACGCCTTGCGCAGCAGACCAGACCCCCTCGCGATGAGCCTGCCTATCCCCCGGGTCCGATCCGGTACGTGCCCGGGGTTTGGCCCATCGTGCGGCTGAACGTGTCGATGAACGCGCTGGTCGTGGACCAACCGCACTGGCGACCCGTCTCGCTGACCGTCGCCCCTTCCGCCAGAAGGACCATCGCGTGGAAGACACGGACGTTGGTGCGCCACTGCGGATACGTCATGCCGAACTCGGTTCTGAACAGCCGGGCCAGGGTGCGTTCGCTCACGCCGATGCGGCGGGCCAGCCAGGTGGCGGTACGGGGCTGTCGTAGATCCTCCGTCACCAGTGAACAGGCCTGTCGGAGAAGGGAGTTGGTGGGGGTGGGCAACGTCAGCGGCTCCACCAGGGCGCGGCGGAGCCGGTCCCGCAGGACCGCGCGCAGGCGGCGGGACTCCTGCCTCGGGAGATCCGGCTCGCTGCACGCGATGATCAGTTCGCGGACCAGGGCGTCCACGGCCACCACGACCGGAGTCCCGGAGTCCAGCAGCACGTCGTGGGCGGCGAAGCCGATGGTGTGCACCGAGCTGTGCCCGTGCACCCGGTGCTGGTGCCACATGCCCGCCGGGAGCCATACCGCCCGCGCACTCGACGCCACCCAGGACGCCTCGCCCGTCTGCACCGCCAGCACACCGGCACTGACGTAGAGCAGCTGGTGGTAGCCGTGCTGGTGACGGCCGATGACGTCACCCGCGAGGTGGGCGTGGGTGGTGTCCCGGGGCTCCGCCGACTCCTCGTCCACCGCTTCCGGCTGACCGTTTTCCGACATACCTCGGCAGAATAACGGAAGCGCCGCACCTGGCCGTCCTGCCAGCGTGAGGACATGCCCACGACGCCCCCCGCCGCCTCCCCGCCCGCGCTGAAGACCCGCCTCGCCTCCGGGATGCGCGGTGTCGCGCTCGACACCCGACCTCTCCAACACCCCGTCTTCCGGCGCCTGTTGATCGGCCAGAGCGCGGCCTACGTCGGGACGATGGTCACCGACGTCACCGTCCCGGTGCAGGTGTACGAGCTGTCCCGGTCGTCGCTGTTCGTGGGGCTGACGGGGGTCGCCGGCCTCGTACCGCTCGTGGTCTTCGGGCTGTACGGCGGTGCCGTCGCGGACCGGTTCGACCGCCGCACTCTGTACCTCGCGTCGGCCTGTCTGACCTGGGTGATCACGCTCGCCCTGCTGTTCCAGGCGGTCGCCGGCGTACGCTCGGTGCCGCTCATCCTCGGCCTCGTCGCCGTGCAGGCCGGCGCCTTCGCCGTGTCGTCCGCGGCCCGGGGCGCGATCATCCCCCGTATCGTGCCGACCCCGCTGGTGCCCGCCGCGAACACGCTGTACTTCACCGCCGGCAACGTCGGACAGGTCGCCGGCCCGTTGGTCGCGGGCGTCCTGATCTCCCTCCCGAACGGCTACAGCTGGGCGTACGGCGCCGACGCCATGCTGTTCTCCCTCCTCCTCTACTCGGCCCTGCGTCTCCCCTCCGTCAAGCCGACCGGCGAGGGAGCCGCCACCACGGGTGGGCTGCGCTCGGTCCTCGACGGGCTGCGGTTCATCGCCGTCGCGCCGGTGCTCTGGATGTCCTTCGCGGTCGACATCGCGGCGATGACACTGGCCATGCCGACCGCGCTGTTCCCGGAGGCGGCGCAGACGCGGTTCGGTGGCGGGGTGGGGCTGCTGTACTCGTCCATCGCGATCGGGTCGGTCGCGGCGGGCCTGTTCAGCGGCTGGATCGGACGCGTACGCCGCCAGGGCCGGGCACTCGCCTTCGCCGTCGTCGCCTGGGCGGCCGCGGTCGCCCTCGCGGGTACGGTCCACCAACTCCTCGCCGCGGCAGCCCTGTTGGCGGCCGCCGGAGCGGCCGACCTCGTCAGCGCGGTCTACCGCCAGACCATCCTCCAGACCTACGCCCCCGACGCCCTGCGCGGCCGCCTCCAGGGTGTCTTCACCGTCGTCGTCGCGGGCGGCCCCCGCCTCGGCGACCTGCGCGCCGGCGCCATGGCCTCCACCACCGGCCTCGGCCTCGCGTGGACAGGCAGTTCGCTGCTGTGCGTGGTCGTCGTCATGGCGGGGGCCCTGCTGGTCCGACCGTTCTGGCAGTACGACGTCACGACGGCGCCGCAACCGTCCCCGCAACCGTAGGGCGTCAATTCCTGTGCCCGGCCCCGGCCTACGATCCCTTCATGCCTCGTGCCCTCATCCTCGGTGGAACCGGACTCGTCGGACGGGCGACCGCGCTGCGGTTGCTGGGGGGTGGGTGGCAGGTCGATGTCGTCGGGCGGAACCCGGCGCGGATGCCTCCCGAACTCACAGCCGCCGGTGGGAAGTTCATCGCGGCGGACCGGGCCGACCAGGGGCAAATGCAGGCCACTCTCGGCGCCGGTGCCGATCTGCTCGTCGACTGTCTCTGCTTCACCGCCGCCGACGCCAGGTCGTTGCTGCCGCTCGCCGCGAACTCCGCTTCCACCGTGGTGATTTCGAGCCGGGCCGTGTATGTCGACGCGGCGGGCCATCACGTCAACTCGGATGTGCCGCCGCACTTCACCACACCGATCACCGAGACCCAGCCGACCCTCGCCCCGACCACCGCCATCGACTACCGCTCGCGCGAAGGCTACGGCGCCAACAAAGTCGCCGCCGAACAGGTCGTGTTGGAGAGCGGGCTGCCCGTGAGTGTGCTGCGGGCCTCGCAGATCCACGGGGTCGGGGCGTCCCCGGCGCGTGAATGGGCCGTGGTCAAGCGGGTGTTGGACGGGCGTACGGCCCTGCTGCTGGCCGGTCGGGGCGCCGGGGTCGTCCACACCACCGCCGCCGCGAATCTCGCCGCGCTCATCGAGACGGTCGCCGCGCGGCCCGGCACCCGCGTCCTCAACTGCGCCGATCCGGACGCACCCAGCGCGCTGGAGATCTGCCGGGCGATCGCGGAACACCTGGGCCATGAGTGGGAGGAGATCCTGCTGGACGACACAGCACCGGCCGGCCTGGGCCGCACCCCCTGGGACTCCCCGCACCCGATCCTCCTCGACACCTCCGCCGCCACGGCACTCGGATACCGGCCCGCCGGCACCTACGCGACCACGATCGCGCCCGTAGTCGACCGGTTGGTGGAAGCTGCCAGGAACGGCCAACCGCCCGTCGACGACGGCTACTTCGCGGAGTACTTCGACTATGCGGCGGAGGACGCCTTTCTCGCGGGGCTGAGGCTCCGCTTCCCCTGTTGACCGCGCTGCTGCGGAGTTGGGAGCAGCGGTTCGGGGTTCGGGGGTGCGCTGACCGTGTCGGTGGCCCGGCCGCCGGCGGCATCCGTGGCGGTTCTGGTGGGACCAGGCCGCTGCCCGGGCGGCCGCGCCGGCTGTCGGGAACCATGGACGCGCGACCCTTCCCGGTACTACCGTCAGAACCGCAATACCTCTGACTGAGTCAACTACCCTGAGCGAGCACCGGGGATCGATCATGACCGTCCAGGACATCCGCGCCTTCAACCGCTTCTACACGAACGTCATCGGCGCCCTCGACTACAGTCGCCACCTCTACGCCCCGTTCACCCTCACCGAGTCCCGCGTCCTGTACGAACTCGCGCACTCACCTCGTACGGACGCCGCCGATCTCCGTACCGAACTCTCCCTCGACGCCGGGTACTTGAGCCGGATCCTGAACCGGTTCGAGCAGGACGGGCTGGTCGAGCGGGCGCCCTCGGAGCGGGATCCGCGGCGGCGGCAGGTCACGCTCACCGTGCGGGGGCGGGAGACCGCCGCGCTGCTGGCCGAGCGGGCGGACGAATCCGTCGGGGCGCTGCTCGCGACCGTGCCGGAGGCCGACCGGCCACGGCTCGCCGAGGCGCTGCACACCGTACGGACGATCCTGTCGGAGGACACGGAGGAGGTACGACGGCCGCAGCCCGAGGACGTCGTGCTGCGGGAGCCCGGTCCCGGGGACCTCGGGTGGATCGTGCAGCGGAACGCCGCGCTGTACGCCGCCGAGTACGACTTCAACGCCGACTACGAAGGGCTCGTCGCGCGGATCGTCGCCGATTTCGCCGAGGACCACGATCCGCATCTGGAGCGGGTGTGGATCGCCGAGCTGGACGGGCGGCCGGTGGGGTGCGTGATGTGCGTGCGGGATGACGCCCCGGGTACCGCCCGGCTGCGGCTGCTGCTCGTCGAACCCGACGCGCGCGGACTGCGGATCGGGGATCAACTCGTCGCCGCTGTCGTCGAGTTCGCGCGCGGGGTCGGGTACCGCGACCTCGTGCTGTGGACCAACGACATCCTCGGCGCCGCCCGGCGTATCTACCAGCGGCACGGTTTCGTCCTCGGCGCCGAGAAGCCGCACCGCTCCTTCGGCCAGGATCTCGTCGGCCAGGACTGGCGGCTCGACCTGCACCAGCGGCAGTAGTGAGCGGTGACGAGTAGGGTCCGTGGCATGAAGCTCGCCTTCTCCACCCTCGGTGTCCCCGGCCTCCCCGTGACCGACGTCCTGGACCTCGCCGTCACGCACGGCTACCACGGCGTCGAGTTGCGCGCGCACCCCGAGGAGCCCGTGCACCCCGGTATCGACGCCGCCCAACGGGCCGACGTGGTCGCCGAGTTCAAGGCGTCCGGGGTCGAAGTCCTGAGCCTCGCGGGGTATGCGCGGGTGGCGGCACCGGGCGACGACGCCGCCGTACTCGCCGAGATCCGTGAACTGCTGGAGCTGGCACGGGACTTGGGCGCGCCCTTCATCCGCGTCTTTCCCGGCGGCGGCACCGAGCAGTCCGTGGAGGAGGCCGACGCCACGGCCGCGCGGCGGCTCGGTACCGCGGCGGAGTGGGGTGCCGACCTCGGCGTACGGGTCCTGCTGGAGACCCACGACTCGCACCGCACCGGCGCGGACGCGCTCCGCGTGCTCGGCCCGGTCGGGCACCGGCAGGCCGGCGCGCTGTGGGACGTCATGCACACCTGGCTCGGCGGCGAGCAGCCGTCGGAGACGATCGCCGCGCTGGGCCCGTACCTCGGATACGTCCAGGTCAAGGACATCGCGTCGGCCGCCGACACCACCCCGCTGCCGCTCGGTTCCGGAGTCCTCCCGCTCGCCGAGTGCGTCGAGGTCCTCTCCCGGCACGAATGGGACGGCTGGCTGTGCTGGGAGTACGAGAAGCGCTGGTACGAGGCCGCCGCCCCGCTCCCCGGACTGCTGGCCGCCGGCCACGATCACCTGGCGCGGCTGCTCAACGACTCCGCGTAAACAACTGGCGGCCCCGGCAGGCCGCGGCTTAGGGTCCCCCGGTGCCTCCTCACCCCGCCCCGCGCCCCGTCATGCCCTCATGAGCCCCAGCCTCACCCATACGTTGATCGACGTCCGGCCCCTACGGACGTCCCCGGTGTTCCGGCGGCTGCTGATCGGGCGGACGGTGTCCGTGCTCGGCGGGTTCATGACCATGGTGACCGTCATGTACCAGGTCTGGGACATGACCCACAGCACGGTCTGGACAGGCGCGGTCGGACTGGCGAACGCGGTGCCTACTGTGGTCGTCGGGCTGTTCGCCGGTTCATGGGTGGACCGGGGTGACCGGCGGCGCATCTACCTCTTCAACACCGTGGCGCAGGCGGTCTGTTCGCTGCTCCTCGCCGTACAGGGGTTCACCGGTCACGTCCCGGTGCTCGGTGTGCTCGCGCTGGTCGCCGCGCAGTCGTGCTTCGGCGCGGTGGGCGGCCCGGCGTCGGGCGTGTTCATACCCCGGCTGCTGCCGAAGGACCAGGTGGCGGCCGGTCTCGCCCTCAACACCATGTCGTTCACGACCATGATGCTCGTCGGCCCCGCGCTCGGCGGCCTGCTGATCGGCTGGGCGGGCATCGGCGCCTGCTACCTGGCCGACGCGCTCACCTTCCTCCTCGGGTTCTACGGCGCCTTCGGCCTGCCCGCGCTGCCGCCGGAGGGCGAGCCGTCGCGGGCCGGACTGCACGGTGTCCTGGACGGCCTGCGCTTCCTGGCCGGCCACCGGGTGGTGCGCGGCGCGCTGCTCACCGACCTGGCGGCGACGGTCCTCGCGATGCCGATCAGCCTGTTCCCGCTGATCAACTCCGAGCGGTTCGGGGGTGATCCGCGCACCCTGGGCCTGTTCCTCTCGGCGATCTCGGTCGGTGGCATCACGGCGTCCGTCTTCTCCGGCACCGTCACCCGGCTCGGCCGCCCGGGCCTGGTGATGCTGCTCGGCGCGAGCACGTGGGGCGCCGCGCTGGCGGCCTTCGGCCTGATGACGAACCCGTGGGCGGGCCTCGCGTTCCTCGCCCTGGCCGGCGCCGCCGACTCCACGTCCGTGCTCTCCCGCAGCACGATCATCCAGACCCACACCCCGGACGCCCTCCTGGGCCGCGTCTCCGCCGCCGAACAGATCGTCGGCCAGGCGGGCCCCAACCTCGGCAACCTCCGCGGCGGCCTGGTCGCGGGCTGGACCTCGGGCGCGACGGCCCTGTTCACCGGCGGGCTGCTGTGTGTGCTGGCGGTGGCGGGGGTGGGGGCGAGTACGCCGGAACTGCGCGCCGGGGCGGGGGCCGGGGTCACACCGGACGAGCCGTGAGCGGCGCCGTCCCGTCCAGGCACCAGTCCAGCACCGCGGGCCACGAGCCGTAACCGGCGACTAGGTCCAAGTGGCCCGCGCCCGCGATGAGTTCGGTGGGGATGCCGAACGGATCGCCGTAGGCGGTGCGGGCGTTCTCCGGGCAGTGCGGGTCGTCGTCACCGGCGACCAGGCGGACGTCTCCGGGAAGCGTGAAGTCGGCGGCGGGCGGGGCGAATCCGGCCACCTCCGGATACTGCGCGACCACAGCACGGGAGGGCGGTCCGACCAGGAGCACCCGGTCCACCGCACCGCCCTGGACCTGCCCGCGGGCGACGGCGTGCAGCCAGAGCAGCGCCGAGGCACTGTGTCCGAGGACGACCCGCTCGGCACCGCCGCCGTTCTTCAACTCGCCCAGGCAACGCGCGAGTTCACCCAGCCACACGTCCAGGTCGGGTGCGTCGGGATCGGGCAACTGGGGGTAGACGACGTGATGACCGAGCTCCCCGAGCCGGTCGGCCAGCCAGTGCTGCCAGTGCTCCTTCGGGCGGTGGTTCTGCCAGCCGTGGAGGATGAGGTAGGAGTTCATGAGGACGATCGTTTCCGATCACCGGCCGATCGGTCCAGCCGGTCGCGCCCGGACGTCCCTGCGCGAAGTCACCGCCGACGCCCGATCCGGAGCCGGCGAGGTCCGCGATCAACTCGGGCCGTGCGCGCCTGAGTTGTACCGCGCCGACCGTGCCCGCACCCGCGCCTCCAACCCCGCCCCGCACTCCTCCCACTCCGCCGCCGTGATCGAGTAGATCGCGGAATCACGCAACCGCCCCTCCTCCCCCGGCGCCCAGGACCGGGACCAGTTCCGCAGTACGCCCTCGAAACGGGCGCCCACGCTCTGGATCGCGGCGCGGGAGCGGTCGTTGCGGGCGTCCGTCTTCAGGTCGACCCGGGAGACGCCCCACTCCTCGAACGCGTGCCGGAACAGCAGGAGTTTGGCCTCGGCGTTCACCCCGGTGCCCTGCGCCGAACCCGCCAGCCAGGTGAACCCGACCTCCACTGCGTCGAGCCGGTCGTCCGTCAGCCAGGAGCGGGGTTCCCAGTAGGCCGTGACACCGACCGCCCTCCCCGTCGCCGTTGACACCTGGGCGTACGGCGCGAGTCGGCCCGTCGCCGCCCGGCCCAACTGGGCGTCGATATAGGCCTGCACCTCATCCGCCCTCGGCACCCAGGTGAACGCGTACGAACCCCGGTCCTCCTCCGCCGCCTCCCCCAGATCGGCCGCGTGCCGATGATCGAGCGGCTCCAGGCGCACCAACCCACCCGCCAGGACCGGCCCCTTCAGTTCGAAACCCACCCGCTGACTCCCTCTCCCGGCAACTGCCCCCGCAACACCCCGAACACCTCATGGAACCCCGGAAAAGTCTTCCGCACACACCCCGGGTCGTCGAACGAAATACCCGGCACCCGCAGCCCGGTCACCGCGAAGGACATGACGATGCGGTGGTCGCCGTAGGACTTGATCTCCGTGCCCGTGACGGGAGTTGACCCCGGCACGGCGCCCGGGCGGATCTCGATCCAGTCGGGGCCCGTCGCCACCTCCACGCCCAACCGCCGGAGGCCCTCCGCGCACGCCTCCAGCCGGTCGCATTCCTTGACCCGCGTGTTGCCGACGTCCTCGATGCGGACGGGGCCCGAGGCGAAGGGGGCGATCGCGGCCAGGGTCGGCATGGTGTCCGAGATGTCCCGCATGTTGACCGTGAGGCCGCGCAACTCGCCCGTGCCGCGCACCCGGGTGCCCTTCGCGCCGGTCTCCACCTCCGCGCCCATCCGGCGCAGTACGTCGACGAAGCCCAGGTCGCCCTGGAGCGCGCCCGTGCCCAACCCCGGGACCGTCACTTCTCCACCCGTCACGGCCGCCGCCGCGAAGAAGTAGCTCGCGGTGGACGCGTCCGGTTCGATCCCGTAGGTGGTGGCCCGGTAGCCGCCCGGCGGGACGACGTAGGTAGCACCCTCCTTGCGGACCTCCACCCCGAACTCCCGCATCATCGCGATCGTGATCTCGACGTACGGCGCGGAGACCAGGTCCGTGACCCTGATGCGCAGGCCCTTCCTCGTCAGGGGGCCGAGGAGGAGCAGCGCGGTCAGGTACTGGGAGGACTGGCCGGCGTCCAGGACCACCTCGCCACCCTCCACACCGGACGCCTCGATCCGCAGGGGGTGGTGGCCCTCCGCCTCCTCGTGGCGCAGGTCGACGCCCAGGTCGCGCAGGGCCCGGGTGAGCGGGAGGAGCGGGCGGCGGCGCATCTGCGGGGACGCGTCGAAGCGGAAGCTGCCGTGGCCCGCCGCCGCCAGCGTCGGCAGGAAGCGGGCCGTCGTCGCGCCGTCCCGGCAGTACACGTCCGCCTCCGCGACCGCCGGACCCTGCGGGCGGCCGTCGATCTGCCAGGCGTCCGGGGTCCGGCCGACCCGGTAGCCGAGCCGGGCCAGGCCCTCGGCGAAACCCTCGGTGTCGTCCGAGCGGAGGGGGCGCCGGAGGGTGGTGACGCCGTCGGCGGCCGCCGCCAGGAACAGCGCGCGGGCGGTGATGGACTTGGAACCGGGGATGTCGACTACGGGCATGCCCTCATGATCGGGCGGCTGTCGGCCGCCCCGCCGGGACGTCCACGGGATGGACGACCACCGTTCGCCCGCACGCTTCCGCCGTTCGCCCGTACGTCTCCACCGTTCGCCCGCCCGCCTCCACCCTTCGCCCGTACGTCGCCGCCATCCGTCCGCCCGTCTCCACCGTTCACCCGCACATCCCTGTGCGTCACCGCATCCGCCCCGTTGTGCACCGCTTCACCAACTTCCGGGAATCGACCGGAAGGAGGGAACCCGCATCCCCTCCCCGCCGTCCAATCCGCATGCTGCCGGACGAGTCTCCGTGGCACGGCGTCGGCCTCGCTGCTGGCTGCGAAAGCTGACAAACCCTCTCCTCCGTGCCGCGGCCGGCAGCAAGCCGTCATCGGCGCGCCCCCCTCCAACTGCGCCGATGGCGGCTCCCTCGCTGGGTACTGTGCGTTCCCTTGACTGGCAGAAACTTCCCGGATATTCGTGAAGTCTTGGAAGTTTCCTTCAGCGGA
The DNA here is from genome assembly GCF_000716605.1 of Streptomyces sp. NRRL F-525. Classification (GTDB taxonomy): domain Bacteria; phylum Actinomycetota; class Actinomycetes; order Streptomycetales; family Streptomycetaceae; genus Streptomyces. Next base: position 127,913 of record NZ_JNXE01000023.1, on the reverse strand, counting down.
TCCGATGATCCGAAGTGGAACACCTCCGGAAGGAGCGCACGTGCCCTCCAGACGTACCGTCCTCGCCGCGACCATGGGCGTCACCGCGTCCCTCGCGGTCGGCGGCACCGCCCACGCCGACGACAAGAGACTCCGCTCGCTGATCTCCCGCATGACGTTGCCGGAGAAGGTCGGCCAGCTCTTCGTGATGCGGGTCTACGGCCACTCCGCCACCGCCCCCGACCAGGCCGACATCGATGCCAACCTGAGCGAGATCGGCGTGCGCACGGCCGCCGAACTGATCGCCAAGTACCACGTCGGCGGCATCATCTACTTCACCTGGGCCCACAACACCCGCGACCCCCACCAGATCGCCGACCTCTCGAACGGCATCCAGAAGGCGTCCCTCAGCAAACCCCGAGGGCTCCCCGTACTGGTCGCCACCGACCAGGAACACGGCATCGTCTGCCGTATCGGCGCACCCGCGACCCTCTTCCCGGGCGCGATGGCGATCGGCGCCGGCGGCTCCCGCGGCGACGCCCGCACCCTCGGCCGGATCTCCGGCGCCGAGCTGCGCGCGATGGGCGTCAACCAGGACTACTCCCCCGACGCCGACGTGAACGTCAACCCGGCCAACCCGGTCATCGGCGTACGGTCCTTCGGCGCCGACCCGGACGCGGTGGCCGGCCTCGTCGCCGCCGAGGTGAAGGGATATCAGAGCAGCCAAGTCGCCGCTACCGCCAAGCACTTCCCGGGGCACGGGGACACCGCCGTGGACAGCCACTTCGGGTTCCCCGTCATCACGCACAGCCGCGAGGTGTGGGAGGCGCTCGACGCCGTCCCCTTCCGGGCGGCCGTCAAGGCGGGCATCGGCTCGATCATGACCGCCCACATCATGGTCCCGGCCCTCGACGACTCCGGCGACCCGGCCACCCTCTCCCACCCCATCCTCACCGGCATCCTGCGCGGCGAACTCGGCTACGACGGCGTCGTGATCACCGACTCGCTGGGCATGGAGGGGGTACGCCAGAAGTACGGGGACGACAGGGTGCCGGTGCTGGCCTTGAAGGCCGGGGTCGACCAACTCCTCAACCCGCCCTCCCTGGACGTCGCCTGGAACGCCGTGCTCAAGGCCGTGCAGGGCGGGGAGTTGACGGAGGCGCGGCTCGACGAGTCGATCCTGCGGGTGCTGCGGCTGAAGGAGCGGCTGGGGCTGTTCGAGGACGTCTACGTCAGCCGGGCGGGCGTCGACCGCACGGTCGGGACCCCCGCCCACCTCGCCGCCGCCGACCGCATCGCCGAGCGGACCACCACCCTGCTGGTCAACTCCGCGGGGCTGCTGCCGCTGTCCCGTCGTACGCACGGGAAGGTCCTGGTGGTCGGCGCCGATCCGGCCTCCCCTACGGGTACTACGGGTCCACCCACCGGTGTACTGGCCACCGCCCTAGGGGAGTCGGGGTTCACGGCGACCGCCCTGTCCACCGGTACGGCTCCGTCCGCCGCGACCGTCGCGAAGGCCGTGACGGCGGCGCGTGCGGCGGACGCGGTGGTGGTGGCGACCTACAACGTCACGGCGGCCGATGCGCAGAAGACGCTCGTCGAGCAACTGGTCGCCACCGGGAAACCGGTCGTGGCCGTCGCCGTCCGCAACCCCTACGATGTTGCCCAACTGCCCGCCGTGTCCGCCTACTTGGCGTCCTACTCCTGGACCGACGTCGAACTCCGGGCGGCGGCACGGGTGATCGCGGGCCGGGTCCGGCCGCGGGGGAAGCTCCCGGTCGCGGTGCAGCGCGCGGATGATCCGACGCAGGTGCTGTATCCCGTAGGGCACGGGCTGTCGTACTAGGGGTACGTTCCCCACCCGCCCCACCCCCGCCAACTGGCCCAAAGCCCCCCGCACGTCTGGCGTGCGCCCGCTGTCGCGGGTCACGCTGGGCGGGGGCAGCCGGGGGGACCGATGCGTGAGCGATGGTGCGTGGGGGTGGTGTGCGCGGCGCTGCTCGCCGCCCTGACGACGGGCTGCCAGGCCGCGCACGGTTCAGGATCGGGCGAGGGTGACGGACGCCTCGGCGGGAAGGCGGCCGCGTCGTCGTCCGCGTCCACCCAACCCTCCGGCTACGGCGCGGTGTTCCTCGGCGTCGACGAGTGCAGTTCCTTCGGTACGACGACTTTCACCGAGGTGCCGTGCACCAGTGAGCGGGCCGCCGCCCGGGTCATCGCCCGCTACGACGGTGATGTGAGCGCCGGTCCGGTGTGTCCGGCGACCACGGACTTCGTGCTGCACATCAGCGCCCAGGGGTCGTCGGGCGCGGGCGGCGACGGGGTCGTACCCAAGGGCTACGCCTGTATGCGGAACCTGGAGCCGCCGCACCCCGGCGACCCGGGCGGCGGGGGCGGGCCCCGCACGATCGTCGGTGACTGTGTCTACGGCTCGGGCAGCGGGCAGGTCCGGGAGACCGCGTGCGACGGCTCGGGGCCGAAGAAGCCGCAGTACAAGGTGGTCAAAGCCGTGCTGCGGAGGGCGAGTTGCCCCGCTTCGACCGCCCTGTATGTGCAGCTCGGCGGCGAGCAACCCGTGGGCTGCGCCCGGCCGGTGTAGTCGGGTGACCACCAACAGCCGGGCGCATTACGGAGGTTGCTACGGGCGGAGCGTCGGCTCGCGCTGTACGTCCTGACGGTCCAGCTTCGCGTCGTACGGTGCGAGGGGCTTCGCCTGTGCCGTGGTCGTGGCCGGGACGCCGGCCCACGCGAGGATGCGGGCGGTGGCCAGCGCCTTCTGGTCGGCGGTCAGGCCGGCGACGTTCGCGCCGTGGTTGAGGCCGGGCGCGGTGAAGACGTACGCGTCCTTCGAGCCCTTGCCGACGGCGAAGCGCTCGGCGCCCCACGGGTCGTTCTGGCCGTAGACGAAGAGCATGTGGTCGGCGTGGTGGCGGACCCAGCTGTCCACGTCCCGCATGGCGTTCGGCTGGAACCTCATCGGGATGGAGCGCGGGACGAAGTCGCGGGGCGGCTGGTAGCCGTAGCGGAGGTACTTCTTCTCGATGTACGGGAACTTGATGGTGGGGGCGCCGAGTTGGGTGCCCGCCTGGTAGTAGTACGGGGTGTACGGGTCCAGGCCCTGGTCCGTGTAGAAGGAGAAGCCGGAGATCGTGTCGACCGAGGTCCAGATCTCGTCGTCGGTGGCGGTCGCTGCGTTCGCCGGGATGGTGTCGCAGTCGGAGAGCAGGCTGTACTGCCAGAAGCCCCAGACGTAGTCGAGGACGACGGCTTCGTAGGCCTTGTCCAGGCTGCCGACGGTGGTGAAGGTGAAGCCGTTCTCGGCCGCGTACGCCGCGTACTTCTTCTCCAGCGCGTCCCTGCGCACCAGCGCCTCGCGCTGTACGGCGTCCAGGCGGTCGCGGCACTCCTTGGTGCCGACCTTGGTGAAGAAGCGGTCGTAGGCCGAATCCTCGTTGTTCACCACGTCGTTGGGGGCGACGTAGGCGACCACGCCGTCCATGTCACGCGGGTAGAACCGCTCGAAGTAGGTGGCCGTCATACCGCCCTTGGAGCCGCCGGTGGCGATCCAGTTCTTGGTGTAGATCGGCTTGAGGGCCTTGAAGACGCGGTGCTGGTCGCTGGCCGCCTGCCAGATGTCGAGCTTGGACCAGTCGGCCGGGGCCGGGCGGGACGGCGTGAAGTACCGGTATTCCAGGGAGACTTGGTTGGCGTCCGCGATGCGGGTCGGTTCGCTGCGGCTGGGGTTCGTCGAGACGTTGTAGCCGCTGGTGTAGAAGACCGTCGGGCGTGAGACGTCCTTGTGCAGCACGGTGATCCGCTGCTGGAACGTGCCCTTGGACGGGTGCCGGTGGTCGACCGGCTGGGTGTAGTTCAGGACGAAGTAGCGGTAGCCGGTGTACGGCTTCTCCTCGACCAGGCTCATGCCGGGTATCGCCAGCAACTGGTCCTTGATGTCCGCGACTTGACCGGTCCGGCCGGCCTCGGCGGCGGTGGCCGCCCCGGCCGTGCCCAGCGTGCCTATGAGCACGGTGAGCGCCAGCAGCCATCTGAGCGCCTTGCGCATGCATACTCCCCTGTGAGGCAGTTGTGAACGGGAAGCTATCGGAGCAACTCCCGTCACACCAGGGGTGGTTGTGCGGCCAGGGCGCTGACCTGCGCCTCGGCGATCGGTTCAGCAGAGGATCCAGCCCGAGCTGACCGAGCCGCCGCCCACCGCACCCTTCACCAGGACGCACCGGTGACCGGCGTGCACGGTGACCGGTCCGGCCCGGCGCGTGTACCGGCCCTCGTCGACGACCGGGCGGTTGCCGCGGGCCTGCACACTGACCGACATCGTGCGCTTGGCGCCGGGGTTCTTGGGGGCGGTGTACGCGCAGACGTACCCGCCCCGCCGGAAGACGTGGACGGTACCGGTGGAGAAGGGGAGCGTCGCGGCCTTGCGCCCGGGGCAGACCGCGGCCGCCTGGGCGGTGCCGGGGGCCGCGAGCGCGAGCAGCCCGGACGTGCTGAGCACGGCCATGCCGAGCGCCACCCGCCGTCGTAGCGCACCCATGTCCACAGTGTCCCCTCCCGCACAGCACAGCAGCCGAACAGCGTACTGATGTACGGACGCAAGACGTATGTCGCATGGTTGCGCGACCCTCAGCCGGGCGCCGCGACCGGCTCCTCCGTCTCGGGCGCCCCGACGAAGGTGCGCCACAGCTCGGCGTAGTACCCGTCCAGCGCGAGCAGCTCGTCGTGGGTGCCGTCCTCGACGACCCGCCCGTGATCCATCACCACGACCCGGTCCGCGCGGGCCGCCGTCGTCAGGCGGTGGGCGACGACGAGGGTGGTGCGGCGGCCCGCGAGGCGGTCGGTGGCCTGGTTGACCTGGGCTTCCGACGCCAGGTCCAGGGCGGCCGTCGCCTCGTCGAGGAGGAGGATGTCGGGGTCGACCAGTTCGGCGCGGGCCAAAGCGATCAGCTGGCGCTGGCCCGCCGAGAGGTTGCGGCCGCGCTCGGCAACCTCGTGCAGGTAGCCGCCGTCGAGCGTCGCGATCATCTCGTGCGCGCCGACCGCGCGGGCCGCCGCCTCCACCTCGGCGTCGGTGGCGTCGGGGCGGCCGTAGGCGATCGCGTCACGGACGGTGCCCTGGAAGAGGTATGCCTCCTGGGGGACGACGCCCAGGTGGTGGCGGTACGACGTGATGTCGAGGGCGCGGAGGTCGGTGCCGTCGACCGTCACGCGACCGCCCGTCGGGTCGTAGAAGCGGGCGACCAGTTTCACGAGGGTCGACTTGCCCGCGCCGGTCTCGCCGACGAAGGCGACCGTCTGTCCGGCGGGGATGCTCAACCGCACTCCCCCGATGGCCTCTTCGTCGTCTCCGTAGGCGAAGTGAACGTCCTCGAAGGCGATTTCACCGCGGAGGGAGAGGACTTCGAGCGGTTCGTCGGCGGCTCGGGTGGACGTCGGTTCCTGGAGCAACTCCTGGATGCGGCCCAGGGAGACGGTCGCCTGCTGGTAGCCGTCGAAGACCTGGGAGAGCTGCTGGACCGGGGCGAAGAACAGGTCGATGTAGAGCAGGTAGGCGACCAACGCGCCTGTTGTCAGGGTCGCGTTGTCCACCCTGCCCGCGCCCGCGATCAGTACGGACGCCGCCGCCACCGACGACAGCAACTGCACGAAGGGGAAGTAGATCGAGATCAGCCACTGGCCCCGGGTACGCGCCTCGCGGTAGCTGCTGCTGCGCTCGGCGAAGCGTCGGCCGCCGTCCTTCTCGCGCCGGAACGCCTGCACGATCCGCAGCCCGGACACCGACTCCTGGAGGTCGGCGTTGACCAACGACACGCGCTCACGGGCGAGTTCGTACGCCTTCACGCTGGCCCGGCGGAAGAAGAAGGTCGCGATGACCAGCGGGGGCAGGGTCGCGAACACGACCAGTGCCAGCTGTACGTCGATCACCAGCAGGGCGACCATGATGCCGAAGAAGGTGACGACCGAGACGAAGGCCGTGACCAGGCCTGTCTGCAGGAACGACGACAGCGCATCGACGTCCGTCGTCATCCTCGTCATGATCCTGCCCGTCAACTCCCGCTCGTAGTAGTCGAGTCCGAGGCGTTGGAGCTGGGCGAAGATCTTGAGGCGGAGGGTGTAGAGGACCCGTTCACCGGTACGGCCCGTCATGCGGGTCTCGCCGCGCTGGGCCGCCCACTGCACAACTACCGCGAGCAGGGCCAGGATTGAGGCCGACCAGATCGCGCCGACCGCCATCTTGGTGACGCCCTGGTCGATGCCGTGCCGGATCATGATCGGCAGGAGCAGGCTCATGCCCGCGTCCACGGCGACCAGGCCGAGGCTGATCAGCAGCGGGGTGCCGAATCCGCGCAGCAGCCGGCGCAGGCCGTAGGAGTCCTCGGCCCGTACCGCGCCCGCCTCGTCGATGTCGGGGACGTCGGTCGCCGGGGGCAACGCGTCGACCTGGGCAAGGAGTTCGGGCGTCGCGGGCATCCCGGACAGCGCGGTGTCCTTGGGCTCGCGGTCGCCGGTCCACAGCCGGGGCGTAAGCCCGCGCTCGGCGTCGAACTCCGCGTCCAACTCGTCCCGTACGGAGGTGTCTTCGGCCGGTGCGGCGGGCTGGGCGTGGCCGGGCGAGACGCCGCCGAGTTCGTCGGGGTCGGTGAGGAGGCGGCGGTAGAGCGGTGAGCGCTCCTGGAGTTCGTCGTGCGTGCCGATGTCGGCGAGGCGGCCCCCGTCGAGGACGGCGATGCGGTCGGCGAGGTTGAGGGTGGAGCGGCGGTGCGCGATGAGGAGGGTGGTGCGGCCCTCCATGACCTGTTTCAGGGCCTCGTGGATCTCGTGCTCGACCCGCGCGTCCACCGCCGAGGTCGCGTCGTCCAGGACCAGCAGGCGCGGGTCGGTGAGGATCGCGCGGGCGAGGGCGACGCGCTGGCGCTGGCCACCGGAGAGGGTGAGGCCCTGCTCGCCGACCGTCGTGCCGTAGCCGTCGGGGAGTTCCGCGATGAACCGGTCGGCCTGCGCGGCCCGGGAGGCGGTGAGGATCTGCTCGTCGGTCGCGTCGGGGCGGCCGTAGGCGATGTTGTTGCGGACCGTGTCCGAGAAGAGGAAGGAGTCCTCGGGGACCAGGCCGATCGCGGCGCGCAGCGAGTCGAGGGTGAGTTCGCGGACGTCGTGGCCGCCGATGAGGACGGCGCCGTGGGTGACGTCGTAGAAGCGCGGGAGGAGGAGCGAGACCGTCGACTTGCCGGAGCCCGAGGAGCCTACGACCGCCAGGGTCTCGCCGGGGCGGATCTCGAAGGTGAGGCCGTTGAGGACGGGGCGCTCGTGGTCGTAGCCGAAGGAGACGTCGTCGAACTCGACCGTGGCCGGGGCGTCGGCGGGGAGTTCCTTGGTGCCGTCCGTCATGGAGGGCTCGGTGTCGATCAGTTCCAGGACGCGTTCGGTGCCCGCGCGGGCCTGCTGGCCGACCGTGAGGACCATGGCCAACATGCGGACCGGGCCGACGAGTTGGGCGAGGTAGGTGGAGAACGCGACGAACGTGCCGAGCGTGATGTGGCCGCGCACCGCGAGCCAGCCGCCGAGCGCGAGCATCGCGACCTGGCCGAGGGCGGGGACGGCCTGGAGGGCGGGGGTGTACTTGGCGTTCTGGCGGATCGTGCGGAGGCGTCCCGCGTAGAGCCGGCGGCCGACCTCGCGGAGCTTGCCCGTCTCCTGGTCCTCCTGGCCGAAGCCCTTCACCACGCGTACGCCGCTGACGGCGCCGTCGACGACACCGGCCACGGCGGCGGCCTGGGCCTGTGCGTACCAGGTGGAGGGGTGCAGTTTGCTGCGGCTGCGGCGGGCGATGAAGCCGAGGGCGGGGGCGACCGCCAGGGCGATCAGGGTCAGGGGGAGGGACAGCCAGGCCATGATCGCGAGGGAGATCACGAAGAGCAGGACGTTCCCGATGGTCATCGGGAGCATGAAGAGCAGGCCCTGGATCAGCTGGAGGTCGCTGGTCGCGCGGCCTACGACCTGGCCGGTGGACAGCTCGTCCTGGCGGCGGCCGTCGAGGCGGGTGATCGTCCCGTACATCTCGGTGCGGAGGTCGTGCTGGACGTCGAGGGCGAGGCGGCCGCCGTAGTAGCGGCGGATGTAGGTGGAGACGTAGACGAGGAGGGCGGCGACTATCAGGGCGGCCGCCCAAGGGGCCATGGAGCGGGTGTGGCCGGTGATCACGTCGTCGATGATCACCTTGGTGACGAGGGGGACGACGGCCATGACCGCCATGCCGGCCAGGGAGGCGCCCAAGGCGAGGATGACGTCCTTGGGGTAGCGCCAGGCGTAGGCGGCGAGCCTTCTTGCCCAGCCTTGTGGGTCCCCCTGTTTCGCTGCCACGCGGTGCCTTCCGTTCGCCCCTGATCTGCTGGTCTTACGGAAGGCACCAACGCGGAATGAAGCGGATTTCATCCCTCCGCAATGTTGCGCTTCGCGCGGGGGGTGCGTTTTCGGGTGCGGGTGCGCTGTGGCTGGTCGCGCAGTTCCCCGCGCCCCTGAAAGACTAAAAGGCGGGGGTTGCCCTTACCCGGAGGTAGTAGAAGCGGGTCGTCTGGACCGCGTTCTGGTTGTCGTCGCTCACCAGGAGCACCTTGTAGGCGCCCTTCTCCTTGCCCGTGATCGCCATGCCCTCGATGTTGTCCAGGAGGGGGTTCGGCTGGGGCTGCTTCGCTGTGGCGCCGAGGGACGGGCAGTCGGCGATGTCCGCCAGGAGGGTCTTTTTGATCAGGTGGACTCCGGGCTGGCCGGTGAGGTAGTCGATGCCGCTGGTGTCCGTGGCGTGGCGGGGGTCGGCCAGGTAGAGGCGGACCGTGTTGCCCACGCCGCTGGTGAAGCCGCGTTCCAGGACGAGGAGGCGGCCGTCGGGGAGGGACTGCACCTCGGGGACGCCGAGGAAGGAGGCGTCCGGCTTGTACGCGTACTGCGCTGCCAGCTTGAAGTGGTCGCCCTTGGTCCGGGTCCAGGTCTGGAAGCGGACGTCGCCCGAGGTGTCCCCGGCGATCGGGTACTCCATCGACGCGAGGAGGGTGTGTCCGCCGGGCAGCAGGGTCAGGCCCTCGAAGGTCTGGTTGGAGACGGCCCGGCCGGCCGGGGCGACCAGCAGCGAGGACGGGACCGGGAGGCGGTCGAGGATCTTGCCGTCGCGGGAGTAGCGGCGGATCGACGGCTCGGTCTCGGAGGTGATCAGGCGCGTGCCGTCGCGGTCGATGGCCAGGCCCTCGGAGTCGAGCGCGGCGCCGTTCTCGTCGGCGAGCGGGACGACGCGCTCGGGCTGGAGCGTCTTCGCGTTCAGGTCGAACAGCGAGGAACGGTCCTCCAGCGCGGCGATCGAGCCGTCCTTGTCCACGGCGAGCGCGGAGAAGTTGCCGACGAAGGTGCCGTCGTACGTCGTCTTGTCGAGCGCGTCGGAGAAGCGGTCGATCGAGACGGAGGACGAACAGGCGTTGCTGGTACGGGAGTTGCTGGCGTTCGCGGGCCCGGCGGCGGCGGTGAGGCAGGTGGCCGCCGCCAGGCCGGCGGTCGCGGTCGCGAGTACGGTTCTCAGGCGCATGGGCGTCACCGTAGGACGGGCGGGTGACGTGCGGGAGACCGCGCAGTAAAACGATGCCCTTGAGCTGGGGTTTTAAGGGGTTTTAGGCGAGGTCCTTGTGGATCGCCTTCGCGACACCCTGGATCGTGGTGATGCCGTAGCTCATCGTGCTGTTGTCCTGGGTGAGGACGGACATCATGTAGTCGTGGCCGCCGCCGTTGAAGGTGCCCAGGCTGTGGACGCGCCAGCCGTGCGTGGAGCGCTGCAGCCAGCCGTTCTTGACGTGCACGGTGACGCCGGAGGGGGCGCCGGACGGGGTGCCCCAGCGCTGCGACGAGATGACCTGGTTCATCAACTTCAGGATGTACGCACGGGAGTTGTCGCTCAGCACCGTGTTCTTGGCGGTGACCAGCTTGAGCAGCTTCTGCTCGTCGGTGACCGTCTCCTGGGTCAGGCCCCAGTAGTTGTTCGCGCCGGGCTTGGTCTGGGTCATGCCGGCCGCCGCCAGGAAGCCCTTGATCTTCGTCAGGCCGAGCTGCTTCCACAGGGTGGAGGTCGCGTCGTTGTCCGACTTGGTGATCATGGCCTTGGCGAGCGTCGACTCCCGCGTCGTCAGCGTGCGGTTGTGCTTCTTCGCGTCCCACAGCAGCGTGGCGAGGACGGTGACCTTGACGGTGCTGGCCGAGTCGTAGGCGCTCGTCGCCCGCAGGGTGCAGGTGGTCTTGGTGGTGCGGTCGTAGAGGCCTACGGCGACGGTTCCCTTACGGGTCGCGAGGGCCGCGGTGATGTCCTTCTTGAGCTTGGCGGCGAGGCCCGCCTTGGCCGACGTACAGCTGACCGTCGGGGTGGCCGCGGCAGCGGGCGTCGCGGCGGCCAGCACGGGTATGAGGAGGCCGGCGCCCACGCCGACGGCCACCACTCTGGCCCGGCGGGATGTCCAAAGAGACTGAGTCATGCATGAGTTGACTCACAGGAAGGCGTGAAAGGTTGTACGGGTTGGGGAACGGTTGTACGACGCGTTACTCCGCCCTTTGCGAATTCACAGCGGGCCGCCAGGTTCGGCACAGCAGTCACCCACCCTGCTTTCGCACGATGCGTGGGTGACATCTGCCACCGATCCACACCCCCACACCGAACCCGCGTCCGCCGACTGGCCGCCGCCGGCCCCACCCGCCGACGCGCCGCCCGAGAAGGCGCCCCGCTGGTCGCTGCCCGCGCTGATCGCCGTCATGGTCCTCGCCGCGGTGCTGTACTCCTGGAACCTCTCCGGCTCCAGCCTCAACAGCTTCTACAGCAGCGCGATCTACAGCGGCACGCAGAACTGGAAGGCCTGGTTCTTCGGCTCGCTGGACGCCGGCAACTTCCTCACGGTCGACAAGCCCCCCTTCTCCCTGATGGTGATGGGCCTGTCGTGCCGGATCTTCGGCTTCGGCACCTGGCAGATGATGCTGCCGGAGGTCGCCGCCGCGCTCGGCACGATCTGGATCCTGCACACCTCCGTGAAGCGGTACTTCGGCCACGTGGCCGCGGCGATCGCGGCGCTGGTCCTCGCCCTCACCCCCATCACGGTCGCCATCAACCGTGACAACAACCCCGACACGATCCTCGTCCTGCTGATGGTGGCGGGCGCGGCCCTCGGTCTGCGCGCGGTGCGCACCGAGCGCCTGCTGCCGCTGATCGGCTCCGCGGTCTGCTTCGGCTTCGCGTTCAACACCAAGCTCCTCCAGGGCTACATCGCCCTGCCCGCCGTCTTCGCCGTGTACCTCTTCGCGTCGAAGCTCGGCTGGAAGAAGAAGCTCGTCCAACTCGCCCTGGCCACGGTCGCGTTGGCCGTCTCCAGCTTCTGGTGGGCCACGGCCGTCTCCCTCGTCCCGGCCTCGGACCGCCCGTACATCGGCGGCTCGACCGACGGCACGGCCTGGGACCTAATCATGGGCTACGACGGCTTCGGCCGCGTGTTCGGCGGCGAGGGCAACGGCGGCGGGGGCGGGGGTGGCGGCGGTACGTTCGCCGGCACCGCGGGCATCGGCCGTATGTTCAACGACATCCTCGGCGGCCAGATCTCCTGGCTGCTCCCCTTCTCGGCCATCGCCCTGATCGCCGGCCTGACCCTGGTAGGCCGCGCCCCGCGCACCGACCCGACGCGCGCCGCGCTGGTCATGTGGGGCGGCTGGACCCTGCTGCACTACGTCACGTTCAGCATGGCCCAGGGCACGATGCACCCGTACTACACGACCGCGCTCGCGCCGGGCATCGCCGCCCTGTGCGGTGGCGGCGGCGTGATGCTGTGGCGCGCGTTCCGCGGCGGTGACGCCCGCTGGTCCTGGGTTCTGCCGGCCGGTCTCGGGGTCACCGGGATCTGGGCGATCGTCGTACTCCGCCGGGCCTCCGGCTGGAACACCTGGCTGTGGCCGACGATCGGTGTGCTGATGGTCCTCGCGATCGTGGGCCTGTTCGTCTTCCGCTCCGGCAACCGTGGTCGCCTCCTGACCGCGTCCCTCGCGGCGGCGATCATCGCCGCGCTCGCCGGTCCGACGGCATACGCCGTGACTCCGGCCGCGTCCAGCGGTTCGGGCGGCGGCATGGGCGGTACGAACCCGACGGCCGGTCCGTCGACGGGCGGCGGCATGGGCGGCCCCGGTGGGGGCGGCGGCCGTGGCGGCTTCGGCGGCGGCAACGGCGGTCCCGGCGGCGGCGAGATGCCCGGCGGCACCCAGCAGGGCGGCGGCACGGCGAGCGGCGAGGTGCCCGGCGGGATGACTCCGGGTGGCGGCGGTACCGGTGAGGTACCGCAGGGCGGCGGGGCTCCGAGCGGGGCGCCGACCGGCGGCACCGGTGGCACGGCCGGTGGTCAACAGGGCGGTACCACCGGGGAGTTCCCCGGCGGCGGTACGGCTCCTGGCGGCACTGGCACCGGCACCGGCGGTACGCGCGGCGGCTTCGGCGGTGGCGGTATGGGCGGTGGTGGCGGCATGGGCGGCACCACGTCCAGCGCGCTCATCTCGTACCTGGAGAAGCACCAGGACGGCGCCAAGTGGCTGCTCGCGGTGTCCAATTCGCAGAGCGCGGGCCAGCTGATCCTCAGCACCCACAAGCCCGTCATCTCCATGTGGGGCTTCACCGGCTCCGACAAGGCGATGACCCTCGCCAAGCTCAAGGAGCTGGTGAAGAAGGGCGAGTTGCACTACATCCAGCTCGGTGGCGGCGGGATGGGCGGCAACAGCACCCTGAACACCGAGATCACCGCGTGGGTGCAGAAGAACGCGACGGCGGTGAAGGAGAGCGCGTACGACAAGAGCGCGTCGACGGAGAAGAGTTCGAGCTCGTCGACCTCCTCCACCTCCACGACCAGCACGTCGACGATCTACCGGCTGGACCCGTCGGACGTGAAGTGACCCGCACGTAGCCGAACGGCCAACGGCCCCCGACCACAAGGTCGGGGGCCGTTTTGGTAGGTCATCACACCGTCAACTCGCGTAGACACAGGGCAAATTGTCGCTTCAGGTCACCGGATCGACACGTCCCGTTTATTTACTCGACCGCATGAACATGTCACGCTCCCGTTTGCCGCCCCATTCAACCCGCGTAGATGGGACACTCTTTATGTTCGCGACTCGCATGCACCGCTGGAAATCGGTGGCGTTGACGACCGCAGCCGTCCTGGTCGGCCTCACCGTGCCGGCCCTGACCGCGACCCCGGCGTCGGCCACGACCACGTCGTACGACTCGACGTACTACAAGAACGCGGTCGGCAAGACGGGCACCGCCCTCAAGTCCTCGCTGCACACGATCATCAGCAGCCAGACCAAGATCTCGTACTCGGCGGTCTGGAACGCGCTGAAGGTCACCGACCAGGACCCGAACAACAGCAACAACGTGATCCTGCTGTACAGCGGTGTCTCCCGCGCGAAGTCCCTGAACGGCGGCGACGTCGGCGACTGGAACCGCGAGCACACCTGGGCCAAGTCCCACGGCGACTTCGGCGAGGTGACCGGTCCCGGCACCGACCTGCACCACCTGCGTCCCGCGGACGTCCAGGTCAACAGCATCCGCGGCAACCTGGACTTCGACAACGGCGGCAGCGCGGTCACCAACGGCGGCGGCAGCACCGTCGACTCCGACTCCTTCGCCCCGCGCGCGGCGGACCGGGGCGACGTGGCCCGCATGATCCTCTACATGGCCGTCCGCTACGAGGGCGACGACGGCTTCGCCGACCTCGAGCCCAACGAGAAGGTCAACAACGGCAGCAACCCCTACATGGGCAAGCTCTCCGTCCTCAAGGCCTGGAACGAGGCGGACCCGCCCAGCGCCTTCGAGGAGAACCGCAACCAGGTCATCTACGACACGTACCAGCACAACCGGAACCCGTTCATCGACCACCCGGAGTGGGTCGAGGCGATCTGGTAGGAAGCGGATGCTGACCTGAACTCCCCCTACACCAGGGGGAGTTCAGGTCACAGGTGATAGGTGCCGCCCACCCCGGCGCAACAACCGCCGCGCCACGGCATGCGTCCCGACCGTGGCCACGGCGGCGAGCGCGAGCCCCTGTGCCACGTCACGCGGTCGCGCGGGACGCAGAACACCGGCCCGCCGCAGCCGGCCCCGGGCCCACACCGTGAACGGGATGACCACGAGGGGCGAGGTGACCGCCCCGGGCGTATACCCACGCATGGCGACGGCCTGCCCCAGATGCACCAGGGCGTGCAACCCGAACCCGTTCAGGCCCCTTGATAGAACCCGGACCGCCCACCGGTACGGTGCCCGTCACCGGCGGCAGCCGCAACGACCCCGGCCATCAGGGCAACGGCCGCGACGAACTCCCGCCCGTCGGTGGCCTCCAGTCGCCGCCACACCCGCTCCGGCACCCGCGGCCAACGCTCCCGCAGCCCGGGAACCCGGCCTCGGGCCCAGCCCGGCATCGCGGCCGCTTCCTCCAGGTCATGCACGGCCCAGGCCGCCAACAGCCCGAAGGTCACTGCGACTTCGACCGCCCGGCCGCCATCTCCCACCTCGTGTCCACCCATGGGCGGGAAGTCTGCCAGGCGGGTTCAGGCGCGCAGGTGCGCACCCGCATGAAGTACGAATTCACTGAGCGCCTGCACGGCCTGCCCGACGCTGCTCTCCAGGCTTGGCCTGTCCGTGGCCTCGCCCATCATCCTGGTGGCTTCGAGGGCTCCTTCCGCAAGCCGAACAAGGTCTGGGTCCTCGGTGACGAGCTGGACCCGGAAAAGAGCCTGCTGCGCGACCATGCGACGGTGGTACGACTCCGCCTTCGCACTGGCAAGTTCCGGGCTGTCCCGCGCTTCCAGCCTTCGATGGAACGGTTCGTACTGCGCACGGCGATATGCGACGACGGCTTCGGCGAAGCCGCTGTAGGCAGTCAGGCGCTCTTCCCGGGTTAGCCGTCTCCACATGAAGGCTTCGGCGCGGTCCGCCGTCCTTCGTTGGAAAAGGAACGTGGCGAACGATCCGAGCAAGGTACCTGCAACAGCCACGAGACTTGCCAGAGCGCCACCCACTCGGCCAGTTCAGCACAGATGGATCACCCATCACCAGCCCCTGACCTCACCGTCCATCGTCGGCATACCGCTCGAAGCTCCCCTCTCCCAGGCCGAGGGATTCAACACCACGCTCAGGCCTCGAAGTCGTACTCCAAGATGTACGACGCCGCGTCCAGCACCATGTCGTTCACCTCAACCGCCCACCCCTGCGCGTCGAACGCGGTACGTACGACGAGCACCACCGGCACACCGGACGAGAGGGCGAGCCGGTCGGCCTCGTCCGCGCTCGGCATGCGGGAGCGGATCTCCTCGCGGAAGCGGACGGGCCTGCGGCCGAGTTCCTCAAGCCTGGCGTACATACCGCCGGGGCCGGTGTCAGGCTGTGCGATCCGCGTACCGGCGACCAGTTCGGCCGACAGGTACGAGGTGGCCAGAAGCACCGGCTTGCCGTCGAGAACATAGCGGCGACGACGCACGCAGACCCGTGCCCCTTCGTCGCTCAGACTCAGCACTCCCGCGATCGCGACCGGGGCGTCCTCCTCGCCGACCTCAACCGAGTCGACGACGAGTTCACGGTCCCCGGTATCGGTCGTCCAGATGGAACGCCCCTCGCCCCACTTCGAGTGCGCGAGTCGCTCCAGCCCGCGCCGCCGAATCGGCTTGAAGTCCCGGACGAACACCCCGGCTCCCTTGCGCGCTTCCGCGATGCCCTCCGTCTGGAGAACACCCAGAGCCTGCCGGGCCGTCATCCGAGCCACGCCGTGTTCGGCCATGAGGTCGTTCTCGCCAGGAAGCCGTTCGCCGGGCCCGTACTCGCCGGCCTCGATGGCCGCCCGCAGCTGCGCCGCGATGCGCTGGTACTTCGGCTGACGCCCCGTGTCCCCGCCGCTCATCCAGGTCTCTCCTCCGGTCATCTCTAGACATCCTAGGCATCAGCCGCCACACCCTCACAGCCGACTGCTGACCGGGGCGAGCAATTTCACACATCTCTAGAGATCTATTGACGCAGACGCGAGAAGCCCGCTTCACTGGACACCCCTCCACCTCTCTAGAGATGCGAGATGCGCCCGCCGCCTTGCCGTGGAGGTCTTCTTGTCAGCCCACACCGCGCCCACGCCTCCCGCACAACCCGCGCAGCGCCAAACACGCTCGCGCGCTGCTCCGCCTACAGCTCACCGACTGGAAAATCGTCGGCGAAATCGCCGACACCACCGAGTTGTTGCTCTCGGAGCTGGTCACCAACTCCATCCGGCACGCACGGACTCCGCCCGGTCGTGAGATCGGTCTGCGCTTCGCCACGTACGACGGGCGGCTGCGCGTGGAGGTGGCCGACGCGAGCAATCACCGGCCCCAACCCCGAGAGACAGCCCCCGAGGACGAAGGGGGCCGTGGACTCGCCCTCGTCCAGGCTCTGGCGGAACGCTGGGGATGCTGCCCCCGCCTGCACGGCATCGGGAAGGCGACAGGGGCAGAGTTGGCCCTGCCACGATGAACACGAGCAACACGGCGGTACGGCCGATACCGTTGAAATCGCCGTACACCGCATCTCGCAGCGCGTATGAGGAGACCCCGTGGCCGACGCCTCCGTTCCCCCGCCGGACCGACCGGCCACGCCGGACGACGCCGTCACGGTGACGCTCACCTACACCGGCAACCAGGCCGAAGTACTGCGCACCCTCGCCCTCTTGGAGGGACGTACGCCCGAGGAAGTAGCGCTGGACCACATCGCACGCGGCGTCCCGCTGTCCTTCTCCTCCTCCTTGGGAGAGGACTCGGAAGCGATGGCCGTCCTGGCGCAGGCCATGTTCGACGGGCCTTCCGACCTGGCCGCTCGATCCGGCGAGGACCTGTTCGGGGAAGGTGGCCGTTGAAGCGCAATCTGTTCGGCGTCGCGGACACGTCGGTCCTCCTCGCCGTCTACAACCGGAAGGACACTCACCATGAGTCCTCCGTGCAAGCACTCTCCTTGGTCGACCGGCTCGTGGTGTCACCCATGGTCCTGGCCGAGCTGGACTACCACCTGACGACAAAGATCAGCGGCAGGGCGGCAGCGGACGCCCTGGCCAGCATGCGCGCCTGGGCGAGCACGGATCGGCTCACGCTCGCCACGGTGGGCTGGCCGATCCTGAGCGAGGCCGAGCGTCTGATGCGTAAGTACGCGGATCATGACGCCATCGGCATGACCGACGCAGTCAACGCCGTTCTGGCCTGGGCGTTGCCGCAGCCGGTTGTCCTCGCGCTCGACCATCATTACCGAGATGTCATCGCACCCAGGACTGGGGCCGAGGTTCCGCTGCACGTGCTCCCGGCAGTCGAATAGCTCGTTCTCCGCCCTGACGCGAACACCCGCAGCACCACGGGGAGTTCAGCCATTCCGGCTGAGTCGGGACACTGTTCACCCTCGGCACAGCAACCGCCGCGCCACCGCATGCGTTCCGACCGTGGCCGCCGCGGCGAGCGCCGGCCACGAGGGGCAAGGTGACCACCCCGGGCATGTATCCCCGGACGGCGACAGCCGTCGGGAACTCCCGCCCGTGCATGGACTCCGGTCGCCGCCACACCTGTTCCGGCACGTGCGGATACCGCTGCCGCAGCCCGGGGACATGGCCGCGGGCCCAGGCCGCCAACAGCCCGAAGGTCACGGCGACTTCGACCGTCCGGACGCCATCTCCCGCCTCGTGTCCACCCATGGCGGGAAGTCTGTCAGCGTGCATGACACCGGCACCGGCGAACGTTCGGCCGTTCGGTGGAAACCGGAGTCCTGTCGGTGCTCGTACGCGGACGGCGACGGTCGGGACGGCATCGTGGCCCCCGTCCCGGTCCACCCCTCGCCCAGGAGGCTTCATGCTCGGCACCGACTTCATCACCGGATCGCCCAACTGGCTCGACCTCGGCAGCCCCGACACCGAGGCGGCAGCTGCGTTCTACGGCGCCGTCCTCGGCTGGGACTTCGCCTCCGCCGGGCCCGAGGCGGGCGGATACGGGTTCTTCCAGGTGGACGGGAAGACCGTCGGCGCCCTCGGACCGCTCACCGAGGAAGGGGCGGACTCCGCCTGGATGATCCACTTCAAGACCGAGGACATCACGGCCACCGTCCAGTCCGTCACGGCAGGCGGCGGAACCGTCCGCATGGAGCCCATGGACGTCATGGGCGAGGGCCGGCTGGCCCAGGCCACCGACCCGCAGGGCGCCCAGTTCGCGCTCTGGCAGCCCGGCAGGACTGCGGGCCTGGAACTCGCCTCCGCCCCCAACACCCTGCTCTGGGCCGAACTGCACGCACCCGACCCGGAGGCGGCCATCACCTTCTACCGGGGCCTGTTCGGCTGGCGCAGCCAGGACATGTCGGCTCCCGGCATGACGTACCGGGTACTGAGCACCAGCCAAGGGGACCAGCAGGACGCCTCCTTCGGCGGAGTCGCGCCCCTGGGTGACGGCGAGGACGAACTGCCGCGCTGGGTACCGTACTTCCACGTGACGGACACGGACACCACGATCGCGACGGCCCAGTCCAAGGGCGGTTCCGTGCTGATGCCGGCGACGGACGTACCCGAGGTCGGCCGGATGGCGTGGCTCGGGGACCCGTTCGGAGCGGTGTTCGCACTGCTGACGCCGGATCCGCGGATGTGAGGCCAGGGGCGAGGCGCGAAAGTGTGACACTTCGCGCCGAAGTGTCACACTTTCGCGGGGAGTACCCGTCACCCCAGGTGCGTAGCCGCGAACATCCGCAACACAGCCGGCAGTACGACCACGGACGGCCCCGGCTCCCCCAACGCCTTCGCCAGGTCCGACTCCAGTGCCTCCGGGGTCGTCCGAACCCCCCGCACCCCGAACGACTCGGCCAGCGCCACGTAGTCCGGCCGGGTCAGTTCCGTCGCCGTGGCCTCGCCGAACGCGTCCGTCATGTACTCGCGGAGGATGCCGTAGCCGCCGTCGTCGACGATGAGCCACGTGACGTTCAGGTCGTACTGCTTGGCCGTGGCCAGTTCCGCGATCGAGTACAGGGCGCCACCGTCACCCGACACCGCCAGCACCGGACGCGTCGGGTCCGCGGCCGCCGCGCCCAGCGCCGCCGGGAAGCCGTAGCCGAGGCCGCCGGCGCCCTGGGCGGAGTGGAGGTGGTTGGGGCCCTTCGCGTCGAAGGCCGACCAGGCCCAGTAGGCGAGGATCGTCATGTCCCAGAAAGATGGGGAGTTGGCGGGCAGAGCCCTTCGGACCGACTCCAACACGCCCTGTTCCAGGGTCAGTTCCTGGGACGCGATGCGTTCGCGGACCTTACCCAGCACCTCCGCCACCCGCGCCGGCGCCTTCGCGTCCGCCCGCTCCGTCACCGTCTCCAGCAGCGCCTGCAACCCGTGCCACGCGTCCGCGTGGATCCCCAACGCCGGGTGGTTCGACTCCAGTTTGCCGAGGTCGGCCTCGATCTGAATGACCCGGCCGCGCGGGGCGAACGTGTGGTAGTTCGAGGAGAGTTCACCCAAACCCGAGCCCACCACCAGTACTACGTCCGCGTCCTCCAGGAAGTCCGTCGTATAGCGGTCCTCCAGCCAGGACTGGAGCGACAGGGGATGCGTCCACGGGAACGCGCCCTTCCCGCCCGGCGTCGTCACCACCGGCGCCTGGAGCTCCTCCGCCAGTTGTCGCAGTTTCTTGGACGCGTCCGCCCGTACGACTCCCCCGCCCGCGATGATCACCGGGCGGGACGCCTTCGACAGCAAGTCGGCTGCTACGGCCGTCAGTTCGGGGCGCGGGACCAGGTCCTCCGGTGTCGCGTCCACCGCCGTCACCACCGGCAGCAACGTCCCCGCCAGCAACACGTCCTGCGGGATCTCCACCCACACCGGACCGTGCGGAGCCGTCAGCGCCGACTTCCAAGCCTCCGCGATCGCCGACGGGATCTGGGACTGCGTACGGACCGTGTGGACGGACTTCACCACGCCCCTGAACGAGGCGGACTGGTCGGGCAGTTCATGCAAATAGCCATGCCTGCCACCGCCCAGACCCGCCGTCGGGATCTGGCTGCTGATCGCCAGGACGGGAGCCGAGGCCGCCCGTGCTTCCTGGAGTGCCGCCAAGGACGTCAGCGCGCCCGGGCCCGTCGACAGGAGCAGTGGTGCCGCCTCGCCCGTGATGCGGCCGTACGCGTCCGCCGCGAACCCGGCGTTGTTCTCCACCCGTAGGCCGATATAGCGCAGGTCGGATCGGCGCAGCGCGTCGAACATGCCGAGCGCGTGCTGGCCCGGCAGGCCGAAGACCGTCGTCGCGCCGAGGCCCGCCAGGGTCTCCACGACCAGGTCACCGCCGTTGCGCCCGGGGGGCGGGTTCAGGGCGGCGGAGATCTGCGCGGCCGTCGGGCGGAGTTCCAGGTCGTGGTCGTGGGTCACTTCGAACGAGCCTCGGCAATCTGACGGGACATGATGGTGATCAGGTCGTACGCGGTGTGCGACGCCGCCACCGACGTGATCTCGGCGTGGTCGTACGCCGGTGCCACCTCGACGACGTCCGCCGACACCAGGTTGCAGGATGCCAGGCCGCGCAGGATCTCCAGAAGTTCGCGGGAGGTCAGGCCGCCGGCCTCGGGCGTGCCGGTGCCGGGCGCGTGGGCCGGGTCGAGGCAGTCGATGTCGATGGAGATGTACAGGGGGCGGTCGCCGATGCGCTGGCGCAGCTGGTCGGCGACCTCGTCGGCGCCCCGGCGGTAGACGTCCGCCGACGTGACGATGCCGAAGCCCATCTTCTCGTCGTCCTTGAGGTCCTGCTTGCCGTACAGCGGACCGCGGATGCCGACGTGCGAGAGCGCCTCCGTGTCGAGGATGCCCTCCTCAACTGCCCTTCGGAACGGCGTCCCATGGGTGTACTCGGCCCCGAAGTACGTGTCCCAGGTGTCGAGATGGGCGTCGAAGTGCAGCAGCGCCACCGGGCCGTGCTTCTTCGCGACCGAGCGCAGCAGCGGCAGCGCGATCGTGTGGTCGCCGCCCAGGGTCATCAACCGCGCGCCGGTGTCGAGGAGTTGGTCCGCCGCCTCCTCGATGGCCTCGACGGCCTCGTTGATGTTGTACGGGTTCGCCGCGATGTCCCCGGCGTCCGCGACCTGCGCGAGCGCGAACGGGGACGCGTCCTGCGCCGGGTTGTACGGCCGCAGCAGCCGGGACGCCTCGCGGATCGCGTTGCCGCCGAAGCGCGCGCCCGGCCGGTACGAGACACCGGCGTCGAACGGCACCCCGACCACCGCCACGTCCGCGGTGCCGACCTCGTCCAGGCGCGGCAGCCGGGCGTAGGTCGCGGGGCCGGCGAACCGCGGGACGCGCGAGGAGTCGACGGGGCCGCGGGGCGTCTCGTTGCTGGTCATGGGGACTGCCTTCTTTCCTACGCTACGTCGCGTATGGGATTTTTCCTGCGGGTTTGTACGCCTGACTACGACTTTACTGGTGGGCGGCGACCGGTTCGGACGCGCGTTCGGGCACACCCCGCCCCGCGAGCCGGTCCCGCCACGCGGCGAGGACGGCCGCGTCGGTCGCCGGCGTGGCGAGGGAGACGGTCACATAGGCGGCCAGAGACAGCAACAGGCCGTAGTACACAGGCTCGTTGGCGAGGATGCCGTAGGTCGCCATCAGGCCGACGACCGCGAGGCCGCCGACGATCACCGAGGCGAGCGCGCCCTGTGCGGTGCCGCGCTTCCACAGCAGGCCGCCGAGGATCGGGACGAGGAGGCCGCCGACGAGGAGGTTGTAGGCGACCGTCAGCGCCTCTACGACGTTGTTCAGCGCGATCGCCGTGATGATCACCGCTACGCCCATGACGAGGATGAAGACGCGGTTGCCGCGTACCTCGTCGTGGTCCTCGTCCCCCTCCCGCCGTACGGCGCCGCGCAGCCTCGACCAGATGTCGTTGTTCGCGACCGTGGCGCACGCGATCAGCGCGCCCGACGACGTCGACATCACGGCGGCCAGGGCGGCGGCGAGCACCAACCCCCTTACGCCGACCGGGAGTTCGTCCTTGACGATGGTCGCGAAGGCGTCGTCCGGACTGCCGAGGTTCGGGTAGAGGACCTTGGCCGCCGTGCCGATGACGGCGCCCGCGACGGCGTAGACGAGGCAGTACGTGCCCGCGACCGTGCCGCCCCACTTGGCGGTCCTGTCGCTGCCCGCCGTGAACACGCGCTGCCAGATGTCCTGGCCGATGAGCATGCCGAACGTGTAGATCAGGACGTAGGTGAAGATCGTCTCGCCGCCGATGCCCAGCGGGTCGAAGTACTCGGTGGGCAGCTTCGCCTTCATCTCGCTGAAGCCGCCCGCCTTGACGACCGCGATGGGCAGCAGGAGCAGGAGCACGCCGATCGTCTTCACCACGAACTGCACCATGTCCGTGAGCGTGATCGACCACATGCCGCCGAGCGTCGAGTACGCGACGACGATCGAGCCGCCGAGGACGATCGCGAGGGTGCGGTTCATGTCGAAGAGGACATCGAAGATCGTGGCGTAGGCGATGGTCGAGGTGACGGCCAGCATCAGGGTGTACGCCCACATGACGATGCCGGAGATGACCCCCGCGCGGCCGCCGTACCTGAGATCGAGCATCTCCGACACCGTGTACACCTTGAGGCGGGCGATGCGGGCGGAGAAGAAGACGGAGAGGGCGAGCAGGCCGAGGCCGATGGTGAAGACCATCCAGGCGCCGGACAGGCCGTACTGGTAGCCGAGACCGACGCCGCCGATGGTGGACGCGCCGCCCAGAACGATCGCGGCCATGGTGCCGGAGTACATGACCGGGCCCAGTCGGCGGCCCGCGACCAGGAAGTCGCTCTTGGACTTGGCGCGGCGCATGCCCCACCAGCCCATGGCCAGCATGCCGGCCAGGTAGACGACGATCACGGTGTAGTCGACGGCCATACGGGGGCCTCCTTCGCGCGCTCTAGGGGTCGTCCCGGGGGTCTAGGGGTTGCCCCGGTGTCTCGGGGGGGGCTTGCGTCGCGACTGACCCTAGGTGGCCGGAAAGCGGCTGCGAAGTGTACGTTTCATCCATCCGAGCCCGAGGCGATGGAGGAAACGTCCACCATGCCGGACCTCACGGTTCCGCCCACACCGCCCACCCCACCCGTGCTCCTCTCCGCCCTCCTGGCCCGCGAGGACCTGGGGCTGCGGCAGATCGCCGGACCGTCCGACCCCGACGTCGCGATCCACTGGGCGCACACGTCGGAGATGCCGGACCCCTATCCGTACCTGCTGGGCGGCGAGCTGCTGCTGACGGCGGGCGTCCACATCACCGACGCGGCCGGCTCGGGCACGTACTTCGACGACTACGTCGCCCGGATCGTCGAAGCGGGCGGAGTGGCCCTCGGCTTCGGCGTCGCACCGGTCCACGACACCGTGCCGCGCGCCTTGGTCGCGGCCTGCGACCACTACGACCTCCCCCTACTGGAAGTCCCCCCGCCCACCCCGTTCTCCCGCGTGGCCCGCGCGGTCTGGCAACTGATGGCCCAGGCCCGCCTCGCCGAACTCCGCCGCGTCACGGAGGCCCAACAGAGCCTCGCCGCAGCGGCCTCCCGCCCGGATCCGGTCCCTTCGGTGCTACGACAACTCGCCCAGCGGGTCAGCGGGCGGGCCGTGCTCTACGGCCCGGACGGCACGGAGATCGCGGCGGCGGGGCGTGGGGCGGGGACGACGGGAACACCGGGGGTGGAGGCTCGGGAGGCGTTGGCGAAGCTGGCACGGGTGGTACGACCCCCCGCCACTGCGACCTCATCCTCTACGTCCCCCACCTCCGCCACCGACACCGTCCTCGGCATCCACCTCGCGGCCTACGCCCTCGGTACCGGTCAGGGTTTCGTCCTAGGGGTCGCCGCCCCGCAGCGCGCCCCCGGCGACCACACCATCGCCTCCGTCGCCGCCGTCCTCCTCTCCCTCCTCACCGGCGAACACCAGAGCCGCACGGGAGCGGACCGTTCGTCGGCGCTCGTGCGGCTGCTGCTGGGCGCCCCGCCGGAGGACGTCGCGTCGCTGCTCGGCGGGGACCGGTGGGTCGTGGTCCACGCCGCGCCCGACGCCGGAGCCGACCGTGCCCCCGACCCCGTCGCCGCCTCCGCGCTCGGCGCCGCCCTCGGTTCCACGCTGATCGACCAGACACCGGAGGTCGTACGGGTACTCCTCCCCGCCGATCGCGAACCCGCCCCGCAACCCGGCTGGACCCTAGGGGTCAGCGCCCCTGTCACCCCCGACGACTGGTCCGCCGCCGACACCCAGGCGGCCCGTGCCCTGGCCCGCGCCCGTGCGACCCGTACCCCGCTGGCAGGACACGGTTCCGCCGGCCGCGCCGGGCTCGACGGACTCGTACCGCACGACGAGGCCGAGGCGCACGCCCGTGCCCTGCTCGCGCCGCTCGCCGCGCACCCCGCGCTCACCGAGACCCTGCGCACCTGGCTCTCCCTGCACGGGAGTTGGGACCGTACGGCGGTCGCCCTGGCCGTGCACCGCAACACCGTGCGGCAGCGGATCGCCCGGTGCGCGGCGCTGCTGGAGGCGGACCTGGACGATCCGGACGTACGGATGGAGCTGTGGTTCGGGCTGCGACACCTGCGAGCGGTCGCCGGTGAGTGATCCACATCCCAGCGTTCGGGACGTCGGGCGGGCGCACATCTCTCTGCTCCACAATGGGAACCATGCCGATACCCGGGACCCCCAGCCGCGCCGAGCTCGTCGATCACCTTGTGAAGACCCGTATCGCGGGCGACGTAGCCACGCCCCGCGAGAACAACCTCTCGCACTACCGCAAGCTCGCGAACGGCGACCGCCACTACTGGTTCGGCCTGGAGCTCGGCAGCCGCTGGACCGACGAGCAGGACGTGCTCGCGGTGATGGCGGAGCGGGTGGGCGTGAACGACGACCCCGAGTACCGCTACGGCCAGGACACCATCGACCCGGAGCTGACGGTCGAGGGTCTCGACCGGCTGGCGGCGCGGCTGCGCAAGGCGGCCGACGGGCAGCAGCGGGTGCTCTTCGCGACCGGTCACCCGGGCGGTCTGCTGGACGTGCACCGCGCCACGGCCGCCGCCCTGCGCACGGCCGGCTGCGAGATCGTGGTGATCCCGGAGGGGCTGCAGACGGAGGAGGGGTACGTCATGCAGTTCGCGGACGTGTCCGTCCTGGAGCACGGCGCGACGCTCTGGCACACGCACTCCGGTGAGCCGATGAAGGCGATCCTCACCACCCTGGAGCGCGAGGGCCGCCCGCTGCCCGACCTGGTCGTCGCCGACCACGGCTGGGCGGGCTACGCGGGCCGCCACGGCGTCGACTCCGTGGGCTACGCCGACTCCAACGACCCCGCGCTCTTCCTCGCCGAGTCGGAGGGCACCGTCCAGGTGGCGGTCCCCCTCGACGACCACGTCGTCAGCCCCAGGTACTACGACCCGATGACCGCGTATCTGCTCGCGGAGGCGGGACTGAGCTGAGGGGCAGCCCTCAACTCCCTTGTCACGGCCAGGGGTTGAGCCCCTCCGCCCGGCGCTGCGCGTACCCCGGTGTCGGGTCCAGATAGACCCGGTTGACCGAGGGGAACGCCTCCCGCAGTCGCTGCTCGGCCTGTTCGCAGGCCCACTCGATCTGCGCGGCGCTCGACCGGTCCCGGAAGTCGATCTTCGCGGCGACCAGCGCCTCGCGCGGGCCCTGCACGAGGGTCGTCAACTCCAGTACGGCCTCGATGTGTTCGACCCCGAGCAGATCCTCCCGGATGCGGTCCCGCATGGCCTTGGGGAGGGGGCGGCCGATGAGGAGTTCGGCGTTGGAGCGGCCGAGCACCCAGGCGACGTAGAGCAGCAGGAAGCCGATGCAGAGGGACGCGATGCCGTCCCAGACGCCGGAGCCGGTGAGCTGGCCGCCGAGCAGGCCGCCGGCCGCGAGGACCAGGCCGACGAGCGCGGCGGAGTCCTCGAGTACTACGGCCTTCACGGCGGTGTCGGGGGTGTAGCGGAGGTAGCGCTTGAACGAGGCGTCGAAGCGGGCCGCCTCGCCGCGAGCCTGGCGTACGCCCGTCCGCAGGGAGTAGCCCTCCAGGAGGAAGGCGACGCCGAGCACGATGTAGGAGATCAGCGGGTCGCCGAGATCCTCACCGGCGACGAGGGTGTGAACGCCGTCGTAGATCGAGAAGACCGCGCCGCCGACGAAGGTGGCGACGGCGGCGAGCATCGCCCAGATGTAGCGCTCGGGGCCGTAGCCCAGGGGGTGTTCCTCGTCGGCGGGCTTGCTGCTGCGTTTGAGGGCGGTGAGGAGGAGGAGTTCGGTCACCGTGTCGGCGACGGAGTGCGCGGCCTCCGACAGCATCGCGCTGGATCCGCTGATGACGCCGGCGACCGCCTTGGCGAGCGCGATGCCCAGGTTGGCGACGGCCGCGACGATCACGGTGACGGTGGACTCGCCGCCGCCGTCACCCTCCTCTGTTTCTGCCATGCCCTCAGTGTTCCCGAGGAACCCGGACCACGCCCTCCTGAATGACGGAGATGGCCAGTTGACCGTCCTGCGTGTAGATCCGGGCCTGCCCGAGCCCGCGCCCGCCGGACGCCGACGGCGACTCCTGGTCGTAGAGCAGCCACTCGTCCGCGCGGAACGGCCGGTGGAACCACATCGCGTGGTCGAGGGACGCCCCTACGACATCCCCTACGGCCCAGCCGCCCCGCCCGTGCGCGAGGAGCACGGAGTCGAGGAGGGTCATGTCGGAGACGTAGGTCGCGAGTACTACGTGGAGGAGCGGGTCGTCGATGGCTCCGTCGAGCTTGCCGTTGGTGCGGAACCACACCTGGGAGTGCGGTTCGCGCGGTGCGCCGAACTTTCCGTACGGCGGCTCCTCGACGTAGCGCAGGTCGATGGCCTCGCGCGCCTCCAGGAACTTCTCCACGACCTCGGGGGCGATGTGGTCGTAGCCGCGCAGCCGGTCCTGCGAGGTGGGCAGGGTGGCCGGGTCGGGGGCGGACGGCATGGGGGCCTGGTGTTCGAGGCCGTCCTCGTGGCGCTGGAAGGACGCGGAGAGGGCGAAGATCGGCTGGCCGTGCTGGACCGCGACGACGCGGCGCGCGGTGAAGGAGCGGCCGTCGTTCATGCGCTCGACGGTGTAGACGATGGGCGCGCCGGGGTCGCCGGGGCGCAGGAAGTACGCGTGGAGGGAGTGGGCGAGACGGTCCGCGGAGACCGTCCGGCCGGCGGCGACCAGCGCCTGGGCCGCCACCTGTCCGCCGAAGACCCGGGGGACGACGGCGGACTGGGACTGGCCGCGGAAGATGTTCTCCTCGATCTGCTCGAGGTCGAGGAGATCGAGGAGTCCCTGAAGTGCCTTGCTCATGGCACCTTTTCTACGGGCCGGTAATTTCGGGGACCTTACAGGCCCATGTCCTTCGCGATGATCGTCTTCATGATCTCGCTGGTGCCGCCGTAGATGCGGTTGACGCGGTTGTCCGCGTACAGGCGGGCGATCGGGTACTCGTTCATGAAGCCGTAGCCGCCGTGCAGCTGGAGGCAGCGATCGATCACGCGGTGGGCGACCTCGGTGGTGAACAGCTTGGCGCTGGCCGCCTCGGCGGGGGTCAGCTCACCGGCGTCCAGGGCCTCGGTCGCGCGGTCGACGACGGCCTCGGCGGCGTCCACCTCGGCCTGGCAGGCGGCCAGTTCGAACTTGGTGTTCTGGAACGCGGCGACGGGCTGGCCGAAGACCACGCGCTCCTGGACGTACTGCTTCGCGAACCGGACGGCGGCCTTGGCCTGCGCGTACGCGCCGAAGGCGATGCCCCAGCGCTCGGAGGCGAGGTTGTGGCCGAGGTAGTAGAAGCCCTTGTTCTCCTCGCCGAGGAGGTCCTCGGCCGGGACCTTCACGTCGACGAACGCCAGCTCGGCGGTGTCGGAGGTCTTCAGGCCGAGCTTGTCGAGCTTGCGGCCGACCGAGTAGCCCTCGGCCTTGGTGTCCACCACGAAGAGGGAGATGCCGTGGCGGCGGTCCTCCTTCGTGGAGGGGGCGGTACGGGCGCAGACGATCATGCGGTCGGCGTGCACACCGCCGGTGATGAAGGTCTTGGCGCCGTTGAGGACGTAGTGCGTGCCGTCCTCGGAGAGCTTGGCGGTGGTCTTCATGCCCGCGAGGTCGGAGCCGGTGCCCGGCTCGGTCATCGCGATGGCCCACATCTCCTCGCCGGAGACGAACTTCGGCAGGTACTTCTTCTTCTGCTCGTCGGTGGCGAGCAGCTTGATGTAGGGCAGGCCGAGCAGCACGTGGACGCCGGAGCCGCCGAAGGAGACACCCGCGCGCGCGGTCTCCTCGTAGAGGACGGCCTCGAACTTGTACGAGTCGATGCCCGCGCCGCCGTACTCCTCGTCCACGCGGATGCCGAAGACGCCGAGCTCGGCGAGCTTGTAGTAGAAGTCGCGCGGCGCCTGGCCGGCCGCGAACCACTCGTCGTAGACGGGGACGACCTCGGCCTCGATGAAGGCCCGGAGGGTCTCCCGGAACGCCTCGTGGTCCTCGTCAAACACCGTACGGCGCACCGCCGCCACCTCCAGCTAGCCCAGGGTCCATGTCTAAGCGCTTGCTCAGAACATCACGGTACCGGCGAGTAGATCGAGCGTCCAGCGGAACGAGTACGTAACGCTCGTCACGCCGTGTCTCGCTCATCGGGCCGGTTGCCCACGCGATTGCCCACCCACCCGCCCGACTCGGTTGGCCAAGCAGTCCCGACACGGGGCTCCGCCCCGGACCCCGGGACACCTGCCGCCTCGACCCGGCCCGCCCGGCCCGGCAGGCCACACCGTCCCGACACGGGGCTCCGCCCCGGACCCCGAGAGCCGCCCCCTCACCCCGGGCCCGCCCGGCCCCGACACGGGGCTCCGCCCCGGACCCCGGCGCAGCCGCCGCCTCGACCCGGCCCGGTAGGCCACGCCGTCACCCCACCGAAGCCGCCGCCCCCAACGCCCCCCGCGCCATCCGATGCAGCAACTCCGCCGTAGCCCCCCGCCCCGGCAACGACCCCGGCCTCCCCAGATGCGGAGTCGAGTTCAGCAGCCCGAACACCGAGTGCACCGCGGACCGCGCGCTGGGCTCGGCCAACTCCGGGTACACCTCCCGTACCACCTCCACCCACAACTCCACGTACTGGCGCTGGAGTTGACGCACGAGCTTCCGATCCGTGTCCCGGAGCCGGTCCAGTTCGCGGTCGTGGAGGGTGATCAGGGGGCGGTCGTCGAGGGCGAAGTCGATGTGGCCCTCGATGAGCGAGTCGAGCAGGACCTCCGGAGAGGTCACGCCCTCCGACTCCGCCAGGCGGCGCTTCGCGCCCGTGAGGAGCTGGCCGCTGATGCCGACCAGGAGCTCCGCGAGCATCGCGTCCTTGCCCGGGAAGTGGCGGTACAGGCCAGGCCCGCTGATACCGACCGCCGCGCCTATCTCGTCGACCCCGACGCCGTGGAAACCCCGCTCGGCGAAGAGCCGCGCGGCCTCCTTGAGGATCTGCTCGCGGCGGGTGGGGGCGTCGGTTCTCGTGGTCATGGGAGTAATTCTAGACAGGGAGGTTAGCGGTCGTTAACCTGAAGGAAATGGTTAACGCTCATTAACGGTCGAGAGCAGCCGATCGCTGTGCGAGGGGACCCACGAAATGCAAGAGGCACCGGAGCTGACGAGCGCGGCGGACCCCGCGTCGGAGGCGTGGCGGGCCAACGAGGCGGCGCACCGCGCGCTGGGCGAGGAGCTGCGCCAGAAGCTGGCCGCGGCCCGGCTCGGCGGCGGTGAGCGCGCCCGGGACCGCCACACCGCGCGCGGCAAGCTGCTCCCCCGCGACCGCGTCGACACCCTCCTCGACCCCGGCTCGCCCTTCCTGGAGCTGGCTCCCCTCGCCGCCGACGGGATGTACGACGGCGCCGCCCCGGCCGCCGGTGTCATCGCCGGGATCGGGCGGGTGAGCGGGCGCGAGTGCGTGATCGTCGCCAACGACGCCACGGTCAAGGGCGGGACGTACTACCCGATGACCGTGAAGAAGCACCTGCGCGCCCAGGAGATCGCCCTCGAAAACCGCCTCCCCTGTATCTATCTCGTCGACTCCGGAGGCGCCTTCCTGCCCATGCAGGACGAGGTGTTCCCGGACCGCGACCACTTCGGGCGGATCTTCTACAACCAGGCCCGGATGTCGGGCGCCCGCATTCCCCAGATCGCGGCCGTCCTAGGCTCCTGCACCGCCGGTGGGGCTTACGTGCCCGCCATGAGCGACGAAGCCGTCATCGTCCGGAATCAGGGGACGATCTTCCTCGGCGGGCCGCCCCTCGTGAAGGCCGCCACCGGTGAGGTCGTCACCGCCGAGGAGTTGGGCGGCGGCGACGTCCACGCACGCGTGTCGGGTGTCACCGACCACCTCGCGGAGGACGACGCGCACGCCCTGCGCATCGTCCGGAACATCGCCGCCACGCTCCCCGCGCGCGGGGCCCTCCCCTGGGAGGTCACCGAGTCGGTGGAGCCGAAGGTCGACCCGTACGGGATCTACGGCGCCGTCCCGGTCGACTCCCGTACCCCCTACGACGTGCGGGAGATCATCGCGCGCGTGGTCGACGGCTCGCGGTTCGCCGAGTTCAAGGCCGAGTTCGGACAGACCCTGGTCACCGGCTTCGCCCGCATCCATGGTCACCCGGTCGGCATCGTCGCCAACAACGGCATCCTGTTCTCCGAATCCGCCCAGAAGGGCGCCCACTTCATCGAACTGTGCGACCAGCGCGGCATCCCTCTGGTGTTCCTCCAGAACATCTCCGGGTTCATGGTCGGCAAGGACTACGAGGCGGGCGGCATCGCCAAGCACGGCGCCAAGATGGTCACCGCCGTCGCCTGCGCGCGCGTGCCGAAGCTGACGGTGGTGGTCGGCGGCTCGTACGGCGCGGGCAACTACTCGATGTGCGGCCGGGCGTACTCCCCCCGCTTCCTGTGGATGTGGCCCGGCGCCAAGATCTCCGTGATGGGCGGCGAGCAGGCCGCGTCGGTCCTCGCGACCGTCAAGCGGGACCAGTTGGAGGGGCGCGGGGAGTCCTGGCCCGCCGAGGACGAGGACGCCTTCAAGGACCCGATCCGGCAGCAGTACGAGCGCCAGGGCAACGCCTACTACGCCACCGCCCGCCTCTGGGACGACGGGGTCATCGACCCGACGGAGACCCGCCAGGTGCTGGGTCTCGCCCTGACCGCTTGTGCCAACGCGCCCCTGGGAGACCCCCAGTTCGGCGTCTTCCGGATGTGATGAGGATGCCCGAGATGGTCGACACCTTCACGACTCCCGAGACGCCCGACGTACCCGCGATGTTCGACACGGTCCTCGTGGCCAACCGGGGCGAGATCGCGGTCCGCGTCATCCGCACCCTGCGCTCCCTCGGCGTGCGCTCCGTGGCCGTCTTCTCCGACGCCGACGCGGACGCCCGGCACGTCCGCGAGGCCGACACGGCGGTACGGCTCGGTCCGGCACCGGCCGCCGAGAGCTACCTGTCGGTGGAGCGGCTGCTGGAGGCAGCGGCCCGCTCCGGCGCGCAGGCCGTCCACCCGGGCTACGGCTTCCTCGCCGAGAACGCGGCCTTCGCGCGCGCGTGCGCCGACGCCGGGCTCGTCTTCATCGGTCCCCCGGCCGACGCGATCGCCCTCATGGGCGACAAGATCCGCGCCAAGGAGACCGTGGAGGCGGCCGGCGTCCCGGTCGTCCCCGGCGGCCGCGACCCCGAACTGGCCAAGGCGGCGCACGAGTTGGGCGCGCCCGTCCTCCTCAAGCCGTCGGCCGGAGGCGGCGGCAAGGGCATGCGTCTGGTCCGCGACCTCACCCTCCTGGAGGAGGAGATCGCCGCCGCCCGCCGCGAGGCCCGCGCCTCCTTCGGCGACGACACCCTCCTGGTCGAGCGCTGGGTCGACCGCCCCCGCCACATCGAGATCCAGATCCTGGCCGACGGCCACGGCAACGTCGTCCACCTCGGCGAACGCGAGTGCTCCTTGCAGCGCCGCCACCAGAAGGTCGTCGAGGAGGCCCCGAGCGTCCTCCTGGACGAGGCCACGCGCGCGGCGATGGGCGAGGCGGCGGTCCAGGCGGCCCGCTCGTGCGGGTACGCGGGCGCGGGCACGGTGGAGTTCATCGTCCCCGGCAACGACCCGTCGTCGTACTACTTCATGGAGATGAACACCCGCCTCCAAGTCGAGCACCCGGTAACGGAGTTGGTGACCGGCCTCGACCTGGTGGAGTGGCAGCTGCGGGTGGCGGCGGGCGAGCAACTGCCCTTCGTACAGGACGACATCACGCTCACCGGCCACGCGGTGGAGGCGCGCATCTGCGCGGAGGACCCCGCGCGCGGGTTCCTCCCCTCCGGCGGCACGGTGGTCCAACTCCACGAACCCCAGGGCGACGGCATCCGCACCGACTCCGGCCTCTCCGAAGGTACCGAGGTCGGCAGCCTCTACGACCCGATGCTCTCCAAGGTCATCGCCTACGGCCCCGACCGCGCGACCGCGCTCAGGAAGCTCCGGGCCGCCCTCGCGGACACGGTGACGCTGGGCGTGCCGACGAACGCCGGTTTCCTACGGCGGCTGCTGGCTCATCCGGCGGTCGTGGCGGGCGAGTTGGACACCGGGCTCGTCGAGCGGGAGGCGGAGTCCCTGGTCCCGGACGGGGTCCCCCCGGAGGTGTACGAGGCGGCAGCCGCCGTACGGCTGGAGGCTCTCCGCCCGAAGAGTGACGGGTGGACCGACCCCTTCTCCGTGCCCGACGGGTGGCGGCTGGGCGGTACCCCGAAGCCGGTCGGGTTCCATCTCAAGGTGACCGAGCCCGTGGAGTACGTCCCGCGCGGCACCCACACCGTCACCGCGGACCGGGTCGCCGTCACGCTCGACGGGGTCCGGCACACCTTCCACCGGGCCGGTGACTGGCTGGGCCGGGACGGGGACGCCTGGCAGGTGCGGGACCACGATCCGGTGGCCGCCTCGCTGAGCGGGGCCGACCGGTCCGGTGCGGGTTCGCTGACCGCGCCGATGCCGGGGACGGTGACCGTGGTGAAGGTCGCCGTGGGGGATCAAGTGGCCGCGGGGCAGAGCCTGTTGGTGGTGGAGGCGATGAAGATGGAGCACGTCGTCTCCGCGCCACACGCCGGCACCGTCGCCGAACTCGATGTGACGCCGGGCGCGACGGTCGCCATGGACCAGGTGCTGGCGGTCGTCACACCCGCGGAGGAGGACCAGTGACAACCGGAGCAGGCACAACCGGAGCAGGGACAACTGGACCAGTCGCAACCGGGCCAGCGGCGCTCCCGATGGTCGTACCGGCCCCCGATCTGCCCGCCCGGGTGCGTATCCACGAGGTGGGCGCGCGGGACGGGCTGCAGAACGAGAAGGCGACCGTGCCCACGGAGGTGAAGGCCGAGTTCGTGCGGCGGCTGGCCGACGCGGGCCTGACCACGATCGAGGCGACCAGCTTCGTCCACCCCAAGTGGGTGCCCCAACTGGCGGACGCGGAGCAGCTGTTCCCGCTCGTGCGCGATCTGCCGGGCGTGCACCTCCCCGTCCTCGTGCCGAACGCCCGCGGGCTCGACCGGGCCCTGGACCTGAAGGCGACCCGCGTCGCCGTCTTCGCCAGCGCCACCGAGTCCTTCGCCAAGGCCAACCTCAACCGCACGGTGGACGAGTCGCTGGCCGTGTTCGCCCCGGTCGTGGCCCGCGCCAAGGACGAGGGCGCCCATGTGCGCGGCTACGTCTCCATGTGCTTCGGCGACCCCTGGGAGGGCGCGGTGCCCATCGCCCAAGTGGTGCGTGTCTGCCGGGCGTTGGTCGACATGGGCTGCGACGAGCTGAGCCTCGGCGACACGATCGGGGTGGCAACTCCCGGGCATGTGCTGGAACTTCTGGCCGCGCTCAACGAACAGCACGTCCCCACCGACGTGTTGGGCGTGCACTTCCACGACACCTACGGTCAGGCCCTCTCCAACACCCTGGCCGCCCTGCAGCACGGCGTCACCACCGTGGACGCCTCCGCGGGCGGCCTCGGCGGCTGCCCGTTCGCCAAGTCCGCGACCGGCAACCTCGCCACCGAAGACCTCGTGTGGATGCTCCAGGGTCTCGGCATCGACTCCGGAGTCGACCTCGCCCGTCTCACCGCCACCAGCGTGTGGATGGCCGAACAACTGGGCCGACCCAGCCCGTCCCGCACCGTCCGCGCCCTCGGTACAACAGCGCAGCCCCACAAGGAGCAGTGACCGCCATGGACCACCGTCTCTCCCCCGAGCTGGAAGAACTCCGCCGTACGGTCGAGGAGTTCGCGCACGACGTCGTCGCGCCGAAGATCGGCGACTTCTACGAGCGGCACGAGTTCCCGTACGAGATCGTCCGCGAGATGGGCCGCATGGGCCTGTTCGGGCTGCCGTTCCCCGAGGAGTACGGCGGGATGGGCGGCGACTATCTCGCGCTCGGCCTCGTCCTGGAGGAGCTGGCCCGGGTCGACTCCTCGGTCGCGATCACCCTGGAGGCCGGGGTGTCGCTGGGCGCGATGCCGATCCACCTCTTCGGAACCGACGCCCAGAAGGCCGAGTGGCTGCCCCGGCTCTGCTCCGGCGAGATCCTCGGCGCCTTCGGGCTGACCGAGCCGGACGGCGGCTCCGACGCGGGCGCGACCCGGACGACGGCCCGACTGGACCCGGACACCGACGAGTGGGTGATCAACGGGTCGAAGTGCTTCATCACCAACTCCGGTACGGACATCACCGGTCTGGTGACGGTCACCGCGGTGACCGGCCGCAAGCCCGACGGCAAGCCGCTGATCTCCGCGATCATCGTGCCGTCCGGGACGCCCGGCTTCACGGTCGCGGCGCCGTACTCGAAGGTCGGCTGGAACGCCTCGGACACCCGTGAGCTGTCCTTCGCGGACGTCCGGGTCCCGGCGGCCAACCTGCTCGGCGAACTCGGCCGCGGCTACGCCCAGTTCCTGCGCATCCTCGACGAGGGCCGCATCGCCATCGCGGCGCTCGCGACCGGTCTCGCACAGGGCTGTGTCGACGAGTCGGTGAAGTACGCCAAGGAACGGCACGCGTTCGGGCGGCCGATCGGTGCCAACCAGGCCATCCAGTTCAAGATCGCCGACATGGAGATGAAGGCCCACACCTCACGGCTCTCCTGGCGCGACGCGGCCTCCCGCCTGGTCGCCGGCGAGCCCTTCAAGAAGGAGGCCGCCCTCGCCAAGCTGTACTCCTCCACGATCGCCGTGGACAACGCCCGCGACGCCACCCAGGTGCACGGCGGCTACGGCTTCATGAACGAGTACCCGGTGGCCCGCATGTGGCGCGACTCCAAGATCCTGGAGATCGGCGAAGGCACCAGCGAGGTCCAACGGATGCTGATCGCCCGCGAGTTGGGCCTCACGGGCTGAGTGCACGCCGGACGGGCGCCGGACCGTCCAGCCCCACCGACAACTCCCCCGAGATCAGGGCGATATGGCGGTAGGCCCGTTCGGCGGCGGCCAACACCCTTTCCTGTACGGCGGGTTCGCCGAGCGCGCGGTCGAGGCGCTCGGTGAAGGCCGCCCAGCGGGTGCGGTCGCCGCTGCCGTAGTACGAGGCACCGTTCCCGTCCGTGAGCCGGTACGCCTCGGTGACGTACCGGCACAGGAACATCGCGCCGAGGGTGGAGCCCTCCAACACGTAGAGGATGCCGAGGAGTTCGCGGGGTTCGGTCGCGGCGGTGCGGCGGATCTCCTCGGCGAACTCCTGGGCGGCCGGGCCGGGTTCGGGGGTCGTGCCCCGGGTGGCGAAGTGGTGCAGGTCGCGTTCGACGAGGGGGAGCTTGACGAGGTCGGGAGACCACACCGAGGTGACCGACGGGCAGGTGGTGCGGGTGAGTTCGGCTTCCAGCGCCTCCAACACCACCCGGTAGGCGGCGAGTTGTCCGACGTAGCGGTCCAGCGGCAGGGTCCCGGCGAGCATCGCGGTGGCGAACCCCGTGCGTTCCAGGGCCTCGTGCCAGGCGCGGGTGCCGTTCCTCAGGCACTGGGTCGCCGTGCTCACGTCCGTGCCCGTGTCCGTCATACGCCGCTCCGCTGTCGGACCGTCGCGAGCAGACGGTCGATGAGGTGGCCCTTGCGTTCGATCGTCACGTCGAAGTAGGCGGCGCTGCGCTCGGAGCGGCACACGCCGTGCACGGCGTCCTTCGCGGCGCGCTTCAATGCCACGGCCTCCTCGGCGAGCGCGAGGAGCGTGCCCTCCAGTTTCGGGTGACCGAGAACGTACGGTTTGAAGTCCTCGCGTGGGCTCCCGGACGGCACGTCGTCGAGGAGTTCCAGGAAGACCCGGTTGCCCAGGCCGTCGAAGTCCTCGTGGGTGTTGGCGCCGCCGAACTCCGGCACGAAGTCGGTCAGGTCGTTGAACAGCTGGCTGGCGAGGCCCAGTTGACGCATCGCGCCGTCCAGGGCGAGCCGGTCGTCCTCGACCACGCGCAGTCCCGCGGCCGCCGCGTCGAGGGGCATCCAGAACAGGGTTCCGGTCTTCAGCGCGGCCGTCGACGCCCAGAAGTCGACCCGGGTGGCGCGCGGCGCGGCCAACAGCTCCGCGCGCGTGAGCGCCGTACGCGAGGACATGTCGACGGCCTGCCCGGTGAAGCCGCTGCCGACGGAGCGCACCAGGCTGTCCACGACGGCGGGGTCGGCCGCGTGCCGGAGCGCGGACATGATCAGCCAGGCGCCGGTGTTGAGGGCGAGCGAGGTGCCGTGGGTGGCGTGGAGGGCGGGTTCGCCGTAGCGGACGCCGCTGCCGTCCTGGATGTCGTCGAGGGCGACCGCGGCCTTCAGCAGAATCCTTACGGCAACTGCCGTGCGGCGGATCACCGCAAGGTCGGCGGTGCTCTCCGGTTCCTCGGGGAACCCCCGGTAGTTGCGGTACGCCCAGTACACCATCGAGGGCCGCAGCGGGGCCCGGCCGCCGGGTGCTCCGGCCGTGGGGGGCAGCGCCTGCTGGCCCACTTTCGACCCGAGGGCGTCGGCGACCGGTTCGTACAGGGCGCGGCGCAGGGCCGTGTCGTAGACGGAGACCCCCGCCGTCCGCGCCGGGGCGGTCAGCGCGTCGAGGAACTCGGCCAGGTCGTCCTCCAGCAGGGCCGCGTCACTCCGGACCACCGCCTCCACGTCCGTCACATCCATCGTGGTAGCCACTCCACCTCCGCAGACGACCGAACAACAGTGCGCAGATCCCCGTAGAAGGAGCGTGATCACAACAGCCGGACGAGACAAGGCGGTTGAAAGCCAAATCGCCTGGGACATGGGCTCATAAGTCCGGCACAGGACAGGCACAGGGCGCGTACAGACCCGGGCGGCGGCAACCCCGCCCACTGGACAGATAGTGAGGTTAGGCTAACCTACCTTCGAATTGTCCGGCGGGCGCTCCCGCCCTGTTCGAAAGCAGCCACACATGTCCAACGCCCGTGCCACTCACCTCTCCCGCCGCGGCATCCTCGCCGCGGGCGGCGCCCTCGGCCTCGGTGCCGCGCTCGCGGCCTGCGGCGACGACGACGCGAAAAGCGGTGGCTCGGACAAGGAGACGGCGGCCGCCAAGTCCGGCCCCTGGACCTTCAAGGACGACCGCGGCACCACCGCGAAGGCCGACAAGACCCCGGCGAACATCGTCTCGTTCATCGGTGTCGCCGCCGCGCTGCACGACTACGGCATCGAGTCGAAGGGCGTC
The DNA here is from genome assembly GCF_000716605.1 of Streptomyces sp. NRRL F-525. Lineage (GTDB taxonomy): Bacteria > Actinomycetota > Actinomycetes > Streptomycetales > Streptomycetaceae > Streptomyces. Next base: position 90,189 of record NZ_JNXE01000023.1, on the reverse strand, counting down.
TTCGGGCCGACCAAGCTGAAGGACGGCAAGGCCGACGTGCAGGCCGGCGACCTCGACATCAGCAAGGTCACCATCATCGGCAACGAGTGGGGCCAGTTCAACATCGAGAAGTACGCGGCGCTCTCCCCCGACGTCCTCATCACCACGATGTTCGACTCGGCCGGCACGCTCTGGTACGTCCCGGAGGAGTCGAAGAAGAAGATCCTCGCGGTGGGGGCGCCGACCGTCGGTATCTCGGTGTACGACATCCAGCTGCCGACGCCGCTCGGGCGGATGCTGGAGCTTGCCAAGTCCCTTGGGGCGGACACTAGTTCTTCCACGATCACCGCGGCGAAGAAGCGGTTCGAGGACGCGGCCGCTCGGCTGCGGGCCGCGGCCAAGGCGAAGCCGGACATCAAGGTGCTCGCCGGGTCCGCGAGCCAGGACATCTTCTACGTCTCCGGGTCCAATCTCTCCGCCGACCTCGAGTACTACAAGGCTCTCGGCGTGAACTTCGTCGAGCCGTCCGCTGCCGCGCTCAAGGCGAGTGGTGGGTGGTTCGAGAATCTGAGCTGGGAGAATGTCGACAAGTACGGGGCGGACATCATCATGATGGACAACCGGACTTCGGCGATTCAGCCCGCGGACATCACTGAGGGCACGTGGAAGAAGCTGCCGGCTGTGAAGGCGGGGCAGGTCATCGCGCGTAACCCTGAGCCGATTCTGTCCTACGCCAAGTGTGCGCCGTTGCTTGAGGATCTCGCGAAGGCGATCGAAGGCGCGAAGAAGGTCAGTTGATTTAGGGGTGGTTGCGCTTTGTGGGGAGCTGCGGGCCGTGTGTGGCTGGGCGCGCAGTTCCCCGCGCCCCTGGGGGGTTGGCCTTGACCTGCGATTAGGAGTTGCCCCGTGACTACGGCTGTTGCCGTCCCGTTTCGCTTTTTTTCCCTTCAGGTTTTGCGGACGGAGCGGCTTGGGCCGTCTCTGGTTCGGGTGTCCTTTGGTGGGGACGATCTGGCTTGGTTCTTCTCCGACGGGTGTGATCAGTCCCTGTCGCTTTTTCTGCCCCAGCCGGGCCAGTTGGAGCCCGCTGTGCCGTACGAGCTTGGTGACGGGTGGTGGCAGGGGTGGCGTGAACTGCCGGACGACGTGCGGGCCGTGATGCGGTCGTACACTTTGCGCGCCTTGCGCCGCGATCCTGACGAGATCGATATCGACTTCGTGTTGCACGAGCCCGCCGGGCCCGCTTCCCGTTGGGCCTCTCTTGCCGCACCCGGGGATCGGGTCGTGTTGCTCGGGCCCGCGGTCGCGGACAATCGGGCGATTCGGTTCCGGCCGCCGGAGGATGCCGATCTCTTGGTCCTGTGGGGCGATGAGACTGCCGTGCCGGCCGTGTCCGCGGTTCTTGAAGCGCTGCCCTCCGGTGTCCGTGCGCGAGTGTGGCTCGAAGTTCAACATGCCGGAGATATGCAGGACTTGGTCACCGACGCCGATGCCGAAGTGACCTGGCTGGTGCGGGAGAACCAGGGCGTCGAGGGGTCGCCCATGGCCCTCGGAGCCCTTCGGGATGCCCAACTGCCTTCTGCCGAGCGGCCGTACGTGTGGATCGCCGGTGAGGCCGGTCAAGTGAAGGCGTTGCGGCGGCACTTCGTGGGTGAGCGGGGGTTCGACCGGCGGCGGGTGACCTTTGTCGGGTACTGGCGGCAGGGGCTCAGCGAGGAGCAGTTGCGCGACGCCGGGTGACGGTGCGCGGGGCAGCTGGGGCGTGAGTGACGGCTGTCACGGGAGCGGCGGGTTTCGTGGACGTTAAGTTAGGTTAGGCTTACCTAAGTTGATGTTGCGGAACCCCGCCGCTCACCTGTCCCGCACGGACTTCCCCACCGGAGGACCCCCACATGCGCTCGCACCTGCTCAATGACACGACTGCGGAGCACTACCGCCGCTCCGTGACGGAAGGCGTGGAGCGGGTGGCGGCCAAACTCGCCACCACCGAACGGCCGTTCACCGGCGTCACGGTCGACGCCCTCTCCCCCCTCATCGACCGGATCGACCTCGACCGCCCGCTCCACGACACCGCCGCGGTGCTGGACGAGCTGGACGAGGTCTATCTGCGTGACGCGATCTACTTCCACCACCCGCGCTACCTCGCCCACCTCAACTGCCCGGTCGTCATCCCGGCCGTGCTCGGCGAGGCGGTGCTCTCCGCCGTCAACTCCTCCCTGGACACCTGGGACCAGTCGGCCGGCGGCACCCTCATCGAGCGGAAACTGATCGACTGGACGAACGAGCGGATCGGCCTCGGGCCGCACGCGGACGGGGTGTTCACCTCCGGCGGCAGCCAGTCCAACCTCCAGGCGCTGCTGCTGGCCCGTGAGGAGGCGAAGACCGACAGTCTCGCCAAACTGCGTATCTTCGCCTCCGAGGTCAGCCACTTCAGCGTGAAGAAGTCGGCAAAACTGCTGGGACTTGGGCAGGACGCCGTCGTGTCGATACCTGTCGGCGCCGACAAGCGGATGCAGACCGTTGCCCTCGCCCGCGAACTGGAGCGCTGCAAGAGCGCCGGGCTCGTCCCCATGGCCGTCGTCGCCACCGCCGGCACCACCGACTTCGGTTCCATCGACCCGCTGCCCGAAGTCGCCGCCCTGTGCGAGCAGTTCGGGGTGTGGATGCACGTGGACGCGGCCTACGGCTGCGGGCTGCTCGCCTCGCTGAAGCACCGGAGCCGGATCGACGGCATCGAGCGCGCCGACTCGGTCACCGTGGATTACCACAAGTCCTTCTTCCAGCCGGTGAGTTCGTCCGCCCTGCTGGTCCGCGACGCCGACACCCTGCGCCACGCGACCTACCACGCGGAGTACCTCAACCCGCGCCGCGCGGTGCAGGAGCGCATCCCCAACCAGGTCGACAAGTCCCTCCAGACCACCCGCCGTTTCGACGCGCTCAAGCTGTGGATGACGCTGCGCGTGATGGGCGCCGACGGCATCGGCCAACTCTTCGACGAGGTCTGCGAGTTGGCGGAGGAAGGGTGGAAGCTGCTTGCCGCCGATCCGCGCTTCGACGTCGTGGTCGCGCCCTCGCTCTCCACCCTCGTCTACCGCTACATCCCCGCCGCCGTCACCGACCCGGCCGAGATCGACCGCGCCAACCTGTACGCCCGCAAGGCCCTGTTCGCCTCCGGTGACGCGGTGGTCGCGGGCACCAAGGTCGCGGGCCGCCACTACCTGAAGTTCACCCTGCTCAACCCCGAGACGACGGCCGACGACATCGCCGCCGTCCTCGACCTGATCGCCGGCCACGCCGAGCAGTACCTGGGAGAGTCCCTTGACCGCGCATCCTGAAGCCTCGAACAAGACCTACGACTTCGTGGGCATCGGGCTCGGGCCCTTCAACCTCGGCCTCGCCTGCCTCACCGAGCCCATCGCCGAACTCGACGGTGTCTTCCTGGACTCGAAGCCCGACTTCGAGTGGCACGCCGGCATGTTCCTCGACGGCGCGCACCTCCAGACCCCGTTCATGTCGGACCTGGTCACGCTGGCCGACCCGACCTCGCCGTACTCCTTCCTCAACTACCTGAAGGAGAAGGGGCGTCTGTACCCCTTCTACATCCGCGAGAACTTCTACCCGCTGCGCGTCGAGTACGACGACTACTGCCGCTGGGCCGCCAACAAGCTCACCAACGTGCGCTTCAGCACGACGGTCAGCGAAGTGACGTACGAGGACGAGACCGAGGTCTACGTCGTCCGGACCGAGGCCGGTGACGTGTTCCGCGCCCGGCAGCTGGTCCTGGGCACCGGTACCCCGCCGTATCTCCCGGAGGCCGTCGCCGGTCTGGGCGGCGACTTCATCCACAACTCCCGCTACGTGCAGCACAAAGCGGAGTTGCAGGCCAAGGAGTCGATCACGCTGGTCGGCAGCGGGCAGTCCGCCGCCGAGATCTACTACGACCTGCTCAGTGAGATCGACGTCCACGGCTACGAGTTGAACTGGGTGACGCGCTCGCCGCGCTTCTTCCCTCTGGAGTACACGAAACTCACGCTGGAGATGACCTCCCCGGAGTACATCGACTACTTCCACGCCCTGCCGGAACAGACCCGCTACCGCCTCACGGCCGAGCAGAAGGGCCTGTTCAAGGGCATCGACGGCGACCTCGTCAACGAGATCTTCGACCTGCTCTACCAGAAGAAGGTCGGCGGGCCCGTCCCCACCCGGCTGCTCACCAACTCCTCGCTGGACAGCGCCACTTACCGCGACGGCGTGTACGAGCTGGGGCTGCGCCAGGAGGAGCAGGAGAAGGACTACACCCTGCGCTCCCAGGGCCTGATCCTCGCCACCGGCTACAAGTACGCCGAGCCGGAGTTCCTCAAGCCCGTCCACGAGCGGCTGCGCTACGACTCGCGGGGCAACTTCGACATCGCGCGCAACTACTCCATCGACACCACGGGCCGGGGCGTCTTCCTGCAGAACGCCGGCGTCCACGCGCACAGCATCACGTCCCCGGACCTGGGCATGGGCGCGTACCGCAACTCGTACATCATCCGTGAGCTGCTCGGCACCGAGTACTACCCGGTCGAACAGACCATCGCGTTCCAGGAGTTCGCCGTATGACCTTCACCTTCCGCCCCCTCGACCCGCTCCAGGACGCCGAGTTGCTGCACCGGTGGCTCACGCATCCCAAGGCCGCGTTCTGGATGATGCAGGACGCGAGACTGGAGGACGTCGAGCGCGCGTACATGGAGATCGCGGCCGACGAGCACCAGCACGCGCTGCTCGGGCTGCAGGACGGTGTTCCCGCCTTCCTCATGGAGTACTACGACCCCCGTCATCGCGAACTGGTGGGCCTGTACGAGCCGTTGCCCGGTGACGTCGGCATGCACTTCCTGACGCCGGCCACGGAGGCGCCCGTCCACGGCTTCACCCGTGCGGTGATCACCGCCGTGATGGCCCGCCTCTTCGAGGACCCGGCCGTCGCCCGTGTCGTCGTGGAACCGGACGTGTCCAACACCGCCGTCCACGCCCTGAACGAGGCGGTCGGGTTCGTGCCCGAGCGTGAGATCCAAAAGCCGGAGAAGAAAGCCTTGTTGAGCTTCTGCACACGGGAACGCTTCCTTAAAAGGCGCAGCTTGGCCGCTACGGCGGTGTCCGCATGAGCCTCGCCGACGCCGTCGCCCATCTCTCCCCCGAGCGCTGGGAGAAGGCCAACCGCCTCCTCATCCGCAAGGCCCTCGCCGAGTTCGCGCACGAGCGGCTGATCACCCCCGAACCGGCCGAGAAGGACGGCGACTTGTACGTCGTCCGGAGTGACGACGGGCTGACCCGCTACCGGTTCGCCGCCACCCGGTACGCCCTCGACCACTGGCAGGTCGACGCCGACTCGATCACCCGGCACCGCGACGGGGCCGAACTCCCGCTCGCCGCGCTGGACTTCTTCATCGAGCTGAAGCAGGCACTCGGGCTGAGCGAGGAGATCCTGCCGGTCTACCTGGAGGAGATCTCCTCCACGCTCTCCGGCACCTGCTACAAGCTCACCAAGCCGCAGATCCCGGTCGCCGAGCTGGTGAAGAGCGACTTCCAGGCCATCGAGACCGGGATGACCGAGGGCCACCCCTGCTTCGTCGCCAACAACGGCCGCCTCGGCTTCGGCATCCACGAGTACCTCTCGTACGCCCCCGAGACCGCGAGCCCGGTCCGGCTGGTCTGGCTGGCCGCGCACCGCTCGCGGGCCGCGTTCACGGCGGGCGTGGGCATCGAGTACGAGTCCTTCCTGAGGGAGGAGCTGGGAAGTGTGACGCTGAACCGTTTCCGCGTAACACTTTCCGAGCAGGGTGCCGACCCGGACGACTACCTCCTCATCCCCGTCCACCCCTGGCAGTGGTGGAACAAGCTCAGCGTCACCTTCGCCGCCGAGATCGCCCGCGGCCACCTCGTGTGCCTCGGCGAGGGCGACGACGAGTACCTCGCCCAGCAGTCCATCCGGACCTTCTTCAACAAGTCCCACCCCGAGAAGCACTACGTGAAGACGGCCCTGTCCGTCATCAACATGGGCTTCATGCGTGGACTGTCGGCCGCCTACATGGAGGCGACCCCGGCGATCAACGACTGGCTCGCCCAACTCATCGAGAACGACCCGGTGTTGAAGTCCACCGGCCTGTCGATCATCCGCGAGCAGGCGGCCGTCGGCTACCGGCACCTGGAGTACGAGGCCGCGACCGACCGCTACTCGCCGTACCGCAAGATGCTCGCCGCGCTGTGGCGCGAGAGCCCGGTCTCCTCGCTCCAGGACGGCGAGTCCCTCGCGACGATGGCCTCGCTGGTGCACCTCGACCACGAGGGCGCGTCCTTCGCCGGCGCGCTGATCGAGCAGTCGGGGCTGACCCCGGTGGAGTGGCTGCGGCGGTATCTGCGGGCGTACTTCACCCCGTTGCTGCACAGCTTCTACGCCTACGACCTGGTGTTCATGCCGCACGGCGAGAACGTCATCCTCGTCCTCAAGGACGGTGTCGTCGAGCGCGCGATCTACAAGGACATCGCCGAGGAGATCGCCGTCATGGACCCGGACGCGGTACTGCCGCCGACGGTGGAGCGGCTGCGGGTCGAGGTCCCCGAGGACAAGAAACTGCTCTCGATCTTCACCGACGTCTTCGACTGCTTCTTCCGCTTGCTCGCCGCCAACCTGGCCGCCGAGGGAGTCCTGGAGGAGGACGACTTCTGGCGTACGGTCGCGGAGGTCACCCGCGAGTACCAGGACGCGGCACCCGAACTCGCCGACAAGTTCCGGCAGTACGACATGTTCGCGCCCGAGTTCTCGCTGTCCTGCCTCAACCGTCTCCAGCTGCGCAACAACAAGCAGATGGTGGACCTGGCGGACCCGGCCGGCGCGCTCCAGCTCATCGGCACACTGAAGAACCCCATCGCCGGGTTCTGACACCACAAGCAGGCGGGCACCCCGGGGTACGGTCCCCCGGGGTGTCCGCCCTTTTACCCAGACCGATCAACTACTGTGCGGTCCAAGGGACTTGGGGCGACCGGTAGTAGTCGATCCCCAGCGCGTCCCAGCGCGGGGCCTGTGCCGCGAGCCGCACCTTGTACGTGTCCCAGTCGTGCGTCGAGGCCGGCGACCAGCCCAGCTCGGCCACGCCCGGGAGCCTCGGGAAGGCCATGTAGTCGATGTTCGCGCCGGTCACGATCGTCTCCGACCACAGCGGCGCCTCGACACCCCGGATCGCCGAACTCGGCACCCCGGGAAGGTAGTTGCCCGGGTCCCAGTCGTAGGACCGCTTGACCTCGACGAGGCCCGCCCAGTCCTGGCCGAGCGGGGTGGCCTCGGTGTACTTCATGTCGAGGTAGACCCGGTCGGCGGGCGAGAGGATCAGCCCGGTGCCGTTCTTCGCGGCCTCGGCGACCTGCGCCTTCTCGGCGGCGTCGGTGTCGTCGAGACCCCAGTACTGGGCGAGGGCGCCCTTCACGGGGTGGGCGCCGGTGATCTGGTGCCAGGCGATCACCGTCTTGCCGTACTTGGTGACGATCGGCTGCACCCGGTCCATGAACTTGACGTAGTCCTCGTGGCTGGTGGACTGCGCCTCGTCGCCGCCGATGTGGAGGTAGCGGCCCGGAGTGATCGCGGCCAGCTCACGGATCACGTCGTCCACGAAGCGGTACGTGAGGTCCTTGCCGACGCACAGCGAGCTGAAGCCGACGTCCGTGCCGGTGTAGAGCGGGGGTGCGACACCGTCGCAGTTCAGGTCGGCGTAGGAGGCGAGGGCCGCATTGGTGTGGCCCGGCATGTCGATCTCCGGGACCACCTCCAGGAAGCGCGAGGAGGCGTAGCGGACGATCTCCTTGTAGTCGTCCTTCGTGTAGTGGCCGCCGGTGCCGCCGCCGACCTCCGTCGAGCCGCCGTAAGTCGCCAGGCGGGGCCAGGAGTTGACGGCGATGCGCCAGCCCTGGTCGTCGCTGAGGTGCAGATGCAGGGTGTTGATCTTGTAGAGCGCCAACTCGTCGATGTAGTGCTTGACTTGGGCGACGGTGAAGAAGTGCCGGGAGACGTCGAGCATCGCGCCGCGGTAGGCGTAGCGCGGGGAGTCCTCGATCGTGCCGCCCGCGATCTGCCAGGGGCCGCGCTGCACCGACTTCTTCTCCACCGCGGCGGGCAGGAGTTGGCGCAGGGTCTGCACGCCGTGGAAGAGGCCTGCGGGCCTGCTCGCGGTGATGGTGACCCCCGAGGCCCCACTGACGAGCCGGTAGCCCTCGGCGCCGAACGTGCCGTTGGCCAGGCGGAGTTGGATGCCGCCCTTGCCGCGCGAGGTGACGGGCAGCCGGTAGCCGGTGGAGGGGCGCAGGATGCCCGCGAGGTACGCGCCGATCCGGCGCGACTCACGGGTGTCGTCGACGCGGATCCGGGTGGCGCTCGTGATCCGGTACGGATGGCCGGCGGGGGTGACCTTGGCGGGCGCCGGGACCACCCGGCCCAGCGGGGTGGCGGCGGCGGGCGCGGCGGGTGGTGCGGCGCCGACGACGGACACGCTCGCGGCGGCGACGAGCAGCAGCGAACCGAGGAGGCGGGTCGTTCTGTGGCGCTGTCTCACAAGGCGTCTCACGAGCGGTCCCTTCCTTTGAACTTCCTTTGAGCCCGGACAGGTACAGACCATTCTGTCGGCAGAGCGGTGGAACAATCCTTCCTATGGCGGAAATCATCCAGAAGGACGGCACCTGGATCTTCGACGGCGACGCCCTGCGGCTGACTCCAGGACGGGACAAGAACGTCGGCCTGTTCCGCAAGACACTCGGCGAACTCGTCGTCCCCTTGGGCGCGTTGGCGGGCGTCTCCTTCGAGCAGGGCCGGAAGTCCGGGCGGCTGAGACTGCGGCTGCGCGACGGCGCCGACCCCCTGCTGCACGCCACCGGCGGCCGCCTCACCGAGGGCGACGATCCCTACCAACTCCCCGTCGAGTCGGACCGGTACGGCGTCGCCGAGTACTTCGTGGACGAGGTCCGCAGCGCCCTGCTGCTCGACCAGGTACCGGCCGACCCGGTGGACGCGTACCTGCTGCCGGGCCCCGCCGTACCGCTGTCGGTGTCCGCCGGGGACGGCACGGCGAGCTTCGACGGCGAGCGCGTACGGCTGGAGTGGAACTGGAAGACCGAGGACGCCAAGTCGGCGGCCGGTGCCCGCACGCTCGCCGTCACGGACCTCGTCGGCGTGGAGTGGCGCCCGTCGGCCGGTCTGGAGAACGGCTACATCCGCTTCTCGGTGCGCAACGCGCCGACCAAGGCTCCGCCCAAGTACGACCCCAACTCCGTTGAGTTGTGGGGCTTCAAGAAGGATCCGCTGATGGCCCTGGTCGCCGCGGCCGTCCAGGCCCGCCTCCCGCACCCGGCCGCCGAGACGGACGTACGGCCTGAACAGCCCGAGCCCGTACGGCAGTTGGCGGCCGCCGCGGAGGACGGCCATGACGCGCTGCTGCGGCGGCTGCGGGAACTCGGGGAGCTGCACCGGGACGGGGTGCTCACGGACGAGGAGTTCACGATGGCCAAACAGGCGGTCCTCAAACGGATGTGACCATCCGGGGAGGACCGCCTGCGGGATGAGTGGCGCCCTGCCTTCCGGGCGTAACTCGGTTTGGCTCAGAGCTACTTGGCCTTGCGTGCCACCGTGAAGCGGTCGATCTCGGCGCCGGTCTCGGCGATGCCGCGGACCGTCAGGGTCGCCGTACGGCCCTTGTGGGCGGGCTGGACGTCGACGCGCAGGAACGAGTAGTTGAGGTAGCGGACGCGCGACCACGCGACCGTCTCGTTGACCTTGCCGTCCTTGGTGTTGACGAAGGCGGCCACCGAGTCGAGGTCGGCGACGTGGCCCTCGTAGGAGTCCGGGGCGGAGAACGCGTACAGGCTGCGGCCGGCCGCGCCCGCCGTCACGTAGACGACACCCTCGGTCTCCGGGTACGCCGTGCCGCCGATCGGCAGCTTCTTGACGACCGCGTTCTTCTTGATGACGTCGGTGCGCTCGTACTGGTGGTTGTGGCCGTTGATGACCAGGTCCACCGTGTACTTCTCGAACAGCGGCACCCACTCGTTGCGCACTCCCCCCTCCGAGGAGTGCGCCGTCGAGGTGCAGTACGCGCAGTGGTGGAAGAAGATCACCACGAAGTCGATGTCCCTGGACGCGCGGTACTTCTTGAGCTGCGCCTCCAGCCACTTGGTCTGGGTGCCGCCGGAGATGCCGAGGTTGGCCGGGATCTCGAAGGACACGTCGTTGGCGTCCAGCGAGATGACCGCCGTGTTGCCGTAGACGAAGGAGTAGACGCCCGGCAGGTTCGCCTTGTCGGGGCCGTTGTCCGGCAGGTTCCAGCGCGCGTCCTCGCCGCCGTAGCCGTTGGGCGAGTACCAGGCCTCCATGTCGTGGTTGCCGTAGGCGGGCATCCACGGCACGGACTTGGCGACCGACTCGGTCTGCGCGAGGAACAGGTCCCAGGTGCGCGAGTCGAAACCGGCGTCGGCGGTCTGGCCCGCGCCCGCCGGGTCGGCGTAGCAGATGTCGCCGGCGTGCAGGTGGAAGGCCGGGTTCTGGCCGAGCAGGAGGCTGTTGTTGGCCAGGCCGTGGTAGCCGACGCCCTCGTCGCCGAAGGCGGTGAAGGTGAACGGCACGGCGCGGTCGGGGGCGGTGGTGAAGGTGCCCAGCGTGCCGAGCAGATGGGCCTCGGCCGGGTCGAAGCCCGCGTGGCCGACGCCGTAGTAGTACGTCTTGCCCGGGCGCAGGTGGGTCAGCTTGGCGTGCAGGTAGTACTGGGTGTGGTCGCCGCTCGCGCCGACGCCCGCCGGGGTGTACAGCGAGCGCACCTCGGCCTCGATCTTGTGGGAGAGGTCCCAGGGGTGCGCGCCGATCCGGACGAACGGTTTCTTGACGTTGGTCGGGACCTGCCAGGAGACCGTCACCTCCGTGCTCGGGTCGTTGCCGAAGGCGAGGTGGCGGCCGAACGGGGAGACGAGGGCCCCGTCCACCGACTCCGTGGCCGGGGTGGTCTTGGTGGTGGCCTGGGTGGGGACGGCCGCCTGGGCTATACCGCCCGGTACGAACACGCCACCCGCGACGGCGCCGAGCGTGACGGCACCGCCCCTGATCATCGTGCGCCGCGAGAATCTCGCGCGCAGGTACTCGTGCTGCTCCGCCATGCTCATGCGCTCTGCGAGCTCCGCGGGTACGCCCATACGAGGAATGTCCATGGCGTCTGAAACTCGTCGACATGAGCAACGGTGCGCAAGACACAGGATGGACAGCTTACGAACAGAGCCCCATAAGACTTTCAACAGGCCGTTGCCCGATATCGGGCAGGATTCTTGCAAACCTCCCTTCGGTACCCCAGGATCAACCGGGTGCACGACGAACTCGTTGATCATCTGACGCGCTCCTCACCCCTCAACCGGGGCGAGGCACTGCGGGTGATCCAGGACGTGCTCGCCTACTTCGACGAGACGACCGAGGAGTACGTCCGTCGCCGCCACCGCGAGCTCCAGGCCCAGGGCCTGGTCAACGCGACGATCTTCGACCGGATCGAGGCGGACCTGAAATACCGGGCGGTCGCACCACCGGAGCTCACGCTCAGGCAGTTGCGCCGCATCGTCTACGGCTAGGAATGCTTATACATGTGCGGAATCGTCGGATACATCGGCAAGCGTGACGTTGCTCCGCTTCTGCTGGAGGGCCTGCAGCGGCTGGAGTACCGCGGCTACGACTCGGCGGGCATCGTCGTGACGACCCCCAAGACGGCCGGCCTGAAGATGGTCAAGGCCAAGGGCCGGGTCCGTGACCTGGAGGCCAAGGTCCCGGCACGCTTCAAGGGCACCACCGGAATCGCCCACACCCGCTGGGCCACCCACGGCGCCCCCTCCGACGTGAACGCCCACCCGCACCTGTCCGCCGACAGCAAGGTCGCCGTCGTCCACAACGGCATCATCGACAACGCGTCCGACCTCCGGAAGAAGCTGGAGGCGGACGGCGTCGAGTTCCTCTCCGAGACCGACACCGAGGTCCTCACCCACCTCATCGCCCGCTCGCAGCAGGAGAAGCTCGAGGACAAGGTCCGCGACGCGCTCCGGGTGATCGAGGGCACCTACGGCATCGCCGTCCTGCATGCCGACTTCCCCGACCGCATCGTGGTGGCTCGAAACGGTTCCCCGGTGGTCCTCGGGATCGGCGAGAAGGAGATGTTCGTCGCCTCGGACATCGCCGCACTGGTGACGCACACGCGCCAGATAGTGACCCTGGACGACGGCGAGATGGCCACCCTCAAGGCCGACGACTTCCGGACATACACGACCGAGGGCACCCGCACCACGTCCGAGCCGACCACCGTCGAGTGGGAGGCCGCCTCCTACGACATGGGCGGCCACGACACCTACATGCACAAGGAGATCTTCGAGCAGGCCGACGCCGTGGACCGCGTGCTGCGCGGCCGCATCGACGACCGCTTCTCCACCGTGCACCTCGGCGGCCTGAACCTGGACGCCCGCGAGGCCCGGCAGATCCGCCGCGTGAAGATCCTCGGCTGCGGCACCTCGTACCACGCGGGCATGATCGGCGCCCAGATGATCGAGGAGCTGGCCCGCATCCCCGCGGACGCCGAGCCGGCCTCCGAATTCCGGTACCGCAACGCGGTAGTCGACCCCGACACCCTGTACATCGCGGTCTCCCAGTCGGGCGAGACGTACGACGTCCTGGCGGCAGTACAGGAGTTGAAGCGCAAGGGCGCGAGGGTCCTCGGTGTCGTCAACGTCGTAGGCTCGGCGATCGCCCGCGAGGCGGACGGCGGCATGTACGTGCACGCGGGCCCCGAGGTCTGCGTCGTCTCGACCAAGTGCTTCACCAACACCACAGTGGCGTTCGCCCTGTTGGCGCTCCACCTCGGCCGCACCCGCGACCTCTCGGTCCGCGACGGCAAGCGCATCATCGAGGGCCTGCGCAAGCTCCCGGCCCAGATCACCGAGATCCTGGACCAGGAGGAGGAGATCAAGAAGCTGGCCGCCGAGTACGCCGAGGCCCACTCGATGCTCTTCATCGGCCGGGTCCGCGGCTACCCAGTGGCCCGTGAGGCCTCCCTGAAGCTCAAGGAGGTCTCGTACATCCACGCCGAGGCCTACCCCGCCTCGGAGTTGAAGCACGGCCCCCTCGCCCTCATCGAGCCGGCCCTCCCCACGGTCGCGATCGTCCCCGACGACGACCTCCTGGAGAAGAACCGAGCCGCCCTGGAGGAGATCAAGGCCCGCAGCGGCCGCATCCTCGCGGTGGCCCACCAGCACCAGGAAAAGGCCGACCAGACCATCGTCGTCCCCAAGAACGAGGACGAGCTGGACCCGATCCTGATGGGCATCCCGCTCCAACTCCTCGCGTATCACACGGCGTTGGCCCTGGGCAGGGACATCGACAAGCCGAGGAACCTCGCCAAATCAGTCACGGTCGAGTAAACGCCTTTTGCTTTTAGGGGCGCGGGGAACTGCGCGACCAGCCCCCACCGGCCGGCAGAGGCCAACAAACAGAAAGGCCCCCCACGTGCGCCTCATGCACGTGGGGGGCCTTTCTACTGCCGGTCAACTGGTAGCCGTCACGCCCCGACCCGCAGCCCGCCGCGGAAGAACCGTCGGCCAATGAGCCAACGCCGCCGTCGCCGAATACCAGGCAACAGCCCCCGCAGCGACACCGAACCACCCACCAACCTTGCCCAGCCCGTCGTTACCGGCGAACTGCGCGATGGCGAGCAGCACGAGGGAGACGAAGAACAACCCGTAAGTCGCCTGGGTGAGTTGGTCCCCACCCGCGAGCGTCACGGAGAGCGCGACCAGGGCGAACAGGACCAGGAACAACCCCGCCGCGTTGTCCGAGGCGGAGCCCCCCGCGGACACGGCCCACGTGAACCAGAGCGCCCCGAACGCCGAGAACGCCGTACCACTGACAGCGTCACCGTCGCGGAACGCGAGCAGTCCGACGAGGAAGAGGGCAACTCCGCCCACGTAATGGGCGATTGACACGGCGTCAGCTGTAGAGACCCCGTTGATGACATTCGTGTACCCGAGCCCGAAGGCCAACAGGGTGATTCCCAGGGCGAGTCGGCCGACGATCGAGGTGGCGCTTCCCGCGGAGACGTCATTGTCCACGGCGGGCTCCCTTCATGCATGTGCGTTTGTGCGGTGTGACCGATATATGCCCTTCACAAGGACACAAACACCTCTGCACAACAGGGAATTCGGAGCCGACCGCCGAGTTGGACCTACGACTTACGGGATGACGACGACAGGCCGCTGCGCCCGCTTCGCGAGCCGCCCCGCGACGGACCCGAAGATGCGCCCGACGATCCCGTGGGTCGAGCCCACGACGATCGCGTCCGCCTCGTACTCCCGCCCCACCTCTTCGAGTTCATGGCAGATGTCGCCGCCACGCTCGACAAGGATCCAGGGCACTTCCGCCAAGTACTCGGCGCACGCCAGCTCCAGACCCAGCACCTCGGTGCGGTGGTCCGGCACATCGACGAAGACCGGTGGCTCGCAGCCCGCCCACACCGTGGTGGGCAGCCGGTTGGCGACATGCACGATGACCAGGCCCGAGCCCGAGCGATGGGCCATGCCGATCGCGTAGGCGAGGGCACGCTCACTGGACGTGGAGCCGTCGAAGCCGACGACCACTCCGTGCTTGAAGGCTGGATCGCAGGAATGACGTGGCTGTTCCGCCGCCAGGGGCTCGGCCGCCGTGGGATCGGCGACGGGGCGCTTGCGGTCCGCTGGTTCGAAAGATTCGTGACCGGCCATGGGTGTCTCGGCTTTTTGATCCTCTTGGGAGGGGACAACAGGGTGCGGCGGAGCTGTGTCCGGGAATCATCTTCCCAACCCCATACCCCCAAGGGTACGGCGGCACTCCTCCTTAGCCCATATCCCGCGCATGCTCCGGCGGAGTTCCCCGGAGCATGCACGAGGGGGCGCCCGTAACGCAATGGTTGCTGCCCCGTACAGGCGGTTTGCACAGGATTCACTTATCCGCGGGCGTCCGTGTCCCTCCATGGACTGCCCTACAGTGACCGACGCATCGAACACGCGTTGAACCCGGCGAGCCGCCGCCCCAGGGAGCACGCCATGTCCGGACACCGCACGACCTCCGAGGCACACCCCAGCCACGACACCGCCACCGACGTGGTCCGCTGGGCGGTCTTCAGCTGTGTCCTCGTCCCCGTGGTCCTCCTCTGGTACGGCACCTCGTTCGCCGGCGCCACCGGCACGGCCCTGGGCCTCGCGGCCGTCACCGCCGCCTGCCGGGTGCTGCTGCGCCGGTCCGAACAGGGCGAGGCCCGACTGCTGCCCGAGGAGCAGGCACCGCCACTGGCCGAAGAACACTCCCCGCACCGCGGCCACCGTCACCGGGCCCCGGCGGGGGCGCACAGGGGCGGGCGGCACGCCGGGGGAAGTACACCGGTCGACTGACCGGTTTCAGCGCACGCGCCCGACGCTTTTCAGCCAACTTCCGGCCACCGCGCATCTGTTGTCCGAACCACCCCCCAACCCCCGTTCCACCTGCACCGAAAGGGTCTGGGGGGCCTTGCGCACCCTACGGGGATTGGCCACTACGACGAGGCGCACTTCCCTGCACGGCCCACGAGTGCAACGCTTCGTGATCGAATGCTTCACGCCAAGTTGCCATGTCGACAATGTGCCGGTTGCCGAACTGGTCACCCCGGCACCACTGGACACAGTAGATTCGATCTTGACGTCTTACGGCGGGGGACTCGTGCAGGACCGAGGGGAAACGTGCAGGAGCGACACAACCGAGGAGCCGCGACCACCGAGGGGGGCTTAGCAGTATGAGCCACGACTCCACTGCCGCGCCGGAAGCCGCGGCCCGGAAGCTTTCCGGGCGACGCCGCAAGGAGATCGTCGCGGTGCTGCTGTTCAGCGGCGGCCCCATCTTCGAGAGTTCCATACCGCTGTCGGTGTTCGGAATCGACCGGCAGGACGCCGGAGTTCCGCGCTACCGCCTTCTTGTGTGCGGTGGCGAAGAAGGACCGTTGCGCACGACCGGCGGGCTGGAACTCACCACACCGCACGGCCTGGAGGCGATCTCACGGGCGGGCACCGTCGTCGTGCCGGCCTGGCGGTCGATCACCTCGCCGCCGCCGGAGGAGGCACTCGACGCGATCCGCCGTGCGCACGAAGAAGGGGCCCGCATCGTCGGCCTGTGCACCGGCGCCTTCGTGCTGGCCGCGGCGGGCCTGCTGGACGGCCGTCCCGCGACCACCCACTGGATGTACGCGCCGACGCTGGCCAAGCGCTATCCGTCGGTGCACGTCGATCCGAGGGAACTCTTCGTCGACGACGGTGACGTGCTGACGTCCGCCGGTACGGCGGCCGGAATCGATCTCTGTCTCCACATCGTGCGGACGGACCACGGCAACGAGGCGGCCGGCGCGCTCGCCCGGCGCCTGGTGGTCCCGCCGCGCCGAAGCGGCGGTCAGGAGCGCTACCTCGATCGGTCTTTACCAGAGGAGATCGGCGCCGACCCGCTCGCGGAGGTCGTCGCCTGGGCGCTGGAGCACCTCCACGAACAGTTCGACGTGGAGACGCTGGCGGCACGCGCGTACATGAGCAGGCGTACGTTCGACCGCCGCTTCCGCTCGCTCACCGGGAGCGCTCCCCTGCAGTGGCTGATCACGCAGCGGGTGCTCCAGGCGCAGCGTCTGCTGGAGACGTCGGACTACTCGGTGGACGAGGTCGCGGGCCGCTGCGGCTTCCGCTCGCCGGTGGCCCTGCGCGGCCATTTCCGGCGCCAGTTGGGCTCGTCGCCCGCCGCCTACCGGGCCGCGTACCGCGCCCGCAGGCCCCAGGGCGACAAGCAGGTGGACGGCGACGGCGCTCCCGGCCAGCCCGGCGGTCCGGCGTCCCTGGGTCCGGCCGGGCTGCCGCCCGCGCTGCACCCGGACGGCCCGGTCCCGATGCAGTCGCGTCGTACGGCGGCGAACGCGCTGTCGGCGACGGCGTCCGCGTCGGCTTCCGCCGCGGAGAACGGCCGTGAGGCGTACGCCACAAGCCGGGCCGCGAGTCTGCCCGGCCAGCGGAGCGCGACGTAGCAACCGCACGCCCCCGGAGGTCTCTCGCAGGAGATCTCCGGGGGTTTCCGCATGTACCGGTGGCACAAGGTCGGCGCACGGTCGGCTCAGCCGGGCGGCACGCACCTTAAGGTTAGACACATGAACGATCGCATGGTGTGGATCGACTGCGAGATGACCGGCCTCTCGCTGTCAGACGACGCTCTCATCGAGGTGGCCGCCCTCGTCACCGACTCCGAGCTGAACGTGCTCGGCGAAGGGGTGGACATCGTCGTCCGCCCGCCGGACCAGGCACTGGAGACGATGCCGGACGTAGTACGCCAGATGCACACCGCGTCCGGCCTGCTCGACGAGCTGGCCGGCGGTACGACGCTGGCCGACGCCGAGGAGCTGGTCCTGGCGTACATCCGGGAGCACGTCAAGGAGCCGGGCAAGGCCCCGCTGTGCGGCAACTCGGTCGGCACCGACCGCGGTTTCCTGCTCCGTGACATGCCGACCCTGGAGGAGTACCTCCACTACCGCATCGTGGACGTGTCCTCGGTGAAGGAGCTGGCGCGCCGCTGGTACCCGCGGGCGTACTTCAACAGCCCCGAGAAGAAGGGCAATCACCGCGCCCTCGCCGACATCCGCGAATCCATCGCCGAGCTGCGCTACTACCGCGAGGCGATCTTCGTCCCGCAGCCCGGCCCGGACTCGGAGACGGCCCGCACGATCGCCGCGAAGCACGTCCTGCCCACCTCGTAAAAGGCGTGCGCGAGCACCCCTTCGGACCCTGTACACTTTTTCTCGGCCGGTCGGAAACTTACAGAGTGAACGACCGGGCATGGTGGGTGTAGCTCAGCTGGTAGAGCACCTGGTTGTGGTCCAGGAAGTCGCGGGTTCAAGTCCCGTCACTCACCCTGAGTAATCAGCCGGTGACTTCGGAAACGAGGTCACCGGCTGATTCGTTTTCCGGCGACGGGAGCCCGCCTGCGATGGACCTGTCTGCAGTGCACGCCGAACTCATCAGCACCGCCCGCCTGGATCTGATCCCGCTGAGCGCGGCGCACGCGGAGGAAATGGCAGCGGTCCTCTCCTCCCCCGCCCTCCACACCTACATCGGCGGGGCTCCCCTCACTCCCGCCGCCCTTCGCACTCGCTACGAGCGCCTGGTCGCCGGCTCCCCTGATCCGGCCGTCTCCTGGCTCAACTGGGTCATCCGCCTCCGTTCCGACTCCTGCTTTACGGGCACCGTCCAGGCGACCGTGACCGGGTCCGAGGCCGAGATCGCCTGGGTGGTCGGGGCACCCTGGCAGGGCCGCGGCCTGGCGAGCGAAGCGGCGCGGGGCCTGGTGTCCTGGCTCGAAGAACAGGCGGTTCGTACGGTCGTGGCGCACATCCACCCGGACCATCGGGCATCCGCGGCGGTCGCCACGGCGGCGGGGCTGACGCCGTCGGAGCAGTCGCAGGACGACGAGATCAGGTGGCAGCGCGCCACGCGTCCGTGAACTCCCGTACGCCCGCGAACCGTTCGGCGGGATCGGCACGGGTAGCCCTTTCCAGCACGGTGAGTTGAGCCGCCGTACCCCGCCAGGCCCGCTCGCCCTCCCCCGCGTCGAGGAGCAGCCGGGCGGTGCGGCCGAGGGCGTAGACCGTCGTACGGATGTCGATGCGGGCGCCGTGGTGCCACTCCTCGGGGGCCATGAAGCGGGCCGAGCCCGGGAGGCGGTCGCCCTGGAGGACGAAGGGGCCGGGGCGGTACTCGTCTAGGTCGATGAGGTGGAGGACGTCGGCGCCGAAGTCGTAGAGGAACGCGCCGTCGTACAGGTCGACCGCCACCATTCCGGCGGCCTCCACCGTGAGGTGCGCGTCCAGGACGCGGTCGACGGCGCGGAGGACGGAGGCGAGGGGCAGGGCGCGGAAGCGGGCGCGGGCGGGGCCGTAGAGGGACTCGCCGTGGCGCCAGGGCAGGACGGCCGCCGTACGGCCGCTGTCCGTCACGGCGATCCGGTGCAGTTGCGGGACGATCGCCGGGTGCCGTACCGCCCGGTGGAAGGACCAGGCGCCGTCAAGTGAGGTCTGGGCGGCGGGAGTTGTCGCCTCCTTCACGAACCAGCGTTCCCCGTCCGGGAGTTGGACGCCGTAGGAGACACAACCGGAGTCCTGTTCGCGGAAGGCGCGGAAGACCTTGCCCACCGTGTGGAGGTAGGGCTCGGTCGCGGGGATCTCGTCGACGGTCAGGAGGGGGTGCTGACGGGGTGTCATGGGGACCAGCCTGGACGGTGAACGACCGGGTGAGGAGCAAAAACCCCATACGCGCCCCGGACTTCAGGACGACGCCCGCGTCACCAACTCCGTTGCCAGCACCGCGTGTTGTCGTTCCGGGCCGCGGGGAGTCGCCGGGCGGCGGTCCGCGATCTCCGCGAGGAGGAGGTCGATCATCGCGCGGCCCATCTCCTCGATCGGCTGGCGGACGCTGGTGAGGGGCGGGTCCATGTGGCGGGCGATGGCCGAGTCGTCGTAGCCGACGAGGGCCACGTCGTCCGGGATGCGGCGGCCCTCCTCGCGGAGGACCTGGCGGGCGCCCGCCGCCATGACGTCCGAGCCGGCGAAGACCGCGTCGACGTCGGGGCGGCGGGCCAGCAGTTCCTTCATCGCGCGGCGGCCGCCCTCCTCGGTGAAGTCGCCCGGCTGGATGAGGTGTTCGTCCAGTTCGTGGCCCGCGTCGAGCAGGGCCTCGCGGTAGCCGGCGACGCGGCGCTGGGCGCCGTAGACGTCCAGGAGGCCGGTGATGTGGGCGATGCGGGTGCGGCCGCGGGACAGGAGGTGTTCCACGGCGGAGCGGGCGCCGCCGTAGTTGTCCGAGTCGACCGAGGTCAGGGGCTCGACGGCCGAGCGGGGGCCGCTGATCACCGCCGGGATCTCCAGCGCGGCCAGCAGGTCCGGCAGCGGGTCGTCCGCGTGGACCGAGACGAGCAGGACGCCGTCCACCCGGTGGGCTGCCAGGTACTGGGCGAGGCGCTGCCGCTCCCGGTCGCTGCCCGCGAAGATGAGCAGCAACTGCATCTCGGTGTCGGACAGTTGGGTGCCGACGCCCTTGAGCATGTCGGAGAAGTACGGTTCCGCGAAGAAGCGGGTCTCCGGCTCGGGGACGACGAGGGCGATCGCGTCCGTGCGGTTGGCGGCCAGCGCCCGGGCCGCCGTGTTCGGGACGTACTCCAGCTCCGCGACCGCCGCCTCGACGGCGGCGCGGGTCGCGTCGCTGACCCGGGGCGAGCCGTTGATCACCCGGGAGACCGTGCCGCGGCCCACACCGGCACGGGCGGCGACCTCCTCCAGGGTCGGCCGCCTGCCGCCCCGGTTCCGCCCACCGCTGACCGCCATGGTCGCCGCCTTCCGTTCGCAGCTTTCAGGCCAGGAATGTAACAGTCGAGGCCGGACGCCCCGCCCTCCATCGTCCCTCGTCGGCCGGGGTCACCGCCCGCCGGGACTCACCCGTCCTCGCCGACCGTCGGCAGGGCGTTGCCGCGGATCACCCCGGCGTACCAGTGGGCGCTCGCCTTGGGGATGCGGCGCTGGGTGGAGTAGTCGACGTAGACGGCGCCGAAGCGCTTCGAATAGCCGTAGGACCACTCGAAGTTGTCGAGCAGGGACCACAGGAAGTAGCCGCGCACGTCGGCTCCGTCGGCGACCGCCCGGCGGACGGCGTCCAGGTGGGCGTGGAGATAGGCGATGCGCTGCGGGTCGTTGACCAGGCCCTCGGGGGAGATGTAGTCGTCGAACGCGGCGCCGTTCTCCGTGACCATCAGCGGCAGCCCGGGGTGCGAGGCGGCCAGGTCGGTCAGGAGGGTGTGCAGGCCGCTGGGGTCGATCGCCCAGTTCATGGCCGTGAGGTCGTCGTTGGCGAGGTGGAAGTCCACGTTCTCGGAGCCCGTCCACGGTGTGTGGTCGCTCGCGCCGTGGCCGTCGTTCTTGGTGGCACCGTCGCCCGAGCCGGCCGAGACGACCGTCGGCGCGTAGTAGTTGACGCCGAGCACGTCGATGGGCCGGGAGATCTCGGCCAGGTCGCCGTCCCGCACCAGCTCCGCCCAGTCGACGAGGTGCGCGGTGTCGGCGAGCAGGTCCTCGGGGTAGGCGCCGTCGAGCAGGGGGCCGGTGAAGATCCGGTTGCCGACCGCGTCGATACGGCGGGCGGCCTCCGCGTCCTCGGGGCTGCCGGTGAGCGGGCGCACCTGGTGCAGGTTGAGGGTGATGGAGGTCTGCGCGGTGGCCGGCAGTACCTCGCGCAGCGCCCCGACCGCCTGGCCGTGACCGAGGTTGAGGTGGTGCGCGGCGCGGAGGGTGGCCGCCGGGTCGGTGCGGCCGGGGGCGTGCACGCCGGAGCCGTAGCCCAGGAAGGCGCTGCACCAGGGCTCGTTGAGGGTGGTCCACAGGCCGACGCGGTCGCCCAGGGCCCGGCCCATGATCTCGGCGTACTCGGCGAAGCGGTGCGCGGTGTCGCGCTGCGGCCAGCCGCCCGCGTCCTCCAGCTCCTGCGGCAGGTCCCAGTGGTAGAGGGTGGCGACGGGGGTGATGCCGGCCGCGAGGAGTTCGTCGGCGAGCCGGCGGTAGAAGTCGAGGCCGCGCTCCACGGCGGGTCCGCGTCCGGTGGGCTGGACCCGGGACCAGGAGATGGAGAACCGATACGCCTTGAGGCCGAGGTCCTTCATCAGCGCCACGTCGTCGCGGTACCGGTGGTAGTGGTCGGCGGCGATGTCACCGGTGTCGCCGTTGCGCACCTTGCCCGGGGTGTGGCTGAAGGTGTCCCAGATGGAGGGGGTCCGGCCGTCCTCCGCGGCGGCGCCCTCGACCTGGTAGGCGGCGGTGGCGGCGCCCCAGACGAAGCCCGGGGGGAAGGAGGTCGCGGACGCCGGCGCGGCCTTGGTCTCATGTCGTACGGCGGTCATGTGAGCGCTCCCGAAGTGGAGTGGGTAAAAGCCGGACGGGGGTCCGGCGATGAGGGGGGAAGCGGACGGGGCACGACGGTGGGCGCCCGGCCGGGTACGGCCCGCGTGCGGGGCGGGCCGTACGGGAGGGTGAACTGGGCCTGTGCGACCGGTGGTCGGCCGCCCGGTGTCAGCCCTTGACGGCGCCCGCCATGATGCCGCCGATGATCTGCTTGCCGAAGATCACGAACACCAGGAGCAGCGGCAGGGTGCTGATCAGCGCCCCGGCCATGACGATGCTCTGGTCGGGGGTGTAGGAGGCGCTGAGCTGCCCGAGCGCCACCTGGATGGTGGGGTTGTCCTGGTTCAGGGCGAGGAAGGGCCAGAAGAAGTCGTTCCACGCCTGCACGAAGGTGAGCATCCCGAGCACCATCATCGCGGGGCGGGCGGCGGGCAGGACCACGTTCCAGACGATGCGGATGTTGCTCGCGCCGTCCACCTTGGCCGCTTCGATGAGCTCGTAGGGCAGGGCCTCCAGCAGGTACTGCCGCATGAAGAAGACGCCGAAGGCACCGACGAGGGTCGGGAAGATCACCGACTCCAGTTTTCCGCCCCAGCCGATGTCCGCCATCATCATGAACAGCGGTACGACGCTGAGTTGGGGCGGGATCGTCAGGGTCGCGATCACCGCGGTCATCAGGGCGCCGCGGCCGCGGAAGCGCATCTTGGCGAAGGCGTACCCGGCGAGGGTGCAGAAGAACAGCGTGGCCGCGGTGATGGAGCCGGCCACGACGACGGTGTTGACGATGGCCTTCCCCAGGTGGGCCTGGTCCCAGGCCGACTGGAGGTTGGTCCACAGCCGGCCGCCCGGCAGCAGCGGTGGCGGGCTGTCGAGGACCCGCTGCTGGTCGTGGGAGGCGGCCACCAGCGTCCAGTACAGCGGGAAGACCGAGCCGAGGCCGACGATGATCAGGGCCGCGTAGGTGAACGGGCCGCCCTTGAGCTGCTGGCCGGCGCCGATCTTGAAACGGCGGCGGCCGGTGCCGGGGGTGACGGGAAGCGGCGCCGGATCGAGGTCCGGCGCGGTCGGAGTGGTGCTGGTCGTGGTCATCGATTTCGCTCCCGTCACGCCGCGCTCTTGCGCAGGACCCGGCCGACGATCAGGTTGATCAGGGCAATGAGCAGCAGCAGGACGAGCATGGCCCAGGCGACGGCCGCGGCCGGGCCCAAGTGCCCGAGCTTCCAGCCGTAGTTGAAGAGGTAGATGCTGAGCGTCTCGTACTGGTGCTCGCTGCCTCCGGTGGAGCCGAGCGTGCCGCCCTGGAGCAGCAGCGGCTCACCGAACAGCTGCATGGAACCGATGGTCGAGATGACGATGGTGAACAGGATCGTCGGCCGCAGCGAGGGGATGGTCACCTTGCGGAACTGCTGCCAGCGCGTCGCCCCGTCGATCGAGGCCGCCTCGTACAGGTCCGTGGGGACGGCCTGCATGGCCGCCAGATAGATCAGGGTGTTGTAGCCGGTCCAGCGCCAGATCACGATGGCCGAGATGGCGAACTTGGACGACCACTCGCCGTTGCCCCAGTCGGTGTTGCCGATGCCGACGAAGTGCAGCACCCAGTTGAGCAGCCCGCCGTCGGCCCGGAAGACCAGGGCGAAGACAAGGGCCGCGGTCGCCACCGAGGTGGCGTACGGGGTGAGGATCACCGTCCGCCAGAAGGTGCTGGCGCGCAGCTTGTAGTTGAGCAGGTGGGCCAGACCCAGGGCCATCAGGAGCTGCGGAACGGTCGAAATGACGCCGATGACAAAGGTGTTGGTGACCGCGGTCCAGAACTCGGAGTCCTGGAGGATCTTCGCGAAGTTGTCCCAGCCGACCCACTCGGACTGGCTCAGGCTCGTCATCTCCACCCGGTGCATGGCTATCCAGCCCGTGTACAGCATCGGGTAGAGGCCGAAGGCACCGAAGATGAGGAAGAAGGGGGCGATGTACGCGTACGGCGACGCCTTGTCGTCGAGGCGCCACAGGCGGGTACGCCACACGCTGGGTTCTTTCGGTACGGCGCCGGCCCCGCCGGGTGGCGGGGTGGGGGCGCCCCGTGTGGGGGTTGTGGTTGCCACGGAGGGAGTCCTTCCCTGGATCTCGGCCGGGTACGGGCAGGGGGCGGGCGCGGGGCCGGGCTCCTCGCCCGGGACACGTCGTCGCCGTCGGGCCGCCGGTCCGGCGGACACGGTGCGGCGGCGTCCGGTGCGTGTGCGCCGAACACCGCGGAGCAGACCGGCAGTTGACGACCTGGGCCGGTGCGGCCGGCCCCGCGCCTACGGCGGGAGCCGCCGCGCGGCCCCACGCACGCGGCGCGGTGCGGGCGGCCGCCGGGCCGCCCGCACCGCTGCCTGTGTCAGCCGATCACCTTGTCGATCGAGTCGGTCGCGGCCTTCCACGCCTTGTCGGGCTTGGTGCCCCGCTGCTCCATGTTGTTGATCTGCGTGGAGATCGTGTCCTTGATCGTGCCGTCCTTCGCGCCGAGCACGGCCTCCGGGATGGCCTTCGCCTCGTCGGCGTAGATCTGGCCGATCGGGGCGTTGTTGAAGTACGGCAGCGTCGCGTTCTTCACGCTGGCGAGGTCGTAGGCGCCCTTGTTCGACGGGAAGACGCCGATCGCCTTGAACACGGCGGCCTGCTGCTCGGGCGCGGTCAGCCACTTGACCAGGTCGGTGGCCGCCTTGACGTTCTTGCCGCTCTTGGGCACGGCCAGGAAGGAGCCGCCCCAGTTGCCCGCGCTGGTGCCGGGCGCACGGGCGATGTCCCACTTGCCCTTGTAGGCGTCACCGGAGTTGATGGAGATCTGGCCGGCCATCCACGCGGGGCACGCCACGGTGGCGACGGTGCCCTTGCGCAGCGCCGCCGTCCAGGCGTCGGTGAACTGGGGCAGACCCTCGGTCAGCTTCTTGGACGCGGCTTCCGCGGCCAGGTTCCAGCCCTGCTGCACGGCCGGGCTGTTCTTGTAGACCGCCTTGCCGGAGGCGTCGTAGTACTGCTCCGCGGAGGAGCTGACGACCGCGTTGTACATGGCGCTCGCGGAGTCCATGAAGTAAGTCCCCTTGGGGGCCTTCGCCTTGAACTTCTCGCCGAGCTTGAGGTAGTCCTCCCAGCCGCCCGCGACGGCCTTGGCGACCGAGTCACGGTCGCTGGGCAGACCCGCCGCCTTGAAGAGGTCCGAGCGGTAGCACAGGGACATCGGGCCGATGTCGGTGCCGGCGCCGATGACCGAACCGTCGGACGCGGTGGCCTGCTTCTCCTTCCAGGAGACCCAGTCGTTCACGTCGATCGACTTGCTCAGGTCGGTGAACTTGGCCGCCTGGGTGTCGACGACCTCCTTGATCCGGCCGACCTCGATGCCCTGGACGTCCGCGAGGCCACTGCCCGTGTTCAGCTGCTGAAGCATCTTCGGGTAGTAGTCCGCCTCGTTGGCGGTGACGTTCTCCTTGACCGTGATCTTCGGGTGCAGCTTGTGGTACTGGGCGAACAGGCCGGCTTCCTTGTAACCGAACTGCCCGTAGTCGGCCACCGTGAGAGTGATGTTCCCGTTCGAGTCCTTGGCGTCCGAGGAGCTGTCGCTACTGCAGCCGGTCAGCAACAGGGCGGAGGCCGTCAGGACCGTCGTGGTCAGGGCCGCTGCTCTGCGGCCGTGGCCGCCGCCGGTACGGGTGATGCGCATTCCACTACTCCTTGTTCCAGTGGGGAACGGGGTCTCAGGAATCGGACCGCCGAGGCTCGGCGATCCGGACCTGTCCTCTCGTTTCGAGCAGCGGCCAGCCCACAGCACGGGTCGTGCGGTGAAAAGGTGCTGGTCAACGGTGTGCCATGCGAGATAGAGGGACGGGCCGTTGGTGGTTTCGTCCACACGGAAGGAAGCCCCCGAGGTTCCGTGGGACCGCTCCCACGCGGCATGCCGGAAGACTCCTTCGTGCCGGGCCGGGTGTCAAGACTTGAAAACGGCGTTGTTGCGCAAGCGTGTTCCGCACGTCACGTGAATGTGTCGCTCCACCAGGCGTCACCGACCGGACACGGACCGGTCCCGCACAGGATTCACGCAGGTGATCCAAGGGTCCGTCCCGCAGGCTCGGCGCCGGGGAGGTCCGTCCGGGCCGTCGCCCGATTTTCTGGGCAAGAATGAGGCAAGTCCCCACTGATCGCCGGAAGGTGAACGATGAGCCCTGCCGAGCAGCCGCCCCCGCGCGCGGACGTCCGGCGCCCGACCCTCAACGCCGTGGCCGCGCTCGCCGGCGTCGGCCGCGGCACGGTCTCCCGGGTCATCAACGGCTCCCCCAAGGTGAGCGACCACGCCCGCGCGGCGGTGGAGCGGGCCATCGACGAACTCGGCTACGTCCCCAACCCCGCCGCCCGCTCGCTGGCGACCCGGCGCACCGACTCGGTCGCCGTGGTCGTCCCCGAGGGCGAGGACCGGCTCTTCTCCGAGCCCTACTTCTCCGGGATCATCCGCGGTGTCTCCGCCCAACTCGCCAGCGCCCAGATGCAGTTGCTGCTGGTCCTGACGCCGGACGAGAAGGAGTACGCGCGGCTGGCCACCTACCTGTCGGCACACCGGGTGGACGGCGTGCTGATCCTCGCGGTCCACAGCGGCGACACGCTCCCCGACCGGCTGCACGAACTCGCCGTGCCGACCGTGCTGGCCGGCCGGCGCGGCCACGGGGAGCTGCTGGGGCACGTCCGCGCGGACAACAACGGCGGTGCCAGGATCGCGGTCGAGCACCTGCTGGCCAAGGGCCGCCGGGCCATCGCCACCATCACGGGTCCCCTGGACATGGACGCCGCGCAGGCCCGACTCGACGGCTACCGCGAGGCGTTGGAGGGCGCGGGCGTCACCGTCGACGAGGACCTGATCGCGTACGGCGACTTCCGCGAGGAGGGCGGCCGCGCGGCCATGCGGGAGCTGCTGCGCCGACGGCCCGGCCTCGACGCCGTCTTCGCCGCGTCCGACGTGATGGCGTCGGGTGCCGTGCTGGAACTGCGCGCGGCGGGGCGGCGGGTGCCGGACGACGTCGCCGTCGTCGGCTTCGACGACTCGGTCGTGGCCCGGCACATCGATCCCCCGCTGACCAGCGTCCGCCAGCCGCTGGAGGAGATGGGCCGCACGATGGCGAGCCTGCTGCTGGACGAGATCGCCCAGCGCGGTGGCGATCACCGGCAAGTGGTGCTGCCTACGCGGTTGGTGGTGCGGGAGTCCGCGTGAGGGGTGTCCGCGTGTGAGGGGTGTCCGCGCGCGAGGGGTGTCCGCGCCTGAGTGGCGGCGCGCTTGAGTGGCGGGCGCGCCTGAGCGGTGGGCGGAAGGCGTCGGGACGCCGGGATGTCGGAACGTCGGGGGGCGGACCCTTTGCTCATGGGAGCGCTCCCATGCATAATGGGCGCCACTCGACCCCATGGGAGCGATTCCATGCCAGACCTGACGCCCGCGACGTTCCCTCCTGCCTTCCTGTGGGGAGCCGCGACCTCCGCCTACCAGATCGAGGGGGCGGTGCGGGAGGGCGGCCGTACGCCCTCGATCTGGGACACGTTCAGTCATACGCCGGGCCGTACGGCCGGTGGTGAGCACGGTGACATCGCTGTCGACCACTACCACCGCTACCGCGACGACGTGGCGCTGATGGCGGACCTGGGCCTGACGGCGTACCGCTTCTCGGTCTCCTGGCCGCGGGTGCAGCCGACCGGCCGGGGCCCGGCGGTCCAGGTGGGCCTGGACTTCTACCGCCGCCTGGTCGACGAGTTGCTCGCGCACGGCATCAAGCCCGCGCTGACCCTCTACCACTGGGATCTGCCGCAGGAGTTGGAGGACGCGGGCGGCTGGCCGGAGCGCGACACGGCGTACCGCTTCGCCGAGTACGCGCAGATCGTGGGCGAGGCGCTGAGCGACCGCGTGGAGCAGTGGACCACGCTCAACGAGCCCTGGTGCAGCGCCTTTCTGGGCTATGGCTCGGGGGTGCACGCGCCGGGCCGTACGGACGCGGGCGCGTCGCTCCGGGCGGCCCATCACCTCAACCTGGCGCACGGGCTGGCGACTTCGGCGCTGCGGTCCGCGATGCCGGCCCGGAACTCGATCGCGGTGAGCCTCAACTCCGCGGTGGTCAGGCCCGCTTCGCTGTCCCCGGCGGACATGGCGGCGGTCCGGAAGATCGACGACCTGGCCAACGGGGTGTTCCACGGGCCGATGCTGCACGGCACGTACCCGAAGTCGCTGCTCGACGCGACGCGATCGGTCACGGACTGGTCGTACGTCCGGGACAGCGATCTGACGCTCATTCACCAGCCGCTGGACGCACTGGGGTTGAACTACTACACCCCCGCCCTGGTGGAGGCGGCCGAGGCGGCCCCGCCGGGCAGCCCGCGCGCCGACGGGCACGGCCTAAGCGCGTTCTCCCCCTGGCCGGGCGCGGACGACGTGGCGTTCCTCCAGACCCCGGGCGAGCGCACGGAGATGGGCTGGACGATCGACCCGACGGGCCTCTACGACCTGATCATGCGCTACGCCAGGGAGGCCCCGGGCCTGCCGCTCCACATCACGGAGAACGGCGCGGCCTACGACGACAAGCCCGACCCCGAGGGCAACGTCCACGACCCCGAGCGGATCGCCTACCTCCACGGCCACCTGTCCGCCGTGCACCGCGCGATCACGGACGGCGCGGACGTGCGCGGCTACTACCTGTGGTCCCTGATGGACAACTTCGAGTGGGCGTACGGGTACCAGAAGCGGTTCGGCGCGGTGTACGTCGACTTCGCGACGCTCGCCCGCACACCGAAGTCGAGCGCCCGGTGGTACGGCGAGGCGGCCCGCACGGGCACGCTGCCTGCAAACTAACCAGCCTGGAGGATCAAGAGGGTTAGATCGAACCCCGGCCTGCACACGGCGAAGCCCCAGACGCCCGCCGTCACCCACCGCCCTTGCCACGCGCTAAATAGAGTGATTCATTCGACCAGCAAGTGAATGGATACACGTCAAGCGCGAGGAGATGTCCGTGGCCGTCACCCTGGGCCGGGAGCCGATCACCGTCGAGCAGTTCGTCGCGGTCGCCCGGCACGGCGCCCCGGTCGAGTTCGACGCGGCGTACGTCGACCGGGTGCGGAAGTCCCGCGCGCTGGTGGAGCGCTTCCTCGCCGAGAACCGCCTGGTCTACGGCGTCACCACCGGGTTCGGTGACAACGTCACGGAGGTCGTCGACCCGGCGGACGCCGAGCGGCTGCAGCGCAACATCGTACGGTCGCACGCCGTGTCGGTCGGGGAGCCGTTGCCCGTCGAGGTGGTCCGGGCCATCGCACTGATGGAGCTGGTCGGGCTCGGGGAAGGGTTCTCCGGTATCCGGTTCGAGACGCTGGAGCTGATCCGGCGGATGCTCAACTCCGGGGTCACACCGCACGTACCGGGCGAGGGTTCCGTCGGTTACCTCGCCCCCGAGGCCCACATGGCCCTCGTACTGCTGGGAGAGGGACGGGCCTGGCACGACGGTGAACTCCTGCCCGGCGCCGAGGCGTTGGCCCGGATCGGGGAGCGGCCGGCCCGGCTCGCCTGCAAGGAGGGGCTGTCGCTCACCAACGGGACGCACTCGGTCACCGCGATCGCCGTCCTCGCAGCCCATGACGCCGACACAGCGGCGACCACCGCCGACGTCGCCGCGAGCCTCTCCGTACAGGCGCTCAAGGGCACCGTCCGCGCCTACGACGCCCGGATCCAGGAGCGGAAGCGGCACCCCGAGCAGGCAGCCGTGGCCGAGAACCTGCGGCGGCTGACCGAGTCCAGCGCCATCAGCACGGAGTTCCTCGACCACCGGCTCCAGGACAGCCTCTCCCTGCGGGCCGTTCCGCAGATGCACGGCGGTGCGAAGCGGGCGCTGGCGCAGGCGCGGGAGGTCATCGTCGAGGAGTTGCACTCGGTGGGCGACAACCCGGTCATCCACCCCGAGGGCGAGGACGGGGTCGCGCTCAGCGGGGCGAACTGCGACAGCACGTACGTCGGCATCCAGGCCGACACGATGGTCAACGCGATGACGGTCCTGGCCAAGGTCTCCGAACGCCGTACCGACCGCATGGTCAACAGCAACTTCAGCGAGCTGCCGGCCTTCCTGGTCCGCGAACCGGGCCTGAACAGCGGGTACATGATCGCCCAGTACACGGCCGCCGCCCTGACCATGGAACTGCGCGGCCTGGCCGTCCCCGCCTCCGCCGACAACGTCACCACGTCGGCCAACCAGGAGGACGCGGTCGGCAACGCCTATCTCGCCGCCCTGAAGGCCTACCGCGCGGCCCGCAAGCTCGCCTACGTCATAGCCATCGAGCTGATGTGCGCCGTCCAGGCCCTCGACCTCCTCGCCCCGCTCTCCCCCTCACCGGCAGCGGAGGCGCTGCGGACGGAGATCCGGCGAACCGTGCCGACCGTCGACGAGGACCGCGTCTTCCACGCGGACATCGAGCACATCGCCGAACTCGTGCGCGGCGGGGACGTGTTGAGGGTCGTGGAAGGCGTCGTGGGGGCGCTGCGCCGCTGAGGCCGGGCAAATCCCCGCCGCCATTCACAGCCGCCGCTCAGACCCCGTCCAGCGGCCTCTCAGCCCCGAGGCGTCTGATCTTCCTGTACGGGGTGATCCGATCCCGGCGTGGACGGGAGGACGTCATGTTTTTCATCGTGTTGGTGCTGCTGGCCCTGATCGTCGGCGGTGCGGTCGCCTTCGGCAAGAGGCAGGCGGGGGGCGGGAGTTCGCGGTTCGGCGGCAGCGGCTATCCCTCCGGTTCCGCTTCGCAGGCCTACGACGCCGACGCCGGCGCCGAGGCCACCCGCTGGGTGGAGCGGCTGGGCGGGAGTCTGTCGACGCTGGACGCCGGCAACAGCACCGCCGCCCGGCAGGCGCTCGCCGACGCCACCGAGCGGCTCCGGGCCGCCGAGGGCCAACTCGCCGTCGCCTACTCGCCGATGCAGTACGGGCTCGTGACGCAGACCGCCATCGAGGGGCTGCATCACATCCGGACCGCCCGTGGCGCGCTGGGACTCGACCCGGGGCCCGAGCTGCCCGCGCAGGGGGCCGGTGGGCAGGTCACGGTGGGCGGGCAGACGTACACCGCGTCCGCGCAGCCCGGTGCGAGCACGCCGTACTACTACCCCGGCGGGGTCGTCAACGGCCGTTCCATGGCCGGGGGTTGGTACAGCACGCCGTGGTGGAAGACCGCGCTCGTCGCGGGTGCCGCCGGGGTCGGTGGCATGTTGCTCGCGGACGCGCTGTTCGACGGCTTCCACCATCACGGGCCGCACGGCGGGCTGTTCGGCGGTGGGCCGGGCGGACCCGGCGGGTTCGGGGGCTTCGGCGGGCCCGGGGGGTTCTGAGTCACCCGGGCCGTTCTTCGGTCAAGTCGTAGTGCGTCAGCCCTTGTTGGCGCCCAGTGTGAGGCCGCTGACGAACTGGCGCTGGAGTGCGAAGTACACGATCAGCGTGGGGATCGCGGTGAGCAGGGCGCCGGCGGCGACCAGGTTGGGGTCGGTGAAGTACTGGCCGGATAGGTTGTTCAGGGCGGAGGTGATCGGCATGTTCTCGCCGGTCGAGATCAGCACGATCGCCCAGAAGAAGTCGTTGTAGATCCAGATGGAGAGCAGCGTCGCCAGGGCCGCCATCGCCGGCTTGCACAGCGGCAGCACGATCTGCCAGTACATCCGCCACACCGACGCCCCGTCGACCAGCGCCGCCTCGGTCAGCTCGTCCGGCAGCATCCGCATGTAGTTGCTCAACACGAAGGCGCAGAAGCCCGACTGGAACGCCACGTGGATGAGGACCAGGCCGAGCGCGGAGTCGTAGAGCTTGCCGCTCGCCGTGATGCCGGGCAGGTTGATCAGCAGGTACATGCGGTACAGCGGGGTGATGATGACCTGCTGGGGCAGCAGGTTGCCGGCCGTGAAGACCAGCAGCAGGAAGATGTTCAGCCGGAAGTCGAACCGGCTGACGTAGAACGCGACCATCGACGCCAGCAGCAGCGTGAGCAGCACGGCCGGGACCGCGATGATCAGGGTGTTGACGAAGTAGTGCGTCATGTCGGACTGCTCGAACGCGTTCTTGAAGTTGTCGAGGTTCAGCGTGTCCGGCCAGGAGACGTACCCCTTGTTGCTGGTCTCGGAGTACGGGCGCAGGGCCGCGTAGACCGCCCACAGGAGTGGGGCGAGCCACGCCAGCGAGGTGACGACGAGGAACGTGTGGAGCAGGACCCGGGCCGGGCGGAGCGGGGTGCGCTGCTTCACGCCGAGTGCGGCGGTGGGGGTGGTCATGCGCGCCGCTCCTTCCGGAAGGTCGAGATCAGGTACGGGATGATGACCACGAGGGAGATGACCAGCAGGACGACGGCGATCGCCGACCCGTAACCGATCCGGCTGGACTCGCCGATGATGTTGTTGGTGATCAGGATCGACAGCAACTCGGTGCCCTGGGCGCCCTTGTTGAAGACGTAGACCAGGTCGAAGGCGCGCAGCGACTCGATGATCGTGACGACCAGGACGACCGTGTTGGTGGGCCGCAGCGTCGGGAAGATGACGTTCTTGAACGTCTGCCACTCGTTCGCGCCGTCCAGCGCGGAGGCTTCCCTCAGCGACGGGTCCACGCCCTTCAGTCCGGCCAGGTACAGGATCATCATGTAGCCCGCGTGCCGCCAGGACGCGGCGATCAGGACGGCCCACAGATTGAGCTTGGGATCGCCGATCCAGTCGATGTAGTGGCCGGGCTTGTTGGCCCCGATGAGGCTGTTGATCAGGCCGGTGTCGGGGTTGTAGATGAGCTGCCAGACGAATCCGGTGACCGCCAGCGACATCACGACCGGCAGGAAGAACGCGGTCTGGTAGACGCGGCTGAAGCGGATCTTCTTGTCCAGCTGGACGGCCAGGAACAGGCCGAAGGGGGTCGGCAGCAGGATGAGCACGACGAACCAGATGACGTTGTGCTCAAGCGCCGGCCAGAACTGCGGGTTGTCGTTGAACAGCTCCTTGAAGTTGGCCAGCCCCACCCACTTGATGGAGCTGAAGCCGATGCCGTCCCAGGACGTGAAGGCCAGGAGGATCGAGGCGAGCGCGGTGACCCAGACCAGGGCCACGTGCAGGATCGTCGGCACGCCCGCCATGAAGGCGAGCGTGATGCGGTCACGGCGGGTCAGCAGGCGCTTGGCGCCCTGCTGGACCCGCTTCTTCTCGGGCGCGGGGCCCGGAGGCGGAACGGCGTCCGCCTCCGGGCTCGTCGTAGTCGTCTCGGAGATCATGAGGAGGCGAAGATCGTCTTCTTCTGGCGCTCGATCGAGGTCAGCAGACTGTCGACGCCCTTGGGGTTCTGGAGGAACTTCTGCAGTCCGGGCTGCATCACCGTCGAGGTGAAGTCCGGGCGCGAGTCGCGGTCCATGAACTGGGTGAGGCTCTTGGCGGCGCCGATCATGTCGAACGCCTTCTTCTGCAGCGGCGAGTACGCGGAGGTGTCGGCCTTGCTGGAGGCGGCCACCACGCTCGGGTCGGTCTTGAGGTACAGCTGCTCGGCAGCCGGGGTGCCCAGGTACTCCAGGAGCTTGACGACACCGGCGTGGTTCTTCGGTGCCTTGCTGACCATGTAGCCGTCGGTGGGCGCCTCGACGGTGTCCTGGCCGTACGCGGAGTTGATCTCCGGGAAGGCGAAGAAGTCGAGGTCGTCGAGGTCGGCCTTGACGGTGAACTGCTGGGCCACGAAGGAGCCCAGGAGGTACATGCCGGACTTCTTCGACACGATGCCCTGCGCCGCGTCCTGCCAGGTGCGGCCCATGAAGCCGTCCTGGTGGTACGGGAGGAGCTCGGCCCAGTGGTCGAAGACCGCCTTGACCTTCGGGTCGGTCCACGCCTCCTTGCCCGCCATCAGGGACTTGTGGAAGTCATAGCCGTTCAGGCGGAAGTTGATCTGGTCGAAGGTGCCCATCGCCGGCCAGGCGTCCTTGTCGCCGAAGGCGATCGGGACCAGGCCGTCGCTCTTCATCTTCTTGCAGAGCGCGACCAGTTCGTCCCAGGTGGTGGGGACGGTGTAGCCCTTCGCCGTGAAGAGGCTCTTGCGGTAGAAGATCGCCCACGGGTACGTGGTCATCGGCACGAAGTAGTACTTGCCGTCCTCACCCTTGCTGAGCTGCTTCATCGCGTCGGGGAAGTTGTCCCCGATCTTCGCCCAGACGTCGTCGATGGACGTGGCGAGCTTCTTGGCCGCGAAGAACTGCATGCGGTACCCGGCGAACCAGTTGAACACGTCGTCCGGCGTGCCCTGGAGGTAGGAGTTGATCTGCTCCTGGAAGGTGTTGTGGTCCTTCGTGTTGACCTTGACGGTGATGCCGGACGTCTTCTTGAAGTCCGCGTAGACGCTCGCGAACGCCTTCTTCGGCACCGCGTCGGACGCGTTGGAGCCGACGGTGACGGTCTTCGGGTCGGACGAGCTACCGCTGCTGCCGCACGCGCTCAGCAGGGGTATCCCGGCGCCGAGCACGGCAGCGCCGCCTATGCCGCGCAGGACGGAGCGGCGACTGGCGGCGGGGAGGGAGAAGTCGGGCATGAACGGCTCCTGACGGACAGGGTTCGGCCGGAATGCGCCACGCCCCAGGTCGTCGTAACCGACCAGAAACCAACGCGACCAAACACGGTGGCGTAATAACAGTCCTATGTCTGGTCATGCGTCAACACCCGCCGCCTTCATTTGTCGAAACGTAATCGACACTCACGAGCAAAAGGAGCGAACGTGCGGCCGAGTGGCCACACGTCCGCTCCGAGGGGGATGAGCTCACGGGGTGCGCGTGGGGCCTGTGAGGCCCATGGGGCACCTACTGGAAGGCGGAGAAGGCCTTCATGAAGGCGGACGGGGCCTGGACGACCGAGCTGCAGGTCGCGTCCGCGCTGGGCTTGGCGCCGCCGGGGCACTGCTTGTCACGGGTCGCGGACCACATCGAGAGACCGCCCAGACCCTTCGCCTTCGCGAACGCCGCCAACCCGTTCGCGTCCTCGACCGTGAAAACCTCCGATGACACGTCGTTGACACCGATCATGGGCGTCACTGCAACCGCTTTCCATGCGGCGGCTTCCGAGAGCCCGAGAACGCTCTTGACTTGCGCTTGTGTGGCAGTAGCCGCTTGCTGTGAGTACGTTCCCATATTTCCGGAGTACGCCGGTCCGTAATCCATCGCCATGATGTTGACCGTGTTGATCTTGACGCCGTTGGACTTGGCATTGGACAACAGGTTCACCCCGTCCTGGGTCAGCCCCTCGGGCATCACGGGGAGCGTGTAGGAGACGTCGAGGTTCGGGTGCTGCTGCTGGAGCTTGGCTATCGCCTGGGCGCGGATCGTGTTCGCCGCCGTGTTGGGCAGCGCGCCGCCCTCGACGTCGAAGTCGACCTTGGTGAGGTTGTACGCGTCCACGACCTTGCCGTACGCCGTCGCCAGCGCGCTCGCCGAACCGCACGTCGTCGCCAGCTCGGAGCCGGACGCGCCGCCGAAGGACACCCGCACGTCACCGCCCTTGGCGCGCAGCGCGCCGATCTGCGAGGCCACGCCGTCGCTGCCGAGGTCCGAGACCCCGCCCCACTTCGGGGTGCAGCCGCCGCCGTCGGTGATGAAGGCGAGGTTGTAGTTCTTCACGCCGGTCGCGGTGACGTTGGCGAGGAGGTCGAAGGCGGGGTAGAGGGAGGTGTCGACGTACGGGGCGAAGCCCGCGCCGGCCGCTGTGCCGGTGCCGGTGGTCGTGGTCGGTGAAGCGGTGGGCGTGGCCGTGGGCTTGGAGGTGGCCGTGGGCGTGGCGGTCGGGGTGGCGGTCGGCGTGGGCGTCGGCGACGAGGTCGTCGGGCGGCCGGTCGGCTCGGGGGTCGCGGTGCCGTCCGCCGAGCACTGGGCGTTGTCGATGAGACAACTGGTCGGCTGGCCGGTGCCGTTGACCACGAAGCCGACGGTGACCGACTCACCGGCCGCGAGACCGTCCGTGTCCCACTTCGGCGGCTTCACGGTGACGCGCTGCCCGCTCACGCTCGACTCGGCGTTCCACAGCGAGCTGAGCTTCGAGCCCGACGGCAGGTCGAACTCCAGCGTCCAGTCCTTCTTCGTGGCCCCGGTCGTGTTGGTGACGACGTACTGCGCGGTGTACCCCGTCGACCACTCGCTGGTTCTCGTGTAGGCCGCGCCGACGCTCGCCGCCTGGGCGATGCCGGTCAGCATGATCGCGCCGCCACCGACGACCGCGGCGGCGACCGCTCCGCCGATCACCTTGTTCCTCTTGCTGATCCTGCGCCGGTGCGTGCTCATCGCGTGCCTGCTTTCGCCGTACGGGGGTGGGGTGCGGCAGCACGCTAGCGATCCGGAACCGGGCAAATACCCTGATCCGGGCGGGGGTTGGCGATCTTAGGGTGCGCTTAAGGGAGGGATCGGGAACGGTTAAAGGTAGAGACCAATTTCCCGCGCCGACGCCGTCGTACGGCTCCTCGATGGCCGTTGCGCTCCGGCTCGCGCCCGTCCAGCTGGATCCAGATCCGCACCTCGGTGCCGCCGAGCATCGAGGAGCCGATGCGGACGTCCCCGCCGGTCGCCTCCGCGAGCCTGCGCACGATGTCCAGGCCGAGCCCGGTCGACCCGGCGCTGCCGGAGCCGCGCCCGCGGGCCATCGCCGCCTCGGGGTCGCGTATGCCCGAGCCCGCGTCCGAGACGAGCACGATCACCGCGTCCTCGCTGTTGTGCACGTCGACCGCGAACGCCGTGCCCTCGAGGGTGTGCCGGAACACGTTGCCGAGGAGAGCATCCAGCGCGGCGACGAGATCAGCGCGGGCCACGGGTATCCGCACCGGCCGCTCCACCCCGGCCACCCGCACTTTCCGCCCCTCGTCCTCGGCGAGCGCGGACCAGAACCGCATCCGCTCGCGCACCACCTCGGCCGCGTCGCACCCGGCACCGGGCCCGGCCGCCACGGTCTGCGGCTTGGCCTCGCGCGCGGTCCGGATGATCGTGTCGACCTCCCGCTCCAGCTGCGCGACGGCGGTCCGCGTCTGCTCGGCGGCGGGCCCGTCCCCGAGCGAGGCCGCGTTGAGCCGCAGCACGGTGAGCGGCGTCCGCAGCCGGTGCGACAGATCGGCCGCCAACTCCCGCTCGGCCGCCAGCAGTTGGACGACCTGGTCGGCCATGGAGTTGAACGCCACCGCCGCCAGCCGCAGTTCGGTCGGCCCTTCCTCGGGCACCCGTGCCCCCAGCTTCCCCTCCCCCAGTTCGTGCGCGCCCTCGACGAGGCGCTGCGCGGGCTGCACCATCCGTACGCCCAGCCGGTCGGCGACCGCGACGGACCCGACGATCAGCGCGATGCCGACGCCGGCGAGCACCGCCCAGGCCGTGCCGACGCCGTTGCTGACCTCGGCCTCCGGGACGTAGACCTCGACGACGGATATCTCGCCGGAGCTGAGCGCGACCGGCTGGAGCAGGACGGAGCCGCCGGGCACCTCGGTGGTGGAGGCGCGGCCCAGCTTCCGTACGGTCGCGATGTCCTTGCCCGCGGCGCGCTGCAGCCCGATGTCGAGGGCGGCCTTCCCCTCCCCCGCCGGTATGTGGACGGCCATCCCGGAGTCGGCGCCCGCGGAGGCGACGACCTTCTCCAGCTGGTCCCGGTCGGTGGTGATGGACAGCGCGGGGGCGACGGCGGCGGCCTCCCGCTCGGCGTTCGAGAAGGCGCGGTCGCGGGCCATCTCCTTGATGACCAGGCCGAGCGGCACCGCGAAGGCGACGACGACCATCGCCGCGATCGCCAGACAGACCCTGACCAGCGCCCACCTCATCGCAGCGACTCCGCTCCCGGTGGCTCCAGCTTCACGCCGACACCCCGCAGGGTGTGCAGATAGCGCGGCTGAGCCGCCGTCTCCCCCAACTTCCTTCGCAGCCAGGACAGATGGACGTCGATGGTCTGGTCGTCGCCGTACGACTGCTGCCACACCTCGGCGAGGAGTTCCTTGCGCGGGACGACCACACCGGGCCGTCCGGCGAGGAAGGCGAGGAGGTCGAACTCGCGCCGGGTGAGGTCGAGTCGGACGCCGTCCAGCTCGGCCTGGCGGCGCAGCGGGTCGACGGTGAGGCCGCCGACGCGGATGACGGTCGGCGGGGGCGCCTCGCCGGAGGTGGCACGGGAGCGCCGTAGAACGGCGGACATGCGCGCGGAGAGATGGTCGACCGAGAAGGGCTTGGTGAGGTAGTCGTCCGCGCCCGCGTTGAGCAGCCGGACGATCTCGCTCTCGTCGTCCCGGGCGGTGGCGATGATCACGGGGACGTCCGTGATCCCACGCAGCATCTTCAGCGCCTCGGACCCGTCCAGGTCGGGCAGTCCGAGGTCCAGGATGACCACGTCGAAACGGAAATGGGCGACCTCGCGCAGGGCCTCAAGGGCCGTCCCGACACTGCGCACCGTGTGCGCGGCATCGGTCAGATGCCGGATGAGGGCCGAGCGCACGAACTGGTCGTCCTCGACCACGAGCACACTTGCCATGCGCCGCACCGTACGCCATGCGGGCGACCCGTATCCGGGCCTGTGGACAACTCCCCGCCTGTGGACAACCGGTGGGAGATCGACGGGACACCTGTGGGGCGCGTGAGGCAGTATGGCGGCGATGCCCCGAGGACTCGTCAACGGATTCGTGCACGTGCTGGCCTGGTCACTGGCCACCGGCGCGGCCGTCACGCTGTCCTGGTGGGGCGTCCACACGGTCATGACCGGCACGGCCTACGACCCGCCGCGCGCCCTGCCCATCACGGCGGCCGGCGCGAGCGCGCAGGCGGCTCAACCGCCGTCCTCGGCACCGGTCCACGCCGAGTCGTCACCGAGCCCGTCGAGCACCCCGACCCCGACCCGCAGCCCCAGCCCGAGCCCCACGAGGACGGCGACCACGAGCACGTCCCCCTCTCCCTCCACCACCGGCCAGGTCAAGAGCTACGCCACGGACGGCGGGCGGGTGGTGCTCGAACTCGACACCTCACCGGCCTATGTGGCGCTCGTGTCGGCGACGCCGGGTACGGGCTGGTCGATGCAGGTGTGGAAGACGGAGTCGTGGCTCCGGGTGGAGTTCACCAAGGGCACGGACAAGGTGTCGGTGATCTGCACGTGGCACGACGGGGCGCCGCGGGTGGATGTCGGTAACTACTAGACCCGGGTGGCTACTTACCGGAACACCGACGGGGGCGGTGCCGGTGAGGCGACCGCCGCGGCGTCCGTCACGGGTACGGCTCCGCCGGTGAAGTCGGTGAGTTCGCGGCCGTGTTGGAGTCGGCCCGGGTGCGGGTCGGAGGCGGCGCGGCGGGTCAACTCGGCGAGCGGCAGCGGGTGGTCGGAGGCGACGAGCACCGCGTTGCCGAACCGCTTGCCGCGCAGGACGGTCGGGTCGGCGATCAGCGCGCGTTCCGCGAACCGGGCGGCCACGGTGGCGATTTGGCCCCGGAGATGCGCGAGCGGGGGCCCGTCGGCGAGGTTGGCGGCGTAGCACCCACCGGGCTTGAGCGCGCGGCGCACCTCGTCGAGGAACTCGGTGGAGGTGAGGTGGGCGGGCGTACGGGCGCCGCTGAACACATCCGCCACGACGAGATCGGCCCACCCCTCGGGCACCTTCGCGAGCCCCGCGCGGGCGTCGGCCGACCGCACCCGGATCCGCGCGTTCGGGTCCAACGGCAGCTCCCGGCGGACCAGTTGGACGAGCGCGGCGTCGAACTCGACGACCTGCTGGGTGGATCGGGGGCGCGTCGCGGCGACGTACCGGGCGAGCGTGAGGGCCCCGCCGCCGAGGTGCACGGCGTTGATGGGCTTCCCGGCGGGCGCGACGAGGTCGATGACGTGCCCGAGCCGCCGCTGGTACTCGAAGGACAGATACGCCGGGTCGTCGAGATCGACGTACGACTGCGGCGCCCCGTCGATCAGCAAGGTCCAGGCACGCGCGCGTTCCCGATCGGGTATGAGCTCGGCGAGCCCACCGTCAACGGCTTCGACGACGGCTTCGGGGACGCCGGCACCGCCTCGCCGGGTACTACTCCTGGACTTTCCCATTGGCCCATTATCGGCGGGCGAGGGTGGTCCGGCGCGGCATCCGCGCCCCTTAGGGGCGCGGGGAACTGCGCGACCAGCCCCCACCGGCCCGCAGATAGACCACGACCCTCCCCACGGAACTCACCGACAGCCGTCCGCCGCCTCGATCAGCCGCGCCGCCTCACCCAGCGCCGCGCGCAGCACCTCCGGGTCGGTGGCCAGGTCCGCGTCACCGGGAGGCAGCAGCCAGTCGGAGCCCTCGACCGGCGGCTCCGGGTCGGGGGCGATGCGCAGACCCCGGCCATTCGTCTCCGTACACGTGCTGCCCGGCAGATCCCACGCCGCCGCCGTCCCCGGCGGAACCAGGAAGCCGAGGGTGTCGTCACCGTCGTCGTGCAGGACAGGTCCGACCCCCTCACCCGCACCGCGCCGCAGAATGTCGACCGCTTCCAGCCCCTGCCGCGTCGGCACCGTCACCAGGTCGCAGGCCGAGTCCGCGAACGGTGGCGCACTGCACTCCGCGCTCGGCATTCGAGGATCGACGCTCTGCCTGGTCTCCATCCCGGTCTCCACCACGGAACCCCTCCTTGGACGAGCGGGACGGGAGTCGGGTGGCTCCCGGTCCATGGAGTTCAACGCGTTGAAGCGTCAACGGCTACGGCACAAGTCAGCCGCAAAGGATGGCAGTTCATGGCAGATCGCGGATGAGATATCCGGTTTGTAGCCAAACCCTGCGTGGCGGGTCATGCACAGCAGGTACGTTCTTGCCCGCTGGAAACAGGGCGTCACTCAACAAGTCACCCTGAATCCGGCATGGTTCGACGGTTCGCATGAGAGGACCCGGCCATGGCGTCGTCACTGGTGACCCCGTCCCCGTTCCCCCGACCACCGAGACCCAATCTCGCCTTCCGGCGGCTGCGTGGACAGCGCTCACCGGCGGAGTTCGCCGCGGCCGTACGCCGGTCCGCGCGGGAGATCGGCGAGCGGGTCAGCTGCGACGCGCGCTACGTGGGCCGCGTCGAGGCCGGTGAGATCCGTTGCCCCAACTACGCGTACGAACGGGTGTTCCTGCACATGTTCCCCGGCCGCACGCTCGCCGATCTCGGCTTCGCGCCCCGCTCGTCCGTACGCGGACGCGGGGCGCGCAACGCCGAGGACACGCCCCCCGCACACCTCACGAGCCCGGCCTTCATCACGGATGAGGCTGCCGGAACGGGTGAGACGGGGGACGTGTACGAGCCGTATGACACCCAGGACCCGTACGACACGCACGAGAACCACGAGAACCACGAGGAGAGCGACGTGCTGCGTCGCGCATTCATGAGGGGCGGCACCGTCACGGTGGCCGCCGGCACGCTGGGCCCGCTCGGGCTCACCTACGACGCCGTGGCGGCGGACCGTTCCGTCCGCCGCCCCGGTACGAGCGAGGCGGGCGCCCTGGAAGAGGCCGTCCGCAGAATCCGGCTGCTCGACGACCGGCACGGCGCCGACGGCCTCTACCGGCGCGCGGCGGCTCCGCTGCGCGCCGCCTACGCCCTGCTCGACGCGGGCACCACCCGGCAGTCTGTCGCCGAGAGACTCCACTCAGGCGCCGGTGAACTCGCCATCTCCGTGGGCTGGTTGGCCCACGACTCCGGCCGCTTCGACGACGCCCGCTCGCACTACGCGGAGGCGCTCGCCACCGCCCGGATGACCGGGGACCCCGGCCTTGAGGCACACGCCTTCTGCAATACGGCGTTCCTCGCGCGGGACGCCGGTCGCCCCCGGGAGGCGGTGCGCGCCGCGCAGGCCGCGCAGCGGGTCGGACGGCCGCTGGGTTCCGCGCGCCTGATGTCGCTGCTCGCGCTGCGCGAGGCGGGGGGCTGGGCGGGGCTCGCGGATCGCACCGGGTGCGAGCAGGCGCTGGCCCGGGCTCAGGCGCTCTTCGAGCGGGGGCACTCGGATGCCGACCCGGAGTGGATGAGCTTCTACGGAGAGGCCGAGTTGGAGGGGCTCGAGGCGCAGTGCTGGTCGACGTTGGGCGACTGGCCTCGGGCGGCGCGGCACGCGCGGCGGGCGGCGCATCTTCAGGATCCGCATTTCACTCGGAACATCGCGCTGTACATGGCCGAGTTGGCCGACGATCTCGCGCGGGGAGGCCGTCCGGACGAGGCGGCGACGGCCGGGATGCGGGTGCTTGATCTTTTGGACCTGGTCCAGTCGTCGCGGATTCAGACAATGCTGGCGGGGACGGCGCGGGTGCTGTTGCCTCACCGGCGGGCTTCGGGGGTGTCTACGTTTCTGGAAAGGCACTCAGGGGTGCCTCGTACTGCGGCTTAGTTGCTACGGAGGATGCGTTGTGATTCGTCTGCGGGCCGGTGGGGGCTGGTCGCGCAGTTCCCCGCGCCCCTAAAAACAGGGGGCTTAAGGCCTAGGCCACCAGATGCCCCACGTCGTTCCAGCTCTCGATCGCCGGGTCCCCGTACGCCCAGCCCAGGACCGACAAGGACGTCGGATTCAGCCGTATCCGCGCCGCGAAGTCGATCGGCAGGCCGAGCCAGCGCGCGCCGATCGAGCGCAGGATGTGGCCGTGGGCGAAGACCAGGACGTCGCGGTCCTCGGAGCGGGCCCAGGTGACGACCTCGTCAGCGCGGGCGGTGACCTCGGCGAGGGTCTCCCCTTCGGGGACGCCGTCGCGCCAGATCAGCCAGTCGGGGCGTACGGAACGGATCTCCTCCGGGGTCAGGCCCTCGTAGGCGCCGTAGTGCCACTCCATGAGGGTGTCCCAGGGGGTCGCGCGGTCGCCGAAGCCGGCCAGTTCGCAGGTCTCACGCGCGCGTGCCAGCGGGCTGGTGCGGACCTCCACCCCGGGGAGGCCGTCGAAGGGGGACCGGTGCAGTCGTTCGCCGAGGACCTTGGCGCCGCGTCGGCCCTCTTCGAGGAGGGGGACGTCGGTCCTGCCGGTGTGCTTCCCGGACAGCGACCATTCCGTCTGTCCGTGCCGGGCCAACAGGATGCGCGGTGCCATGAGCGACCTTTCCGGGAGAAACAAGAGGCGGGTCGTTCCATCATCGCGCACCCTTGAGAAGGGCAACCCGGGGGGCGATCTCTGCGTCTTTGAGGTCCGGGGGCGCCGGAAACAGGGCGCTCACATACGCCGTAAAGTGTCCCGACCGGGCTACCGGGAAGCCGCACCACGGGACAGCGCACCAGAACAGAAGGGGGAGGGCGATCGGATGCCGCAGACCGAGACACCAGGCATCGAGGCGGACCGGCGAAGCCGGCTGCGCTGGTGGACCGAGCTGCCGCTGATCCTCCTGGTGTACGCGTCGTACTCGGCGGGTCGGCTGCTGGCCCGGGGCGACACGGCGAGCGCCGTGGACCACGGTCTGGCGATCCTGCGGATCGAGAAGGTCCTGCACATCAACGCCGAGCACCCGCTCAACCGCCTGTTCACGCGCGAGGCGTGGCTCGGCATCCCGGCGGACTTCTGGTACGCGTCGCTGCACTACCTGATCACGCCCGCGATCCTGATCTGGCTGTTCAGGTCGCGCTCCCAGGTCTACCGCGCGGCCCGCACCTGGCTGATGACGTCCACGTTCATAGGCCTGATCGGCTTCACCCTGCTCCCGACCTGCCCGCCCCGGCTGCTCTCCCCGGACTACGGCTTCGTGGACACGATGGCCAAGTACAGCTCGTACGGCTGGTGGGGCGGCGACGCGAGCGCG
This sequence comes from Streptomyces sp. NRRL F-525, assembly GCF_000716605.1. Taxonomy (GTDB): domain Bacteria; phylum Actinomycetota; class Actinomycetes; order Streptomycetales; family Streptomycetaceae; genus Streptomyces. The sequence continues at coordinate 46,471 of NZ_JNXE01000023.1, read as the reverse complement.
CCGCGCGGCCTCGGCGGCATGACGAACCAGTACGCGGCGATGCCGAGCCTGCACTGCGGCTGGGCGCTGTGGTGCGGTGTGATGCTCTGGCGCTACGGCGGGACGCGGCTGACCAAAATCGTCGGGGTCGCCTACCCGCTGCTGACGGCGATCGTGGTCATGGGCACCGCGAACCACTACCTCCTCGACGCGGTCGCGGGCGTGGTCGTGATGGGCCTCGGGTTCCTGCTGGCGCCGCAGGTGATGAAGGCGGCGGACCGGATCAGGACGCGGTTCGAGGGGCGCGGCTCGCTGGTCGCGGCGCGGTCGCGTGACACGGCCGCCGGCACCTCCCGTGCTGCTTCCCGTGACGGCTCTCGTGACGCCTCTCGCGGCTCAGAAACCTCAATTGTCAGTGGCGGATGCCAGACTTCGGCGGGTGAGCGAATTCCACGGCAGCGCGAGTCACAGCTCGGTACCGGAGCCGAGCCGGGTGCCTCCCCCACGGACGCGGGGGACGGCGCTCCGGCACCGGCTCGCTGAGCTGCGCGGCCCTGACGTCCCGGCCAAGGCGCTGGACGCGCGCGCCCTCGCGGCGCTGGCCGCGAACCCGGGCTGCAAGCGGCGGGCGATCCTGGACGGCGCGGGGGTGAACAAGGCGGTGCTGGCCGACGCGCTCGGCGCACCCTCCTCCTTCGGGCAGTCCCAGTTCGCCTTCATGCGGGGCAACGCGTTCGAGGCCCGGGTCAAGGCGGACGGCGGCGCGGAGCTGCTGCGGCTCGTGCACGAGAAGCTGGACCCGGGCGCCGAACCGCCGACCCGCGCGCGGGTGCCCGAGCTGACCGCGATCGGCCCCGAGGGGCGGGCGGCCCGTACGGCGCTCGCGCTGCGCGAGGCGTCCGAGGCCGCCGCCTGGACCCTGCTCGACCACCCGATGCTCGCCCTCGACGTGGCGGGGTCGCCCGCGTTCCTGGAGCCGGACGCGGTGGTCGTGCACCCGGACGGCAGTTGGACGGTCGTGGAGATCAAGTCCTTCCCGATGCTGGACGGTTCGGCGGACCCGGCGAAGGTCGGCGCGGCGGCCCGCCAGTCGGCGGTGTACGTGCTGGCGCTGGAAGAGGTCGCGGCCAAGCTGGACCCCGCTCCCCGGGTCCGCCACCGCGTCCTCCTGGTCTGCCCGAAGGACTTCTCTAACCTGCCCACCGCGTCCGCCGTCGACGTCCGCAAGCAACGCGCGGTCACCGGCCGCCAGTTGGCCCGCCTCACCCGTATCGAGGACATCGCCGACACCCTCCCCGAGGGCACCTGCTTCGCCCCCGACCGCCCCGCCGCCGAGCTGACCGCGGCGGTCGAGTCGGTCCCGGCGGCCTACGCCCCGGAGTGCCTGGCCGCCTGCGAGCTGGCCTTCCACTGCCGCGACCACTCCCGCGCGTCCGGTGCGGTCACCACCCTCGGCCGCTCCCTCCGCGCCGACCTCGGCGACCTGACCACGGTCGACGAGGTCCTGTCAGCGGCCCACGGAGAGTCCGGCGACCCGGACGACCCGGCGGTGGCGGCACTGCGCAGGGCGGCGGAGCTGCGGGCCGAGGCCCTGGCGCACCACCCGAAGGAGCCGCAAGGCCGACAGGGAATCCTGGACGCCGACCCGGAGGGCGCCGCATGTCACTGATCACCACCCTCGCCCGTCTCGAAGCCGTCAGTACCGGCCGTGCCCAGCCCTCCGCGACCGTCCTGCACCGGCATCTCTCCGAGCGCCCCCTCGTCCTCGTGCCGCTGACCACCGCCGGTGAGGCAGGCGCGCCGCTCGGCGCGCTCGTCGGTACGGACCGGGACGCCCCGCGCCTGCTCGTCGTACCGCAGCCGCGGGACCGCGACCTCAGGTTCGCGTTTCTCGCCGAGCTGGCGGACGTGGTCCTGCCGTACATCGACACGTTCGCGGACGACGTCGAGGCCGCCGAGCGGAACGAGACCGACCCGGAGACCGGGAAGCGGGTCAAGGTCGAGGTCGAACTGTGCGCGGACGCGCCGCAGTTGATCGTGCCGAGCCGCGCGGGCATCGAGTTGGTGCGGCTGCTGGGGCGTTCGATGCGCTTTCGGCGTACGGCCGAGCAGGACCCGGAGACCCCGCACCCGGCGCCCCCGCGCGTGCCGTTGCTCGGGCGGTGGCTGACGCACTTCGGGGAGCGGGCCCGGGTTCCTGGTTCGGCGCTGCTGCTCGCGCTCACCGAAGTGCTGGGGCGGCACTGGGCCACGGGTCAATCCAGCCTGGAGGACCAGCACTTGGCCGCGCTGCTCGCGTGGATCGACCCGCCGGACGGTGTCTCCGGCGCCGAGGCCGCGCTCGACGCGGAGCTGCGGCGGGACGCGCGGGGCCAGTTGGTGTGCCCGCCGGCCGGCCCGGCCACGGACCCGGCGTTCGACAACAAGCTGCTCGCCCCCGCCATCGAGCGCTACGACCGCGCCCGCACCGCTCTCGCCGCCGCCGAGGACGGCCTCGAGGCGGACGACCGGCTCGGTGAACTCACCGCCGCCGAGCGGGAGATCAGGGCCCTCGTCGAGGACATCACCCGCCCCACCTGGGACGCCGTGTGGCACGGGCTCGACCTGCTGCGGGCGCTGCCGGAGGGCGCGCACGCCGTCGACCGGTGGACCCGGGACCGCTGGTCGTTCACCGGCCACCGGGACCGGATCGTCGCCGGTGAGCCCCCGCAGCCGCGCCGCGACGACGCGGTCACCGCGGCCAACAAACTCGCCACGCGCGAGCGTGAACAGGCCCGGCTGGATGCTCAAGAGGCCTTGGACGACCCGCTGGTGATGGCCGGGCGGCGGCTCGCCGGGGAGGCGTTCGCGGGCGAGGTCATCGATGTCGTCATGGCGTACAGCGAGGGCAAGAGCCCCCGCCCGCGCCCGCTGGTGACCGTGCGCACGGACGACCGGCCGCATCTCGGGGAGCGGGTGAAGGTGTTCCGGTCCCTGGCCGGGAAGCCGCAGTCGGCGGAGTTCGTGGGCCACGAGGAGGAGGGCGCCCTCGTCGTCCTCCGGGTCGTCGACAAGATGGGGCGCGGCAAGGAGCCGGAGACCGGTTCGCTGCCGGAGAAGGGCGACCGGATCTGCTTCACGCTGTTCGAGCACGAGCAGCGGGGCGGCGCGAAACTGCCCGACCAGGAGGAGACGCCGTGGACGCACGGGGGCCCGCCGGGCGAGGAGACCGCCGTGCAGGAGCCTGCCGACCCGGTGACCGAGGAGGACGTCCTGTGAGCGCCGAGACCGTGTTCGACCCCGGTGCCGAGGCCGGCCGCGCCACCGACGCGATCCTCCGCGACACGCTGCACGGCACGGCGCGCGGTGTCGTCGTCGACTCCCCGCCGGGCGCCGGCAAGTCCACCCTCGTCGTCCGTGCGGCACTCGAACTGGCCGACGCCGGGCGCCCGTTGATGGTGGTCGCGCAGACCAACGCCCAGGTCGACGACCTCGTCGTACGCCTCGCCGAGAAGAACGGCGAGCTGCCGGTCGGCCGCCTCCACAGCAGTGACGCGGACCCGTACGACAAGGCGCTGGACGACCTGCCGAACGTACGGAAGTCGGCGAAGGCGGGGGAACTCGCCGGCCTCCCGGTCGTCATCTCCACGGCGGCCAAGTGGGCGCACGTGAAGGTCGACGAGCCGTGGGGGCACGCGATCGTCGACGAGGCGTACCAGATGCGCTCGGACTCGCTGCTGGCCGTGGCCGGCCTGTTCGAGCGGGCGCTGTTCGTGGGCGACCCGGGGCAGTTGGACCCGTTCGCGATCGTGGGCGCGGAGCAGTGGGCGGGCCTGTCCTACGACCCCTCGGCCTCCGCGGTGACGACACTCCTGGCCCACAACCCCGAACTCCCGCAGCACCGCCTGCCGGTGTCGTGGCGGCTCCCGGCGTCGGCAGCCCCGCTGGTCTCGGACGCGTTCTACCCGTACACCCGTTTCCGCAGCGGCACGGACCACGGCGACCGGCGCCTCAACTTCGGTGTCCCGTCGGACGGTTCGGGCCCGGACCGGGTCATCGACGAAGCGGCGGAGTCGGGTTGGGGCCTGCTGGAACTCCCCGCCCGCCACACCCCTCGTACGGACCCGGAGGCGGTACGGGCGGTCGCGACCGTCGTACGACGCCTGCTGGACCGGGGCGGGGCGGCCACGTCGGAGCGCTCACCGGACCCCACTCCCCTCACCGCCGACCGCATCGCGGTGGGCACCGCGCACCGGGACCAGGCGGCGGCGGTCCGGGCGGCGCTGGGCGAGTTGGGCGTCACGGACGTGACGGTGGACACGGCGAACCGGCTCCAGGGGCGGGAGTTCGACGTCACGGTGGTCCTCCATCCCCTCTCCGGCCGCCCCGACGCCACGGCCTTCCACCTGGAGACGGGTCGGTTGTGCGTGCTCGCCTCCCGGCACCGGCACGCGTGCATCGTGGTCTGCCGGGCGGGGGTCAGTGAGTTGCTGGACGACCATCCGTCGACGGAGCCGGTGCAACTGGGGGTGACGGTGAAGTTCCCGGACGGCTGGGAGGCGAACCACGCGGTGCTGGCGCATCTCGCGGAACACCGGGTGGTCTGGAGACCGTGACCTGCGGCTCCTCGCGGTCCGACCCGCGGGGTGATGAATACCGGGGCGGACGGCTGGGCAGCCACTCATGCGGTGCGGGATCGGTGCCTCGGGAGTATGCCGGGGGCCCCTTGCGCGGTCGGGGGACAATGGACGGTGGTCCGTTCGTGAGGCGGGTCATCCGTGACGTACGAGGAGGAGAAGACATGGCGGAGCACACGCCGCGTCGCAACGAATCGCGGCTACGCCCCGCGCCCCTGCTCTTCGAGCCCGCACAGGCGGCCGAGGACCCGGAGCACTTCTTCGACCTGGAGTCGATGGACGACCCCCGCGCGCTGCTGGCCCGCGCGACGGAGCTGACCCACGCGTTCCGCGCCGCGACCGACCGCGCGGTGGAGTTCCAGGCGATCGCGGCGGCCCAACTGGCCGACCCGCGCCGCTTCGACCGGCTGACCCCGGCGGACATCGCCGAGCGCGCCGAGTGGACCGAGGACTACGCGAAGAAGATGGTCGAGTTCGGCCGCGACCTGCTGCGCGGCACGGAGGGCCGGGACAGCGGGGGTGCCGACCCGGTGTGACCTCGGGGGAGCTCGTAGCCCGGGTCCCACCGCTCCCGCGACTGCCACCCCGCCCCACCCGCCCCACCCGTCACCAGAATGAACTTCTGGCATATGCCGGTCGGGCAAGATACTCCCTCCCGCCCCCTCCTGTCCCGATTTCTGGCAACCCTCGGAGAGCGGGTGCTCACGCCCGGTAGACCTAGGGGACATGAGCCGTACACAGGATGAGCCCTTCGCCGATCGTTTCGACATCTCGGGTGTCACCTCGGACGGTGCCGCCTGGCTCGCCTCGGCAGGAACGTATCCGCGCAGCACCCTCGCCCTCTGGAGGGAGCGGCCGGACGCCCCGGTCGTCCTGCCCTGCGGGTCCGCCTTCGACGTGGTGAGCGCCCCGGTGGTCTTCGGGCGCCGTATGGTCGACCGCTTGTGGGAGGAGGGGGCGGGTTCCGGACCCGTGGCGACGTACCGGGGACGGATGCTGCTGTTCGCCAGCCCCGGTACCGCTCAGCGGTTGCCGTCGCTGCTGGGCTGGGAGGAGTGGGGCGCGCACCCCGGGGAGCGCAGCCGCACGGGGTCCGTCCCGCCGTTGCTGTGTCACGGCAGGGGTGACGCGGTGACCGTCCCGGCCCTGGTCGGCGGGGCTACGGCGGCCCCCTTCGACTCGCGCTGGCTGGTCGCCCCGGACACCCGTCGGCCCTGGCTTCCCGGGGCCGAGATCCTGCTCTGGGCGGCCGTGCGGGCGGCCCGCGCGACCGTGCGGATATCGATTTTTCCTCCCCCGGATCAGGATGCTAAGGTCTACGACGTCAGCAGGCGCCGCTAGCTCAGTTGGTTAGAGCAGCTGACTCTTAATCAGCGGGTCCGGGGTTCGAGTCCCTGGCGGCGCACCTGTGAAGGGCCCCTCGTGAGAGCGAGGGGCCCTTTGACGTGTCCGGTGTCAGGGGTCAGTCCCCCGCCCCGCTCGGCGTGATGGTCACCGTCCACGCGCCCGAAGCCGTCCGCCCCTCCACGTCCACTTTCACGTTGTCGCCCGGCACGGTGAAGCTCTCGCCGAGGGAGACCGGGGCGTCGGCGAGCGGCGGGTAGACCGAGGTCTCCCAGCAGGCCTCGGTGCGGGGGTGGGCGTCGACGACCTGGATCGGGCCGTTGCCGGAGGCCGCGCCGTCGCGTACCCGGTACACGAGGATGCCCTGTTTGCAGGCCGTGCTGTCGTTGCCGACGGAGCCGCGCGCCTCGAAGGCCAGCGCGCTGTCCGGCCCGGTGCGCACGACCGCCAGCTTGGCGCCCGGACCGAGGCCGAACGCCGGTGACCCCGCGGTGGCGCCGGCCGCGGCGGTACCGGGTCCCGCGGCCACGGGTTCCAGGGTCAGCCGCTTCGGCGCGGTGCCCCGTACGCACACCACCTGGCGCGGGTCCAGCCAGCCCAGCTTCCACTTGTGCCAGGCGAACAGGTCGGGCGACAGGCCGAATTGACTGCCCATCAGGTCCCAGTCGCCGACGTACGTGTCCCAGTCGCCCTTGCCGTCCACCGGCCGGTGGTAGAGGTCCGGGAGGTCGAAGACGTGGCCCGTCTCGTGGGCGAGGACGAGCCGGTCCGGCGGATGCTTCTCGAAGACCGTGACGACCCGTCGTACGTCGGTGCCGTCGGCCCGCAGCGGGGTGTCCAGGTTGACGACCTTCGTCGCGTCCGAGTCCACGCCGGGCGCGTCCGGATCGGCGACGAAGTACACGATGTCGTAGCGCGAGAAGTCGACCCGCGGGTCGGAGGCGGCGAGCGCGTCGCGGAGGTACGCGGCGCGGTTCACCGGGTTCCAGTCGCGCTGTATGGCGTACGACGTCGACGCGTGCGGCATGCGGATCCAGTTCCGCAGCGGGTGCGGGCGGAGCGTGAACCTGCCGTAGGAGGCGCGTTCGTAGAAGCGGGTGGTGGCCGGGAAGTGGTCGGCGGCCAGCTCGGCGGGGGTCGTGCGCGGGGTCGCGTCGGGGAAGGAGAGGAAGATCATCACCGCGTCGAGCGCGCGGGTGGGGCGCGGGTAGGCCGTGTTCCAGGTGTCGAGGCCCTCGGAGTGGTGGGCGTCGGTGCGCTTGAGGGCACAGGGGGTGGTCGAGAACGGCTCGGCGACCGACTGGCTGGACATGATCGAGGTCGCGGCGAGCGCGGACATCGTGGTGAACACGGCGGCGGTGCCGCGCAGTCCGGGTCGGGTGCGCCACTGGGCGAGCCCCTTGAGCGCCGTACGGGAGAGCCCCTTGAGGGGGAGCTGACACGGCACGTTGGACCTCCGGGAGCGGGTTCACGGGACACCGACACCCAGCCTGTGATGGTTTGTTGGGGTACGCCCTGTTTATCTGCACCAGATGAGTGAGGGGGCGGCCGGGGACGGCCGGGACACGCCCGGGCCCACATCCGGAAACACTCACGGAACGTCACATGTGGTCGGCCATTTGAAGAACCCGTCCAGGTGCGGGCGGAAACGATCTGCCGGAACCGGCCGTTGTTCCGGGACACTGGACAGTGGCTGGAAGGGCCGGGGGCCAACCTCTATGATCGGCACACTTTCCTGCACGGACACGGCACGGCGGCCCCCCACCCGGTCGGCCATCCCGACGAGACCCATCCGAAGATCGAGTGCACTGCGGGAGCGAGCGGTGAGCGGAACGTCCGAAGGGCCGGCGCCCGCGGCAGACCTCATCCGGCCAGCCGTAACAGAGAGTAAGGGCGAGGCATCGCCTCGTACCGATGTCCCCGATTCCACCAGGTTCCCGGATCCTCACGAGTCCCATCAGTCCCCCGGGTCCCTCGAGTCCTTCGAAGGCGGCCGTCTCGGGTCCGCCTTCTCCGCGGCCCCGCTCGCGATGGCCGTCGTGGACCGCGACGGTCTGGTCGTCAGCGCGAACGACTCGTTCGGCGCGCTGCTCGGCAAGGCGGGCACCGCGCTGACCGGGCTGGTCGCGGCCGAGCTGATGGACCTGAAGTCGGACGCGCGCACCTGGCACGCCTACCGCGAGGTGCTGCGCGGCCGGCAGGCCAAGCTGAGCTGCACCCGCCGGGTCAAGCACCCCGACGGGCATGTGCTGTGGGTGCAGGTGACCGTGGCGCCGCTGCCCGCCGAGGAGCACGGTGTGCTGCTGTCCCTCACCGACATCAGCGCCCGCCGTGAACTCCAGGCGCGGCTACGGCACTTGGAGATGCACGACCCGGTGACCCGGCTGCCCAACCGCACCCTGTTCTTCGAGCGGCTCTCGGCCGCGCTGGAGGCGGAGTCGTACGAGCAAGGGGGCACCGGGCGGATCGGCCTGTGCTACCTGGATCTGGACGGCTTCAAGGCGGTCAACGACACCCTCGGGCACCGCGTCGGCGACCGGCTGCTGGCCGCCGTGGCGGAGCGGTTGACGCGGTGTGCGGACGAAGCCGGTTACGCGCGGGCGAGTTCGCCGCTGGTGGCACGGCTCGGCGGCGACGAGTTCGCGCTGCTCGTCGAGGACTCGACCGGGACCGACCAACTGGCCGAGCTCGCCGAGTCGGTGCTCAAGGCTCTGCAGGCGCCGTTCGACCTGTCCGGGCAGCGGCTGTCGCTGTCGGCGTCGATCGGTGTGGTCGAGCGGCACGCGTCCGGTACGACGGCCACCGGGCTGATGCAGGCCGCCGACACCACGCTGTACTGGGCGAAGGCGGACGGCAAGTCCCGCTGGACACTGTTCGATCCGGAGCGCAACGCGCACCGCATGACCCGCCAGGCGCTGGCCTCCACGCTCCGTCCCGCCATCGAGCGGGGTGAATTCACCCTGGAGTACCAGCCGTTGGTGGGCATGGAGAACGGCCGGCTGCGGGGGGTCGAGGCGTTGGTGCGCTGGAACCACCCGCAGTTCGGCATGCTGACGCCGAATCGGTTCATCGGACTGGCCGAGGAGGACGGCTCGATCGTGCAGCTCGGCCACTGGGTCCTGGTCACCGCCTGCCGCCAGGCCCGGCGCTGGCAGCTGGACCACCCGGACGAGCCGCCGATCTTCGTGAGCGTCAACGTGGCCGTACGGCAGGTGTGGGACTCGGACCTGGTCGCGGACGTCGCGGAGACGCTGGCCGAGACCGGACTCGACCCGCGGCTGCTGCAGTTGGAGCTGACCGAGTCCGCGGTGATGGGGTCGGCGGGGCGGCCGCTGCAGACGCTCCAGGCGCTGAGCGACATGGGTGTGCACATCGCCATCGACGACTTCGGCACGGGTTACTCGAACCTGGCGTACCTGAGCCGACTCCCGGTCTCCGTCCTGAAGTTGGACGGTTCGTTCGTCCGCGGCTTCCAGTACGAGGGCGAGGGCGTCGCGCCGAACCCGGCGGACGAGGTCATCGTCGAGGCGATGATCCAACTCGCCCACCGGCTGGGCCTGTCGGTGACCGCGGAGTGCGTGGAGACCTCGGCACAGGCCGCCCGGCTGCGCCGTATCGGCTGCGACACCGGACAGGGATGGCTGTACTCCCGCCCGGTGGCGCCGGATCGTATCTCCGAGCTGCTGGGGACGAAGGCCTGCAATCAGGCTTCCTGATCGGCCGTCAACTCATAGGCGTCGGCGATCAGTTCGTACGAGCGCAGACGCAGGTCGCCGTTGTGGGCGTGCGACGTGAGCATCAACTCGTCGGCGCCCGTGCGCTTCTGGAGGTCGTCGAGTCCGGCGCGTACCTCGTCGGCGGTGCCGTGGATGACGTTGGCGTTCCAGGAGGTGATGAACTCCCGTTCCATGGGGCTGAATTCGTACGCCTCGGCCTCTTCGGGGGTGGGCACGAGTCCGGGGCGGCCGGTGCGCAGCCGGACCATGTTGAGGGCGGCGGCCAGCACCTGGCGGCGGGCCTCCTTCTCGTCGTCGGTGGCGAGGGCGGAGACACCGATCAGGGCGTACGGCGCGTCGAGCACCGCGCTCGGGCGGAAGGACTCGCGGTAGAGGTCCAGAGCCGGGATCGTGTTCTGCGCGGAGAAGTGGTGGGCGAAGGCGAACGGCAGCCCGAGCATGCCCGCGAGCCGGGCGCTGAAGCCGGAGGAGCCCAGCAGCCAGACCGGCGGACGGTGCGGGGACTGGACGCCGCCGGGCGAGGTCGACTGGATCGGGCCGGGGACCGCGTGGATGCGGGCGTAGGGGTGGCCGGAGGGGAAGTCGTCGTCCAAGAAGCGGGTGAGTTCGGCGAGTTGCTCGGGGAAGTCGTCGGCGCCCTCGTTCAGGCGGTCGGTGCGGCGCAGGGCTGCGGCGGTGGCGCCGTCGGTTCCGGGGGCGCGGCCGAGGCCCAGGTCGACGCGGTTCGGGGCGAGCGCCTCCAGAGTGCCGAACTGCTCCGCGATGACGAGCGGCGCGTGGTTCGGGAGCATGACGCCGCCCGAGCCGAGGCGGATGCGCTCCGTGTGGGCGGCGAGGTTCGCCAGGATCACGGCGGGCGAGGAGGAGGCGACGCCGGGCATCGAGTGGTGCTCGGCGACCCAGTAGCGGTGGAAGCCGCGCGACTCGGCGAGCTTGGCGATCTTCACGCTGGTGCGCAGCGCCTCCGTGGCGGTGCGGCCGGCGCCCACGGTCACCAGGTCCAGTACGGAGAGGGGGACGGGGGCGGTGCCCCGCACGGTCCCCCGGATCTCGTCGGTCGCGCCCCGGACCTCGTCGTCTGCCGCCACGGTGGGTGCCTCCTGTTGTGAGCTGTGCGGTGTCCTGCCGGGGCTAACAGGAGGCTGTCTCCGCTTTATTCCCGGAGGCACACCGCCCGGAGGGGGGCACGGGGGGTACCCAGGAAAGTGTGACACTTCCGGCGAAACTGTCACACTTTCCTGGGTAACCCCCCCACCCCCCGGCGCCGCGACCGGCCCTGCCCGACCTGTTCAGCCCGCCTGCACCAGCGGTTCCTTCGTGAACAGCGCCCCCAGATCAGGCGCGTTGACCTTGCGGTCCGCCAGCCGCAACGCCTCCCAGACCGTGACCTGGTTGGCCGTGAGGACCGGCTTGCCCAGCTCCTTCTCCAGGTCGGGGATGTGGGCCGCCGTGTGGAGAGCAGTATCCGGGAGGAGGACCGCCTCGGCGTCCGGGCCGTCCACCGCGCGGGCCAGGGCGAGCACCTCGTCGTAGCCCCAGGTGCCGACCTCCGCCGCGGTGATGATGCCGGAGGCGCGCAGCGCGACCGGTTCCACTCCCCCTGCGCGCAGGAAGGCCGCGAACAGGGCCGCCACGTCCTCCGGGTACGTCGCTCCTACGGCCACCCGGCGCACCCCCAGTTCCTGCGCCGCGTGCACGAAGGCGAAGGACGTCGACGACGCGGGCAGACCCGCCGACCGGGCGAGGGCGCGGACCTGGCCCTGGGCGCCCTCCCAGCCGTAGACGAAACTGCCGCTGGTGCAGGCCCAGACGACGGCCTCGGCGCCGGACATGCGGAGTTGTTCGACGCCCGCCGTGAGGCGCTCGGGGGAGCCCATCTCCAGGAGCGCGTCGACGCGGTGCGCGTCCTCGCCGATGTCCGTGTGGACCACGTCGAGGCGGACGTCGCTGCCGAGGAGCTGTTCCATGCGCGGGTAGTCGTCCTCGGCGGAGTGGCCCGGGTAGAGGAATCCGAGTGCGGTCATGACCAGCCTTCCTGGTGTTCTTCCGGCAGTACCGGCCCCTGGCGGCGGGCGGACTCGTCCAGCAGCGCCTGATAGGGGCCCACGGCACGCGTACCCAGTCGGCGGAGGGCTGCCCACATCGTGACCTGGTTGGCCGATACGACCGGGATGCGCAGTTCGGCCTCCAGCTGGGGGATCACGTCGTACGTCGGGAGGTTGGTGCAGCTGATGAAGAGCGCGTCGGCCTCGCCCCTGACGGCCTGGCGGGCCATGTCGACGACGTCGCGGTACGGCACCTTCCAGATGTGCCGGGTCAGGCCCATGAAGGCGCGGCCGGTGACCTCGACGCCGGCTTCGGCGAGGTACTCCTCCAGGGACTGGGTGACGGACACGGTGTAGGGGGTGACCAGGGCGATGCGGCGGGCGCCCAGTTCGGTGAGGGCGGCCAGGAGGGCGCCCGAGGTGGTCAGGGACGGGACCTCGCCGGCCCGGGTCATCGCCTCGCACATCGCGCGCTCCCCGGCGACCCCGCCGACGAAGCTCCCGGAGGTGCAGGCGTACGCGACGACCTCGGGGGCGACCGCGTTCAGCGTGCGGACCGCGTCGTGGAGTGTCTCGTGCTCGCTGACGAGCCGCGCCAGGTCGAGGCTCACCTCGACGGGCACGAACGGCGTCCGCGTGAGGTGCAGCGAGACGTCGTCGGGGACCCAGCGCCACAACTCGCGGTCCAGCGCGAAGTCGAAGGGGGCGACGACACCGACACCGCGCTGCGGGCGGGGTCCGCCCAGGAAGGAAACATGCATGGCTACACCGGCCTCACCAAGAGAAACGGGGTGACAACGGTCCGTGCGGGCGTCCGTGTTGACGAAGGTAGGTTCGAGTGCGAGCGTGGTCAATCCGTGCATGTCAGACGGCCGGGCCCGGTGCTTCCCGCCGTGCTTCACGCTGTACCTCCCGCGAGAAACGGCTTCGCATGACCGCAACTCCCGCCGCCCTGCCCACCCTTCTCGTCCTGGACGCCGACCCGCTGCCCCGGCTCGGCAAGCTCACCGGCCGGGTGCGCGTCGAGCACGCCGACGAGTCGACGCTCGCTGATCAACTGCCGTCCGCCGACGTCCTGTTGGTGTGGGACTTCGCCTCGCACGCGGTGCGCTCCGCCTGGCCGGGTGAGGGTCCCCGGCCGCGCTGGGTGCACACCGCGAGCGCGGGTGTGGACCACCTGATGTGCCCCGAACTCGCCGACTCCGACACGGTGGTGACGAACGCGCGGGGCGTCTTCGACCAGCCGATCGCCGAGTACGTCGCCGCCCTCGTCCTCGCGATGGCCAAGGACCTGCCGCGCACGCTGGACCTCCAGCGGGAGCGGACCTGGCGGCACCGCGAGGCGCAGCGGGTGGCCGGAACGCGGGCGTGCGTGGTCGGCTCCGGGCCCATCGGGCGGGCAATCGTCCGTACGCTCAAGGCACTTGGGGTGACGACCGCGCTCGTCGGCCGCACCCCGCGCACCGGTATCCACGGCCCCGGCGAACTCGACCGGCTGATGGCCCGCGCCGACTGGGTGATCTCGGCGGCCCCGCTCACCGACGACACCCGGGGCATGTTCGACGCCCGCCGCTTCGGCTGCATGCAGCCCTCGGCGCGCTTCATCAACGTGGGCCGGGGTCAACTCGTCGTGGAGAACGCGCTCGCCGAGGCGCTGACGAAGCACTGGATCGCGGGCGCCGCCCTCGACGTCTTCGAGGCCGAACCCCTCACCCCCGACAGCCCGTTGTGGCAGGTCCCGGGGCTGATCATCTCCCCGCACATGAGCGGCGACACGGTCGGCTGGCGGGACGAACTCGGCACGCAGTTCGTGGCGGCGTACGAGAGATGGGAGGCGGGAAAGCCGCTGCCGAACGTGGTCGACAAGAAGCGTGGGTACGTACCGGGACACTGAACTCCCCACTCTGGAGGGCCGGATGACGACCGAACTCACCGAGCTGACCGCCGTGGAACTCCTCGACGGCTACCGCAGAAGGGAGTTCAGTCCCGTCGACGCGACCCGCGCCACCCTCGAACGGGCCGAGGAGATCCAGCCCGCCGTGAACGCGTTCGTACGGCTCGACGCGGAGGGCGCGTTGGCACGGGCCGCCGAGTCGGCCGAGCGCTGGCAGCACGGGGAACCGGCCGGACTCCTGGACGGGGTGCCGGTCACGGTCAAAGACATCCTGCTCCAGCGCGGTGCGCCGACCCTGCGTGGCTCCAAGACCATTGCCGAGCAGGGCAGTTGGGACGAGGACGCGCCCTCGGTGGCCCGACTCCGTGAGCACGGCGCGGTGTTCATCGGCAAGACGACGACCCCGGAGTTCGGTTGGAAGGGCGTCACGGATTCCCCGTTGTCCGGCGTCACCCGCAATCCGCACGACCCCTCGCGCACGGCCGGGGGTTCAAGTGGCGGGAGCGCGGCGGCCGTTGCCCTCGGCGCGGGCCCGTTGTCGCTCGGCACGGACGGCGGCGGCAGTGTCCGTATCCCCGCGTCCTTCTGCGGGATCTTCGGCCTGAAGCCGACGTACGGCAGGGTGCCGCTGTACCCGGCGAGCGCGTTCGGCACGCTGTCGCACGTCGGCCCGATGACCCGGGACGCGGCGGACGCTGCGCTGCTGCTGGACGTGATCGGCGTACCGGACGCCCGTGACTGGTCGGGCCTGGACCGCGCGCCGGGCTCCTTCACGGAGGCGCTCGCGGAGGGCATACAGGGCCTGCGGATCGCGTACTCCCCGTCCCTCGGCGGCCAGGTCGCGGTGCGTCCGGCGGTCGCGGCGGCGGTACGGCGGGGCGTGGAGCGGCTGGCCGCGCTCGGCGCGTACGTCGAGGAGACCGACCCCGACTTCAGCGACCCGGTGGACGCCTTCCACACCCTGTGGTTCAGCGGCGCGGCCCGGGTGACGCAGAAACTCGCGCCGCGTCAGAGGGAGTTGCTCGACCCGGGGCTGCGGGAGATCTGCGCGACGGGAGCGGGTTTCTCCGCGCTGGACTATCTGGCGGCGGTGGACGCGCGCATGGAACTCGGCCGCAGGATGGGCCTGTTCCACGAGCGCTACGACCTTCTCGTGACGCCGACGCTCCCGATCACCGCGTTCGAGGCGGGAGTTGAGGTCCCGAAGGGTTCCGGGTACCGCCGCTGGACGGGCTGGACCCCGTTCACGTACCCCTTCAACCTCACCCAACAGCCCGCCGCCACCGTCCCGGTGGGGAACGACGGCGACGGGCTGCCGGTCGGGTTGCAGATCGTGGGGGCGCGGCACCGGGACGATCTGGTGCTGCGGGCGGCGCACGCGCTGTCCGGCGCCGGGGATTCCGGGGTCAGGCCCGCCGGAAGCTGAGGCTCTCCCCCGCCGCCCCCGACCGCCACAGGTCGTTGCAGGCCTCCGCCATCTCCTCCAGGCCCTCGACCACCTGGCCCCAGACGATGCCGGGGACCCAGCCCACGTCTCCGTTGAGGAGGAGGTTGTTGCGTTCGTAGAACAGGGCCAGGTCGACGACCGTCGTGCCGGCGCGGACCTCGCGGTCGTAGCCGTAGGCCTTCGTGCCGAGTTCCGTGCCGGCGAAGGCGAAATAGCAGAGATCGCCCGGTATGGGGGTGACTGTGGGGTTCTCCAGCGGGGGTTCCGTTTCTGCGAATGGCGGGAAAAGGGCGTAGATCTCGTTGCGGGCGTACTTGGCGTGGTAGACGTCGCCGGTTAGCGGGAGTGCGTCCCAGATGGCCGCGCAGGTCAGCGGCGCGCGTTCCACCAGCAGTTTTGCCCGGCAGTGGACGTTCCGCTTTGCGAGTGAGACCTCGATGAAGTGATCCGTCATGTCTTCCAGGGTGCATAACCCGGGAGCGGTCGGGTAGCTGCGCGCCCATGGCTCCACCAATTGGGAACGACAGACACACATCCGGTCACACGCCGGGTCACACCCGTCGGGCACTGCTCGCCGGGGTGGCGGCGGCCGGTGCGCTGGGCGCGGCCGGCTGCAGTCGTGTGGCCACCGCGTCGGCCACGAGCGGCGGTGATCTCCTCGACCGGCTGAAGGCGCAGGGCGTCGTACGGCTGGGCATCGCGGGTGAGATCCCGTTCGGTTACATCGACAGGGACGGTCAACTGACCGGTGAGGCACCGAAGTTGGCGGAGGCGATCTTCAAGCGGCTCGGCGTCGACAAGGTGCAGCCCGTGCCCACCGAGTTCGGCTCGCTCATACCCGGCCTGAACTCGCAGCAGTTCGACGTCGTGGCCGCCGGGATGTACGTGACCCCGGAGCGCTGCGCGCAGGTCATCTTCGCCGACCCGGACTACCAGGTGCTGGACGCCTTCGTCGTCCGCAAGGGCAACCCCAAGGGGCTCGACAACTACAAGGACGTCGTCGCGAAGAAGGCGAAGTTCGCCACCGGCACCGGGTACGCGCAGATCCAGCACGCCGTCGACGCCGGGTACAAGCAGAGCGACATCCTGATCGTCCCGGACCAGGTCGCCGGGCTGAACGCCGTAGAAGCAGGGCGAGTCGACGTCTTCGCCGGTACGGCGCTCACCACGCGCGCGGTCGTGAAGAAGTCCGCCAAGGCCGAGTCGACCACGCCGTTCGCCCCGCTCGTCGACGGGAAACCGCGCATCGACGGGGGCGCCTTCGCGTTCCGGCCGACCGAGACGAAGCTGCGTGACGCCTTCAACGTCGAGCTGCACAAGCTCAAGAAGAGCGGGGAGCTGTTCCGCATCCTGCGGCCCTTCGGGTTCACCAAGGCCGAGATGACGGACCTCACTGCGAAGGAGCTCTGCGGCGGATGACGTCAGGCCTCTGGGAACTCGTCCTCAAGGGAGTCTGGACCACCGTCCAACTCCTCGTCCTCAGCGCGCTGTTGGCGACCGTCGTGGCCTTCGTCGTCGGCATCGCCCGCACCCACCGGCTCTGGATCGTCCGCTTCCTCGCCGGTTTCTACACCGAGGTGTTCCGCGGCACCTCCGCCCTCGTCATGATCTTCTGGGTGTTCTTCGTCCTGCCGGTCGCCTTCGGCTGGCAGTTGGTCCCCCTGTGGGCGGGCACGCTCGCGCTGGGCCTGACCTACGGCGCGTACGGCACGGAGATCGTGCGCGGCGCCCTGAACGCGGTCGACCCGGCTCAGCAGGAGGGCGGGGTCGCGCTGAGCTTCACGCCCTGGCAGCGGATGCGGCTGATCCTGCTGCCGCAGGCGATACCCGAGATGATCCCGTCCTTCTGCAACCTCCTGATCGAACTCCTCAAGGGCACCGCCCTGGTGTCCGTCATGGGCATGGGCGATCTCACCTTCAGCGCCAACCTGGTGCGGCTCGCGCTGCAGCAGAGCGCGGAGATCTACACGTACATCCTGCTGATCTACTTCGTGATCGCCTTCACCCTCACCCGGCTGATGCGCGGACTGGAGAAGAAGCTCAAGGCCGGGATCGGCAAGGGGCCCGCGAGCACCGAGTCCCAGCGGGTCCAGACCGCGGGTGTCGGAGGTGGGGTCGCGTGAAGTGGGACTGGAACGCCGTGAGCGACTTCATGCCGTACTTCTGGGACGGCCTGAAAGTCACCCTGCAGATCCTGCTCCTCGGGTCGCTGATGTCCTTCGTGCTGGGACTGGTGTGGGCGCTGCTGATGCGGGCCCCGACTCGCTGGGTGCGCTGGCCAGTTGGGGTCGTCACCGAGTTCGTCCGGGACACCCCGCTGCTGGTCCAACTGTTCTTCCTGTTCTACGTGTTGCCCGAGTGGGGCCTGACGTTCTCCGCGCTGACCACCGGTGTCTTCGCGATCGGGCTGCACTACTCGACGTACACGATGCAGGTCTACCGCGCGGGCATCGAGGCGGTGCCCGTCGGCCAGTGGGAGGCGGCGACCGCGCTGAACCTCCCCGTGCGCCGGACCTGGACGGCCGTGATCCTGCCGCAGGCGATCCGCCGGGTGATCCCGGCGCTGGGCAACTACGTGATCGCGATGCTCAAGGACACCCCGATCCTGATGGTGATCACCGTGCTCGAACTGATGGGCCAGGCCCGGCTGTTCTCCCAGGAGCACTACCAGTTCACCGAGCCCATCACCGTCATCGGTGTGGCCTTCGTCCTCATCTCCTATCCCGCCTCCCTGCTGATCCGAGCCCTGGAGCGACGCCTTGTCCGCTGACACGCCCCTGACGAAGGAAACCGACGTCAACGCCAACCCCCCGGTGGACGGCAGCGAGTTGATCCGCCTGGACCACGTCACCAAGCGCTTCGGGTCCAACACCGTGCTCGACGACCTCGACTTCTCCGTGGAGTCCGGCAAGCACGTCACCCTGATCGGTCCCTCCGGGTCCGGCAAGACCACGATCCTGCGGCTGCTGATGACCCTGACCAAGCCGGACGAGGGCACGATCACCGTCGACGGGGAGCAGCTCTTCCCCGCGCCCGAGAAGCAGATCCGCGAGATCCGCAAGAAGATCGGGATGGTGTTCCAGCAGTTCAACCTGTTCCCGAACATGACCGTCCTGCGCAATGTCACCGAGGCGCCGGTCACCGTCCTGGGCCTGCCCAAGGAGGAGGCGGAGGCGCGCGCCCTGGAGCTGCTCGACCTGGTCGGCCTCGCCGACAAGGCCGGCGCCCGCCCGACCCAGCTCTCCGGCGGCCAGCAGCAGCGCGTCGCGATCGCGCGGGCGCTGGCGATGCGGCCGCAGGTGCTGCTGCTGGACGAGGTGACCTCCGCGCTCGACCCGGAACTGGTCGCGGGCGTCCTCGACGTCCTGCGGGACATCGCCCGCACCACCGACATCACGATGCTCTGTGTGACCCACGAGATGAATTTCGCCCGTGATATTTCAGACCAAGTCCTGATGTTCGACGCGGGCCGGGTCATCGAATCGGGTCCGCCGGAGCAGATCTTCGGCGATCCGGAACAAGAGCGGACCCGGGAATTCCTCGGCGCCATTCTTTGACATTTATTCAATTACGACACGTGAGCATTCGAACACCCAAGGTCCAGGTCACGTGGCATGACCAAGGCATATGCCAAAGGATTCGCGCCGCAGTTCGGAGGCCGTAAGGAGGGCCATAATCTCGCCAACAGCCGCTCCACATCGGCCGTTTGACAGCTATCGTGGAGGGGATTCGCTGTCCGGTATCACGGCCCAAAAAGCGAGCGCAGGGAGAAACACCGTGGCGCTGATGCACGAGCCGACCGCTCCCTACCACTCGGTACAGGACGCACTCCGCATCCTGGAGACAGTCGCCGGGCACTCCACCGGCGTCACGGACACCGAACTCGCCCGCCGCACCGGCCTCGGCGCCGAGCGCCTGACGACACTGCTGCGGACCCTGCGCCGCGAGGGCTACGTCGAGCAGCTCACCGACGGCGCGTACATCACCGGCGAGTCCCTGAGCCGCCTCGGCTCGGCGGCCGGCCGGGAGCAGGCGGTGCGCGAGCAGATCCAGCGGACCCTGGACCGGCTGCGCGACTCCCTGGGCGCGGCGGTCTACGTCAGCCGGTACGTCGACGGCGAGGTCACGATCACCCAGTACGCGGCCGGGCCCACCACCCCGGCGGTCAACGAGTGGGTCGACTTCCGCGTCTCCGCGCACGCGACCGCGCTCGGCAAGAGCCTCCTGGGCCAGCTCGACCACAACGGCCGGCGCGACCACCTCTCCCGGCACAAGATGGCCCGCCTCACCTCGCGCACCATCACCAGCGACCGGCTCCTCCTCTCCCGCCTGGAGACCCAGCCGCCGACCGTTCCCCACCTCGACCTCCAGGAGTACGCGGTGGGCACGGTCTGCGCGGCCGTCCCGATCACCGCCGGCGCCTCGGTCGGCTGCCTGGCCCTCTCCCTCCCGGTCGAACACGCCCACCGCCTGCGCCAGGCGGCGGACACGCTGAACCGCGAGGCGGGCCCGGTACTGCTGTCTCTCGCGATCTAGCACCTGGTTCAGAGCACCCCTCCGGACCAGGTAGTATTTTTCTCGTCGCCCTCCGCGAGACTCAGATCCAGCGGAAGGCGTGAGTCACGCGCCGCTAGCTCAGTTGGTTAGAGCAGCTGACTCTTAATCAGCGGGTCCGGGGTTCGAGTCCCTGGCGGCGCACTGTGTGTGACCTGGGCATCCTTCCTTTCGGGAGGGTGCCTTTGGTCGTTTCCGGGGCCGACTGCGGGGATCTCGCGGAGCCCGGCGGCGGAGATCCCGGTGGCGATGACCACAGCCTGCGACACGATCCGGTGGTTGACCCGGGCCTCGCAGTAGGTGGCGTCCGGGAAGACATACGGGAAGACGGTGTGGTCCAGCGACCGCCCCTTGAACGCGGTCAGGTCGTCGACCGAGCGGGGCGAGACCCCGTGCGTGTATGCCTCCATCACCACGACGGACAACGCCCGGGCGATCCGTCGCCGGCATTCCAGCGGCGAGGGGAAGAACGACCCGCGCCGCACCTTCGGGATCTTCAGTTCCAGGTCGCCGGCCCGCGTGGCCGGCAGCCGCATCAGCTCAGACCGGGACAGGGCCATCACGTGCTTCTCCGGTTGAACTGCCCGTTCACCAGGGAGACTTGCGCGACGACCTGCCCCTGTTCAGGGAGCACGCACTGCCGGCGGATGCACGTCCCGCGCAGACAGCCGGGCGTTCCAGGACCCCGCCCGCCTGCACCCCTTCGCGGGACACGGCAAACCACCAAGCGTGAGGTCACCGTTGAACGAAGAAATGGTCAACTTCGCACTGAAACCGGACAGATGACAGTCGGGATGGATGCGTTGAAGACGATATGACGAGAGAGGACGCGATGCGTAAGCTGCTCCGGCGCGAGTGAGTCTGAAGTGCCCTGAGCGGGCGGTTAGGAGCATGAGGTGTCTGCTGGATCGAATACCTCCGCAGCGAGTCCCTCCGGCAACGACCAGCCGGAGGCGGAGCCTTCCAGCGAACCAGATGTCGCCCCAACGGCGACGCCCAGCACTTCGCCCAACGATAAACCGTGGTGGTTGCAGAATATCGGGCTCCCAGCCCTTCTGATCTTGATCGGGTTAGCCATTCCATCGACATGGGGGTGGATCGGCGATCAGATATCAGACCCACCAGGATTGAAGATCGCTTCGCAGGGGCCCGTTGGCTGTATGCCTCGTTACCTGGAATCCACTCTGGCCGAGCTGAAAAGGGATCCGTCAAAGGCAACTACAGGAGTGCCTGTCTTGACCTCAGGACCCGAGTATGTCGAGGTCCCGATCACACTCCAGGCCAAGACGAGCCAGGCAATCGTCGTCACTGGCATGACTTTGAATGTCACATCGAGCAAAGCAGTCCCGAGCCACGGATCTGTAGTCAAGGCAACCGGATGCGGCGGGGGCATGGAGGAACGCATCTTCGACGCCACCCCTCCTTCAACGCCGTCTTCTGTCCAGCCTCAGATCGTAAGCGGAAAAGCCGACGGGGTCGGATTCCCGTACAAGGTGACGTCCGGCGACCCTGAGCAACTCTCAGTACGGCTGAACCCCGTAGACCGAGATATTCTCTTCACCATCACCATAACTTGGATTTCGGACGGCGAGATCAAAAGAACGACCATTGATGACAATGGAATCGGCTACCACGTCATGGGGTCAGGAAATCTCCCCGTCTTTTCCACCGGGGATCTCTACAACTGACACTATTTTCGCCCCGCCAGATGCTCCAAGACCATGGATCGTGGACGACGGCTTATGAGCTCTGATCGAACCCTTGCTACCACCCTGGCCCGAGCGGTCACCGAGGCCGAGACCGGTGGGCGACCGGTTGTGCATGCAGGGCATCCTGTACGTCCTGCACCAGGGCATCGCCTGACAACTCCTGCCCCTGGAGCTGGGGTTCGGCTCCGGTCGGACCTGCTGGCGCCGTCTGATCTGCGACGGCAGGGGCACCCCGCTCCACGTCATCACGGCCGCGGCCGACATCAACGACATCACGCAGACCCTGCACCTGGTCGACGGCATCCCACAGGTGATCGGATGTCCGGGCCGGCGACCCGAGTCCGTCCTGGGTGACAAGGCATACGACTCGGGGCTCGGCGAACATCAACGGCCTGGGCAGACTCCGCCACGTCGTCGAGCAGACCTCGCCCCGCTCCACCAGTTCAAACGCCTGGCAGTGCGATGGGAACGACGCCTCGAGCTCCACGACGCCTTCGCCTCAGTGGCCGCTCTTGGCGTTATTTGGCCTGAATGGGTTCTTTTAAGTGACTTGCGAAGAAGATTCATTCCGTTCTTGTCGCTGCGTGATCACATCAGCCTCACGGTGTCCCTTCACCCCCAGAACGCAGGAGTAATTCGATGATCAAGACGGTGCTGGCCGGTGCGGCCCTCGCCTCCGTAGCGACGATCGCGGCCGGCGGGGCCGCCTCGGCGACCAACAACGGTGTCGCCGCGGAGAACACGACCGCCACCAACGCGGCCGAGGCCAACCACGCTGCCCGGGTCGCCTACGGCGAGACCGCCAGTGGCTCGGGAACCGCCTCCGACTTCGCCACCCGTAACGGCGACACCGCCATCGGCGGCGACGCCAGCGGCATCCTCAACACCTACGGCGCCCCGCTCGTCAACGTCGACCTGCGCTGCGCCGTGCCGAACGCCCAGGGTGTCGGCGGCAACGTCCTCGGTGGCCCCATGGCCGCCTGCCCGGTCGCCCCGGTGGACCAGTTCGACGGCCCCGAGCGCATCATCTGACCCTCCCGCGGGTCCGGGGTTCAAGTTCCTGGCCGTGCGCAGATGAAGGGCCCCTCGTTCCGACGAGGGGCCCTTCGGCGTCCTCCGGTGTCAGCCTCCGATAAGCCGCCTCCCCCGGCGGCCGCCACCACACCGGATCGGCGCATACGACCCCCTCCCGCCGCAGCCCCGCCCGATGGATCTTGTTCGTCGCGGTCACCGGCATCCGCTCCACCACCCGCACGAACCGGGGTGCCATCTTCGTCCCCAGGTCGGGCTGGGCCAGCAGGAACTCCGCGAAGTCGAGGGGGTCGAAGGTCCCGGCGATCGTGGCCATGACCTGGTCGCCGGTCACCGGGTCCGGTACCGCGTAGACCGCCACGGCGTCGGCGCCCTCGTAACGGGCGAGGATGTTCTCGATCATCGCGGCGGCGAGGTTCTCGCTGTCGACGCGGAGGCGGTCGTCGGTGCGGCCGGCGAAGTAGAGGTAGCCGTCGGGGTCGCGGTAGAAGAGGTCGCCGGTCCAGTACCAGCCCGACCTGCGCCGCTCCGCGTCCGCCTCGGGGTTGCGCCAGTAGCCCTCGAAGGGGTTGGCGCCGCGGTTCACCAACTCCCCTATCGCCTCTTCCCCGTTGAGCAGCCGACCGGCCGAGTCGAAGGCCGCGGGCGGGCACTCGGCCCGCGTCTCCGGATCGAGTACGGCGAGCCTGGGCGCCGCCCGCCCGACCGCCCCGGCCGGTGTCCCCGGCGACCACTGCACCGCCGCCCCGCCCTCCGAGGACCCGTACCCCTCCACCAGCCGCACCCCGAACCGCCGCTCGAACGCCGCCGCGTCCACCGCCCCCGCCTCCGTGCCGAAGCCCATCCGCAGCGGGTTGTCCCGGTCGTCGGCGCGTTCGCCGGTGGCCAGGATGTACTGCACGGCACGGCCGACATACGTGAAGTACGTGGCCCCGTACGCCCGTACGTCCTCCAGGAACCCCGACGCCGAGAACCGCCGCCGCAGCGCCACCCCCGCCCCGGCCGCCAACGCCGGTGCCCAGTCGGCGATCACCGCGTTGCCGTGGAACATCGGCATGCAGATGTAGTGCACGTCGTCCGGGAGGACTCCGAAGCTGTCGACCAGTGAGCGTCCCGCTGCCGCCAACCGGCCCTGCGTGCAGATCGCGGCCTTCGGGGCGCCCGTGGAACCGGAGGTGAAGTAGAGCAGGATGCGGTCGTCGGGGGTGGCTTGCGAGAAGGCGGACGGGTGCGCATCCGCGTAGGGGGCGAGGAGATCGTCGTAGGCCTGAGTGTCCGTCACCAGGACTCGCACACCCGGGAGTTGGAGGTCGGCGAGGAGCGGGAGGTGGGCGTGCTCGGTGACCAGGACCCGGCACTCGGTGTGCAGGATGTCCCGGGCCAGTTCGGGGCCTCGGCGGGTGGGGTTGATGCCGGCGACGGCCGCGCCCGCGAGGGCCGCCGCGCTCAACCAGATTGGATATTCAGGGGTGTTGTCGAGCAGCACGCCGACATGGGGTGCGGCGCCCCGCGGCAACAGGTCGGCCAGCAGTGCCGCTCTGGCCGCCGCGCCGGACGCCATCTCGTGGTGGGTGAGGACCTGTTGCCCGCACCACAGCCCGGGGCGGTGGTCGCCCCACCGTGCCTGCACGAGTTCCGCGACGGTGCGCCTGCTGGACTCCATGGAGGCGCAGGGTAGTTGACGTACCGTCAGATATGGAGACTACGAGCCCATGAAGTCGAACATCTTGTGGGCCACGAGGATGAAGACGACGCAGAAGGCGACGATCACGCCGAAGAACACCAGCGCGCAGCCCGCGCCCGCCGCCAGCTTCCCGCGGGCCGGGGCGTGGGCCGTGGCCTGCTCGGGGTGGTCCGCCGCGTAGTACACGGTGACGATGTCGCCCTCCAGGGTCGTCCCCGGACCGTTCCGCTCCTCGAACCTGACCGCACGGCCCTCGCGCGTCGTGAACTCGTACACGTGGTGCAGCGACGTCGACACCATGGTGTCCCCGCCGCCGCTGGTCGTCGTGTACGTCCGCAGACAGCGGCCCTCGGCCGTGAGCCCGCTGCTCCAGGCACTGCTGACGCGCCGCGAACGGCGGATCACGGCGACCGCGCCGCACAGCACCAGCACGATGATGAGTATGGGTGCGACGTAGAACAGCGCTTCCATGGTGTCCCCCGAGGTCAGATGCCGCTTGGTGGAGGGAACCTACCCCCGGGGGATGCCGGATTGGCTCAAGCGATGCTCAGAATCTCACCATCAGAACGTGACGTCCGAGCAGGAGTAGAACGCGTTGGTCGTGTCCGCGATCGTCCACACCGCGACGATCACGTGGTGGCCGGAGAGGCCGGACGGGAGCGTGCCGGTGTGGGAGATGGTGGACGACGAGGGGCGCTGGCCGTTGTAGGGGACGGTGAGGAACGGGGTGGTGTTGAGGTCCGAGCGGGCCAGGTTGTGGTTCTGGTTCCAACCCGCCTTGGTGACGTAGTACTTGAAGTCCGTCGTCGCGTGGATCGCCGTGAACTGCCAGCGGAACGTGTACGACTGACCACCCGTCACCTTCGTCGTCGGCCAGGCGGCGCCCGACGGGGCCTTCGGTGCGCTGAGTTGGGCGAAGCGGCTGATTCCGCCGTTGCAGATCTGGCCGTCGGCGGGGCCGGCCGCCGGGAAGCCCTTGGGGCCCTCGACGCTCTGCGGCTCGTACTGGATGTCACCGCAGTTCGTCACCGTGCCGTTGGCACAGAGCTTCTGCCTGCTGATGGGGAGGTCGGTGTAGCCGTGGCTGCTCGCGGCCCCGGACGAGAGCACGATGGCCCCGGCCGTGGTGAGCCCGAGCACGCCCGCGTACCACTTGGTCTTTTTGCGCATGCTGCCGCTCCTGGAGAACGTGTGGGGAAGTTCCGTGAGCCGTGCAGGTCTAGACCAAGTCCCAGATTATTGCCCTTACTTGACCCTGTCCATACCGCTCACGGCGCGGCTTCTCCCCGTCCCGAGCAGAACGCGACCGTCAAGTCCTTCACCAGCGCCCGGCGTTCGTAGTCGTCCAGCTCCACCAGGCCCCGCATGGTCAGCCGCGTCACCGTGTCCTCCACGGAGTCGACCACCGACGTGAGCATCGTCGCCCGCTGCTGCGCGTCCAGCGTGGCGATACGGCGGCGGGTCATCGCGGCGGCGACCTCCGGGGCGTACTCCACCCGTACCGGCCGTACCGAGAACACCTCGATGCCGACCGGCGCCGAGTCCGCCGCGACCAGCCGGGTCAGCGCGTCGACGGCCAGGTCGGCGGCGCCCTTCGCGCCCCCGCCCGGCGGTTCCACCGGTACCCGGGCCAGCGCCGCCTCCACGCACTCGCGCAGATACGTCTCGTGGTCCTCGACCCCGAGCGTGGCCCGCGCGGTGTCCCGCACCCGCCACACCACCAGCGTCACGACCCGCAGCGCGACCCCGTTCGCGTCGGCCCCCGGCATCGGCTCACTGCGCCAGTGCCGCAGCCGTACGTCGACCCGGCGGCGCAGCAGCAACGGGTTGACCCACATCAGCCCGGTGCGCCGGACGGTCCCCCGGTACCGCCCGAACAGACCGAGCACCCAGGCCCGTCCGGTACGGCCCCGGGCCAGCCCCCCGAAGCCGAACAGCCCGAGCGCGCCGGCCCCGGCGTACGCCGCCCACTGGGCGGGACCGAGTCCGGCACCGGCGTAGAACGGCAGTCGTAGCGCCTCGGTCGCGAGCGGGGGCAGGACGCCCGCCCACCACGAGGTGGCGAGGCAGCCGGCCAGTCCGCAGGAACCGGCGAGCACGCCCGCCGAGCCGGGCAGCACCCGGGCCGGGCGTTCCACCAGGTCGGGGTCGACCTCCGGTGCCGGGCGCGGCTTGGCCGGGACCGGGCGGCGGAAGCGGGGCTGTTCGCCGGTGCCCTGGCGGCGCGCCACGACGGCCGACTTGAGCGGTACCGAGACCGGGTCGGGGTCGTCGCGGAACAGCAGGTGGACGGGGATCTCGGTGGTCGCCTCGTTCTGGATGAGCCGTGCGGGACGGGTCGGTCCCTCGGGCGGCCCCTCGTTCTCGGGCGTCTGTGAAGTGGTCGTCGTACTCATAGGTGCCTCCAGCCTCCGCGCCAGATGCGTCACAACGGATGGTGATGTGCGTGATTACGAGAAGAGGCGGCGCCAGGTCTCCGGGCCCGGGTAGCCGTCCGCCGCGCCGCCGCGCCAGCCCTGGGCGCGCTGGAAGGCCTCGACGTTGCGCCGGTCCGGCTCGCCCCAGCGCGGTCCCGGGCCCGTCGTGTAGTACTTGCCGAAACCCTTCTTGACCAGCTGCTTTCCCAGCTCGGTGACGTACTTGTTGTTCGCGCCGAGGCGGAAAACGGCCTTGCCCGGGTAGCCGGGGACGCCGTGGGAAGAGGGTGCCGGCGGGCCCGCCGCTCCCACGGCCGCCGTGCCGCCGACGTTCTTGCCCTTGCCGGTGACGAGCAGTTGCCAGGTCTGCGGGCCGGGCAGGCCGTCCGCGTCCGCGCCGGTCCAGCCCTGGGCGAGCTGGAACGCCTGGGTGGCCCGCCGGTCCGCGTCCGACCAGCGCGGGCCGGGACCCGAGGTGTAGTACGAGCCCGCACCCCGGGCGACGAGCATCGTGCCGAGCTGGGTGACGTACTGGTTGTCGGCTCCGGGGCCGAAAGCCGACGCTCCCGGGTACGCCGTGTTCGCCTTGCCCGCGTCCACCGGGGTCACCGGAACCACGGGGGTCACGCCTTCCGTGCCGCCCGTCACGCCCTTGTAGCGGTAGGGCACATAGCTGTCCGAGTGGCTCCAGTACGCGTACGGCGTGGACTGGCGGCGGGCGTGCGAGGGGGTCTCCTCCAGGGCGATGTAGTAGGTGTGCGTGTAGTCGGTCCAGCCGCCGAAAATGACGACGTGCGAGCCTTTCTCGGGGTTCGCGAGATTGTGGAACAGGAGAATGTCGCCGGGCTCCAGTTCGTCCTTGGCAATACGCACGCCGTACTGGTCGAGACTCCCGGTCCATTCGTTCCCCGGCAGCCCCCAGGCCATCGAGACGAACCCCGAGCAGTCCTGCCGGTAACCGTCGGACCAGTACGCGTTCATGCTGTACGGCACCTGCGCCGCGATCCAGGTCTTGGCCCGGTTGATGATCTCCGCGCGGGTGGTCGTGGGCGCCTTGACCGCACCGGCCGGCTTCGCCGGTTTCCCGCTCGGGCCGTGCAGCGGGGCCTTGCTCCCCTGCGGGGTGGCGGGCTCGTCACCCGTGTCACCTGCGGGAACGCCGGGGCGGGCCGGAGCGTGGGGAGCGGCCGCAGCCGGTACGGCATGCCCGGCGGCGAGGGTCGCGGACGCCGCGGCCGCCACGAAGAGGGCCCGCTGGGCGGCGGGGTGGCCGCCGGTGCGGCCGGTCGGGGAATGCGGCCGGCGGCGCCGCCGGTCAGCACATCCGGGGCAGTCGCAATCGCTCGCGGGATCGAATTCCTCGAATACCGGAGTCTCCATGCGACGCCCCTCACACTCCAGGTGAAAATATCCGCGCTCGTGCACATCCGCCAGCTTCTCAACTGTCTTCCGGACTCGCATGTTGACGGTCCGAATGATGTACAGAGGTCGACCGGGACCCGTCCGGGGGTGGTCGGGAGCACCCCCGGGCATCCGGTAGAGTTGTGCAGGTCAACACGCGCGCCGCTAGCTCAGTTGGTTAGAGCAGCTGACTCTTAATCAGCGGGTCCGGGGTTCGAGTCCCTGGCGGCGCACGATGACGATGGCGAGGCACGTTCGCAGAAAACGCGAACATGCCTCGCCATCGTCGTTTTTGCACGGCTTCGCCGCGCGCGGCGGGGGGCCTTTCGCGTGGGCGGAGGCAGCCGCGCGGACGGAACATCCGTGCGGGCGGAACACAGCTCACCCCCCGTTTGGCCGGATACCCTCTGGCCATGACAGCCCGTGACCTGCAGGAGCGGATCAAGAAGCTCATCCTCGACCGTCGGCTGTCCTCCGGGGCCCCGCTGCCGACCGAGCCCGAGCTGATGGTGTTTCTCGGTGCGAGCCGGAACTCGGTGCGCGAGGCGCTCAAGGCGCTGCAGGCGATGGGGATCGTCGAGATCCGGCACGGCTTCGGGACGTACGTCGGCCCGATGTCGCTCGCGCCGATGGTCGAGGGGCTCGCGTTCCGCACGGTCGTCGGGCACTACCGCGGCGAGGACAGCCTGCTGCAGCTGCTCGAACTGCGGGAGGCGGTGGAGTCGGGGCTCGTCGCCCGGCTCGCGGGGCGGCTGCCCGAGCGGGACCTCGTCGAACTCGACGCTCTGGTACGGCAGATGGAGCGGGAGGCCGCCGAGGGGATCGGGCTCGCGGCCACCGACCGCGCCTTCCACGCAACGCTCTACCGGGGTCTGGACAACGCGCTGCTGAGCGAGGTCCTGGAGGCGTTCTGGGACGCCTTCCACCGCGTCCACACCGATCTCGCGGCCGGCCCGCAGGACCCCGGGGTCACCTGCCGCCAGCACCGGGCGATCCTCGACGCGGTCCGGTCCGGGGATGCGAAACGTGCCGAGAACGCCATAAGAGAGCACTTCGACAACGTGCGCACAAGACTGTCCACAACGGCTCCACATGATCCCCACACGCGCCCCAATGAACGCGTATGACCGGTTAACACCGCGTTTCGTGTCTTGCGATCAAGCTGAGCACCGTAGAACCCTGGTTTCGAAGATACTGCCGGTACACGGCAGTTGAGGGGGTACGTACGGAACCGGTCGCGCGGTTTCGCGGGGAGGAGGGGCCCCGCCCTGGAACAGATGTCGGAGGGGGCATCGCGCAACCGGCCGGTCGCGGTCGCACATCTCTGTGAGCGGACTGTGTGGTGACTGCGGCACCACTGACACGCCCGTCGAGGGTCGAGGGGGACGCCGGCGGGCGGCCGAGACAAACAGACACGCGCGTTCTCGCGTGTGGGGGGATGACTCATGACGTCGACGCCGACGGGCGCCCGGCACAACCTCGACCCGTCACAGACACAAACCACCGAGCTCAGAGTCCCGGGACACCGGACCGCCGGTCTCCAGCGGATCAAGAGCACACTTCCGAGATACGACTACGAGCACTACAGCCGCCTGGCGGGACCCCTCACGCAGCCCGAGCCGGGCAAGCCGTACAAGGTCCAGTACCGGTCGCTGCTGTCGCAGGAGACGCACCGCCTGCGCGCCGCCCTCATGCTGGGCGCGGCGCCGCTGCTCTCCCTGATCCTGCTGGGCTGGCTGATGCAGCCCGAGCACTGGACCCAACGCGACTATCCCGCCTACGACTTCCTGCCCGCGCTGGACATCGTGATGCTGGTCGCGATCGGCCTGATCGAGTTCTTCCGCTGCATGAACGTGCTGTCCAACGCGCACGCCACGCTGGTCGCCCGCGACCCGGTCCCGGTGGTGCCGGAGACCGGCACGAGAGTCGCGTTCATCACGACCTTCGTGCCCGGCAAGGAGCCCCTGGAGATGGTCACCAAGACCTTGGAGGCAGCCGTACGGCTGCGCCACCGGGGGCTGTTGCATGTGTGGCTGCTGGACGAGGGCGACGACCCCGAGGTCAAGGCCGTCTGCGGGCGGCTCGGCGTACACCACTTCACCCGCAAGGGAGTCGAGAAGTGGAACCGCCCCAAGGGCGCGCACCGGGCGAAGACCAAGCACGGCAACTACAACGCCTGGCTCGACGCGCACGGCGACGCGTACGACTACTTCGCCTCCGTCGACACCGACCACGTGCCGCTGCCCAACTACCTGGAGCGGATGCTGGGTTTCTTCCGCGACCCGGACGTCGGCTTCGTCATCGGCCCCCAGGTGTACGGCAATTACGAGGGCCCGGTCACCAAGGCGGCCGAGTCGCAGCAGTTCCTCTTCCACGCCCTGATCCAGCGGGCCGGCAACCGCTACGGCTCGCCGATGTTCGTCGGCACGTCAAACGCCGTACGGATCACGGCACTTCGGCAGATCGGCGGCCTGTACGACTCGATCACCGAGGACATGGCGACCGGCTTTGAGATGCACCGGGCGAAGAACCCGGTCACCGGGAAGAAGTGGAAGTCGGTCTACACGCCGGACGTGCTCGCGGTCGGCGAGGGGCCCAGCGCCTGGACGGACTTCTTCACGCAGCAACTCCGGTGGTCCAGAGGGACGTACGAGACGATCCTCAAGCAGTACTGGAAGGGCTTCTTCTCGATGCCTCCGGGGAAGTTCTTCAACTACACGATGATGATCATCTTCTACCCGATGTCGGCCCTCAACTGGATACTGGCGGCGCTGAGTTGCGCCCTGTTCCTGGGGATGGGCGCCTCGGGCGTGAACATCGACCCGACGGTGTGGCTGATGCTCTACGGCAACGCGTCCGCGCTGCAGATCGGGCTCTACATCTGGAACCGGCGGCACAACGTCTCGCCGCACGAGCCGGAGGGGTCGGGCGGGGTCGCGGGCATGGTGATGTCCGCGCTGTCGGCGCCGATATACGCGCGCTCGCTGCTGGACGCCGTGCTGCGCCGCAAGAGCAGGTTCGTGGTCACGCCGAAGGGTGACTCGGCCAGCCCCGACACGCTGTTCGGGACGTTCCGGGTGCACTGGTTCTTCATCCTGATCTTCGCCGGGTCGCTGATCGCGGGGTTCGAGAACGGGCACTCCCATCCGGCGATGATCACCTGGGCGACGTTCGCGCTGCTGATCACCGCGTCGCCGATCCTCGCCTGGCGGTACATGGTGCGGCAGGAGAGGAAGCGGTCGTCCGCTGTCCTCCCGGACGTGGTTCAGGACGCCGTTCCGGCGCCGCGGCCGTCGCCGGTCGCTCAGGCCCCGCATTCCCCTCAGCAGAAGCCCAGTTGGGCGGCTTCCGGCGGCACGGGAGAGCAGACCATGCAGATCGCGCTCGGTGGGGCGGGGGGTCGTAAGGAATGAAGGAAGCCGGCCGGCGCCGTGCCCGTCGACTCGCGATCAGCACGGTGGTCGTACTCGCCCTGGCCGGGATGAACGGGCCCTGGCTGTACAGATTCGGGACCGAGAGATACCACCAGTACGTCATCAACAAGCCCGAGTACAAGGCCGACAACGGGCATTGGGACATCATCCAGTTCCCCAAGGAGTACCGGCAGGACACCATTCACGCGGTGCTGCTGCACACCGGGAAGGTGCTGCTCGTCGCGGGCTCGGGGAACAACCAGGACAACTTCAACGCGAAGAAGTTCGAATCGCGGATATGGGACCCGGTGAAGGGGACGATCAAGAAGGTCCCGACTCCCGCTGATCTGTTCTGCACGGGGCACACCCAACTCGCCAACGGGAACATCCTCATCGCGGGCGGCACCAAGAAGTACGAGAAGCTGAAGGGGGACGTCAAGAAGGCGGGTGGCGTCATGATTCTCTACAACGAGAATCCCGACAAGCCGATGACGCTGCCTCAGGGGACGAGGTTCACGGGCAAGGCGAACGGCAAGTCGTTCGTGTCCACGGATTCGGCGCTGATTCCGCGTGCGACCAAGGTGTTCGACAAGAACACCGGCAAGTTCCTGCGGAACAACCCCGGTTACGCCCGGGTCGTCGTCGAGGCACCGAAGGAAGGCACCAAGTACGAGACCGGGGCCCAGGACAACTACCGGATCCAGGGGTTGACCGGCGCCGACGAGCGCAACACGTACGGCATCGGGAACAAGTTCGGGCTGGACAAGCGGGACTTCGAGGGGATCAAGAACGCGTACGAGTTCGATCCGGTCGCCGAGAAGTACATCAAGGTCGATCCGATGAACGAGGCTCGATGGTATCCGACGTTGACGACCTTGAGCGATGGGAAAGTGCTCAGTGTCTCCGGGCTCGATGACATCGGGCAGTTGGTGCCGGGGAAGAACGAGGTCTTTGATCCGGCGACGAAGAAGTGGACGTACACGAAGACCAAGCGGCAGTTTCCTACGTATCCTGCGCTGTTCCTGATGGAGAACGGGAAGTTGTTCTACTCGGGATCCAATGCGGGGTACGGGCCGGACAACGTGGGGCGGGATCCGGGGATTTGGGACGTCGACACCAACGCGTTCACCAAGGTGCCGGGGCTCAGTGATCCGAACATGTTGGAGACCTCGGCGACTGTGTTGTTGGCGCCGGCTCAGGACGAGAAGTACATGGTCATCGGGGGTGGGGGTGTTGGGGAGTCGAAGTTGTCCACCAACAAGACCCGGCTCGTCGATCTGAAGGCTGCCGATCCCAAGTTCGTGGACGGGCCCTCGTTGGAGAAGGGGACCCGGTATCCGCAGACCTCGATCCTGCCTGATGACACCGTTTTGGTTTCGGGTGGGTCCGAGGATTATCGGGGGCGTGGTGAGTCCGACATCCTTCAGGCTCGGCTGTATCACCCGGATACGAATACGTTCGAGGAGGTCGCCGATCCGCTGGTCGGGCGGGACTATCACTCCGGGTCGATTCTGCTGCCGGACGGGCGGGTGATGTTCTTCGGGTCCAATCCGTTGTATGCGGACAAGGCGGATACGAAGCCGGGGGTTTTTGAGCAGCGGATCGAGATCTATACGCCGCCGTATCTTTACCGGGATTCTCGGCCGGATCTTTCTGGGGGGCCGGGGGTTATTGCTCGGGGGGCTTCGGGGACGTTCACCTCGGCGCATGCTTCTTCGATCAAGAAGGTGCGGTTGATTCGGCCCAGTGCGTCTACGCATGTGACGGATGTTGATCAGCGGTCTATTGCCCTGGACTTCAAGACTGCTGGGGACAAGGTCACGGTGACTGTGCCTAAGGATCGGAACTTGGTGCAGTCGGGGTGGTACATGCTGTTTGTGGATGATGATCAGGGGACGCCGAGTAAGGCAGTGTGGGTGAAGGTGCCCTAGGGGTTGTGTTTTGGGTGCGGGGGCGTGGGGGCTGGTCGCGCCCACGCGGCGGAGCCGCAAATCGATACAGCCCCGCGCCCCTAAAAGCAGGGCGTGCGGCCTTGCGTTAGTTGGAAGACTTGGCCAGGTTCAGTGCGTAACTTGGCCACCAATCGCCCGCCTTCGGGCCGCCCTTGCACTCGCCGTCCGACTCACCCGGGCGTTTGATCCACAGGTAGGCGTCCACCAACGGGTCTGCGGTCTTCGTCGTGGGGGTTTCTCCCAGGGACCTGCCTGGGGGGTTGCACCAGTTCTCGTCTGTGTTGCCGGACGTGTAGGGGCCGTTGCCGTTGCGGCTGGTGTCGATGACGAAGTGTTTGTCGCCGGTTTTTGCCGAGAGTTGTTTGCCGTAGGCGATGGAGTCCTGGGTGGAGTAGAAGTTGGAGACGTTGACCGCGAAGCCGTCGGCCTTGGCGATGCCTGCTCGTTCGAGGGGCTGGTAGATCTCGTCGGGGTGGCCCCAGCCCGCGTTTCCGGCGTCCAGGTAGACCTTGGTGTTCTTCAGGGACTTGAGCTTGGTGATCGCGTAGGCGAGCAAGTCGTAGCGCTCCGCCTGGAATTGGGTGGGAGTGCAGCCGTCCACCAGGTGGAGGACGGCGTCCGGTTCCAGGATCAGCGTGGCTTTGCGGTCCGCGATGCCCTGGGCCACCGCGTCGATCCACGCCCGGTACGCGTCGCCGTCGCCCGCTCCGCCCTGGGAGTACTGGCCGCAGTCGCGGTGCGGGATGTTGTAGAGGACCAGGAGGGCGGTGCGGCCGGCCTGGTCGGCGGCCTCGGTGAAGCCCTGGGCCTCCGCCTTCGGGTTCTCCGCGCCGATCCACTCGCCGGTCGGCTGTTCGGCGATCTTCCTGATCTGCTCGGCTTCCGCCGTCTTGCCCGCGTCGACGTAAGTGGCCAGCTGGCGGGCCGCGTTGGTGTCCGGGTTGACCCAGATCGGGTCGGATCCGTCGGGCTGTTGGGTGATCTTCGCGTTCACGTCGGGTTTCTTGTCTCCGTCCCCGGAGGAGGAGCACCCCGCCATCAGCAGTGCCGCCCCCAGGACCAGCGCCGACGTCCGTGTGCCGAAGGAGACCGGGGTCCCCTGGCTGCCGTACATCCAACTCCCCCTTGGCTGTACCGATCCAAGGGTCAATCGTGACATACGTGGCGTGCCGCCCACGAGAACGCCCGGGGTGTTGTCGGCGGGCTGTTACACCTCCGCCCTTGTGGGTAGATGCGCGGCCTAGGGTCTGCCCGGCGCGCTCGGTTCCGGGGCAGGGAGAAGGTGGCTGTCATGCACCACACGACCCGGGAGGGCCGGTTGGCCGCGGCGCTGGTGGAGGCTGCCGACACCCTGACGGAGACCTTCGACACCGGGGACTATCTGCGTCGGCTGGCCGATCACTGCGTGGAGCTGCTGTCCGCTCGGGCTGCCGGGATCGTGCTGATCGACGGTGGTGAGGCGGTGGCGTTGGGCGGGAGCACGTGCGGTGGTCGGGAGGACATGGCGCTCGAACTGCTTGCCGCTCAGCGCGACGGCGGGCCCTGTCTGGAGAGTTACGGGTCCGGGCGGCCCGTACCGCCGGTGTCGATCGGTGCGGCCCATGCGGCCGCCCGCTGGCCGGAGTTCACCGAGCGGGCCCTGCGGTACGGCGTCGTGGCGACCTTCGCGGTGCCGGTGCGGCGGCGGGGCACGCGGTTCGGCGCGCTCAACGTGTTCGCGACGGCGCTGCCCAACTGCGCCTCGGACAGCTGGCGTTCGGAGCTGGTGGTGGCGCAGGCGCTCGCCGATGCCGTCGGTCTGGGGCTGGAGAACCACCGCGCGTACGCTCAATCCCGTTCCCTGGCGGGGCAGTTGCAGGAGGCGTTGTCGAGCCGGGTGCGGATCGAGCAGGCCAAGGGGATGCTCGCCGAGCGCTGGCAGGTCGGTACCGACGAGGCGTTCACCGCGCTGCGCGGGCATGCGCGGCGGCGCCGGATGCCGCTGGACCGGGTCGCGCGGGCGGTGATCGAGGGGGGACCTGTGGACCGACTGTGACCAGTGCATATGACAGTGCGCAACTGCTGTGAGACATGGCGTTATTTGCCCTCTAGGCCCGGACGCCCATTCGTTCTAGAGTCATTCCCAACGGCCCTGGCCCCTGGCCCGAACACACACCTTCCACCACTGGTTTTCCAGACCTCCCGCGCCGTTCGCCGGGTTACTCCCGCAACCCGTGCGCGTGCGGTTGAGGACCAGCCCGGTCGGCGGCTTCAGGGGGGAGCAGGTCGTCGGCCGGGCCCGGTTGTCAGAGTCCGGTGCCGGTGAGGTAGGCGGACACGATGACGTTCGCCGTGTAGCTGCGGCCGACGCGGTCGAAGGTGCCGCCGCAGGTGATGAGGCGGAGTTCGGCGCGGCCCGACTGCCGGGTGCCGTAGGCCTGTTGGGCGTCGAAGTGGGCGCGGGTCAGGACGCGGACGTCGTCGACGGTGAACTCGGCGACCTTGCCGTCGTCGCGGATCACGCGGATCGTGCCGCCCGGGCGGAGGGTGCTGAGCTTGTAGAAGACGGCGGGGCGGGTCTCGGTGTCGACGTGCCCGACCATCAGGGCCGTTCCGACGGCTCCGGGCCGTACTCCACTCCCGTACCAGCCGACCACGGCCGCCTGGTCGAACGGCGGTGGGTCGATCGCGCCCTGGGTGTCGAGGCCGCGGGCCACCACCGGTGCCTGGACGGCGAGTTGGGGGATGTCGATGCGCTGTGGCAGCGCGTTGCCCAACGGCTTGGCGGCGGGCGGGAGTTCGGCCTCCGGGGGGCGTCCGACCGCCGCCACGTCACCGGTCGTCGGCGCGGATATGCCCAGCCGGATGTCGGTCAGGTCCTGTCCCCACAGCCAGAGTCCGAGCAGCAGCACGGCCCAGGCGACCCCGGTCAGCAGCCGCCCGGTGCCGGAGGAACGCTCGTGCTCGGCGGGCCCGTCGTGATCGAACATGGCCGGTCAGCCCGTCCTGCGGCCCCGGCGGGCGCTGCGCAGCGCCACGGCCGTCGCGGCGACACCGGCCAGCAGGAGACCGACCACCGCGTGCGCGGTACCGGGACCGGCGGCCCGCGCGTCCACGGCCGCGAGGTGCGCCGCCGCACCGCCGCCGCCCGCGTGGACGGGGGCGACCGGCGAGGCGGGGGTGGAGGGGGGTGCCGACGGGGACTGGGACCCGTGTTCTACGACCTTGATCGCGCCCTTCACCGTCACGCTCCCGCAGGTGATCCTCACGTCGTAGCTGCCCGGTTCCAGCGAGGTGCGGACCCGGGTCTCGCCTGCGAGGGTGCCGGACGCGCCGACCAGTTTGGCGTCGGCGACGAACGCGGCGGACGCCGCCGAGCCCGTCGTACCGGCACAGCCGCTGATCCTGAGCGCTACGTCGGCGCCGGGGGACGGGGAGGCGGGGGTCACCGTGACACCGCCTCCGTCCGCCGCGTACGCCGTCGGGGTGAGCGCCGTGAGGACCACCGCGGCACCCGCACAGAGTGTGACTTTCAGTGAACCCATCGTGAACCTCCAGATATCTGGAGACTCCTCCTCACAGCGGACGGCCGCATCCTCAGCCACGCCCCGCTGCTCCATATGGGGGACGGCGCCGGAAGGTGCATAGCATGGTCACCTCACATGCCCGCGTACCGCAGGAGTGCCCACCCATGACAGAGCGCAAGCCCATCGAATCGTGGCTCACCGACATGGACGGGGTGCTGATGCACGAGGGCGTCCCGGTGCCCGGCGCGGAGGCGTTCATCAAGACGCTGCGGGAGAAGGGGCGCCCGTTCCTGGTCCTCACCAACAACTCGATCTACACCGCGCGTGACCTGCACGCCCGCCTGAGCCGGATCGGTCTCGACGTCCCGGTGGAGAACATCTGGACCTCGGCGCTGGCCACCGCCGCCTTCCTGGACAACCAGCACCCCGGCGGCACCGCCTACGTCATCGGCGAGGCCGGGCTGACGACGGCGCTGCACGACGCGGGGTACGTGCTGACCGACTCCGACCCGGACTTCGTGATCCTGGGCGAGACCCGGACGTACTCCTTCGAGGCCCTGACCAAGGCGATCCGGCTGATCAACGACGGGGCCCGGTTCATCGCGACCAACCCCGACAACACCGGCCCCTCGCCCGAGGGCGCCCTGCCGGCCACCGGGTCGGTGGCCGCGCTGATCACCAAGGCGACCGGCAAGGAGCCCTACTTTGTCGGCAAGCCGAACCCGCTGATGATGCGGTCGGCGCTGAACACCATCGGCGCGCACTCGGAGACCAGCGCCATGATCGGCGACCGCATGGACACGGACGTCCTCGCGGGACTGGAGGCCGGGATGGAGACCTTCCTCGTCCTCACCGGGCTGACGACCAGGGGTGATGTGGAGCGCTACCCCTACCGCCCCACGACGGTCGTGGAGTCCATCGCGGACCTGGTCGACCTGATCTGAGACTCAACTGCCGGTCGCGGACTGCCAGTCCTCGACGTACGACGTCAGGTTCTTGTCGATGTCCGACCAGTCCGGCTGGAAGATCTCGACGCCGGTCATGAGCTTGGTCAGGGCGGTGGCGTTGGCGTCGGTGGCCTTGACGTCCTGGCGGGCGCTGAAGCCGCCGCCGACCGAGCTGACCTGCTGCTGGGCGGTGCGGCTGAGCAGGTAGTCGAGGAGCTTCCTGCCGTTGGCGCTGTGCGGGGCCTTGGTGACGAGACCGGCCGCGTACGGGAGGGCGAAGGTGGTGGGCTTGCCGCCCTGCTTCGCCGGGAACCAGATGCCGAGGTTC
This sequence comes from Streptomyces sp. NRRL F-525, assembly GCF_000716605.1. Classification (GTDB taxonomy): domain Bacteria; phylum Actinomycetota; class Actinomycetes; order Streptomycetales; family Streptomycetaceae; genus Streptomyces. The sequence goes on along the minus strand of NZ_JNXE01000023.1, from coordinate 8,466 downwards.
GGCATGGTCTTGGACTGGGCGTAGTTCATCTGCACATCGCCGTTGGCGACGAGGAGTTCACCCTTGTCGACCTTGGGCGCGAGCTTGCCGGTCGAGGCGGACGGGCCGACGTTGTTGGACTGCAGCTTCTTCAGATAGGCGAGGGCCGCGTCCTTCCCGCCGAAGTCGTGAATCGCCTTGATCAGTACGGCGGTTCCGTCGCCGGCGACTCCGGGCGTGGAGTACTGGAGCTTGTTCTTGTACTTGCCGTCGAGCAACTCGTCCCAGGTGGTGGGCGCTTGGGCGAGCTGCTTCTTGTTGTAGACGAACCCGAAGTAGTTGTTGACGACGGAGGTCCAGGTGCCGTCAGTGGCCTTGTCGGCGCCGCTGACCTGGTCGGCACCGGCCGGGGTGTACTTCTGCAACAGCCCCTTGCTGTCGGCCTGTTGGATGAACGGCGGCAGGGTCACGAGGACATCCGCCTGCGGGTTGCTCTTCTCCCGGACGGCACGCTGCACCATCTCGCCGGAGCCGCCCTCGACGTACTTGACCTCGATGCCGGTCTGCTTCTCGAAGTCCTTGAAGACCTGGTCGTACCAGCCGTCGCCGTTCTCGCCCTTGAGCCCGTCGGCGCTGTAGACGGTGACGACCTTGGCGTCGGAGGCGGCGGAGGTACCGCCGCAGGCGGTGAGGAGCGGGGTGGCGCAGAGCGATACGGCTACGGCGATCTTGAGTGCGTTTCTGGGCATGGCGAGGCCAACTCCTGGCGTGGTGAGGTCAGTTGAGGTGCTGGTGGATCAGCGGTACGAGGCCCGGTTGCGAACCCGGGAGACGACGAGCAGGACGAGCAGGGTCGCCGTCATCAGGACCACGGCGAGCGCGGACCCGGCGAACAGGGCGCCGCGGTCGGTGGCCGAGTAGATGAGGACCGGAAGCGTGGTCCAGTCGGGCGGATAGAGCATCATCGTGGCGCTCAACTCGCCCATGGACAGGGCGAAACAGAGTCCTACGGCGGCGGTGAGCGACGGCAGCAGCAACGGCAGCCGGATCCGCCACAGGACGTACAGCGGCCGGGCGCCGAGAGAGGCGGCGGCCTGTTCGTAGGCCGGGTCGAGGCGGACGATCGCGGCGGACACGGACTGGTAGGCGAAGGCGGTCACGAGCACGGTGTGGGCGAGGATCACGATCCACCGGGTGCCGTTGAGCAGCATCGGCGGCTTGGAGAACGCGACGAGGATCGCGAGGCCCACCACGACGGACGGCACGGCCACCGGCAGCACGAACAGGGCGTCCAGCACCCGGCGTTGACGCTTCTTGAGCCCGGCGGCGGCGAGCGCGGCCCAGGTTCCGATGCCGAGCGCGAACAGGCTCGCGGTGAGGGCGGTGACCAGGCTGGTGGTGAGCGCCTGGAGGGCCTCACCCCGGGTCGCGGCGGAGTAGTGGGAGGTGGTGAAACCGGAGGGCAGGACCCCGGACCAGTTGGTGGCGAAGGATGCCCCGAGGACGACGAGGAGGGGCAGCGCGAAGAGGGGCAGGAAGAGGACGGCGAAGACCAGCCACACAGCCCACTTCGCCTTGCGGCTATGCACCAACACGACGGCTCACCACCCGGTAGAGGCCGTAGAGCCCCACGGATATAAGGACGTTGACGACGGCGACCACACACGCGCCCGGGTAGTCCGACTCCAGGATCGCCTTGCTGTAGACGAGCATGGGGAGGGTCGTGACCCCTTTGGCGCCGGTGAACAGCACGATCCCGAACTCGTTGAGACAGAGGACGAGCACGAGGCTCCCGCCGGCGGCGAGCGCGGGGAGCGCCTCCGGCAGGATGACCTGCCGGATGATGCGGGGCGCCTTGGCTCCGAGACTCGAAGCCGCCTCCAACTGCGCGGTGTCCAGCTGCGAGAACGCGGCGAGCAGCGGCCGCATCACGAACGGCGTGAAGTAGGTGACCTCCGCGAGCAGCACACCCCAGGGCGTCGCGAGGAACTGGAACGAACCGACGATGCCGGTGGTGCCGTAGATGAAGAGCAGGGCGAGCGTGATCAGGAAGGAGGGGAAGGAGAGGTAGACGTCGATGAAGCGGGCGACTGTCTTGGCTCCGGGGAAGGGCACGAACGCGATGATCAACGCCAGCACGAACCCGAGGAGCATGCATCCGAGGGTCGATACGACAGCGATCCAGACGGTGGTCCAGAGGGCGGTACGGAACAACTCGGATGAGAAGACGTCGGCGTAGGCGGTGGCCGGCTGAAAGGACTGCCGAACGACGAGGGCGAGTGGGTAAAGAAAGAGAAGGCTGAGGATTGCAACGGGCAGCAGGGCCACCCCCCAGGGGCGCGGGGAACTGCGCGCCCAGCCCCCACCGGCCCGCGCCCAACGAACAACCTCACTCATCGCCAACTCCAGCGCACAGCAACACCGCATCCTCCGGCGCGAAATGCAACGTCACCGCATCCCCATACACAGGCGGCTTCTTCAACTCCGGTACGTCAGCCATGACCCGCCGCCCATCCACATCGACGTAGAGCCGGTGAGTGGCCCCACGCCACTGGATCTCCCGTACGACACCGGCGAGTTGATTGGGCCCCTCCCCCAGCCCAACGAGATGCGGCCGTACACACAAGGTCGCCTCACCCCCGGAAACAACCCCCCGCACCTCAACCCGCTGCTCCCCGAAGAACACCCCCCGCTCCCCCACAGTCACCGGCAACAGATTCGCGCTCCCGACGAACCCCGCCGTGAACTCACTCTTAGGCGCCCGGTACAGCTCGCGCGGCGTCCCGCACTCCTGAAGCCGAGCCCGGTCCATGACGGCGATCCGGTCGGCCAGAGTGAGCGCCTCGACCTGGTCATGCGTGACGTAGAGGATCGACACCTCGGGCAACTCCCGGTGCAGCCGGGCGAGTTCGGCGAGCATCCCGGACCTCAGCTGCGCGTCGAGCGCGGAGAGGGGTTCGTCGAGAAGGAGAACCCCGGGCCGGATGGCCAACGCCCGTGCGATGGCCACGCGTTGCTGCTGCCCACCGGACAACTCCCGTGGATGGCGCCGCGCGTACTCCCCCATGCCGACCATCTCCAGCGCCTCGGCGACCCGGGTACGGATCTCCCCGCGCGGCACCTTCTGCGCCCTGAGCCCGAACGCCACGTTGTCCTCGACCCGCAGATGAGGGAACAGCGCGTACTGCTGCACGACCATCCCGACCCCCCGCCGGTACGGCGGCAGGTCGGTGACGTCACGCCCGCCGAGGAACACCCGCCCCGACACCGGCCGTACGAACCCCGCGACCGCCCGCAGCGCCGTGGTCTTGCCGGAGCCGGACGGCCCGAGCAGGGCCATGACCTCGCCGGGTTCGACGATGAGGTCGAGGGCGTCGAGGACGACCGTGCCGTCGTAGGCAACGGTGACGGAGTCGAAGCGGATGCCGTTCGTCATGCGAGGACTCCGGGCAACTGTCCTACGCCGTCGAGGACTTGGCCCGCCCCGGCCGCCCGCAGCGCGTCCGCGTCGTGGGCGCCGGTCAGCACACCGGCGACCAGCCCCGCCCCCGCGCGGACCCCGCTGAGCATGTCGTACGAGGTGTCGCCGACGACCGCCATCTGCCGTACGTCGTCCGCAACCGCCGTACGCAGGAAGGCGGTCAGCACCATGTCCGGGTACGGGCGTCCCCGGCCGCCGGCGTCGGCGGGGCACAGGGTGAGGTCGGCGAGGTCCTGCCAGCCGAGGGCGGCCAGGATCGCGTCCTGGGTGGCGCGGGCGAAGCCGGTGGTCAACACGACCGTGCGGCCTTGGGACTTGAGGGTCTCGATGGTCTCGCGGGCGTCGGGCAGGGCGGCGACCCGGCCGGCGTCGACGAGGTCGGCGTACGCCGCTTCGAAGGCCTTGTTGGCGTCCTGGGCCTTGGTCTCCTCGCCGAACAGGTGGCGGAAGACGGAGATCTTGGACTCGCCCATGGTGGCGCGGACGTAGTCGAGCATGTCGGCGGGTTCTTCGCCCATGTGCCGGGCGGCCGCCGTGAACGCCTCCTCTACTAGACCGCCGTCGGCGACGGTCGTGCCGGCCATGTCGAGGACGACGAGGCGGATGTCGGGTGTCGTGCCGGGTGTCGTGGGGTTCATGAGGGAGGTCATGGGGGTCACCAGTCCAGTTCGTTCGCGGTGGTCTCGGCGATCGCCGGGGAGCAGGTCATGCCGCGCCCGCCCGGCCCGGTCACCAACCACACGCCGTCGCGCACCTGTTGGCGGTGGACGACGCGGGCAGGGTCGGTGCACTGCGCGTACACGCCGGCCCAGCGGCGGCGGATCTTCGGGAGAGGGCGGCCGAGGAACGACTCGACGACCTCGGCGAGATGGTCGTAGGGCGCCTCGGTGGTGTCGAAGGCGAAGGGGTGCTCGTACTCGTGGGTGTCGCCGATGGTCAGTCCGCCGTCGGCGCGCTGGACCATGAGGAGTTGCATGGCGTGGGCGGCCGGGGTCGGCAACTGCGGTTGATCGGCGTTGAGTTGGTCGAGGGCCTGGCCACGGTAGGCCGGGTAGTAGCGGAAGCTGTCCGCGTCGGCGATCGACGTGGTGAGCGGTTCGCCGAGCGGGTCGGTCTGCATCATCTGCAACCGGACGCGGCGGACGGGGAGTTCGGGCCCGGCGAGTTCGCGGACGAGGCCGCCGAGCCAGGCGCCGGTGCACAGCACGACCGCGTCGGAGGCGTGCACGTCCCCGTGGTCGTCGCGCACCGCGTGCTCGCCGATCACCTCGCGGACCTCGCGGCCCGGCAGGAAGGTGTAGTTCGGGGACTTCGACAGCTCGGCGCGCAGGGCGAGTTGGGCGGTACGGGGTTCGACGGCCGCGTCGCGTTCGCAGTACAGGGCGGCGGTGAAGTCGCCGCGCAGGGCGGGATTCACGGCGCGGGCCTCGGCCGGGGTGAGGAGCTTGTAGCCGCGCGCCGCGGAGTCCTCCCGCGCTACGGCGGCCTCCGCGACGGCGAGTTCGCGGTCGCCCCGGACGGGGGTCAGCGAACCGTTGGCCCGGAAGCCGAGCGCCGGGACGCGGGCCCCGATCTCCTCCCACAACTCCCGTGCTCGCAGGGCGGTTTCGAGCTCTTCGCCGCCCGCGCGGCCACTCACCCAGATCTGCCCGAAGTTGCGCAACGACGCGCCGCGAGCCTCCGCCTCGCGCTCGATCTGTACGACCTCATGGCCGCGTTCCACTGCTTGCCAGGCGTGCATGGTGCCCACCACGCCGCCTCCGACGACTGTCACTCTCACGACGGCCACGCTCCTCGGGATCCGGGAACCGGAAAGGTCCGGCTCCCAACGAAAGCGTGAACGACCCATCACGTTTGGGCTAGACCCGTTATCTATCCGTGATAATCGAGGGCACTGCGGCAGCCCTGTCGGTCAGCCTCTGTGGTGGGTGGTGAAGGAGAAGCGGTCGCCCCGGTACAGGCCCCGGACCCGTTCCAGCGGGCGGCCCTCCGTGTCCCTGGACACCCGGTGGATCAGCAGCATCGGGAGGGCGGGCGGGGTGCCGATGAGGAGGGCCTCGCGCGGGGTGGCCAGCACGGTCTCGATGCGTTCGTCGGCGTCGCCGAAGTGGATGCCGCGGGCGTTGAGGTAGCCGTAGAACGAGGAGTCGGGCTCGAAGTCCGTGTCCAGGTGCGGGACTCGGGCGACGGAGACGTAGGTGCTTTCGAGGCCGACCCGTTCGTCGTCGGCGAGCAGGACGCGCTCCAGGTGCCAGACGGGTTCGCCGCGGGTCAGTCCGGTCTCGGCGGCGAGGGCGTCGGTGCAGGGGAAGCGGTCGAGGGTGACGAGGCTGCGGCCCGGGGTGCGCCCCTGCCGCCGTACGCCCTCGGTGTAGCTGGCCAGGGACAGCGGCTGCTCCAGCTTGGGACCCGCGACGACCGTGCCCCGACCCTGCCGGCGCAGCCTGCCCTCCAGCACGAGTTCGCGCAGCGCCTGCCGCACGGTCTCGCGGGCGACCTCGTACCGCTCGGAGAGGTCGCGCTCGGTCGGGATCAGGCCGCCCTCCCCCAACTCGTCGACGAGCACGGCGATTTGAGCCTTGACCGCGTAGTACTTGGGGATGCGGCCGTGCTCCGGGATGCCGGAGCGGACGGGGGCGCCGGGGGCCTGGTCGTTCGGGTAGTCCACCCGTAGATCGTCGCAGAGGTGGCGGCCCGCGTTATCGGCGCCTCCGCGCCAGCAGCAGGGCGCCGCTGGTGACTAGGAGGACGGACAGGGCGGCGAGAACGAGGTGCGCGGGGCCGATTCCGGTACTGGCGAGTTCGTCGGTGAACGAGAGGTCCTCGGCGGGGGGCGAGGTCGCGGCGGACGGAGCGGGGGTGGCGGGGGAAGTGGCCGAGCCGCTGGGGACGGCTTCGAGGTCGGCGGGGTCGGCGGCCTCGACGGCGAAGCGGTAGTCGTTCGACTGACCGATCCAGTCCCCGTCGTCGGCATGCCGTTGTACGACGGCCGCGTCGGCGGTGATCTCGTTCGCGACGGCGTCCGGGGCGAGCGCGAGGCGCACCTTCACCGTGAGGGTCTTGCCGGGGTCGACGGTGAACCCCGGGAAGCCGTCGTCGAAGGCGCCGACGAGTTCGGCCTCGTCGGTCTTCTCGAAGTGGACGGGGTGCGGGCGGGGGCGGGTGCCGTCGTAGAACTCGAGCTTGGGCTGGGACGGTTTCAGGGCGCGTTGCTGGTCGACGAGGACGACGACCGGGTGGATCGCGGTGCAGCGGCGGGCGGTGGTGTTGGTGAGGTCGAGGTACCAGATGCCGTAGCCGCCGCCGGCCGCGTAGGTGTCGGGGCCGTCGTGGATGCGGGTGGTGAGGGGGAAGGCGCGGGCGTCGGGGGCGGCGCAGGCGGGGGCGGCGGCCGTTGCGTGGGCCGGTGGGGCGGCGGTGACGAGGAGGGGTGCGGCTGCGGCGAGGCAGAGGGACAGGAACCGGGACAGGGGTGTGCGCAGTGGGGTGCGCGGACTCAGGGGAAGTCGCATAAACACATGAGCGTGCCGGAGGGGCGCCGCCGATCAGGGGTGCCGTGCCGGGCGGGGGCCGGGAATGCCTCGAACGGGCGCGGCGGGACCCCTGTTCGGCGGAAGTGTTACAGATCCGGCGAAAGCGTCACACTTTCCCGGACAACCACCCGCCCCCCTACCCGTCCGCCCGTCCGAACAGCGGCCCCAGCAGCAACTGCGCCGCCCCCTCCGCGACGCCCCGCGCCCCGCCGGGGGCGACCCGTACGGGTACGGCGGCCTCGCGGGCTCCCTCGCGCCGGGCGCGTTCGCCGAGGACGGCGGCGACTCCGCGTACGAAGGGTTCCGGGTCGGCGGCGACGGTACGGCCGCCCAGCAGCACGAGGTCGATGTCGAGCAGCCCCACGAGATTCGCGGCACCGGCACCGAGCACCCGCGCCGCCTCATCGACATCACCGCCCACCACGGCGGCCAGGCACAGGGCCTCGATACAGCCCCGGTTCCCGCAGTCGCAGGGCGGCCCGTCCAGCTGGATCACCTGATGCCCGAACTCCCCGGCCCCGGTCCGCGCCCCCCGGTGCACACCCCCGCCGATCACCAGCCCGGCACCGAGCCCGGTCCCGAGATGCAGATAGGCAAAGGCCCCGCCCTCCCCGCCGACGGCCAGCCCGAGCGCGGCGGCGTTCGTGTCCTTGTCCACCACCACAGACACCCCGAGCCGCCGAGCCAACGCATCCCGCAACGGAAACCCGTCCCACTCAGGAAACCCGGTAACCCGATGCAGGACGCCGTGAGCATGATCGAGCGGACCGGGCAGGGCCACACCCACGCCGAGGAGGTGAACGGTGGAGGCACGCTGCGCGGCGGTCACCGGATTGGCGAGGGACGCGGAGTCAGCAAGACCAGCAGCATCGGCAAAACGCCCGGGGTCAGGAAGACCCGCAGGATCGGCGAGACGCCCGGGGTCAGCCGGACCCGCAGGATCGGCGAGACGCCCGGGGTCAGCCGGACCCGCAGGATCGGCGAGACGCCCGGGGTCAGCCGGACCCGCAGGATCGGCAGGGCGCCCGGAACCGGCAGACCGCCCGGCATCGGCGAGGAGGCGAGCGCCGACAGGTACAGGGGCAGCGTGCGCTGCGGATGCCGGGTTCACGGGACGCACCGGCTCGGCTGGCCGCGCGGCGCCAGCGAGACCCGCAGGGTCCGCAGGGCGCCCGGGGTCAGCGAGACCCGCAGGGTCGGCAACGCGCCCGGCATCAGCTAGACCCGCAACATCAGCAACGCGCCCGGAACCGGCAGACCGCCCGGAGTCCGCAAGGCGCCGCTCGACGCCCGCGGCACCGGCGTCCGTACCGCCACCCTCCACACCACCGCCCGCCGCCCGTGTACCTGACGCCGCCCGCCTCCCCGCCGAGGCCGGGCGTTCTGCCGGTTCCGGGCCCCCTGCCGATCCTGCGGGTCCGGCTGACCCCGGGCGTCTCGCCGATCCTGCGGGTCCGGCTGACCCCGGGCGTC
>NZ_JNXE01000022.1 GCF_000716605.1 Streptomyces sp. NRRL F-525 | reverse complement strand
GGGTGGGGGTGCCGGGGGGTGAGGGGGTCCAGGCGGGCATGGGCTCGACTGGGGTGCTGGGGGCGGTAGTTGACCAGGCTCGGGTGTCGGCGTTGTCGGGGGTGGGCCCAACTGGCTTGCTGGGGGTGTCCGTTGACCAGGAGGTGGCGTCCTCGACGGTGGGTCCGACCGGCGCGCTGGGAGCGGTTGCCGACCAGGCACGGGTGTCGGTGTCGTCTGCGGCGGGCCCAACTGGGTTACGGGGGGCGGGCGGTGACCAAGTGGCGGTGTCGTCGACGGTGGAGCTCTGGGCGCCGGGCGTGGAGGAGCCGGGTGCGGTGGGGTGGGTGTCGGAGGGGTAGGGCGCGTTGCCACCGGAGGGTGACCACGCACCACGGCTGGGAGCGCCGCCGGTGGGATCCGTGAACGACTCGCCCCGCCAAGGGGTTTCCGGCCGGAGCCGATCGGTGGTCTCCGAGGAGGGCTCGGGGGCGGGGCTGGAGGGCGGAGCCGACGGGCGGGTGGGGGTGGGGTTCTGCCGGTCGGGTGCCGGGGATGAGGGCTCGGTTGTCGGGCGGGGCGGGGTGGTGGACCCGGCGGATGTTCCCGGACGCGTAGGGACGTAGCGCTGCCGGTCGGACGACTGACGTGACGGCTCGGCCTCGGGGCGCGGCGGAGTCGCCGGGGCGGGGGGCGTCACCGGGCGGTTCGAGTCCTGGCCCAGTTGATCGGACGACCGACGCGAGGCCCCGCCCTCGGGAGGCGTCGCCGAGCGGGCCGAATCCTCACGAGGCCGGTCGGACGGCTGGGGCGGAACCTCGGCCGCCGAACCGGACGAGGTGGCAGGGCCGGCTGATGTCCCCGGACGCGTGGGGACGTAGCGCTGCCGGTCGGACGACCGACGGGAGGCCCCACCCTCAGGGCGCGGCGGCGTGGCCGGGGCAGGAGGCGTAGACGAGCGGGCCGAATCCTTACGAGGCCGGTCGGACGACGGATGGGGGGCCTCGCTCGCAGGGCGCGGCGGGGTGCCCGCGTCGGCGGTTGTCCCCGGACGGGTCGGGATGTACCGCTGCGAGTCGGACGACTCACGCGGAGCGTCGGCCGCCGAACCGGACGAGGTGGCGGGGCCGGCCGATGTCCCCGGACGCGTGGGGACATAGCCCTGCGGGTCCGACGACCGACGCGGCGCCTCGTCCTCGGGGCGCGGCGGAGTCGCCGGACCGGAAGAGGCTGCCTGGCGAGCAGAGTCCTGGCCGAGCCGATCGGACGCTTGAGGCGGAGCCTCGCCAAACGGACCGGGTGGAATGGCGGAGCCGGGAGGCGTTCCCGGGCGCCCGGGGGCATGGCGAAGCCGGTCGGGCGACTGACCAGGGCCCTCACTCGCAGCGCGCGGCGGGACACCTGGGACAGGAGGCATCCCCGAACCAGCCGAATCCTGGCGCGACCAGTCGAACGCCTCCCCCGGAGCCTGACCCGCAGGACGCGACGGAGCAGCAGAACCGGGAGGCGCTACCGGACGGCCCGGGACATGGCCGAGCGGATCTGGCGCCCCACCGGAAGCCTCACCTGCGGCACGCAACGGGACACCCGGAGCGGAAGACGTCGCCGAACGCACCGAATTCTCGTGCAACCAGTCGAACGCCTCACCCGGAGGCGAAGGCACCCCCGAACCAGCCGACTCCGAACTGGGTTCCCACAGCGCCTCGTTACCACCTGCCGACGTCGTAGGACGGTGAGGCGGCCGGGGTGGAACAGTTCCCCGCGCGGCTCCATCGGCGTTCGCGCGGAGCGCCTCGCCGCCGGGCGCGGGCGGGGTGTCCGGGAACCGTGCCGAAGCCGGCGGAGGAGGTGGGCTCACGGAGTCCATGGCAGGGGGTGAGAAAGGCCGAAGGCCGGGAAAACGCGGCCGCCCGTCAGAGGACCCGCCACGGCCTTCGAAGCCGTTGCTCGAAGACCCAGCACTCGAAGACACCGCGCCGGGATCGGACCCACCGTTCTGCGGTGCCGTACGCCTCCCGTCACCGCGGTCCCACCACCCCGTACTGGAACCCGCACCGGAACCAGCCGCGAACGGCTCTCGCCCAGTCCGCGAAGCTCCAGCAGCCGCCGAGTCACCCGACCCCGCTACACCCGCACCCGCACCGTCACCCGACCGCGGCGCATCCCCCGCCGCCCGTCGCCCGCGCGCGTGAGCGCCCGAGGCAGGCCGCCGCTCCGACGCCCCGCCGTTCGTGGACGCACCCGGCATCCCCGGCGCACTCCACGCGTCCCACGCACTCGAAGTACTCGACGCACCAGGCCTGTTCGACGCACTCGGCGTCCTCTGGCCACCCCTCGAAGCGGAACCCGGAGCCGGACCGGAAGCCGAGGCAGCACCCGAAGTGCCCCCTGCCGCAGCCGCCCCCGAAGCCCCCCTCGTCCCCGAATCCCCCACAGAACCAGAATGCGGTCGGTCCAAGTCCTCGCCCGTTGCCTCGTCGGCCGTCGGCCGCCCCGCCGAGTCCGTCACGTTCCCCGAATTCGTCCCGTTCGTGCCGTTCGTTCCGTTCACCGGATTCACGGGATTCACCGACCCCGGCGGCCGGTGCGGCGGCGTCGAACCCGCCGGTCCGGGGGCGCGTCGCGCTTCCGTGCTCATGCACCCCCCGTTTCCTCGTACCCGGGCCACCGTTCGTCCGTACGCGGGCCGGTGTACTCCTGCCCGTGCTCGTATACGGACCGGCGTCCACCCCGCTCTCACCCGGCACGACACAAAAAACAAAGACACGAGAACAAAGTCGTCCCGGGCACGCATACCCGCGGCGGCGGACCGCCATCCCGGGCGCGGTCGAACGACCGGCGGCGTTTCCTCCGTGCGTGCGCGTCACTCTACGGGTTGACCCCGCTCGAACGGGAACCAGTCCACACCCCCGGGGCATCTGCCCGGAACGTCCCCCTACCCTGCGGTAATCCTGTCTGGCAGGCTGCGTTCATGACTGCGCGCGCCGCCGACCGGGCCCGTTACGACCGGGCCACCGCCCACCTCGACGCCCCTCTCGCGATCGTCGACCTGGACGCCTTCGATGCCAACGCGGACGACCTCGTCCGCCGGGCCGGCGGCAAGCCGGTCCGCGTCGCCAGCAAGTCCGTCCGCTGTCGAGCGCTCCTCGAACGCGTCCTGGCCAGGGACGGCTTCGCGGGCCTGATGTCCTTCACCCTGGCCGAGTCGCTGTGGCTCGCCCGCTCCGGGTTCGAGGACGTCCTCCTCGCCTATCCCTCCGCCGACCACGCCGCCTTCGGCGAACTCGCCAACGACCCCAAGCTCGCCGCCGCCGTCACCGTGATGATCGACGACCCGGCCCAGCTCAAACTCATCGACGACTCACGCGACGGCGGCACCGAAGTCATCCGCGTCTGCCTGGAGTTGGACACCTCACTGCGGATGCTCGGCGGCCGCGTCCGCATCGGCGCGCTCCGCTCCCCCCTCCGCTCCCCCGCCCAACTCGCCGACATGGCCCGGACGGTGTCCCGCCGCCCCGGCTTCAAGGTCGTCGGGATCATGGCCTACGAAGGCCACATCGCCGGTGTCGGTGACTCCGTCGCCGGGCGGCCGTTCCGGTCCCGCGCCATCCGGCTGATGCAGGCCACCGCCAAGCGCGAACTCGCCGAGCGGCGCGCGCAAGTGGTGCGCGCGGTCAGGGCGGTCGTGCCCGACCTGGAGTTCGTCAACGGCGGCGGCACCGGCAGTGTGCAGCACACCGCCGCCGAGGACGCCGTGACCGAGATCGCGGCCGGTTCCGGGCTGTACGTGCCGCGCCTCTTCGACAACTACACGTCGTTCCACGGCCGTCCGTCCGCGCTCTTCGCCATGCCCGTCGTACGGCGCCCGGGCGTCGGCGTCGTCACCGTCCTCGGCGGCGGCTACCCCGCCTCCGGCGCCGCCGGCCCCGACCGGCTCCCGGTTCCGTACCTCCCGGAGGGCCTGCGCTACGACCCCCAGGAAGGACCCGGCGAGGTACAGACGCCGCTGCTGGGCTCCCCCGCCGACGACCTCCTCATCGGCGACAAGGTGTGGTTCCGCCACGCCAAGGCCGGTGAACTCTGCGAGCGCTTCGACGCGTTGCACCTGATCGAGGGCGACGCGGTGACCACGACCGTGCCGACGTACCGCGGCGAGGGCATGACGTTCCTGTGACGGATTGACGGACCGACAGAAACGCGCGACGGCCCGGAAGTTCATCCGGGCCGTCGCTGTGTGCTGACCTACCAACCTCACATCGGCGTGACGTACGCCCCCGAAATCCCGCCGTCCACAAGGAAGTCGGCGGCGTTGACGAACGACGAGTCGTCACTCGCCAGGAACGCCACGGCGGCGGCGATCTCGGTCGCCTCCGCGAAACGGCCGACCGGGATGTGCACCAGGCGGCGCGCGGCCCGCTCGGGGTCCTTCGCGAACAGCTCTTGCAGGAGCGGGGTGTTGACCGGTCCCGGGCACAGCGCGTTGACGCGGATGCCCTCGCGGGCGAACTGCACGCCCAGTTCACGGGACATGGCCAGCACACCGCCCTTGGACGCCGTGTACGAGATCTGCGACGTCGCCGCGCCCATCCTCGCCACGAACGACGCCGTGTTGATGATGGAGCCCTTGCCCTGGCGCCGCATGTACGGGATCGCGGCCTTGCAACACAGGTACACCGACGTGAGGTTGACGTCCTGGACGCGCTTCCACGCCTCAAGTCCCGTGTCCAGGATCGAGTCGTCGTCCGGCGGCGAGATGCCCGCGTTGTTGAAGGCGATGTCGACGCTGCCGTAGGTGTCGAAGGCCGTCTTGAAGAGCGCCTCGACCTGTTCGGGGTCGGTGACGTCGACCTTCACGAACAGCCCGCCGACCTCGTCGGCCGCCGCCTTGCCGTGCGTTTCGTCGATGTCGCCGCAGACGACGTTCGCGCCCTCGGAGGCGAACCGGCGCGCGGTGGCGAGGCCGATGCCGCTGCCGGCTCCGGTGATGACGGCGGTACGGCCGACGAGACGCCGGCAAACAATCTCTGAGGTCACTGTGCGGAGCCCTCCGTGCTGGTCGAGACATTGCTGGTGGAGACGTCGCTGATGAAGACGTTCTTGGTTTCGGTGAAGGCGGTGAGCGCGTCCGGGCCGAGTTCGCGGCCGATACCCGACTGCTTGAAGCCGCCGAAGGGGGTCCAATAGCGGACGCTGGAATGGGAGTTGACGGACAGGTTGCCCGCCCGGACGGCCTGCGAGACACGCAGGGCGCGGCCCACGTCCCGGGTCCAGATGGAACCGGAGAGGCCGTAGTCGGTGGCGTTGGCCAGGCCGATCGCCTCCGCCTCGTCCTCGAAGGGGAGGACCACGGCGACCGGGCCGAAGACCTCCTCGACGGCAACGCGCGCGTGCGGGTCGACTCCGGTCACCACCGTCGGCGGGAACCAGAAGCCGGGCCCCTCGGGCGCCTTGCCGCGAATACCGCCGAGGTCGTCCGTGACGTACGAACGGACCCTCTCCAGCTGCACCTTGGAGATCAGCGGACCCATGTCCGTCTTCTCGTCGGCCGGGTCGCCGACCGTCACCCCCTCGATCGCGGGGGCCAGCAGCTCCAAGAAGCGGTCGTAGACGGACCGTTGGACCAGGATGCGGGTGCGGGCGCAGCAGTCCTGGCCGGAGTTGTCGAGGAAGGACATGGGGGCTGCGGCGGCCGCGGCCTCGATGTCCGCGTCGGCGAAGATGATGTTGGGGCTCTTGCCGCCGAGTTCGAGGGTGACGCGCTTGAGGAGCGCCGAGCCCTTCGCCAACACCTGTTTGCCCACGGCGGTTGACCCGGTGAACACGATCTTCGCGACGCCCGGGTGCTCGACGAGGGCGGTGCCCGCGACCGGGCCGTGGCCGGGCAGCACCTGGAAGAGGCCCTCGGGAAGGCCTGCCTCCAGGGCGAGTTCGGCCAGCCGGAGCGCGGTCAGCGGGGTCGTCTCGGCCGGCTTGAGGATGACCGCGTTGCCGGCCGCGAGCGCCGGGGCGGTGCCCCACGCGGCGATCGGCATCGGGAAGTTCCAGGGGGCGATCACGCCCACCACGCCCAGCGGTTCGAGGATCGTGATGTCGAGGCCGCCCGCGACCGGGATCTGACGACCCGTCAGCCGCTCCACTCCCCCGGCCGCGTAGTCGAGGAGATCGCGGACGTTGCCGGCCTCCCAGCGGGCGTTGCCGACGGTGTGCCCGGACTCGCGCACCTCCAACTGGGCCAGTTCTTCGAGGTGTTCGTCGACGGCGGCCGCGAAACGGCGCAGCAGCCGGGCCCGGTCGGCGGGCGGCAGGGCCGCCCACTTCGCCTGGGCCCGGGCGGCGCGTACGACGGCGGCGTCCACGTCGGCCGCGGTGGCGGCGGGGACGGTGGCGACGACCTCCTCGGTGGCGGGGTTCAGTACTTCCAGCGGGTGCTCGGCAGGCAAAACGGTCCTCACAGACGTTCGAAGGAGCGACGCAGCTCCCAGTCGGTGACGGCGGCGTCGAAGGCGTCCAGTTCGACGCGTGCCATGTTGCGGTAGTGCGCGACGACCTCGTCGCCGAAGGCGGCCTTGGCGATCGGGCTGTTCTCCCACAGCTCGGCGGCCTCGCGGAGATTGGTGGGGACGTGCGCGTAGTCGCCGCTGTAGGCGTTGCCCGCGCAGGCCTCCGGCAGCTCCAGCTTGTGCTCGATGCCGTAGAGCCCGGCGGCGACCAGGCCCGCCACCGCCAGGTGGGGATTCACGTCCCCGCCCGGCAGCCGGTTCTCGAAGCGCATCGAGCGGCCGTGGCCGACGACCCGGAGGGCGCAGGTGCGGTTGTCGTAGCCCCAGGCGACGGCGGTCGGCGCGAAGGAACCCGGCTGGAACCGCTTGTACGAGTTGATGTTCGGGGCGTAGAGCAGCGAGAAGTCGCGGAGCGCCGCGAGCTGTCCGGCGAGGAAGTACCGCATGACCTCCGACATGCCGCCGGGGTCGTCCGAGGACCCCGCCATGGCGTTGCCGCCGTCGGCGTCGGCGAGCGAGAGGTGGATGTGGCAGGAGTTGCCCTCGCGCTCGTTGTACTTCGCCATGAAGGTCAGCGAGACGCCCTCCTGGGAGGCGATCTCCTTGGCGCCGGTCTTGTAGATCGCGTGCTGGTCGCAGGTGACGAGGGCGTCGTCGTAGCGGAAGACGATCTCGTGCTGCCCGGGATTGCACTCGCCCTTGGCGGACTCGACGGTCAGTCCGGCGACGGTCATGTCGTTGCGGATCCGGCGCAGCAGCGGCTCGATGCGGCCGGTGCCCATCACCGAATAGTCGATGTTGTACTGGTTGGCCGGGGTGAGCCCTCGGTAGTTGGCGTCCCAGGCCTGTTCGTACGTGTCCTTGAACACGATGAACTCCAGCTCCGTACCGACCTGCGCGGTGAAACCGTGCTCGGCGAGGCGCTCCAGCTGGCGGCGCAGGATCTGGCGGGGTGCGGCGACCACCGGCGATCCGTCGTTCCAGGCGAGGTCGGCGATGAGCAGGGCGGTGCCGGCGTTCCAGGGCACACGGCGGAGGGTGGTCAGGTCCGGGTGCATGGCGAAGTCGCCGTAACCGCGCTCCCAGGAGGACATGGCGTAGCCGTCGACCGTGTTCATCTCGGTGTCGACGGCGAGGAGGTAGTTGCAGCCCTCGGTGCCGTGCCGGAGCACGTCGTCCAGGAAGAACTGGGCGGCGAACCGCTTGCCCTGCAGCCGCCCTTGCATATCGGGGAAAGCCAGGACGACAGTGTCGATCTCACCACTGGCGACGAGGCGTTGAAGTGCCTCGACGCCCAGTGGGGGTGTGCGGTCTGCCACGGGAAAGCCTCCTTCGGCTTCTACGGTCAGCCGGAAGCCATAAGGTATTGCGGAGAACCATTGCTTGGGAAGGGGGTGCCGCCATATGTCGCTGGAAGCGGAGAACGGGCTTGAGGACCGGTTGACCCCGGTACTGCGGCCGGTGCGGGCGGGCAACGGATTCGAAGAGGCGCTGGAACAGATACTGCAGGTCGTACGGCTGGGCCTGGTGCCGGGGGGCGAACGGTTGCCGGCCGAGCGGGAGCTGGCCGAGCGGCTCGGGATCAGCCGGGTGACGCTGCGCGAGGTTCTGAAGGTACTGCAGGACCAGGGTCTCGTGGAGTCGCGGCGCGGACGCTACGGCGGGACGTTCGTCCTGCCGAAGTCGGACGCGGGCGGCGAGGACGAACTGCGGCGGCGGATCAGCGCGGTCGACATCGAGGACGTGCTGCGCTTCCGCGAGGTGCTGGAGGTCGGCGCGACGGGCCTGTGCGCGACCCACGGCCTGAGCACCGATCAGGCGGACCGCCTCCGGGACGCCCTGGCCCGCACGCACGACGCCCCGCTCGCCGACTACCGCCGCCTGGACACCCTGCTCCACCTGACCCTGGCCGAGTTGTGCGGTTCACCGACCCTGACCGCGCAGTACGCGGCGGTACGGGCCACGGTGAACGACCTCCTCGACTGCATCCCCCTCCTGGTCCGCAACCTGGAGCACTCGCAGCGCCAGCACATCGCGCTGGTCGAGGCGGTCCTCGACGGGGACGCGGACGGGGCGCGGGAGATGATGCGGGAGCACTGCGCGGGGACGGCGGCGCTGCTGCGCGGGTTCCTCGCATGACCGCCTGACCAGCGGGGTAGTTCAATGGTTCGCACGGAGTCCATTCAATTCGCTTCACGTCGGAGGGGTGCATGGCGGGCAGACCGCTGATCGGTATCAGTACGTATCTGGAGGCCGGAGCACGCTGGGGCACCTGGGAGTTGGAGGCGGCCCTGCTGCCCGCCGGCTACCCACGGCTCGTCCAGCACGCGGGCGGCCTCGCCGCGATGCTGCCGCCGGACTCCCCCGAGCACGCCACGGCGACCGTGGCCCGCCTCGACGGCCTGGTGATCGCCGGCGGCCCGGACGTGGAACCGATCCGCTACGGCGCCGACCGCGACCCCCGCTCCGGCCCGCCCGCCCCCGCCAGGGACGCCTGGGAACTCGCCCTGATAGAGGCCGCGTTGACAGCGGGCATCCCCCTCCTGGGCATCTGCCGGGGCATGCAGCTGCTGAACGTCGCTGTGGGCGGCACCCTCGTCCAGCACATCGACGGCCACGCGGAAACCCCGGGCGTCTTCGGCAGCCACCCGGTCAAGCCGGTACCGGGCACCCTGTACGCGTCGGCGGTACCGGAGGAGACCTCGGTCCCCACGTTCCACCACCAGTGCGTGGACCGCCTGGGCGCGGGCCTGACGGTGTCGGCCTGGGCCGAGGACGGCACCCCGGAGGCCGTCGAACTCCCGTCCGCCGACTGGGTGTTGGGGGTGCAGTGGCATCCCGAGATGGGTGAGGACCTGCGGGTGATGCGGGCGTTGGTGGAAGCGGCCGCGAAGGCTCGCTAGCCCTGCGTCAGCGAGAGTAGCTCCCGCGCGGGTCCCGTCGGCCGGTGCCCCGTGGGCCACACCGCTCTCAAGTCCCGGGCGAGAGTGACCCCTTCGACCGGGATACGCACCAGCCTCCGCATCGACAGCTCCTCCCCCACGGCGAGTTCGCTCAACACCGCGGGCCCCGCTCCGCTCACCGCCGACGCCTTGACCGCCGTAGTGGACGACAACTCGATGAGGGGGCGGGCCAGTCCGCCGAGCGCCGCGTCCAGTACCTGCCTTGTCCCCGAACCCTTCTCCCGCAGAATCAGGGGTGTGGACGCCAACTCCTCGGCCGGTACCGGGCGTTGACGACGCGCCCACGGATGGGTTGGGGCGGTCACGACGATCAAATGGTCATGGGCGATCACCGTGGAATCCAGTCCCGCGGGCACGGACAGACCCTCCACAAAACCCAGGTCGGCCTCGTCGGCGAGGAGCCGTTCCGCGACCGTGGTCGAGTTGCCGGCCAGCAACGAGACCGCTGTGTCCGGGCGTTGGGAGCGCAGGGCGAGGAGCCAGCCGGGGAGGAGGTACTCGGCGATGGTCATGCTGGCGGCGACCCGGAGCCGGGAGTCACGGCGGTGCCGTAGGGCCTGGGCGCCCGCGTCGAAGGCGGCCGCCGCCTCGACGACCCGGCGGGCCCAGTCCGTGACCAGGGCACCGGCGTCGGTCAGGGTCGAGCCGCGCGGTGAGCGGTCGACCAGGGCGACGCCGAGCTGCCGTTCCATGGAGCGGATGCGGCTGCTGGCCGCGGGCTGCGTGATGCCCAGCTCGCGGGCCGCCGCGCCGAGACTGCCGAGCCGGGCCACCGCCAGCAGCAGCTCCAGCGCGCCGAGGTCCGGCACCCGGTGCGCTATCGACCCCTCCCGCCGCTCACCCATCTCACCGTTGCTCATAAATCCAGTTTATGTCCCCATAGACACATACTCCCTGGTCGCGTGTCTCAGTCGGCGAGACGGTGGAGGCATGGTCACCGCCGTACGTCATCTCGGACCCAACTGGTACGCCTCCGTCATGGGCACCGCCATCGTCGCCACGGCCGGTGCCGGGCTCCCGCTCCACCTCCCGGGACTGCGCACGGCCTGCACCGCCGTCTGGGCCCTCTCCCTCGCGATGCTGCTGACCCTGCTCGCCGCCCGCGCCCTGCACTGGACCCACCACCGCGACCAGGCCCGCGCCCATCTCCTCGACCCCGCGATGGCCCCCTTCTACGGCTGCCTCGCGATGGCCCTGCTGGCGGTGGGCGGCGGCACCCTGGTCGTCGGACGGGACTGGATCGGCGTCCGGGCGGCGGTCGCCCTCGACACCGTGCTGTTCGGCGCCGGAACGCTCATCGGGCTCGCGGCGGCCGTCGCCGTCCCGTACCTGATGGCCGTACGGCACCACGTACACCCCGCGCAGGCGACCCCGGTGTGGCTGCTGCCCGTGGTCGCGCCCATGGTGTCCGCGGCCCTCGGCCCGCTCCTGGTGCCCCACCTGCCGCCCGGACAGCCCCGGGAGACGCTGCTCCTCGCGTGCTTCGCGATGTTCGGACTGAGCCTGCTGGCAACGCTGTTGATGCTCCCGCTGGTCTTCGCCCGGCTCATCACCGGCGGCCCGCTGCCCCTCGCGCTCACCCCGACGCTGTTCCTGGTCCTGGGCCCGCTGGGCCAATCCACCACCGCCGTGGGCAAGTTCGCGGACTTCGCTCCCGGTGTCGTACCACCCGCGGACGCCCAGGCCTTCAGCCTCCTCGCCGTCCTCTACGGCGTCCCCGTCATGGGCTTCGCCCTGCTCTGGCTCGGCCTCGCCACCGCGCACGTCGTCCGCGCCCGCCGCCACGGCATGCGCTTCACGATGACCTGGTGGGCGTTCACCTTCCCGGTCGGCACCTGCGTCACCGGCGCCGAGTCCCTGTCCCACCACACCGGCCTCGCCGTCTACGACGGCCTCGCGATCGTCCTCTACGGCGTCCTGGTCGCCGCCTGGGCCACCGCCGCCGTGCACACGGCCCGCGGCCTGCTCAGCGGCGCGCTGCTCGCAGGGCCGCGCCCAGCACCCGTGGCGCTTCACCCAGTGACGGCCCGTACCACGTGAGATGCCTGCCGCTGACGAGCGCGCAGGGCAGGCCGGTGAATGCCTCGGGTCCGTCGTCGGCCGTGAAGCGGTAGGGCTCGTCCGGGAGGACCACCAAGTCCGGTTCCGCCGCGCGTAGTTCGTCGATCGTGGCGCGGGGGTAACGGTCGGCGTGCGTCGCGTACGCGTTGTCCACGCCCAGCCGGGACAGCACATCGCCCGCGAAGGTGTCCCGGCCAAGGACCATCCAGGGACGGCGCCAGATGGGGACGACGGCGGTGACACGGCGTTCCGGTTCCGGCAGTTGAGCCCACGCCTCCTCCGCCTCGTCCAGCCAGCGCGGCCGTAGCGGAGCACCACATGCGTCCAGGACCCGGGCCAGTTCACGGAAGGCCTGCGGGACGTCACGCACCTCGGTGACCAGGACCTCAACTCCCGCCTCGCGCAAGGCCGTCAGGTCCGGTGCACGGTTCTCCTCCTCGTTGGCGATCACCAAGTCGGGGGCGAGGGTGATGATTTGGTCGAGCTTCGGGTTCTTGGTGCCGCCGACGCGCATCACGTCCAGGTCCGGCGGGTGGCTGCACCAGTCCGTCGCGCCGACCACAACTCCCGGCAGGGTCACCGCGATTGCCTCGGTGAGCGACGGTACGAGGGAGACGACGCGCATCAGCGCTGGCGGTCCTGGACCGCCTCGATGTGCTCGGCCACCGCGACCACGACCACCCGGGTGTCCGGCACGGTCGCGCGCCAGCGGTGACGGACGCCGCCGGTGAGGTACATCGTGTCGCCGCGCACCAGGCGGTACGCGCGCCCCTCCGCCTCGATCTCGACGGCGCCGTCGGCGACGTACATCAACTCGTCGTTGCGGTGCTGGAATTCGCGCCCGGCGTCATGGTCGCCGGTGAACTCCGAGGCGTGCAGCTGGTGATGGCCCCGCACCAGGGAACGCATCCGGGGTTCGGCCGACTCGGGCTCCTCCGCGCGGACGACGTCGACGCTGCACGCGGGGTCGGCGGCGGCGAGGAGTTCGACGGCCGTGGTGCGCAGGGCGTCGGCCACCTTCTCCAGGGAGCTGCGGCTGGGGCGGGCCCTGTCGTTCTCGACCTGGCTCAGGAAAGGCACCGAGAGGCCGCTGCGCTCGGCCACGACGGCGAGGGTCAGCGACAGCGCGCGGCGGCGCCGCCGTACGGCCGCACCCACCCGAAGGGGCTGTTCTTTGTGGTCGCCCATCGCTCCGGCTCCCTCCTTCGCTCGTCGGTCTTCAGTTGCCTCTGATGAGTTCTCTGCACCCTACGCATGTTCGTCAAACCGTTTCATGCGCCTGTCACATCCACGTCACACAGCGTGCGATCGGACGTCATGGTTCTGGCCAGTCCGCGACGGTCCGCCGACCCTCGATCAGCGCGAGACTTCGTCTCTACTCTTCAATGCGTACGCGGTCGCCGGTGTTCCCGCTCATCCCTCGGGCCTGATTGCGGGGTTTCGTAGCGCTATGTGGTTGGCCGGATCCTTTTCGTACCGGATCGGGGCACAAAAGAGGTGGGCCCCGCCGCACGAAGGGGGGAACGTGCGGCGGAGCCCACCTCTGGGGCGGCGGCTGCGGGACTGTCAGGTCACCCGGCCGCCTGGCTCTTCTGGTTCTTCGCGACCGGGGCCAACTGGTCGACAAGGCCCGGGTGTTGCTTCAGCCAGGTGCGGACGGCGTCCTGCTCCCCGCCCTTGCCGGACTTCTGGATCTGCGCCTCAAGGCCGGTGAGCTGGGACTCGGTCATCTTGAAGTCCTTCAGCCACTTCCCCACGTCGGGGTTGTCGCCGGCGAAGCCCTTGCGCGCGACGGTGTGCACGCCGTCGCCCTTGCCCCAGGCGTTCTTCGGGTCCTTGAGCTTCTTCAGCTTGTAGTCGCTGTACGCCCAGTGCGGCGACCAGAGCGTGACGACGATCGGCTGCTTCTTGGCGTACGCCCGCTTCAGCTCGGCCAGCATCGCGGGGGTGGAGCCATCGACGACGTCGTAGGAGCCCTGGAGGCCGTACTCCTTGAGGACCTTGGTCTTCAGGAGGCCCATCATTCCGGCGCTCGGTTCGATGCCGGTGATCTTGCCGCCGAACTCGGAGGCGTGGGTCTTGAGGTCCGCGAGGGTGTTGACGTCCTTCACGTACGACGGGACGGTCAGCTCCAAGGACGTGGAGCCGTACCAGCTGCCGAGGTCGTCGAGCTGCTTGCCGTACTTCTTCCAGTACTCGGCGTGCGTGGTGGGCAGCCAGGAGTCGGTCTGGAAGTCGACCTGGCCGGTGGCGAGGCCAGTGTAGAGCGGGCCCGCCGCGTACTGGGTGGTGGTCACCTTGTAGCCGCGCTCCTCCAGGATCTCCTTCCAGAGGAAGGTGGAGGCGATGCCCTCGTCCCAGGGGATGTAGCCGATGGTGATGTTCTTGCCCTTGCCGACGTCATCGGCGGCGGTCGCCTTCGAGCCGGAGGAGGAGCCGAAGACGCCGATGCCGCTCGCCACGAGGGCGAGGACGACCACGCCGATCACCGCGAACGCGGGGCGCGGGCGGTAGTTCCAGAGCTTGGCGCCGTCGGACGCGCGGGCCTTGGCGGCGGCCCTGCGGCCGAGCGGGGAGATCTGGGTGCCGAGCGCGCTGGTCATGCGGTCGAGGTAGATGGCGAGGACGACGATGCCGACGCCCGCCTCGAAGCCGAAGCCGATGTCGAGCTGGCCGATCGCCTCGTTCACGGCGCCGCCGAGGCCGCCGGTGCCGACCATGCCGGCGATGACGACCATCGACAGGCCCAGCATGATCACCTGGTTGATGCCCGCCATGATCGTCGGGAGCGCCAGCGGCAGTTGGACGCGCAACAGGGTGTCGCGCGGTGAGGTGCCGAACGCCTCGGCCGCTTCGACGAGTTCGGCGTCGACCTGGCGGATGCCCAGCTCGGTCATGCGGACGCCGGGGGCGAGCGCGAAGATCAGGGTGGCGATCACGCCGGCGGAGGTGCCGAGGCCGAAGAAGAGGATCGCCGGGATCAGCAGCACCATCGACGGCATGGTCTGGAGCAGGTCGAGGGCGGGTCGTACGACCGCGCTGACCGTCTTGGAGCGGGCCGCCCAGATGCCCAGCGGGATCGAGATCACCAGGGCGATGACGGTCGCGACGAGGACGAGGGCGAGTGTCGACATCGCCCGGTCCCAGAGATCCAGCGAGTCGATGAGCAGGAACCCGGCGAAGGCCAGGACACCCGCGACCAAGCCGCGCAGCCACCAGGCGATCACGGCGAAGATGCCCGCGAGGAGCAGGGGTTCGGGGGCGGTGAGGACCGCGTTGATGCCGTCGTACATGCCCTCGACGACCGTCTTGATCGCGTCGAAGAGCCAGGACATGTGGGCGAGGAGCCAGTCGACACCGGAGTCGACCCAGTCGCCGAGCGGGAGCCTAGGCATGGGCGGTCACCTCCTCCACGGAGTCCCCGCCGAGGAACGCGACAAGGCGTTCCTGCGGTACGACTCCTACGACCTCGTCGGCCTCGTCGACCACCGCGACCGGGTGGGTGAGGCGGGCGCTGATCGCGCACAGGTCGGTGAAGGGGGTGTCCGGGGTGGCGGTCGCGCAGTCGCAGTCGGCCTCGTGGCCGTCGACACCGGTGTCCATGACGGAGCTCGCGGTCAGCACACGTGAGCGGTCGACGTCCTGGATGAAGGAGGCGACGTAGTCGTTGGCGGGGCGCAGCAGGATGTCCTCGGCCGTGCCGGTCTGGACGATACGGCCGTCGCGCATGACGGCGATGCGGTCGCCCAGGCGCATGGCCTCGTTGAGGTCGTGGGTGATGAAGACGATCGTCTTCTTCAACGACTGCTGCAGTTCCAGGAGTTGGTCCTGCATGTCCCGGCGGATCAGCGGGTCGAGGGCGCTGAACGACTCGTCCATGAGGAGCAGGTCGGCGTCGGTGGCGAGCGCGCGGGCCAGGCCGACGCGCTGCTGCATACCGCCGGACAGCTCGTCGGGCCAGGAGTCCTCCCAGCCGGCCAGGCCGCACAGGGCGAGCGCCTCGCCGGCGCGCTTGAGGCGCTCGGCGCGGGGCACGCCCTGCACTTCAAGACCGTAGGCGGCGTTCTCGCGGACGCTGCGGTGCGGGAAGAGCGCGAAGTGCTGGAAGACCATGCTGATCTTGCGGGCGCGGACCTCGCGGAGTTCGCGGTCGCCGAGCGCGGTCAGGTCCTGGCCGTCGAAGAGGACGCGGCCCGCGGTGGGCTCCAGGAGTCCGTTGAGCATCCGCAGGAGGGTCGACTTGCCGGAGCCGGACAGGCCCATGACGACGAAGATCTGGCCCGGTGCGACGGAGAAGGAGGCGTCGATCACGGCGGCGGTGGTGCCGTCGGCGCGCAGTTCCTCCCGGTCGGCTCCTTCGCGGAGCCGTTCGACTGCCTGGTCGGGTCGTCTGCCGAACACCTTGTACAGATGCTCGGCTTCTAGCCTGGCTGACACGCGTACCTCTCGGTCGGGGACAGGACGGGAGGCGACGGCGACGGACCCGAGGGCCCCTCGACGGTTGAATGTGCAACCGGCATCGCTCCGAGGCCGCGCCTTCCCAGGCTTCCCGGGCGCAAACACAGGAGTGGCCCAGCTCACCACCAGGCGGTGTTGGTCCCTCCGGGTGACATCGAGGGGTGGTCGTCGCGCCGTCGTGCGGCATGATGCGAGGCGTGACCGGACGACTGATGCTCCTCGACACCGCCTCGCTCTACTTCCGCGCCTACTTCGGCGTCCCGGAGTCCGTGAAGGCACCGGACGGCACGCCGGTGAACGCCGTACGCGGACTGCTCGAATTCATCGACCGCCTGGTCAAGGACCACCGCCCCGACCAGCTGGTCGCCTGTATGGACGCGGACTGGCGGCCCCAGTGGCGCGTCGACCTCATCCCGACCTACAAGGCGCACCGCGTCGCCGAGGTCCGCGAGAGCGGCCCGGACGCGGAGGAGGTGCCGGACACGCTCTCCCCGCAGGTGCCGATCATCGGGGCCGTCCTCGACGCGGTCGGCATCGCGCGCGTCGGCGTCGAGCCGTACGAGGCCGACGACGTGATCGGCACGTTCACGGCGCACGCGAAGGGCCCGGTCGACATCGTCACCGGCGACCGCGACCTGTACCAGCTCGTCGACGACGCCCGCGGGATCCGCGTCCTGTATCCGATCAAGGGCGTCGGCACGCTCCAAGTCACGGACGAAGCGTTCCTGCGCGAGAAGTACGGCGTCGACGGGCGCGGCTACGTGGATCTGGCGCTGCTGCGCGGCGACCCGAGCGACGGTCTGCCGGGCGTCCCCGGGATCGGCGAGAAGACGGCGGCGAAGCTGCTCGCCGAGTTCGGGGACGTGGCCGGCATCATGGCCGCGATCGACGACCCCAAGTCCAAGCTGACCCCCTCGCAGCGCAAGCGGCTCGACGAATCACGGCCGTACGTCGCGGTCGCGCCCAAGGTCGTGCGGGTCGCCGACGACGTACCCCTGCCGGATGTCGATACGACGCTCCCGCACGCCCCGCGCGACCCTGAGCTGGTGAGCGCGCTGGCGGACCGCTGGGGGCTGGGCGGATCATTGCAGCGGCTGCTCACCACGCTGAGCGCATAAGCATTGTTCTTGCCCTCGCTTTCTTGCTTTTACCAAAGAATCTAGTGCTAACTTAGGTAAGCCTAAGCATGGGAACCTGGGAGGCCGTCATGGCAGAACGTCCGGCACGGAAGCCGCGTAAGCCCCACTCCGCGCAGGTCGTCCGCACCGAGCGCCTGACTCCCCATATGCAGCGTGTGGTGCTCGGCGGCGCGGGTCTGGCCGAGTTCTCGGCGGACACCTGCACCGACCATTACGTGAAACTGCTGTTCCCGGCCGGGGGCGCGGTCTACCCCGAGCCCTTCGACGTGGAGCGCATCCGCGCCGAGTTCCCGCGCGAGCAGTGGCCGGTGACCCGCACCTACACCGTGCGCGCCTGGGACCCCGAGCACCTCGAGATGACCCTGGACTTCGTGATCCACGGCGACGAGGGCCTCGCCGGGCCGTGGGCGACCCGGGTCCAGCCGGGCGAGACCGTCCACTTCATGGGCCCCGGCGGCGCCTACGCCCCCGACGCGGGCGCCGACTGGCATCTGCTCGCCGGTGACGAGAGCGCGCTGCCCGCGATCGCCCGCGCGCTGGAGTCGCTGCCCGAGGGGGCGACGGCCCACGCCTTCGTGGAGATCTCCGGCCCGGAGGAGGAGCAGAAGATCGACTCCGACATCGAGGTCGTCTGGCTGCACCGTGGCGACCGTCCCGTCGGCGAGACACTCGCCGAGGCCGTACGGGCGCTGGAGTTCCCCGAGGGCCGGATGCACGCCTTCGTGCACGGCGAGGCGGCCTTCGTGAAAGACCTCCGCGCCCTGCTGCGCGTCGAGTTGGCGATCCCGCGCGAGGATCTGTCGATCTCCGGCTACTGGCGCCTGGGCCACAACGAGGACGGCTGGCAGGCGTCGAAGCGGGAGTGGAACGCGAAGATCGAGGCGGAGCAGGAGGGGGCTTCGGCGGCCGCGTAGCGCCGGGGAGAGAACCGGGGAACGGGGCGGCGCCTTCGGGCACCGCCCCTTCGTCATGCCCGAGCCGGTCGCGCCGATGGCCGCTATGACCGGAACGAGTCCATCGGCGTGAGGACTTAGGCCCGTCACAGACACGGCGGCGTGACGCGGCGGAAACAGCGGCTCCCTAATTTCTGTCACCCGACAGGAATTCCGCTGTCGCCGTCAGGATTCCGCTCTCCTGCGCCGAAGGCAGGTGCCGCCGTGACCACAACAGCCCCCTCCGACCTACGCCCCGATCCGCCCAACTCCCCCTCCCCCGAGGACGGCTCCCTCGCGGAGTTCGGCTACCGCCAGGAGCTGCACCGCAGCCTGGGCCGGTACGCGTCGTTCGCGGCCGGGTTCTCCTTCATCTCCGTACTGACGACCGTCTTCCAGTTCTTCGCCTTCGGGTACGCGTTCGGCGGCCCGGTCTTCTTCTGGGCCTGGCCGATCGTGCTGGCCGGCCAGCTCCTGGTGGCCGCCTGCTTCGCTGAACTGGCCGCGCGCTACCCGATCTCGGGCGCGATCTACCAGTGGTCGTCCCGCCTCTCCAACGCGACCTTCGGCTGGTTCGCGGGCTGGATCATGGTGATAGGCCAGATCGTGGTGGTCGCGGCAGCCGCGCTGGCCCTCCAGATGGTGCTGCCGGCGATCTGGTCGGGCTTCCAGCTGGTGGGCGGCGACCCGGCCCCCACCTCACCGGACGGCGCGGCCAACGCGGCGGTCCTGGGCGTGATCCTGCTGGTCCTGACGACGCTGGTGAACATCCTCGACAACCGCGTGATGTCGGTGATCAACCGGGTCGGCGTGACGGCGGAGATCATCGGCGCGATCCTGATCGTCGTCCTCCTCCTGACCCACTCGAAGCGCACCCCGAGCATCACCTTCCACACGACCGGCAGCCTGGAGGGCGGACTGCTCGGCGCCCTGCTGGTGGGGTCGTTCACGGCGGCGTACGTGATGATCGGCTTCGACAGCGCGGGCGAGATGAGCGAGGAGACCCACAACCCCCGCCGCACCGCGCCCCGCACGATCCTCACCGCGCTCAGCGCGGCGGGCCTGCTCGGCGGCCTGATCATCCTCGGCGGCCTCCTCGCCGCCCCCAGCCTGACCGACGGCCATCTGGGCGTCGACGGCCTGAGCTACGTCCTCACGAGCAGCCTCGGCGACGGCGTCGGCAAGGCCCTGCTGGCGGACGTGGTGGTGGCGATCGCCGTAGCGACGCTGGCCATCCAGACGGCGGCCTGCCGCATGCTCTTCTCGATGGCCCGGGACGGCCAACTCCCCTTCTCCGCCCGCCTGTCCAAGGTCAACCCCCGCACGGGCATGCCCAGCGCCCCGGCCATCGTCGTAGGCATCCTGTCGGCCGCCCTGCTCCTTCTCAACTTCGCCTCCCCGGACGCGTTCCTCGCCATCGGCACGACCTGCATCGTGATGCTGTACCTGGCGTACGCGATGGTGACGGGCCCGCTGCTGTTCCGGCGCGTGCGGGGCGAGTTCGAGGTGGAGGGCGCGGACGAGACGGGCGCGCGCCTGTTCTCCCTGGGCCGGTGGGGGGTGCCGGTCAACGCGCTGGCGCTTCTCTACGGCCTGGTCATGACCGTCAACCTGGCGTGGCCGCGGGCCGCTGTGTACGACCCGGCGGGTGGGCACTGGTACTTCCAGTGGTTCACGGTGTTGTTCTTGGTGGTGACGGTTGTGTTCGGAGCCTTGTACCGGCTCATGCGCGCGCGGCGCGTGCGCTCCGCGACCGAACCTGCTCGATCCCTTGCGGATTCTACTCAACTGCCGCCTGAATAAGCCTTGTTGTGGTCGGTTGGCGGCGCATGGACGGCGCACTGGACGGAGCGTGAAGCCGCGCATCCGGCAAGCGGAGAACCGCTCCATGCGCCGGGGTAGCACCATGCGCCGGGGCAGCACGCCCTTTTGGGGAGACGTGGGCCGTCGCATGGTCCGAAGCAAGGGCCTTTCAGGGCGAATTGACGACATGACGCGATGTCGCACCCGGGCCCGTCGGAGGTGATGCCCGGATGTCCGCGACGGCCGGCGGCCCAACACCTCGCGACAGCGCCTTGCTTGAGTTCCGACCGGCCTCGAACAGTTGACTGGACCCGCAGGCACATCGGAAGGTGGAGACGCCCCGCGACCGCACCGTCCGGCGGTCGCCGCCATGGCCTCGGCCATGGCTGACGTCATCACCCGGCGCGCGGTCGACGATGCCCGCTCGACCGGTTCAGCCCGCAGGTCTTGTCCGTGTACTAATCAGCCACGGCGCCGTCACGGCGCAGGGAGTACAGCGCGCAGTTCGTGGACTTGGTCGACTCCGTCACCCGGAGGGCACCGTCAAGGGCTCCGCCCCCACCCAGCCGCCAAGGGGGCCGTAGCCCTGGCCGTCGGCTGCGTGCGGCGGCCCGAGGTCACCCTCCGCGAGTCTCCGATTCCGTGCTCCGCCCAAGCCGAAAGGCCTGACAACCACTGCTGATGCCAGGTCTTGCGTCCCGACAGGAGATCAGCACGATGAGCACATCCGCGCTCCGAGCGCATTACACATGGCAGGGGAACCCGAACGTCGACCTGCTCAATCGCAGCGGCGACGACTGGACGTACGACATGGGGCTCCTGCCCGTCGCCGCCGACCCCGAGGAGTGGGCGGCCATCGGACTCGCCGACTGCACCGCGTGGTGTTACCCCGGCGCGGACAAGGACGAGCTGTTCCTGGCGTACCACCTCTACGCGTGGATGTTCGCCCTCGACCTGCTGTTCCCGCGGACGTTCAAACCCGAGCGCGACCTCCAGGGAGCGCGGGCCCTGGTGGACCGGCTGTCGCTGTTCATGCCGTTGCACGGCATCTCCCACGCGATGCCGAAGCACCCCATAGAGAGGTCCCTTGCCGATTTATGGACACGGATGACTCCGACCAGGTCGACGGAGTGGAAACGTAACATGCGGAATGCCGTACTGGAATATGCCGACGGCCAGTGCTGGGAGTTGGAGTGCATGCGCTCCGGGCGTATCCCTGATCCGGCCGAGTACCTTGTCCGCCGCCGCGGCTCGTTCGGCGGCCAGGTCGGGATCTGCCTCGCCGAGCACGTGGCCGCCGCGGAAGTGCCGGCCCGGGTGCGCCGCTCCCGTCCCTTCCGTGCGCTGACGGACGCCTGGATAGACCTTCAGACGCTCTACAACGACGTCCGCTCCTACCGTCGAGAGGTCGAGAAGGAGGACGAGATATGCAACTTCGTCCTCGTGTTCGCGAGGTTCCTGGACATCTCCATCGACGAGGCCGCGACCGTCATCACCCGGCTGCGCACGGCCAGGCAGTCGGAGTACGAACACCTTGAGAAGACTCAACTCCCGGACATCTGCGAACAGTTGCGACTGAACGGCAACGACCGTGAGCAGTTGTCGGCCGTCGTCGAAGTGATGGGTTACCACCTCGCCGCCGTCGACGCCTGGACGACCACCGCCCCGCGGTATCAGGCGCCCGCCCCGGGAGACGTGCCCGCCACCGTTCTCGGATCCTGAGGACCCGAACCGCCGCGTACGCTTGATCGTGATGAGACGCCGTACCCCGCCCCCGCCCTCTCCGCTGCCCCAGCGCGACGGAGTGGACCCGGTGCGGGTGCGGCTGCCGGCCGGGAACGCGTGGGCGACCGTGCGGGATCATCTCGTGGCGCGGCTCGCGGCCGGGGCCGAGGTGATCGACACCATGCTCGCCGAGGGACGGATCGTGGACGTCACCGGACGCCCGGTGTCGCGGGACACGGCGTACGCGCCCGGGACGTTCGTGTGGTTCCACCGGGAGCTGCCGGACGAGGAGCGCGTGCCGTTCCCGATCGACGTCGTGTACCGGGACGAGCACGTGGTGGTGGCCGACAAGCCGCACTTCCTGGCCACCACCCCGCGCGGCAGCCACGTCGCCGAGACGGCCCTGGCGCGGCTGCGGCGGCAGCTGGGAATCCCGGCACTGGGCGCGGCCCACCGCCTCGACCGGCTGACGGCCGGGCTGGTGCTGTTCATCGTGCGACCGGAGGAGCGCGGCGCGTACCAGTCGCTCTTCCGCGACCGGCGGGTGGCGAAGGAGTACGAGGCGGTGGCCCCGTACGACCCGACGCTGACCCTGCCGCGCACCCTGCGCAGCCGGATCGTCAAGGAGCGCGGGATCCTGGCGGCCCAGGAGGTCGAGGGCGAGCCCAACGCCATCAGCCGGGTCGAGCTGCTGGAGCACCGGCACGGGCGGGCCCGGTACCGGCTCACTCCGCGTACCGGGCAGACGCACCAACTGCGGGTGCACATGAGCGCGTTGGGCGTGCCCATCCTCGGCGATCCGCTCTATCCGGTGGTGACCGACCCCGTGCCGGCCGGTGATTTCCGCCGTCCGCTCCAACTGCTGGCGCGGGTCCTGGAGTTCACCGATCCGGTCACGGGGTGCGAGCACCGGTTCGTCAGCCCGCGGGTGCTGCGGGCCTGGTCGTCGTACGAGGAGTGGGCGGGGTGACCCCGGTGGCCGGTCGTCTCATTCGCCGTGCCACCAGCGCAGGAAACGGCGCAACAGGCCCGGTCGGTGGGCCGGTTCGGGCACCGGCGCCGCGGCGGGCACGGCGGTGGGCTCGTCGACCGGGGCGGCGGGCGCCGGAACCGTGGGCGGGGTCGGCACGAAGCTGACCTGCCAGTCGTTCGGGCGCTGCCGCAGCGACGGGTTGACGGCGGGCTGCTCGGCGACGTCCTGCTGGGCCTTCGGCGTGAACCTCACCGGCAGCTCCACCAGGTGCCGGTTCCCGATGGACGACCGCCAGCGCAGTTCGTCCTCCTCGCAGTCGAGCTGGATGTCCGGAACCCGGGTCAGCAGCGCGTCGACGCCCACGTCGGCGATGGCACGGCCGATGTCCTGGCCCGGGCACTCGTGAGTGCCGCCGCCGAAAGCGAGGTGCGAGCGGTTGCCCATCATGTTGGCCTTGAGGTCGGGCCGCACCCGGGGGTCCACGTTGCCCGGCGCGGGCGCGAACAGCAGTCCGTCGCCCTTGCGGATGCGCTGGCCGCCCAGCTCCGTCTCCTGCTTGGCGAAGTAGGCGAAGACGGTACTGAACGGCGGCTCGTCCCACAGTGACTGCTCGACCGCCTCGGGCACGGTCATCTGGCCGCCGTTCAGCTGGGCCCGGAAGCCCGGTTCGGTGAGCACCATGCGCAGCACGTTGGCGAGGAGGTTCGCCGTGGTCTCGTAGGAGGCGAGGAGCACCACGCGCAGGTGTTCCCTGACCTCGTCGTCGGTGAGCCCCGCCGGGTGGGTGACGAGATGGCTGGTGAAGTCCTCCTGCGGCTGGACCCGGCGCCGTACGGCGAGCCGACTGAGGACCTCCATGAGGTAGGCGTGGCTGGCGAGCGCGGTCTCCGTGCCCTTGAGACAGTCGCGGGCGGCCTGTACCAGCCGGTCGCCGTACTCCTCGGGCATGCCGAGGATCTCGCACATGACCGCCATCGGCAGATGCTCGGCGAACTCCGCGACCAGGTCGGCGTTGCCGTCCTCGCAGAACTGGTTGACGAGGTGTTGGGTGGCCCGGTTGATGTGGCGGCGGATGCCCCGGTGGTCGATGGTCGACATGGCTCCGGTGACCGCGCCGCGCAGCCGCCGGTGCTCGTCGCCCTCGGCGTGCGCGCAGATGGGCTGCCAGGCGAAGTGCGGCATCAGCGGGTGGTCGGGCTTGACCGTGCCGTCCAGCATGGCGGTCCACAACCGGCTGTCCTTGCAGAACTGCGAGGGGCTGCTCACCATGTGCAGGTTCTCGCCGTGACCGAGCACCACCCAGATCGGCACGTCCTGGTGCAGCAGCGCGGGGGCCACCGCACCGTGTTCGGCGCGGAGTTTCTCGTACACGGCTCCCAGGTCCTCGGCCTCGGGACCGTACAGTCGGCGCAGCCCGCCGGGGCCCGTGCCGTGCGCGGGGCAGCCGGGCGGCGGACCGAGCCTGGTGTCGTCCGTGCCGGTCGGGGAGTGAGGTTCAGGCGTCACAGTGATCGCTCCGGGAACTGAAGTGGATCCGGTGTCGGGGGAGTTGGGCGGGTCAGGTGAGTGAGCCCGTCATCGCCAGGGAGTGCAGGAAGCGCATCAGCGTCATCAGGACGTCCCGGCTGGAGGCGCGGCGGCGCGCGTCGCACTCGATGATGGGGACGTCCGGGGACAGGTCGAGCGCCGTGCGCAGGTCCTCGACGGGGTAATGCGGGCCGTCCGGGAAGGAGTTGACGGCGATCACGAACGGCACCCCGCGCTCCTCCAGCCGCCCTATGACGTCGAAGCTGACTTCGAGGCGCCGCGTGTCGATCAGCACCACCGCGCCGAGCGCGCCCTCGAACAGCCCGTTCCACAGGAACCAGAAGCGTTCCTGGCCGGGGGTGCCGAAGAGGTACAGCACCAGCTGGTCGGTGATGCTGATGCGGCCGAAGTCCATCGCGACGGTGGTGGCCGTCTTGGTGTCCGAGCCGTAGTTGTCGTCGACGCCGACGCCGGCCTGCGTCATGGTCTCCTCGGTGGTCAGCGGCCTGATCTCGCTGACCGAACCGACCATGGTCGTCTTGCCGACCCCGAAGCCGCCGACGATCACGATCTTCACCGCGGCCTGGGCCGTGTGCGGGAGATGGTCCTCGGTCCGAGGGCCCGTGATGGTGTCAGAGCTTTTGAAGTCCATGCATCACCGCTTCGAGGAGGGAACGGTCGGGGAGCGCCTGGCGGACGATCGGGGCGCGCGCCTGCACCAGTTCGGCCGTCAGCAGCTCGGTGAGCAGGACGGTCACCACGCTGTACGGCAGGTTCAGGTAGGCCGACAGCTCGGCCACGGAAAGGGGGGCGATACAGAGCCCGAGCAGGGCCGCCTGCTCGGGAGTGGCCGACTGCGGCGCGTCGGAACGCGCCACGATCAGCGTGACCAGGTCGAGTTCGGCCCGGTCGCCGTCCTCGGCCGCGCCGGTGAGCACGTACAGCCGCTCCGGGATCTTTCCTTCGCCCTGCTTCTTGGCGGGCTCGGGCGGCGGCCCATCCTTCGGATGTCGCCGCTGGCGTTGCGGAGGAGTCATACGGTCTGCCCGTTGCGCCTCGGCGGGCTGGTGAGGTGGGCGCCGATTCTGACGACGAGGTCACGCATGCGGTTGCTCATCAGGCCGGGCTCGGCGACCACGTCGGACAGGACGGCCAGGTAGGCGTTGGCGCCGGCGGCCATCAGATAGAAGTAGCCGCCGTTGATCTCGATGATGACCATCTTCATCCGGCCGTCGCTGCCCGGGATCTCGGAGGCGACGGCGCCCGCCAGGCTCTGCAGTCCGGCACAGGCCGCGGCGACGCGGTCGGCCGCGTCCGGGTCGCCGCCGTAGCGGGCGATGCGCAGCCCGTCGGCGGACAGGACCACGATCTGCTGGATGCCGGGCACGCCGTCGGCGAGATCCTTGAGCATCCAGTCGAAGTTGGCTCGCTGCTGGATCACTTGAGGTCCCCCTCGTCGTCGGCCTCGACTCGGGCCGGCTCGGTCTTCTGGGTGAAAGCGGTCGGGTCCGGGTCACCCTTGAGGCCTTCCATGAACGCCTCGACCCACAGGCCCGGTTCGGGTTCGTCCTTCTTCTCCGGCTCGGGCTCGGGCGCGCCCCAGGCGGAGCGGGCCTCCCTGGCGGCGGCCTCGGCGCGCTCGGCGGCGGCCTGTTCGGCGTACCGCTGCGCGAGCGGGACCTTGACCCGGCTGCGGCGCTGCGGCAGGCCGCCCGCCGTCCACTCGGTGACCTCGGGAACCTCGTCCTCCATGCTCACCGAGGCCGGGATGCGCGGGCTGGTGGGACGGCGCCGCTTGATCGTGCGCTTGGGGCCGTCGACCGCGCCGAGTTCGGCCTTGGGCATGGCGGTGGCGCCGATGCCGTGGGCGAGTCCGGGTGCGGTGCCGGGCGTGAGCATCTCGCTGGGCACGATGAGGACGGCGCGGACGCCGCCGTAGGCCGAGGCGCGCAGCGAGATCTGCATGTTGTACGTCGCGCAGAGCCGGCCGACGACCTGGAGGCCCAGGCGCGGGCTCTCGCCCAGGTCCTGGAGGTCGGTACCGGCCTTGGCACGCTCCAGCATGCCCTCGGCCCGCGCCCGCGACTCCTCGCTGAGGCTGACGCCGCCGTCCTCGATCTCGATGGCGACACCGGTCTGCACCTCTACGGCGGTGACGTGCACCTTGGTCTGCGGGGGCGAGTAACGCGTGGCGTTGTCGAGGAGTTCGGCCGCCGCGTGGATGACCGGCTCGACGGAGATGCCGCGGATGTTGACCTTGGCGATGGAGTGCAGCTCGATGCGGCGGTACTCCAGGATGCGGGACATGGCGCCGCGCAACACGCTGTACAGCGGCACCGGTTCGGGCCACTGGCGGCCCGGGCGGCCACCGCCGAGCACCGAGATGGAGTCGGCGAGACGGCCGATCAGCGCGGTGCCGTGGTCGATGCGCAGGAGGTCGTCGAAGACCTCGGGGTTACGGCCGTGGTCCTCCTCCATCTCCCGGAGTTCCTTGGCCTGTTGGTGGACGATGGCCTGCACACGGCGGGCGATGCTGACGAAGGAACGCTGCGCGGAGTCACGCATGTTCTCCTCGCGCTCCACGATCCTGAGCACGGTCCGCAGCAAGTCGCGCTGCGGATCGGGAAGTTGCCGCCACTCCGGATCGGCGTCGACGACTTGGCGAATCACCTCTCCGGGGGATTCTCCAGTGCTGAGCCGGTGCAGCGTGGCGGGCAGGATCTCCTGACCGAGGCGGACCATCTCTTGGTTCTGGTCGGCGAGCCGCCGTTCCAGATACGCGGTGTGACGGTCGTGCGCGGCGCGCAGGTCCCGCAGGTTGCGTCCGCGACGTACCGCTTCGGCCGCCGTCATGATCACCAGCAGGGTGGCGACGGCTCCGCACCAGCCGACGGCGATCCGGGCAGGCCCCGCCACCAGGGCGACGGCGGCCCCGGTCGCCGTGGCCATCACTATGGCAGGCGGCAACAGCACGCGCGCGTAGGGAAGTTCACGGCCACCGGGGGGCGATTGAACACTCACCATGTATGCCCTCTAAAGACAGGTCGACTGGGGGGATTGGGGGGAAATCCGGGGGGAGCTTCTGTATCTTTTGCATGTTTGGGAACAAGCGCACGAATACAGCCCAACTCGGTGCGCTGCGGGCGAGCTTAGTCCGACCGGATCACCGCTGTGTCATATTCAGCAAGCCCCTGAAAAGGGACACGGAAGGGGAGTACCCTCAGCCCATTTACACGCTGCGGCTTCAATCGCACACAGCGCGTTACGGTGAACGGGCATACGAAAATCACTCACCGTAACGAGTGAAGCCCCGGTT
Source organism: Streptomyces sp. NRRL F-525 (assembly GCF_000716605.1). GTDB lineage: Bacteria > Actinomycetota > Actinomycetes > Streptomycetales > Streptomycetaceae > Streptomyces. Next base: position 128,792 of record NZ_JNXE01000022.1, on the reverse strand, counting down.
CCGGCTCGGGTTCAGGCCCGAATTCCGGCTCAGATTCCCGCGATGCGCAACGCCGCGTCGGCCGTCGCCTCCGCGAAGGCGGACACCGGCCGCTCGGGATCGGAACGGTGCACGAGGATGACGCCCTCGATCAGCCCGAACACCAGATCCGTCCGCAGCTCCAACTCACTCTTGGCGAGCGCGCCACCGGCCGCGGTCGCGGCGAGCAACTGCCGGTAGGCGTCCTTGAGTTCAGCGCGTACGGCATGGAAACCGGCGAACCGCTCGGCGCGCACTTCGGGCAGCAGATACAGCCCGCCGAGGTTGTGCGAACCGCCGCACAACAGCTCGACGTCCGTACGGCACAGCTCCCACAGCCGCCCCTCGGCCGGGGTCGCGTCGTCCGTGAGGAGTTCCCGGGCGTACGTCAGCGAGGGCGTGACCGTGGACTCCAGGAGGTCCGCGAGCAGCTCCTCCTTGCCGGAGACGTAGTGGTACATCGACGCCTGCCGCATGCCCGCGCGCTCGGCGACGGCCCGCGTGGTGGTGGCCGCGTAGCCCCGGGTGGTGAACAACTCGGCGGCGGCGGAGAGGAGTTCGGCGCGCGGGGTCAGTCCGCTGTCCGGCCGCTGATCGGCCCGCGGCCTGCCGACCCGGCGGCCCCCCTGTGCACCTGGTGTCCCCATGCGTTCGATCCTCGCACACGGCCCCGCACGGCGACGGCCCGGCGATCTTGGTGAGGGCTCGGTAACCGAGCGGCAACACCCGGGCAACCCCGGTGACCCGCCCGCCTCCTAATTTCTGTCGAGCGACAGAAATGCCGCGCGACCACCACGTCCCCGCAGCCGGAGGTCCCCCGCGATGGCGACAGCGACCACTTACGGAGCCCGCGACCACGCCCGTGCCCAGGAAGGCAAGCGGGCCGAGGCGATGCCCGTCGTCCCGGCCGGCGACTGGCCGGCCCCGCCCTGCGAGGCGGGCCACCTGGTGTGGGCCGAGACGGTGGCGGGTGGCAACTACACCCACCGCGTCCTGGCCCGCGGCACCGAACTCCGCCTGACCGACCTCCGCGGCGACGCCTGCGCCCACCTCCTCCTCTACGCGGCCGACCGTCCCTGGGAGCGCCTGAACGTCGCCGACACGGTCAAGGTCCAGTGGAACGCCTACCTCGGCGAGGGCCAGCTCCTCCTCTCCGACCAGGGCCGCGTCCTCGCCTCCCTCGTCGCCGACACCTCCGGCCGGCACGACGCGCTGTGCGGCACCTCCACCCTGGTCCGCAACACCGAGCGCTACGGCGACGGCACCCCGCAGTCCGACTCCCCCGCCGGACGGGAGCTGTTCAAGCTCGCGGCTGCCAAGAACGGCCTGGAACCACGGGACTTGCCGCCCTCGCTCTCCTTCTTCCAGGGCGTCGAGATCCGCGACGACGGCTCCCTCGACTTCACCGGCTCGACGGGCCCCGGCGGCAGCGTGACCCTGCGCGCCGAACAGGACGTGACCGTACTGATCGCGAACGTCCCGCATCCGGCCGACCCGCGCGACGACTACGTCAACTCCCCGCTGGAGGTGCTCGCTTGGCGCGCCGAGGCCACCAAGCCGGGCGACCCGCTGTGGGAGGCCACGCCCGAAGGCCGCCGCGCCTTCCTCAACACCACCGAATTCCTTGCCGCGAGGGGGCTCATATGAAGACCGAGGACGCACCGGCCGTGCAGACGGTGGAAGTACCGGCCCGCGCCGCCTGGTCCGCCGTCATCCGCACCGGCGAGACCCTCACCATCACCGACCTGCACGGCAACCAGGCCGTCGACTTCCTCGTCTACGACGCCCACGACACGTCGGTCCGCTACAGCGCCCCCGACACCATCCAGGCCCAGGGCAACCTGTTCCTGACCACCGGCAGCGTGCTGATGTCCAACGAGCACACCCCGCTGATGACCGTCACGGACGACGAGGTCGGCCGGCACGACACGGTCGGCGGCGCCTGCTCCAAGGAGTCCAACACCCTGCGCTACGGCCATCACACCTGGTCGCAGCACGCGTGCGTGGACAACTTCCTCGCGGAGGGCGCCCGTTACGGCCTCGGCAAGCGCGACCTGGTCTCCAACATCAACTGGTACATGAACGTGCCGGTCGAGAAGGACGGCACCCTCGGCATCGTCGACGGCCTCTCCGCCCCGGGCCTCAAACTCACCCTGCGCGCCGAACGCGACGTCCTCGTCCTGGTCTCCAACTGCCCCCAGATCAACAACCCTTGCAACGGCTTCGACCCGACAGCGGTGGAGATGACGATCGGGGTCTCCGGATGACCTTCGACACGCTGCTGATCGCCAACCGGGGCGAGATAGCCGTCCGCATCATCCGCACGGCCCGCGAACTCGGCCTGCGCACGGTCGCCGTGTACTCCGACGCCGACCGCGCGGCACCCCACGTACGCCTCGCCGACGAGGCGGTACGACTCGGCCCGGCACCCGCCAAAGAGTCATACCTGGACGCCGACTTGGTACTCAAGGCGGCCAAGGACACGGGCGCGGGCGCGATCCACCCCGGCTACGGCTTCCTCTCCGAGGACGCGGCCTTCGCCCGCCGCTGCGAGGACGCCGGAATCGTGTTCGTCGGCCCAACTCCCGCACAGTTGGAGCTGTTCGGCGCGAAGCACACAGCACGAGCGGCAGCCGAGACGGCCGGAGTCCAACTAGCCCCAGGCACAGACCTGTTGGCGAACCTGGACGAGGCGCTCGCCCAATCGCAGCTGATCGGCTACCCCGTCATGCTCAAGGCGACCGGCGGAGGCGGCGGCATCGGCATGTCGGCCTGCCACTCCCCCGCCGAACTCACCGAGTCCTGGGAACGGGTCCAGCGCGTGGCCGCCGCCTCCTTCTCCTCGGCCGGAGTCTTCCTGGAACGCCTCGTCGAACACGCCCGCCACGTCGAGGTCCAGGTCTTCGGCGACGGCAAGGGCAAGGTCGTCACCTTCGGCGACCGCGACTGCTCCCTCCAGCGCCGCAACCAGAAGGTGGTGGAGGAGGCCCCCGCCCCGGGCCTCCCCGACCACATCCGCGCCCAACTGGCCTCCTCAGCCCGCGACTTGTGCGCCTCGGTCGGCTACCGCTCCGCAGGCACCGTCGAGTTCGTCTACGACGCGACCCGCGAGGAGGCCTACTTCCTGGAGGTCAACACCCGTCTCCAGGTGGAACATCCGGTCACCGAGGAGGTCTACGGCGTCGACCTGGTCGCCTGGATGCTACGGCTGGCCCAGGGCGAGCCCGACGTCGTCCGCGACCCGGGCTCCCCACGCGGCCACGCCTTCGAGGCCCGCGTCTACGCCGAGGACCCGTCCCGCGAACACCGGCCCAGCGCGGGCCTGTTGACCCGGGTCGAGTTCCCGGACGGCGTACGCGTCGACGGCTGGGTGGAGACCGGCACCGAGGTGACGACGTCGTACGACCCGATGCTCGCGAAGGTCATCGCCTACGGCCTCGACCGCGCCCACGCGCTCAGGCGCCTCGACGAGGCACTGGCCCGCACCCGAGTGGACGGCATCGAGACGAACCTCGGCCTGGTCCGGGCGGCCCTGGCGGAGCCGGACTTCAGCGCGGCCACCCACTCCACGGCAACCCTCACCACCGTCACGGACCCCACCCCCCGCATCGAGATCGTCTCCGGCGGCACCCTCACCACGGTCCAGGACTGGCCCGGCCGCACCGGCTACTGGCAGGTCGGCGTCCCCCCGTGCGGCCCGATGGACGACCTCTCCTTCCGCCTCGGCAACCGCGCGCTCGGCAACGAGGAGGGCACCCCCGGCCTCGAATGCACCCTCCAGGGACCGACGTTGAGGTTCACCCACGCCACCACGGTGTGCGTGACGGGCGCCCCGGCACCGGTGACGATCGACAACACCCCGGTCCCGCAGTGGGAACCGGTGACGGTACCGGCGGGCGCGACCCTGGAGATCGGCACCCCGGCCGAACACGGCCTGCGTACCTACGTGTTGGTCGCAGGCGGCCTGGACGTCCCCGCCTTCCTCGGCAGCGCGAGCACCTTCACCCTGGGCCGCTTCGGCGGCCACGGCGGCCGAGCCCTGCGCACCGGTGACGTCCTGCACGGCGGCACGGTCGCCGAGGGCACACCCGTACCCACCGCCGACCGCCCGGCTTTCGCCGCCGTATGGGACGTGGCAGCGGTCGAAGGCCCGCACGCGGCACCGGAGTTCTTCACCGAGGACGACATCCGCGACTTCTACGCGGCCGACTGGAAGGTCCACTTCAACTCGGCCCGCACGGGCGTCCGCCTGGTCGGCCCGAAACCCCGCTGGGCCCGCACCGACGGCGGCGAGGCGGGCCTGCACCCGTCCAACATCCACGACACCCCGTACTCGGTGGGCGCCGTCGACTACACAGGCGACATGCCGGTCCTGCTCGGCCCCGACGGCCCGTCCCTCGGCGGCTTCGTCTGCCCGGCGACGGTCATCAGCCAAGAGCGCTGGAAACTGGGCCAGTTCAGGCCCGGCGACACGGTCCGCTTCGCCCCGGTGAACGTCGACGGCTCACCCCGCCCCGCCATAGTGGACGGCGGAATCCTGGCCAGGGACGGAGACGTCACCTTCCGCCGCAGCGGCGACGACAACCTCCTCGTCGAATTCGGCCCCATGCAGCTGGACTTGGCGCAGCGCATGCGGGTCCACGCCCTGATGGAGGCGATAGCGGAGGCCGACTTCGAGGGCGTCACGGACCTCACCCCGGGCATCCGCTCGCTCCAGATCCAGACGGACCCGACCCGCCTCGCCCAATCCCAACTCCTCACCTCCGTAAGGGAGATAGCGGCAGCACTCCCACCCACGGACCAACTGATCGTCCCCTCCCGCACGGTCCACCTCCCCCTCTCCTGGGACGACCCGGCGACCCGCGAGGCCATCGCCCGCTACATGGCCGGCGTCCGCGACGACGCGCCCTGGTGCCCCTGGAACATCGAGTTCATCCGCCGCGTCAACGGCCTGGACTCGGTCGAGGACGTCTACGGCACGGTCTTCGACGCGGAATACCTCGTACTGGGCCTGGGAGACGTCTACTTGGGCGCGCCCGTGGCCACCCCGTTGGACCCCCGCCATCGCCTGGTGACGACGAAATACAACCCGGCCCGCACCTGGACCGCCGAGAACTCGGTCGGTATCGGCGGGGCATACCTCTGCATCTACGGCATGGAGGGCCCCGGCGGCTACCAGTTCGTGGGCAGGACGACCCAGGTCTGGTCGGGGTGGCAGCAACGCGGCGCGTTCGAGCAAGGCTCCCCCTGGCTCCTCCGCTTCTTCGACCGCATCAAGTGGTACCCGGTGGAACCGGACGAACTCCTCGAACTCCGGGCCGACATCACCTCCGGCCGCTTCGTCCCGCGCATCGAGGAGGGCACGTTCTCCCTCGCCGAGTACGAGGCGTTCCTCGCCGAACACGCCGAGTCCATCGCGGAGTTCAGGTCCCGCCAGCAAACCGCGTTCGGCGCGGAACGCGATGCCTGGGAAGCGGCAGGCGAGTTCACCCGGGCGGAGGCGGCTGCCGCCCCGGCCCCACCGCAGGCCGAGGTGACGGTCCCGGCGGGCGGGCGCCTGGTGGAGGCCGAATTCGCCGCGTCCGTCTGGCAGTTGAACGTGGAGCCGGGCGACGAGGTGACGGCAGGCCAACCCCTGCTGGCCCTGGAGGCGATGAAGATGGAGTCCAGGGTGCACGCGCCCATGGCCGGCATAGTCACGGAAATCCTGGCCAGGCCCGGCGACCAGGTGGAAGCGGGCACGGCGCTGCTGGTCCTGGCCCCAGCGAGCTGAGCCAGAACACCGAACCCAGCAAGCCGCACGTCACGGCGCCCATCCGCCCTCGCCCCCGCGCACCAAGCCCGGACCCCGCCCCCGTCGCAAGCCGAACCGCAAGGAGCACCAGAGATGTCGACCACCGTGTCCCGAGTCCGAGCCGCCTACGCCCGCATAGAGGCGGTGAACCGCCCGGAGATCTGGATCGACCTGCGCCCGCAGCCGGACGTGGAGTCCGAGGCACGGGCCATCGACGAGCGAGTGACGGCGGGCGAGCAACTCCCCCTCGCGGGGCGCCTGTTCGCGGCCAAGGGCAACATAGACGTCCACGGCCTCCCGACCACGGCGGGCTGCCCGTCGTACGCCTACGCCCCGGAGGCCGACGCCCCGGTGGTGGCCCGTCTCCGCGCGGCAGGCGCGATCGTGCTCGGCACCACGAACCTCGACCAGTTCGCCACAGGCCTGGTCGGCACCCGCTCCCCGTACGGCGCGGTCCGCAACGCCCACGATCCCGAGCGGATCAGCGGCGGCTCCAGCGCGGGTTCGGCCGTAGCCGTGGCCCTCGGCATCGTCGACTTCGCCCTCGGCACCGACACGGCGGGCTCGGGCCGGGTCCCCGCCGCCTTCAACGGCATCGTCGGCCTGAAGCCCACCCGGGGCCTGGTCCCCACGGCGGGCGTGGTCCCGGCCTGCGCGTCGATCGACTGCGTGACGGTCTTCGCCCGCACCCTCCCCGAGGCCGAACAGCCCCTGTCCTTCATGACCTCCCCACCGACCCGCGCCCTCCCGCCCCTCCCCCAGCGCACCCCGGGCCCCTGGCGCATAGCGGTCCCCCCACGGGACCAGCTGGGCGAACTGGACGAGGGCTGGTCGGAGGCCTACGAGGAGGCAGTGACCCGCCTGTCCGACGCGGGTGCCGAGATCCGCACCCTGGACCTCACCCCGTTCACGGAAGCGGCGGCGATGCTCTACGAGGGCGCGTTCGTGGCGGAGCGCTACACAGCGGTAGGGGCATTTGTCGACAAGGCGATCGCATCCGGCACCGAGGGCCTGGACCCCACAGTCGCCGGCATCATCACCCGAGCCCGAGACATCCCGGCCCACCAGCTGTACGCGGACGAGGAACGCCTGGCCGCCCTCCGCACCCGAGCCCTCTCCGAACTGGCAGACGCGGACGCCCTGTTGCTCCCGACAACTCCGGGCCACCCCACCCTGTCCGAGGTAGCGGCCAACCCCCTGGGCGCCAACGCCCGCCTGGGCCGCTTCACCAACTCCACGAACCTCTTCGACCTGGCGGCGGTGGCAGTCCCGTCCGGCAAGGTGAACGGCCTGCCCTTCGGCGTGATGCTGATCGGGCCGGCCTTCACGGACGACCGCTTGGCGCGCATAGCACGCGAGTTGGCCCCGGAGACCCACATAGCCGTAGTCGGCGCCCACCTGACGGGCCAGCCCCTGAACCCCCAACTACTCTCCCTGGGCGCCCGCTTGGACCGCACCACCACAACGGCCCCGGTCTACCGCCTACACGCCCTCACAACAACTCCCCCCAAGCCGGGCTTGGTTCACGTGGGCGAAGGCGGAGCGGCGATAGAGGCAGAGATCTGGCGCCTACCGGCAGAGGGCCTGGGCTACTTGCTGGCGAGCCTGCCCCGCCCAATGACGCTCGGAAGCGTCGAACTGGCAGACGGCACAAGCGCCCCGGGCTTCCTCTGCGAGCCAGCGGCGCTGGCAGACGCAGAGGACATAACAACCCACGGCGGCTGGCGAACCTACCTGAGCTCTTAAGGGCCTCAGGGCTCACCCCCTCAGGGGCGCGGGGAACTGCGCGACCAGCCACAACGCACCCGCACCCGCCAACGACCCCGTCACCCCACAGACGAGTAGGCCACAACCCCCCGCAACAACAACTCAACAGCCTTCCGCGCATTCTTAGCCACGGTAGAAGCCGCCTCGCCCTCAGTAACCGGCGCCGCAGCAGAAATCTGCCCCAACACATCGATCACCTGCTTACACCACCGAACAAAGTCCCCCGCAGGCATCTCAACCTCCCGAAGCACCTCATCCAGCCCCTTCCCGCTGGCCCACATATACGCGGCCCAGGCAAACCCAAGATCAGGCTCCCGCTGCCCGACCCCCTCGGTCTGAGTGATCCGGAAATCCTCCTCAAGGGCATCAAGCCGCCCCCAGATCCGCACCATCTCCCCCAGCGCGGCCTTGGCCGCACCCGACGGCACCTTGGGCACAGTCGCATCGTCACTGACCCGCGCCTCGAACACCAACGCCGAGACACACGCGGCGAGTTCGGCAGGAGAAAGCCCCTCCCAAACCCCCTCCCGCAGACACTCACTGGCCAGCAGATCAAGCTCGCCGTACAGCCGGGCCAACCGCTTCCCGTGCTCGGTGACCTCGTTGCCCCGCAGATAGTCCAGGTCGGTCAAGAGCGCGACGATCCGATCGAAGGTCCGGGCGATCGTGTTCGTCCGCCCCTCGATCCGCCGCTCCAACTGCGTCGTGTCCCGCTGCAGCCGGTGATACCGCTCGGCCCAACGCGCGTGATCCTCACGGTCGTTGCACCCATGACACGGATGCGCCCGGATCGCCGTACGCAACTGCGCGATCTCCCGGTCGTCCGCGGCCTGCGAGCGCTGCTTGCGGGCCCGCTCCGGCGGAATGTGCCCGGCCTTGGTGCGCAGCGCGGACGCCAGGTCCCGACGGGACTGCGGGGAACGGGCGTTGAAGGACTTGGGGATCCGCATCCGGTCCAACGCCTCGACGGGGACGGGGAAGTCCATCGACGCGAGCCGCTTGACCTGCCGCTCCACCGTCAGGACCAGCGGACGCGGCCCGTCGTGCTGCTCGAATCCGCGATGGCCGTTGGACCGCCCCGCGGGCAGTCCCGGGTCCAACACCAGTGCCAGACCCGCGTACTTGCCGGTCGGGACATGGATGACGTCGCCCGGCTTGAGCTTCTCCAGCGCGACGGCCGCCTCGGCGCGCCGTAGCGCCACGCCCTGCCGGGCCAGCTCGGTCTCGCGGTCCTTGAGCTCGCGGCGCAGCCGCATGTAGTCGTCGAAGTCGCCCAGGTGGCAGGTCATGGAGTCCTTGTAGCCCTCCAGACCTTCCTCGTTGCGCTGCACCTGCCGCGAGATCCCGACGACCGACCGGTCCGCCTGGAACTGCGCGAAGGACGTCTCCAGCAGCTCCCGCGACCGGTGCCGCCCGAACTGCTCGACGAGGTTGACCGCCATGTTGTACGACGGCTTGAAGCTGGAGCGCAGCGGGTACGTGCGCGTGCCGGCCAGTCCCGCGAGGTGCTCGGGGCTGATCCCGCGCTGCCACAGCACGACGGCGTGGCCCTCGACGTCGATGCCGCGACGGCCGGCCCGGCCGGTCAGCTGGGTGTACTCGCCGGGGGTGATGTCGGCGTGCTGCTCGCCGTTCCACTTGACGAGCTTCTCCAACACCACCGAGCGCGCGGGCATGTTGATGCCGAGCGCCAGGGTCTCCGTCGCGAACACGGCCTTCACGAGCCCGCGCAGGAACAACTCCTCCACGACCTCCTTGAACGTCGGCAGCATGCCCGCGTGGTGGGCCGCGATGCCGCGCTCCAGGCCTTCCAGCCACTCGTAGTACCCGAGGACATGCAGGTCCTCGTCGGGAATGGACGCCGTGCGCTCCTCGACGAGCGCCCGCACCTTCTCCCGCGCCTCGTCGTCGTTGAGCCGCAGCCCGGCATACAGACACTGCTGTACGGCGGCCTCGCAGGCGGCGCGGCTGAAGATGAACGTGATGGCGGGCAGCAGGTCCTCGTTGTCCAGCCGCTCGATGACCTCGGGGCGGCCCGGTGTCCACACCCGCGAACGCGATCTGCGCTCCCGCTCCCGGTCGGCCTCGCGCATGGCACGGCCGCGCTTGCGGTCCTGGTACGAGGGGCGCTGGGCCTCCATGCGGGCCAGGCGGGTGAGGTCGGGGTTGACGGCCTTCTTGCTGCCCTCGCCCTCCTCGAAGAGGTCGTACATCCGCCGTCCGGCGAGCACGTGCTGGAACAGCGGCACGGGCCGGTGCTCGGAGACGATCACCTCGGTGTCGCCGCGGACGGTGTCGAGCCAGTCGCCGAACTCCTCGGCGTTCGACACGGTCGCCGACAGGGAGACCAGGGTCACCGATTCAGGGAGGTGGATGATCACCTCTTCCCATACGGCGCCGCGGAAGCGGTCGGAGAGGTAGTGCACCTCGTCCATGACCACGTAGCCGAGGCCGAGGAGGGTCTGCGAACCGGCGTACAGCATGTTGCGCAGCACCTCGGTGGTCATGACGACCACCGGGGCTTCGGAGTTGACGCTGTTGTCGCCGGTGAGCAGGCCGACCTTGTCCGCGCCGTAACGGCGGCACAGGTCGGCGTACTTCTGGTTCGACAGCGCCTTGATCGGGGTCGTGTAGAAGCACTTCTTGCCCTGCTGGAGGGCGAGGTGGACGGCGAACTCGCCGACGATCGTCTTGCCGGAGCCGGTGGGCGCCGCTACCAGCACGCCCTTCCCCGCTTCGAGCGCCTGGCAGGCCTCGATCTGGAAGGGGTCGAGACCGAAGTCGTACATCTCGCGGAAGTCCGCGAGCGCGGTGGCCTGCTCGGCTGCCCGCAGGCGGGCTGCCGCGTACCGCTCGGCCGGGGAGAGGTCCTCTGTCATCGTGCTTTCGAGCGTACCGGGCGCCACTGACAACAGGACGATCATTATCCGTTCCCATGGATCCTCCACACACGGAGACCGGCCGCCCGCAGTGCGGGAACGGCCGGTCTCGGCGGAGTTCGGGAAGGTGCTCAGGTCACGTCGTCGTATCCGTTGACCCGGTCGGAACCCGTGCCGCTCGCCTGCTCGGGCAGGGCTGCCCGGCCGGCCGAGACGGTTTCGATCTCGCCGATGTCCTCGGGGGTGAGGTCCAGGTCCGAGGCCTCGTCGTCGTCCGGGCCCTCCGCGTCGCGACGGCGCTTGCGCCGGTCGTTGAGCAGGGAGAAGACGACGGCGCCGAAGTACAGCACCCAGATCGGCCCGGCCAGCGCCAGCATGGTCAGCGGGTCGGTGCTGGGGGTGGCGACGGCCGCGAAGACCGTGATGCCGAGGATCATCGCGCGCCACCAGCCGAGCATCCGCTTGCCGGTCAGCGCGCCCGTGAGGTTGAGCATGATCAGCAGCAGCGGCAGCTCGAAGGAGAGGCCGAAGACCAGCACCATGCGCGTGACCAGGTCGAGCAGGTCGTCCAGCGGCAGCAGGTTGCTGACGTCCTTCGGCGTGAATCCGAGCAGGACCTTCGCGGTGGTGGGCAGCACCCGGTAGGCGAAGTAGGCGCCGGCGAGGAACAGCGGAACGCCGGTACCGACGAAGCCGAGCGCGTACTTCTTCTCGTTCTTGTGCAGGCCCGGAGCGACGAAGCCCCAGAGCTGGTACAGCCAGACCGGGGACGCCAGGACGACACCGGCCATCAGGGACACCTTCAACGCCAGCGTGAACGGCGTCAGCAGACCGTTGATGGTGATCTGCGCGCACTGGTGCGTCTTGTCACCGGCCTTGCGCAGTTCCTCGAAGGTCGAGGCGCAACCGACCGAGTCCAGCACCGGCTTGGTGATGATGTTGACGATGTCGTTGTAGAAGAAGGCGGCCACGCAGGTCACCACGATGATGGCGAGCATCGCCTTCGCGAGCCGGTTGCGCAGCTCGCGCAGATGGTCCGCGAGGGGCATCCGCCCCTCGGGGTCCTTCTCCTTCTTGCGGGCAGACTTAGGCAACCCACGTCCTCATCTCGTGCGGCAGGCCGAGGGGGTCCCGGCCCTGCGTCAGCGCTTGGTCGTGTCCGACGGCTCGGTGACGGGACGCGCACTGGTCACGTCGCCGGGGGCCGCCTGGATGGTGCGCTGCACGGACTCGTCGGTGTTCGGCGGGCCGGCGGGGGTGGGCGTGGTGTTGCCCTCTTCCTTCATCGCCTTGGCTTCGCTCTTGAGGATGCGGGCGGACTTGCCGAGCGAGCGGGCCATGTCCGGAAGCTTCTTCGCGCCGAACAGGAGCACGATGACGACGAGGATGAGAATGATCTCGGGTGCTCCGAGCCTTCCGAACATAAGTCTTTACCTTCTCACCGAGGCGGCTGGGGTGGGGTGCTGTCCGATCGATCGGACATCTGTCCGACCTTCGTGCTGCCAGCGATCGTAACGCTCAGGGGTAAACGTGAGGCAATCCCCGTGCGTACTCCCGGTCCGCGCTCCGGGCCTCGTTATCCGGACCGCGATCAGCAGCGTACCCGCCTCCACCGACAACGTGACAGGGCAAAGTGACGCGAAGCGCATGAGGCGCGCAACTCACACCCCGCCCATATGTGACTCACAGTGCGTCCACGGAACGCGCGGTGGACACCGCCGCTCGCTCCAGGTCCTCGGCCGCCCGGTTGATGCGGTGCGCGGCGTCCGCGACCTGGAGCCCGAGCCGCCGCGCCTCCAGGAAGACCCGGACGGCGAGCACGCCGAGCACGGCGAGACCCAGGAAACCCACAGCTACCGCGACCATCGCCCAGAACATGGGGCGAGCCTAGACCCTGCTACCCGACGGAGGTCAGCCGCAGGGTCCTGACCCCGCCGCCGGTGAGCAGCTCGACGATCCGCTCGCCCGCGGGCTTGCGTACGGCCGCGCCGCAGTCGGGGCAGGTGAAGGAGTAGAAGGTGGTGCGGCTGGTGGCGCCGATGGCGAGACGCAGAGCGCCGGCCGCCAGTTCGAAGTTGCTCCGGCAGTCCGGGCAGCCCGCTCTGAACATCACGGGCACCACGCTCTTCATCCCGGCGAACGCGGCGGCCACCGTCATCTCCGGACCACCGGAGACGCCCTGGTCACCGGAGACACCTGGGACACCAGTCATCGTCGACTCGCTCACAGCCCCTGCTCCTCTTTCCTTTGGTCGTTCGCCTCCGGGGCGCCTTCAGCCGTTACCGAGAGGGCGACCGTGCTCACCCCTTCGGGCCTCCGCGCGCTCGCCCTCTCGGTAACGGCGCGCCCCTACGGCTCACTCCGGCCTCTCGTCAACACCCTGCACCGCGTCAACAACACCCTGCGGACCGTCGTACGCCGCCAGCGCCTCGCGGGCGGCCCGGCGGGCGCTGTCGGCGAGGTCGCTCGGGGAGACGATCCGGCCGTCGCGCCCGAGCCGTAGGGCCAGGCGTCTCAGGGACGTGGGGTCGGGGGTGCGCAAGGTAATACGCAGCCCGCCGTCGGGAAGCTCATCGGCACTGTCGTGCGGGTAGTACTCGGCGACCCAGCGTCCGCCCGGGCCGACCTCCACGACGACCTCGGGGTCCTCGGCGGCGGGCTGCACCAACGCCTCGGACAGGTCCCGCAGTTCGATCTCGGGCGGTGCGGACGGCTCGTCGAGGATCTTGATCTCGGCGACCCGGTCGAGGCGGAAGGTGCGGCGTGCCTCGGAGCGGCGGCACCAGGCCTCCACGTACGTGTGCCCGACGCTGACCAGACGGATGGGGTCGATCTCGCGCTCGCTCAACTCGTCGCGTGCCGGCGAGTAGTAGCGGATCCACAGGCGGCGGCGCTCCGAGATCGCGCGGTCGACGTCGGCGAAGACCCCGCCCTCGGACTCGAAGGTCACCGAAAGGCGCGCGCTGGCCCCGGCCGCCTCACCGGCCGCCGCCTCCACCTTGGCGTTGGCCCGCAGCAGCGCCTGCCGGTCGCTCTCGCGCAGGCCCGGGAGGGTCGACACTGCGCGGGCGGCCACCAGGAGAGCGGTCGCCTCGTCCGCGGCGAGCCGGAGCGGTTCGGCGACGTCGTCCGGGTTGTGCCACCAGATGCGGTCGCCGTCGGTGTCGATGTCGAGCAGGTCGCCGCCCCGGAAACTGGTCCCGCACATGGGCAGCACGTCGAGGTCGGAGACCAGCTCGTCCTCGGTGATCCCGAAGGCACGGGCGACGTCCTCGATGCGCGCTCCGGGGCGCTCCTTGAGATAGGTCACCAGGGAGAGCATCCGCCGGGTCTGGTCGATGGCGTTGACGGGCCTGACCGGTTTGCCTGCCACAGTTCTCTTCCGCTCCCCCTCAGCCCTTGGCCACGGCGCGCAGCCGGTCCACCACGTCGGCCCGCAGCTCGGCCGGCTCCAGGACGACCACATCAGGGCCGAACTCCACCAGCCAGGCATCCAGCCCATGGCCGTACGGAATCTCCAACTCGTCCCAGCCGTCCCCGAGTTCCCGAACCGACACGGCTTTCGCCCGCAAGGGGTAACCGGAGCCCGTGCGCAGCCGGATCAGCGCGGAGCGGTCGGCGGTCTCCCCCGCCCAGCTCGCGACGGTCTCGCGCACGGTGACGACGTCGGGGATGTCCGCGGTGAACCGCCCGTTGCGGGACCGCACTTTGCCGGTGATCCGGGAGAGACGGAAGACCCGCTCGGCACCCCGGTCCCGGTCCCAGCCGGCGAGGTACCAGTGGCCGCGCCAGCACTCCAGCGCCCACGGCTCGACATTGCGGGGTTCGGGGCGGGCGGCGGTGGCCTTGCGGTAGTCGAAGACGACGGGACGGCGGTCGCGACAGGCCAGCATCAGCGGCTCGAACGACGCCTCGTGCACCGGGATGCGCGGCTCCAGGGCGCCGTGCGGCTCGTACGGGTCGAGGTCCTCGGGCATCCCGGCCGCGCGCAGCTTCTGCAGCGCGCCGCTCGCGGCGCCGGCGAGCCGGGCCTGCTGCCACACCTTGGCGGCGAGACCGAGCGCGGCGGCCTCCTCGGCGTCGAGGGTGATGGGCGGGAGGCGGTTGCTGTCGCGGCGGGCGAGATAGCCGACCTCGCCGTCCAGGTTCTCCACCGTCTCGATGACCAGCCCGAGTTCGCGCAGATCGTCCTTGTCGCGCTCGAACATCCGGTTGAAGGAGTCGTCGCTGCCCGCTTCGAGATACGCCTCGATGGACTCGCGCAGCTCACGCTTGCTGAGCGGCCGCCGCGTCCCGAGCAGACACAGCGCGAGGTTCATCAGCCGCTCGGCCTTGGCAATGGCCATCGACGCCCTTCGCCTCCCTGTATGTGCTTACGAACGATGACCGTACCGCCCCGCGCAGGCCTGGCAAAAGCCGAGGGCCCATGCCCTCACAGGCATGGGCCCCAGGTGATCGGGTCCGGTCGGAACCGGTGATCAGACGGCGATGAGGTCGACCACGAAGATCAGGGTCTCGCCCGGCTTGATCGCCGGGGTCGGGCTCTGGTTGCCGTAGGCGAGGTGCGCCGGGATGGTCAGCTGGCGGCGGCCGCCGACCTTCATGCCCTGCACGCCCTTGTCCCAGCCCTTGATGACACGGCCGCCACCGAGCGGGAACTTGAACGGGGTACCGCGGTTCCAGCTGGCGTCGAACTCCTCGCCGGTGCTGAAGGCAACGCCCACGTAGTGGACGGTGACGTTCTGGCCCGCCACCGCGATCTCGCCGTCACCCTCCCAGAGATCCTTGATCTCCAGGTCGGCCGGGGCTTCGCCCTCCGGGAAGTCGATCTCGGGCTTCTCGATGCTCACGTCTCTGGCTCCTGCTATGTGTACGACAAGACAACTCGGACAGTCTCGCATCCCGGCCGGTGTCGCGCTCCGGCCAGGCCGATCCCCGCAGGGATCACATGGCCGCCAGGATGTCCACGGAGAACACGAGGGTGTCGCCCTTCTTGATGGCGCCCCCGCTCGGCGGGGTGTTCCCGTAGGCCAGGTCCGCGGGCGCGACGATCATGATGCGGCTGCCGACCTTCTTGCCGGTGATGCCCTGGGCCAGGCCCTTGACGACCGACTCCATGTCCTTGATCGAGAACTGGCTCAACCGGCCCTGCGAGTACGTCGATTCGAACTCCTTGCCGGTGCTCCAGACCACGCCCTTGAACTGGCAGAGGATCGACTGGGCCTCCTTGACGACGGCTCCGTCGCTCTCCAGGACGTAGTTCGACACCAGCTTCTTGGGCGGGTCCGCCTTCGGGATGGTGACCGAGGGGGCCTTGCCGTCGGTGTTCGTGCCCACCTTGGGCAGATCGGCGTCGGACTGCGCGACGGTCGTGCCCTTGGCGGAGCTCTTGGCGTTCAAGGCGTCCTGGATGTCGATCACGAAGACCAGCGTGTCGGTGCCCTTGATGCCCGCCTGGGGGCTGCCCGCCGTGCCGTATCCCCAGGTCGGCGGGATCGCCATCTCGACGCGGCTGCCGACCTTCCTGCCCGCGAGGCCGTAGCGCCAGCCGTCGATGATGCCGCCCTGGGCGAGCTGGATGACCAACGAGGTCTTGCGGTCGTAGGAGTTGTCGAAGACCTTCGCCGTCGACCAGATCTGGCCCAGGTAGTTGACCTTGACGAAGTCGCCTTCCGCCACTGCCTTGCCGCCGCCCGCGATCACCGTCTTCACCGCGAGGTTCTTCGACGGATCGCCGGTGCCCTTGGCGACGGTCGGCTTCTCGTCGAACTTCGTGCCCGCCGTGATCGCCGGCAGCGGACCGTCCACCAGCTTCGGCGGCGGCACCGCCGAGGCCGAGGAGGACGGCGAGGGCGACGGCGACGCGCTGGCCTTGCTGGAGGAGGAATCGCTGTCACCGCACCCCGCGATCGTCACAAGTCCTGCGGGAACAGCGATAAGAACGGAGCGTCGGCGCACGGTGAAGGCCTCGTAATCGGTTGATCTTGTTGATGGCGTGCGCGCAACTCTACGGCGTGGCACGGGCCCCGTACGTGAAACGTACGGGGCCCGTGTGGCGTACCGAATATGTATCCGGACGTCGGTATCCGGATGTTTTTGCCTACATTCCGGCGATCAGTTTCTCCACCCGGTCGTCCACCGAACGGAACGGGTCCTTGCACAACACGGTGCGCTGGGCCTGGTCGTTGAGCTTGAGATGGACCCAGTCGACGGTGAAGTCCCGCCGCTGTTCCTGAGCCCTGCGGATGAAGTCGCCGCGGAGCCTGGCCCGAGTGGTCTGCGGCGGAACGGACTTGCCCTCGAAGATCTTCAAGTCGTTGCAGATCCGGGCGGCTTGGCCCTTCCTCTCGAGGAGGTAGTAGAGCCCTCGGCGACGGTGGATGTCGTGGTAGGCGAGGTCGATCTGCGCCACCCGCGGGTGGGACATGGTCATGTTGTGCTTCGCCCGGTACCGCTCGATGAGCTGGTACTTCATGACCCAGTCGATCTCGGTGCCGATCCGGTCGAGGTCCTCGGCCTCGATCGCGTCGAGCGTACGGCCCCACAGCTCCAGGACCTGCTCGACGGTGCCCGTACGGATGCCGCGGCGCTCGACGAAGTCCACGGCCTTCTCGTAGTACTCGCGCTGCACCTCGATCGCGGAGGCCTCGCGTCCGCTGGCCAGACGCACCTTGCGCCGGCCCGTGATGTCGTGGCTGACCTCGCGGATCGCCCGGATCGGGTTCTCCAGGGTCAGGTCGCGCATCACCGTGCCCGCCTCGATCATGCGCAGCACGAGGTCGGTGGCGCCGACCTTGAGCAGCATGGTCGTCTCGGACATGTTCGAGTCGCCCACGATGACGTGGAGACGGCGGTAGCGCTCGGCGTCCGCGTGCGGTTCGTCCCGCGTGTTGATGATGGGCCGGGAACGCGTCGTCGCCGAGGAGACGCCCTCCCAGATGTGTTCGGCGCGCTGGCTGACGCAGTACACGGCGCCGCGCGGAGTCTGCAGCACCTTGCCCGCGCCGCACAGAAGCTGACGCGTGACCAGGAACGGGATGAGGATGTCCGCGAGCCGGGAGAACTCGCCGTGCCGTGCCACCAGGTAGTTCTCGTGGCAGCCGTACGAGTTGCCCGCCGAGTCGGTGTTGTTCTTGAAGAGGTAGACGTCGCCCGCGATTCCCTCCTCGTGCAGGCGTCGTTCGGCGTCCACCAGGAGTCCTTCGAGAATGCGCTCGCCGGCTTTGTCGTGGGTGACCAGTTCGGTCACGTTGTCACATTCGGGGGTCGCGTATTCCGGATGTGAGCCCACGTCGAGATAGAGCCGGGCGCCGTTTCGCAGAAAGACATTGCTGCTGCGGCCCCATGACACGACACGGCGGAAGAGGTACCGAGCCACTTCGTCGGGAGACAGACGCCGCTGTCCCCTGAACGTACACGTGACGCCGTACTCGTTCTCCAGCCCGAAAATGCGGCGGTCCATGACTGAACATTACGCCCGATCCCCTGTGCTGAAACGGGGTTCGACCGCTCGGTTTGGATCATTTTCCGATGAAGCCGCAATCACCGCACCCCCGCCGGGAGCTGCGAGGACCCGTCCGGTGGCCAGCAGGACCAGCAACGACACCGCCCCCGCGACCCCCGGCACGGCGAACCCCCACAGCGCCCCACCGGCCTGTACGACCGGCCCCGCGACGCCCGTTCCGACCGACGCCCCCACGGTGAACGTCGTCACAAGCCACGAGAAAGCCTCGGTGACCGTGCCCTTGGGCGCGTGCCGGTCGACGATGATGAAGGCGCAGGCGAGGGCGGGCGCGAGGAACATCCCGGCGAGCACGGTGAGCAGCACCATGGCGACCGCGCCCGGCATGAGCATCAACGGCAGGTAACACACCGCCAGCAGCCCCACCAGGACCCGCAGTCGGCGCTCGGGGACCCCGGTCCACTGCCGGGCCCCGTAGACCGTGCCGCCCAGCAGCGCGCCCAGCCCGATCGCCGCCATCAGCCAGCCGTACACGACGTCACCGCCGTGCCCGTCGGCGTACGAAACCGACGCGACCGTGATCGAGCCGAGCGCCATCCCGACGAACAGGAAGGCGCCGAGCAGCGCCAGGAGTCCCGGTGAGCGCAGGGCGCCCAGCCAGTGCGCCTCGCGCGGGGCCGAGCGCCACGCGCGCGAGGGGGGCGACACGACTACGGAGAGGGCGCCCAGCACCCCGATGACGTTCAGCACGAGCAGCGCCACAGGGGCGGACCACAGCGACACGAACACCGTCACGAGCAAGGGCCCCACGGTGAACATGACTTCCTGGGCGACGGCGTCCATGGCGTACGCCGTGTGCACCTGCTCCTCGCGCCGCAGCACGGCCGGCCACAGCGCCCGCAGACCGCCCTCCAGGGGCGGCGCGAAGAGCCCGGCGGCGGCTATGGCGACGTAGGCGAGGGGCAGCGGATCGGTGCCCCCGAAGGCGAAGACGGTCATCGCGAGCGCCGACAGGACCGCGGCGGGCAGCTGCACGCGCGGCTGTCCGTGGACGTCCACCAGTCGCCCCAGGAGGGGCTGTCCGACCGCGTTGGCGATGCCGTAGACGGCCGCCAGAGCGCCCGCGAGGCTGTAGGTGCCGCCCTCCGCGCGGATGAACAGCACGATCGCGATCGCGGCGGTGGCGTTCGGCAACCGGCCCACCAGCGTGCCCACGAGCAGGCGGGTGGCGTGCCTCGCCCTGAGGATCTCCAGATATCCCACGGCCTCGAACCGTCCTCCCCCTCACCGTCACGCATGAGGTTTTACGTATAACGTCTTCTGTCATACGTACCATGTGCGCTGTTCACGCGTCCATACGGAGTCCCTACGGATCCTCACCAAGGAGCAGGCCGACCGTGGCACCAGCCAGCACCCGCCCCACGAGCCGCGACGTCGCGCAGGCCGCCGGCGTCTCCCAGGCCGCGGTCTCCCTGGTGCTCGGCGACAAGTGGCGCGGCCGGGTCTCGGCCACGACCGCCGAACGTGTCCGCGAGGCCGCCCGCGACCTGGGCTACCGCCCCAACCTCGCCGCCCGCAACCTCCGCCTGGGCCGCACCCGCACGGTCCTCCTCGTGGTCCCAGTGCTGACGACCGAGTTCTTCGCCGGCGTCTACACGGGCGCCGCCCGCGTCGCCGCCGAACACGGCTTCGGCGTCGTGCTCTACCCCTCCCCCGAAGGCATCGGCCCCGCCCGCGACCCCTTCGCCTCCGCCCAGGCCGCCCTGGACGGCGTGATCGCCTCCTCCATGGCCGCCGACGCCCTCACCGCGATCCGCGGCGACCAGTTGCCCCTGGTGATGCTCGACAGCGACCCCGAGGGCAGCCTCGGCGCCGCCACCGTCAACCTGGACATCGCCGACGGCATCCGCCAGGTCGCCGACCACCTGCTGACCCTGGGCCACCGCCACTTCCTGCACCTCGCCGCCGACGTACCGTCCTGGACCTTCGAGGTACGCGCGCGTGAACTGGCCGCACGCGTGGGCTCGGTGGCAGGCACTTCGGTACGGACGACCCGCGCCCCCATCTCCATCGAGGGCGCCCTGGCCGCAGCCGAGGCAGCACTCGCGGCCCCGGGGTCGCGGGTGACCGCCCTGGTCTGCGACGACGACAAACTCGCCGCCGGCGCTTACAAGGCCGCCCGCCGCCTGGGCCTGCGCATCCCCGACGACCTCTCGATCACCGGCCTGGACGATCTAGCCCTGGCCACGGCCATCGACCCGGAACTGACCACGGTCCGCCTCGACGCCGAACTCTTCGGCGAACACGGCATGCGCGCCCTCCTGGCCGTCCTGGACGGCCGCGTACCGGAGGAGGGGGACATCCCGGTGGAACTGGTGGTCCGAGGCTCCACGGCGCCACCAGGCGCCCCCTGACGCCCTTGCGGCCCCCGCAACGCCGCGCGCCCCGGCCGATGTACCGGCCGGGGCGCGCGAAAGGCTGAACGAAGGTCGACTCACTCCTCGTCGTCGCCGTCGGACTCCTCCGACGACGTGTCCGCGTTCTCGCCCTCCAGCAGGCGGGACAGCTGACGGCCGACGATGCGCTTGAACTTGCGGGCCTGCGGACGCGTACGGTCCAGGACCGCGACCTCCAGGCGCTCGGCGGGGATCTCCCGCTCACTGCCGTTCGTGTCACGCGACAGGGACTGCACGGCCAGCTTGAGCGCCTCCGCGAGCGTCATGCCGTCACGGTGGCGCTGGTCCAGATAGCTGCTGATCGTCTCGGCGTTGCCACCGACCGCGACTGAGCCGTGCTCGTCCACGATCGAACCGTCGTGCGGCAGCCGGTAGATCTGATCGCCGTCCGGAGTGTCCCCGACCTCCGCGACGACCAGCTCCACCTCGTACGGCTTCTCGGCCGCACTGGAGAAGATCGTGCCGAGCGTCTGGGCGTAGACGTTGGCGAGACCGCGGGCGGTCACATCCGCACGGTCGTAGGTGTAACCGCGCATGTCGGCGTACCTGACGCCGCCGATCCGCAGGTTCTCGTACTCGTTGTATTTTCCGGCGGCCGCGAACCCGATCCGGTCGTAGATCTCGCTGAACTTGTGCAGCGCACGGGACGGGTTCTCGCCGACGAAGACAATGCCGTCGGCGAACTGCAGCACGACCAGGCTGCGGCCACGGGCGATGCCCTTGCGGGCGTACTCCGCCCGGTCGGCCATGGCCTGCTGAGGTGAGACATAGAACGGCGTCGACACCGGTATCCGCCCCTCTCTTTAAAGTTCCGTCGATGTCAGTGGATCACCTTGATAAGAACGTGCCCTCGGTCAGAGCAGCGCGGCACGCGGGCCGTCGGGCTGCTGCAGTCGCCGCTCCAGGATCGAGCGGGCGATCTCGGAGGACTCGTCGTCGGTGAGCCGACGGAAGCCGTCCTCGGTGATCACGGTGACGATCGGGTAGATCCGGCGGGCGACATCGGGACCACCGGTCGCCGAGTCGTCGTCGGCCGCGTCGTAGAGCGCCTGGATCACCAGGGTCGTGGCCTCGGCCTCGGTCAGACCGTCGTGGAACAGCTTCTTCATGGCACCGCGCGCGAAGACCGAGCCGGAGCCGGTGGCCGCGTAGCCGTGCTCCTGGGAGCGGCCGCCCGTCACGTCGTAGGAGAAGATGCGGCCGACGCCGCGGTCCACGTCGAAGCCGGCGAAGAGCGGGACCACGGCGAGGCCCTGCATGGCCATGCCGAGGTTGGAACGGATCATGGTGGACAGTCGGTTCGCCTTGCCCTCCAGGGAGAGTTGGGCGCCTTCGACCTTCTCGAAGTGCTCCAGCTCCAGTTGGAAGAGCTTGACCATCTCGACGGCGAGTCCGGCGGTGCCGGCGATGCCGACGGCCGAGTACTCGTCCGCGGGGAACACCTTCTCGATGTCCCGCTGCGCGATGACATTGCCCATGGTGGCCCGCCGGTCACCGGCGAGCACCACGCCACCGGGGAACGTCACGGCGACGATCGTCGTGCCGTGCGGAGCCTCGATGACGCCCTGCATGGGCGGCAGTTGCCGGTTGCCCGGGAGCATCTCCGGCTGATGGTCGGAGAGGAAGTCCATGAAGGACGACGACCCAGGCGTCAGGAAGGCAGCCGGTAGACGCCCGGGGCTACGAGTGTTGGCTTCCACGAGGATCCTTCCAAGTAGGCGGCAGCCCGACGAACAGCGTCGGGATCAACTCCCAACTTGCCGATGGCCGAATTGCAGTTGAAGCACAGTACGCCACGGACCCTACCCGTCTACTGGCAGTGATCCACATGAACGGAGGAGGCATTCCCGAGCCGCTTTGAACGCGGCCGGCACGCCCTGAATCGCACGTGATGTGTGCGCCCGGATGCGAAGACTGCGTGCGGCTTGGCCTCGCCGCACCGCACGCAGCACTTCATCTTCGACTCGCCTGCCACCACGCCACCCCGTTCACCCTCGAATCGAAGGGTAGAGCGACCTACTGGCCGCCCTTCTGAACGAAGGAGCGCACGAAGTCCTCGGCGTTCTCCTCGAGGACGTCGTCGATCTCGTCCAGAACCGAGTCGACATCGTCGCTCAGCTTCTCGTGGCGCTCCTTGAGGTCGTCGGTCGCCTGTGCTTCCTCGACCTGCTCTTCGACCTCCTCCGTGGAGCGCGTCGCCTTCTGCTGTCCGCCGCCGGTGTCCTTGGTCGCCATAACCCTCACCCCGCTCGGTTCGACGTTCTTGATCAGACCCTACTTGCAGGGACTGACATCGGCCCCGCAGTTCCTACAACGTACGGCGGCCACCTCGATGATTCCCGGCCACCGGACATTCCACCCTGTCCGGCACCGGGGATCCGTGGGTCCGCTCAGCCGCCCGACAGGACCCTGACCAGGTCTTCCGCCGTACGACAGCGGTCAAGGAGCTCCTTGACGTGATTACGCGTTCCGCGAAGCGGTTCGAGGGTTGGGACGCGCTGGAGCGAGTCCCGGCCCGGGAGGTCGAAGATCACGGAGTCCCAGGAGGCCGCCGCGACGTCGTCGGCGTACTGCTCCAGGCAGCGTCCGCGGAAGTACGCGCGCGTGTCCTCCGGAGGCGTCGTACGCGCCCGCTCGACCGTGTCCTCGTCCAGCAGGCGCTTGATGCGGCCGCGGGCCACCAGGCGGTTGTAGAGGCCCTTCTCGGCCCGTACGTCCGCGTACTGGAGGTCGACCAGCTGGAGGCGGGCCGCGTCCCAGTCGAGGCTGTCGCGGCGCCGGTAGCCCTCCATGAGCTCCCGCTTGGCGACCCAGTCCAGTTCGCCGGCCAGGCTCATCGGGTCGTTCTCCAGGCGGTTGAGCGTGTCCTCCCAGCGGGCCAGGACGTCCTTGGTCTGGTCGTCCGCGTCGGAGCCGTAGCGCTCCTCGACGTATTTGCGGGAGAGCTCGAAGTACTCCATCTGGAGCTGGACCGCGGTGAGGGTCCGGCCGCTGCGGAGGGTGACCAGGCGCTTGAGGGTCGGGTCGTGGGAGACCTGGTGGAGAGTGCGGACGGGCTGGTCCACGGCCAGGTCGACGGCGATGAAACCGTCCTCGATCATGGAGAGGACGAGTGCCGTCGTACCCAGCTTGAGGTAGGTCGAGATCTCGGAGAGGTTCGCGTCGCCGATGATCACGTGCAGGCGGCGGTACTTCTCGGCGTCCGCGTGCGGTTCGTCGCGGGTGTTGATGATCGGGCGCTTGAGGGTGGTCTCCAGACCGACCTCGACCTCGAAGTAGTCGGCGCGCTGGCTGAGCTGGAAGCCGTGTTCGTGCCCGTCCTGGCCGATGCCGACGCGGCCCGCTCCGGTGACGACCTGCCGCGAGACGAAGAAGGGTGTCAGGTGGCGCACGATGTCCGAGAAGGGGGTCTCCCGCTTCATCAGGTAGTTCTCGTGCGTGCCGTACGAGGCGCCCTTGTTGTCGGTGTTGTTCTTGTAGAGGTGGATCGGCTGGGCGCCCGGGAGTTGGGCGGCTCGCTCCGCCGCTTCCGCCATGATGCGCTCGCCGGCCTTGTCCCACAGGACGGCGTCCATGGGGTTGGTGACTTCCGGGGAGCTGTACTCCGGGTGTGCGTGGTCGACGTAGAGCCGTGCGCCGTTGGTGAGGATGACATTGGCGAGGCCGATGTCCTCGTCGGTGAGCTGGCTGGAGTCGGCGGCCTCCCGGGCGAGGTCGAAGCCTCGCGCGTCCCGCAGCGGATTCTCCTCCTCGAAGTCCCAGCGGGCCCGCCGGGCCCGGTGCATCGCCGCCGCGTAGGCGTTGACGATCTGGGACGAGGTGAGCATGGCATTGGCGTTGGGGTGGCCGGGGACGGAGATCCCGTACTCCGTCTCGATGCCCATTACTCGCCGTACGGTCATGCGGCCCTCCTTGCCCGGCGGCGCCCTCGGTCGGGGACGCTGCTCAAGTACCGCTGGCGCTCCGGTGCGTGTGCGGTGCCCGTCCCCGCACTGCGCGACTCGGCGGTACCGAAGAGCCTAGAACGGCTTTGCGCTGGTGGGGAGATCATTTGCGTCATTGCCTCGCGCGCCCCTTGTTCGGTCATGGCCTGAAAAACAGTCGGCTGCGGGTACCCGCTTAGGGCACCCGCAGCCACCCTGCTTTCTACAGGTACTGACCGGTGTTCGCCACCGTGTCGATGGAGCGTCCGGTGTCGGCGCCCTGCTTGCCGGTGATGAGCGTACGGATGTACACGATCCGCTCGCCCTTCTTTCCGGAGATCCGGGCCCAGTCGTCCGGGTTGGTGGTGTTGGGCAGGTCCTCGTTCTCCTTGAACTCGTCCACGCACGCCTGGAGGAGGTGCGAGACGCGGATGCCCTTCTGCTTGTGGTCGAGGAAGTCCTTGATGGCCATCTTCTTGGCCCGGCCCACGATGTTCTCGATCATGGCGCCGGAGTTGAAGTCCTTGAAGTAGAGGACTTCCTTGTCACCGTTGGCGTAGGTGACCTCCAGGAAGCGGTTCTCCTCGGATTCCGTGTACATGTGCTCCACGGCCGTCTGGATCATGCTCTGGACGGTGGTGGTCTTGTCGCCGCTGTGCTCGCCGACGTCGTCGGGGTGGAGCGGGAGGCGCTCGGTGAGGTACTTGGCGAAGATGTCCTTGGCGGCCTCAGCGTCGGGACGCTCGATCTTGATCTTCACGTCCAGGCGGCCGGGGCGCAGGATGGCGGGGTCGATCATGTCCTCGCGGTTCGAGGCGCCGATGACGACCACGTTCTGCAGGCCTTCCACGCCGTCGATCTCGGCGAGCAGCTGGGGGACGATGGTGTTCTCCACGTCCGAGCTGACACCGGAACCACGGGTGCGGAAGAGGGACTCCATCTCGTCGAAGAAGACGATGACGGGGGTGCCCTCGCTGGCCTTCTCACGAGCGCGCTGGAAGACCAGGCGGATCTGCCGCTCGGTCTCACCGACGTACTTGTTGAGGAGCTCGGGGCCCTTGATGTTGAGGAAGAAGCTCTTGCCGGTGGCCTGGCCGGTGACCTCGGCGACCTTTTTGGCCAGCGAGTTGGCGACGGCCTTGGCGATGAGCGTCTTACCGCATCCGGGGGGCCCGTACAGCAGGACGCCCTTGGGCGGCCGCAGTTCGTGCTCCTTGAAGAGGTCGGGGTAGAGGTACGGCAGTTCGACCGCGTCGCGGATCATCTCGATCTGGCCGCCCAGACCGCCGATCTGCTCGTAGCCGATGTCGGGGACCTCTTCGAGGACGAGTTCCTCGACCTCGCTCTTCGGGACGATCTCGTAGACGTAGCCGGAACGGGGTTCGAGCAGCAGGGCGTCGCCGGGGCGGATGGTGATGTCCAGCAGCGGCTCGGCGAGCCGCACCACCCGTTCCTCGTCAGTGTGCCCCACCACGAGGGCGCGTTCGCCGTCCTCGAGGATCTCCTTGAGGGTGACGATGTCGCCGACGCGCTCGTACTCCATGGCCTCGACCACGTTGAGCGCTTCGTTGAGCATTACTTCCTGGCCGCGGCGGAGCTCTTCGAGTTCCACGCTTGGGCTGACGTTCACCCGCAGTTTGCGGCCGCCGGTGAAGATGTCCGCTGTGCCGTCCTCGTTGGCCACGAGGAAGACACCGAAGCCGGCCGGCGGCTGTGCGAGCCGGTCGACTTCTTCCTTGAGGGCCACGATCTGGTCGCGGGCCTCACGGAGCGTGTTGGCGAGTCGCTCGTTCTGGGCGGACACCCCGGCCAGATTGGTCTGCAGCTCGACGATCCGCTCTTCGAGAATCCTCGTGTGTCGCGGAGA
This sequence comes from Streptomyces sp. NRRL F-525, assembly GCF_000716605.1. Classification (GTDB taxonomy): domain Bacteria; phylum Actinomycetota; class Actinomycetes; order Streptomycetales; family Streptomycetaceae; genus Streptomyces. Next base: position 102,626 of record NZ_JNXE01000022.1, on the reverse strand, counting down.
GTCGGCGAGCTTACGTCGCAGGACGGCGATCTCCTGCTCAAGGTAGGCAATCTGCCCGGACGGGTCGTCGGACCCTCGTCCCGGGCGGATGCCGCGGTTCATGTCGTCGTCGTGGGCTGCCACGGTCCTCACCTCCTCCAAGGGGAGCTGGACGCTTCCAGACCCTACCTGGGTGGGTGTCGATTGAAACCCCTAGATCACAAAGACTGTCAAGGTGTGTCGTCGGTCACCCTGCGCTCTCCCTCACGCCGAGTGGATACCCACTCAACGTGATTCAGAAGCGGACTGTTCCAAGGCCGGGTTGGTCAAAACCCTTCACGGTGGACGTGAGTTGCCGTGCGGGCGGGTTATTCGCCCGACGGAAACCGGCCAGGGCGCCCCTGACTGAGAGTGTCCATGCGGACAGTGTCCGTCATGCGGGGGCGTAAAACCTGAGATCGCGGAGAAAGGTCGTTCGGGCGGGCGGAGGTAGGGTCGACGATGTCCAACACCCGGCGGAAACAGGAGACATCACCGTGCAGGACGAGGCCGCGGCCGACGGCGAGGCGCTGGAGGTCTGGATCGACCAGGACCTCTGTACCGGCGACGGGATCTGCGTCCAGTACGCCCCCGAGGTCTTCGAGCTGGACATCGACGGCCTGGCCTATGTGAAGAGCCCGGACGACGAGCTGCTGCAGGACAAGGGCGCCACCACGCGCGTACCGCTGCCGCTGTTGGTCGATGTCGTGGACTCCGCCAAGGAGTGCCCGGGTGACTGCATCCATGTGCGCCGGGTCGCGGACCGGGTCGAGGTGTACGGGCCCGACGCGGCCTGAGATTCAGCCCGCGGTCAGACGTTCTGGGCGTTGCCGGGGGTGGAGCGGACGAACGAGCCGTTCTGCCACTGCCACTTGGCGGTCTCCTTGACGTCGGGGCAGCAACTGGGCACGTCCGCCGTCGAGTAGCCGAGCAGGGTCGCGAGCACCGCGCCGTCGCGTACGGAGAAGTCGGTGACGGTCTCTCGGGCCTTCGGGGCGACCAGGGTGGCGACGACGCGCGGCTTGGCGGCGCCCGCTCCCTGGGTGAGGACGTAGACGCCGTCGGGCGGGGTGCCCATGCCCGCGTCGCAGTGGACCACGGCGACCGTCTCCGGCCGGCCGTCGCCGTCGAGGTCTCCGGATGCCTTCTTCTGTACGACGGCCTTCACGGGGCCGCAGTCGAGGGGGAAGGCGACTCCTGTGGTCGCGGGGGCCGAGGCGGCGGGCGCGGACTTGGTCTGCGGGCCGGCGGCCTGGGCGGCGTGCGCGGAGTCGGGCTGCAGGCCCGAGGAGAGAGCCACGACACCGGCGAGAGCCGTGGCGGTGGCGACCCAGTGGATGGGGCGGGTGTTCGTGTGTGCCAGTTCCAGTTCCGGGACGGCGGAGTGCTGCACTAGGAGTGTCTCCTGTGAGGGCTGTGCCGGTGGGGGTGGCCTGCATGTTGCCACACGGCACGGTGCGGGGGAACGGCGGGGTCGACAGTTCGTTCGCCCGGTCGCACGGGAGGGTTCGGCGGTATCGGTTCTTCAGGAGTCGGTGCGTCAGAAGAAAGACGCCGTGGCCGAGTTCCGGAGGATTTCCGGGAACTCGGCCACGGCGTTCGTGCGTTGAGTGCGGCACAGGGCCGCCCTTGCGTGCGGCTCAGCGGCCGGCGGCGCCACCGGCGGCGTTGGGGCCGTCGTAGTCGTCGCCGTAGGCGCCCTTGGCGGGGCGGCGGCGGCGCATGGGGGGCTCGACGCCGTCCGCGAGGCGGCGGGCGGTGAGGAGGAAGCCGGTGTGGCCGATCATCCGGTGGTCGGGGCGGACGGCGAGGCCCTCGACGTGCCAGTTGCGGAGCATCGTCTCCCAGGCGGTCGGCTCGTTGAAGGAGCCGATCTCGCGGATGGACTCGACGGTCCGCGCGAGCTGGGTGGTGGTCGCGACGTAGCAGCAGAGGATGCCGCCGGGCACGAGCGCCTTGGAGACGGCCTCCAGGCACTCCCAGGGGGCGAGCATGTCGAGGATGACGCGGTCGACGTCCAGGTCGGACAGGTTGTCCTGGAGGTCGCCGACGGTGAGCTGCCAGGCGGGGTGCGGGCCGCCGAAGTAGCGCTCCACGTTCTGCTGGGCGATCTCGGCGAAGTCCTCGCGGCGCTCGTAGGAGTGCAGCATGCCCTGGTCGCCGATGGCGCGCAGCAGGAAGCTGCTGAGCGAGCCGGAGCCCACGCCCGCTTCCACGACGCGGGCGCCGGGGAAGATGTCGGCGAAGGCCAGGATCTGCCCCGCGTCCTTGGGGTAGACCACGGCGGCACCGCGGGGCATGGACAGGACGTAGTCGGGGAGCAGGGGGCGCAGCGCGAGGTAGGCGACGTTGCCGGTGGTGCGGACAACGCTGCCCTCGGGAGCACCGATCAGTTCGTCGTGCGGGAAGGAACCCTTGTGGGTGTGAAAATTCTTCCCGGCTTCGAGCGTGAACGTGTAGTGGCGGCCCTTGGGGTCGGTCAGCTGAACCTGGTCCCCGACCTTGAAGGGCCCGCGCCTGCGGGCGGCACCGGTCGGTTCGGACATGTGACCAGCCTACCGGCGTTTGCGGGGGCCGCCGACCACGCGTGCGTGCGTCAGTTGGGGCGGGCCATGGCCTTCACGAAGGCGCGCTCGACGTCGGCGGCGGACAGGACGCCGTAGATCTCGCCGGTCTCCTCGACCACGAGGTACTCGGTGGCGGGGGTGGCGCGCAGGGCGTCCAGGAGGTCCTCTCCGGCGAGTTCCACGGAGACGCGCATGCCGTCGGTGAGGTCCTGGGCGAGGCCGCTGACGGTGACCCAGGGGCGGCGGTGTTCGGGGACGCCGACGATGGCGGCCTCGCGGACGAGGGAGAGGGGCTGGCCGTCTGCGTCGACGACGACCAGCGCGCGGGCGCCGGCGGCGTTGGCGCGGCGCAGGGCCTCGGAGAGCGGGGTGGTGGTCTCGACGGGAACCGCGCGGCGGGTGAGGTTGCGGGCGCGGAGCTCCGGGAGGTGTTCGCGGAGGCGGGCCATACGGAGGCTGTTGCCGGCGCCGGTCCAGATGATCGCGGCGAGGATCGCGGCGAGCAGGGCGTCCGTGACGGTGTCCATACCGCTGATGTCCTCGGTGTTGGTACCGAGGGCGCCGGTCTGGGTGAGCAGCGGGAGGCCGATCAGGACGGAGACGGCGAGGGCGCGGCCGACCCAGGCGGCGGCGATCGTGCCGCTCATGGGTCTGCCGGTGATCTTCCAGACGACGGCACGGAGCATGCGGCCGCCGTCCAGGGGCAGGCCGGGCAGCAGGTTGAAGGCGGCCACGATGAGGTTGGAGACCATCAGGCCGGCCAGCAGGACGCCGGGGACGGTGCCGGGTTCGGTGGGCAGCATGGCCAGGTAGAAGATGCCCGAGAGGATCAGCGAGAGCAGCGGGCCGACGAAGGCCAGCACGAACTCCCTGCCGGGGGTCTCGGCCTCCTTCTCGATCTCGGAGACTCCCCCGAAGAACTGCAACTGGATGCGGCGGACCGGGAGTTTGAAGCGGAGCGCGGCGACGGTGTGGGCGAGTTCGTGCACCAGGACCGAGCCGTAGAAGGCGACGGCGAAGAAGAGGGCCACGAGGTAGCGGGCGGCGCCGAGTTCGGGCAGCACGCGGTCGAGCTGCCCGCCGAACACCCAGGTGATGAGCGCGGCGACGAGGAACCAGCTGGGCGCGACGTACACGGGCACACCAAAGGGCCGCCCCATCAGCAGCCCGCCACCGGGCTCCTTGGGGCGCTGTGGGGGGCGTCCCTTGGCGATACGGGGGTCTGCGTGGGGCTGGGCGTTGGGGTCGGTGTGGGCGTAGGGGAGATTCGGGTGGCTGGGGGTGCCGTCGTGGTCGCTGCCCGTGGGGGTGCCATCGCGCTTCGGCTCACCGTTCAGGTGGGCGGGAGCCGGGGCGGGCGACGTGCCGGTCGCCTCGGGCGTCGTGCGGTGGTGTGTGGCGGGGGCGGGGGAACCTGCGGGCGTCTCCGTCTCCGGGGTGCCGTTCGCGGCGGAGCCGGACGGTGAACCCTGCTCCGTACGATCCTCCGCGGCGGGCCCGGACGAGGTGCCCGGCTCCAAGTCGCCGTCGGGCGTGGTGTGTTCGAGCGACGCGGCCGTCTCCTCGCGGTCCCCGGACGACGTACCCGTGTCCCCGTGCTCCGCGGACGGCGCACTGGCCTCCCCGCGCGCCTGCGTGGAGGTCTCGGGCTTCTGGTCGGTGAAGTCGTCGGGTTTCGGTTCGGGGGTGCCGGGGGCGGTGGCCGGGGTCGTGGCACCCGGGGCGTGTCCGGTCGGCTCGTTGGTGCCGGACCGCGGCTGCCCGCTCCCGCCGCTCTCGTCCACGGTGTCCCCTCGTTCGAAGCATCCTCCGCGCCAGCCGGGGCGGAGGGGTCTCGGGTCGATGGTATGCGGCGGTCGTGACACGTTCCGCCCCGGCACCCCCCGCGTTTCCCCGGCCGTCGCGGGCGCGTCGGCCGGGATCGGGTCACTGTCAGTGGCGGGCCGTAAGGTCTGTGGGCATGGAGACCAGTGCGGAGGGCGTCGCGGGGACAGCCGGCGACGAGGGCGCGGCGGCGGAGCCGACCGCGGCGGTGACGGTGGAGGCGGGGATGGTGGAGACGGGGACCGCGGGCGTGGTCGAGCGCGTCGCCATAGCGCCTGCCTCGTTGTCACCCTCGCGTGCCAGTGACTTCATGCAGTGCCCGTTGCTGTACCGGTTCCGGGTGATCGACCGGCTCCCGCAGAAGCCCAGCGAGGCGGCGACCAGAGGGACCCTGGTGCACTCGGTGCTGGAGCGGCTCTTCGACGCGCCGGCGGCCGAGCGTACGGCGCCGCGGGCCAAGTCGCTGATCCCCGGGCAGTGGGACCGGCTGCGGGAGTCCCGGCCGGAGGTCGTGGAGCTGTTCGCCGACGATCCGGAGGGCGAGCGGCTGGCGCGCTGGCTCGGGGAGGCGGAGCGGCTGGTCGAGCGGTGGTTCTCCCTCGAGGATCCGACGCGGCTGGAGCCCGCCGAGCGCGAGATGTTCGTCGAGGCCGAGCTTGATTCGGGGCTGAAGCTGCGCGGGATCATCGACCGGGTCGACGTGGCGCCGACGGGCGATGTGCGGATCGTCGACTACAAGACGGGCAAGGCGCCCCGGCCCGAGTATGCCGAGGGTGCGCTGTTCCAGATGAAGTTCTACGCCCTGGTGGTCTGGCGGCTGAAGCAGGTCGTCCCGCGCCGCCTTCAGCTGGTGTATCTGGGCAGCGGAGACGTGGTGACGTACGACCCCGTCGTCGCCGACCTGGAGCGGGTGGAGCGGAAGTTGCTGTCCCTGTGGGAGGCGATCCGGCTGGCCACGGAGACGGGCGACTGGCGCCCGCGCCCGACCAAGCTGTGCGGCTGGTGCGACCACCAGGAGGTGTGCCCGGAGTTCGGCGGCACTCCCCCGCCGTATCCGTTGCCGGTACGGAGGGCCGACGGTGGTTCCGACGGGGGTGTCGAGGCGGTGGGCGGTGTCTCCGTTGAAGGTGCCTCAGGTCCGGAAGCCGCGGACGGTCTCTCCGCCGAGGGGTCATAGGCGACGGATCCGCCCTCCGCCGATGGTCCCGTGCGACGCCCTCGCCACAAGCCCGGACACAGCGAACCGCGTTCCAACACCCCCTTCCGCCAAGACCCGACAGCCGCCCCCAAGGCCGGTCGAGTCCTCCGGCGTCGCGCAGGGCAGAATGGGCCCGGGCTAGCGAAGGAGATTCACGTGGCCATCCGCGTCCTACTGGTTGATGACCAGCCGCTGCTGCGAACCGGGTTCCGGATGATTCTGGAGGCGGAGCAGGATCTCGCGGTCGTCGGCGAGGCCGGTGACGGTCTGCAGGCACTCGACCAGGTGCGGGCTCTGCAGCCCGATGTGGTGCTGATGGACATCCGTATGCCGCGGATGGACGGAGTCGAGGCGACCCGGCAGATCACCGGTCCCGGTCGGGACGGTCCGGCGAAGGTACTGGTGCTGACCACCTTCGATCTCGACGAGTACGTCGTGGAGGCGTTGCGGGCCGGAGCCAGCGGCTTCCTGCTCAAGGACGCGCCGGCGAACGAACTGGTGCAGGCGATCCGCGTGGTGGCCGCCGGTGAGGCCATGCTCGCGCCCAGCATCACCCGGCGGCTGCTCGACAAGTACGCCGGGCATCTGCCGTCCGGTGACGAGCCCGTCCCCGACGCCCTGCACACGTTGACCGAGCGCGAGGTCGAGGTGCTGAAGCTGGTGGCGCGCGGGCTGTCGAACGCGGAGATCGCCGCCGACCTGTTCGTCAGCGAGACCACCGTCAAGACGCATGTGGGGCACGTCCTCACCAAGTTGGGCCTGCGAGACCGGGTCCAGGCGGCGGTGTACGCGTACGAGAGCGGGCTGGTGCGCCCCGGCGCGCAGTAGGCACCGGGTACGTACGAAAGAGGGCGCCCCTTCCTGACAGGGGCGCCCTCTTCGTGTCTGCGGGCCAACAGGCCAGTGGCCGGTCCCGCCGCGTTCGGCGGGACCGGCCACTAGGTGATGAGCTTGTTCACCGTGCGCGAGTGCGCGGTCAGTTGCCCACGCCTCGGCCCAGCTCCCAGAGCTGGAGGGTCGAGGAGGAGTTGAGCGCGTACGCGGTGCCCGTGACGTCGTCGCGGGCGGCGACGTACTGCTTGCCCTGCCACAACGGGATCAGCGGGACGTCGGTGGCGACGATGTCCTGGATGGCCGTGAGGCTCTTGGAGGCGGCGAGCCGGTCGGCCTCGCGGCGGGACTCCGGGATCAGGGTGCTACGGATCTTGGTGCTGACGTACGGCGAGCCGAGGGTGTTGTCCTTGTCGAGGAAGGGCGCGAGGTAGTTGTCGGCGTCGGGGAAGTCGGGGAACCAGCCCATCCCGTAGACGTCGTACTTGCCCTTCTGCTCGGCCGGGCGGAACGTCGCCCACGGGGTGCCCTTGATGCTGACGTCGAACAGGCCGCTGGCGTTGAGCTGCTTCTGGAGCTGCTCGAACTCTTCCTTGGTGGCCGAACCGTAGTGGTCGGTCGTGTAGTTCAGGGTCAGCTTCACCGGAGTGGTGATGTTGGCCTGCTCCATCATCGTCTTGGCCTTGGAGACGCTCGGGTCGCCGTACTTGTTGAAGAACGAGTTCGAGTGGCCCGTGATGGTCGCCGGGACCATGGAGTAGAGCGGCTCGGCCTCGGTGCCGTAGACCTTGGAGACGAGTTCGCCGCGGTCGATGATCTGGGCCATCGCCTCGCGTACGGCCTTCGTCTTCACGGTCGGGGCGTTGGTGTTGAAGCCCAGGTAGCGGATCTCGAGGCCGGGCATCTCGACGAGGTCGATGTCGCCGTCCGTGTCGTCGCTGAGCTTCTGGATCTGCTCCGGCGACATGGTGCGCGTCATGACGTCGATGTCACCCTTGTTGAGCGCGGCGCCCATGGCGTCGGCGTCCGCGAAGGAACGCATCTCGACCTTGCTGTTGTTCACCTTCAAGGCACCCTTGTAATTGGGGTTCTTGGTGAACGTGGCCGTGGTGATCGCGTCGTCCTTCTTGGACACCGACAGGGTGTACGGGCCGGAGCCGTCGATGTCGAAGCCGTCGCGCAGCTTGTCCTTCTGGTAGTCGTCCGGATTCACGATGCCGGCGACGGGAGTGGACAGCTTGTACGGGAACGTGGCGTCGGCCGTCTTCAGATGGAAGATGACCTCGCGGTCGCCCTGGGTCTCGATGGTGTCGACGGTCGACAGCAGGGCGAACACGCCGCTGTCGGCCTTGATGCGCATCGCGCGGTCGATGGAGTACTTCACATCTTCCGCGGTGATCTTGTCGCCGTTGGCGAACTTCAGACCATCGCGCAGGGTGCAGGCGTAGCGCTCGTTGCCGGTGTCGGTGAAGCCGCACTTCTCGGCGGCCTCGGGGACCGGGTCGCCCTCGCCCTTGGGCTGGATCATCAGGGTCTGCACGGTCTGGCGCAGGATGTTCCAGGTGCCGACGTCGTAGGCGTAGGCGGGGTCGAGCGGCGCCGGAGCGTCCTTCGTCGCCTCGAACCGGTCCGTGGTGCCGACGACTATCGCATCGTCGCTGGAACTCCCGCTGCCGGAGCCGCCACACGCGGCGAGCACCGGCGCGAGCAGGCCGACGACGGCCGGCAGCACCAAAGTCTTGCGGTTCATGCTCGAGTTTCTCCAGAGCTGTTCGAGTCCGTGTACCCGGCATGCATGGGGTGGTGATGCCGATCACGGGGATAAGGGCGATGTTCTCGCGTTGAGATTAGTCCGGACCCGCACGGGGGTTCACGGCCACCGTAGTTGAGTTCCCATCACGCAGCGGAACCGGCTGTGGACAGACCGAAAACCCGCCGAGGGAAGGATTAGTGCAGGCTTTCACCAATCGGGACACAAGGGTGCGTGATCGGCCTCAGAAATGGGGTGAACAGCACAGGGCGACGGCGATGTCGACCCTCCGGCACGTGGGGAACCTCACATGCCTCAACTCGGTTGGAGTGCAACGGAATTCGACCGGCCGATCAAGCTCGAATTCCATTCCCATTGGACTTTGCACTCTCGGTGAACGGCTGGCGCATTTCCGTCATCAGCCGGCCATCAGTCCGCGCAGAAATGCCAGGTCGACGACTTCCAGGGAGGTCACGACGGTGCGCCGGTCGGCCGGCGCGATGGGCGCCACGGACGGCACGGCCACCACCAGGCAGCCCGCCGCCTCCGCCGCCGCCACACCCGTCGCGGTGTCTTCTACGACGGCGCAGCGGGCCGGGTCGACGCCGAGTCCGGCGGCGGCCAGCAGATACGGGTCCGGGTACGGCTTGGTGCGGGTGACCTCGTCGCCGGCGACCGTCAGCGCGAAGTGCTGGGGGCCGAGCGCGGTCAGGACGCGGTCGATGATGCGCCGGTGCGAGGCGGAGACCAGGGCCGTCGGGATCTCGTACTCCGCCAGCTCGGCCAGGAGTCTGGCGGCGCCCGGCATCAGCGGCAGGCTGCGCCCGATGCGGTCCTCGAAGCCCGCGTTGAGCAGGACGGACAGCTCGGCGAGGGTGATGTCGGCGCCGGTGGCCTCGATCAGGAAGCCGGCGCTGCGGGTCATGGGGCCGCCGACCACGACATGGCGCCAGGAGTCGTCGAGGGTGTGTCCGAGGGCGGCGAAGACCTCGACCTCGACCTCCCACCAGAAGCCCTCGGTGTCCACCAGGGTTCCGTCCATGTCGAGGAGTACGGCCTGGAGTGCTGAGCCTTCGGCCGTACGGGTTCCGAGCGCGGGGACCGTGCTGGTCATCCTGGCGCACCTCCTTGAGGGACGATCAGGCCGGCCACCCTTGATACCAACAAGGGCGACCGGCCTGCGGTGGACCGACCAGTGTACGACTTATCCGATCAGTGCGCTTGTCCGTTCCGTGCGCCTGTGGATTCAGCGCGCGTTGAAGTACTTCGCCTCCGGGTGGTGGATCACGATCGCGTCCGTGGACTGCTCCGGGTGCAGCTGGAACTCCTCCGAGAGGTGGACGCCGATGCGCTCCGGCTCCAGCAGGGCGGCGATCTTCGCACGGTCCTCCAGGTCGGGGCAGGCGCCGTAGCCGAGAGAGAAGCGGGCGCCGCGGTACTTGAGGGCGAACATGTCCTCGACGTCGGTGGGGTCCTCGCCGGCGAAGCCGAGTTCGGAGCGCACGCGCGCGTGCCAGTACTCGGCGAGCGCCTCGGCCAACTGGACGGACAGGCCGTGCAGTTCGAGGTAGTCGCGGTAGGAGTTCGACTCGAAGAGCTTGGCGGTCTCCTCGCCGATGCGATTGCCCATGGTGACGATCTGGAAGCCGACGACGTCGGTCTCGCCGGACTCCTCCGGGCGGAAGAAGTCGGCCAGGCAGAGCCGGCGGCCGCGGCGCTGGCGCGGGAACGTGAACCGAGTGCGCTCGTTGCCCTCGTCGTCCAGGACGATCAGGTCGTCGTCCTTGGAGACGCAGGGGAAGTAGCCGTAGACGACGGCGGCTTCGAGGAGGTTGTCGGTCTGGAGCTTGTCCAGGAGGCCGCGCAGGCGGGGGCGGCCTTCGGTCTCGACCAATTCCTCGTACGTCGGTCCGTCGCCCGTGCGGGCCTGCTTGAGGCCCCACTGGCCCTTGAAGAGGGCGCCCTCGTCGAGCCAGGACGCGTACTCCTTGAGCTGGATGCCCTTGATGACCCGGGTGCCGCGGAACGGCGCCTCGGGGATCGGGTTGTCGATGGACACGTCGGAGCGGACGTGGCCCTCCTCGGGGCGCTCCTCGACCTCCACGGCCGCGCTCGCCCGCACCCGGCGCTGCTTGAGCTCGGGCAGCTTCGCGCCGGGCACGCCGCGCTTGACGCCGATGAGGGCGTCCATCAGGCGCAGGCCCTCGAACGCGTCGCGGGCGTAACGGACTTCGCCTTCGTAGATCTCGTGCAGGTCCTGCTCGACGTACGCCCTCGTGAGCGCGGCGCCGCCCAGGATGACCGGGTAGTCGGCGGCCATCTTGCGCTGGTTGAGCTCCTGGAGGTTCTCCTTCATGATCACCGTGGACTTGACCAGGAGGCCCGACATGCCGATGACGTCGGCGCGGTGCTCCTCGGCCGCTTCCAGGATCGCGGAGACCGGCTGCTTGATGCCGAGGTTGACGACGTTGTAGCCGTTGTTGGACAGGATGATGTCGACGAGGTTCTTGCCGATGTCGTGGACGTCTCCGCGCACCGTGGCGAGCACGATGGTGCCCTTGCCCTCGGCGTCCGACTTCTCCATGTGCGGCTCCAGATAGGCGACCGCGGTCTTCATGACCTCGGCGGACTGGAGCACGAACGGCAGCTGCATCTGGCCGGAGCCGAACAGCTCGCCGACGACCTTCATGCCGTCCAGGAGTGTCGCGTTGACGATGTCCAGGGCGGGACGGGTCTGCAACGCCTCGGCGAGGTCGGCCTCCAGGCCGTTCTTCTCGCCGTCGATGATGCGGCGCTTGAGGCGCTCGTCCAGCGGGAGGGCGGCCAGCTCCTCGGCGCGGCCCGCCGTCCGGGACTTCGTCGTGGCGCCCTCGAACAGGGCCATCAGCTTCTGCAGCGGGTCGTAGCCCTCGCGGCGGCGGTCGTAGACCAGGTCGAGGGCCGTCTGCACCTCTTCCTCGGTGAAGCGGGCGATCGGGAGGATCTTCGAGGCGTGCACGATCGCCGAGTCGAGGCCCGCCTTGACGCACTCGTCGAGGAAGACGGAGTTGAGCAGGACGCGGGCGGCCGGGTTGAGGCCGAAGGAGATGTTGGACAGGCCCAAAGTGGTCTGGACGTCGGGGTGGCGGGTCTTGAGGCGGCGGATGGCCTCGATGGTGGCGATGCCGTCGCCGCGGGACTCCTCCTGGCCGGTGCAGATGGTGAAGGTCAGGGTGTCGATGAGGATGTCCGACTCGTGGATGCCCCAGTTCACCGTCAGGTCCTCGATGAGGCGCTCGGCGATCGCGACCTTGTGCTCGGGGGTGCGGGCCTGGCCCTCCTCGTCGATGGTCAGCGCGATGAGGGCGGCGCCGTGCTCCTGCGCCAGCCTGGTGACCTTCGCGAAGCGGGACTCGGGGCCGTCGCCGTCCTCGTAGTTGACGGAGTTGATGACCGCGCGGCCGCCGAGCTTCTCCAACCCGGCCCGGATGACCGGGACTTCGGTGGAGTCCAGGACGATCGGCAGGGTGGAGGCGGTGGCGAAGCGGCCGGCCAGCTCCTCCATGTCGGCGACGCCGTCGCGGCCGACGTAGTCCACGCAGAGGTCCAGCATGTGGGCGCCCTCGCGGATCTGGTCGCGGGCCATCTCCACACAGTCGTCCCAGCGGCCGTCCAGCATGGCCTCGCGGAACTTCTTCGAGCCGTTGGCGTTGGTGCGCTCGCCGATCGCCATGTAGGCGGTGTCCTGGCGGAACGGAACCGTCTGGTAGAGCGAGGCGGCACCCGGCTCGGGCTGCGGGTCGCGCTCGGTGGGCGTGGCCTCGCGGACCCGCTCGACGAGCTGGCGCAGGTGCTCGGGGGTCGTGCCGCAGCAGCCGCCGACCAGGTTCAGGCCGTAGTCGCGGACGAAGTGCTCCTGCGCCTCGGCCAGGCCCTCGGGGTCGAGCGGGAAGTGGGCGCCGTCCTTGGTCAGGATGGGCAGGCCCGCGTTCGGCATGCAGAGCAGCGGGGTGCGGGAGTGGCGGGCCAGATAGCGCAGGTGCTCGCTCATCTCGGCCGGGCCCGTCGAGCAGTTCAGGCCGATCATGTCGATGCCGAGGGGTTCGAGCGCGGTGAGCGCGGCGCCGATCTCGGAGCCCAGGAGCATGGTGCCGGTGGTCTCGAAGGCCATCGAGACCAGCAGGGGTACGTCGACGCCGGTCGCCTCCATGGCGCGGCGGGCGCCCAGGATCGACGACTTGGTCTGCAGGAGGTCCTGGGTGGTCTCCACGATCAGCGCGTCGGCGCCCCCGGCCAGGAGGCCCTCGGCGTTGGCCTGGAAGCCGTCGCGGAGCGTGCCGTAGGCGATGTGCCCGAGGGTGGGCAGCTTGGTGCCGGGGCCGATCGAGCCGAGGACCCAGCGCTGGCGGCCGTCGCGGGCGGTGAAGTCGTCGGCGGTCTCGCGGGCGATGCGGGCGCCGGCCTCGGAGAGTTCGTGGACGCGCTCGGGGATGTCGTACTCGGCCATCGCGGAGTGGTTCGCGCCGAAGGTGTTCGTCTCGACGCAGTCCACCCCGACGCCGAAGTACTCCTCGTGGACCGAGCGGACGATGTCCGGGCGGGTGATGTTCAGGATCTCGTTGCAGCCCTCGAGGTTCTCGAAGTCCTCGAGTGTGGGGTCCTGTGCCTGGAGCATGGTGCCCATGGCTCCGTCGGCGACCACCACGCGGGTGGCGAGTGCCTCTCGGAGCGCGGACACACGGGTCCGGCTGTCGGCAGAAGGGGTCAGTGGCGACGAGGCCATGAAGGGGCTCCCTGGAGTGCGACGGCTGTCGGCTTTGCGGCTTCCCAGGGAACCTCTCACGGAACTCCCCGGGGAGCGTGCACGTCGCCAGGGTAACGGGGTCGGGCCGAGGGATGCTCGAAGCGTCCATGGGGCGGACCGGGGCGGCGGGGACGCGGACCGGCGTGGCAGGAGGCCGACGGGGGTGACGGGGGCGGCCGATGGAGGTGACGGGCGGGTCAACGCCGTCTAGGTTCTCGCGACAAGTGACGCAACAGGAGACGTGACCGGAATCGGCCGACCATTAGCGGGAGGTCGGCATGGACCGGTAGTGTTCGACATTGCCGAACGGCGGCAGCGACGTCGCGCGTCGACGGTCGAACGGGACGGAGGCAGTACGGCGATGGCACGGAACATCCAGTCGCTCGAACGGGCGGCCGCGATGCTGCGCCTGCTCGCGGGCGGCGAGCGACGGCTCGGCCTCTCGGACATCGCCTCGTCGCTCGGTCTCGCCAAGGGCACCGCCCACGGCATCCTGCGCACCCTCCAGCAGGAGGGCTTCGTCGAGCAGGACGACGTCTCCGGGCGCTATCAGCTCGGCGCCGAACTGCTGCGCCTGGGCACCACCTACCTCGACGTCCACGAACTGCGGGCACGCGCCCTGGTCTGGACGGACGACCTGGCCCGCTCCAGCGGCGAAAGCGTGCACCTAGGAGTGCTGCATCAGCACGGCGTCCTGATCGTGCACCACGTCTTCCGCCCCGACGACAGCCGGCAGGTCCTGGAGATCGGGGCCATGCAGCCGCTGCACTCGACAGCCCTGGGCAAGGTCCTGTCGGCCTACGACCCGGTCGCGCACAGCGAGGCCCTGGAGGCCGACCGCAAGCCCTTCACCGACCGCACGGTGTCCGAGCTGGCCGACTTCGAGCACATCCTCGACGTCACACGCGCGCGTGGGTACGCGGCCGACGTCGAGGAGACCTGGGAGGGCGTCGCGTCCATCGCCGCCCCCATCCACGACCGGCGGCGCATGCCGGTCGGCGCGGTCGGCATCACCGGCGCGGTGGAGCGGCTGTGCCGGCCCGACGAGGACGGGGCGCTGCGCCCCGAGCTGATCGCCGCCGTACGGGACTGCGCCCGCGCGGTGTCGCGGGATCTCGGCGCCGGGCGGTTCTGAGCTCAGCGGATTCACAGCGGGAACTCACCGGAACGTCATGCCGACGTTCCGGTATCAGTCGTACTGTTGGTGACAAAGTCGGCCAAAACGCCAAATCACCACACACGGTGTCCATCCGATAGCCGTCCGCATCGACCGCGAGATCGATAGCCCACAGCAATCAATAACGATCGTGTTTTCGATAACAGCACTCTTGACGCGCCTGTAACCCCGGAGCAAGACTCCCGTCCATCGGTCGGCATTGTCGAACACCTACCGGCAATACGCGCTAGAGTGTGGCAACGCCAAAGGCCGGCATCGCTCTCACCCCCGAGGGCGCACGAACCCCCGGCGGGACCCGGGGTTCGGCTTCCCTGGACGAAGGACAAAGGAGTCGCGGGTGTCCAGCTCCGACATCTTCATCGGCGAGACCATAGGTACCGCCGTGCTCATCCTGCTGGGCGGTGGCGTCTGCGCCGCCGTCACGCTGAAGGCCTCCAAGGCCCGTAACGCCGGCTGGCTCGCCATCGCCTTCGGGTGGGGTTTCGCCGTCATGACGGCCGTGTACATCTCGGCACCGCTCTCCGGTGCCCACCTCAACCCGGCCGTGACGCTCGCCCTCGCGATCAAGGACGGTGGCTGGGACAACGTCCCGATCTACTGGGCCGGGCAGCTGCTCGGCGCCATGATCGGCGCGACCCTGGTCTGGGTGGCCTACTACGGCCAGTTCCAGGCCCACCTCACGGACAAGGAGATCGTCGGCGAGCCGACGGCCAAGGCCGTGGAAGCCGAGGAGAAGGGCGCCGGACCTGTCCTGGGCATCTTCTCCACCGGCCCTGAGGTCCGCAACGTGGTGCAGAACCTCGCCACGGAGATCATCGGCACCGTCGTCCTGATCCTCGCCATCCTGACGCAGGGTCTGAACGACAAGGGCAATGGTCTCGGCACCCTGGGCGCCCTGATCACCGCGTTCGTGGTCGTCTCCATCGGTCTGTCGCTCGGCGGCCCGACCGGTTACGCCATCAACCCGGCCCGTGACCTGGGCCCGCGCATCGTGCACGCGCTCCTGCCGCTGCCCAACAAGGGCGGCTCCGACTGGAGCTACGCCTGGATCCCGGTCGTCGGACCGCTGATCGGCGGCGCGATCGCTGCGGGTATCTACAACCTCGCTTTTGCTTAGAAGCAGAATTCCCAGCACTTCCAAGCACTGAAGCAGCAGTAGAACCAGTCCTCATGACCACGGAACCCCTCAGGAGCACACAGTGACCGACGCTCACACCGCCGGACCGTTCATCGCGGCCATCGACCAGGGCACGACCTCCAGCCGTTGCATCGTCTTCGACCGGGACGGCCGTATCGTCTCCGTCGACCAGAAGGAGCACGAGCAGATCTTCCCGAAGCCGGGCTGGGTCGAGCACAACGCCACCGAGATCTGGACCAACGTCCAGGAGGTCGTCGCCTCCGCCATCGAGAAGGCCGGCATCACCCGCGACGACATCAAGGCCATCGGTATCACCAACCAGCGCGAGACGACTCTCCTCTGGGACAAGAACACCGGTGAGCCCGTCCACAACGCCATCGTCTGGCAGGACACCCGCACCGACGCGCTCTGCAAGGAGCTGGGGCGCAACGTCGGCCAGGACCGCTTCCGCCGCGAGACGGGCCTCCCCCTCGCCTCGTACTTCGCAGGACCCAAGGCCCGCTGGCTGCTCGACAACGTCGAGGGTCTGCGCGAGCGCGCCGAGGCGGGCGACATCCTCTTCGGCACCATGGACAGCTGGGTCATCTGGAACCTGACGGGCGGTGTGAACGGCGGCAAGCACTACACCGACGTCACCAACGCCTCCCGCACCATGCTGATGAACCTGCACACCCTGGAGTGGGACGAGAAGATCGCCGAGTCCATCGGGGTCCCGATGAACATGCTCCCGGAGATCCGCTCCTCCGCCGAGGTCTACGGCGAGGTCACCGGCGGCCGGCTCGGCGAGCTGCTCGGCGGCATCCCGGTCGCCTCCGCGCTCGGCGACCAGCAGGCGGCCCTGTTCGGCCAGACCTGTTTCGCCGAGGGCGAGGCCAAGTCCACGTACGGCACCGGCACGTTCATGCTGATGAACACCGGCGAGAAGATCATCAACTCCTACTCGGGCCTGCTGACCACGGTCGGCTACCGGATCGGCGACGAAGCGCCGGTCTACGCCCTGGAGGGCTCGATCGCCGTCACCGGTTCGCTGGTGCAGTGGATGCGCGACCAGATGGGCCTCATCTCCACCGCCGCCGAGATCGAGACGCTCGCGCTCTCGGTCGAGGACAACGGCGGCGCCTACTTCGTGCCGGCCTTCTCCGGTCTGTTCGCCCCGTACTGGCGCTCCGACGCCCGCGGTGTGATCGCCGGTCTCACCCGGTACGTCACCAAGGCGCACCTCGCGCGTGCCGTCCTGGAGGCCACCGCCTGGCAGACCCGTGAGATCACGGACGCCATGACGAAGGACTCCGGCGTCGAGCTGACCGCGCTCAAGGTCGACGGCGGCATGACCTCCAACAACCTGCTGATGCAGACGCTCTCGGACTTCGTCGACGCCCCCGTGGTGCGCCCGATGGTCGCCGAGACCACCTGCCTCGGTGCCGCCTACGCCGCCGGCCTGGCCGTCGGCTTCTGGACCAGCACCGACGACCTGCGTGCCAACTGGCGCCGGGCCGCCGAGTGGACCCCCAACATGGCCGCGGAGAAGCGCGACCGTGAGTACAAGAGCTGGCTCAAGGCCGTCGAGCGGACCATGGGCTGGCTCGAGGACGAGGAGTAAGAACCCCACATGACCAGTCAGTCCACCCTGCAGTCCGTGCCTGCCCTCGGTACGCACCCGGCCTCCGGCTCGAACCCGAGCCGGGCCGAGACCCGGGAGCAGCTCTCCAAGGCGACGTACGACCTCCTCGTCATCGGCGGCGGCATCCTGGGCATCTCCACCGCCTGGCACGCCGCGCAGTCCGGGCTGCGGGTGGCCCTGGTCGACGCCGGCGACTTCGCCGGTGCCACCTCTTCCGCCTCCTCCAAGCTCCTCCACGGCGGTCTGCGCTACCTGCAGACCGGCGCGGTGAAGCTGGTGGCGGAGAACCACTTCGAACGCCGTGCGGTGTCCCGCCAGGTGGCTCCCCACCTGGCGAACCCGCTCACGTTCTACCTCCCCGTGTACAAGGGCGGTCCGCACGGTGCGGCGAAGCTCGGGGCGGGCGTCTTCGCCTACTCCGCGCTCTCCGCGTTCGGCGACGGCGTCGGCCACCTCCTGTCCCCCGCCAAGGCGGCGCAGGACGTGCCCGAGCTGCGCACCCAGAACCTCAAGGCCGTTGCCGTGTACGGCGACGACCAGATGAACGACGCGCGCATGGCGCTGATGACGGTCCGCGCGGCCGTCGAGGCGGGCGCGGTCGTCCTCAACCACGCCGAGGTCACCGGCCTGCGCTTCACCCAGGGCCGGGTGACCGGCGCGGAGCTGCGCGACACCACCTCCGGCGACGAGTTCGGCGTGAGCGCCCGCCTGGTTCTCAACGCGACCGGCCCGTGGGTCGACCACCTGCGCAAGATGGAGGACCCGAACGCGGCTCCGTCCATCCGCCTGTCCAAGGGCGCGCACCTGGTCCTGAAGCGCACGTCCCCCTGGAAGGCCGCTCTGGCGACCCCCATCGACAAGTACCGCATCACCTTCGCCCTCCCCTGGGAGGACATGCTCCTGCTCGGCACGACCGACGAGGAGTACGAGGGCGACCCGGCGGACGTCTCGGTCACCGAGAAGGACATATCCCAGATCCTGGACGAGGCCGCGTTCTCGGTCCGCGACCAGCAGCTCTCCCGTGACCTGATCACGTACTCCTTCGCGGGCCTCCGCGTGCTGCCGGGCGGCCCCGGAAGCACGGCCAAGGCCAAGCGCGAGACGGTGGTGACCGAGGGCAAGGGCGGCATGCTGTCCGTCGCGGGCGGCAAGTGGACGACGTTCCGGCACATCGGCCGTACGGTCATGCAGAAGCTGGAGGCCCTCCCCGGCCGCCCGCTCGGCGAGGACTTCGAGCCGATCTCCTCCCTCCCGAAGAAGCTCCCGCTGCCGGGTGTCGCCAACCCGCGCGCGGTCGCCCACCGCCTCCTGGTCGACAACCCGGCCCCGGGCCCGCGCATGGCGGCCGACACGGCGAAGCACCTTGCCACGCACTACGGCTCCCTGGCCTTCGACATCGCCCGACTCGCCAACGAGAACCCGGAGTTGGGCCGGCGCGTCCACCCCGACGCCCCCGAGATCTGGGCCCAGGTCGTCTACGCCCGCGACCACGAGTGGGCGGAGACCCAGGACGACGTCCTCCGCCGCCGTACGACCCTGACGATCCGGGGCCTGGCCACGGACGAGGTGCGGGCGAAGGTGCAGGACCTGCTCGACAAGAAGTAGTCGCTACGACGTGAAAGGGGCGGCTCCCTGCCTAGGGAGCCGCCCCTTTCACGTGCCGTGCCAGGTTGTGTGTCGTGTGCGGGTGAGTGGGGGCTTGTCGCGCCGTTCCCCGCGCCCCTAGGTGGGCGACCCCAAGGCCCTTACATCGTTCAGGTTGCTCAACTCGGCGCGGCGGACGATGAGTTCACGGCCCAGCAGCAGTGCCCTGCGCGACGCGGGCACCGGATCCGGCAACGTCGTCAGGTCGGTCAGGTGGGCGAAGCCGATGATGCGGCGGACGATCTCCGTGCCGGCGTAGCCGACCGAGTCGGTCCAGACGCGGGAGAGGAAGCGGTCCAGGTACGCGTCGTCGAAGAAGGTGTCGACGCGGGTCGGCCAGAGGCGGCGGAACTCCGTTTCGAACGCCTGCCAGGAGAGGGCGAGTTGGTCGGCGTGGTCGGACAACCTGCCCAGTTCGCGGGCCCGTTGCTCCGACACGAGGACGTTGGCCCAGTACAGGCCGAGGTCGTAGCCGATCGGGCCGACGAAGGAGAACTCGGGGTCGAAGACCCGTACCACCGGGGCGCCTTCGCGCTCGCCGACCATGACGCTGCCGGTGTGCAGGTCGCCGTGGAGCAGGGCCTGCGCGCTGGTCATGAAGGTGTAGCGGAGGTCGGCGACCTCCGTGTGGAGGCGGGCATCGGTGCGGAAGGCGGCGGCCAGGTCCGTCAACTCCGGGAGCCAGTGGTTGTGTTCGTGCTCGAGGTAGGGCTCGGAGAGCACCACGTCCTCGGTGATCTTGCACAGCTCGGGGCTCACCGAGGTGGCGATCAGCGCCTTGCGGTCGGCGGAGGCCATGCCGAAGTCACTGGTCGCGAAAGCGAGTTGGGCGACGAACTCGCCGATCCGGGCCGAGGTGTCCGGACCGTAGGACGCGCCCTCGTTGAGGACCGTGCGCAGGACCTCCAGGTCGGACATGTCCTCCATGACGAGGGCGTAGTTGTCGGCGTCGTAGCCGTGGATCGCCGGGATCTTGTCGGGGGCGACCCGCGCGACCTGCTCGTACGCCCGGGCCTCGGCGTCGGCTCGCTCGGGGCTCATAGGCCAGGAGGGGCCGGCGACCCGCACCCAGGGCAGTGCCTGCTTGACGGCGAGGCTGTGGCTGCCGTCGGCGTTCGACGCGAGGAACACCCGGTTCATGTTGCCGTCCGACACCTCGCGGACGTGGATGTCGGTCACGTCCGCCCAGTGGCCCCGCTCGTGCAGGTAGCCGGGGATGTCGTCGGTCTCCAGGATGCGGTAGCCCATCGTACGAACTCCTCGAACTTCCTTATGCGGTGCGGCGCTTGGACAGGGTGAAGCTGAAGACCAGGGCGAGGATGAGGACCGCGCCCTCGACGACGTCCTGGGTGTAGTACGGCAGGCCCTTGATGGTCAGGCCGGTGGTGATGATGCCGATCAGCACCGCGCCGAGGGCCGTGCCCCAGACGTTCGGGCGGCCCCGGCCGAGGACCGAGGTGCCGACCAGTGCGACGGCGACCGCCTCCAGCAGCTGGGAAGTTCCCGCGCTCACGTCTCCCTGGCCGATCCGGGACGCCAGGATCAGGCCGCCGATCGAGGCGAGGACGCCGGAGAGGACGTAGGCGAGGGCCCGGTACGCGCCGACGCGGATGCCCGCGAGGCGGGAGGCCTCGGGGTTGGCGCCGATGGCGTACAGGACGCGGCCCCAGCGGGTGCGGGCCAGGAAGACCCAGGCGATGACCGTCAGCGCGCCGAAGATCAGGACGGAGATGGGGATGCCGAGGAGCGTGCCCCGGTCGATGCGCAGGAAGCCGTCGGTGAACTTGCCGGGGGCCGTGGAGCCGTCGGACTCGGTCATGCCGGCGGAGATGGACTGGCCGTCGACCAGGATGAGTTTGGTGCCCTGGATGACAAACATGGTGCCGAGGGTGGCCAGCATGTCCGGGATCTTCATGACCACGATCAGCAGGGCGTTCAGCAGTCCCGCCAGCGCGCCCGCCGCGATCACGGCGAGGATCGCGACCGTGCCGACCTGGTTGTACGTCACCATCGTCTTCGCGGCGACGGTGACCCCGAGCCCGGCGACCGCGCCGACGGACATGTCCATCCCGCCGACGGCCATGGTGAGGGTGACGCCGAGCCCGAGGATCGCGGCGACGGAGACGTACCGGAGGGTGTCGAGCATCGTCGCCGACTCGCGGAAGGAGCCCTCGCTCAGCGCGAAGTACAGGAAGAGCGCGACCGTGACGAAGATGAAGCCGTACTTGATGACGGCGTTCTGGACGCGCGGGCCGAGGGAGTCCCCGGGCCCGGTCACCGGCTTCGTGGGGACCTCGGTGCTCTGGGTGGTGGTCATGGCGTACTTCCTGCCGTGGCTTCGTGTGCGACTTCGTGCGGGGAGGGCATCACACGGACGCCGAGATGGTCTGGATCACGCGGTCGCGTTCCGCGTCTTCGCCGTACGCGTCGAGGTGGACCTCGCCCGCCGCCAGCACGACGACCCGGTCGGCGATCTCCAGCACCTCGTCCACATCCGCGGAGAGGACGAGCACAGCCGCACCCTCCGCGGCCAGCGCACGCGCCCGGCGCCCGATGTCACGCCGTGCGCCGATGTCCACGCCTCGGAACGGCTCGTCCAGGATGAGGACGCGCGGTGTCTCGGCGAGCCAGCGGCCGACGACGACCTTCTGCTGGTTGCCGCCGGAGAGTTCCTCCACGGTGCTGTGCTCGTCGCGGGCTACGACCCCGAGCGCGTCGATGGTCTCGCGGCCGAGGGCGTCCTCCCGCCCGGTGTTCACGAGCCCGCCCCGGGACAGGGACTTGAGGAACGGCAGCGAGATGTTCTGGGCCACCGACCAGCCGGGGACGAGCGCGTCGGCGTGCCGGTCCTCGGGGACGAGGTGGACGCCGGCGCGGATGGCGTCGGACGGGCGGCGGGGGGCGTAGCGCTTGCCGTCGAGTTCGACCTTGCCGGTGGGGAAGGGCTCGGCGCCGAAGAGGCCGCGGGCGAGTTCCGTCTTGCCGGCGCCCAACAGGCCTACGACGCCGGTGACTTCACCGGCGCGGAGGTCGAGGTCGAGGGGTGCGCGGCCTTCGAAGAGGTGGACGCTGTGCAGGGCGAGGACGACGTCGCCGTGCTCGCCGCTGCGCTGCGGGCGGGCGCTCGTCGCCTCGTGGGCCTGGGCGAGCATCGCGCGCAGGGCGCTGTCCCAGTCGAACGGCTTGACCTGGTCGTCGGTGAGACCGCCGTCCCGCAGAACGACCAGTCGATCGGCGAGCGCGTCGATCTCGCCGAGGCGGTGGGAGACGTAGAGGACCGCGATGCCGTCGTCGCGCATCTTCTCGACGAGGGCGAAGAGCCGCTCCGCCTCGGCGGCGGAGAGCGCGGAGGTCGGTTCGTCGAGGATGAGCAGCCGGGGGCGGGTGGCGAGGGCGCGGGCCAGGATGAGCAACTGGCGGTCGGAGATGCCCAGTTCGGTGACATCGCGGCGCAACACCGCGTCGCTCCAGCCGAGTTCGAGCGCGGCCTGGATCTCCCGGGCGCGGGCCAGCATGCGGCGGCCGTTCAGGAACGGGTTGCCGCGCTTCTGCGCCAGCTCCTCGAAGACCAGGTTCTCGGCGACCGTGAGGCCGGGCACGATGCCCTCGCCGATCCGCTGGTGGACCGTCTGGATGCCCAACTGCCGGGCGGCCGACGGCGATTGGAGAGCTGCGGGTTCCCCGGCGACCCGCACCTCCCCGCCGTGGTCCGTGTGCACGCCCGACAGGATCTTGATCAGCGTGGACTTGCCCGCGCCGTTGGCACCGAGCAGCGCGACCACGCTGCCCGGTGCGATGTCGAGGGAGACGGAGGCCAGTACCGTCTTGCCGCCGAAGGCCATGCTGACGTCACGGAGCGAGACGGCGGCGTCACCGGCCGCCGCCTCAACTCCCGTATCAGTGGGCGACATTGGGGATCCAGTCCGCGGTGCTCACCTTGGAGAGGTTCAGGGCGGGCAGGGCCGCGCGCAGCTGGTCCATGTTCGCGATCTTGTTCTTGCGCAGGAAGTCCTGGGTGATGGCGACGGCCGGGAAGTCGACCGAGGTCTTGTTCAGCTGGCCCGCCAGCTCGAGGGCCGCCGTACGGACGACGGCCGCGCCGACCGCCGACGGGTCGGTGCCCGCCGTGGCGACCCACGGGCTGTTCGCGGCGGTCATGTTCTGGATGTCGGCGTTGGAGACGTCCGCGCCGAACACCTTCACCTTGCTCTGCAGCTTCTTGTTCTGCACGGCGAGGACGGTGCCCTTGGCCAGCTCGTCGTAGGGGGCGAACACGCCCGCCACGTCGGAGTGTTGGGTCAGCGCGGCGGAGACCAGGGGAACGTTGTCCGTGGCCGTGGAGTCGGTGACCTTGCCGACCTTGAACTGCTGCTTCCAGCCGTTGGCGTCGACCGCGGTCTTCCAGACGGAGTTGCGCTTGTCGAGGGCCGCGTAGCCGGCGACGTTGACGTAGCCGACCTTGGCGTTCTTGCCGACCGTCTTGGCCATCACGTCGAGGACGGCCTTCGCCATGCTCGCGTCGTCCTGCTCGGTGCTGATCACGGACTTGTTGGTCTGGTCGACGTCGTAGACGACGACCTTGATGCCCTTCTTCACGGCCTGGTCGATCTCGGGCTGGATCGTCGAGGGGAAGCCGTGGTCGACGATGATCGCCTGCGCGCCGGAGTTGATCGCCGAGGACAGGTCGGTGGCCTGCTTGGCGTTGTCGGCCTGCGCGTCGTACACGGTCAGGTCGATGCCGAGCGCCTTGGCCTGTGCCTTCGCGCCGTTGCCCCACTGCTCGAAGTAGTCGCCGGCGCCGCTCTGCCGCACCAGCGCCACCTTGACGGTGCCCTTGCTGAAGGGGGCCGGCTTCGTGCCCGTGGCCGCCGAGGCCGAGGCCGCGGTGTCGTCGCCGCTCTTCGAGGCGTCCGTGGACTGCGAGCAGCCCGCCAGCAGCAGGGCGGAGACGGAGGCCAGCGAGAGCGCGGCGAGGGGGACGCGGGTACGGGACATGAGGGGCTCCTGGTGCGGGGTACTGCCGAGATGAGAGCGGGAGGGGAAAGGACGGAGTGCTCACCCGGAGCCGGGGGCGAAAACGCGCCATCGCACAAGGGGTGCGCCACCGCACGAACGGCGGGACAGGCGGCGGACGGTTTGTGATGCGGGGCGCGCCGATGGCTCCGGGTGTGGTCAGCGACAGCTGGCTGTGGTCGACCGGAGCAAGTCCACGTACAGCCGCCGCACGAGCAGCAGCGTCTTCATAGGGAGATCATGAGAACGTTTCCGGCCATTGGTCAAAGGAATGGAAGCGGTTTCTCACCACGTGAGACAACGACTACGTCACATCCGGCCCGTTCACCGACGGCGGTTACCATCGCATAACCGGCCCGACCCGGTACGACGGGTCCCGCTGTGCCCCTTCGCCTCCCCCACCGGTCCGGGCGCTCGTCCCAGCATCCGGACATCCCGCCCACTTTTCGGAGTTCCCATGACGCTGCTCACCACCTGGTCCGAGTCCGGCCCCGAGACCCTCGTGCGCCGTACCGCCGATCCCGTCGAGATCGCCGCCGCGCTCGCCCCGATCGGCGTCCGCTACGAGCAGTGGCCGATCCGTGAGGACGTCCCCGCCGACGCCGACAGCGACACCGTGTTCGCCGCCTACGGCCCGGAGATCGACAAGCTCAACGCCGAAGAAGGCTTCACCACCGTCGACGTGCTCGGCCTGCACCCCAGCGACGACCCGGAGTACCCGGCGAAGGCGGCCGGCGCCCGCGCGAAGTTCCTCCAGGAGCACACGCACGACGACGATGACGAGGTCCGCTTCTTCGTCTCCGGCTCGGGCATCTTCTACCTGCACGTCAACGGCGAAGTGCACGCCGTCTACTGCGAGAAGGGCGACCTGCTGGGCGTGCCGCGCGGCACCACCCACTGGTTCGACATGGGCACCAAGCCCGCCTTCACCGCGATCCGCTTCTTCCACGAGGAGGACGGCTGGGTCGGCAACTTCACCGGCTCGACCATCGCCTCGCGCTTCCCCGACTACGACACGATCGACGCGGGCTACCAGCGGGACAAGGCCGCCGCGTGACCTTGCAGTTCACCGTGGACGCCGTGGTGCTCGACATCGAGGGCACCACGAGCGCCACGGGATTCGTCGTCGACGTCCTGTACCCGTACTCGCGCTCGCGCTTCGCCGACCTGCTCACCGAGCGGGCCGACGATCCCGCCGTGGCCCGGGCGATCGCGCAGGTCCGCGAGCTGACGGACTCCCCGGACGCCGACGCCGTACAGATCGAGAAGACCCTCAACACCTGGCTCGACGAGGACCGCAAGGCCACACCCCTCAAGACCCTCCAGGGCATCATCTGGTCCGAGGGCTTCGCCCGCGGCGACCTCGTCTCGCATTTCTACGACGACGTCGTACCGGCCCTGCGCGCCTGGCACTCGGCGGGCCTGCGGCTGTACGTCTACTCGTCCGGCTCGGTGGCCGCGCAGCGCGCGTGGTTCACGTCCAGCCCGGAGGGCGACCTCCTGCCGCTGGTCTCCGGTCTCTACGACACGGAGAACGCCGGTCCCAAGCAGGAGCCGGAGTCGTATCGCCGAATCGCGGAGGCGACCGGCGTCGCCCCGTCCCGGCTGCTCTTCCTCTCCGACCGGCCCGGCGAGCTGGACGCGGCCGTGGCCGCGGGGTGGCACGCGGTGGGTGTACGGAGGCCCGGGGAACCGTATTTCGAGCAAGGCGTCGGCGACCACGCGGAGGCGGGGGCGTTCGACGAGATCGGCATCACCAGTTCAAGGAGCACCACGTGAGCAGCGAGATCAGTGACCTCGACCTGAAGGAGGCGGGGGCTCAACTCGCCGCCGAGTCCGCACGGTTCGCCTCGTTCGGCTGGATGAGGGGGACCTCCGGGAACCTGTCCGTCGTGGTGGGCCGGGATCCCCTGCTGCTGGCGGTGACCGCTAGTGGGCACGACAAGGGTGAACTGACCGCCGACGATGTGGTGTTGGTGGATGCCGAGGGTGCGGCCGTGCGGGGTGGGAAGCCGTCTGCCGAGGCTGAACTGCATGCGCGTGTCGCTGCGTTGACCGGGGCGGGGGCCGTTGTTCATGTGCACACCGTGGCGTCTGTTGCCATGGGGCGGCGGGCGCCGGGCGGGATCGTGTTCAAGGATGTCGAGATGCTCAAGGGTGTTGGGCAGCCTGCGCATGATGTCGAGGTGACGTTGCCTGTTATCGCCAACAGCCAGGATATGAAGGTGCTTGGGGATCGGCTGGAGGCGGCTCGGGAGCCTCGGATGCCGGCGGTGGTTGTGGCCGGGCACGGGTTGTATGTGTGGGGGGCGGATCCTCGTCAAGCCCGGCATCACACCGAAGTTGTTGAGTGGTTGCTGGAGTTGGAGCTCAGCTCTCCGCGGGAAGCGTAGTAGTCAAAGCGCGCGCCGGTGGGGGCCGGTCGCGCAGTTCCCCGCGCCCCTAGGGCGCGGGGGCTTGGCGGTGCTTCAAAGTTGCCGTTACTTCAGGCGGTCTCCCGGGAGTTCGCCTGCCGCGACCTCCAACACGCCCCGTTCCGTGACCAGTCCGGTCACCAAGCGGCCCGGGGTTACGTCGAAAGCCGGGTTGTGGCCCCGCGACTCGGCGGGAGCCGTGCGTACTCCCGACCACTCCAACACCTCGGCCTCGCCGCGGAGTTCGATGTGGATGTCGTCGCCGGTCTCCGTCGAGAGGTCGACCGTGGTCGTCGGGGCCGCCACCAGGAACGGGATACCGGCGTCGGCGCAGGCCAGCGCGACGCCCACTGTGCCTACCTTGTTCGCGGTGTCGCCGTTGGCCGCGATACGGTCGGCGCCGACGATGGCCGCGTCGACCTCGCCGCGCAGGATGGTGCCGGCGGCGGCGCCGTCGGCCTGGACGTAGTGCGGGATGCCTTCCTGGACCAACTCCCAGGCGGTGAGGCGTGATCCCTGGAGCAGGGGGCGCGTTTCGTCGGCGTAGACGACCTCCACCAGGCCGCGCGCGTGCAGTTCGCGGATGACGCCCAGTGCGGTGCCCCAGCCGGCGGTCGCCAGCGCGCCCGTGTTGCAGTGTGTCAGGAGCCTCAACGGGCGGTCCACGCCCACCTTTTGGACCAGCCAGTCCGCGCCGAACGCGCCCATCGCACGGTTCGCCGCGACGTCCTCGCGCTGGACTGCGGCGGCTTCCTCCAGCACCGCGTCCAGGCCCTCGTCGAAGCGGATCATGACCCGGTCCACGCACACCATGAGGTTGACCGCGGTGGGTCGGGCCTCGCGGACACGGGCTACGGCGGCGCGCGTCTCCGCCTCGGTCCAGCCCTTCCGCTCGCCCTCAATGAGCGCGATCGCGACGCCGTACGCGCCCGCCGCTCCGATCGCGGGGGCGCCGCGCACCACGAGGCGCTGGATCGCGTCGACCAGGGTGTCCACATCGTGGACAGCGACCGTCTCGTTGCGATGCGGGAGCAGGGTCTGGTCGATGAGTGCGAGACCGGTTCCGGTCCAGTCGACCGCGCGCAATTCCTGGGACATAACGGGACACTCCTGCTGTTCCGATGGTGTCGGTCACCGTACATGACCTGGAAGAACCACAGTTCGAGACAGTCGAGCGGGTGTCTCAAAACGAATGTTAAAGTCCAGCACCCGCAGCCCGAAGGCCGAGACGAAGGAGGACGTGTGCTGCTCACCATGCGCCGTTTCCTCGATCACGGCCGCTGCGCGAGTGACTGCTGTCGACGCTGACCTGTCCCTCTCGCGTCCACTCCCCGCTCCCCTCGTCTCACCATCTGGTCGCACGCGCTCCCGCCGGAGCGCGCCTTGCCGTACCCCGGAAGGTCCCCATGCTCCGCAGATCACGTCGCACCCTGCAGCTCGTCGCCGCCACCACGCTCATGGTCACCGCCGCCACCGCCTGCAACGCCGCCGCGAAGACCGACGCCTCGGACAGCGCGAGCGGCGGCAGCGGGAAGTCGTTCACGCTGGTCACGCCGGACGCGGTCGGGCAGAACGAGTTCCTGAAGCTCGCCGTCACCGGTGTGAAGGCCGCGGCCAAGACGCACGACGGGACCGAGAAGGTCTACGAGTCGACGGACACCGCGTCCCAGCAGCAGAACGTGCAGGCCGCCGTGGACGCGGGCCCGAGCGTGATCGTGCTGGTCGGCTTCGAGTTCGCGGACCTCGTGGCGCAGCAGGCGAAGGCGCACCCGAAGCAGCAGTTCCTGATGATCGACGCGTGCACGACGAAGACGTTCAAGAACGTCACGTGCGCGGTGTTCCGTGAGCACGAAGGTGTCTATCTCGCGGGCGCCGAGGCCGGGTTGCTCAGCAAGAGCGGCAAGGTCGGCGCGGTGGACGTGCTCGACACGCCCCAATTCCGGCGCTACAGCGACCCGTTCGCGGCCGGCGCCAAGAAGGTCGCCGCGAAGACGTCCGCGTCGACGCGCTTCGTCGGCGGCCAGTCCCCGTTCGACGACTCGGCGCGCGCCAAGGAGCAGGCCAACTCCCTTCTCTCCAAGGGCACCGACCAGATCATGGCGGCGGCCGCGGCCGGCAACTACGGCGTCTTCGAGGCCGCGAAGGCCAAGGGCGCGTTCGCGTACGGCGTCGACGTCAACCAGTGCGTCTCCTCGCCCGGCACGGTCGTCGACAACGTGATCAAGAAGACGGACGTCGCCGTGGAGAAGGGCGTCGAGCAGGTCCTCGCGGGCAAGACCGGCACCTCGGTGTCGTACGGCCTGAAGGAGGGCGGCATCAGCCTCACCGGTCTCGAGGCGGGCGTCGACTCGTCGAAGTGCGTGATCGCCCAGCACAAGGACGTCCTCGCCAAGGTGAAGGCGCTGCGCGACCAGATCGTCTCCGGAAAGCTCAAGGTCGATGACCCCGCCGCCAGTTGAGCCGGCGGTCGAGCTCCGGGGAATCACCAAGCGGTTCCCCGGCACGCTCGCCAACGATGCCGTCGACCTGACCGTCCAGCGCGGCGAGATCCACGCCCTCATGGGCGAGAACGGCGCCGGCAAGTCCACCCTCATGTCGGTCCTCTACGGCATGGAGCGCGCCGACGCCGGGTCCATCCGGATCGACGGGCGCGAGGTGACGTTCGGCGACCCGAGCGCCGCGATGGCCGCCGGGCTCGGCATGGTCCACCAGAGCTTCAAGCTGTTCGACTCGCTGACGGTCGCCGAGAACGTCGTCTACGCCGCCGAGCCGCGCCGCTTCGGCCTGGTGGACCGGGCCGCGGCCCGCCGCCGGGTGCGGGAGCTGGCGGCGGAGCACGGGCTCGCCGTCGATCCGGACGCCCGGGTGGGCGAACTGCCGGTCGGCCTGCGCCAGCGCGTGGAGATCCTGAAGCTGCTGCACCGGGGTGCTCGCACGCTGATCCTCGACGAGCCGACCGCCGTGCTCACCCCGGCCGAGGCGGACGCCCTGTTCGCGGTCCTCAAGTCGCTGGCCGCGCAGGGCCGTACGGTGATCCTTGTCACCCACAAGCTGCGCGAGGTCCTCGAAGGCAGCGACAACGTGACCGTGCTGCGGGACGGCCGGGTGGTCGCCCGCCTGGTCACCGCGGACACCTCCGCCGACGAGATCGCGGCCGCGATGACCGGCCGCGCGGTCGACCTGGACCGCGTTCACGCGCCCGGGACCCCCGGTGACGTGGTCCTGGACGTGAGAGACCTCACCACGGACGCCGTCCACGATGTGGGACTCACCGTCCACGCCGGGGAGATCGTCGGCATCGCGGGCGTCGCGGGCAACGGCCAGAGCGAGCTGATCGAGGCCCTGGCGGGGCTACGGCCGGTCGCCTCCGGCCGGGTCACGCTCAAGGGCCGGGACATCACCCACGTCTCCGCCACCGAGCGCCGTGCGCAAGGCCTCGCCTACGTCCCCGAGGACCGGCACGCGGTCGGTACGGCACCGGCGGCCTCCGTCGCGGACAACCTCGCCATGGGCCACCACCGAACCTCCTTGTCCAGCAAGGGACTTCTGCCGCCCGCGGCCGTACGTGCCCACGCCGGGCGGCTGATCGAGCGCTTCGGCATCAAGGCGGCCGCCCCCGAGGTACCGGCCTCCGCGCTGTCCGGCGGCAATCTGCAGAAGCTGCTGATCGGCCGCGAACTCGCCCATGACGCACCGTTGTTGCTCGTCGAGCAGCCCACGCGCGGGGTCGACATCGGCGCCATCCAGAACATCCACGACCAGATCGTCGCCTACCGCGACGCCGGTCACGCCGTCCTCCTCGTCTCCGCCGAACTGAGCGAGATCCGGGGCCTCGCGGACCGCGTTCTCGTGATGTACGAGGGCCGGGTCACGGCGACGTACACGAAGGACGAGGCGGACGAACGGGCGCTGGGACTCGCCATGGCGGGCGGGGCCGTAGCGCCGACGGAGGCCGTCGACTGACATGCAACTCACCCGAATATCCGCAGCCCTGCGCTCCCCCGTCACCTTCTCCGTGCTCGCGGGCCTGGTCATCGGCGCCCTGTTCCTCGTCGGCACCGGCGCGGACCCGTTCACCGCCTACAGCGCCGTCCTCACCGGCTCGCTCGGCGCGGACGGCATCGGTTCCACGCTGAGCACCGGCACCAGCGTGCTCGGCATGGCGCTCGCGCTGGCGATCCCGCTGCGCGCCGGGCTGATCAACCTCGGCGGCGACGGCCAGATGGTCCTCGGCGGCATCACGGCGGCCGTGACCGGCCTCTACTCCCCGCTGCCGGCACCCCTGACCGTCGTACTGGCGCTGCTCGCGGGCATGGCGGCGGGCGCCGCATACGCCGCCCTGGCCGCCCTGTGCGAGAACCGCCTGGGCGTCCCGCTCCTGGTCAGCAGCCTGCTGCTGAGCTACCCGGCGGTCTCCCTCGCCTCCTACCTGGCGCGCTACCCGCTGAAGGAACCCGGCTCCAGCCTCCCCCAGACCCGGGCGATGCCGGACGGCGTGGCGCTGCCCGCGTTCGGCGCCTCGACGGTCACCATCGGGCTCATCCTGGTGGTCCTCGCGGCAGCCGCCTACTGGTTCACCGACAAGCGCACGGCGTTCGGCTACGAGATCCGCATGACGGGCCTCAACTCCCGCTTCGCCGCCTACGCCGGTGTCGAACGCCAGGGCCTCACCCTCAAGTTGATGTCCGTCTCCGGCGCACTGGCCGGACTCGTGGGCGCCATAGGGGTGTTGAGCTTCCCGTACCGCTTCGTCGACGGCTCGCTCACCGCACCGGGCTACACCTGGACGGGACTTACGGCCGCCCTGCTCGCCGCGGCAGCGCCACTCGGCACGGTCATCGCCTCCTTCTTCTTCGCCGTCCTCGCGGTCGGAGGCCTGGCGATGGAGCGGACGACCGAGGTGCCGCGCGAGCTGACGCAGGTGCTCCAGGCCATCGTGATCGTGTTCCTCGCTGCCCGACTGCGCTTCCCCGGCGGGTGGTTCAGGAGACGTGCCCAGGAAAGCTCCCAAGAAAGCCCTCAGAAGATCGGGGCCGCGTGATGTTCTTCGACTCCGATCTGCTGATGTCGGCGCTGCGCGCGCTGACCCCGATCCTGCTGGCCGCACTCGGCGGTGCCCTGTGCGAACGTGCGGGCGTCTTCAACATCGGCCTCGAAGGCATGATGCTGATGGGCTGCTTCACGTCGGTGGCCACGAGTTGGTTCACCGGCAGCGCCTGGCTCGGCGTGCTCGCCGCCGCCCTCGCGGCAGCCGCGTATTCGCTGATCCTCGCCGTCGGCGCGGTAACTCTGCGCGGGGACGCGGTCGTTCTCGGAATCGCCATGAATCTCCTGGCAGTTGGCCTGACCAGCTTCCTGCTGCGTACGGTCTTCGGTGTGCAGGGCACTTTCGACGATCCGTCACTTGCCGGGCTGCCGTTGGTCGGTGGCTTCACCCCGCTCGCGTATCTGGCGTTCGTCGCGGTCGCGGTGGCCGCGCTGATGCTGTCCCGGCATGTGTGGGGGCTGCGGCTGCGCGGGGTCGGCGAGGCGCCGGACGCGGCGGCCACGCTCGGGGTGAGCCCGGCGAAGTACAAGTACGCGGCGGTGCTGATCTCGGGTGTCCTGTGCGGGCTCGCGGGGGCCCAACTCGCTCTCGGCAACGTCACGTTGTTCTCCGAGAACATGACGGCGGGCCGGGGCTGGATCGCGGTCGTCGCGGTCATGCTCGGCCGCGCGGCACCCGTCGGCGTACTGCTCGCCGCGCTGCTCTTCGGTCTCGCCGAGGCCGCCGGTTTCCGCCTCCAGGGCGTCGGCCTGCCCCAACAGGCCACGGATGCCGCGCCGTACGTCGTGACGCTCGTCGCCCTCTTCCTCTCGACGGCCCGCCGCCGTCGCCGTACCGCCAACTCCCCTTCCGGAGCCACCACATGACGCAGGACCTGCTGCCCATCACCCGCATACCGCGCACCGGACTTCCCACGCACGCGGTCGTCGTCGGCGACCCGGCGCGTGCCGCCGCCGTGGCCGCGCTGCTGGACGGTGCCGAGGAGGTGTCTTACCACCGCGAATACCGTGTCTTCAGCGGGAGTTGGAAGGGCCTGCCGGTCACCGTCGCCTCGCACGGGGTGGGCGGACCGGGCGCGATCCTGCTGTTCCAGGAGCTGGCGGACGCGGGGGTCCGCACCTTCCTGCGCTTCGGCACGGCGGGCGCGATGAAGCCCGGCATCGGCGACGGCGACCTCGTCATCGCGGAGGCGGCCGTACGCGACGACGGCGTCACCCAGCAACTCCTCCCCCCGGAGTACCCGGCGGTTTCCTCCCCCGAGGCCGTCCTCGCCCTCCAGCGCGCGGCCCGCGAGGCCGACGCCCCGCACCACCGCGGCATCGTCTGGACCCGCGCCGCCTTCCAGCCCGGCCTCCTCCCCCTCTTCTCCTACGACGGCGCCGGGCTCGCGGCGATCGAGATGGAGCTGTCGGCGCTGCTGGTGACGGCCTCGCTGCGGGGACTTGTCGCGGGCGGGGTGCTGGTCATCGACGGCGCCAACGCCGATGAACTCGTCGACGCGGAGACCACCGGCGGGTACGACCCGCACCGTGACGTCGTCGCGGCCGGTGTCGAGCGCGGGGCGATCGTCTCCCTGGAGGCGCTCCGACTGCTCGCGGAGGCCGAGGAGTTGACGGCGTGAGCACCTCCCCCATCGACCTGTTGGTGCACGGCGGTGACGTCCTCACCGTCGACGAGGCCGGAACTGTCGTACGGGACGGGGCAGTTGCCGTCCACGAGGGCGAGATCGTCGCCGTAGGACCGGCTGCGGAGCTGACAACCCGGTTCACAGCGGCGGAGTCCGTTGACGCGTCGGGCTGTCTCGTCCTGCCCGGACTCATCAACACGCACACCCACCTCGCGATGACGCTGCTGCGCGGCCGGGCCGACGACGTGACTCTCCAGGGCTTCCTGGAACGGGTGTTGAAGTGGGAGGCCGAGCTGCTGACGCCGAAGAACGTGGCGGCGGCGGTGCGGCTCGCGGTGGCCGAGAGCGTACGGGCCGGGGTGACCTCGGCGCTCGACATGTACTGGTTCCACGAGGCGGCCGAGCAGGCGGCGCGTGAGGCGGGCTGGCGACTGCACACCGGGCCCACCTTCATGGACGTACCGGAACCTCCGGACCGTCTCGCCTACGAGGACCGACTCGACTGGGCGCGACGGGACTTGGTGGCGCGGGGCACTGCCCGCCCCGGCCTGCGCCCTGTCCTCTTCGCGCACTCGACCTACACCCTCGCCCCCGATCAGCTGGTCGAAATCGCCGCCCTGGCAAGGGAGTTCGGGGCGCTGCTGCACATCCACGCGGCGGAGAACCCGACCGAGGTCGCGACCGTCGAGGTCAAGTACGGCAAGCGGCCTGTGGAGTTGCTCGACTCGCTCGGGCTGCTCGGTCCCGATCTGCTGCTCGCGCACGCCGTGGATCTGACCGGCCCGGAGATCGCGGCACTGGCCCGCACGGGTACGTCGGTCGCCCACTGTCCCGTCTCCAACCTGAAGTTGGGCTGCGGAATCGCGCCTGTGCCACGGCTGTTGAGCGCGGGCGTCACCGTCGGGCTGGGCACGGACGGTGCCGTCAGCTCGAACACGCTGGACGTGCTGGGCGCCGTACGGCAGGCGGCTCTCGTGCACAAGGCGGGCGGCGACCCCACGGCGGTCGGTGCCGAGCAGGCCGTACGGATGGCGACGATCGAGGGCGCGCGGGCGCTGGGCCTGGGGGATCACCTGGGTTCGCTGGAGGCAGGGAAGCGGGCCGATCTCGTCGTGCTCGACCTGGACGCGCCGCATCTGCGGCCGCTGCACGACCCGTGGTCGACGCTCGCGTACGCGGCGCACTCGGCGGACGTACGGGACACGGTGGTGGACGGCCGGGTGCTGATGCGGAACCGGACACTGGCCACGCTGGACGAGGAAGCGGTGCTCGCGGAGCTCGAAGCACTTGCCTGAGCTGTGGATTTCCCTCCCGTTCAGCCTGCTGAACCCGCATAATGCACCTGATACATCGGACGTCTGAGCAAGAGAGAGGCCGGCCATGGCAGTCACCGATGAGGCGATCGAGAAAATCAAGGGAATGATCGTCTCCGGCGCGCTGCGTCCCGGGGACCGGCTGCCCAAGGAGAGCGAACTCGCCGCCGAACTGGGCCTGTCCCGCAACTCCCTGCGGGAGGCCGTGCGCGCCCTGTCGCTGATCCGCATCCTGGACGTGCGGCAGGGCGACGGCACGTACGTCACGAGCCTCGATCCCCAACTCCTGCTGGAGGCACTGAGTTTCGTCGTCGACTTCCACCGCGACGACACGGTCCTCGAATTCCTGGCCGTACGGCGGATCCTGGAGCCGGCGGCCACGGGGATGGCGGCGCTGCGGATCAGCGAGCAGCAACTGGACGCGCTCTCCGCCCAGTTGGACGCGCTGGGCGGTGCCCCTTCGGTGGAGGAACTGGTCGCGTGCGACCTGGAGTTCCACCGGGGCATCGTGCAGAGTTCCGGCAACTCGGTGCTCTGCTCGCTTCTCGACGGT
Source organism: Streptomyces sp. NRRL F-525 (assembly GCF_000716605.1). Classification (GTDB taxonomy): domain Bacteria; phylum Actinomycetota; class Actinomycetes; order Streptomycetales; family Streptomycetaceae; genus Streptomyces. The sequence goes on along the minus strand of NZ_JNXE01000022.1, from coordinate 68,108 downwards.
CTGTCCGGGCCGACCACGCGGGCCCGGATCTGGCGCGGTCTGACGCAGGAGGACGCGGTCAGCCGGACCCTGCACGAGCACCGGGCAATCCTGGGCGCGCTGCGCGACCGGGACGCGGAGGCGGCGCGGTCGTGGGCGACGGTGCACATCGCGAGCGTGGAGCAGTGGCTGCGTTCGACCCTGTGATCGAGTGACGCGCCCAGCTGATCCATCGGAGGAGTGACCGGCCGGGACGGGTCCGCACAGGATGGCGATCTTGTGTGTTCGACCGTCCCGGACGGGGCAGGCATGGGTTCACTCCCCCGTGCAAGGGGGCTGCGGGCGCCCCCGCCGGACGCCGTAAGGTTGGGGCGTACGCGAGGGCAGATCGGAAGGAGGCGCTGGGTGATCGAGCTGGAGGGGGTTCCCGAGCTGATCGACCCAGTGATGGTGGCCGCGTTCGAGGGCTGGAACGACGCCGGCGACGCCGCCTCCACCGCGGTCGCGCACCTGGACAGGGAGTGGAAGGGCGAGGTGTTCGCGGCGCTGGACGCCGAGGACTACTACGACTTCCAGGTCAACCGGCCCACGGTGTGGATGGACGCCGGCGTGCGAAAGATCACATGGCCGACAACGCGCCTCTCGGTGGTCCGGGTCGGCGGCGAGAAGCCGCGCGACCTCGTACTCGTCCGAGGTATCGAACCGTCGATGCGCTGGCGCTCGTTCTGCAACGAACTGCTGGGCTTCGCCCACGAGTTGGGCGTGGAGCTGGTGGTGATCCTGGGCGCGCTGCTCGGTGACACCCCGCACACGCGTCCGGTGCCGATCAGCGGGACCACGTCGGACGCGGACCTGGCGCAGCGGATGGACCTGGAGGAGACCAAGTACGAGGGTCCCACCGGGATCGTCGGCATCCTCCAGGAGGCGTGCACGCACGCGGGTGTACCGGCCGTGTCGCTGTGGGCCGCGGTGCCGCACTACGTGTCGCAGCCGCCCAACCCGAAGGCCACCCTGGCGCTGCTGAACCGCCTGGAGGACCTGATCGACGTGCGCATCCCGCTGGGCGAGCTGCCCGAGGACGCGCGCGCCTGGCAGGTCGGCGTGGACCAGCTGGCCGCCGAGGACAGCGAGGTCGCCGAGTACGTCCAGACGCTGGAGGAGGCCCGGGACACCGCGGAGCTGCCGGAGGCGTCGGGCGAGGCGATCGCGCGTGAGTTCGAGCGCTATCTGCGGCGGCGTGACGGCGGCGGCAACCCGGCGCCCGGTGGTCACGCCACGGCGGACGGCAGCGACAGCGCGTCGTATCTGCGGGACAACCCCGGCCGTGCGAAGCCGACGAGACCCGCGAAGCCGGACACGGAGCCGGAGGCCGACGCGGACGACGAGGACTCCTCCGAGGAGTGAGTCCGCCGGTCAACAGGATGTGAAAGAGGGGCGGTTCCTCCCGGGTGGGAGGAACCGCCCCTGTTCTGTGGGCTGTTGCTAGAGGGCCACGCCCAACAGGGCGTCCACGGCACGCGAGACGACGCCGGGGGCGCCCTCGTCGCTGCCGCCCCGGTCCCGCTGGAGAGCGGCCCAGCGGTCGACCGCGGCGAGCGCGGCCGGGGCGTCCAGGTCGTTCGCGAGGGCCTCGCGCATCTCCTCGACGACCGTGACGGCGGAGGGGCCGTCGGGCCGGGAGACGGCGGCGCGCCAGCGCCCGAGCCGGGCGACCGCGTCCGCGAGCACCCCGTCGGTCCACTCCCAGTCGGAGCGGTAGTGGTGGGCAAGCAGGGCGAGCCGGATGGCGGCCGGGTCGACGCCCTCGCGGCGCAGCGCGGAGACGAAGACGAGGTTGCCCCGGGACTTCGACATCTTCTCGCCGTGGAGACCGACCATGCCGGCGTGGACGTACGCCTTGGCCATCGGGAACTCGCCGGTCAGCACCTGGGCGTGCGAGGCGCCCATCTCGTGGTGCGGGAAGGCGAGGTCGGAGCCGCCGCCCTGCACGTCGAAGCCCATGCCGAGGTGGTCCAGGGCGATGGCCACGCACTCGATGTGCCAGCCGGGGCGTCCGCGGCCCAACGAGCCGCCGTCCCAGCTCGGTTCGCCCTCGCGGGCGGCCATCCAGAGCATCGGGTCGAGCGGGTTCTTCTTGCCCGGGCGGTCCGGGTCACCACCGCGCTCGGCGGACAGCAGGCGCATGGCCGCCGCGTCGAGGTTCGAGACCTTGCCGAAGTTCGGGTCGGACCCTACGGAGAAGTAGGTGTCGCCCTCGAGTTCGTAGGCGGCACCGGCGTCCCTGAGACGCTCGACGAGCGGCACGATGCCGGGTATCGCCTCGACCGCGCCGATGTACTGCTTCGGGGGCAGCATCCGCAGGGCGGTCATGTCCTCGCGGAAGAGCGCGGTCTCCTTCTCGGCGAGGGCCACCCAGTCGACGCCGTCGCGCTCGGCGCGCTCCAGGAGCGGGTCGTCGACGTCGGTCACGTTCTGGACGTAGTGAACCTGCCGCTTGGTGTCGAGCCACACGCGCTGCACGAGGTCGAACGCGTTGTAGGTCGCCGCGTGTCCCATGTGGGTAGCGTCGTACGGCGTGATGCCACAGACGTAGATACGGGCGACGGGACCGGTGTCAGGGGTGACCAGACCGCCGGTCGCGGTGTCGTGGATCCGGAGGTCGCGGCCCTTGCCGGGCAGGGCGGGGACCTCAGAAGCGGGCCAGGCATACATGTCATGAGCGTAACCGGACGGATAATCCGTTTACGAACCGGACCAGGCCGTATGGCCGGTAAGGCGGTCTTGCGGGGTCACCGCTCGTATGCAGTCACACCGGCGGCCAGGGAATGGCCGGCCATTCCCCGCTCGGCTCGGGATGCTTCCCGTCCGCCAGCATCGCGTCGACCCGCGCGCGCGTGGCGTCGAGTTCTACGTCGGTGATCAGCTCGGCGAGCTTCGTAGCGAGCCCGCCGCCGTCCCTCAGCGCCTCCCTGAGCGCCTGGAGGACGTCGACCGCCTCCGGAGTGAGCGGCTCGCCCGCCCAGCCCCACAGGAGGGTGCGCAGCTTGTTCTCGGCGTTGAAGGTGACACCGTGGTCGATGCCGTAGAGGCGCCCCTCGTCGGCGGGCAGCAGATGGCCGCCCTTGCGGTCGGCGTTGTTGATGACCGCGTCCAGGACGGCAAGCCTGCGCAGCCGCTCGTCGTCGGCGTGCACCAGGAGGGCCGTTTTGCCCTCGCCGACCTCGGCGAACCCGATGGCCTTCCAGCCCGGCTCGGGCTCCTCGCCGTCGACCAGGGCGAGCAGTTCGGACTCGGCCGCGGTCTCGATCCACAGCTGGCACATGCCCTCGCCGTACGGCCCGTCGCGCAGCACGGTGGTCGGCACGAGGTTCCAGCCGGTCGCCTCGGAGACCTCGTAGGCGGCGACCTCGCGCCGGGCGAGATTGCCGTCGGGGAAATCCCAAAGGGGCCGCTCCCCGGCGACGGGTTTGTACACGCAGGACGCCTCGCGGCCCTCGTACGCCACGGAGCAGAACAGCACCGCGTTCGAGGCTTCGCGGATCTGCCCGCGCACTGTCAGCTCACCCTTGGCGAGCAGCTCGGCCGTGGTCACGCTCCGCGGCGGTATCCGTTCTGGCGCGGACATACGTGTCCTTCCGGGTCGAGCGGGAGGCTGCACAGCGGGCAGGGCGGACGGCCGGCGTTGACGACGTCCAGGGCCCGCTTGGCGAAGGCGCGGGCCTGGGCTCCGGTGAGGCGGACCCGCAGCATCGGGGGGCCGTTCTCCTCGTCCTGGAGGAGGCGCTCCTCGGCCTCGGCGAGGTCCTCGTCGGTGTCGGCGTCGAGTTCGACGAGGGCCTGCGCCTCGACGATCATGCGCTGCTCCTCACCGTCCCAGGCGAGCGCCATGGTGCCGACGCGGAACTCCTCCTCGACGGGGGTCTCCAGCGGACGGGTGTCGGAGATCTCGGTGGGGGTGACGGCCGGGACGGCCGCGCTGCCGCCACTGCGCCGTACGACCTCGTCCAGAAGCTCGTCCATGCGCTCGGCGAGCGCGGCGACCTGCGTCTTCTCCAGGGCCACGCTGGTCACCCGAGGACCGGAGGCGGCCTGGAGGAAGAACGTACGGCGCCCGGGCAGTCCGACCGTACCGGCTACGAAGCGGTCCGGCGGGTCGTAGAGGAACACCTGACGGGACACGTCCTGTCTCCATTGGAATCGACTGCTGACAAGTGCGGCGCTACTGCGACCGCTTCACCCTACTGCGGCCGACGATCACGGTGCGCCCGCGCCGCCCCCGACCGTGGCGTGGTCGCCCGGAGGCTCCTCGCGCGGCGCCAGGGAGGCGAGATCGCCGGTGTCCCCGAGCCGTACGAGAAAAGGCCTGAGACGGGTGTAACGGATCGCGGTGATGGAACACGGTTCTACAGAGATCCGCTGGAAGAGGTCGAGATGAAGTCCGAGTGCGTCCGCGACAAGGGACTTGATGATGTCGCCGTGCGAGCACATGAGGTAGACGGCGTCGGCGCCGTGATCGCGCTCCACGCGCGCGTTCCACTCGCGTACGGCCTCGGCCGCGCGGGTCTGCATCGCGCGCATCGACTCGCCGCCGGGGAACGCGGCCGACGAGGGGTGCGACTGGACGACCTCCATCAGGGGCTCGTCCATCAGCTCGGCGAGCTTGCGGCCCGACCAGTCCCCGTAGTGGCACTCCCCGATCCGCTCCTCCGTGTGCAGCCGCAGCTCGGGGCGGGCGTCGAGGAGGGGCTGGAGGGTCTCCTGGCAGCGCTGCAGCGGGCTGGCGACGACCTCGGCGATCGGCAGCGCGGCGAGCCGTCCGGGGAGCGCGGCGGCCTGGGCGTTGCCGCGCTCGTCGAGGGCGACACCGGGCGTCCAGCCGGCGAGCACTCCCCCGGTGTTGGCGGTCGAACGTCCGTGCCGGACAAGGATCAACGTGGGCATGGGGCCAAGGGTAGGCGCACGTGCGGGTGCGTCTTCGGCCGGACGGCGGGAGAATACGCACCGTGATCGTCGACTACGCCATCTACCGTGACGGACGCCGGACGGAGGGGCCCGGCGACTTCTCCGACGGCCTGGACCACTGTCGTCGAGTGGGCGGCGCCTTCGTCTGGATCGGCCTCTACGAGCCCACGGAGAAGGAGTTCGACAAGGTCACCGAGGAGTTCGGGCTGCACCCCCTGGCCGTCGAGGACGCCCTCACCGCGCATCAACGCCCCAAGCTGGAGGTCTACGACGACTCGCTCTTCGTGGTCCTCAAGCCGGTGGGCTACGAGGCCGACGACGACGTCGTCACCTCCGGCGAGGTCATGGTCTTCGTGGGCGACTCCTTCGTAGTGACCGTCCGGCACGGCATGGAGGCTCCCCTGGCGGCCGTACGGCACCGTCTTGAGGAGGAGCCGGAGATGCTGCGGCACGGGCCGACGGCGGTGCTGTACTCGATCGCGGACGCCGTGGTCGACCACTACGTGGACGTGGCGGGCGAGTTGCAGACCGACCTGGAGGAGCTGGAGGCGGCGGTGTTCTCGCCGACCGGCGGCGGCTCACGGACCACGGCCTCGCGGATCTACACCTTCAAGCGGCAGATCCTGGAGTTCCGCCGGGCCACCGGGCCGCTGGCGATGCCACTGGCCCGGCTCGCGGGCGTCGGTCTCGCCGGTGACCGGGTGCCGTTCGTGAACGACAAGTCGCGGCCGTTCTTCCGTGACGTGAACGACCACCTGATGAAGGTCAACGAGTCCGTGGAGGGCCTGGACCGGCTGGTCTCGGACGTCCTGTCGGCGCATCTCGCGCAGACCAGCGTCCGGCAGAACGACGACATGCGGAAGATCTCCGGCTGGGCCGCCATGGCCGCCGTCCCCACGATGATCGCCGGGATCTACGGCATGAACTTCGACCACATGCCGGAGCTGCACTGGCTGTGGGGGTACCCGGCGGTGATCCTGCTGATGGCCGCCCTGGAGGTGCTGCTGTACCGGACGTTCAAGCGGCGCGGCTGGCTGTAGAGCGCTTCTTGGGCCTACGCGAACTCGGGGGCGGCGCTGGCCGGTCCGCCGAGGGCGTCACGTCGCTCCGGCATCCTCAGGGACACCATCCGCCGCCAGCCGCCGAGCCGTTCGTAGGCGTACACGGCGTGGATGCCCGCGGCGAGCGCGGCCGACTTGGCGCGCGGCCAGCCGAGGACGCGTCCCATGTGGGCCATCACCGCGAGGCTGACGTCCCGGTAGATGCGGATCTCGGCCAACGCGCACTCCCGGAGCGTGCGTTGGATGGCACGGCCGTGTCCGGCGGCCGCGAAGCGCAGCAACTCCTCGTGGCAGTAGGCGAGGTGGTTGTCCTCGTCGTTCGAGATCATCCGTACCGCGCGGCCGAGGTCGGGGTGGTCGGCGAAGTGCCTTCGCAGCAGGTCCATCTGCTCGGAGGCGCGCTGTTCGGTGACCCGGCTGTGCGCGAGGTACGTGACGACGTCCTGGACGGTCAGGGCCACCTCGCCCTTGAGCTTCTCGTGCGCGAGGCCGATGCCGTGCCGCTCCAGGAGCATCGTGTAGTCGGTGTCGGCGGGCACCTGGACAGGCTGGAGGGCGCGCTTCTTAAGAAGAGCGTTGAAAATGCGCCCGTGCTTGTCCTCGTCGGCGCCGTGCCGGCTGATCTTGGGGGCGAGGTCGCGTTCGGTCGGCGGGACGAGGACGGCAATGCGCCCGTTCTCCCAGCCGCCCTGGGACTCGCCGCTGGCCGCGATGGAGCAGAACAGCCGGAACGACTCGTCGTTGTCGAGGATCTCCTGGAACAGACTCTTGGCCGACAGCATCTGAACGCACCTCCATGCAGGATTCCGCCGCATTCCGCAAAGAACGAGTCAAATGCGACGTCAGAGGTGCCGCAACAGCACTGTCGGACAACTCCGCCAAAAGGAGGACTACGGATGTCCTGTCGGGGGCGTAACCGCACGGCCCGCCGCGCGTTGTTCCCCGTGACGGCCGTGGCGGGGAAGACCCCCCGAGCCCCCACCACGGCCGTAGAAAACTTCCGTACGGCAGAGCCGGGTTACGCGAGACCCGCGCGCTCCAGTGCTTCCGTTCCGGCGCGGAGGGCGGCGATCCGCTCCTCCAGGGTCCAGCCGGCGGGGGCGAGCGTCAGGGTGGTGACACCGGCCGCCGCGTACTCCTTCATCCGGTCCGCGATGCGGTCGACGGAACCCAGCAGTGTCGTCTTGTCGATGAGGTCGTGCGGGATGGCGGCAGCGGCGCCGTCCTTGTCGCCGGCCAGGTACTTGTCCTGGATCTCGGCGGCGGCCGCCTCGAAGCCCATGCGCTGGGCCAGCTTGTTGTAGAAGTTCTGCTGTCGGCTGCCCATGCCTCCGACGTACAGCGCGGTGTACGGGCGGAAGGTGTCGGCGAGCTTCTCGACGTCCTTGTCCTCGCCGAAGGCGAGCGGGACCGTCGGGACGATGTCGAAGCCCTCCAGGGTCTTGCCCGCCTTCTCGCGCCCGGCCCGCAGGTGCTTGATGGCGGTGTCCTCCAGGTGCTCGGCCGACGGGAAGATGAGCAGCGCGCCGTCGGCGATCTCGCCGGTCTGCTCCAGGTTCTTCGGGCCGATCGCCGCGATGTAGAGCGGGATGTGCTCGCGCTCCGGGTGCACGGTCAGCTTGAGGGGCTTGCCCGGGCCGCCGGGCAGCGGCAGCGTCCAGTGCTCACCGTCGTAGGACAGGCGCTCGCGGGTCATCGCCTTGCGGACGATCTCGACGTACTCACGCGTGCGTGCCAGCGGCTTGTCGAACTTGACGCCGTACCAGCCCTCGGAGACCTGGGGGCCCGAGACGCCGAGGCCGAGGCGGAAGCGGCCGCCGGAGAGCGAGTCGAGGGTCGCGGCGGTCATCGCGGTCATCGCGGGCTGGCGGGCCGGGATCTGGAAGATGGCCGAGCCGACGTCGATGCGCTCGGTCTGCGCGGCGACCCAGGTGAGCACCGTGGCCGCGTCGGAGCCGTAGGCCTCGGCGGCCCAGCACACCGAGTAGCCGAGGCGGTCGGCCTCCTGCGCCACGGCGAGATTGTCGCCGTCCATTCCGGCACCCCAGTAGCCGAGGTTGATCCCGAGCTGCATGGCAGACCCCTTACCGATCAGTAACGTCGCTGTTGTGCCGACCCTAGCGCGCGGTGGCCGGAGCGGACAGGACGGGTACCGGTGAGTGATCACGGAGCGTGCCGCGGGAGGGACTGTGGATCATCGTGGAAATCGGTTATCCACAGGCCACCACACCGCAGGTTCAGGCCAGTAATCTCGGCGTTCATGGAGCAGAGGCATCTCGGCCGTACCGGCCTTCGTGTGTCCCGGATCGGACTCGGCACCCTCACGTGGGGGCGCGACACCGACGAGCATGACGCCGCGGACCTCTTGAAGGCGTTCTGGGAGGCCGGCGGCACCCTCGTCGACACGGCGGACGTGTACGGCGACGGGGAGGCCGAGTACCTGCTCGGACAGCTCATAGAAGGGCTCGTGCCGCGCCGGGACCTGGTCATCTCGACGAAGGCGGGGAGCGTACCCGACCCCGACCGCCGCTTCGACGGCTCGCGCGGCCATCTGCTCGCCGCGCTGGACGCCTCCCTGGCCCGCCTCGGCACGGACTACGTCGACGTCTGGCACATCCACGGCTTCGACCCGTTCACGCCGCTGGAGGAGACCCTCCAGGCCCTCGACCTGGCGGTCAGCAGCGGGCGGGCGCGCTACGCGGGCGTCTCGAACTACTGCGGCTGGCAATTGGCCAAGGCGGCGACCTGGCAGCTGGCGGCGCCGGGCACGCGGACGCGGCTGGCGAGCACGCAGCTGGAGTACTCGCTGCTGCAGCGGGGCGTGGAGCGCGAGGTGCTGCCGGCCGCGCTCGACCTGGGCATCGGGCTGCTGCCCTCCTCGCCGCTCGGGCGCGGGGTCCTGACCGGCAAGTACCGGCAGGCGACGCCGGTCGACTCTCGCGGCGCCTCGGAGCACATGGCGCCCTTCGTCGCGCCGTACCTCGACGACACGGCGGCCCGCATCGTGGACGCGGTGACCATCGCCGCGGACGGGCTCGCCGTGACACCCCTCCAGGTCGCCCTCGCCTGGGTCCGCGACCGGCCCGGGGTGGCCGCCCCGATCGTCGGCGCGCGCAACGCGCAGCAGCTCACGGCCGCATTGTCAGTGGAGGCCCTTAGTCTTCCTGACGAGATCTGCCGAGCGCTCGACGATGTGTCGGCGCCTCTGCACCGCTATCCCGATCACGACTGGAGCACGCTGTGAGCACGGACCCGGAGACCACGGAGACCTCGCCGTCCGAGGACACGGGCACGGACACCGGGGAGGGTGCCGAGGGCGCGGGGGCGGACGTAGCCTCGGGCGCCGAGAGCACCGGTGAGGAACCGGCCGCAGAAGGCACCGAGAGCAGCGGTGAGGCCAAGGCCGAGGCCGCTCCCGAACTGTCCGAGGCCGCCGCCGAGTTGCTGGCGCAGCAGGTGGAGCGGGAGCGCATCGAGCGGCGCAAGGCGGAGAAGGCCGGGCCCATCGCGGCCGGGGCCAAGCTCACCGGCACGGCCGCCGATCTGCTCGCGGCGGTACGGGCCGTGGAGAGCGGCGACAAGCCTGTGACCACCCCCTTCGCCAAGCCGGAACCCGCCGCCCCGCGCCGATCGGCCGCCCCCGAAGCGGTACGACAGCCACAGCCCGTCCCGACCGAGCCCGGCGCCCCCGCGACCGAGACCGTCGAGTCCGTACGGCGTGTGCTGGCCGAGGGCGGTGCGCCCGAGACGCTCGCGGCCCAGGTCGCGGCGGCGCTCGGCGAGAGCGGGGACGACCAACTCCGCGAGGATCCCTGGCAGTTGCTGCGCGTCCCGGGGGTACGGCCCGAGCAGGCCGACGGGTTCGCGCGGGCGCTGCTCGGCGACGAGTGCGCGCCGGACGACGAGCGGCGGGGCCGCGCGGTCATCGGCTGGCTGCTGGAACAGGCGGCGCTGGCCGGGCATACGGCCCTGGAGGCCTCGGCGTTGACGGCAGCACTGGCCAAGCAGGGCGTGCCCGACCCGGACGCGGCGACGCAGAGCGCCATCGCCGAGGGTGAAGTGCTGGTCTTCCAGGACGCGTTGGACGAGCCCGCGGTCCCGGTGCAGCGCGACGACGACACGTCCGACGAGGACACGGAGGCCGAGGAGCGTCCGGTCCGCGTGCTGATCGGCCTGGAGCGGTACGCGCTCGCCGAGGAGAGCCTCGCCGACGGACTCGCCAAGCTGATCAACTCGGTCCCGAAGGAGGACGGTTCGGCGGCGGACTGGGAACAGGCCGGTGCCGCCAAGGGCTCCACAGGCGAGCTGATCCGCGCGGTCGCGGGCCACGGCCTGGTGCTCCACACCGGCGGGGAGGCTGCCCTGGAGGAACCGGCGGCGCTGCTCCGCGCGGCGGCGGGTTTCGGGTTGCGTGTCTGGGCCGCCGCCCACAGTCCGGTGGGGCGGGACCGGTTCGCGGCGTTGCTGACCCGGAAGGCGGAGTCGGGAAGCTCGTCGTCCACCGAGCCGGAGGGAGCCGCGTCCGCCGAGTCGGACAGCCCCGCCCCGGATGACGGCCCCCGCGCCGCCACCGTCGCCGGACTCCTGTCCGGTGCCGAAGGGCCCGGGCGGGACGCGGACGGCGCCCTCGACCTGGATCTCCTCGTCGTGCTGGACGCGCCTCAACTGGACGTAGAGACGGCGGCGTTGCTCAGTGAGTCGTTGCCGGACGGGGCCCGGCTGGTGCTGGCCGGGGATCCGGCCGTGTTGTGGTCGGCGGGTGCCGGGCGGGTCTTCGCGGATCTGCTCGCGTCGAAGGCCTGCCCCCAGGTCGTCTCGCGGCGCCCGGATCTCGGTCCCGTGGGCGAGCTGGTCTCGGGCATCGGCATCGGTGAGCTGAACCAGGTGGAGGCCCCGGGCAAGGAGGTCGTGATCGTGCCGGTGCGCGACGCCGGTGAGGCCGTGCACCGGACCGTGCAGCTCGTCGCCGACTCGGTGCCGCGCGTGATCGGCGTCCCGGCCGAGCAGACCGTGGTGATCACCCCGGGCCACGGCGGCGCGGCCGGCACCCGCGCCCTGAACGTGGCGCTGAAGGAGCGGCTCAACCCCGGCCCCGGCCGCTTCGGCGGCTTCGACCCCGGCGACCGGATCGCGTACTCCCCCACCCCGGGCCGTACGGTTCCCGGCCGGGTGGTGAACGCCGACGCCGAGGGGCTGCACCTCGCGTGCGCCGGCGGGCCCGTCGTCGTACCGAAGGAGCGGGTCGAGCAGTCCGTGCGGCACGGGTGGGCGCTGACCGCGCACCAGGCCGTGGGGGCGCGGTGGCCCGCGGTGGTCGTGGTGCTGCCCGGGGACGCGGCGCAGGCGCTCAGCCGGCCCTGGGTGTACACGGCGTTCAGCCGGGCGGACCGGCATCTGTCCGTCGTCCACGGTGTGGACCAGGCGCTGCCCCGGGCCGTCGCCGAGGTCCCGGCCAAGCCGCGGACGACCCGGCTGCCGGTGCTGCTGCGACCGCAGGTCCCGGCGCAGGTCTGAGCCCGGACGGCACGGACGACAGACGGCGGCGGTCACCGAGGGACTCCCTTGGTGACCGCCGCCGTCGTCGTCTCAACAGCTGGGCCCGGCGCGGTCAGCGATCCGCTTCCAGCGCCTCCAGGTCCTCGTCCTCGTCCAGATCCGCGTCCAGGTCGGGATCGAGTTCGTCCTCGATCTCGTCCTCCACCTCGTCGATGTCGTCGATCTCGTCGTTGATCTCGTCGTCGAAGACCGCGCTGACGTCGAAGCGGCAGACCACACGCTGCGGATCGACGCCCTCGAAGGGGGCCTCCAGCCAGGCGCCGGGGTCGGCCGTCTCGTCGGCAGCGGTCACCCAGAGCGTGGAGTCGCCTTCTTCGAGGCCGAACTCCTTGGGCCGGGAGGCGATCTCGTCCGCCTCGAACTCGTCGAAGAGGATGCCGAGCGCGCCGTGGATCGTGCCGGAGGCCTCCGTGCCCGTGCCGTCGCCGACCGCCGCCTCGACCCGCTGCGCCTGGGCCAGCAGCCGCTGCGGCTCCGCCACGGCGTAGTCACGGCGGATCAGCACGCTCACCGCGTTCGGCTCCTCCGGGCCGGTGTACGGCGGCAGGGAGTCTTCCGTACCGGGGATCTCGAAAGGCGTGACCTCGTCATAACGGTCGTAGAGCAGCTCGTCGTAGACCTCGGCGGCCGCGGCGAGCTGGTTGAACGCCTCGTAGACGGCCGGGTCGTCCTCCCCCGACCGGCCTTCGACCGCGGCCAGGTGGCGGTCGAGCGCGGTCTTGACCGCCTCGGCGGCGGCGCGTACCTCGGCAGCGGTTGGCTGCGCAGCATCAGACATAGTGCAGACGCTATCCGTACCGGGGCTCTGCCCGCACAATAGATGCGATGCCGGAATACGAATTTGTCGACGTGTACGTACCGCGCGGGGTCTCCCGCAAGGACGCCACACGTCTGCTGACGGACCATGCCGAGTACGGACACTGGGAATTGGACCGACTGAGCCTGCTGCGCGACGGGAGTCGCAGGGTGCGGCTGCGCCGGCGGATCATCCGCCAGGTGCGCGCCACGTGGTGAGCTGAGCCGGGCGAAACGGAGCGGGCCCCGGCAGTGCGGGGCCCCTCCGTTGCGCAGATCACATGTGTTCGGGAGCTACATCGAGGCCCGCGCCTTGCGGTACAGCACCGCGCCCGCGACCAGCGCGCCCGCGCCGACCGGCAGGGCGAGCCCGAGCGGCAGTTCGCTGCCGGTGTGCGCGAGCTGCGCGCCGCCCGGGGACCGGACGCCGGACTGCGCGCCGGGCTGGTTCACGTGCACGGAACCGATCGGCGTCTGACCGCCCTTGATCGGCGAGGTGCCCGGTGACGTGGGGTGGGTGGGCGTGCCGGGAGTGCCCGGGTGGCTCGGCGTCCCCGGCGGGGTGGTCCCGTGACCGCCGCCCGGGTGCGTGCCGTGGTGTCCGCCGTGACCGGGAGGCGTGCCGTGGTGATGACCGCCGCCAGGGTGGTGGCCGCCACCGCCCGGAGGGGTCCCGTGATCATGGCCACCCCCGTCGTGACCGCCCCCGTTGTGACCGCCCCCGTGATGTCCGCCCCCGCCCGGAGGTGTCCCGTGATGACCGCCCCCATGGTGGCCGCCACCCCCCGGAGGCGTCCCGTGGTCATGGCCGCCGCCGTGGTGCCCGCCCCCGCTCCAACTCCCGTTGTTCGCACAGTCGTTGCCGGTGACGGCGTTGCCGATGCCGATGACGTCGACGCTGTTGCCGCAGACGTTCACCGGTACGTCGACCGGTACCTGGACGTGGTTGCCGGAGCCGACGCCGGGCGAGTTCGAGGCGTGTCCGCCGGCGTGCGAGCCCCCTGAGCCGCCGTGCGCGCCGTGTCCGCCCGAGCCGCCGTAGCCCCCGGAGTCGCCGTAACCACCGGAGTCCCCGTACCCGCCCGACGAACCGTGGCCGCCACTCCCGTGACCGCTGCCCCCGCCCGGGTTGCCGCACTTGTTGCCGACCGCCGGGTTGAGGATCCCCACCACGTTCACGGTGTTGCCGCAGACGTTGACCGGCACGTGCACCGGTGCCTGCACGGTGTTGCCGGACAGTACGCCGGCCGAGTCCGAACTGGAGCCCGTGGCGCCCGAGTCGGCGTGGGCGACACCGCCCGCGGCGGCGATCACCCCGGTCGCGGCCGCCACGGTCATCAAGCTTTTTCGAGTGACCTGTCGCATTGCTGAATTCCCCCCTGCCTTTCATCCTGACTGAATTCCTCGCGCGATTTCCCGCACAAAGACCGTCGGCCCCGGAGCGCATGGCGCGCGCTCCGGGGCCGAGGACGTGGTCACCCCCTAGAGGGGCGACGTCACTTGTTGACGCAGGTGTTGCCGAAGGCGGGGTTCAGCAGACCGATCACCGAGATCGTGTTGCCGCACACGTTCACCGGGACGTGCACGGGAACCTGGATGACGTTGCCGGAAACGACACCCGGGGAGTGCACGGCGGCACCCTGAGCGCCCGAGTCGGCGACGGCCAGGCCCGCTCCCGCGAGAACCAGGCCACCGGTGGCAGCCGCAGCGGCGACGACCTTCTTGATCATTATTCCTCCTTGTTGGCAAAAGCGATCTCGTGTTGCCGATCGCATCACCTGTAACGAGGAGGGAGTAATGGAGCTACGAGCTTATGAGCACATTCACTCTTCCCGGTCACCTCCGTACGCGCGGTCGAATTCCGGCGTCAACCGACGTCGACCGGTGTTTCAGGACACGACTTCAGGGCGCGACTTCAGGACGCGTCGATGAACCGGTCCAGCACCCGCACCCCGAACTTCAGCCCGTCCACCGGCACCCGCTCGTCGACGCCGTGGAACATGCCCGCGAAGTCCAGCTCCGGCGGCAGCTTGAGCGGCGCGAAGCCGAAGCCACGGATGCCCAGGTCGTCGAAGGATTTGGCGTCCGTACCGCCGGAGAGCATGTACGGGACGGCCTTCGCGGTCGGGTCCTCGGCGAGCAGCGAGGCCTGCATGGCCTCGACGAGCGGGCCGTCGAAGGAGGTCTCCAGGGCCTTGTCCGAGTGGACGTCCTCGCGCTTGACCTTCGGGCCGAGGATCCGGTCGAGGTCGGCGAGGAACTCCTCCTCGTGGCCGGGCAGGAAGCGCCCGTCGACGTTGGCGGTGGCCTCGCCGGGGATGACGTTGACCTTGTAACCGGCGTTCAGCTGCGTCGGGTTGGCGGTGTTGCTGAGGGTCGCGCCGATGAGCTTGGCGATGCCGCCGAGCCGCTTGAGGGTCGCCTCCATGTCCTCCGGGTCGAGCGGGGTGCCGAGCGCGTCGCCGAGTTCGTCGAGGAAGGCCCGGGTCGTCTTGGTGACCCGCACCGGGAACTTGTGCCGACCCACCCGCGCGACGGCCTCGGACAGCTCGGTGATCGCGTTGTCCCGGTGGATCATCGACCCGTGCCCGGCGGTGCCGGCCACGGTCAGCTTCATCCAGTGCATGCCCTTCTCGGCCGTCTGGATCAGATAGAGCCGCCGCTCCTCGCTCACCGTGAACGAGAACCCGCCGACCTCGCTGATGCCCTCGGTGACGCCGTCGAAGAGCTCGCGGTGGTTGTCGACGAGGTGCCGCGCTCCGTACGTACCGCCCGCCTCCTCGTCCGCGAGGAAGGCGACCACGATGTCGCGCGGGGGCCTGCGCCCGCTGCGCAGCCGGTCGCGGACGACCGCCAGGGTCATCGCGTCCATGTCCTTCATGTCGACCGCGCCACGGCCCCACACGCACCCGTCGGCGACCTCGCCGGAGAAGGGGTGGTGGGTCCAGTCCGCCGCGTTCGCCGGTACGACGTCCAGGTGGCCGTGGATGAGGAGCGCGGGCCGGGAGGGGTCCGTGCCCTCGATCCGGGCCACCGTGGAGGCGCGTCCCGGGTGCGACTCGAAGATCTTGGGTTCGAGGCCCACCTCGGCGAGCTGCTCGGCGACGTACTCGGCCGCCTTGCGCTCACCCGGGCCCGAGTGGTCGCCGTAGTTGCTGGTGTCGATCCGGATCAGCTCGCGGCAGAGGTCCACGACCTCGTCCTCGCCGGTGACGCCCTTGGCCGTGTCCGTGTCGCTCACGCTGCTTCCTCCCACTGTCACTGCTGGCGGTCCTCCCCCATCCTCTCTCCCCATCCCGCCGCACCCCAAGGGCGGTCCCGGCCCGTCACACGCCGTTCACGCGGGACGCGGGCGGGAACAGGGGGTGATCGGCCACCCCTGGAAGCCTGGTAATGTTTCCTTCGTCGCCGCGGGGGAAACCACGCGCGACAGACACCTTGTCCGGGTGGCGGAATGGCAGACGCGCTAGCTTGAGGTGCTAGTGCCCTTTATCGGGCGTGGGGGTTCAAGTCCCCCCTCGGACACATACGACGGCGAGGGTCGTGACCAGTACAGGTCGCGGCCCTCGCCGCATTTGTGGGGGATGTCTCCTTCGGCCTGAAGATCACCAGGTCAGAGCGTTGTCGCGCGCTCACGGAGCGCCCCCGTTCGGCCGCCCCGAGTGGCCGTCGGCAGGCCCGGAGCCTAGCGTCGTACTAAAATTTCCGGCTTGTTACGGAACGGAGCTGGAGCTGGACAACCCCAGGCATACCTGCGGGCCCGCCAGCACCCCGGAGTTGTCCGGGTTCGAGACGCGAGGACCGATGGCAGCCATACACGAGAGCAGTGCTCTCGGGCTTGACGAAGAGATCCGCACACAGTTCGGCGATACGGCACGCTTCTCTGCGGCGCCGGCCGCCTCGGCCCGCACCCTTGTCGACATTCTCGACGCCTCGGTGCGGTCGTATCCCGACGAGCTCGCCCTGGACGACGGCACCGTCCGCCTCACCTACCGTGCGCTGGCCGTCGAGGTGGAGACCCTGCGCCGCACCCTGGCCGCGGCCGGTGTCGGCCTCGGTGACCGGGTCGGCGTGCGGGTCCCGTCCGGGACCAACGACCTCTACATCGCGATCCTCGCCGTACTCGCCGCCGGTGCCGCCTACGTCCCCGTCGACGCCGAGGACCCGGACGAGCGGGCCGAGCTGGTCTTCGGCGAGGCCGACGTCCGCGCCGTCATCGGCGCCGAGCACGCGCTGACCGTCCTCGGGCACAGTGACGCCCCGGCCGCCCGGCCCGGTGTCGAGCAGGACGCGTGGATCATCTTCACCTCCGGCTCCACCGGCAAGCCCAAGGGCGTCGCCGTCACCCACCGCAGCGCGGCGGCCTTCGTGGACGCCGAGGCGGCCCTGTTCCTCACCGAGGACCCCATCGGTCCGGGTGACAGGGTCATGGCGGGGCTGTCCGTCGCCTTCGACGCGTCCTGCGAGGAGATGTGGCTGGCCTGGCGCTACGGCGCCTGCCTGGTGCCGGTGCCGCGCTCGCAGGTCCGCAGCGGCGCCGACCTCGGCCCCTGGCTGGTCGAGCAGGACATCAGCGTCGTCTCGACCGTGCCGACCCTGGCCTCCCTCTGGGAGCCGGAGGCGCTGAACGACGTACGCCTGCTGATCTTCGGCGGTGAGGCCTGTCCGCCCGAGCTGGTGCAGCGCCTGGTCACCGAGGGCCGTGAGGTCTGGAACACGTACGGGCCCACCGAGGCGACCGTCGTGGCCTGTGCCTCCCTGATGACCGGCGACGAGCCGATCCGCATCGGACTCCCCCTGAACGGCTGGGAGTTGGCCGTCGTCGACGAGGCCGGGGTGCCCGTACCGATGGGCGGCAGTGGGCAGTTGGTGATCGGCGGTGTCGGTCTCGCCCGCTATCTCGACCCCGAGAAGGACGCGGAGAAGTACGCGCCTCTTGAGTCCCTCGGCTGGGAACGGGCGTACCGCAGCGGCGACTTGGTCAAGGCCGAGCCCGAAGGACTGATCTTCCTCGGCCGCGCCGACGAGCAGATCAAGCTCGGCGGACGCCGGATCGAGCTGGGCGAGGTCGACGCGGCGCTCCAGGCGCTGCCCGGTGTCGCCGGAGCGGCCGCCGCCGTGCGCACCGCGCGCAGCGGCAACCAGCTCCTCGTCGGCTATGTCGTCACCCAGGAGGGCTGGGACCAGGCCGCCGCCGTCGAGAAGCTCCGGGCCGAACTGCCCGCCGCCCTCGTGCCGTTGATCGCCCCGGTCGAGGACCTCCCCACCCGCACGTCGGGCAAGGTCGACCGCAACGCCCTCCCCTGGCCGCTCGAAGGCCTGGAGACCGCAGGCGCCAAGGAGCAGCTCTACGGCACGGAGGCCTGGCTCGCGGAGCAGTGGGCCGAGGTGCTCGGCATCCCCGTGAGCAGCGCGGCCGACGACTTCTTCGCGATCGGCGGAAGCAGCCTGGCCGCCGCCCAGTTGACGACGCGGCTGCGCACCCGGTACCCGAGCGCGGCCGTCCTCGACATCTACCAGCAGCCGACGCTGCGGAAGTTGGCCCGGCACCTGGAGGACTCGGCGCAGGGCGACGGCACCGCGCGCGTGATCGCGCCGGTCCCGACCCGCGCCAAGGTGATCCAACTCCTCGCGCTGGTCCCCCTGTTCACCCTGGTCGGCCTGCGCTGGACGGTGGCACTGGCCGCGCTCGGCAATGTGCTGGGCGGCTACGCATGGCTGCCGACCGCCTCCTGGTGGCTGGTCGCCGCGGGCGCACTCCTGCTCTTCAGTCCGCCCGGCCGGCTCGCGATCGCCGCGGGCGGCGCACGCCTGCTGCTGCGTGGCGTGAAACCGGGTCGCTACGACCGTGGTGGCAGCGTCCATCTGCGGCTGTGGGCGGCGGAGCGGCTGGCCGAGTTCAGCGGGGCGACCGGACTGACGGGCTCGTGGCTTGAGCGGTACGCACGCGCCCTCGGCGCCAAGATCGGCTCTGACGTCGATCTGCACTCCCTCCCGCCGGTCACCGGCATGCTCAAGATGGGCCGCGGTGCCGCGGTCGAGTCCGAGGTGGACCTGTCCGGCTACTGGCTGGACGGCGACCGTCTCGAGATCGGCCCGGTCAAGGTCGGCGCGCACGCCGTCGTCGGCACGCGCAGCATGCTGTTCCCCGGCGCCCGGGTGGGCAAGCGGGCCGAGGTGGCGCCGGGTTCGGCCGTCACCGGCACGGTCCCGACCGGCCAGCGCTGGGCGGGCGCCCCTGCGGTCAAGCTCGGCAAGGCCAAGCGCAACTGGCCCAAGGAGCGCCCGCAGCGGGGCACGTACTGGCGGGTGATGTACGGCGTGACGGGCTTCGCGCTCACCATGCTCCCGGTGGTCTCCGGCGCCGTAGCACTGCTGGTGGCGAGCGCGTTCATCGCGCCCGGTGACGGGCTCGGCGAGGCCCTGCGGGGCGCGTCGGTCGCGCTGGTCCCGGCGACGCTGGCCTTCGGGCTGACGTACGCGCTGCTGATCCTGATCGGTGTACGACTGCTCAGCCTCGGCCTGCGTGAGGGTACGCACCCGACGCACAGCCGGATCGGCTGGCAGGCGTGGACCGTGACGCAGTTGATGGACCTCTCCCGCGAGACCCTGTTCCCGCTGTACGCCGGGCTCGTCACGCCGGTGTGGCTGCGGCTGCTCGGGATGCGGATCGGGCGCGGCGCCGAGGTGTCGACCGTGCTCGCGCTGCCGAGCCTGACCACGGTCGGCGAGGGTGCCTTCCTGGCCGACGACACGCTGACCGCGCCGTACGAACTCGGTGGCGGCTGGGTGCACATCGGGCGGGCCGAGATCGGGCGGCGGGCGTTCCTCGGGAACTCCGGGATGACCGCGCCCGGGCGGAGCGTGCCGGACGGCGGGCTCGTCGGGGTGCTGTCGGCGACGCCGAAGAAGGCGAAGAAGGGCACGTCGTACCTGGGCCTGCCGCCGGTGAAGCTGCCGCGCAGCACGAGCGGCGGCGACCAGAGCCGGACGTACGACCCGCCGGCGAAGCTTCTGTGGGCGCGCGGGCTGGTGGAGCTGTGCCGGATCGTGCCGGTGTTCTGCTCGGCGGGGCTTGCCGTGCTGACGGTGGCCGCGCTGTGCGCGCTGGGGGTGTGGGCGCCGCTGCTGTCGGGGCTCGTGCTGATCGCCATGGGTGCGCTGGCCGGGCTGATCTCGATCGTGGCCAAGTGGACCCTGGTGGGTCGGCACCGCGGGAACGAGCACCCGCTGTGGAGCGGTTACGTGTGGCGCAACGAGCTGGCGGACACCTTCGTCGAGGTCGTGGCGGTGCCGTGGCTGGCCGGTTCGGTGCCGGGTACCCCGGTGCTGACGGCCTGGCTGCGCGGGCTCGGGGCGCACATCGGCAAGGGCGTCTGGGTGGAGAGCTACTGGCTGCCCGAGACCGATCTGGTGACCCTTGAGGACGCTTCCACAGTGAACCGTGGTTGTGTGCTCCAGACCCACCTCTTCCACGACCGGATCTTGCGGACGGATACTGTGGTCCTCCGTGAGGGCGCGACGCTGGGTCCTGGCGGAATCGTCCTGCCCGGCAGCGAGGTCGGGGCGCGCACCACTCTGGGGCCCGCGTCGCTCGTGATGGCGGGGGAGTCCGTCCCGGACGACACCCGCTGGCTGGGCAATCCGATCGAGTCATGGCGATCCTGAACACAGGTCACGCGGCGTCGGCTTCGGAGGGCGGTGCACGGGTACGAGATACGAGCACAGCGCAGGGAGCAGACGCAGCAGTGACCGTTCAGCAGGCGGCGGGTCCGGACCCGTATTTCCCGGCAAACGGCGATGCCCGCTACCGGGTGCACCGCTATGAGCTCGCGCTGGACTACCGTCCCGGCCCCAACCGTCTCTCCGGCACGGCGCGCATCAACGCCATAGCGGGCCGTGCGCCGCTGCCCGAATTCCAGCTGAACCTGGGCGACTTCAAGATCGGCCGGATCCGGGTGGACGGCCGTCAGCCGCACTACACGCACCGCGGCGGCCGACTCCGTGTCCGCCCTGCGAAGCCGCTGCGGGCCGGTGCCGCGTTCACTGTCGAGGTCCACTGGTCGGGCAACCCCAAGCCGGTCGCCAGCCCCTGGGGCGGCCTGGGCTGGGAGGAGTTGACGGACGGCGCGCTGGTGGCGAGCCAGCCGATCGGGGCGCCGTCCTGGTACCCGTGCAACGACCGCCCCGCGGACAAGGCGTCGTACCAGATCTCGATCACCACGCCGTCGGCGTACGCGGTGGTGGCGGGCGGCCGCCTCCTGACCCGAACTACCAAGGCTTCCACGACCACTTGGGTGTACGAGCAGTCGGCACCGACGTCGAGTTACCTCGTCGGCCTGTCGATCGGCAAGTACCAGACGGTGCTGCTGGGCGACCCGGGTCTGGGCGGGGTGCCGCAGCACGGGCACATCCCCTCCGACCTACTCCCGGAATTCTCAAGGGACTTCGCGCGGCAGCCCGCGATGATGGAGCTGTTCCAGGACATCTTCGGGCCGTACCCCTTCGACGAGTACGCGGTCGTCGTGACGGAGGAAGAGCTCGATGTCCCCGTCGAGGCACAGGGGTTGTCGCTGTTCGGCGCCAACCACGTTGACGGGGCCCGGGGTTCGGAACGGCTCGTCGCGCACGAGCTGGCCCACCAGTGGTTCGGCAACAGCGTCTCCATCGCGGACTGGCGCCACATCTGGCTGAACGAGGGCTTCGCCAAATACGCGGAGTGGCTGTGGTCCGAGCGCTCGGGCGGCCGTACGGCCCATCAACACGCCGCCGCCGCGCACCGGTTGCTCTCCACGCTCCCCCAGGATCTGCGGCTCGCCGACCCCGGCCGCAAGTCCATGTTCGACGACCGCCTCTACGAACGCGGCGGCGTCACCGTCCACGCGGTGCGCTGCGCGCTCGGCGACATCGCGTTCTTCCGCATGCTGCGCGGCTGGGCCAACCAGCACCGCAACGGCACGGTGACGACAGCGACGTTCACGGCGCATGCGTCCCGGTTCACCTCCGAGCCGTTGGACCAGCTCTTCGACGCGTGGGTGTACCGGGGGGCGTTGCCGCCGATGCCCTCGGCGGAGACGGGGATCGCGGTCTGAGGTGTCGGCTCCGTTGCGCGTGGGGAACTGACGGAGTATCAAGTGACTTCACGGGGGTGGGGTCATGGCAGCCGCATGGGGCCGGGGGTTCGCGGAGACGGGTGAGTGGCTGGAGGTCTACGGGGAGACCGAGCCGCAGTCCGTCCCGCTGGAGCAGATGTTCGCCACGGGAGCGGAGACCGCGCGCCCTTTCACCGGGTATCTCTACGTGTGGTCGCTCGGGTACTCCGGGGACGAAGCGCCGTCCGTGAAGGTCACGCTGCTGTTCCCGGCCATGAGCGGCTGGCGGGTGAAGGACGTCCAGGCCGTCGTGTACCACCTGCCGCCGGTGGCGGACGAGCGGGCGTGGCGGAACACCCTGGCCAGGGACCTGCGGGCGGCCGGACCCGTCCTGGAGGCGGCCGGGAAGATCACGGCCGACCTGGCCGGCTTCCCCGAGATCAACGCGATGACGTCCGCCGCGGCCCATCTGAGGGCGCGCAGCGCGCCGCAGATGCGGGACGAGGAGTGGTTCGTCAAGAGAGTGCACCGCAGTCCCGGCGGGATCCTGCACCAGGGAGTCGAGTGGACGCTCCCGGCGAACTTCGTACGGCAGATCGGCACCCGGGTCACCGGCGCGCTCCTCGTGGAGTTCATCGGCGCCGCACCCGCGTACGAGGACACCGACCCTCCCAGCGCCGAGCCGCTGCCGCTCCTGGCCTGCGCGACCCTCACCCGCGAGAAGGAGGTGAGGCTGCCCGAGGACGCCTACGTCCGGCTGCCCCTCCGCGTCACCCCCGAACGCCCGCGAACGTAGCCCCGGCACAATGTGCCCATGACCCCACGCACCAACTGCCCCTGCGGCCTCCCCGACCCCTACGAGAAGTGCTGCGGCCGGTACCACTCCGGCGCCGCCGCCCCCACCGCCGAGGCCTTGATGCGCTCGCGCTACACCGCCTTCGTGCGGCTGGACGCGCCCTACCTGCTGCGCACCTGGCACCCCCGGACGCGCCCCGCCGCTCCCCTGGACCTCGACCCGGGGATGCGCTGGACCGGGCTGGAGATCCTCGACACGGGTGGCGGTTCGGCGTTCCACTCCGCGGGGACCGTCACGTTCCGGGCCTCGTACCAGGGCGGCGCCATCCATGAGCGGAGCCGGTTCGAGCGGGTCGACGGCGCCTGGGTGTACCTCGACGGGGAGTTCCTCGACGACTGAGGCTCTACGGCGCCAGGATGTCCAGTTCCTGAAGCGCGCCCACCGTGATCTCGCGGGTCAGGGTCTCCGCCCGCACCGCGTCGCCCTCGCGCACCGCCTCCGCGACCTGCACGTGCAAGGTCACCGCCGCCGGGTCGGGGTCCTCGAACATGACCTCGTGGTGGGTGCGGCCGGCCAGGACCTCGGTGACCACGTCGCCGAGGCGGGCGAACATCTCGTTGCCGGAGGCGGCCAGGATCACCCGGTGGAAGGCCACGTCGTGGACGAGGTAGGCCTCCAGCTTGTGGCCGCGCGAGTTGGCGACCATGCCGATCGCGCACTCGGTGAGTTCCGCGCACTGCTCCGCCGTGGCGAACTTGGCGGCGAGGCCCGCCGCGATCGGCTCGACGGCGGAGCGCAGCACCGTGAGTGAGCGCAGCTGCTGGGGGCGGTCGGCGCCGGCCAGCCGCCAGCGGATGACCTGGGGGTCGTAGACGTTCCACTCGGCCTTGGGGCGGACCGTGACGCCGACCCGGCGGCGGGACTCGACCAGATGCATGGATTCGAGGACGCGGACCGCCTCGCGCATCACGGAGCGGGAGACCTCGAAGTCCTTGGCGAGCTCGTCCGTGCGCAGGACACTGCCCGGCGGGTACTCGCCCGCGGTGATGGCGGGGCCGAGGGAGTCGAGTACACGGCCGTGCAAGCCGCGGCCCGGAGTGGTCATGCACTCAGCGTACGGGGCGCGTCACGGAACCAAAAAGTCAGACTTATATGTCACAGACTCTTGAATTCGTCGTACCTAATCGGTTTCAGTGGGATCGACATCAGGTGTCGACGGAGACAGTGAGGCAGCGATGCGTACCCCCCATGTCGTCGTGGTCATGGGCGTAGCGGGCACCGGGAAGACCACCATCGGTCCCCTGCTCGCGGCCCGGCTCGGCGTTCCGTACGCCGAGGGCGACGACTTCCACCCGCAGGCCAACATCGCCAAGATGTCGGCCGGCGTCCCGCTGACCGACGAGGACCGGTGGCCGTGGCTGGACGCCATCGGCGACTGGGCACACGGGCGCGCGGGGCTCGGCGGGGTCGTCAGCAGCTCGGCGCTGAAGCGGTCGTACCGCGACCGGCTGCGGGCCGCGGCTCCCGGGGTCGTCTTCGTGCACCTCACCGGTGACCGCGCGCTCATCGAGGACCGGATGGCGCACCGGCACGGGCACTTCATGCCGACCGCGCTGCTCGACTCGCAGTTCGCCACGCTCCAGCCGCTGGAGGCGGACGAGGCGGGCGTCGCCGTGGACGTCACCGGCAGCCCGGAGCAGATCGCCGAGCGGGCCATGACCGCGCTCGAGCAGGTCCCCGAGCCGACCTCCTAGTACCGCCCCTCCCCCCCAACTCCCCGTATCCGCAAGGAAATCACCGTGACCAGACTCAGCGTCGAGATGCTGGCAGCGGACCCCGTCGAGCCCATCACCTCGGCCGGCCACGCTCAGCTGGGCATCGCCGTACTGGCGGGCATCGCCGTCATCGTCCTGCTCATCACCAAGTTCAAGATGCACGCCTTCCTGGCGCTGACCATCGGCTCGCTCGCGCTCGGCGCGTTCGCCGGGGCGCCGCTGGACAAGGTCATCACCAGCTTCAGCACCGGGCTCGGCTCCACCGTCGCCGGTGTGGGCGTGCTGATCGCGCTGGGCGCGATCCTCGGCAAGCTGCTCGCCGACTCCGGCGGCGCGGACCAGATCGTCGACACGATCCTCGCGAAGGCGAGCCCCCGGTCGATGCCGTGGGCGATGGTGCTCATCGCCTCCGTGATCGGGCTGCCGCTGTTCTTCGAGGTCGGCATCGTGCTGCTGATCCCCGTCGTGCTGATGGTCGCCAAGCGCGGCAGCTACTCGCTCATGCGCATCGGCGTCCCGGCGCTGGCCGGCCTGTCGGTCATGCACGCGCTGATCCCACCGCACCCCGGCCCGCTGGTCGCCGTGGACGCGGTCAAGGCCAACCTCGGTCTCACTCTCGCGCTCGGTGTGCTGGTGGCGATCCCGACGGTGATCATCGCGGGCCCGCTGTTCTCGAAGGTCGCCGCCCGCTGGGTGGACGTCCAGGCGCCCGAGCGGATGCTCCCGGCCCGCCCGTCCGAGGACGTGAAGAACCGTCCCGGCTTCGGCGCGACCCTCGCCACGATCCTGCTGCCGGTCGTGCTGATGCTCTCCAAGGCCCTGGTCGACATCATCATCGACGACCCCGAGCACACCGTGCAGCGCGTCTTCGACGTGATCGGCTCGCCGCTGATCGCGCTCCTCGCGGCCGTCATCGTCGGCATGTTCACGCTGGGCCGCCCGGCCGGGTTCACCAAGGACAGGCTCTCCACGACCGTCGAGAAGGGCCTGATGCCGATCGCGGGCATCCTGCTCATCGTCGGCGCGGGCGGCGGCTTCAAGCAGACGCTGATCGACTCCGGTGTCGGCCAGATGATCCTGGACATCTCCAAGGACTGGTCGATCCCGGCGCTGCTGCTGGCCTGGCTGATCGCGGTGGCGATCCGGCTCGCGACCGGTTCGGCGACGGTGGCCACGATCTCGGCGGCCGGTCTGGTCGCCCCGCTGGCCGCCGACATGTCGACGGCCCACACCGCCCTGCTCGTGCTGGCGATCGGCGCGGGCTCGGTCTTCTTCAGCCATGTCAACGACGCCGGTTTCTGGCTGGTGAAGGAGTACTTCGGCCTGAGCGTCGGCCAGACCCTCAAGACCTGGTCCGTCATGGAGACGATCATCTCGGTCGTCGCCGGCGGACTGGTCCTCCTCCTCTCGCTGATCATCTAGGGGTACGGGAATGAGTCATCCTCTCTTCGACATCAGTGGCCGTACGGCCCTGGTCACCGGTTCCAGCCGGGGCATCGGACTCGCCCTGGCCCAGGGCCTGTTGGAGGCCGGCTGCACGGTCGTCCTGAACGGCCGCGACGGCGAACGCCTCACCAAGGCCGCCGCCGAACTCTCCGGCGATGTCCACACCGCCGCCTTCGACGTGACCGACGGCCCGTCAGTTGCCGCCGGAATCGCGGACGTCGAGGACCGGGTCGGCCCACTCGACATCCTGGTCAACAACGCGGGCATGCAACTGCGCGCCCCGCTCCTGGAGTTCACCGACTCCGACTGGCACCGCATCATCGACACCAACCTCACCAGCGCGTTCCTGGTCGGCCGTGAGGCGGCCCGCCGGATGACGGAACGCGGCCACGGGAAGATCATCAACATCTGCTCGCTGCAGAGCGAGGTGGTCCGCCCCGGCATCGCGCCCTACGCGGCCACCAAGGGCGCCCTGAAGATGCTCACCAAGGGCATGTGCGCGGACTGGGGCCCGAGCGGCGTCCAGGTCAACGGCCTGGGCCCCGGCTACATCGAGACGGAACTCACCCAACCCCTCGTCCAGGACGAGGAGTTCAGCGCCTGGGTGCGCAAGCGGACCCCGGCCGGCCGCTGGGGCCGTACGGAGGACCTGGTGGGCGGGGTGCTGTTCCTGGCGTCGCCCGCCGCGGACTTCGTGAGCGGACAGATCTTGTACGTCGACGGCGGCATGACGAGCGTGCTCTAGAGAAAGCGGGTCCAGACATGCTGGGTTGTGTGATTCATGGTCAGGACGACCTGCGGGTCGACGAGTTGACGGTCCCGGAGCCCGGCCCCGGCCAGGCGCTGGTCGCCGTCCGCTACGGCGGCGTCTGCGGCTCCGACCTTCACTACTGGCGCCACGGCGGCGTCGGCGACTTCCGCCTCAAGGAACCGATGCTGCTCGGCCACGAGGTCGTCGGCACGGTCGTGTCCTACGGCCCCGGAGCCACAGGTCCCGTCCCCGGTACGGCGGTTGCCGTGCACCCGGCCACGCCGTGCGGGGTGTGCCCCGAGTGCGTGGACGGCCGCCGGAACGTCTGCCGGGACACCGCGTACCTGGGCAGCGCGGCCCGCTACCCGCACGTCCAGGGCGGTTTCGCGGCCCAAGTCACCGTCCCCGCCGAGCAGTTGAGGGCGATCCCGGCTGGCCTGGAGCTGCGCCGGGCCGCCCTCGCCGAACCGCTCTCCGTCGCCCTGCACGCCGTACGACGCGCCGGGGACGTGACCGGACGCCATGTGCTGGTCACCGGCGCGGGCCCGATCGGCTGCCTGGTCGTCGCGGCGGCGAAGGCGGCCGGTGCGGCCCACGTGACGGTAACGGACCTGCTCCCGGCGGCACTTGAGTACGCCACGGCGGCCGGTGCCGACACCGTCGTACGGGCGGACGATCCGGACGACTCCGGGTGGCCGTCCGAAGTGGACGTGGCCATCGAGGCGTCCGGGGTCGCGGCCGGGCTCGACACCTGTCTGCGGCTCGTGCGGCGGGGCGGGGTCGTGGTACAGCTCGGGATGCTGCCGCCGGGGCAGAGCCCGTTCGCCGGAAACCTGGTCGTCAGCAGGGAGATCGAGCTCCGGGGCGCGTTCCGCTTCGACGAGGAGTTCAACGACGCGCTTCAACTCCTCGCCGTGGAGCCCGCGTTCGACGCGCTGGTCAGTGCGGTGGTGCCGGTGCGGGAGGCGGAATCGGCGTTCGCGCTGGCGGCCGACCGGAGCCGGTCGTGCAAGGTGCTGCTGGACTTCGAGGGCTGAGCGGGGCGACCGGCACCTCACCCCAAGGGATTCAACTACGGCTTCCAGAGCGGGTGTTCGCGCTTGGCCCACTCCCGGCTCACCGACCCGGTGCGCAGGCCCGCCCTGGCCTCCGGGTCGCCGAGGGCCATGCCGATGTGTCCACCCAGCACGATGCCGATCGTCAGGGCGAGCCAGTCGTGGACGAAGGTCGCGCTGGTTCGCCACTGGATCGGGGTGAGGTGGGTGAACCACATCATCAGGCCGGTGCCGAGCATCACCAGGGTGGCGCCGGCGATCCAGTTGGCGTAGATCTTCTGGCCGGCGTTGAACTTGCCCGCCGGGCGCGCCGATCGGCGTTTGTCGCGCATCAGGGCGCCGCGCAGCCAGACGCGGTCGTGCGGGCCGAAGCGGTTGAGGAAGCCGAGGTTGACGCGGAAGCCGCGGGAGACCAGGCCGATCAGGACGGGCACGGGAAGCGCGAGTCCGACGCACTCGTGGATACGGACGACCAGGTCGCGGCGGCCGACCAGCTCGGCGAACGTTGGGATGTACAGGCAGGCTGCGGTGGCCACGCAGACGCCCATCAGTGCGGCCGTCGTCCGGTGCACCCAGCGCTCGGTGCGGCCGAAGCGGCGGACGCGGGCCGAGGGTTCCGTCTGCGGGGCGTGGGCTTCAGCTCGTAGGGTCATCGTCGCGTCCGTTCGACTTGCCGACCCAGGCGTCGACGTCGTAGCCCCGATCCTCCCAGTAGCCGGGCTTCACATGCTCGGTGACCGTGATGCCGGAGAGCCACTTCGCGGACTTGTAGAAGTACATGGGGGCGACGTACAGGCGGACCGGGCCGCCGTGGTCGTGGCCCAGGGGCTTGTCCTGCATGCGCAGCGCGACCAGGATGTCCGAGCGCCGGGCCTGGTCGAGGGTGAGGCTCTCCGTGTAGGCGCCGTCGAAGCAGGTGAAGCGCACCGCCCCGGCCTTTGCACGCACTCCCGCCGCGTCCAGGAGCCGGGACAGGCGCACCCCCTCGAAGGGGGTCCCGGGGACCCGCCAGCCGGTGACGCACTGGACGTCCTTGACCAGCCGGGTCTGCGGCAGCGCGCGCAGATCGGCAAGCGTGTAGGACGTCGGCTTGTCGACCAGGCCGTCGACGGTCAGCCGGTAGTTCTCGGCGTTCTTGTTCGGCACGGACGCGGTGACCGAGTAGTAGCGGAAGCCGCCGCCGTTCGGGAGCAGTCCGGTCAGCCCGGTCGGGTCCTTGCCGGAGACGGCACCGAGGAAGCCCTCCATGCCCTTCTGCAGCGCGGGCGCGGTGACGACTCCGAGGGCGCCCAGGCCCAGAGTGCCCAGGAGGACCCGGCGGCCGAGCGGCCGGCCCTCCGCCTTCTCCTCACCCTCGGACTCGGGTTGTTCAGGTTTCACGAAGTCATTCGAACACCCGCGACCCCAGCGCGGCCAGGGATAGCGGGTGCCCGTCAGACTTCCGTAACCACTTCTTACGTGCTTCTCAGAGATCCGCTCGAAGGACGTGGACGCGCTACGACGCCTCCCCGGCCGCCTTCTCCAGCTGGAACGCCTCGTTGCCGAGCCCGATGCGGGCGTGCGCCTCGGGGTTGCGGGCGCGCAGGAACAGGCCCTGGGCCAGGCCGACGAGCAGGGCCAGGACGACGATGCCGGGCAGGATCCAGCTCAGGGACGAGCCGGGGCCCGCGCCGACCAGGACGTCGAAGTCCTTGACCGTGTAGACGGCGATGACGATGAGCGAGATGCCGGCGAGCGCCGAGGTGACCAGCCGCCAGGCCTGGGCGCCGGCGGATCCGCGGCGGGCGAAGAAGACGATCACCGAGAGGGAGGCGGCGGCCATCAGCAGGATCACGCCGAGCGCGCCGATGTTGCCGAACCAGGTGAACAGGTGCAGCACCGGCTCGGTCGGGTCCCCGGTGGGCTTGTCGTCGGCGATCGCGAAGGCGACCACGATCACCGCGGACACGGCGGTCTGGAGCAGCGAGCCGGTGCCCGGGGCGCCGCTCGAACCCGTCGTACGACCGAACGCGGACGGGAGCAGACCCTCGCGGCCCATGGCGAAGGCGTAGCGGGCGACGACGTTGTGGAAGCTGAGCATGGCCGCGAACATGCCGGTGACGAACAGGACGTGCAGCACGTCGGTGAAGGTGCCGCCGAGCCGCGACTCGGTGAGGTAGAAGAGCAGTCCGGCGCTCTGCTTCTGGGAGACGCCGACGATCTGCGAGGGTCCGGCGGCGACGGTGAGCGCCCAGCAGCTGAGCGCGAAGAACACGGCGACACCGCCGACGGCCAGGAACATCACGCGCGGCACCAGGATGTGCGGGCGGCTGGTCTCCTCGGCGTAGACCGGGGCCTGTTCGAAGCCGAGGAACGCGGCGATGCAGAAGCACAGGGCGGTGCCGACGCCGGCGCCGCTGAGGGTGTCCGGGTTGAAGGCGTGCAGGGACAGGCCCTCCTTGGCCGGGTCGGCGACGGCGGCGATGTCGAAGATGACGACGAGCGCGACCTCGATGATCAGCAGAACGCCGAGCACGCGCGCGTTGACGTCGATCTTCAGCCAGCCGAGTCCGCCGACGACGGCCACGGCCACCAACGCCGGTATCCACCACGCCACTTGAAGATCGGCGTAGGTGGAGAACAGCCCGGAGACCTCGAAGCCGAAGATGCCGTAGATGCCGACCTGGAGGGCGTTGTACGCGACGAGCGCCACCAGGGCCGCGCTCGCGCCGGCGGTGCCGCCGAGGCCGCGGGAGATGTAGGCGTAGAAGGCGCCCGCGTTGTGGACGTGCCGGCTCATCTCGGCGTAGCCGACGCTGAAGAGGACGAGGACGGCACCGAGGAGGACGAACAGCAGCGGCTGCCCTTCGATCCCCATCACGGCAAATGTGGTGGGCATGACACCCGCAACCACCATGAGGGGTGCGGTCGCGGCGAGCACGGAGAGCAGCAGGCCCCCGGTGCCGAGGCGGTCGGCGCGCAGGGCGCGCTCCTCCCCCCTGAAGGTGCTGATACCGCTGCTGCTACCTCCGCCGTCCGAGGTGGCGCTGCTCGTACTGGAACTGCCCGTCGTCATGGCGGGAACGTCCTTTCGGGGTCGCTACGGGGGCGTTGCTACGGTTGCGTTACTTCGCTACGGCAGCGTTGCCACGGGTGCGTTTCATCGCTGCCGAATCGTTGGTACGGGGGCGTTACGACGTCCCGAGCGCGCTGTCGCGCGCGGCACGGAAGGCGGTGAGCGGGTCGCGGTCCGGGTAGGACCACGGGGCCGGGGTCGGATGCTCCCCGATGCGATGGAACAGAGCGGCGGCCTCAGCACTTCGCCCCTCGCAACACTTCGCGTGGGCAAGGAAGTTGAGGTCGACCAGGCGGCGCGGGTGGCCTTCGTGCTCCCACTCCAGCCACCAGTCGAAGGCGGCCTTCATGACCTGCCGGGCCCGGCGTCCGGTCCAGTGTCCGGAGGCGGCCGGGTCGGCGGGTTCGAGGCCGGCGGCGGCCAGCACGCGGTAGCGCTCGGCGTGCGCGATGACCGGCAGGATGGCGAGCGGGGAGTCTGCCGGGGCCTGTTCGGCGGCCCAGTAGGCGAAGTCGTAGACCTCGTGCAGCGGGTCGACACCCGCGTCGGCGCGGCGTTCGGCGAGCCGGGCCACCATCAGATGGTGGGCGTGGTGGTGGTCGGGATACCGGTGGCGGACCTCGTCGAAGAGCTGGAGCACGCCCTCGTCGGTGCCGAGGGTGTGCTCCAGAAGGAGCAGTCCGAGCCAGGGTGTCGGATCGTCGGGCAGCCGGGCGGAGGCCGTACGGCAGGCCTCGCGAGCACGGACCGGCTTCTCCTTGCCCGCCAGGGTGCGCTGGACCATGGCCAGGGCGAGCAGCACGGAGGCGTCGCCGGACTCGGGTTCGGCGAGCAGCCAGTCGCGGGCCCAGGCGGCGGTGTAGGACTCCCGGGCGAGCACGGTGACGCGGTGGGCGCGGGCGTCCCAGTCGTCGCCCGTCTGGGCGAGCAGACCACGCGCCGCCTGCCAGCGGCCCTGGGCCAACGCGGCCCGCGCGGCGACGAGTTCAGCGTCGTCGAGCGCGGCGTCGAAGGCCTGGGAGGCGCGCTTGTGGCGGCGTCCGAGGGGTGGCGGGGGTGGGGACACCCGGGTATTCCTCACGATCCTCACGCGACGCTGCGGGACATCGGCCTGCCATCGACCGATCACGCACAGCAAACCCTCCACCAATACTTCACGTCAAGTGCCGCACCACCGTTACACCTGTCAACTTCCGTTACAGAAGGGGCACTTGTGGCCCAAGCCCCTACCCGGGACGGTACGCTGCCAACCGTTCGCGGGTCACCGGTGTGGCGTAGGCCATGGCGCTCGGGCGCGCGGCGGCGGACGATGGAAGCACGGTCCCGCCGCAGCCTCCGATCGTGCCCACGGTCGTCAGAGCATCGTGACCGGAGCAACCGCCCGCTTCCGGGTACTCCCAGGGGCAAGCCGGGCCCTGGGGCGCTACAGTCGCCCAAACGCATCCCGTAGCCCGGCCTGACGATCGAGGTACGCGCGTGTCCCTTCTGGTTCTGATGCTCTCCGTGAGTGCGGCCTGTTGCCTCGGCTTCGGGTTCGTGCTCCAGCAGAACGTGGCCCAGCAGGCACCCCTGAGCGACTTCCTCTCCCCCAGACTGCTCCTCGACCTGATGCGGGTACCGCGCTGGCTCGGCGGCATCGGCCTCATGATCGCGGGCATGGTGCTCGGCGCGATAGCGCTCAGCAAGGGCGAGGTCTCCCTGGTGGAACCCCTCCTCGCGACGAACCTCCTCTTCGCCCTGGCCCTCTCCCGCAAGCAGACCAGACAACCCCTAGGCCGCCAGGGCTGGGCGGGCCTCGCACTCCTCGCGGGCGGCGTCACGACGTTCATCGTCGCGGGCGAACCACGCAGCGGCACGGCGGTCACCGACCCCTTCCGCCACTGGCTGATCATCGGCATCATGGTGGGCCTGGCCCTCCTCCTCACGACGTACGCCAAACGCTCCCGCCTCAGCTCGGCCCCGGTCCTCCTGGCCCTGGCGGCCGGTCTCCTCTACGGCGTCCAGGACGCGCTCACCCGGGTCAGCGGCCAGCGCTTCACCGAGGGCGGCCTCACCGAACTCCTCACGGGCTGGCAGCCGTACGGCGTACTCGCCCTCGGCGTGACGGGCCTGGTCCTGGTCCAGAGCGCCTTCGAAACAGCCCCCCTCCGCATGTCCCTGCCGGCCCTCACCGCGGCCCAGCCACTGGCCGGGATCATCTGCGGAGTGGGCTTCCTGGGCGACCGCCTCCGCGCAGACACCGGCGCACTGGCCTGGGAAGCGGTAGGCCTGGCCGGAATCGTCGTAGGCATCCTGCTCCTGGGCATGCACCCCGCGATGCCCCGCGGCACGACAAAGCCGAAGCAGACCCCGGCCCTCCAGCCGCACTGAGACAGCCCGCCCCCTGTTTTGATGAGGGCATGAACCCAGCTGCCGAGATCCTCGACATCGTCGACGAGCAGGACCAGGTCATAGGCCAGTCCCCCCGAGGCGAGGCATACGCACAGGGCCTACGCCACCGAGCGGTCTTCATCCAGACCCGCGACGCACACGACCGCGTCTTCATCCACCGCCGCACCCCCACCAAACTCGTCTTCCCGTCCCTGTACGACATGTTCGTCGGCGGAGTGGTGGGAGCGGGCGAGTCCTACGACGACGCGGCACTGCGCGAGGCAGAGGAGGAACTCGGAGTCGACGGCCTGCCCCACCCCACCTTCCTCTTCAAGTTCCTCTACGACGACGGCGCCGGCCGGACCTGGTGGTCGGCGGTGTACGAGGTGCGCTGCAACGTGCCGGTCAGCCCACAAATCGAGGAGGTCGCGTGGCACGACTTCCTCGACGAGGGCGAGATCGAGCGACGGCTGAACGACTGGGAATGGGTACCGGACGGATTGGCGGCCTACGCCCGCCTCAAGGCGCACCGGGAACAGACGGCCGGATAGGGTCCAGCCCGTGATCGATTTCGCACGGAACGTCCGGCTGTGGTTCGCACCCCAGGAGATCAGCGAGGAGGGCGCCACCCCCGACTACCGCTTCTCACTCGCCAACGAGCGCACCTTCCTGGCCTGGCTGCGCACCGCCCTCGCACTGATCGGCGGGGGCTTCGCGGTGGACCAGTTCCTGCCCCACCTGCGCTGGGCCTGGCGCGTCGGCCTGGCCCTCGCACTCCTCGCGGCCGGCGTCCTGTGCTCCCTCCGCGCGGTCAACCACTGGGTCCGCTGCGAACGGGCGATGCGCCGGGGCGAGGACCTGCCGGTCTCCCGCTTCCCCGCCCTCCTGGGCATCGCCGTGGCGATCGTGGCCGTGGCGATGGTCGTCGTGGTCCTGGCGGGCTGGGCCGGATGACCCGCCCCCCGACCCCGGACCGCGACCCGGGCCTCCAGCCCG
Organism: Streptomyces sp. NRRL F-525; assembly: GCF_000716605.1. Taxonomy (GTDB): domain Bacteria; phylum Actinomycetota; class Actinomycetes; order Streptomycetales; family Streptomycetaceae; genus Streptomyces. Next base: position 34,419 of record NZ_JNXE01000022.1, on the reverse strand, counting down.
AACGCACCCGCCTCGCCTGGCGCCGCACCACCCTCTCCAGCACGGTGGCCGCCGTCCTGGCCGTGAAGGCCACACTGCACGGCGGCGTCCACACCGAGGACATCATCATCTGCGCCCTCTGCTGCACCCTCTGGCTCGGCTTCCTCACGGTGGCCCACCACCGCATCCGCACCCTCGCCTCCGGCGGCATCCCACCAACCCTGGCCCCACGCCACGCCAGCGCGGCGGTGCTGTGCACGGTGGCCGTGGCGGTATGCGCGGCCGTGCTCGTGTATTGAGACGCGGGAGACGCCCCGGCACCGGGATGGGCAACACCCGCACAGCGAGACGCCTAAGCGAGCCGGGATGCCCCACGCACCCGCAGCCGCCGACGAGACGGGAGCGGGTCGTGGCGGTACGGCGCAGCCCGCCGCGTACCCGGCACCAACCCCGCCCCACCACGGTGACAAACCGAAGGGCCCCGAGGCGGCGGGCCGGCCGTACCGCCACGACCCCGACCCCACAACACACCTGCGGTCGAACACACCCCGGATCACCCGATATGCGCGTTTCCCATGGCACCCTGTCCGACGTCACAGCCCGCACTTCCGAAGGTGAGCACCATGACCACCCTCCACCTGGAGCACGCCTCCCACACCCACACGCACGGCCCGGACTGCGGCCACCCCGCGGTTCCGCACGAGGACCACGTCGACTACGCCCACGACGGCCACCTGCACCGCGAGCACGGCGGCCACTGGGACGAGTGCGAGCCCGGCGGCCACGTAGCCCACCAGGAGCACGCGCACCAGCACGGCCAGGACTGCGGCCACGAGAGCGTCCTGCACGGCGACCACGTCGACTACGTCCACGACGGCCACCGGCACGCCCTGCACGACGGCCACTGGGACGACCACTGAGCAGACATCCGCAACGGGAAACACCCCGGAACCACCGACGCACAGCTCCCCGCCGCCCGGCGCGGGGAGCTGTCGGCTTATCGTGGCCCCGATCACGTTTCGCATCCCGCTCACCCACTGGACGACATACCGACCGGTCGGCATGATGGGTGGAGACCAGTTCCTCCCGTTCGTAGGAGTGATGTATGAGCCCCGACCACCCGCCCGGACTCGATCTCGACCGGCTGCGCGGCCTGCTCGACCGCGAGCAGCCCGGCCTGGTGACCGGCGCCCTGTCCGGCCGGCTGATCGAGGGCGGACGGTCGAACCTCACCTACGCGGTCACCGACGGCACCGCGAAGTGGGTCGTACGACGCCCCCCGCTCGGCCACGTCCTGGCCACCGCGCACGACATGAAGCGCGAGCACCGGGTGATCAGCGCCCTGCACCCGACGAACGTGCCGGTACCGAGACCCATCCTCCTCTGCGAGGACGACGAGGTGCTCGGAGCCCCGTTCTACGTCATGGAGTTCGTGGAGGGCACCCCGTACCGCACGGCGGACGACCTCGCCCCGCTGGGCCCCGACCGCACCCGGGGCGCGGTGCTCGAACTGGTCGACACCCTGGTCGAGTTGCACGCGGTGGACCCCGCCGAGGTCGGCCTCGCGGACTTCGGCCGCCCCGAGGGCTTCCTGGACCGCCAACTCCGCCGCTGGGGCAAGCAGTTGGACGCCTCCCGCAACCGTGACCTCGCTGGCGTAGAGGAGTTGCACGCGGCCCTCGGCCACCGCCTCCCCACCTCCCCCGCACCCGCGGTCGTACACGGCGACTACCGCCTCGACAACGTCCTGATCGGCGAGGACGACAAGATCAAGGCGATCCTCGACTGGGAGATGTCCACCCTCGGCGACCCGCTCACCGACCTGGGCCTCCTGGTGATGTACAGCATCCCGCTGGACCTCCCCAACTCCCCCATTTCCACCACGGCTTCGGCCCCCGGCCACCCCACACCGGCCGAGCTGATCGAGCGCTACGCCACCCGCTCGGGCCGCGACGTCTCATCGGTCGCCTGGTACACGGCGTTCGCGTGGTTCAAGCTCGCCGTGATCCTGGAGGGCATCCACTACCGCTACACCCTGGGCCAGACGGTCGGCCGCGGCTTCGACCGCATCGGCGAGCTGGTTCCCGTCTTCATCGAGCACGGCCTGACCACCCTTCAGGAGGGCTGATCCACCATGGACTTCGCGTACGACGCACACACCGAGGACCTGCGCGCCAAGCTCCTGGCCTTCATGGACGAGTACGTCTACCCGGCCGAGCCCGTGGCCGAGGAACAGCGCGCCCAGCTCGCCTCACCCTGGGACACCCCTGCAGTCGTAGGGGAGTTGAAGGCAGAAGCCCGCAGGCAGGGCCTGTGGAACCTCTTCCTCCCCGACTCCGAGTACGGCGCCGGCCTCACGAACCTCCAGTACGCCCCGCTGGCCGAAATCACCGGCCGCTCCCCGCACTTGGCGCCCACCGCGCTGAACTGCGCGGCCCCGGACACCGGCAACATGGAGGTGCTCCACCAGTTCGGCGACGAGCAGCAGAAGAAACAATGGCTGGAGCCACTGCTCGCAGGTGAGATCCGCTCGGCATTCGCGATGACGGAACCGGAAGTGGCCTCGTCCGACGCCACGAACATCACGACACTCATCGAGCGGGACGGCGACGACTACGTCATCACGGGCCGCAAGTGGTACATCTCCGGCGCGATGAACCCGGACTGCAAGATCTTCATCGTGATGGGCAAGACGGACCCGGACGGCGCGGACATCCGCCGCCAGCAGTCCATGATCCTGGTCCCCCGGGACACCCCCGGCGTCACGGTCAAGCGCGCGATGCAGGTCTTCGGCTACGAGGACCACTCGCACGGCGGCCACGCCGAGGTCGTCTTCGACCACGCGCGCGTGCCGGCGACGAACCTGATCGGCGAGGAGGGCGGCGGCTTCGCCATCGCCCAGGCACGGCTCGGCCCCGGCCGTATTCACCACTGCATGCGGCTGATCGGCATGGCCGAGCGCGCGATCGAGCTGATGTGCCAACGCGCCGTCTCCCGCGTGGCGTTCGGCAAGGCGCTGGCCCAACAGGGCGTGGTCCACAACTGGATCGCGGACGCGCGAGTGGCGGTCGAGCAACTACGGCTGCTGGTCCTCAAGACGGCATGGATGATGGACACGGTAGGCAACAAGGGCGCCCACGCGGAGATCCAGGCCATCAAGATCGCCACCCCGCGCACGGTCGTCGGCATCCTCGACAAGGCGATCCAGCTGCACGGCGCGGGCGGTGTGAGCCAGGACTTCCCGCTGGCCGAGCTGTACGCGAGCGCCCGCACCCTGATGCTGGCCGACGGCCCGGACGAGGTGCACCAACGGTCGCTGGCGCGCCGGGAGTTGAAGAAGTACCTGTAGGCACACGGCGAAGGGGCTGGAAGGGGTGCGGGCACCCCCTCCAGCCCATCTCCCCCGAGGTGACGGTCAGTTGGGCGTGCTCGCCTTCAGCGTCCAGCCCTGCCGGCAGGTGTGGCCGAAGGTGCCGATGTCGCAGCCCTCGACGGTGAAGACGTACGCGCCGGTGTTCCGCTCCAGCACCCGGATCCGCCCGGCCGTCCCGCCGCCGAACTCCCGCTGGGTGCCCCCGGGGTCGGAGGCGCTCGTCCAGCGGACCAGGAACGAGTCGTAGTGGTGCTCCGGGGCGGTAGTGCCCCAGTTGAAGTAGGCGTAGCCGCGGTCCTCCCACGCGGCGACGACCATGTTCGAGCCCTGGCGCGGCGACCAGGTGGCGGTGCCGTAGGTGAAGTACTGACGCTTCCCGGCGTAGGCGCCGTTCAGGTACACGTCCCTGGTGCCGCTGGTCGGACAGCCGAGCCAACCGCTCGCCCCACCGAGCGCGCTCCAACGCTGGTAGATGTGGGCCTCGTTCACAGAGATGCCGCACGCGGCCCGCGCCGGTGTCTGCGCGGCGGCCGGCACCGCGGCCGTGCCGCCGAGGGCGAGCAGGGAGCCCAGGACAACGCCGGTCAGGCGCCGCTTAGTTGACAGCATGGTGTTTCCCCCGTTGGTTCCTGTCGATCGGTCCGGCGATGTAACCGCCGTTCCGCTGCTACGAGCATCACGGCGACCGGGGCCGGGAGTTGAGAGGAAGCCCCCGGGCACCACCGGGGACCTCTCCCGGGTGGACCGGGAAGCGTTCCCGGGACACCCGGGCGCCGCGCCCCCACGATGGGACGCATGGACGACCGCGACGGGCGCACCCGGCCACGCACGGCGACGGCATACGCGCTCCTGGGGCTGGCGGCACTCCAAGTGGCCGCAGGGGCGGTCGCGTTGGCGGCGGCCGGGGTCTCCACCGCGGACGTGATCCGCTACGACATGGTCGTCGACCTCGCGGTCGGCCTCGCCTACCCGGTCTGCGGCACGGTGATCGCGCTGCACCGGCCGCGCAATCCCATCGGCTGGCTGCTCATCGCGTACGGGCTGGGCCACGCGTTCACGGGGATGTCGATCGGACTGGCCGTCGAGGGCCTACGGCTGGGCTGGTCACCGGAGTTGCTGCACGCACTCACGACCGCCGGCCGTCACACCTGGATCCTCGGCAGCTCCACGGCGTTCGTGCTCGTCTTCTTCCTGTTCCCCGACGGCCGCCTGCCCGACCGCCGCTGGCGCTGGGCCCTGGTGGCCCAACTCCTCTCCTCCCCACTGGACTTCGCGATCTGGGCACGCGACGACTGGGGCCTGTTCCGCGGCACACCGGCCCAGCCCTCCTACCTCCCGGTACCGGACGGCTGGATGCCCGCCCTGCGCGACATCGAGACCGCGAAGGCCTGCCTGGTACTGGCCGCGGTGTTCACGGTCATGGTCGTCCGCTACCGGCGCGGCGGCGAACAGGACCGCCGCCGACTCCTGTGGCTCATCGCGGGAATGCTGCCGCTTGCGGTGAGCGTGGCCCTGCAGATCATGGGCTTCCCGGCGGTCTACACGTCCTGCTGCACCCTGTTCCTCCCGACCGCCATCATGATCGCCGTGGTCCGCGAGGAGCTCCTCGACATCCGACTCGTCGTCTCCCGGAGCCTGCTCTACGGCGCCCTCACGGTCGGCGTGGCCATCACCTACGTCGGCCTCGTCACCTCCGTCCAGGCCCTCCTCAACCCCGACCCCGCCCTGCTCGGACCGGCGTTGATCGCCGTCACGCTCGCCGCCGCCTTCGAACCCGCCCGCCGCCTCCTCCAGCACATGGTCGACCGCGCCCTGTACGGCGACCGGCACGACCCGGTGCGCGCGGTCTCCCGCATCGGCGAACGGCTGGCCGGCACCGGCGTCGGCGCGGTCCCGGAGGCGGTCGGCGAGGCACTGCGGCTGCCGTACGTCTGCGTGGAGTCCAAGTCCGGGGTGACGGACGGCAGTTGGGGCGAGCCGGGCGAACGTATCCACGCCATACCCCTCGACTACGACGGCCGCACGGTCGGCGCGCTGGTGATCGGCCTGCGCCCCGGCGAACAGCAGCCCGCCACCCCCGACTTGGCCGTCCTGGAGCTGCTCGCCGTCCCCCTGGCCGCCGCACTACACGCCACCGACCTCACCCGCCAACTCCAGCACTCCCGCGAACGGATCGTCGCCGCCCGCGAGGAGGAACGCCGCCGGATCCGCCGCGACCTGCACGACGGGCTCGGCCCCACCCTCGCCGGAGCCGCCTTCCAGGCGGACGCCGTACGCAATCTGCTGACCTTCGATCCGGACCGGGCGGCGGCGCTGCTCACCGAGCTGCGGTCCGAGGTCGGCGGCGCGGTCGCGGAGGTGCGGCGGCTCGTGGACGGTCTACGGCCGCCGGATCTGGACCAGTTGGGGCTGCTGGGCGCGTTGCGCGAGCGTGCGGTGCGGCTGTCCTGGCGGGCGGACGGCACCCCGATCGAGGTGCGGGTCCGGGCGCCGGAGCGGCTGCCCGCGCTGCCCGCCGCCGTAGAGGTGGCCGCGTACCGCATCGCGATCGAGGCGCTGACCAACGCGGCGCGGCACGCGCGGGCCTCCCATGTGGACCTGCGCATCGAGATCGGCGAGGGGCTGCGCCTGGAAGTGTGCGACGACGGTTCGCCGGTGGACGAGGAGACCGCGTGGACCCCGGGCGTGGGCATCACGTCGATGCAGGAGCGCGCGGCGGAGCTGGGCGGCCGGTGCGTGGCGGGGCAGGGGCGGGTGGTGGCGACGCTGCCGTTGGGAGAGGCGATGTGATGGGGCTGGAGCCTGAGGGCGAGGACGGCGGGGACACGCTGCGGGTCGTCCTCGCCGACGACCATCCCGTGGTCCGTACCGGGCTGGCCGCGCTCCTGGAGTCGGTGCGGGACGGCACCCCGCGCGTGCGGGTGGTCGGGGTCGCCGCGAGCGGGCGGGAGGCGGTGCGGGCGGCGGTGACCCTGCGCCCGCACGTGGTGGTGATGGACATCCGGATGCCCGATCTCAACGGCATCGAGGCGACCCGGGAGATCGGCCGGGTGGCGCCCCGGGTGGCCGTGCTGATGCTCACGATGGTCGAGGAGGACGACTCGGTGTTCGCCGCGATGCGGGCGGGCGCCCTGGGTTATGTCCTCAAGGGCGCGGGCCAGGACGAGATCGTCCGGGCGATCCGGGCGGTGGCCGCCGGCGAGGCCATCTTCGGCCCCGGGGTCGCGCGGCGGGTGCTCGGACACCTGAGCAGACCCCCGGACCGCCCCGACCCGTGCCCGACGCTCACCCCGCGCGAACGGGACGTCCTCGCGCTGATCGCCGACGGCCAGCCCAACTCGACGGTGGCCACCCGCCTGGGCCTGTCCCCGAAGACGGTCAGCAACCACATGTCGGCGGTCCTGGCCAAGCTGGGAGTCACCGACCGCGCGCAGGCGGCGGCCTGGGCCCGGGAGGCGGGGCTCACCCGCCCACCGGACGCGTGAGGGCGTACTACGGCCGCAGTGCCCGCATCAGCAGGTCCGCCAGGTGGTCGGCGACCTCCTGGGGCGTGAGCGGGCCACCAGGGCGGTACCAGGTCGACAGGTGGTGGACCGAACCGAAGTGGTAGTCCACGACGAGGTCGGCCGGGGTCGCCGTGGAGAAGACGCCCGCGCGCTGGCCCTCCTCGACGAGCCCGCGGAAACGCTCGTGGTAGCGCCGGCGCTCGGCGCGCACCTGCTTGTTCTTCTCCGGGCTGAGGTGGTGCATGGACCGGAAGAAGATCGACGCGTCGTCGAGGTTGTCGATCGTCGTCACGACGACGTCCGCGGCCGCGGCGCGCAGCCGCTTCTCGATCGGCTCGTCGGCGGTCGCGAACACCTCGAGGCGCTCCTGCTGGACGCGCAGCACGCGCGCGTACACCTCGTGCAGGAGATCGTCCTTGGAGCCGAAGTAGTGGTAGAGCGCCCCCTTGGTGACGCCCGCGGCCTCGACGATCTCCTGCACCGAGGTGCGGTCGTAGCCCTGCTCGGCGAAAAGTCGGGTGGCGGCGGCAAGGAGCCGCTGCGGGACAGGGGCCCCGTCTCCGTCGGTCGTCCTGGGCACTGCCGCCACCTGCCTTTTCTGACTGTTCACTCGCTGTCGTGCGACCGGGAACGCAGTTCCCGCCGGAGGATCTTCCCACTTGCCGTCTTCGGCAGGTCGGGCAGGATCTCCACCTGGCGGGGGTATTTGTAGGCGGCCAGTCTCTCCTTGCAGTACACGGCGAATTCATCGGGGTCGGTTTCGGCGCCCGGACGGAGACTGATGTACGCCTTCACCGTCTCGCCGCGATACCCGTCGGGCACGCCGACGACGGCCGCCTCGCGCACCGCCGGGTGGGTGTACAGCACGTCCTCGACCTCGCGCGGCCACACCTTGAAGCCGGACGCGTTGATCATGTCCTTCTTGCGGTCGACGACGTACAGCCAGCCCTGCGGATCCATGAACCCGATGTCCCCGGTACGCAGTTCACCGTCCGGGAAGGTCTCGGCGGTGGCCTCGGGCCGCCGCCAGTACCCGGGCACGACCTGCGGCCCGCGCACGACGATCTCGCCGTGCTCCCCGAAGGGCACCTCCTCGCCCTGGTCGTCGACGATCCGTACGACCGTGTTCGGCCCCGGCGCGCCGACGGCCAGCGTCCCGGAGACCGGGTCGACGGGCGCCTCCAGGTCCTGCGGCACGGACGCGCAGGGCGCGGTGCACTCGGTGAGGCCGTAGCCGTTGCGGATGTACGGCCCGAAGCCCGCGCGGAACTTCTCCACCAGGGCGGGCGGCAGGGGCGCACCGCCGGAGGAGATGTTCACGAAGGACGAGAAGTGGTCGGGTGTGACCGACGGGTGCGCGGCCAGCGCCATGAAGGCCGTCGAGGGGCCGACGGTGTAGGCGGGCCGGTGTTCGGCGAACGCGTCCAGGACGACACCCGACTCGAAGCGGTACGCGAGGACGAGCAGACCCGCGCTGTTGAGGCACGCGGCGAGTTCGCAGACCATCCCGGTGATGTGGAACAGCGGAGCCATCGCGAAGTACACGGGAGCCTCGGGCAGCCGCAGCCCCGTCCGCTGCCGTTCCGCGTTGGCCATGATGTTGCCGTGGGTGTTGGTGGCCCCCTTGGGGGCGCCGCTGGTACCCGAGGTGTAGCTGATGAGCGCGATGTCCGACGGACCGAAGTCACGGCCTTCGGGCGCCGGGTTCCCTTGCCGGGCGACGGCCACCAGGTCCTCGGCGTCCTCCGCCTGCGGGAGCCGCTCGAAGGTGAGCACGCGCGCGTCGTTGCGGGTTTGGAAATCCAACTCGCACCCGGTGAGCACGATCGGCACCGGCGAGCCGCTCTCCGCGACCGCGGCGACCGTCTCGCGCAGATACGACTCCCAGGCACGGTCGGAGCAGATCAGCGCGGTCACCTCGCCGTCCCGCAGGACATGGGTGACCTCCCCCGACTTGTACATCGGGTTGACCGGGACGACGATCGCGCCGGCCTTCCACGCGCCGAGCAGCGCGAGCACGAAGTGCGGCGAGTTCTGCAGCAGGACCGCCACCCGGTCGCCGCGCTCCAGGCCGCGGTCGGCGAGATACCCGGCGACGGAGTCGCTCAGCTCGTCGACCTCGCGGTAGCTGAGCCGCCCGTCGAAGTAGGCGAGCGCGGCGCGGTCCGGGTGCTCCGCGGCGACCGCGCGGAAGGCGTGCACGAGAGAGTCGGGAGGGCTGATCGGGGCCTTCTGCGCCTCGTTCAGCAGCCCGAGCCAGGGCTTGGCGGCATACAGGGATTCAGTCACTCCCCGGCCTCCCACTTCTGCTGGATGTGGTTCATGGTGGTCAGCCAGCGATCCGGCTCGGCGGCCCGGGCCTGGTAGTACCCGGCGACCTCAGGATGCGGCAGGATCAGGAACCGGTCCTCCTCGATCCCCGCCATCAGAGCGTCAGCGACGACATCGGGCTCAATGGCAGTCGGCTGAAGCACCAGGTCACCCGCGCTGCCGGTGGCGGCCAGCATGTCGGTGCGCACACCCTGCGGGCAGATCGCGTGGACCTTGATCCCCCGGTGCCGGTACGTCAATGACAGCCACTCGGCGAAGGCGTACGCGCCGTGCTTGGTGACGCTGTAGGGCGCGGCCCCGATCATGGTGAGCAGCCCGGCCGCCGACACGGTCGACACGAACCGCCCGCCGCCCCGCTCCAGCCACCCCGGGATCAACGCCTCGGCGGCCCGCACATGAGCCATGACGTTCACGTCCCAGGCCAGCGCCCAGACGTCCTCCCCGGCCGCTTCGGACCCACCGGAGCCGACCCCGGCGTTGGCGCAGTAGATGTCGACGGTCCCACCGAGGGCGTCCCGAGCAGCACCGACGACGGCGGAGGCATCCCCCGGTACGGCAATGGCCCCGATCTCATCGGCGACGGCCCTGGCCCGGTCGGCATCAAGGTCGTTCACCACGACCCGGGCCCCCTCGGCAGCGAACCGCCGCGCGAGCGCAGCCCCGATGCCACCCCCAGCCCCCGTGACAACTACCCCGGCACCCTGAACGGCTTCCACCATCGGTCTCCTTCGACTGCGGCTCCACTGCCCAGCCAGACTAACCGGTCGGTATGTAACACCGGAAGAGCGTTTGCCCTTAGGGGCGCGGGGAACTGCGCGACCAGCCACAGACGGCGCGCACCCTACGAACCACACGCGGCAGCTCATACCGTGCCCACATGCCCCTCACAAGACGAACCCTCCTGGCAGCAACCCCGGCGGCAACCCTCACCCCACCAACCGCCAAACCCCACAACCTCCGCACCGGCTTCGAACAACTGGCCGCCCACGATTACGCCCAGCTCAGCAACCAACGAATCGGCATCGTCACCAACCCAACCGGCATCACCAGAGACGCCCACCACATCGTCGACGTCATGCACGCCAGCCCCCACGTGAACCTCACCGCGGTCTTCGGCCCAGAACACGGCTTCCGAGGCACCGCCCAAGCCGGCGGCTCCGAGGGCCACTACACCGACCCGGCCACCAAACTCCCGGTCTACGACACGTACTTGAAGAGCGGCCAACCACTCGCCGACATCTTCAGGACCGCCGCCGTGGACACCATCGTCTTCGACATCCAGGACGTGGGCGCCCGCTTCTACACCTACATCTGGACCCTCTACGACTGCATGGAGGCGGCGCAGCTGGCCGGCAAACGCTTCGTAGTCCTCGACCGCCCCAACCCGGTGACCGGAAGATCGGCCCAAGGCCCGGTCCTGCACCGGGAGTTCGCGACCTTCGTAGGCCGCCAGCCGATCGCCCAGGCACACGGCATGACGGTCGCCGAGCTGGCCCGGCTGTTCAACGGGGAGTTCCTGACCAAGCCCGTCCCCCTGGAGACCGTACTGATGACGGGCTGGAAGCGTTCGGAGTTCTACGACGCCTGGTCGCTCCCCTGGGTACCGCCGAGCCCCAACATGCCGACACCGGACACCGCCCTCGTCTACTCGGGCACATGCCTCTTCGAGGGCACGAACCTCTCCGAGGGCCGCGGCACCACCCGCCCCTTCGAACTGCTGGGAGCAGAGGGCATCGACGGACGCTGGGCCGCCGAGGTGAATCAACTCGCCCTGCCCGGCGTGCACTTCAGGGAGGCGTACTTCGCGCCCACCTTCTCCAAGTTCGAGGGCAAGACCGTCGGCGGAGTCCAGATCCACCTCCACGACCGGGCCGCCTACGACCCCGTCCGCACCGGCATCGCGCTGCTGGTGACCGCCAAGAAGGTCTGGAGCGGCTTCGGTTGGCGCTCGGACAACTGGATCGACAAGCTCACCGGGTCCGCCCGGGTGCGGACGGTGATCGACGCGGGCGCGGGCACCGACGAGGTGGTGGCGGGCTGGCAGGAGGAGTTGAGGGCGTTCCGACGGGTTCGAACTGAATACCTCCTCTACAAGTGAGTCGTGACGTATGGCCAATCTTCACCGGTAGCGGGACGATGCGCCCACATCGCACCACTTCGGGGAACGAGGAGGCCGGTCATGGCGGATCCGGCGATGAGCGTGAGCCCCTACTGGGAGTTGACCTTCGATGCCGACGGGGACGTCGACCAGGGAGAACGGGACCGGCTGCTGAGCGAGGTGCGGCAGCGCGGGATCGGCGACCTGATCGTCTTCTCGCACGGGTGGAACAACCAACGCGCCGGCGCGACCCGGCTCTACAGCCGCTTCTTCGCCCCGATTCCGCGCCTCGCGCCGAAGGCCGCGATCGGGTACGTAGGCGTGATCTGGCCATCCATGGAGTTCCCGGACCAGCCGATTCCGGATTTCCCGCAATCACCGGCGGCCGCACCCGAGTTGACGCGGCCAGCGCTCGACGCCGACACCCGGCACGCGCTCCTCGACGCCTTCCCCGGCAAGGCGCCGGTGATCGACCAGATCGCCCGGATGCTGGACCAACAGCCGCCTCAGGAAGCCGAGTTGGAGGAGTACGGGCGGCTGGTGCGGACGCTGGTGGAGGTGGTGCCGCCGGGGCCGCAGGCGATGTTCGGCGCGGACACGCTCGCGGAGGGGGTGCCCCAGTGCGAGCCGCGGATGTTCGCCGCCGGGTGTACGGCCGAGGTGTGCGAGCAGTTCGCGCAGGCGCTGGCCCATCTCGCGGTGCCTCAATGCCCGGGCCCCGTAACGGAGTTCACGCTGCCGAACCCCTGGAAGGGCGCGCGGGAGCTGCTGCGGCAGGCGGCGTACTACGCGATGAAGAGACGCGCGGGCACGGTCGGTGAGCGCGGTCTCGGCCCGGCGATCGGGCGGCTCGCGGCGGTGGCGCCGGAGGTGCGGGTGCATCTCGTGGGGCACAGTTTCGGCGGGCGCCTGGTGTCGTTCGCGCTACGGGGTCTGCCCGAGGGAGTGCACTCGGTCAAGTCGGTGACACTGCTCCAAGGGGCCTTCTCCCACTACGCGTTCGCGGCCCGGCTGCCGGACGACCCGCGTACCGGCGGTGTCCTTCAGGGCCAGCAGAACCGCGTCGACGGACCCCTCGTGTGCTGCTACTCGCACTGCGACTCGGCGCTCGGCACGATCTATCCGCTGGCCTCGCGGATGGCGGACGACGACTGCTCCTTCGCCGCCGTCGACATCGTCCGGGTGCTGGGTGACAAGTGGGGCGCGATGGGCCACGACGGGGTGCGGGCGGTGCCGGGCACCCGTTCGCTGAGCCTGGCCGAGGCCCTCAACTCGCCGCTTCCGGAGTCGGGTTGTGTGAACGTCGACGTCTGCTCGGTGGTGTGCCACGGCGAGCCGCCGACCGGGGCGCACAGCGACATCGTGCACCCCGAACTCGCGCGGGTGGTGCTGGCGGCGGGCCGGATCGGCCGGCCCGCCGCCGCTCAGGCGTCACCGGTGTGACGTGTACTCCACCACTTGCTGGAAGGTGGGCCGGTTCTGCCAACTGATGTTGTAGTGCTTGATGCCGCCGAGCGTCCGCTGGACGATCGAGTCGGCACACCACTGGTCGCCCGCCGAGCACAGCGAGTCCCCGGGGTAGACCGTGGACGCGCTGGTGCCGGCCGCCGTCTTCAGCGTGCTGATCAGGATGTCCCGGCAGGCGCTGAGGCTGCCGCCCCCGCAGTACTGCTGGGCCAGCGGTCCGGACACGGTCTGCCCGAGCACCGACCGGAGGTCCTTGTCGACATAGCTCCACCAGCCGTACTGGAAGGAGCTTCCGGCGTGCGAGCCGGTCGGGCCGTGGGCGGCCGACGGGGTCTCGTCGATGTACAGGTTGTTGGTGAGCGCGGTGTAGAGGGTGTCACCGAGGCCGGGCTGGAACTCGGCCTTCACCAGTGCGGGCCACCAGGCGTCCAGGATCCGGATGGCGTCGGCGTTGGCGTAGGTCTTGGAGCCTGCCGAGGTCTCGGTGCGTTTGCCGCCTGCGGTGAGCCAGGTCTGCAGCTTGGTGACGGCCGCGGCGGCGGTGGTGTCGGTGACCGTACTGCTGTTGATCACCTTCAGCATGTCGGGCAGCACGTCCTCGGCGCGCAGGTCGGTGAGCGAGGCGTCGGACATCGCCTTCACCAGCGAGGATCTGGTGACCCCGCCGGCCGCGACGAGTTTCTTCACCCGGTCGTCGAGGAGATTGCCTCGATGGACGGACCCGTCGCCCCAGCTCGCGGTCGTGTAGTTGAGGGCCTGTTTGTTGTTCCAGGAGATGTAGTAGTCCTGGTCGATCGAGTTGGGGTGCGCGGAGGCCGGGGTGTAGTCGGAGGTGTTGGTGGTGGGGTCCCAGTTCTGCCACTCGTAGGCGGCCTGGCCCCAGACCGGGAACTCCGGGTCGACGCCGCTGGCCCGCACCGGGTTGTTGCCGCTGTTGTAGTACGCGGTGTGCTGGGAGTCGGCGTAGAACCAGTTGAACGTGAAGTTGATGTGCTGGGCTGCGGTCTGGAAGGTCTGCGGACTCTTCACGTAGTCCGGGTCGTTGAGCATCTGGAAACCGATGATCGAGTCGGCCTCGTGCATGTAGGAGGAGCGCAGGGTGGTGTAGGCGACCTTCTTCCCGCCCACGGTCGCTCTGTATTCGACGGGTCCGTACTCGGTCTTCCAGACCCGCATGGTGTACGACCCGGCGGCGGTGGAGTCGGCCGTGGTGGGCGCCCAGGAGTTCTTCTGCTCGATCTCCTCCATCGGCGTGCAGGTGCCGTGGAAGAGGTAGTGGTAGTCGTCCTGGCAGAGCTCGACGGCGTAGGTGTCGATGATGTCCTGGCCGGAGGTCGTGGCGGACCACGAGTAGTCCTGGCCGCGGCCGAGTTCGACGTACATGCTCAGGCCCGCGAAGGAGGCGCCGCGGGCGCTGATCCCCGGGCCCTGGATCTCCTGGAGCATGAGCAACTGCGGTGCGAAGTAACCGGTTTGGGGCCCGAACACGGCTATCGGGTGGCCGCTCGCGGTGTATTTGCCGCTCACCACAAGGGCGTTGGACATCCCGCGCTTGGCGGAGCTGAGGGCGGTCGCGGTCGCTGCGGCGGAGGCTGCGTCGGCGCTCTGGTTGGCGCCGGTGCCCGTGGCGTCGTAGACGAGTGGTTCGGTCGTCACCGAACCGGCGTCCGGGAGTGCCTCGCCCTGGGCGGTGGTGGGCTTGGTGCCGTACGGGAAGCTCTCGCCGTTGTGGACGGTGAGGACGGCCTCGGGGTCGTTGCGTTCGCGGAAGGACTCCCAGACCTTGGTGCCCTGCTCCACGCCGTACTTCTCCTGGGCGGCGAGCAGGGAGAGGGCGTTGTTGACCTCGCCGCCGCCGCCGGAGCCGAAGAGCGTGCCGATGACGGAGGCCAGCGCGACCAGGTCGGTGATCTTGAAGTGGTCGATCGTGCCGGCGTTGGTGATCGAGTCCTTGTGTCCGGTGAGGACGTACTCGCCGGGGAAGTAACGGCCGCTGTCCGAGGCGTCGATGTAGGCGTTGATGCCGGCCAGGTAGGCGTTGGCGTCGGCGAGGGCCTGCTGACCGCGGGTGCCGTTGTTGTTGACGGCGTTGTCGATCTGGGACTGCAACTCGGCCTCGGTGTACGGGGCGTTGCGGTAGAACTCCTGCTCAAGTCCCTGGTTGGAGGCCGCGCCGCCGGCGAAGGTGGTCAGTTGGCCGCGTCCCACGTGCCGGAAGACGTCCATCAGCCACAGCCGGTCCTCGGCCGCCGCGTAGCCGGCGCCGTACTCGGTGCCGTAGCGCGTGGTGCCTGTGATGTGCGGCACACCGGTCGCCTTGTCGCGGACGATCGTCACGTCGGTGCGGCCGCTGGGGTTCTCGGTCGAGGCGACGTTGGCGGCGGGGACCCCGAACGACGCGTCGTTGAAGAAGGTGTTGATCTTCGCGTCGGTCAGCGTGGAGGCGCCCGTGGCCAGGTTGGCATAGGGGCCGAGCTGGTCTTCCGCATGGCTGGGCTGGGTGCCGAAGACCTGGTTGAGAAGGATCTGGGCGAGGGTGGCGTTGCCGTTCTCGCCGGCCGGGAGGATGTCCGAGCACTGGCCGCCGCAGTAGTCGTTCGAGGCGGTCGCCGCCGCGGCCGTCCCCTGGGCAAGGGGAGACAAAAGGGCGGCAATGAGGGCGCATACGGATGCGGCCTTCAGGAACCCGGGGAATCCGCCGGGAGTTCTCAGTCTGTCGAGCAAGTTACGCGGGGTGCGCCGTGGCATCGCAGCTCCTACCGACGGGGGTGGTGCGGGACGTTACCGCCGGTATCCCCGAGATTGAAGATGAACATGCGTCAAGTTTTGGATCCGGGCAAGTGGCTTATGGAGGCCATCGGAAATCGGATGGAGCCAAATCGCTTGTCGATACGTCTATTCGGCGACGTCCGTTCGACGACGCCGAGGTGACCGAAGTACAGGTGCAGGTGTGACGGAGGTGCAGGGCGATGGCCGGTTTCCGGAGTCTGGCGAGACAGGTGCGAGACCCTCGGTGCGATCTGGCGCTGCGGCGCTACTCGCTGCGCAAGTGCCTTGAGCGGTTCGCCCCTTACGGGCACAGGGCGACCTGGGACCACTTGTGCTCCCGGGCCGGGTTCGGACCCGAGGACCGCTCCCCCGACCCGGCGCGGCTCGTGGCCGCACTGGACGAGTTGGAGGAAGCGCGCAAGGTCTGGCTCGCCTACGAGGTCGGGTTCGCCGAACGCCGCAAGAAGGAGAAGCACGACGGGCTCCGCCGCCCGGGCACCGTGGACGACTGGCACCGGCTGACCTGGGGCGGCTTCGGTGTCGCCTGGTGCGACGACCCACGACTCCACCCCCATGAACCACTGGCCGAGGTGCTGCGACGGCTGATCGCCGCCCTGGAGCGCGAACCGGGTTCCGTGTGCCCGGTGTGCGCCGGGGAGCGCCTCCTGTGGAAGTACGACCTGGCCCACGAACCCTCCTCGGGCCCGGTCTGCACGGACTGCGGCATCGTCGTACCGCGTCCGGTGCTCACGCCCGAGGCCCTGGCGTACGCCAGGCGGGGACGGCTGCTGATGTCGGCCTGAACCGGGGCGATCGAGGAAGGGCGCCAGGGGTGCGCCGGGGATGCCGCACCCCTCTTTTGACCCAGCCTGTTTGCGCTTGCCGGCGCAACGGCGAAGGCTGCCGACGGCGTTCGTCGACAGCCCCCAAGTGGCGCGCCGCAGGCGTCAGCTGGCCTTCCAGACGTCGGCGAAGCTGCCGCCGGAGATCGAGCCCGGCTGGGCCCGTACGGCGGAGCTGCTGCTCTTCGTCATGACGATCTCGTTCGGCGAGTAGGTGTCCAGGTTGCTGCTGTTGGCCTTGGCGCCGGTGAAGTTCACGGTGCCGAAGTTCGCGAGGCTCGCGACCGAGCCGCCGACCTCGGGGGCCTCGGCGATGACCTCGGCGGAGGCGTTCTTGAAGCCGGACGAACCGGCGTGCGTCGTCGTCTTCGTCCAGCCCTCGGTGGAGTCGGCGAGGGTCATGGTGAAGGTGGAGCCGGAGTAGGTCACCGTCGCGGTGAACTTGTCGCCGCCCTTGACCGTGACACCGGAGTACGCGCTCTCGGAGGCGGGCAGCACCTCCCACCAGGCGCCGTAGGTCGCCTTGCCGCCGATGCAGTCGGCCTCCGTACCGGTCTGCTCCAGCGCGGAGTTGCTGTACCCGTCGAGGCCGACCCAGAAGGAGGAGTACGTGGTGGCCGAGGAGCAGGTGACGCTCGGCTGGGTCCAGGACGAGGTGACCGAGGTGTACGCGCCGGTCGAGCCGGTGGCGGCGTAGCCGGACCAGTTGGTGGACGAGACGGTGGCGTTGACCTTGCCGGGCTTCGCGAGCCCGTGCAGCGTGTGACTCTCGTGGCTCGCTATGGCCTGGGTGAGCTGGGCCGGGGTGTGCGCGGCGGCACTCGGGGCGGCCGCGAGCGCGGGCGTCGCGAGGGCGGCGGTGAGGGCGGCGGCGGTGACGAGAACGAACCCGGCGGAAGATCTCGGGGACATGACTCTCCGTCATTCGAGGGGTGGGGGGGCTGCCGTGACGGCAGTGCACAGCAGCTTCCGCGAGGCCTCATGTGCATGGCAAGACAGACAAGTTCCTTCAGTCTTGCGGGAATTGGCGCCGCAACACCCGGGAAATCCCACAGGTTCGTTCAAGGTTGATCAATCGCCGGGCAAGACTGACCAAACTTCAGGGCAACGCCCTTCCGCCTCGCGAGTGCCCTGACTTGAGCTGGAGTACGTGACTTCCAGACCGGGGTACGTGCCGTCCAGACCCGAGAGCGCACCGAGACCAGAGTCCAGGCCGGAGGACCCGGTGTCCGGCACCGGGGCGATGCCGTTCCACGAGGCGTTGCGCGCGGCCATCGCGGCCAGCGGTCTCAGCCTGGACCGGATCGAGGACCGGCTGCTGCGCCGCGGTACCCCGGTGGCGTCGGCGACGCTCAGCTCCTGGCAGTCCGGCCGCTACCAGCCCGAACGGCAACGGTCGTTGGCGGCACTCGCCGTACTGGAGGACGTCCTACGGCTGCCGCCCGGAGCGCTGACCGGCCTGCTGGGCCCGCCCCGGCCGCGGGGGCGTTGGCTCCCGCCGGACGGCGGCCACCCCGATCTCGCCCGGGCCTGGTCGGACCACCACGACCTCACCGCCGCCCTCGCCGCGCTGGACACCCGCTGGGACGACAGCCTGACCCGGCTCAGCTGCCACAACCGGGTGGACGTGGACGCCGACCGCCGCGTCCGCTCGATGACCAGTCGGCGCCTGCTGCGCGCCGAGGCGGACGGCGCGGACCGCTGGATCGCCCTGTACCGCCTGGACGCGCCCGGCCCGCTGCCGTACTTCAGCGTGGCGGTACCGGGGCGGCTCGGCACGGTTCTCGAACTCCCCCAAGAGGGCCTGGTCGCGGCGGAGTTGCTCTTCGACCGCCCGCTGGCCCGCGGCGAGACCGTGATCGTCGACTACACGGTCGAGCACCGCGATCCGCGCCCGTACTCCCAGCGCGCCGAGACCACGATCCACGTCCCGATGCGCGAACACCTCCTGGAGGTCCGCTTCGCGAAGGAGTGTCTGCCGCGCACGTGTTACTCCTTCCGCACGAACGGCCTCGGCCCCCGTCCCCGCGCCGGGCGACCGCGCGAACAACGGCTCCGGGTGGACGCGTCGGGGTCGGTGCACGCGGTGGCGTTGGGGGCGGGGCCCTGCCGGGTGGGGATCCGGTGGGTGTGGGGATGAGGAGGCCTGGGCGAGGGGGACGGTTGTCAGTGGCGGGTGGCACCATCGAGGCATGGTGCAGGTCTGTCTCAACGGGGCCCGTGGGGCCGCCGACGGCTGGATGGTGCCGGTCTCGCCCGGAGCGTTGGCCGATGCCGCGGTGGAGGCTGTCGCTGCGGGGGCCACGGACGTCCATCTTCATCCCAAGTCCCCTTGCGGACAGGACACGTTGTCACCGCGCGTCCTCGCGGTGACGCTGGAGGCGATACGGGCGCGGGTGTCCGTGCCGGTCGGCGTGACCACGGGCGCCTGGGCCGAACCGGACCCAGCGGCACGGGTGGAGCGGGTGCGCGGGTGGACGGTCCTGCCCGACCACGCCTCGGTGAACTGGCACGAGCCGGGCGCCGAGGAAGTCGCAACGGCGTTGCTGGACCTGGGCGTTGGCGTAGAGGCGGGCATCTGGTCGGGCACGGACGGGGCGGCCCGGTTCGCCGTCTCACCGCTCCGGTCGAAGGTGCTGCGGGTGCTGGCGGAGGTGACGGACCCGGATGCGGAGACGGCGGAGGCGTCCGCCCGCGCGCTGCTCGCCGACCTCGACTCCGGCCACGGCCGCCCGGTACTCCTGCACGGCGAGGACGGCGGCGCCTGGCCGGTGCTCCGGCTCGCGGGGCGGCTGGGGCTCGCGACCCGCATCGGCCTCGAGGACACGCTGCTCCTGCCGGACGGTGAACGGGCTTTGTCCAACGCTCAGTTGGTCGCCGAGGGGCTGGTCCAGTACGGATGGGCCCAGCGCTCGTCGTAGGGCAGGGCTAGGAGTTCGGCGCGGGCGGCGAGGTCGGACTCGCCCTGAGCACGGAGGCGGGCGGCACCGGGGCCGGCCAGCCAGGTACGCAGGTCCGCCAGGCCGGCGTCCTTGCTGTCGTCGTACCACCAGGTGAACGGGGAGGCGTCGGACAGCAGGTCGTCGAGCCAGGCGTCGGCGCAGGCGGCGAGGTGCGTGTCGGCGACCGGACCCTGTACCCATCCGTCCAGGAACGGGGTCACGGTTCTGGCGACGGTGGCGCAGGTCTCGAAGGTGTCGTGGATGCCGTAGGGCGGCTCGGGCGTCGTCAGGGCATCCTGCCACCAGGCGTACAGGAAGGCCTCGATCGCGGTGGCCTGCTCGGCCGGCCAGGAACGCCAGTCCACCCGGCTCAACCCATGGGCTCCATAGCCGACCCTGCCCACGGTGCCCTCCGCCATCGCCCGTGCGCCCTGCGGCAGCAGGCGTCGCATCGCGGCCGGGTGGTCGTCGAAGTGGCCGGGCACCTCGAAGAGGTAGTACCACACCACGTCCAGCGGCACGTGCGTGTACGGCGTGCGCAGATACCCGATCTCCTCGGGCGCGTGACAGAACCCGCAACCGGTCTCGTGCGGGCTCGCGAATCCGTTGAAGACCGTCTCGATGTCCGCGAGGGCGGCGGTGAGCGCTGGCGACAGGGGCATGGATCCCGAAGCTAGCAGCCGCATATTCGGTCGCTCCACCCCTTTCCGATCAGGACAGTTGAGGGCGATGAAACACACGTGAGGAACCTGGGGAGTCCCGATGTCGACGCTGCGCGTCACCGCCGAAGTGCTGACCGTCCATGAACACCCGAACGCCGACGCCCTCGAACTGGCCCAGGTCGGCCTGTATCGAGCCGTCGTCGTCAAGGGAGCGTTCCGCACCGGTGAGTCCGCCGTCTACATCCCCGAGCAGTCCGTGCTCCCGGCCGGTCTGATCGAGGAGTTGGGGCTCACCGGGCGCCTCGCGGGGAGCAACGCCGACCGGGTCAGGGCGGTACGGCTGCGCGGTGAGCTGTCGCAGGGCATCGTGTGCCGGCCGAAGGCCCTCGCGGACGTCGACCTGGCCCAAGCAGCCCTGGACGGCACCGACTTCGCGGAGCGGCTCGGCATCGTCAAGTGGGTACCGCCGATCCCGCCCACGATGAACGGTGACGTCGAGTCCGCGCCCGATCTGCTGCCCTGGGTGGACATCGAGAACATCCAGCGGTTTCCCGGGATATTCGAACCGGGCGAGGCTGTGGTCCTGACCGAGAAACTCCACGGCTCCGCCTGCCTGTTGACCTACTTCGCGGAAGAGGAGGGCAGCCGCGTACAGGTCTCCTCGAAGGGCTTCGGCGCCAAGTCCCTTGCCCTGAAGGAGGATCCGCGCAACCTGTACTGGCGAGCCGTCCGCGCCCACGGCGTCCCCGAGGCCGCCGCCCGCCTCGCCGAACGGCTCGGCGCCCGCCGGGTCGGGATCTTCGGCGAGGTCTACGGCGCGGGCGTCCAGGACCTGACGTACGGCGCCGACGGGCGGCGCGAGACCCTCGGGTACGCCGTGTTCGACGTGTCCGCCGAGATCGACGGCACCGTGCGGTGGCTGGACGCGGCCGAACTCCTCGACGGCGAGCTGCCGTTGGTGCCCCGGCTGTACGAGGGGCCGTACGACGTCGAGCGGGTGCTGGAGGTCGCGAGCGGGCGGGAGACCGTGTCGGGGCGGGGGCTGCATCTGCGGGAGGGGGTCGTGATCCGTCCGGCGGTGGAGCGGTACAGCGCGGTGACCGGTGGACGGGCGATCGCCAAGGCCGTCAGCCCGGCGTATCTGACGCGGAAGGGCGGCACCGAGTACGAGTGAGCGCCGTCCTCAGTCGCGCCCCTCGGGATCCCGGTCCCGGGGGGTGCGGGCTTTCCGGCGCTCCCCCGGTTCCGTCATCAGGCGTGAACCGGCACCCCGTTCGCCGACCACGTCGTCCGGGTTGGACAGGACGCAGGACGACAGGGACAGGCAGCCGCAGCCGATGCAGTCGGTGAGGTGGTCGCGGAGGCGGTTGAGCTGCTTGATGCGCTCGTCGAGTTCGGAGCGCCAGGCCTCGGAGAGGCGGGCCCAGTCCTCGCGGGTCGGGGTGCGCTCCTCGGGGAGTTCGGCGAGCGCCTCGCGGATGGTGGCCAGAGGGATGCCGACGCGCTGGGCGGCCCGCACGAAGGCGACCCGGCGCAGGGTGTCACGGGTGTACCGGCGCTGGTTGCCCGTGGTGCGGCTGCTGCTGATCAGGCCCTTGGCCTCGTAGAAGTGCAGGGCGGAGACGGCTGCTCCGCTGCGTGCGGCGAGTTGGCCGACCGTCAGCTCGTGGATCTTCTCGGGGATCTGAGGCACCTGTCAGAGCCTACCCATCGCGTCACACCCGTGGTCCGTTGACAGGGGCCTCGCATCCGACCATGCTAAGCAGTTGCTTAGGTATGTGATGGCGTGCTGGATGACGTGAGAGGCCGGGACAGGACATGGCAGAGCCGAGGATCTTCACCTCCGTCGACGACCTGCGGGCGGCGGTCGGTGAGCAGTTGGGGCACACCGACTGGCTGGAGGTCGACCAGAAGCGGATCGATCTGTTCGCGGACGCGACGGGCGACCACCAGTGGATCCACGTGGACCCGGAGAAGGCGGCTGCTGGCCCCTTCAAGACGACTATCGCGCACGGCTACCTCACCCTGTCGCTGCTCCCGCTCTTCGGGCCGCAGCTGATCAAGGTCGAGGGCGTGAAGATGGGCGTCAACTACGGGACGAACAAGGTCCGTTTCCCCGCCCCGGTCCCGGTCGACTCCCGGCTGCGCGCCACCGCGAAGATCACCGGCGTCGACGACGTACCGGGCGGTGTCCAGGTGACCGTCGCGTTCACCGTGGAGCGCGAGGGCGGCGACAAGCCGGTGTGCGTGGCCGAGTCGGTGTCGCGCTACTACCTCTGACCAACACCCTTGGCAGGGCGGCTACTTGGACCCCACCATCCGCAGCACGAGGTCGGCGTAGAGCGCGCCGACCTCGTCGGGCGTCCGGGGGCCGTCGAGGCTGAACCAGCGGGCCACGTCGATGCAGAGCGACAGGATCGCGAGGGTCGTGCCCTTCACGTCCGGTACGTCGAAGGAGCCGTCGGCGACCCCGTCCTCGACGATCCCGCGCACCTCGGCGTCGACCTGGCGGCGCAGCGCGAGGATCTCGGCGCGGGCGTCCGGGCCGAGCGAGTCGAGTTCGTACTGCACGACCCGCGCGGTGGTGCGCCCGCCCGCGTGCCAGCGCACGAAGGAGCTCACCGCGTCCGCGAGGCGCTCGGCGGCGCTGCCCTCGCGCCCCGCCGCGGTCCGCAGGATCTCCAGGGCCTTCTCGTGGCCGATCCTGCTGATGCGGTGGAGCAGTTCTTCCTTGGTCTTGTAGTGGATGTAGAGCGCGGCCGGGCTCATCCCGGCGCGGCCCGCGATGTCCCGGGTGGTCGTCGCGTGGTAGCCGCGCTCGGCGAAGGCCTCCACGGCGGCGATCAGCAGTCGCCGGGCCGCGTCGGGCGTGACCTCCGCCCAGGCCTGCGGGTCGCCCGCGGTGGTCTCCTCCGCCGTACTCATCGCTCGTGAACCCCTCTCGGTGACAAGGGGTCCACCATACCGCCGAACCTGAGCGAGCGCTTAGTCTGGCCGCTCAGAGCTTTTCGAAGGGGTCGTGCTCGGCGAGGAGCTTCTCCAGCCTGGCCTGGTCGACCCGGCTGACGATCTGGCCGACCTCCTGGCGGTCGCGGACCACCTTGGCGAGCGTGAACGCGGACGTGACCAAGTAGAGGACGGCGATGCCGAGGAAGGCCCGTACCCAGGTGTCGGCGTGCAACTGGAAGATGCCGATGGCGGTCGCCGCGAGGGCGATCGCGAAAGACGCGACGGCCTGGCCGTGATAGGCGGCCGTGGTCTGCTGTTTGACCGGTGTGTCACTCATGGGTCGAGCATCGGCGGCCACGGCCCGTAGGACATCCGCTCAGATACTCAACTCACGTACTCAGAACGGGTCTTCAGAACGCGGAAACGCCCGTCAGCGCGCGCCCGATGAGCAGTTTCTGGATCTGGCTGGTGCCTTCATAGAGGGTCATCACGCGGGCGTCGCGCAGCAGCTTGCCCGCCGGGTACTCGTCGATGTAGCCGTAGCCGCCGAAGACCTGGAGCGCGTTGTTGGCGGCGCGGACGGCCGCCTCCGAGGCGAAGAGCTTGGCCTTGGAGGACTCGGTGGCGAAGGGCAGGCCGCGGTCTATGAGGTCGGCGACCCGCCAGGTCAGCAGCCGGGCCGCGTCCACGTCGACGGCGATGTCGCTGATCAGTTCCTGGACGAGCTGGTGCTGCGCGATGGACTTGCCGAACTGCTCGCGCTCCCCGGCGTAGCGGAGCGCCACGTCGAGCGCGGCCTGGGCGATGCCGACGCAGCCCGCGGCGACCGACATGCGGCCCTTGGCCAGCGCCGACATGGCGACCGAGAAGCCCTTGCCCTCGGGGCCGAGCATCGTGGCGGCGGGCACGCGGACGTCTTCGAGGACGAGTTCGGCGGTGGCCTGGCCGCGCAGGCCGAGCTTGCCGTGGATGGTGCGGCGGGTCAGGCCGGGGGTGTCGGTCGGGACGAGGAAGGCGGAGACGCCCTTGTGTCCCGGGGCGTCGGTCGAGCGCGCGAAGAGGAGCACGACGTCGGCCCAAGTCCCGTTCGTGATGAACATCTTGGTGCCGTTGATGACGTAGTCGTCGCCGTCACGGACCGCGCGGGTGGTGAGGTTGCCGGCATCCGATCCGGTGCCGGGTTCGGTGAGCCCGAAGCAGCCGACGTGCTCGCCGGAGGTGAGCCCCGGCAGCCAGCGCCGCTTCTGCTCCTCGTCGCCCCAGGCCGCGATCGACTTGGCGACCAGCCCCAGCGACACGGAGACGATCCCGCGCACGGAGGAGTCGCCGCGGCCGAGTTCCTCGGTGACCAGGCAGTACGCGAGGTGGTCGCCGCCCGAGCCGCCGTACTCCTCGTCGATGGTCAGCCCCAGGAAACCGACGCCGCCGAGCTTCTTGACGATCGAGCGGTCGACCTCCTCGGCGCGGTCCCAGGCGATGACGTGCGGGGCGATCTCGCGGTCCACGAAGTCCTTGGCGAGCCGCCGTACGGCCTCCTGCTCCTCGCTGAGCTCCAGGTTCATTGCGCGTCACCCCAAGTGGAAGGCCATACACCGACTGCTGCACATTTAAATTAGCACTGCTAGTTTGACTCTCGCAGCCCTACTATGTGCGGCATGGCCCGACCGCGCAAGCCCCTGCTCAGTACCGACCGGATCGTCGAGGCGGCGCGGGTGCTGGTGGACGCGGAGGGCCTCGCGGCCGTGTCCACGCGTCGGCTCGCCGCCGAGTTGGGGGTGAGTGGGCCCTCGCTCTACAACCACTTCCGCACGAAGGACCAGATTCTGGAGGCGGTCGCCGACTCGGTGAGCGCGCAGGTCGATCTGTCGATGTTCGAGGACGGGCGGGACTGGCGTACGGCGCTGCATGACTGGGCCGTGTCGTACCGGTCCGCGTTGCGTGACCATCCCAACATCGTGCCCGTGCTCGCCACGGGGCCCGGGCGGCGGCCGGCTGGGTTGCGGCTCGCGGACGCGGTGTATGGGGCGATGGTCGACGCGGGGTGGCCTCCGGCGCAGGCCACGTCGATCGGGGCGTTGATGCGGTACTTCATCATGGGGTCCGCGCTGGGGTCGTTCGCCGGGGGGTTCGTGGACGACGAGAGTGCGTACGATCCCGCTGACTATCCGCATCTTGGGCAGGCGCATCTTCTTGCGGAGCAGCAGGAGAAGGTGGATGAGCGGGCGTTCGAGGTGGGGTTGGCCGCGCTGCTGGAGGGGTTGGCGGGGCAGTTCTCGGAGGTGGCTGGGCGGTAGGGGCGGCTGGTACCAGCTGTAGAGCGCGCATATCGCCCTGGACTGCATCGGCGGCCGTACCCGTTCCCCGCCAGCAGGACCACGACCCATAGCTACGGCACTACGCGGTGTGGAGGAATCGCTTCCGCAGCAGGGCGGCGCCGGATTCGGTGAGCCAGTCCGCGAGCGTACGCAGCCCGGGATGAATGACGCGCAGCGCCTCGATATCGGCGTGCCAGCGCGATCCGGCGGCCCAGCGATCCCGGACCTGGGCGATCTCGGGGTTGAGCGCGGCAGCCTCGGCGTGGGTGATCTGCTCGTAGCGCACCTCGGCGCCAATCGCCTCGCTGATCGCGGCAACCGCCTCGGCCGGAGTGGGAGCGTCCCCGGCCAGCTCCAGACTCCGCCCCGCGAACCGGTCCGGCTGGTCGAAGGCCAGCGCGGCGAACTCCGCGATGTCCTCCACCGCGACGATCTGGGCAGGTTCGTCCGGCGGGAAGATGTGCCGGTGCACACCGCCGGAGATGCCGTCGAGACCGATGGGTGCCGAACCGAGATAGTTCGACATGAACCGCACCGGGCGCAGCACGGTCACCGACCGGATCCGCTCACGCAGGTAGTCCTCGACGCGCTTCTTCCCCTCGGAGCCACCGGGACGACCCGGCGTGGACGCCACGCCCGTGAACACGACGTGTTCGACGCCCACGGCGGCCGCGGCATCGGTCAGTGCCCGGCCCCGGGCGAACTCCCGCTCCACGTCGGAGCCGGCCGGCCCGAATGCCACGGGCGGTACGGCGAACAGTGCCGCCGCTCCCTCCAGCGCCGCAGGCAGACTCGACGGGTCGTCGAAGTCGCCGCGGGCGAGCTCGGCTCCGGCGGTTTCGAGTGCCTTGGCGGCGGGAGCGGCCGTGTCCCGCACGAGTACGCGCACCGGTCTGCCGGCCGCCAGGAGTCGGCGTGCGGTGGCGCCGCCCTGCCGGCCGGTCGCACCGGTCACGACGGTCAAGCGGTCAGTGGTCATGTCGTCCTCCGCCCCGGGCTTGTCGGTGGGCACGGTTGGGCTCGGCCCGGGGTCGATGTGGAATGCTGCACCCGGTTGAGTCCGGCGGACAAGGGATTACGTGACATGACCGCACCTCCCCATGACGTCGGTCGGGCCGATGCCCGCCGTAACCGCGCGAAGGTGCTCGCCGCCGCTTCGCGGGCTTTCGACGAGCACGGTCTGGACGTCTCGCTCGGCACGATCGCACGGCACGCGGGGGTCGGCGCCGGCACCGTCTACCGGCACTTCCCCAGCAAGGAGATCCTGCTGGAGGCCGTACTCGTCCAGCAGATCGACAACCGGGTGGACGCCGCTCGGCGATGGGCGGCCCGCGCGGACCCTGTCGCGGCCTTCTTCGGCTTCCTGCTGGAAGTCGTCGACACGTCCCACGGGCGCAAGCACGCCTGCGACGCCTTGACCACGGAAACGAGCTGGCCGCGCCCCCGGCTGACCGCGTCGGCGCGACGGTTCCGCCAGGCACTCGATGAACTGCTCCGCGCGGCCCAGCGGGCCGGCGGGGTCCGCACGGACGTCAGCGCGGACGATGTCGCCGCGCTCCTCGTCGGATGCGTGACGATCTGGGCCGCACACCGCGACCGGAACGGCGGCACCCGCATGGTGCGGCTGGCGCTGGAGAGCCTGCGGAGTCCCGCGTCCGTCACGGAAGGAGGGGTATTTCGTGACGCGCCCGGCACCCTTCACGCGGCGCCGCGGTGCGAGGAGTGCGGGGTCCGGCTTGAGGCCCGGTCCACCGGCCGCCCGGCCCGCTACTGCGGAGCGACCTGCCGACAGCGAGCGCGTCGCCGCCGCGTCGGACGGGCGACGGATTCCTAGGGGATGGGTGGCTTGTGTGGTGTGCCGAGTGCGCGTGCGCTGGGGCTGGTCGCGCCCACGCGGCGGAGCCGCAAGTAGATACAGCCCCGCGCCCCTGCGAAACCCACCCCATGCCTCAAAGGGACCGGAGTATCGCCTTTGGCAGGTGGGCCGTGACTATCCAGTTGGGGGCGTCCACGACCTCGGTGATCCGTAGGTCTACGGCGACGCTGCACAGGACGTAGGCGTCGATCGGG
This sequence comes from Streptomyces sp. NRRL F-525, assembly GCF_000716605.1. GTDB lineage: Bacteria > Actinomycetota > Actinomycetes > Streptomycetales > Streptomycetaceae > Streptomyces. The sequence goes on along the minus strand of NZ_JNXE01000022.1, from coordinate 7,116 downwards.
GCGAGGCCGTAGCGGGTGCCCAGGTGGTCGATCATGGCTCGGGTCGCGTCCTGGGCCGCGCGCATGAGGTCGGGGGCTACGCCCATCGTGGCGTAGTGGCCGGCTCGGGCGGGGTCCGGGTGGAGGGGGCCCGGCGTCTCGAACTGGGGGGCCGGGATGCGGCGGCCCTTGTGCAGACGGATACGGGCCGCGCCCGACAAGGACGCCTCGATCGCGCTGACGCACAACTCCCCGTCGCCCTGGGCCGCGTGGGGATCGCCGAGGCTGAGGCGGGCGCCGGAGACCTGGATCGGGAGGTAGAGCCTGGTGCCGACGACGAGGTCCTTGCAGTCGACGTTGCCGCCGAAGTGGCCCGGGGGCAGGACGCTTTGGGGTTCGGTGACGTCCGGGCAGACCCCAACCACCCCGCAGAAAGGGCGGATTGGGATGTCGGCCACGTCGAGGAAGTTGGCCGTGTCTCCGCCGGTCAGATCCCACAGGTGGAGGTGCGCGTCCGGGAAGTCCTCGGTGAGCAGGCCGAGTCCGGGGAGTACGGCTGTCCAGCCCCAGTCGACGGACCGCAGTTCCAGGAACTCCACTTCCAGGACGTCGCCGGGCTCGGCGTGCTTGACGACGATCGGTCCGGCGAGTGGATAGACGCGGTCCCAGTCGAAACCGGCCACCGCCTCCACGGTCGACGTCGGGTCGAACTGTCCGTCCGTCGCCTCGGTGAGGTCGAACGACACGGTGTCGCCGTCCTCGACCTCCAGCACGGGCTCGTGCTCGGTCGACCACAGGCGATGCACTTGCTGCGGTACGGAGTGGTGGCTCATCGGACCCGTCCTCACCTGTCGGTACGTGTCGTCGCGTGTCGTCGCGTCTTCCGGACTCTGCCCTTCGACCGGCTTCACCGTCAAGCCTGATAGGCAATAAAAATGACCCCGAAGGCATCACCAACCGCCCCCGACGATCGCGTCCGATTTCCGCCAGCGGTACGGTCCCGCCGCCGCCTAACCTCGAACGCATGACGAAATCCCTCCCCCGTGCCGAACGGGCAGCCGCCGCAGCCGCGGTCGTCACCGTCGTCCTGTGGGCCTCGGCGTTCGTGTCCATCCGGAGCGCGGGGTCCGCCTACTCGCCGGGCGCGCTGGCGCTGGGGCGGCTGGCGAGCGCGGCGCTGGCGCTGGGGGTGCTCTCTCTCGTACGGCGGGAAGGGGTGCCGCCGCGGTCCGCCTGGCGGGGGATCGCGATCTCGGGCGTGCTGTGGTTCGGGTTCTACATGGTCGTCCTGAACTGGGGCGAGCAGCAGGTCGACGCCGGTACCGCCGCCCTCGTCGTGAACATCGGGCCGATCCTCATCGCCCTGCTCGGCTCGCGGCTGCTCGGTGACGCGATGCCGCCGCGGCTGCTCGCGGGGATGGCGGTGTCGTTCGCGGGCGCGGTGACCGTGGGGCTGTCCATGTCCGGGGACGGCGGTTCGTCCGTACTCGGTGTGGTGCTGTGCCTGCTCGCGGCGGTCGCGTACGCCGGTGGGGTCGTCGCCCAGAAACCGGCCCTCGCCCGGGCCAGCGCGCTCCAGGTGACGACGTTCGGGTGTCTCGTCGGGGCGGTGATGTGCCTGCCGTTCGCCGGGCAGCTTGTCGATCAGGCCGGCGACGCGCCCGTCTCCGCCACCCTCAACATGGTCTACCTGGGCGTCTTCCCGACCGCCCTCGCCTTCACCACCTGGGCCTACGCCCTCGCCCGTACGACCGCCAGCAAGATGGGCGCGACCACGTACGCGGTACCCGCGCTGGTCGTCCTGATGTCGTGGCTGGCGCTGGGTGAGGTACCGGGGTTGCTCACGCTGGGGGGCGGGGTGCTGTGTCTGGCGGGCGTGGCTGTGTCGCGGTCCCGGCCGGGCGCGAAGGCGCGGGCGCGGGCGAAGCAGGCTGCGGCGACGGATGAGCCGCAGCCCGAACAGGTGCCGTAGGCAAGGGCGTTGAGCCTGAACCGCCGGTGCGGGCGGACAGGGCCGTTCAGAACACGACCAGCGCCCGTCCCCCCTTCCCCGCCACCATGTTCTCGAACGCCCCCGGAATCCCGTCCAGTCCGATCCGTTCCGTCACCAGCGCCCCCAAGTCCAGCCGTCCGGCCCGGACATGCTCGGCGAGCACCGGTACGTCCTTCGCCGGGTCGGAGTTGCCGTAGACACAGCCGCTCAACGTCCGGCCCCAGTGGAAGAGTTCGAGGGCGTTGAAGGTGACCTGCTGGTCCTTGCCGCCGATGCCTACGACCGTCGTACGTCCACCTCTGCGGGTGGACTCCCAGGCCGTGCGGATGGTGACCGCGCGGCCCACGCACTCCACGGCGACATCCACACCTTGTTTTCCGGTGAGGGCGCGGATCTCCCGGGCCGTGTTCTCGGAGGCGACCACGTAGTCCGTCGCCCCGGCCGCGCGGGCCAACTCCTCCTTCTCCGGGGAGACGTCGACGGCGACGATCGTCGTGGCGCCCGCGATCCGGGCCGACTGGAGGGTGGCCAGGCCTACCCCGCCGACGCCGAAGACCGCGACCGTCTCGCCCTCCCGCACCCGCGCCGAGTGGTGGATCGCGCCGTAGCCGGTGAGGACCGCGCAGCCGAGGAGGGCCGCGTCCGTCAGCGGGATGCCCTCCGGGAGCGGCAGGACACAGGACGCCGCTACGACCGTCTCCTCCGCGAACGCCGCCACGTTCAGGCCGGGGTGGAGGTCGCTGCCGTCGGAGGCGCGGTGGGCGTAGACGTCCGCCGCGCCGTTGAGCGCGTTGGCGCAGAGCCAGACCTCACCCAGGGTGCAGGCGTGGCAAGTGCCGCAGGACGGGGCCCAGTTGAGGATGACCGGGGCGCCGGGTGAGACATGCGTGACGCCCTCCCCCACGGCTACTACCGTGCCCGCGCCCTCGTGGCCCAGGACCGCCGGTACCGGCACGCGCATCGTGCCGTTGGTCAGGGACAGGTCGGAGTGGCAGACCCCGGCGGCGGCGAGGCGGATGCGGACCTGGCCGGGGCCGGGGTCCGGGAGGTCGATCTCGGCGATCTCCAACGGAGCGCCCACGGCGGGCAGTACGGCGGCGCGGACCATGTGAGGCCTCCTGACAGGGCTGACAGGGCTGACAGGGCTAGAACTGAAGGGACTTGGTCTGGAGGTACTCGGACAGCCCGTGCGCGCCGAGTTCCCGGCCGACACCCGACTGCTTGTAACCCCCGAACGGCGCACGGGGGTTGAACCGCCCGCCGTTGATGTCCACCTGCCCGGTCTCCAACCTCCGCGCGAACGCCACCGCTTCGGCCTCCTCACCGGCCCACACCGCACCCGCGAGGCCGTACACGGTGCCGTTGGCGATACGCACGGCGTCGTCCTCGTCGTCGTAGCGGAGGATCGTCAGGACCGGGCCGAAGATCTCCTCCTGGGCGATCGTCATGTCGGGGGTCACGTCGGCGAATACGGTCGGGCTGATGAAGTAGCCCTGCGGGGACGGGGATTCGGGGCCGCCCGCCACCAGGCGCGCGCCCTCCGCGACGCCCTTCTCGATGTAACTCCGCACCCTGGCCCGCTGCTTGGCGTTCACCACCGGGCCGATGCGGGCGCCGTACTTGGCGGCGGCCGTCGCGGCCAGCTCCACCGCCTCGTCGTACTGGTCGCGATGGACCAGCATCCGGGTCCAAGCACTGCACGTCTGGCCGGAGTTGGACATCACGTTGGCGACACCGACGTTGACGGCCTTGGCGAGGTCGGCGCTCGGGAGGATGACGTTGGCGGACTTGCCGCCCAGTTCGAGGGCGACCTTCTTCACCGCGGCACCGGCCGTCGCGCCGATCTGGCGGCCCACGGCCGTGGAGCCGGTGAAGGAGACGAGGTCGACGCCGGGGTGTTCGGCCAACGCCTGGCCGGCCACCGGACCCAGGCCCGTCACCAGGTTGAAGACGCCCGCCGGGATGCCCGCCTCGTCGACCGCCTCGGCGAACAACTGGGCGGTGAGCGGGGTGTCTTCGGCGGGCTTGAGCACCACCGTGCAGCCTGCCGCGAGGGCGGGGGCGACCTTGGCGACGATCTGGTGGAGGGGGTAGTTCCAGGGGGTGATCGCGCCGACCACGCCGATGGGTTCCTGGTAGACCGTCGAATTGCCGACCTTCTCCTCGAAGGCGTGGGTCGCGGCGAGTTCGGCGTACGAACCCGCGACCGCGATCGGCACGCTCGCGTGGACGGCCTGCGAGAAGGCGAGCGGTGAGCCCAGTTCGGCGGTGACCGTCTCGGCGATCTCGTCCTTGCGGGCCGCCAACACGTCCCGCAGGGAGGCGAGTTGGGCAGCGCGTTCGGCGGGCGGGGTCGCGGCCCAGCCCGGGAGAGCGGCACGGGCGGCGCGTACGGCGGTGTCGATGTCCGCGGCGGTACCGGCCGGGACACGGTCGATCACCTGCTCGTCGACCGGGTTCACCACGTCGATGGTGTCCCCGCTCGCGGCGGGGCGCCAGGCGCCGTCGATGTACATGCCGTCGTGTGCCTTCATCGTGCTGCCTCCCGGGCGTGACGTCGTCGTCCGCCTCACAAACTAGCGGTGTTAGTTTTCCGGCGCCAGAGACCCCGGGTCACGGACGCGCGGAGACCACAGAAGTCGAGGTGCGGGCACCTCAGAAATCAACCCGGGTCCGGTCGTCCACCCGGGCCACCGCCTCCTGCCCGAAGGCCTTCTCGTACGCCCGCCGGACCTCCTCGATCTTCCGGTCGTTCGCGGCCGCCGCCTTCACCGGATACAGCAGGATCAGCTCGTACGACCGCTCCTTCTCGATCTTCCCGTTCGCGTCCCGCCACTGCCCGCGCCCGTTCTGCACGGTGAGCCCGTCCGGGAAGTCGGGCGTGACCTCCTTGTCGACGAAGCCCATGAACTGCCCGTCCGTGACGGCCGGTCCACCGTCCGGCCGCTCGGTGCCGAAGAAGAGCTGCGTCTCGACGTACGGCGTTCCGCGCGTCGGCGCGGGGGCGATCGCGGGCGCGGTTTCGGTGTCGAGGCTCGCGTAGGCGGTGGGGGCCGCTGCGGCGAGGAGGAGGCCGGCGGTCGCGAGGGCTGCCCGGTTTCGGGTGAAGTGCAGGGTCATGCACCTATCCGTACCGGGCGTCACTCCTCCAGGTCGGGCAGCCGCGCCGGGGCCGGTGAGATCCGTTCGCCGTGCTGGTCGAAGACGAACAGGTGGGCGATGTCGACGAGGAGCGGGACGTGCATGCCGTGGCGGAGTTCGATGTCGGGGGTGGTGCGGACGACGAGGTCGCCGGGGAGGCGGCCCTCGGGCGGCACGGGGTCGGATTCCGGGACCGTCGACGGGTCCAGGACCACCACCGGTCCGGCGCGCAGTGCGCCCGCGCGTCCCCGCAGCCGGTCCAGGACACCGCCCTCGCGTCGGCGGCGGCGGACCGGGCGGGCCGTGCGCGGGGCCTCCAACTCCGGTACGACGGCGGGCCGGGAGCCGGTGTTGAAGTGGACGAGGACCTCGTGGCCCTGGAACTCCACGTGCTCGACCAGGCCGCTGATCGCCACCTCACCGGGGCGGGCCGCGGCGGGCTTGGCGATACGGATGGCCTCGGAACGCAGGCCGACGATGACCTCGCGGCCCTGCTGGACGCGGAGCAACTGGTGGTCCAGGCACAGGGGTTCGGGCAGCCGGAGGTACTGCTTGCCGAGACTGATGGTCATCGCGCCGTCCAACGGGGCCCGGACCAGGCCGCGCAGGAGGTTGATGCGCGGGGTGCCGATGAACGCGGCGACGAAGACGTTGCGGGGCAGCGCGTACACCGAGCGCGGGGTGCCGACCTGCTGGAGGACCCCGCCGCGCAGGACGGCGACCCGGTCGCCGAGCGACATGGCCTCGGCCTGGTCGTGGGTGACGTAGACCGTGGTGACGCCCAACTTGCGGGTGAGGGAGGATATTTCGGCGCGGAGGTGGTTGCGGAGTTTCGCGTCGAGGTTGGAGAGCGGCTCGTCCATCAGGAACGCGGAGGGGTGGCGGGCGATGGCCCGGCCCATGGCGACGCGCTGGCGTTCGCCGCCGGAGAGCTGGCTCGGGAAGCGTTCCAGGAGGTCCTCGATGCCGAGCATGCGGGCGGTCGCGTCGACGCGGGCGCGCGGGTCCTCGCCGGGGGTCTCGATGCGCAGCGGGAAGCCGATGTTGTCGCGGCTGGTCATGCTCGGGTAGAGGGCGAAGTTCTGGAACACCATCGCCATGTCCCGTTCCGAGGGGGCGAGTTCGTTGGCGTACTCGCCGTCGAGTCTTAAGTCGCCCTCGTCGATCTGCTCCAGGCCGGCGATCATCCTCAGCACGGTCGACTTGCCGCACCCGGACGGCCCGAGCAGGACGAGGAACTCCCCCGGCGCGATGTCCAGCGACAGCCGGTCCACCACGCGGACGCCTCGCGCGTAGGCCTTGCTCACGTCGTGCAGGGAGATGGCGCGTGTCATGACGAGTGCCCCCGGGGGCTCACTTGGGCGACGGTGCTCCGCGATCCGGACACCTCGCACGGGTCGTACGAGGCTTGTGAGTCACGGAAGCTAACGGAATGTGCGCACCCGGGGGAAGAGACCGGACGGGATCGGGCGTGTCGGTCCGGGTGGTGAGAAAACGGACGGTCATCTTCAGCCAGTTCGGGCGCGCTCACGCATCGCGACGAGATGGGCGAAGACGACGGTGTTGCCCGTGTAGCCGGTCCTGCGGTCGTAACCGCCGCCGCAGGTGATCAGACGCAACTCCGGTCGCCCGCGGGCGCCGTAGACCTCCCGGTCGGGGAAGTGCGCCTTCTCGTACGTCCGTACCGCGTCGACCGTGTAGACGGCGGTCCGTCCGTCGGCGCGCCGCACCTCGACCACGTGGTCTGGCTTGAGTTCGCCCAGGCCGGCGAAGACGGCCGGGCCGGTCATGGTGTCGAGGTGGCCGACGGCGACGGCGGTGCCCTGCTCGCCCGGGGAGGGCCCGTCGGCGTACCAGCCCACCCGCTTCGGGTCGTCGCCCGGCGGTGCGGACATCCGGTGGCCGCGGTCGAGCCGGAGGGGCATGACCGGGGCGTCGACGTCGAGGTAGGGGATGGCGAGGGCGATCGCGCGGGAGTGCGGGAGGGGGCGGGGCGGGGGGGG
>NZ_JNXE01000021.1 GCF_000716605.1 Streptomyces sp. NRRL F-525 | reverse complement strand
CGCCGAGTACCGCCAACTCGGCTCAGCCGCAGGCTACTTCGACGACTTCCAGGACGGCCGCGACCCGGCCGGCATCTCCACCCAGGACGAGGAACTCGCCGTCCGCTGTCTGTACCGAAGGGTGCGGAGGGAGCCCTCGATGTGGTCGCCTCGTGGCCCGGTCCGGGGCGCAAGGGGTGGCAGGATGACGCGGTGTCCGACTCTCTGCGTGAACTCTGGCTGCGCGGCGTCGCCTTCAATCCGGCGGCGCCCTCCGACGTACTGATACGCCTGCTGGATCAAGCGGCCGGCGAGGTCGGCCTGCTGATGTGCAAGGATCGCGACCTGCCCGACGCCGTCATCGACGCAGCCCTGTGCCACCCGGAGTGGCGGATCCGCGGCGCGCTCGCCCGCAACCAGCACGTAGACCCTTCGCGACTCGCCCCCTTGGCAACGGACACCTCGGGACTCGTCCGCGCGCGGCTCGCCAACCCCCACCTCCGCCCCTGGCCCCTCTGGGTCCGACCGCTGCCGGACGACATCCTCCTCACCTTCCTGACCGCCCAGGACGGGGGCGAGGACGGCAAGGTCACCGCGCACGAGATCATCTCGGAGCTCGACTCGTCCCGGCAGATCCCGCTGTCCTTCTTCCGCTCCATGGCCGGGCACGAGGACCCCGCACTCCGCATACAGGCCACTTGGCGGTGGGAGTCGCTCACCCTGGCGCAGCGGGCGGGGCTGCTCGACGATCCGGACCCCGCGGTCCGTGAAGCGGCGAAGGACAGGAACTGGGAGCTGGACCCGGAACGGGTGGAGGCCAAGCTGCCGTCCATCCGTCCGCGCAGCAGGCCGTTCGTGCTCGGCAGATGCGCCCTGTCGCCCGCGCTCGTCGAGCAGTGCTTCGCGGACGACACGGTGCACCCCCTGGCCCGGAACCCCCACACTCCGGCCGACGCCGTCGCCCGGCTCGCCCGGCATCCCGAGGCGAAGGTCCGCGAGATGGTCGCCGCCCGGCCCGGCCTGGGACCGGACCTGGTGGCGGAGCTGAGGGAGGACTTGGACGAGGACGTGCGGATGCGCGCACGCCTCCACTCCTTCCCCCGCACCTGGGCCGAGTACGACGTGATCGACCGGGTCATCGCGCACGGTCCTGGCTGCATCTGCCCGATCACCGAGCCGGACCCCGACCCGGCCACCGTGCCGTCACCCGACTGGTTCGCCGCCTGCGCGGTGTCCGGGGAACCGGTGCTCCGACGGGTTGCGGCGAGCTGGACCCGCCTGCCCGCCGCACTTGTCGGGGCACTCGCGCATGACGACGACGAGGAGGTCCGGATCCGGCTGGCGTGCCGCCACCCGCTGGCTCCGCCGCACCTCCTCCTGGACGTCTTCGTCACCCGCCCGGACCACCGTTCGCACCTGCTGACGCTGCCCGGCTTCCCGCGCACCGGCCGGACCCACCTCATCGGTCACTCGGATCCCGAGGTACGCGCCCTGGCCGCAGCCGATCCCACCCTGCCCGAACCCCCGATCGAAGACCCCGACGAGGCGGTGCGCCGGGCAGCCGCCGCCAACCCGATCCTGACGCCCGAAGTCCTGGAGGCCCTCCTCGCGGACCCCCGCACCGCGGAGGGAGCCGCGGCCAACCCGTCCCTCGCCGTCCCCCGCATGCACGCGCTCCTCGATCGCTGCCTGAACGGCGCCGCCACCCCACCACCGACCAGCCGACGCCGAGAGACGGGGACTGCTGCATGAACTGGTGACAGCGGGGTTTATGCAGCCAGAGCCGCAGGTGGGGTCGTGATGGTCTCGTACCCGACGGGGGTCAATTGCTTGACCGCGTGTCTGGCCTGTTCCGCGACGCCTTACGCCGAGCTCCTCGCTCTTTGCGCGTTCGCACAATCGGTGCCCCGAAAAGCGCCTAGGGATGGTGCGTGAGCGGCTGCCCCGTGTGTGGCGACTGTGCAGCGATCCGGGTCAGCCGGTCACCGTGTTCGTTCGCACCGTCCTCCGGATCATGGCAGGGGTGTGCAACTGCATCGCCGGAGTAGTCGTTCCCCTGGACGTTCACGGCTACCCCACTCTGAACCGGACGAAGCGGCTTGCCGTTGCTTTGCCCACTCTCATGTTTGGCGCATGTCGCCGCTCAAGGGCACACCGGGCGATGCGCGCCACCGCGTACCAGCTGATCCCAGGGCCGTGCGCCTGATGATCTGCTTGGCGTCCCCGGTCACATACACCGCAGGGGGGCGCCTCACGGAGACCAGCGCGCCGATCGCCGCGTCCACCACCCCGCCGCGTTCGCATCCAAGCCGGTCCGCTCAGTTCCATGCGCGGGAGGGCGGTCGGACGGTGCCGAACGAACAGCTTCCGAAGGTTGTCACCACTACTGACGGATGGGATGTGCCCAGCTTGCTCACCGATCAGCGCAGGCGGTAGGGGCAAGTCCAATCGCCTGCGGCCGCTGCATCCGGAGGCGTATGGGCTTGGGCTTGCCAGCCGCTTTCACAGGCTCGACAGGGTGCGGTGACGTACGGGGTGGGTAGGAAGGCCGGGTGAGCCGGCGGACCATAAGAGTGATGAAGGTCCACGTAATGTGGGCCTCGCTATGGGAGATGAGCCGCTCGTAGTCGCGGACGTTTCTCCGGGCTCTCATAATCCACGAGATCGCCCGCTTGACACGCCACCGCTTGGCCAGCAGGGCGAATCCGTCCTGGTCCTTGCGGCAGGGCATCGTTTTGAGGGTGATGCCGAGGAAGAAGTGGGACCGGCCCACGAGGGTTCAGCCGTAGGCGGAGTCAGCCCGGCGACGGCGAGTTCGGGATGCGTCAGGCGCAGGCGGAACAGCTGGTCACGGGCGGGGATGCTGTCGTGCGGCGAGGCCTTGGTGACCATGACGTCCAGAGCCATCCCGCGCATGGCCGCGGCCAGGTGCCGCTTACGGCCGTTGATCAGCCTCCCGCCGTCGATTCCGCGGGTGGCTTGGCGCACGGTCTCGGCACCTTTGACGGACCGGGAGTCCTGGATCACCGCGACGATGCGGGGATCCAGGCCGTCGTGGACGCGGACTCGTTCGTGCAGCTCGGCATGGATGCGGGCCAGGTCCGCGCTCGCCCGCCATCGCTGGAAGAACCCGTAGACAGTGCGCCAAGGGATCCCGAAGTCGACAGGAACAGCCCTCCACTTGCACCCATTGTCGTTGACGTAGCGGTGGCATCGACGACGTTGCGGCGCGGGTGAGGACTTCCAGGGTGGCCTTGACGCCGCCGAGCTGGTCCAGGACCAGGCGGATCCATTAATCGCTGGCGGCCCTCTTGGCGTGCGGGGCGATGATCCCGGTGATGAAGTTGGTGACCCGGTGCAGCTCCGCCTGGAAAATCGCCCGCTCGGAGGAGATCCAGAACTCGCTCTCCTCCGACATCTGAAAGCCGTCCCGCCTGCTCTAGGTCACCGGCGACAGTCCCTCCTTGACCGCGACCTTCCGCAGGAACCTCAGGCCCGCCCGGACCTGCGACGGCGTGCGCTTGGTCGCCCGGCACAACTGCACGAGCGTCAGCCCCGCCGGCTTCGCTTCCTGCATACCGTCTGGCCGCGGACACGGGCGGGCAGACCCGCCCCCATGGCTACTGGCCCCGCAGCAGCTGGGCGAGCTGTTCATCAAGGTCGACCTGCCCGGTCGCGGCCGCGGTCGCGATCCAGTCGGCCGTCGCGCGGATCTTCTCCAAGTGGTTCTCCAACACCTTCGTCTGAGTGTCGGTGAACTCATGCCCGCGCAGCTTCGAGGCCCGCTTCCGGACGCACGAGCTGGCCGAGATCGTGGCCAGCATGCCCGGCATCGATCCGCCGCTGGGTGCCGGGTTCATCGCCGCGGTGGGCAACGACCTGGCGGACTCCACCAGCCCGGACGGGCTCGCAGCGTTCGCCAATCTGGCCCCGGTACCGCACGATTTCGGGAACCGGAACGGCAACCTGCACGGCCACACCACTGTCATCGGGGTCTCCAGCGCGTCCTCTCCATGTCCGCCCTGACGAGCGTGCGCCACGACCCCAACTCCATGACGTTTTACGACCGCAAGCGCGCCGAGGGCACACGGCATACCCAGGCCGTGACCGCCCTCGCCCGACGCAGACTCAACATCCCGTGGGCACTGATCCGCAGCGGCCGATTCCACGAGGTCGCACCACCCCGGCCCACCGGTTACTGATCATTTCGGGTTGTTGTCGGGTGCTGATCCCTGCGGTAGGCCGGTGGTATGCGGTACGCGCAGGGCGGCGGGTTGACCGCCGAGCGGCGACAGTTTCGTGAGCGGCTCCGATACGAGGCAGGCGAACGGTTCACACGCGGCGAGAGGACCGCGGTGATTGCGAGGGATCTGCGGGTGAGTGAGCGGTCGGTGGAACGCTAGCGGCGTGCCCGGCGGGAAGGCGGGATGGATGCCCTTGCCACCGCAGGGCCGCCGAAACTGCCCAAGCTGTCCGACGACCAGTTCGCAGAGTTGGAGAAGGAGTTGGCCCTCGGGCCCGCCGAGCACGCCTGGGAGGACCAGCGGTGGACCCTGGCACGGATCAGAGTCCTGATCGCCTTCAGGTTCCGGATCGACTGTTCGATGGCGGCGGTATGGCGGCTGCTGCACCGCCACGGCTGGTCCTGGCAGTCTCCCGCGCGCCGGGCCATGGAACGCGACGAGCATGCGGTCGAACTGTGGAAGAAGGATGTGTGGCCGCAGGCGGAATGACTGCGGCGGCGCTCGGGGCCCTTGTCGTCTTCGAGGACGAGGCCGGGTTCTCGACGACTCCGCCACGGGCCCGCACCTGGGGCCGGCGTGGGCATACGCCCGTGGTGCGGGTGCGGGTGCGGGTGCGGGGCCGGTCCTGGCGCCGCTGGTCGATCGCCGCCATGTGCTGTTACCGGCAGGGCGACGCGTCCCGGCTGATCTACCGGCCGTGCCGTCGCCGCAAGTACAAGGGAACCGGACGCGACAGCTTCGCCTGGCGCGACTACCGCGACCTGGTCGTCCGCGCCCACATCCAACTCGGCGCGCCCATCGTCTTGATCTGAGACAATCTCAATGTCCACCCGGCCGTCGGGATGCGTGAGTACGCGGCCGCGCATGACTGGCTCACCATCGTGCAACTACCCTCCTATGCACCGGACTTGCATCCGGTGGAGGGCATCTCATCGCTGTTACGGCGCGGCCCGCTGGCCAACACGGCCTTCACCGACGACGAGCATCTTGAACGCACTCTGCGCCGGGGCCTGCGTCATATCCAGCTCCGGCCCGACCTCATCTACGGCTGCCTTGTCGGCACCGGACTCACCCTCACCCAGCACCGGACAACAATCCGACGAGCTCAGTAGCTCCTGTGCCCCTCTCCTGTGCCCCGCACTCGTCCTCGCGATGCTCAAGAACATGGCCCGTGCGGAGGCACTTGGTCTGCCTCGCGAGAGGGAGCCGAGAGGGGCCGGCTACTCCCGGAGGAGGAGACCGACCCCTACGTCGAGCGGACGGGATCAGCTCAGGCCGAGGTCGGCCAGTGCGGTCGTCCAGTCGGTGACGATCGCGTCCTGGGCGTCGGCGAGGGTGACGGTGCCGGCGCAGACTGCCTTCTTGAGTTTGTTCTCGACGGTGTCCTTGTTGGCAGCGGTCTTGGTGCCGTACTCCGGCTCGGGCCAGAGGTTGAGTTCGCTCTTGGGGGCACCGCCGAGTTCGAGGGGGACGAAGTGGTCCTCCTCGTAGTCCGAGGTGCTGGTGTCGGTGTAGCCGTACTCGACGATCTGCGTCTTCTTCAGCGCGGTGGTGTACGAGCTGGAGGGCCGGACGGTCGCGGTCCACCCGGAGACGCAGATCGTGGAGTCGATGGTGGACTGGGTGACGTCCGGGTTGAAGGCACCGGGCTGGCAGGTGGGGTCGGGGAGGGGGAGGTAGTCCTGGCTGCAGCTCTGCGCGTGGGCGGTGCCGACTGCGACGGTGAGGCCGGCGCCAGCGAGGGCGAGGGAGGAGAGGGCGGTGACCAGGGAGCGGGATATTCGGGGCATGGGGGGATCTCCCGGAGCGGTGCCCGGCAGGAATTCCGGGCGGTCGTGAGCATGACAGCACCGGGATCATCTATGCGGGTAGAACCTTTGCCGGTCGCGAAGATCCCTTTGTTGAATGTTTCAGTAGGACAGGACCGACGGAGGGGAAGTCATGGCCCGGGCTTGGTTGGCGGCACCGCGCGCCGGGCCCGGTGACGGCCCCGGCCTAACGTGAGGCCCATGACCACGTTGGCGCTTCTGCATCCCGGCGCCACGGGCGCGAAAGTCGGCGGCCAGGCGCCCCGTTAGGGAGCCCGGGCGTTGTACGTCCCCACCGGCCGCGGCCACGCCAGCCTCCAACGGGCCCAGGAGGCAGACCTGGAGGCCGCCGGGCCCCTCGAATCCGCCCTGGCCGCAAGCGACTTCGTCCTGTCAGTCCGCCCGCCGCACGCGGCGGAGGACGTGGCGCACGAAGTCCTCACGCACCCCTTCCGAGGCGCGCACGTCGAGGTCAACGCATCGGCCCGGACCCGGCGCATCGCCGCCGCCTACGCCGAGCGTGACGTACTCATGCTCGTACCGCAACCACCGGCCTACCGCGGGGATCAGTACCCGACAACAGCCCGAAAAGATCAGTAGGCGTAGCCGGGGACGGGTCGGAATTTGTGTGGGACACACACGGAGGACGATCCGGCGCGGTCAGCGGTTGCCCCGGCGGCCGCGATCGGGGCCGCCAACTGGAACAACTTCCCGACTTCCTCGGAACTGCACATGGACCAGACGCACGCTGGCTGAACGACGGCCGCCATCCCGGAGGCTGCGCCCTGTGCTTGTGATCAGCTCAGGCAGCAGTACGACCCAACAGTGGGCGACGACCTGCGTGCCCAGATGCCACAGGTCCAGAGGACTCATAGGCTGATCGTGCTCGGGGTAGTCACGGAGGTCGTGCCATGCCCCGAACTATCTGGTCAGGTGCCATCAGCTTGGTTTGGTGACTTCTCTGAACTAGTCCCGGACTTCGCAGGTCACCGTTTCAGGTCTTGTGACTCAGCGCTTCATTCGCCCAACTCGTTCAAGACTACGAGCGAGTACTGGGACCCGACCACCCTCAAACCCTCAGCAGCCGCGAGAACCTCACCTACTGGCAAACTGTGAGCCCTGTCGAACGCGCCGCCCGGAGAACTCACCGACGCTGGTGGCAACGGAGCTGAGAGACGGTCGGCAAAGCCAGCCTCGGCTACGACGCCGCGAAGAATATCAACGCCCGCAAGCGCCACATCGTCGTCGACACCTGCGGCCTGGTCGTCGAGGAGGGCGTACCCGACCATCCGGCCATCGCGCGCGTAGAGAGGGGGTTGGTGTTGCGGCGCCCTGTCTTGCCGAGGGCCTGGCGGACCTAGTCGAGGTGTTCGGGGTCTTCCAGCCACACGACGTGTTCTTCGTGGGTGAGATCGCCCTCGGTCAGTAGTGATGTCACGGCCGTAGCCCCTCCTTCGTCTGCGGGGCCTGATGAGGGCCCGCCTTGTGGTGTAGTGAGCCGCCCGCTGCCGGATGTGGCCCTGCGACCCCATGGCAAGTCGGGCGGATGCGGGTGGGTAGGCACTGCCGCGCCCCTGGTGGCCTGACCGATGTGCGACAGTTCGCCGCAGTAGCACGGGAGTTGGGTCATGACGGGGCATCCAGCAGGGCGAGGTTGGGGTAGTACTTGCGGCCGTTCGATTTGATCACCTCGGCGGGTGACGCGAGGCCGACTTCCTGCCGGACGCCAGTCGTGAAAGCTCGGGTACGGGCCCTCGCCGGTGCTGCACCAGGACGCGTAGGCGGCGTGGAGCAGGCCCTGCTCGACGCGGAGGTCGACCTCGGCCCCTGCACCGAGACCCACACCATGGACAAGATCCTCAACATGCGCGAGGCACAGCGCGAACTCGCCGACCGCGGACGCACCACAGTGATCATGCGGCTGACAGAACACACCCGGCCGTACGCCACCTCGGAACCCAACAGCCGCAGTAAGCACCGGCGGCGGCCACAGCAGGAGGGGACCCGCGCGCCGGGCCGGCCCTCTTCCCGCTCGACCGTCGTCAGCTCTCCCGGCGCCGTCGAACTGCTGCCGGCCACCGGAACAGGCCGGCATCCGCAGGCACCAGTGGAGCGGGACGGCAGAACCGAACCCCGCAGTCTCAGTCCCATAGCGGATGGCCTACCCTCCCACTCCAAGACCACAGGGGGGGCATCATGCGGTTGAATCGCGGAAGTAGACGGCTGACAGCAGCCGTACTGACAGGCATACTCGGTGCGGCACTGGTGAGCTGCGGGTCCCGGCACCCGGTCGCCGCGCCCGACAGCGGGCAACCAACGGCGGCCAAGGCCGACTACCCCGGGCTGGGCGACGTGCCCGAGCAGGTGGAATCGGACGGCACCGGCATTCTGGTGGGCGACCCCCAGGCGCGGGTGACCGTGCACCTCTACGAAGACCCGCGCTGCCCGTACTGCGGGGAATTCGAGACCACGGGCGGCGGCCCGGTCCTGACCAAATGGGTCCTGCGGCACAAGGTCAAGGTCGAGTACACGATGGCATCATTCCTGGACCCGCGGCTGGGCGGAAACGGGTCGAAGAAGGCGGTCAACGCCCTGCGCGCGGCACTGGCGAGCGGGAAGTTCGCCGAGTACCACACCGTCCTCTACCAGAACCAGCCCTCCGAAGAGGTGGACGGCTTCACCACCGCGCGCCTGCTGCAACTGGCCAGCAAGGTGAAAGGGCTGCGGAACCCCTCCTTCGACAGCGCCGTGAAGTCCATGAAGTACCAGGCCTTCGTCGACTCCGCCGAAAAAGTATTCGCCGCCGCCGGGCACTACAACGGGCACGCCGGACCCGGCACACCCACCGCCGAAGTCAACGGATACCGGATCCCCGTCAAATACAGCGGACTCCTCTACAAGGCAGACCTCTTCGACCAGTACCTCGCAAAGGTGATCGACGCAGCGACGTGAGGGGCGATCTGCCGGAGCCTTCGGGTTCCGACCGAGCAGGCAAGGCGATAGACCGGCTGCCATGAGGGGGGCTGTCTTGAGTCGCGGTGGCGACGCCGACCTCCTTGGGAGCCTGTTCGATGGTGAGGGGTCTCCGCGTGCTGCCGCTGCTCGCCGGCAAGGGCGAACGAGATAGGACATCAAGAGCAGGTGATCAGGGGGCTGATGGGTCGAGCCTGATCAAGCTGTCGGGTACGGGAAGGTGCATCCAACCCTCCACGGCGGCGGCCCGGTCCTCACGTTCGCCCTGGGGCCCAGAGGTCAGACCCAGGGCTGCGGCCCGGGCCACAAGGGCGGCGATCAGCGCATCGAAGGCGTGTTTGTTCTTCTCGTATACCTGCCGGGCACCGGGTTCGAACCGCAGCCATGGCGCTGCCTCGAGCAGTGCCTCTGTGGAGCGCGTACCCCCCAGGCGCCATACGGCCCGGGCGCCGGCCGGATACACCTCTACCACCGGTCCTGCGCCGGTCCGGTCAACGGGGCGGCCTCCAAGGGCAAGTTGGTCGGCGAGGTAGGCCCAGCGCGCTGCGGTCGCCCCCAGTTTGTCCATCGACACGGAGAGCGGAACGCGCCCGACCAGGGGCCGGACCACCGCATCCGCGACCCGGTCAGTCGTCCGCAGCCGCAGCCGGGCGTAGTGCTCTGCCCGACCCGTCCGCCCCGGCCACGGCTGGTGACCCGCGTGCGCCGCCACGGCTTCGACAAACGCCGCCGGCCAGCCAAACGGGCAGTCAACCCCCGCGCGCTCGCCCGGCACGAGACCTGAAAACAGCTCCAGCAGATCCTCGTCCCCGCACCCGACCGTCGGAGTCATCGCTTCTGCCCCGTCCGGGCTCCAGCGGATCTCCGCAGTCGCTGTGGACCGCGCCCCCACCGCCAGATCGACACCGATGGTGCGCTCCACCTGTTCTTCCCCCTGTAGGCGCTGCAGATCCCTCGCCGAAGACATCCAGACTATGCCTGCAATAGACGCCCGCCTCGCCCGCCTCCCTCCGGCCGCACCCTCCGCCCCGCACACAGCGCAGATCTGCCCCAGCCACCCGGTACCCCTCGTCCACGGCAGAACAGCCAGTCGACGACAGACGTCGTCGGCGACGGCTGAAAAGTGGCTCTGTCCGCAGTTCCGTGAAGCTCAGTCGTTGGAGGCCATGAGGCCGGTTCGCTGCGCGTAGTTTTCCAGCGGCTCTCCTGAGTTCCACCAGGACCTGTAGTAGTCCCTGAAGGAATTGACGGCTTCAGCCGTCTCCAGGCTGGTCCGCTCATGAACGATCCGTCCGCGGTTAGCAACAGCAGAACCGCTGCGTCGTCGATGATCGCCATATTCACCGCGTCGACGCCGCTGTTGGTCGTCACCACGCGGGCGTGATAGTTGGCCAGGCCGTGCATCTCTTCATAGTGCTCTCGTAGCCACAGGCGCATGGCACTCATGCCGGGCTCCTGGGCCGGTACACCGATGATGCGGTGGAACGACGCGCCGGGGTTACGCCGTGTCCAATCGGCCGCGGTCCTGAAGTACTGCTGCGCCGCCGGGGATTGGAAGCTCGGCGGCGGTGTATTGCGCACGTAGCTTGTGTAGATATGGCGCTCAGCCGTGCGCACGAGACGTGCGAACGACAAGAAGAACTCGTCGCTGGTGCGGTAGTGCGTGGACACCGAAGGTGCCTGCCGATCGCGGATCTCAACAGCGATCGATAGCAGAACATAGAGGACCGCGTAGATGAGCGGTATCTGCCACTTCACGTCCCATGCAAAGAGGTTTGCGACGATCGACCCGCCAGTAACGAACAAGAGAGCGAGTAGCAGTAACTTCTGCTCAACGGTTCGCAGATTGACCACGCGCCGCATCCTCCACCCCCGTTGCGCTTGTGCACCGCGCCTGCGGTCAGGCAGGTGACATGCGCTTCGTGTCTACCCCTCAAGCTGAGTGAGGATGCGGGCCCGGAGGAGTTCGAACGAAGCTCGGCCGTACATTGCTCTCTTGGGTGTTTTCACCCGGTTCACGTGGCCTTCTACGCCGCCGGAGCTCCAGGGGAGGGTGAGGCCAGCGGTGACGGCGACGAGGTTTTGGCGGAGGGAGCCGGCGAAGCCCTTCGTGGGCTTCGGCGCGTCCTGTTCAGCCTGTCCCGCAAGCACCTCGCCGCCCTTCGCGCAGGCACAGCCGAACCGTCCGGGCCGATATTCCCAGCCCGCGCAAGATCACCTCCTGGATCATGCGGCCCCGCGAATCGGCTTCGTGGAGGAGTCCCTCGGAGAGTCCGGCGGCCCGATCGACGTGCATGGCGACAGTCCATCGGCGTTCTGCGGGAACATGCTCGTGCTTGCTGGAGCACCATCCGGTGTTGCAGCAGTCGGCGCGCCAGGCCACCGTGTCCGGCAGAAGGCGCAGCAGGATTTCCGCGTCTCCGATGCTGAGGGTGTGAAGGTCACGGCTGACCTCGCACCGCCTCCCGTCGGGCGCGAAACCTTCGGCTGGTTTTGGGCCGGGTCTCCAAGATCGATCTTTTGGATACCGACCCCATGGAAGAGTTCTCGCTTCCCGAGGACATCACCGCCCTCAACGACGAAGAGCTGGACGCCCTCCTTGACGGTGCGATCAACGCCTTCGACGCGATGTCGCGCAGTAGCACCGTCGCCACCGATGACCTGATCCAGCTCCGCGAGCTGGCCACCGGGGTCGAGAACCTCCGCGCCGAGAAGGTGAGGGCGCACAAGCCCGGGAACGCCTCCCACTCGCCGATCGTCTACAGTGCGACGAACGTCTACACCCTTGTAGTCACCCGTATTGGCCCGTTCACCTACGTCAGGTGGTCCAAGGGAAAGGGGCGCCGTCAGCAGATGGGCGCTCCCCCTGGGGCACGGCACCACGGTGACTCTGGCGCGCTCCACCCGGAGCGATGCCGCTGCGACTCGTCGCCGGCCGCCTCGCGGCGTGTCCGTCGGCCATGGCCCACTGGCCGCCCGAATCACTCATCTCGGACACGATCCGCCCGGCCGGAGCACCTAAGGGAGACCATGCGTCACAAGATATTGGTCGTTGAGGACGATCACGTGCTGCTGGACTTGCTGCGCCGTGGGCTGTACGAGGAGGGCTTCGAGCCCGTCCTCGCCGCCGACGGTGCCACCGCCCTGCGGCTGGCCACCGGCGACATCGCGGCGGTTGTCCTGGACATCGGGCTGCCCGACGCGGACGGTCGGGACGTATGCCAGGCGCTGCGCACCAACGGCTTCCTGGCCCCGGCCATCTTCCTGACCGCCCGGCAACAGCTCGCGGACCGGCTGTCGGGGTTCTCGGCAGGCGGTGACGACTACCTGGCCAAGCCCTTCCGTCTGGCCGAACTCACCGCCCGGCTGCGCGCGTCGGTGAAGCGGGTTACGCCGGCCGCGGCGATCGCGGTCGGGGACCTGACTCTGGACGCGGTCGGCCACCGCGTCACCGTGCACGGCACGGCCGTCGCCCTGTCCCCCACGGAGTTCCGGCTGCTGGCCGCACTCGTGGCCGCGGGCGGGAGCGTCGTTCGGCGCCGCGAACTGGTCGCGGCGGGCTGACCGGAGGATACCCAGGTCAGTGACAACACACTGGACCAGTACCTGACCCGGCTGCGGCGGAAGCTGCGTTAGGCCGACAGCGCGCTGACCATCGGCACGGCGCGCGGATCGGACACCGCCTTTCATGAAGCGCCTTGTCCTCGATCAGCTTGGAGGAACAGCGGGCGGCCGAAGCCGTTGAGACGCCGGCTTCGACCGCCCACGTGAGTCCGCGGACATGCCCGGGCTGACACAGGCAGCCGCCTGCACTGACCACAGCTCGGCGGCGGGTGCCGAGGCGGCGCGGTTCTCTGCGCGGCCCCGCACACTCGGCACGTCGCCGGGCCCAGGGGGTCTGTCAGCCCATGTCCGTCAGGAGGGCGTTCAGTTCCTTCTCCTGCTGCGCAGGCGGCATCGGCGGATTCGAGTGGTCGATGCCGAAGGTCCCCAGCACCTTGTCCATCTGGGCGTCGATGGAGGTCCAGCCGGTGTCATCCAGCGGCTGCAGCGATGCCTGGTCGGCGTCCCACAGGTCACGCAGCGACTGGGCGGCCGCGTGCGCTCCCTTCGCGTTCCCCGAGCGTGCGTCCTTGAGCGAGGTGGAGGCGAGGTTCTTCAGCGCGGCGACCTTGGCGGGCGGGAACTTCTTCACCGCCTGACCGGGAGCCATCTGGACGGCGGAGGTGTTGTCGGCCTCCGGCGCCGGGCCGGTGTGCGGCTGGCTGTGGGCCCAGATCAGCAGGCCCATGGTGGCGACGGCGAGCAGTCCGAAGCCGGCCAGACCGACGCGCTCCTTTCGCAGGTCGCCGGTGGCGTGGGTGGCATGGGCGGCCTCGTAGGTCTCGGTCACGTCCGAGCGTGTCACCGTCAGGTAGGCCACGGTGGCCAGGATCAGGCCGAGGAAGATCAGGCTGGTGGTGAAGGTGCCCAACGCGAGACCCGTCGGCTCGCCAGGCTGAGCGACCTTCGGGGAGGCGAGCCAGTCGCCGATGTTCGCGCCCAGCGGGCGGGTCAGGATGTAGGCGAGCCAGAAGGACAGCACCGGGTTCGCGCCGAACTTCCACAGCAGCGTGATCGCCGCGATGAGGCCGAGCGGCAGCATCACCGAGGCGCCCGGGCTCCAGCCGGTGAGCTCCAGGGTCCAGTCCCCGGTCGCGGTGCCGAGCGCGAAGGTGACGAGAACCGCGAGCCAGTAGAACGACTCACGCGGAAGCGTCGTGACCGAGTGGATCGAGAGGGTGCGCTCCCGCAGCCACCACACGCCGAAGACCACGGCGAGCAGAACCGAGAACACGGCGGAGCTGATCCACAGCGGCACATTGAGCTGGTCGGTGAGGATGTCGGTGTACAGGGTGCCCGTGACACTGACAACGACCACGGTCAGCCAGTACGGGAACGGCACATACCGCTTGAGCCGCATCTGGACGGCCAGGACCACGACGAACACCGCGGTGAAGATCCAGGCCGTGTTCACCAGGCCGACGCCCAGCTTCATGTTGATCCAGTCGGCGAAGCTCTCACCCACGGTGGTGCACAGGATCTTGATCACCCAGAACCAGACGGTGACCTCGGGGACCTTGTTGAGCATGAGGCGCCCGCTGCGTGGGCGTGCTTCCGTTGTCGTTGTCATGCAGGGAGCCTTACGGAGGGAACCTGCAAGCAACCTGACTACGTCGCCGCCTTCGCGGCCGGGAGTGTCACCTGGACGTGACCGCGGCCGTCCGCGATCGCCCGGACCTCCACACCGGCCGAGGCAGCGATACGCCGGACCACCGGCAGCCCCAGCCCGTACCCGCCGCCGCCGGTCACGCCCGCTTCGAAGACCCGGTCGACCTCAGCGGGATCGAACCCTGGGCCGTCGTCCAGGACATCTACCACGATGGCCTCGCCCTGGCTGCGCGCGGTGATCCACACACGGGACTTCGCATGCCGCAGGCTGTTCTCCAGCAGGGGTGACAGCAGCGACACAGCGACGTCGGGCGCCAAAGCCACCTCGACCTTCGCCGGGAAGGCGACCTCGACCGCGCGGCCGCCGATCGCCTGCCGCGTGGCGGAGCGCAGATCACACCGGGTCCCCTCGTCCGTCCGTGCGCGCGCTGCGCGCAAGAGCGTCGTGATCGCCGCATTGAGGCGGTCGACCTCGCTCAGCACCACCTCCGGCACCACCTGCTCGCCGGACAGCTGCGCCAGCTGCGCCTCGCCTCGCAGGACCGTGAGCGGTGTCCGCAGCTCGTGGGCGATCTCGTCGGTGAGCCGGCGCTCGTCCGCCAGCGCGTTGTCAACCCGCTCCAGGAGGCGATCCAGGGTCTGTCCCAGTTCCCCGAACTCGTCACGGGGGGCTCCGAGGTTGAAACGGCGCCCGGGCTCGTGATGGCCCCAGTCGTCGGCGAGGGCGGCCATCTCGTGCACGACGCGCAGCGCGCGGTGCACCACGAGGTGCGCGACACCGCCGGCGAGGAGGATCGTCAGGCCGCCAAGAATCAGCGACAACGTCAGGCTGCGCTGCTCGGACGTCTCGTAGGGCGTGAGGTCCACCCGGACGATCACCATGACGTGGTGGCCGCCGGTCGGAACCGGCCGCGCGAACAGGAGGTAGTCGCCGACGGTCGCGGTCTGCGATCGCCCCGAGTCCGCCAGCTCCTCGACGCGCCCGACCAGGCTCGGCGGCACGTCCCCGTCGACAAGACGGCCATCGGCATACACCCAGGCGACCTCGTCCAGCGCCTCGCTGCCGTTCTCCGTGAGCACGACACGGCCGCCCTTGACGCCGACGTTCGCCGCGACCGCCTCGGCGCGCGTACGGGCCAGATCATGCGCGTCGGCATCCGTCACCCTGCTCAGCAGCACGTGCGAAACCACCACCAGGATCGCGACCACGGCGGTGGCGATCAGCACGGTGAGCGCGACGACCCTTTGGCGAAATCCCGTCACTGCCATCGGTAGCCCACGCCGCGGACGGTCGCCAGACGCTCGGCCACACCCAGCGGACCGAGCTTGGTCCGCAGCCGGCGCACATAGGAGTCGAGGGTGTTGTCGCTGACCTGGGCCCCGTGCGGCCAGCCGGCGGCGACGAGGGCGTGGCGGCGTACCGCATCGCCCTGCGAGGCGATCAGGCGGCCCAGTAGCCGGAACTCGGTCGGGGTCAGGCTCATGCTCACCGCATCGTAGGTCACCACGTGCTTCGCCGGATCGAGGACGACCTCGTGCGGTGCGGACGCCACGGTGGCCCGGCGCAGCAGCGCCCTGACACGGACCAGCAGTTCCGGGATGTCGAAGGGTTTGGTCATGTAGTCGTCGGCGCCGGCCTCGAAGCCGCCCACCTTGTGATGCAGTCCGTCCAAGGCGGTGAGCATCAACACCGGCACGTCGACGCCGCGAGCCCGCAGGGCCAGGCAGACATCGCGACCGTCGGCGTCCGGCAACCCGAGATCCAGGACGACCAGCTGGGGCGCCGGTGCGAGCTGCCGCAGCAGGCTGTCGGCCGTGGCGGCGACGGAGACGGTGTGGCCGTCGTGCTCCAGGGCGCGCTTGAGGATGCCGCGGACCGCCGCGTCGTCTTCGCACACCATGATGAAAGCCACGTGCTGACCCTAGTGCCCATGGCGGGCACCAGGTCGGGACGGCGGATACGCGACCGAGCCGCCTGCGGCATGGCCGCTGCCGCATTCGCCGCCGTGGTGCTGCCCCTGGCCTCCGTCCTGTGGCTGGTGGTCGGGCACGGGGCCAAGCGCTTCGACAGCGTGTTCCTGAACAGAGGAAGGGCGTCGGCACGTCCGCGATCGACCTGGCCACCACGGACGGCGCCACGGCGGCGATGGGCGGCGCCTATCCCGCCGCCAGCGTGCTCGCCCGCACCGACTGGGTGAACGCGCACAAGGCCACGGTGCAGAAGGTCGTCGACGCACTCGTCGCCACCGTGCACTGGACCAGCACGCACAGCGCGGCCGACATCGCGAACAAGCTCCCGGGGTCGTTCGTGTCCAACCAGCTGGTGACCAAGGCCGACTGCATCACGGCCCTGAACGAGGGCAGGGGCCAGTTCCTCCCGGACGGTCTCATGCCGGCCGACGGCCCGAAGACCTCTCCGGCGACGGAGAAGCCGGTCGGCAACGTGAAGGGGACAGCGAACCTCAGCAGGACGTTCACCAACGACTTCGCCATCCAGGCCAACAAGACCGAGGGCTTCAAGACGACCACGACTCGGGCCGGACCGAACGGCTGAGCCCGCTCCATGCCCGAGGCCGCCCAGCTGATTGCCAGTTGGACGGCCATCCGGCTTTCCCGACCGAACGACTCAGCGGACCGGCAGTACCGCGGTGTGTTCCTCGCGTACGGCCTGCAGGGAGCGGGGGTCAAGACCGAGCAGGCTCAGGATCGTCGGTGCGATCTGCTTGGTCTGCACGCTCGCGGAGTCGCGCACGCCGTCCGGGACAGAGGCGCCGGACACGACGAGGGGAACGGCGAGGTCGTCGGAGTGGCCGCCGCCGTGCTCGGCGATCTTCTTGGTGCCGCCGGTGTAGACGACGCCGTACTGCGCGACTCCGAAGAGGTCAGGGACCCGGGCGTCGCCGGGCTTGACATGGAAGTAGTCGGCCGCGGCCTTGCCGGCGTAGACCTTGCTGAGCCCGCTGTGGGTGTAGTCCGTGGGCGCCTTGTTGATGTCGGTGCCGGTGCCGTTCTGCGCGAGCAGGTACTTCTTGGCGAACGCGGTGGCGGCCGCGGAGCGGTCGGAGAGCCACAGCAGCATGGCGTCGTCGTCCACGGCGTGTGTAACCAGGTCGGCGGCGCCGGGGTGGAGCTTCTTCCAGGCGGCGTTGAGGCCGTCAAGGAGCGGGCCGTCGTCGACGCGGGTGAGCGCGGCGGGGTCGGTGGGCGACTGGCCGTGCTTGGCGGAGAGGATGACGGTGGTGCTGCCGGAGAGGTGCCGCCTGGCGATCTCGGCGGTCAGGGCGCCGATCTCCGTGTTGACGAAGTCGAGGTTCTTCACCAGCAGCGGGCCCGGGACGTTCTTGGATGTGTAGCCGCCGGTGAGGCCGTCCGAGGCGGGCAGCTTCTGCGCGGTGGAGACCGACTGGAAGTTGAGGCCGAAGATCGCCGGGGTGCCGACCTTGTGGGTGCCGCTGTGGTCGTAGCCGTCGATCTCGTTGAGGACGGCCTTCACCTTGTAGCCGTCGTACTGCTCGGTGGCCTTGTTGTCCGTGGTCCAGTCGTTGCCGGCGGCGTAGCCGAGGGCGTCGCTGTTGATCTCCGGGGTGAACAGGTCCTGAACGCCGGTGCCGGAGGGGCCGTTGAGGATCTCGTAGGCGGCGTGCTTGTCCGACCATGCGGTGCGCAGACCGGCCTGGCGGGCCACCTCGAAGATCGTGTTCACCTTGAGGTAGGAGTGCGGGTAGACCGGCTTGCAGGTCTTCGGGTCGACGGGCAGCTTCGACGCGTTGATCAGGCTCTGCGGGTGGCCCGTCATCGACAGGATGCTGTCCGGCAACCCCGCGAGGCCCTGGCCGGCGTCGATGGAGGTCTGGTTCTTGTCGAGGTCCTCGGTGAGGTCCACCTCGACTCCGGGCTTGACGCCCTTGCAGCTGGTGGTGCCCGCCGGGAGGAGCGCGGCGTTGTAGGTGTCGTCGTAGTAGACGCCCGTGGTGCCGGGGCTGCCGCCGGTCGCCTGGGCGACCATGCCGGGGAAGGAGTCGGACGGCGTGGTGGTGCGGGCGTGGGTGTACTCCACGCCGCCGCCGACCAGCCGGGCCAGGGCGGAGTTCGGGTGCCGGGCGATGTACCAGACCAGGTCCGACTGGTGCAGCCCGTCGACGGAGACCAGCAGGACGTGTCGGGTGGCGGCCGGGTGGTGGGAGGCGGCGAACGCGGCGGGCTGGGCGGCGGTCACCCCGGTGAGAACTCCGGTCGCGGCGAGGAGGGCTGCGGGCCTGACATAGCGTCTGGACATCTGGTTTCTCCCGGGTGTTCGGGGCGGGCTACGGGTGCCGGGCTCATCAGAGGCCCGCCTTGTGTACCGGAAACGGCACATGTGTGAACACGCCCGGAATGAGCGGTCGGGTCTTCACCAAGCAGGCATGGGTTTCCCCAAGACGGAGAAACGCTCGCGGACCGGGAGAGCAAGCCCGGGTGGCGCAACGAAGCCCCTGAAGATCAAATCCGTGAGCGGGCCGGCACCCCTGAACACCGGACCAATTTCTTATGGCCCTCTCACCTCATCCGGACGAATTCAGAGCGCCAATCTTCCTTCTACATGATGTAGTAGATCAGTATGGAGAAGGTGGACATGGCCGCCCATACCGTCGACACCGGAGGCTGGCGGCGCTACGCACGCCCACCCGCCGCAGGCCGACCGCGGGCTTCCGACGGCGCGGACAGCCCCCAGCAGTGGCATCGGGGCATGGCGCTGATCGGCACGATCAGCCTGTTCATCGGCACCCGCTCGGCCTGGACCCAGGCGATGCTCTCCGATCCGCCCGTCGCCGCGGTCATCTCCGTCTGTTACGCCGGGATCCTCGTGTGCGGGGTACTCGCACTCGCCGTACGAGGCCGGCGCGCCCTGGTCCGGGTGGACGCCGGAGTTCTCGTCCTCGCGGTGGTCCTGGTGGTCTGCGGTTACTGGCTGAACCACGCCGGTACCGACGAGGGCGTACTGACCGCGCAGGCCGCGAACCAGATCGCGCACGGCCGCCCCGTCTACGGACAGCCCTGGCCATGGCTGTTCGGCACGTCCCATTCCGGCCTGACCAAGACGATGTCCGGCTCGGCCGACTACACCTACGGCTATCCACCGCTGACCGCCCTGCTCGCCGCACCGGTCCACGCCCTGCTGCACACCTCGGCAGCCGCCACCCTGGTCACCACGGGGGCGCTGATCGCCGGAACGGTCACCCTGTGGCTACTGCTGCCCGCCCCCTGGCGATCGGCGGCCACCGCCGTGTGCCTCGGCTTCGGCATCCTCCCCGGCTACGCCCGCTCCGGCTACCCGGCGATCGTCGCCCTGGCCCTGCTGATCCCGGTGACGGTCTACTGGCCGACCACCGGAGCAGGCGGACGCCTGGAACGGAGCGGGGTGCTGCGGGCCGTGTGCCTGGGTGCCGCCTGCGCCGCCCAGCAACTGGCCTGGTTCTTCGCCCCGTTCCTCCTGATCGGTCTCTACGCGGTACGGCGCGGCGAACTCGGGGCCCGTCCGACAGCTGCCGTGGTGGCCCGTTTCGCCGGAGTAGCGGCGCTGACGTGGGCAGGCGTCAACGCCTACTTCGCCGCCCAGGGCTTCTCCGCCTGGCTGCACGGACTGCTGCTGCCCCTCACCCAGAAGGCGATCCTGCACGGCCAGGGCCTGATGGGCATCTCCTACTACTTCACCGACGGCAGCAGCCGCCTCGACTACTACTCCTACGCCAGCGAACTGCTCCTCGTCGGCCTGCTCGCCGCGACCCTGCTGTTCGCCCGCCGTCTGGGAACGGCGCTGACCGTGCTGCCCTGGCTGTCCTTCTACCTCGCCACCCGTTCCCAGGACGGCTACTTCCTGATGATGACCCCGCTGTGGCTGGCCGCCGCCGCGACGGTCCCCTCCTCGGCCCTGGCCCATGCGTGGCAGCCCCGTATCCCCCGCCTCACCGGCCGCCCCGCGAAGGCCGCCGTCGCGATGGTGCTGGTGACCCCGGCACTGCTGTGCGCCTGCATCGCCGCCGCCAGCCCGCCGCCCCTGCGCATGACCCTCACCCCTCACCTCACCGGCCGGTCCCACCCCTCCGTCACCTCCGTCACGGTACGCGCGGCCAACACCACCGGCACCGCCCTCACCCCGCACTTCGCCAGCCGCCTCGGCCAGGGCGCCTCCAACTGGTGGACCATCACCTCGGGCCCCACCACCCTCGCCCCGCACAGCACGGCCGTGTACGTCGTACGACCGGCCGGCGGCCACCGCGCACTGCCAGGCGGACAGCGGCGCATATACCTCATCGCCGTGACCGGAACACCCATGACGATCAGCACCGCACGCATCGAGGCCACCACGAAGGCCGTCAACCGGTGAGGGGCAGCCGAACGGGAAACGCGGCTCCTGCCGGGGAAGCAGCGATCCGCAGACGGCTGCCGTGGGCGTTGACCGTGCGCACGATCGGCCCGCATGAGGGGCCGAAGACACGGTCGTCTCGCCCAACGTCTTAACAGACCTGACCCAGGTCCGGGACCGGCTCCGAGCCTTCGAAGACCGCTACAGCGCCACGGCACAGCCGTTCCAGTGGAAGTTCACCACCACCACCGACCTGGACGATCTGCTGGCCCGGCTCGGCCGAAACACGCAGATGATCCGGTCTGCGGCCGACTTCGAAATTCCGAACAGCGGAGCCGGCTGTCGCATCGTCAAGTTCGTGCGCCAGTACGCCGTCACCAGCAGAACACGGTCCTCCAGCGGCAGACTCCAGGGACGCCCGCGCCGTTGATCCGCAGCCTGCTCGCGTCGAACCTCGGCTACCAGCTTGGCGAAGCAGCGCGGGGTCAGACCCGTGAAGGGCTCTGTCCATGACGGCACCGACGCCGTGATCACATCAGCCACGCAGTGATGGCTGCATCTCCCAACGGCCGCCAAGAGGGTAGCCATAGAGTGAGGCGCCATGCGAAGCCTGGACCATCTGCCGAAGGCCCACCTCCATCTGCATCTCGAAGGTGCGATGCGTCCCGCCACGCTCGCGGAGCTGGCAGGCGCGCGTGGCGAACGACCGCCAGATGCAGGCGGCTTCACCTCGTTCGAGGACTTCGGTGCCTTGTACGGCGCCGCTGCCGGGATGGTGCGCGAGGGCCCGCGCAGGAATCTTCTGCGGCTGGTACGCGAGGTGGTCGAGGACGCCGCCGCGGACGGAGCGGTATGGATCGAGCCGCACCTGAACCCCCTGACCTATGAGGACGATCCGGACGCCGCGCTCGACGTCCTGGACGCGGTGATCGACGAGGGCCGCCGCGCGGGCGCGCAGCTGGGCGTCGGCTTCGGCATCCTGGTGTTCGCCCGGCGCAACGCGGACCCGTCGGAAGCGGTCGAGGCCGCCCGCCTGGCGGCTAGACGATCAGACAATGGGGTGGTCGGCTTCGGCCTGGCCGGAGATGAGGCCCGCCACCCCCCTGAGCCGTTCGCTGAGGCGTTCGCCATCGCCCGCGATGCCGGGCTGATTCCCGCCCCGCACGCAGGGGAATTCGCCGGTCCGGCCGGCGTGCGCGCCGCACTCGACGTCCTCGGCGCCCGACGGATCGCCCACGGCGTACGGGCAGTCGAAGACCCGGCACTTCTTGCCCGCCTGGCCGCGGAAGGCACAGTCCTCGACGTCTGCCCCACCTCCAACGTCGCCCTCGGGGTCGTCACATCCCTGGCTGCGCATCCCCTGGCGCGGCTCCTGCAAGCAGGCGTCCGGTGCACCCTCAACGCCGACGACCCTCTCCTGTTCGGTCCGGGTCTGCTGCAGGAGTACGAAACAGCCCGCACGGCGCTCGCCCTCACCGACCCCCAACTCGCCGCCGTGGCCCGTACCTCGCTCGAAGCCTCCGGCGCCCCGCGCGCCACCGTGGAAGACGCAGTCACCCGCATCGGCGCATGGCTGGACATCCCGGGCCAGGCAACTACGCCTCCCAACCCAACAAGCATGTCGGCCGCCGCACCATAAGGCGCCGTCTGGAACAACCAGCCAGAGATTGCGGGACAACCGTTACTGACCTTCAAAGCGTGGTGTCGTGAGGGCTGACAGCTGGTGTTCCCGGCGGTATGCCGTCTTCATGAGGTACGCGCAGGGTGGCGGGCTGACCGCTGAGCGTCGGGCGTTTCGGGAGCGGCTTCGGGCAGAGGCGGCCGAGCGATTCGCGTGCGGTGACGACACCGCCGTTGTCGCTCATGATCTGCGGGTCACTGTCCGCTCGGTGCAGCGCTGGCGCAGAGCGTGAGCCGAGGGTGGGACGCGGGCTCTCGCGTCGAAGGGGCCGGCGTCCCTGCCGCTGCTGAGCGATGAGCTGTTCGCGGTTCTGGAGCGGGAGTCGGACAAGGGCCCCCTCGCGCACGGCTGGCCCGACCAGACCTGGACTCTGGCACGGATCAAGACCCTGATCGGGCGACGGTTCCACAGGAGTTACACGGTCCAGGGCGTCGCGGCCCTGCTCAAACGGCACGGCTGGACCTGCCAGATTCCCGCCCGCCGGGCCCTGGAACGCGATGAGACAGCGGTGGCCGGCTGGGTGAAGGAGACCTGGCCGCACGTGGAATGACAGCGGCGGCGCTCGACGCCTGGCTGGTCTTCGAGGACGAGGCCGGCTTCTCGATGACGCCGCCGACCGCCCGCACCTGGTCCCGCCGCGGCCGCACTCCCGTCGTGCGCGTGCGGGGCCGCTCCCGCCGACGCTTATCCGTCGCCGCCCTGGCCTGCTACAAACCCGGCGAACGCTCCCGGCTGATCTACCGGCCCTGCCCGGACGCCCGCCCCGACGGACGCAAAAGCTTCTCCTGGCAGGACTACCGCGACCTGATCCAGACCGCGCACCAGCAGCTCGGCGGCCCGATCGTGCTGGTCTGGGACAACCTGAACACCCACCTGACGGCCGGGATGCGCCACTACATCGCCGAACGGGACTGGCTCACCGTCTACCAACTCCCGCCCTACGCACCCGACCTCAACCCGGTCGAGGGCATCTGGTCGGTACTGCGGCGCACCACCACGGCCAACCGCGCCTTCGCCGACCCGCACAACCTGATCAGCGCCGTCCGGCGCGGCTTACGCCAGCTCCAATACCGCCACGACGTCCTCGACGGCTGCCTCACCGGCACCGGACTGGCACCCGCCTCACCATGACGACATCACGCATTCAAGGTCAGTAGGCGCCGTGGGCAGCGTCAACGAGACTGCGCAACGATCGACGATCCAGCCCGGCGCCCTGAGGTACCGGCTCCCCCGCGCCCGGGAGCTGTTCAGCCTGGCCCCACCCGGACGACCCGCTGTCAGCCGGCTTCAACTCCGGCTTGGACGACTGCCGTTGGAGCCAGTCACCAGAACAGGTAAGCCGATCGCGGCCCCGAAGCGTTCAGGGGGTGTGAAGCAGCTGGAGTTCAGCGAGTTCTACGAGGCCAATCGGGACGTCTGCCTGCGGGCGGTGCTGGCCGGGGTGGGTGATCGGCAGTTGGCCGAGGACCTGGTCGCCGAGGCGTTCACCCGTGCCTGGACGTCGTGGCACGTGGTGCGCCGGCACCCCGCGCCCCGTGCCTGGGTGGTCCGGACCGCGTTCAACACCCGGGTGTCGTGGTGGCGCCGACGGCGGCGCGAGGTCGCCATCGACGTCGTCCCCGACACCCCGGAGGTCGCGGCCGGTGACCGCGGTCCGGACACAGGGCTGGACCCCGACCTGCTCGCCGCGCTGCGCGGCCTGCCGGAGCGGCAGCGCGAGGTGATCGCGTTCCGGGTCTTCCTCGACCTCGACACCAAGGCCACGGCCGCGGCTCTGGGGATAGCACCCGGCACGGTCACCGCCCATCTGGCCCGGGCCGTCGCGACCCTGCGCGGCCACTTCGTGAGCACGGACAATCTGGAGGTCAGGCCATGAGCCTGCACAGCATGAACGACGACACCACCGAGGCCGAGCAGGTGCTGGGCGCCCTGCGGCAGTCCATGGACGGCGTCACCATGGACGCCCCGGTCGAGCGGATCACCGCGGCAGGCCGGGCCCGGTCCCGGCGGCAGCGCCTCGCCAAGGTCTCCGTCGTCGCCGCGGCGGCGGCCGGGCTGGCGCTCGGCGTCAACAGCTACGGCAATCCGGCGACCGCGCCGCCCGCTGCCGGGAACAGCACCGGGGCGGGTTCCGTGCACATCCACACCGCCGCGTTCAGCGTGGACACCAAGACTGACGGCACGGTCCACGTCAGCTGGGACAAGGCGAAGTACTTCAGCGACCACGCCGGCCTCCAGGCGGCCCTGGCCAAGGCCGGGCTCCCGGTGATCATCAAGGTCGGCGAGTTCTGCCTGGGGCCCGGCGACGACGCCAGCCTGGACCACGGCCAGGGCCCCGGAGTCGCGCAGGTCGTGAAAGGCGAACGCAAGAGCAACGGCAGGGTGGACCTGGTGTTCACCCCCTCGGCGATGCCACAGGGCAAGCAGCTCTTCATCGGCTACCTCAACGCCGCCCAGCTGGCGGCCAGCGGGGGCCGACCCGGCTCCGTCGAGCGCCTGGTCCCGACCGGCGTCACCCTGAACTGCACCACCCAGGCGCCGACGCACGACTGACGACCGCACCCGCAAGTGATCTGTGGGTACGCGGGCCTGGTGGTTCGGCTGGTGGATGGTCAGCCGGACGTCTCGCGGGCGAGCACGAGTCCGGTGCTCGCCCGTGGCAGGTGGGTGGGTGGCTTGGCGGCGCGGTCAGAGATCAGGCCCGCGATTGCCCGGTGGGTCTGCGTGCAGGTCTCGCGACGTCCGGCGAATCTGCGGCCCGTGTCCCTTGCGGTGTCCTAGGCACGTCCGGCGAATCATGTGGCCGTGATGGCACCGAGTTAGTTCTCGGGGGCCGGACTGCGCACGGTTGCGAGGCGTTTCCGCCCCTCGGACATGGGCAGGACTGCCAGTGCGGTGTCTGCAATGTTCCGCAGCGTCTCCGGGGCCAGACCGGCCTTGCCTACCGCCTCGATACCGCGGACCACCGTCAACAGCAGTGCCGCCAGCCGCTCCGGATCCGCAGCGCTGTCGATGTCGCCGTGGCGCTGGGCGGCGCTGATCTCCGTCCGCAGCAGGGTCAGCAGTGCCGTCATGGTCTC
The DNA here is from genome assembly GCF_000716605.1 of Streptomyces sp. NRRL F-525. Taxonomy (GTDB): domain Bacteria; phylum Actinomycetota; class Actinomycetes; order Streptomycetales; family Streptomycetaceae; genus Streptomyces. The sequence continues at coordinate 139,544 of NZ_JNXE01000021.1, read as the reverse complement.
GGCCGACCGTCCGGCGACCGTCGGATCGTGCTGGGCCAGTTCCGCCGCGCCCTTGGCCATCAGGCACCCGCGGCGCTCGGTGTCTGAGGCGGTGTTCTCCGCCATTAGGTGCACGTATCCCGACAGCCGGGCCAGGGCCTCTGCGTCCGGGCCACCTGCCAGCCGCTCTTCGGCCACCTCAACGACTGCGGTGCACCAATCACCAAACACACGGTGGAACAGCTTGCCCTTGTCGCCGAATGCGCCGTACAGGCTGCCCTTGCCCAGGCCGGTCGCCTGGGCGATGTCGTCCATCCGGGTTCCTGCATAGCCGGTCGCCCAGAACTGTTCCCGGGCCCGCTCCAGGACTTGGCGTTCGTCGAATGCGCGTGGTCTCGGCATGATCTCACCCTAACCATTCTTGACTCGATCGTCCATTACTGCCTACGTTATGGACGATCCATTCCACAACTGAAGGGGTTCGACATGCCAGGCGTGCTGCACGAGAAGGTGGCCGTGATCACCGGAGGGACCAGCGGGATCGGGCTGGCCATCGCCCACCGCTTCGTCCGGGAGGGCGCACGGGTCTTCGTGACCGGCCGGGACATCGCCCGCCTCGAAGCGGCAGTCAAGGAGATGGGCCCCGCGGCCACCGGCGTACGATCCGACGTCTCGGTCCTGGCCGACCTGGACGCGCTCTACGCGCGAGTCCGCGAGGAGACCGGACGCATCGACGTTCTGGTGGCCAACGCGGGAATCGTCGCGGACGCCGCGCTCGGCGCCCACACCGAGGCGAACGTCGATCTGACACTCGCCGTCAACGTCAAGGGCCCACTCTTCACCGTCCAGAAGGCGCTTCCGCTACTGGCGGAGAACGCCTCCATCCTGGTCATCGGCTCAAGCAACAGCATGCGCCCCAATGAGCATCTCGAGGTCTACAGCGCCTCGAAGGCAGCGTTGAGCAACCTCGTGCACAACTGGGCCCGGCAATCGCGAGAGCGTCGATTCCGGGTCAACGTCCTCAGCCCGGGACCCACGCGGACCCCTGCCCTGCTGCGCGCCGCGGGGCCGGACGCCGACCGGTTCGCCGAGGCCGTCGTGCCACTGGGGCGGCTGGCCGACGCCGAGGAAATTGCCCAGGCCGCCCTCTTCCTGGCTTCGGACGCCTCATCGTTCGTCACCGGCGCCGAACTCTTCGCCGACGGCGGCTACACCCGGGCCTGAACGCCGGGCGGTGGTGCGCAACGGGTCCCCTCGAAGCGACAGGGCCCACTCCCAGCCGCGCGCGTGCGTCGTACGAGGCCCAGTGCGCTCGAAGCAACGAGATCGTGGCCGCGGGCTCTTTGGCTGACGTCGGCCGCCACCCCGACTGCCGGTCCGGTAACGCCGACCTCCGCTGAATGCTCATCCATCTCGTCGAGGAGACCGGACGGCACGCAGGGCACACGGAGATCATGAGGGAGCTGCTTGACGGGGCGAAGGGGTACTACTAGGTCTCACCAGTGGGTCACGACCGGAGCCGAAGTCGGATCGAGGCAACGGTGACGGTGCCGTAGAAGACATAGGCGCGTTTGTCGAACCTCGTCGCGAAAGCCCGGAAGCCGGAAGCTCTTGAGGGCATTGATCGTCGGCTCCACCTCGGTCCTGCGTTTGTGGATCGTCCTGTCGAAGCCAGCGGGCCTACCGCCCTTGCTGCCTTTGTGCTGTCGGTTGGTCCGCTGGTTCTTCGGTTCGGGGATCGTATGTTTGATCTGGAGTCGCCGCAGGTGGCGGCGGTTACGGCGGGATGAGTAAGCCTCGTCTCCGCCGAGGTGGCCAGGCCGAGTCCGCGGTCGCCCGCCATCCCGGCGGGCGACACGGACACGCTCCATGACCGGGACGGGCTGCCGAGCGTCGCCCCACTGCCCCCGGGGTGATCAGCAAGGCGAGTGGGCGGCGTCCGCCCCCACCGGCAAGGTGGATCTTGCAGGTCAGGCCGCCTCGTGAGCGTCCCAGGCCCTCATCGGGGCGGTGCTGGAGGGGAGTGATCTTTTCCCGGAAGTCGCGGGGGGTCTTACGTGCTCCCGCAGCGTGTTGGTGGGCCCGGCAGGAGGTGGAGTCCACGCTCACCATGGACCAGTCGATTCGGCCTTCCGCGTCAGCATCGGCGAGGACAGCCGCGAAGAGCTTGCCCGCTGTGCCATCCGCTGACCAGTGCCGATGCCGCTCGTAGCAGGGCGTGCCCGTTCGGCTTTGCGGCCGGAAGACCTGCCCGCGGTCGAGCCGCCTCACAAGCCGTGGGTCACCGGGGCCGGTTCTGCCCCGGAGGCGGCGGAACGCCCGCGGCGCCGGAGGGCGGGCAGCGGTGGCGGGGTGAGGAATCCCTCGGCGCGGGCGCTGGCCAGGCCGATGCGGGGGATGTCGGCGCTCTTGGCGAACAGCAGGAAGCGGGGTTCCCACACGGGCCGGTACTTGGCGTTGGCGCGGTAGAGCGACTCGATCTGCCACCAGCGGGAGAAGAAGGTGAGCATCGAGCGCCACAGCCGCAGTACCGGGCCCGCGCCGAGGCGCGCGCCGCGTTCGAAGACCGAGCGGAACATGGCGAAGTTCAGCGACACCCTCGGTACGCCCAACTCCTCGGCACGCAGCAGCAGTTCAACGACCATGAACTCCATCAGGCCGTTCTCGCAGGCGCGTTCCCGGCGCATCAGGTCCAGGGAGAGTCCGTGCTCACCCCAGGGAACGAAGCTGAGCAGGGCACGCGGTTCACCGTCGGCGTCGCGGCATTCCAACATCACGCAGCGGCCGTCGCCGGGGTCGCCGAGCCGTCCCAGCGCCATGGAGAAGCCGCGTTCGGTCGGTCCGTCGCGCCAGTGGTCGGCCTTGTCGATCAGCAGCGCCATCTCGTCGTCCGCGATGTCCTCGTGGCGTCGGACGCGCACCGTGTATCCGGCCCGGCGCACCCGGTTGTGGGCCTGCCGCACCACTCGCATGGCGCGTCCTTCGAGGGTGAAGTCGGCGATCTCCACGATGGCCTCGTCGCCCAGTTCCAGGGCGTCCAGCCCATGCCGGGCGTAGATGGTGCCGGCCTCCTCGCTCGCGCCCATCACCGCCGGGGTCCAGGCGTGACGGCGGGCCTCCTCCAGCCACGCGTCGATGGCACCGGGCCATGCCTCGGGGTCGCCGATGGGGTCGCCGGAGGCCAGACTGACGCCGCCGACCACCCGGTAGGTGACAGCCGCCTTGCCGCTGGGCGAGAAGATGGCGGCCTTGTCGCGGCGCAGGGCGAAGTAGCCGAGGGAGTCCCGCTCACCGTGCCGGGCCAGCAGGTCACGCAGCCGCTGTTCGTCGTCCTCACCGAGCAGGGCGCGACCGCGCGGGGCACGGAAGCAGGCGTACAGGACGAGCAGGAAGGTCGCGGCGATCAGGATGTTGATGAGGACGTCGACCCAGCGCGGCGCGTGCACGGCGTCGACGCGGTCGGCGAGCGGGCCGACGCTGATGCCGCGCAGCAGGGTGTAGGCGATCTCGTCGGTCAGCGTGGCGCCGGGCAGCTTGTTGGTGGCGGCGACCAGCAGCGTGCCGATCGTGCCGCTGACGAGGAGACCGCCCGCTCCCGCGGCGAGGGCCAGCTTCGGGTTGGAGCGGTCCCCCACAGCCGTGAACTCCCCGCGCCCGAGGAGCAGCGCGGCCACGAACAGGCCGGTGAGCAGCAGGGAGCCCCAGTTGGTGATGTGCTCGCGGTAGGCATCCTGGGTCATGGCCAGCGTGTAGAGCGCGAAGAGCCCGCCGGCCAGCAGCAGGTTGAAGATCCACGCGGCCCGTTTGCGGCGCCGCATCACCATGGCGAGGAAGAGTGCCAGCGCCGCCGAGACGAGCCCGGCGGTGGCCAGATACGGGGTGAAGTACTCACCGACGTTGTGCTCTTGGACCTCGTCGCGGAACGACAGCGAGACCACCGCCGCCAGGTTGAGCACGGCGAGCAGCCGCAGGTACCAGACCGTGGCCGAGGCCGCGCCCCCGCGCAGCCGTGTACGTGGGCGCGGTGTCCCGGTCGGGGAGGGAACGCGGTCCGTGGGCGTGTGCTCTCGGAGGTTCGAGGGCGAGAGGTGTGCGGGCACCTTGGGAGTTCACCTCGGAAGGGTGGCCGGGGTCACCGGCGTGGACGGGGACGAAAGGGAAGCTGGGCCGGCGGGTTCGCGTACGCGGATCTGATGCATGACCTGGGTTCTTCACTCGGCGGCGCATCGTACGGCTTCCCGCGCGGCGAGGTCGTCTCCGATGGGCTGGACGGACCCAACCCGCGACGTCGCCGGAGGACGGCCCGCGGCAGGTCGACGGGGACACCGCCGCTGCGCACTCCTGGATATCGACCGGCGCCAGGCCCTGCCGGTGGCCCGCGGTGCGTCGAGGCAGTCGCGCTCAAGCCGTCCCGTTCGCCGAAGAGGCGTCACGCCGGACGGAGTCGCGGGCGCTGGAGCGGACACCGCAGCGGATCTCACCGCTTCTCCTCCCGCACACAGGCGATCGACACGTTGTCCGAGACCGTGCAGTACAGCTGCACCCGCATCCCGGCCGCATGCTGCGCCGGGCAGAGGAAGACGTTCCTCTCACCGTTGACGCCGTCCGGATGCCTGCCCAGCCGCAGCGGCGCTCCCTCCGTCCCCGCGTCCAGGTAGAGGTCCCAGACCCATTCCCGAGCGGTGCACGCGGTGGCGAGGGCGTCCAGCGGAAGCCGTACCTGGAACCGGCCGCCGCAACTCTCTGCGGGCAGCCACATCTCGGCTCGGCCTCCGTCGCGGGCCCGGAGCACGAGGGTGGCCTGGTCGGCGACAACTCCGACCAGGGACAGCCGCAGCACGATCCGTCCCAGGCGCGGCCGGACCTCGTCGACCTTCGCGGTGCGCTCCGAGGACGTGCGAGCTAGTTTGACCATGTTTAACCCGGCCCCTGCAGGTGACCCTACAGCCTGTAGGGTCATGACCACCCTACACACTGTCAGGGGCAAGGGACGGACGATGACCAGACCCGTGCACACCGTGACACTCGACCGCATCGGCGGCCGGGAGCCGCCGCTCGGCCCGGCCACGGGCTGGAGCCGCAGGGGCCAGTGGTGGCTGGCGGCGGTGGCGGGCGCCTTCGTCCTGGCCCAGTTGGTGGTCGTACGACCGGGGATGGGGCTGGGCTGGGACGAGTCGGTGTACGTCAGCCAGGTCAGCTCCCACGCCCCGGCATCGTTCTTCAGCGCCCCGCGCGCCCGCGGCATCTCGCTGCTGGTGGCACCGGTCGCCGCGTGGTCGTCGTCCACCCCGCTCCTGCGCGTCTACCTGGCACTGCTGGCGGGTCTCGGGCTGTTCCTGGCGCTGCGCGCCTGGCGCGGCCTGTTCCCGGTCCGGGTACTCGCGCTGGGCGGCGCCCTGTTCGCGAGCCTGTGGGTGACCGTCTTCTACGGCCCCCAGGCCATGCCCAACTACTGGGTGGCGGTCGGCGCCCTGGCAGGTGTCGGCTGCTTCCTCCAGGCCCAGACCCATCTCACCCGACGTGGTCCGGTGTGGGGGCTGGCGGCAAGTGCCCTGCTGATGGCGTGGATGCGGCCCACGGACGCGGTGTGGGTGACCTTGCCGCTGCTCTTCGCCCTGGTGGTTCTTCGCCGCTGGCGGCACCGGCGGCTGCTCATCGCTCTGGCGGCCGGCCTGGCGGCCGGGGCGGCCGAATGGGTGATCGAGGCGTACGTCCGCTTCGGGGGCCTCGGTCAGCGGCTGTCCGAGGGATCCGACATCCAGGGCGGTCTGGGCTGGCACGTGGCCATCGGTGACCAACTGCGCAGTCTGAGCGGGCGTTCGCTGTGCCGCCCGTGCACCGGCGCGATGCCGAACCCCGCGGTGACGGCCTGGTGGTTCGCCCTGCCGGTGCTGGCAGCCGTCGGGCTGGCAGTCGCTGTCCGGGGCCGGCGCACGCCGCCCACCGCACTGCCGTTGGCCTGCGCGGTGACGGCGACGATCCCCTATCTGTTCCTCATCGGATACGCCGCGCCCCGCTTCCTGCTGCCCACCTACGCGCTGCTGGCCATCCCGGTCGCCGACGCGCTCGTCCGGCTGGTCACCGCGCCGGGCAGAGCCTGGCGCCCGGTCACCGTGACGCTGGTGGCGATGGGCCTGGCCGGGCATCTGGCGGTGCAGTACGCGGTGCTGGCCCACACCGTTCAGCGCACCACGGCCGCCCACAAGGGCTGGGAGCGCACCGCCGCCGCGCTGCGCCGGGTCGGCGTACGCCCACCGTGTCTGCTCACCGGGCCGTCGACCCTCCCGATCGCCTTCTACGCCGGGTGCGGCTCCGCCAGTACCAGCGGCCCCAACGCCAACGCCGACGCCGCGACCATCACCCAGGCGGCCCAGCGGATGCCGGTCGCCGTCCTCACCACCGGCGCGACCCGTCCGCCGTCCTACGCCCGCGGTTGGAGGCTCGTCCGGCTGGAGGGTGCCGTGTACGCCTACATCGCCCCCGCCTCATGACCGCTCCTCGCAGGCGTCCGCCGCACGGGGCCGCTCTCAGCGCCGTACCCGGAACACCCAGGTGCGGTAGGACCAGAAGCGGAAAAGGGTCCCGCACACGATCCCCAGGACCTTGAAAAGGTTGCTCTGAAGGGCCGAGTCCCAGCCGAAGTCGTACGTCGCGACGTACAGCACTCCATTCTCGATGATCAGACCGACGACGCTGAAAAAACAGAAGAGAGCGAACTCCGCGGCACGGCCCTGCGGGTCACGGTGCCGATAGGCGAAGTACCGGAAACCCAGGTAGTTGAAGACTATGGCCACGATCGTCGCAATGACGCTGCATCGCACCACGGGCAGGGACGTCACCGCTCGGCTGAGGTTGAACACCGCGAGATTCACCCCGACGCCCAGCCCACCGACGGCACCGAACCTGGCGACCTCCCGAAGCAGCGCGGAACGATCCGTACGCTTCGTGTCCGATCCATCCATGGTTTTCAACGGACGCGCAGACCTCCAGACGTTCGGGCTTCGAAATCGCGTGCGGCATTCACTATAAATATCACCGATTCTCACGAAGTAAGAGATTTCCCGGACTTGGAACCCGGCCTCCCGTTCGCCCCCTCCTACAGGGCGGGAAAAGGAGGTCGAAATCGGTGACAGTCCCGTGAAGACGATCGGCGCGTTCACGCGGCGGTTCACGCCGATTCCCGATCCACGGCCCCAGCGGCGGGGGTGGCGTTCCGAGCTGGCGAAGGCATTGCCGGCACTGACGTCGTTCGCCGCCGTGCGGCTGACCGGCGTGGTCATGGCGACCTTGTGGTCACTGCACCTCGGAAGACACCCGCGCACCGTGTTCGGCCTGGAATGGGACGGCCGCTGGTACTGGCACATCTCCCAGTACGGCTACGGCCTGATCGTCCACGGCAAAGGGGGCCACAGCGTCTACAACGACCTGGCGTTCTTCCCCCTCTTCCCGGGTCTGATCCGCGCGGTGAGCACGGTGCTCCCGATCGGCCCGGTCAACGTCGCGCTGCTCATCGCATGGAGTGCCGCTCTGGTCGCGGCCTGGGGCGTCTACGCGATCGGCGAGCTGCTGCACGGACGACGCGTCGGCATCATCCTCGTGACGCTGTGGGCGCTGCTGCCGCACGCGATCATCCTGACGATGGCGTACACGGAACCCCTGATGACCGCCTTCGCCGCGTGGTCGCTCCACGCCGTGCTGACCCGCCGCTGGCTGACCGCAGGGACACTGGCGGCGTTGGCCGGGCTGTGCCGTCCCAACGGCCTCGCCGCGGCGGCCGCCGTCGTCACCGGCGCCGTCGCTCACCTCTGGCAGCTGCGCCGCACGGATGAGCCCACCGCTCCGCGCGCCTGGGCGGCTGCCGTCATGGCTCCTCTCGGATGGCTGGGCTACCTCGGCTGGGTGGGCCTCAGGACCCACAACCCGGCCGGCTACTTCCACGTGCAGAGCCTCTGGGGTTCACGCTTCGACTTCGGCCACTACACGGCCCACATGTTCAGGCATCTGATCGTCGGGCACGACACCCTCGTCGTCTACGCGACCGCCGCGATCATCCTGGGTTCCCTGCTGCTGTTCGTCTTCTGCGCACTGAACGGGCAGCCCCTTGCACTGCTCGCGTACTGCGCCGTCCTCATCGTGATGGCCGTGGGCGGTGCCCACTTCTTCACGAGCAAGCCGAGGTTCCTGCTACCGGCCTTCCCTCTGCTGCTCCCGCTCGCCGTGCATCTGGCGCGCAGCCACCTGCGCACCATCGTCGTCCTGCTCACCGCCTCGGCCGGCGTCTCCCTCTTCTACGGCACCTACCTGCTCACCGTCTCCCATCGGGCCCTGTGACAGGAGGCCCGCCCCCGTTCTCGTCCTGACGGACCGGTACCAGCACGGTGAAGGTGGTGGGGTGCCGGCCGGTCAGGGAGAGTCTGCCGCCGAGCGTGACGGTGAGGTCCCGGGCCAGCGCGAGGCCGATGCCCTCTCCCTCTCCGTCCCCGGTGTGTCCGCGTTCGAAGGGCCGGGGCGTCCCGATGGCGCCCTCGTCGGCGACGTCGAAGGCGAGGGCGTCGCCGAGGTCCCGGACCGTGAGGCGGACGGTGCCGCGGCCGTGCACGCGCGCGTTGTCCAGCAGGATGCCCAGGATCTCGGCGACCGGGGCACCAGGGACGCGGGCGTCGTCCGGCGTGTCACCCGACGTGCACAGCAGCCGCCTGCCGTCGCGGGCGAAAAGCCCATGCCAGTGCTCCTCGGTCTCCGCCAGCAGGCGTGCGACCGTCACGGAGGGGGCCCGAGTTCCGGGCAGGCCGGGGGAACGGGACAGCCGCAGCACCTCCTCCACCGTGCCGTGCAGACGGCGGGTGGTGGCCAGCGCCTCCTCCAGCGCCGGGCGCAGCAGGGCGTCGTCGTCCTGGGCGAGGCCCCCCTCCAGGGTGAGTTGCAGCCCGGTCAGCGGGGTGCGCAGCTGATGGGAGGCGTTGTCGGTGAAGTCCCGTTCATGGCGCAGGAGTTCGGTGAGGCTGTACAGCATCTCGTTGTGGCTGCGGGCGACCTGGTCGATCTCGGCGATGCTGCTGGGCGTGGCACGTGCGCTCAGGTCGCCGGCGGTGACGGCCCGGCTGTGTCGGGAGAGGTCCTCCAACGGGGCGGCCAGCACCCGCGCCTGACGGCGGGCGACCAGGACCGCCACGGTCAGAGCGAGGGCACAGGCGCAGGCGAGGACGGCCCACACGGCGAGGACCCGGTCGCGTACGGCGTCGGTGGGCGAGGAGGCGCGCACGACGCCGATGACCTGCTCGGCGTGCGACACCGGCACGGTGACGGTGAGGTCACCGCCCGAGTGACCACGCACCACCGTCGCCCCGAAGGCCCGCCGCACCGCCGCGTCACCGGTCCCGGGACCGCTGCCCGCCCGCAGGCGCAGGTGGGTGTCGTACAGGCCGAGGCGCCCCCCGGCCGGCGGTGCGGGCAGTTCGACGGGATCGCCGGTCGTGTAGTCCGGGCTGACCCGCACGGCACCGGACAGGGCCGCGCGCTCCAGGGTGTCGCGCTGGTCGGCGTACAGGGACGACCTGATGGCCAGGGCCAGCGGCACGGCGAGGAGGACCACGGCGACCAGAGCGGCGGTGAGGGCCACACGCACGACACGCTGTCTCATGCCCTCATCCTGCGGGTCGCCGGCCTGCCCGGAGCTGGTGCGCCACGCGCTTTTGCCGTCGTCTAACCCTGGGCGTTCCGGGCGTTAACCGGCTGCCTCCTAGCGTCGGTGCCATGACCGATCGCCGGTCGCAGGCTTCCGGGAGGGCAGTGGCCATGGCTCCTGTACGCACATCCGCCGCCGTAGGACTGGCGCTGGTCACGGCGGTGATCACCGGGTGTTCGGGCTCCGGCTCGCAGTCGGGGTCCGGCTCGCAGTCGGGGTCCGCTACGTCCGCTGCCCCGGCCGGCGCGGGCAACGCCGGGGCGACCCCCGCGCCCACCGAGTCGAATCCGCCCGGCGACATCCCCGACAACCAGGTGTACGTGGCCTACCGGCCCGCCGCCGGCTTCACCGGCTTCACCGTCAAGGTGCCCGAGGGCTGGGCCCGCACCGGGCAGGGCGCCACGACCGTGTTCACGGACAAGCTGAACACCGTCCGCGTCACGACGGCCACCGCCTCCGCCGCGCCCACGGTCGGATCCGTCACCAACACCGTCGTGCCCCAACTCAAGGCGCGGGTAGCGAAGTTCGCGGCACCGAAGGCAACCGCGGTGACCCGGCACACCGGCCCTGTCGTCCGGCTGACCTACCAGGGCGACTCCGCCAAGGACCCGGTCACCGGCAAGGTGGTACGGGACGCGTTCGAGCGGTACGCCTTCTACCGGCAGGGCCACGAGGTCGACCTGACGTTGTCCGGGCCGGTCAACGCCGACAACGTCGACCCCTGGCGGATCGTCAGCGACTCCTTCGCGTGGCGGTGACCGTCATGCCCACCCCGTCGTACGACGACGCGCTCACCGCCCGCGAGCTGTACCGCTTCTACCGCGCGGGCGAGGAGGAGACCCTGGCCCTGCGCGGGGTGTCGCTGACGGTGCGGCGCGGCGAGACGGTCGCCGTCGTCGGCCCCTCCGGAGCGGGCAAGTCCACCCTGCTGGCGTGCCTGGCCGGACTCGACGAGCCTTCCGGCGGTGACGTCCATGTGGACGGTGTCCGCATCAGCCACCGGCCGGAGACCGAGCGGGCCCGGCTGCGCGCCCGCCACATCGGCGTCCTGCTCCAGAGCCGCAACCTGCTGCCGCACCTGACCGTGCGGGACAACATCCGCCTGGCCCAGCAGGCCGTACGCGGCCGTCCCGCTGTCACGGCCGAGGCACTGCTGGAGCAGGTGGGACTCGGCCGGCGAACCCGCGCCCTGCCGCGGCAGCTGTCCGGCGGTGAACTGGCGCGCGCCGGGCTGGCCGTCGCCCTCGCCAACTCCCCCGCCGCGCTGCTGGCCGACGAACCGACCGGCGAACTCGACGGCGGTACTGAGCAGTTGGTGCTGCGGATGGTACGGGAGCGGGCCGCCGACGGCTGTGCGGTGCTGATCGTCACGCACAGCTCGGAGGCGGTCCGGATCGCCGACCGGGTGATCACCCTGGAAGACGGGCAGGCCCGGGAAACTCGGGAGGCGAGCGATGTCCGGCACTGACGTACTCATCGCCTGCCAAGACGGGGAACTGGACTTCGGACGCGGCACGACGGCGACGGCGGTCATCGTCGGGACCGACCAGCTCATCGCCCCGACCGACGGGCGAACGCGGGAGACACCGGAGGTGAGCGATGTCCGGCACTGACATCCTCGCCCTCTGCGAGGACGCGGCACTGACCTTCGGACACGGCGCGACGGCGGTGGTGGCCGTGCACGGGACCGACCTGAGCGTCCGGGTCGGCGACCGGCTGGCGATCGTAGGCCCGTCCGGGTCGGGCAAGTCGTCCCTGCTTCACCTGCTGGCCGGGCTCGAACGCCCCACCAGCGGCGCCGTCTCTTGGCCCGGGCTCGGCGGGGGCGCCGACATCGGGCTGGTGTTCCAGGCCGACAGCCTCGTCCCCGCGCTGGACGTCTCGGAGAACACCGCGCTTCCTCTCGTTCTCGCCGGGCGGTCGGAGGAGTGGACGCGTCGTCCGGTCGCCGAGGCCCTCGGTCTGGTCGGGGCGGCCGACCTCGCCGACCGGCTGCCCGAGGAGATCTCCGGCGGCCAGGCCCAGCGGGTCGCCGTGGCCCGTGTTCTGGCCCAGGAACCACGGCTGGTCCTCGCCGACGAGCCCACCGGCCGCCTCGACCACGCCACCGGCGCCCGCGTCCTGGACGCCCTGCTGGCGGCGGCGGACCGCACGGGCGCCGCCCTCGTCGTCACCACCCACGACCCCGCCGTCGCCGCCCGACTCACCGTCCGGCGGGCCATGCGCGACGGACGGCTGCTCGCACCGGAGGACACGCCATGATCACCTCGTGGACAAGGAGTCTGGCCCGCCATCGAGCCGGACGGCTGCTGGCGGCCATGACCGGCATCGCGCTCGCCGTCGCCCTGGTCGCCGCCCTCGGTTCCTTCCTCACCGCATCGAAGGCGACCATGACCCAGCGCGCCGTCCGCTCCGTCGCCGTGGACTGGCAGGTCGAGGTGCAACCCGGCGCGGACCCCAACTCCGTTCTGCGGCAGGTCCGCAGCGACCCCGGCACCCGGGCCGCCCTCCCTGTCGGATACGCCCGCACCACCGGCTTCACCGCCCAGGTGCAGGGCAGCACCCAGACCACGGGCCCGGGCATCGTCCTCGGCCTGCCACCCGGCTACCGGCACCTGTTCCCCGACGCAATCCGCACCCTCTCCGGCTCACCCACCGGCGTCCTGCTCGCCCAGCAGACCGCCGCCAACCTGCACGCCGCCCCCGGCGACACCGTCACCATCCAACTGCCGGGCACCGGACCGCACCCGGTGCGCGTGGACGGCGTCGTCGACCTGCCCCAGGCCGACTCCCTGTTCCAGAAGGTCGGCGCCCCCACCCAGTCCCAGCCGACCGCACCCCCCGACAACGTCATCCTCCTGCCCGCCGCCCGGTTCACCTCCCTCACCCACGGCGCCACCACCCTCACCACCCAGATCCACGTCGCCCGCGACGCCGGCCTGCCCGCCGACCCCGCCGCCGCCTTCAGCACCGTCACCGGCGCCGCCCACCACCTCGAAGCCAAGACCGCGGGCGGCGCCCTCGTCGGCGACAACCTCGGCGCCGCCCTCGACTCCGCCCGCCAGGACGCCCTCTACGCCCAGATCCTCTTCCTCTTCCTCGGCGTACCCGGCGCCGTCCTGGCCGCCGCACTGACCGCCGCGGTCACCTCGGCAGGCGGCCAACGCCGCCGCCAGGAACAGGGGTTGCTGCGGCTGCGCGGCCTGCGCCCCCGTCAGATCACCACGCTCGCGGGCCTCGAAGCCGCACTCGTGGGCGGCGTGGGCGGAGCCGCCGGTCTGGGCATCGCCGCACTGACCGGACGCCTCGCCTTCGGCGCCGCCTCCTTCGGCGCGAGCGCGGCCAGTTGGGTCATCTGGTACGGCATCGCCTTCGTCCTCGGCGCCGCCGTGGCCGCCTGCGCCGTCCTCGTCCCCGCCTTGCGCGACCTGCGCTCGGTGACCGTCACCGACACCCGCAAGGAGAACGCCGTCCGCGCCACCCGCTCCCCCTGGTGGATGCGCTACGGCCTCGACTTCGCGCTCCTCATCGGCTCCTGGCTCGTCTTCCGCGCCTCCTCCGGCAACCAGTACGCCCTCGTCCTGGCCCCCGAGGGCGTGCCCACCCTCTCCGTCTCCTACTGGGCCTTCCTCGGCCCGGCCCAGCTGTGGATCGGCGCCGCCCTGCTGCTGTGGCGCCTGACCCTGCTCGCCCTCACCCACGGCCGCCCGGCCCTGGCACGCCTCGCGCGCCCGCTGACCGCCACCCTCGCCGGCACCACGGCCGCCGTACTGTCCCGGCGCCGCCGCCCGCTGGCCCGCTCCGTGGTGCTGCTCGCCCTGGCGGTGTCCTTCGCCCTCTCCACCGCCGTCTTCAACGCCACTTACCACCAGCAGGCCGAGGCCGACGCCCGGCTCACCAACGGCGCCGACGTCACGGTCACCGAACCGCCCGGCGCCCGTGTCCCGCCCGGCGCCGCGAGCACGCTGAAGGTCTCCGGCGTACGACACGTCGAGCCCGTCCAGCACCGCTTCGCCTACGTCGGCTCCGACCTCCAGGACCTCTACGGCGTCCGCCCCGACACCATCGCCGGTGCCACCTCGCTCCAGGACGCCTACTTCTCCGGCGGCACCGCCCACCAACTCATGCGGCGTCTCGCCGGGCGCCCCGACAACCTCCTGGTCAGCGTGGAGACCGTCCACGACTTCCAGCTCTCCCCCGGCGACACCGTCAACCTCCGCATCCAGGACGCCCACACCAAGACGCTGCGCACCGTCCCCTTCCACTACGCGGGAATCGTCAAGGAGTTCCCCACCGCCCCCAAGGACAGCTTCTTCGTCGCCAACGCCGCCTACGTGGCCAAGGCAACCGGCAGCGACGCGGTCGGCGCGTTCCTGCTCGACACCGGCGGCAGCCACCAGCAGCAGATCGCCGCCCACCTGCGGACACAGCTCGGCACCAGCGCCACCGTCACCGACCTCACCCAGACCCGCGGCACCGTCGGCACCAGCCTCACCTCCGTCGACCTGGCCGGCCTGACCCGCATCGAACTCGCCTTCGCCGTCCTCCTGTCGGCGGGAGCGGGCGGACTCGTCCTCGCCCTCGGCCTGGCCGAACGCCGCCGCACCTTCGCCATCGCCACCGTGCTCGGCGCGAAACCCCGCCAACTGCGCGGCATGGTCCTCACCGAGGCCCTGCTGCTGACCTCCGGCGGACTGGCGGGCGGCGCGCTCATCGGCTGGACGCTGTCGGAGATGCTGGTGAAGGTCCTCACAGGCGTCTTCGACCCACCCCCGGCCAGCCTCTCCGTGCCCTCCGGCTACCTGCTCCTGACCGCGGGCGCCGCAGTGGCCGCCGTACTGGCCGCCGCCCTCAACGGCATCCGCAGCGCCGGACGCCCAGCCGTCGAGGAACTGCGCGACCTGTGACCGCGCCCTACCGGACCGGCGAGCCGCCCGCTTCTAGGCTGTCGCCCATGCGCATGCCCGCCACCGCCGACCACGGCCGACCGCGCGTCCTGGTCGTCGAGGACGACGACACCATCGGCCGCCACCTCCACACCGGCCTGCGCGGCAACGGCTACGCACCCACCTGGAACCGCACCGGCTCCGGCGCCCTGGCCGAGGCCGCGCGGTCCTCGTACGACGTCCTGCTCCTCGACCTGGGCCTGCCCGACATGGACGGCCTCGACATCGCCCGCGACCTACGCGCCCGCCGCCCCGACCTGCTGATCATCGTCCTCACCGCGCGCACCGACGACATCGACGTCATCGCCGGGCTGGACGCCGGAGCCGACGACTACCTCGTCAAACCCTTCAGCCTCTCCGTGCTGCTCGCCCGCCTCCGCGCCCACCTGCGCCGCCGCGCCGTCGCCTCGCCTCCACCGGAACCCGTCCGTCTGGCCGACCTCGTCCTCGACGTCTCCGCCCGCCGCTGCACCCTCCACGACGAGGAAGTCCCGCTCCGCCCCAAGGAGTTCGACCTGCTCGCCGTCCTCTCCCAGCACCCGGGCGAGGCCGTCTCCCGGGAGACCCTGATGGCCGAGGTCTGGGACGAGAACTGGTTCGGCTCCACCAAGACCCTCGACGTCACCATGGCCGGCCTGCGCCGCCACCTCACCGAGGCCGCCGATGCCTCGGCCAACTCCAGCAGCCTGCCCCGCATCACCACCCTGCGAGGGCACGGCTACCGCCTGGAGCTCTGACGGGCCCCGGTCGAGCGACGACCGGCGGGTCCCCGTCAACTGCGCGCGAAGGGCGGCTGATTGGCCGACCGCGGCGGCCCGCTCGGTGCTAAGCCGGGGCGGCAGAACTCCGGATCGGTCGCCGTCATGGGCGACGGTGTCGCGCATCTCCCTGGCGATACGGGCAAGTTCGGCCGCTACGGACCTACCCCTTTCGACTGCGAGTCAGGCCCGGCTTCGTTAAGCGTCTACAGATCTGTAGACTACGTGTGGCCGTACTGCTGTTCGTGGGCACCGTTGCTTGCGTGACGACGGTCATGCCGCTTTCAAGGCGCAGACAGGAGGACGCGGGGTCAGGGACGCTTCCGGACCGCACCACACCTCAGAACGAGGGCCGGAGCATCACCTTCTGAGCAGCTCTCCCGTGCAGCCGACTCAGCCCGAGCACGGTCGCAGCCAGGGCCCGACCCTTCCACGGTGATGCCATTGCTGACAGCCTCGGCCGCTCTGCTCCCGGTCAACGCGACTCTCGCCTGGGTCCTGGCCGTCCTTCTCGCCGCCGCCGTCGCCGTGGCCGCCCTCGCCAAGCTGACGCCCGATCAGGGCACCAGCCGGGCCAGGGAGATAGTGACCGCCGGCCTGCGCGCGGCCGTCCAGCTCGTGCTGGTCTCCGTGGTCATCGGCTGGGTCGCCCACTCCCCCACCGGGCTGCCCGTGTTCCTGGCGTTGATGTTCACGGTCGCCGTGCGTACGGCCGGCCGCCGCATCACCTCCGACAGCACATGGTGGTGGACGGCCGTGCCGATCGCGGCCGGAGTGGTCCCCGCTGTCTCACTGCTGCTGTCCACCGGCCTCGTGCCGCTGACCGGTATCACGATGATCCCGGTCACCGGCATCCTGATCGGCGGCGCGATGACGGCCACGGTCCTGGCCGGACGGCAGAGCCTGGCAGTGCTGCGGCTGCGTCACGGCGAGGTCGAAGCCGCGCTCGCACTGGGCATGATCGATCGCGACGCCCGGGTGGAGATCGCCCGTTCGGCCGCTTCAGAGGCGCTCGTGCCAGGACTCGACCAGACCCGAACGGTCGGGCTGGTCACACTGCCCGGCGCGTTCGTCGGCATGCTGCTCGGCGGAGCCGACCCCGTCACCGCAGGCGCGGTGCAGTTGTTCGTTCTCGTCGCTCTGATGGCCGTTCAGGCGGTCGCCGTCGCCACCACCTTGGAGCTGATCGCACGCGCCCGCATCACCGATCTGCCCCGCCAAGGGAAAGCACCCGACCCACGTCCCTCGCGGATCCCGTGGCTCACTCCTCGGCGGCGGACCGGACCCGAGCAGCCTGGCCGGACGCAAGCGCCATGAGAAGCGCCGCTCCCGGCGCAGGGGGCGCCTGGCCCAGTCGGCCGCGCCACGCGCACACCGGCAGAATGCAATCGCACTTGGAGAACGGCGTGTACGGAGCAGGAGAGGCCGGCGCCGAGACGGACCCAGCGGTCATGGCAGTCAGGGTCGTAGCGTGGCTGAGCACCCGCGACCAGGTCGAACTCGGCCTGGTCACCAGCCTCACGGCAACACCCGCGTGAACAGCGGCGGGCCGGTGAACACCGACGACCTGGCCGCCGTATCGGGAGAAGCTCCAGTCCCACAGCGTGAAATGCGCAGCACGAAAAGGAGCGCGCCGGTCGGTCGCCGGGCCGGACCGGTCATGGGCCCTCCTCGCCCTGGGCTATCTCCACCTGGTGATGAAAGGCGACTACGCCGGTTGTTCCGGCAGCGACGGACAGGACCGTGCAGGCCACGAGGAGGAACGCGGTCCAGCGTGTGGGGCGCGAGCGCCCCTCGGAGGATTCGAGGAGTGCGGTGACGCGTTGCGGAACCGGGCCGGTCGTCGCCGCAGGCGCGAAGTCCGGGCGGGCGGACTGCGCGGCGTGGCTGGCCAGAGCGGCGCGGGCGATGGCCGTGGCGATCAGGCGCCGGTCGCCGATGGCGCCGGCCGCGGCCTCGTCGGCGTCCCGCTCGGCGGCGAGCCGAATGGTGTCGCGGACGGCGCGCAGCGCGGGGTGACAGTGGGCGGAGAGTTCGGCGGCGGCCAGGAAGTAGTGGTGGCCGGCCCGGTTGTGGGCGCGTTCATGGGCGAAGAGGGCTTCGCGCTCGGCGGGTCCCAGGCTGCGCAGCATCGCGGTGGTGACGACGATCCGGTGGGGTCGCCCGGGCAACGCGTACGCGTCCGGATGTGGCGAATCGACGACGCACAGGTCGCCGGCGGCAGGGCGGCGGTCGGCCTGCGTTCGAGCGGTACGGAAGGCACGAGTCTGAAGGAAGGCCGAGCGCACAAGGGTCCATGCGCCGAGGGTGAGCACCCCGGTGGCCGCCGCGGCGGCGGGAAGGACGAGGTAGTCCGAGGGGGTGCGCAGGGGGTGAACGAGTTCACCGAGGGCGGCGAAAGCGGGGAACTTAAGCAGTCCCGTCAGAACCAGGGCCCCGAGAGCGGCGACGCAGGTTGCCGCCAGCGCCAAGGCCGAGGCGGTGAGGACCCACAGCGCGGTGGCGGGGGCCAGACGGTCGAAGGTTCGGCGGGCCAGTATCGGCGCGAGGAAGGGCAGCACCAACGGTACGAGCAGCAGAGCCGTCATCGCTCGTCACCCTCCAGAAGCCGGCGCAGGAACTCCTCGTCGCCGGGGTTGAGCTGGGCGACGAATCGGGCCAGGACCGTCTCCCGGTCGGCGTCCCGGTCGAGAACGGTGTGCATGCGCCGCGCGGTCAGACCGGGAGCGTCCTGCACGGGAGAGTAGGCGTATCCCCGGCCCTGCCGTTCACGGCTGACGACGCCTTTCTCATGCAGCCGGGTCAATATCGTCGTCACCGTCGTGCGGGCCAGTCCGAAGCCGAGCCCGGTCTGCACCCGCCCCGGCGTGAGCGGGGCACCGGCGGTCAACAGCACAGCCATGACGGCGGCTTCGAGCTCACCGGCCGGCCGCCTCTCGTCGGTCATGGGGACCAACCTCACCTCCGTCAACGTCTGCCGTTCAGCAGACCGTCTACAAAATTGTAGTCGTTACCTGGCGCCACCTATGGATGGGACGCGTGTCGGGCGGTGCGGGCCATCCCGCCCCGCCATCCTCGACGCATCCGGGCACAGCCCGTTGCTGGAGCAAGGAAGGCACACGCAGTCGCCGGTTGCGGCGGATCCGCGAGATCCCACCGTCACCATGGCCACCGGTTCAAGGATCGCGACGCACTCGACGTGGCGAGTCATCGAAGAGGTCAGAATGATGGCGGTTCACAAACCCGCGCCGCGACGGCGCGGGCGGCCGCAGCGCAAGGGGATCGGTCGATAGACGGCGGGCAGCGCAGCTCTCACGATGACCATCACCCTCCTGAGCATGACGAGTTCGGTGGCGGCCCCGCCCCTGGGAACTGCGGAGGCTCCGAAGAAGGCGACGGCGACGCAGGCGGCCGACATACCCTCGGCCCATGTCGCGGCCAAGTTTGTAGAAACTCATCGTCCATGTCTTACGGCGCGCTTGTGACCTGCGACTTCGCACGGTGTCTCACTGAGTGTCAACAGAGAGCCGTCCCATCGCGATGTCAATTCCTCGGGGATCCACCATCTCGAAAGTCAGCCGCGACCGACAGGGGGTGCGCCTCGCTCATCAGGCATTGTCTGTCAGTTTCCCTTCACTCGTCGCTGTTGCATTTGAGTTGTGCGTCGATCTATGTGGCGGTTCTGGCACCGTTGCGGGTCCAGTACTGCCCATCGGGTATATGTGCCGCCTTGGCCTTGGGGACGTTGAACACATTTCCGGTGCCTTCTTCGACCCCGGCGAAGATGACGGAGACGTCGAGGTTCGCCGGCAAGTTCGTCGGCTGGGTTCTTGGACTCGCCTTGTGGAAATCGTCTGGCTTCCACAAAGTGACCGAACCTCGTTTCCCCGCAGGGGTCTTCGGGCCGCTTGCCCGCCACAGCAGTTTCGCGGAATCGCTGTTGTACACCTCGACTGTTCCCACCGTGTCCGTTTGGCAGGTAGGCATCTTGACCGAGATGCGGGAGTCGTCGATCCGGATCCCGGCCAGGATGGTCGTGGTCGGGTCGGACCGTACACCCATGTGCCCACGGCCGCGAGGACAGCGAGTACGAGTACCGAGCCCCCCACCGCGAAGGGCCACACGGGTACTCTCCGGAGTTGGCTCAGCATGGCTGGCCGCCGTCCGTCCAGTTCGCGCGAGGCTCCCACTTGTTGTGGCATGGGTTGCCGCCAGCTCTGAGGTACATGTAGGCGAAGCGCCATCCGTACTTCATCCATTGCCTTTTGTGGGGGTTTTCGTGCCGGATCCGGACTCTGGAGGTGAAGGTGCTGTTGTTCCAGGTGAAGTACGTCGTACCGAGCGTGGCTCCGCCGCGGGCGTGGAGACCGTAGCCGCCGGTGCATACGCGCATACCGTAGCGGTACCGGCAGCGGGACCCGGCGTACGCGAAGCCGACGCCGACGATGCAGGTCTGCTGGCGGTTGTTCCACCGGTTGGCGGCACGGTAGAGGCGCTTTCCGGCCATGTCTGCGGTCGCGGATCGGATCGCCCAGGCCGTCGGCGACGCCCGGGCCCGGGCGGCTCGTCTGCTGGCCGAGACCGAGGCCACCGGCCAGTCCTGCACGCTCACCCCCGCTGAACTCGGCCTGGGCCAACCGCACTTCCCCGAGCCGTCCGTCGTCGGCGCCCACCGGCGAGCCCGGTTCGGCGATGCAGCTGCTGCGGCAATGGTGCGAAGCCGGAATCGTCCCTACCGCCGTACGGACCGGCAAAGTCGGAGGCGGCCACCGGCCCGTCCGGATCTCAGGGTTTCCAGGTACGCAGGAAGGAGGCGATCCGGTCGGCGGTACAGCGCGGGTTGTTCAACTCATGGGCGAGCGCGGTGAGTTGCTCGCGGGTGGGGTTGACGGGGATGTTGCTGGCTTCGAGGTACATGACGGCGACGGCGCAGGCGACTGTCAGGTTGGAGCGCTCCAGCCAGCGGCAGCGGCCCAGGGTGTGTACCAGGGCGGCGGCGCGGGCGTAAGGGCCGTCGTAGACGGGGGTGTCGAGGAGTTCCCCGTGGTGGCGGGCAACGGCGGCGATGGGCACGCCGTAGTCGTCAGGGGCAGGGTCACGGTGCCCGGTCCGTTCCGCCACTTCGAGGATCCAGGATTCGTCGACGTGCAGGATCACGCGGCAGCGCCCGACTGCGGATCGGCGTACGGCGCGTCGAACTGCTCTTCCAGATCATCGAGGAAGCCACCGTGCTCATCAATGAGCCGTTGGGCAGCCGTCATACCGGCAGCGCGGGCGCCGGTAGTGTCCTCGACGATGAGCCGCTCCACGTACTTGTTGAAGTCCAGGCGGCGGGCGCGCGCGGCTGCCTTGCCGGCCTCCAGCACGTTCCCATCCAGCCTGACCTGCGTCTGCTTCTTCTCGGAAGTCACACGCGAATGGTAGCAGGGTGGTAGCAGCAGGTGCTGGCGCCACACCTCGAAACCGGGATCCACAGCACGGCTTACTTCTCTTGAGGAATGCCCTCCTCGCGGGAGCGGCCCCGCCGAGCGTCAGCGGGGGCAGCGGAGGGTGCGCCCGGGGCAGTGGCGTTGACGGGCCTGCTGCTTTCCTACACCGGCTATATCGAGGAGTACATCGATGGCTGACGCTCTGTGGCTGCTGGCTGTACTGGGCCTGCTGGGCGGCTTCGACGCCGTCTGCTTTCACGAGATCCGCGGCCGACCGCCGACGCACCTGCCCGGCCTGCAACCGGAACTGAAACTGCACGCGGGACGCAGCTTCATCTACGTCGCGGTGTTCGGCACCCTGCCGTGGATCGCGTGGCGGGACGCATGGGCGATCGTCCTCGCCGCGCTGCTCCTCTGCGAGATCTCGATCGCCCTGGCCGACTTCATCATCAAGGACCAGGTGCGCAAACCGATGGGCGGACTACTGCCCGGCGAGCGCGTCACCCACACGATCATGGCGATCGTCTACGGAACGATGCTGGCCCATCTCATCCCGGTGATCCTGCACTGGCGGCACCTGCCCAGCAGGCTGGCCATCGACTTGGCCCCGGTGCCGTTGTGGTTGCGACTGGGCCTGTCGGCACTCGCTGTGGGTACCTTCGCCTCCGTGACACGCGACGCGTACGCCATCATCGGATTTCCGCGCCCGCTGGCGCGCTGGCCGTGGCAGGCGCCCGGGGTCGGCGCACGCCGGCCCGGGCCGCCGCAGAGCGGGGCCGCCGAGTGAAGTCCGTACGGCTGCACCGGACGACCTTCGTCGCGGCGGGGATATACAACATCGCATGGGGCTGCTACGCCGTGTACAACCCTCAGTGGTTTTTCCACCTGACCGGCATGGCCGCATCGAACACCCCGCAGATCTTCGCGACGCTGGGCATGGTCCTGGGACTGTACGGAATCCTGTATCTGGAGGTGGCCCGCGTTCCGGCCCGCGGCTGGCTCATCGCGGCGGTCGGGATGACCGGCAAGATCCTCGGCCCCGTCGGCCTGCTCTGGCTGATCGTCACGGGAAAGTGGCCGGTGGACTCGGTCGTCCTCGTATCGACCAACGACCTGATCTGGTGGATACCCTTCGGCCTCTACCTCAAAGACGCCTGGCCGTGGTTCCTCCGCGATCTCCAGACACCTGAGCGGGATTCCCCAGCAGCGTGACCCGCGTGGGCGGGATCGAACGTACGGGAAGGGGATCATTCTGGTAACGGGCTCGGTCGCTGCGGACGTATCGCGGGCCGCGGCCTGGGCCCGTCGACGACGGCGGTCCAGGCACCTACCGAAATCCTCGGAAGAGACACCCGCGTAACTCCCAAAAGATATCGATCGTTATCCGAGCGCACACCACCAACCTGGCCAGAAACAAGGGGACTTGTTCAATGCCGCACGGCAGCGCACTGCGCAGCGCGATCGCCACCGCCCGCACCACACCTTTGATCGGCGTGTACGACATGTACTCGGCATCGATCGCGGCCCAGCACTATGCCGGCTTTTTCGTCTCGGGATTCGGGTTCGCGGCGTCCCACTACGGTCTGCCGGACATCGGCTTCATCGCATGGCCGGACATCGTGGCCTTCACGGAACGGCTCCGCTGGGCCTTCCCCCGACACCACCTGCTGGTGGACATCGACGACGGCTACGGCGACCCGGAGGTGGCCTGTCACGTCGTACGACGTCTGGAACAGGCCGGTGCCTCGGGGGTGATCCTGGAGGACCAGAAGCGCCCCCGCCGGTGCGGCCACGTGGCGGGAAAGCAGCTCCTGCCGCTCGACGAGTACGTCGACAAACTCGAACGGGTGCTGGACTCGAGGACCGAGCTGACAGTGGTCGCACGGACCGACGCCACCGACGACGCCGAGATCCTCACGCGCGCCAAAGCACTCGCCGCCACCGACGCCGATGTCGTGCTGGTGGACGGCGTGCGTGACATCGAGGCGATCCGCCGGATCCGCGACACCATCGGCGACAAGCCCCTGCTGTTCAACCAGATCGCCGGCGGCCGCTCCCCCAGGTTGTCACTGAGCGAGTTGGCGGAACTCGGTGTGGACGTGGCGATCTACAGCACCCCCTGTCTCTTCGCCGCGCACGAGGCGATGGACAAGGCTCTGACCGACCTCAAGGCGACGGACGGACGGCTCCCGGCCGGAGGGGACGACGCGGTCGGCGTCCCCCAGTCCGTCGAACTGCTCACCCGAAACCTCCGGGGGACGCTGGGCACCCACCACGGCTGACATCACGGAGGCTCGGAGACGGGCCGGTGGTGATCCGGCTCGGCAACGCGACACGAGGTCGCGGTCATACCGATTCCCGGGAGGGAGAACCGAGGCTGCCGGCGCCGCATCGGCCACGTCGCCGGGGTGTTGGGCTCGTTCAGGGGGCGGGGGCTGTGTTCATGCGGTGGTGGTAGTGGCCGAGGACGCGTCCGCCCGGTCTCGGCTCGCCGATGTGCAGCGCGCAGCAGCGCTGCACCAGGCGGTCAAAGACGACCTCGTCCGCAATCCGTGGGTGGTGACAGCCAGCGGATGGCGGTCCTCGCGGTCAGGAAGAAGCGCCAGGAACTGGTCGCGAACCGGCTTTGAGCAGGCATGCTGGAACAGCAGGCACGGACACCCCGAAAGATCATGAAACGTAAGAACTCCGTGATCGGGAACCGTGCCTGCACCGCGTCACCCGTGTGCTGGCGGACGCCCCGACATGGAGGTTCAGGGGCGCCCGGCATGGGAGCGCGTCAGCTACGTGCTCGACCGGCATGCCGCCGGCAGACGGCTTCTACGTGTGGGGCTCATCAAGACCGACGACGTGACTCGGTCCGTCACTTGGCGGCAGGGGTGCAAGATCGAAGGGATGTGTCACCCGGCGCCGTGCGATGCGCCAAATCCCTTCCTCGCGGCGGTATTCGTCTTCGTAGGTGCCTCCTCCAAGACTCCACCGGTGGTCGGGAAGCTGGGCCATGACCACGACATCCGATCGCCCCGTCGCGCTGTCACCGTCGATGTCCACTGTGTGGTTGGCGGTGGCATGTTGCATGACCGGGAAGGTCCGCCACTGCTGCTCCACGGCGGCGCAGATAGCGTCGAATCCGATGAATATCCGGTCAGGGCCGGTTTCCCACACAGCGTCCGGTGCCCAGATCGCCTCCCAGCGGACACGGTCTCGATGATCGGCACCCACGCAGTAGTCGTGGGCCAGGCGGCGCAGTGCGAACTCGGCCTCGACCCGATCGAGGCGAGCCGTGAAATTGCCCAGCATCGTCATGCCGGGCAGGCTACTGAGAATCGATGGCCCGCGAGACTACAGCCAATCACTGCGACGCAGACTCCGGCGAACTCCGACACAGCACCGAACGACGGAAAGCCCAGATCGAGTTCTTCATCGCCCTGGCCTGGGTATTCGTCACCGTCCGCTACCTGTGCCACCCGGCCCGAACCCTCTACCGACGGGGCACACGACCCCGCACCCCGGCATCTGACAGATACTCATCTCTTTCACCCCGCCTTCGGCTATCCTCCGAGGGATTCGCCAGGGCTGTGCAACGCCCGCCGCAGCCGGCTTCGCCCCAGGGCCGGGCGGCAACTCGCCGGGCGGAGTCCCGTGTTCTCCTCGCTGTCCCCCGAAGTGCCCGACGGCCTTCCCGGATTCTCGAAGGAGCATGAAGTGCGTGTGAAGGTGCGTGTTCGACAGCGCCCGCAACTGACGGGGTTTCGCGCAGTAGCAACAGTCGCGGTGTCCGCGGCCCTCCTCTTGCCCCTCGCTGCGACCCCGTCGAGTGCCAACACGGTCCGCGAGAGTGCGGCCGTCGGCCAGCGGACGCTCTCGGCGGTCCGGCAGGACAGCACTGTGGAGACTCGCGCTCATCTGCGGGAGTTGGCGCGGAAGCTGGTGGAAGAAGGAGTGCCCGGGGTGACCGTGCGGGTGGACGACGGTCACGGCAGGCCCATCAAGATCTCCGAGCAGGCCGCCTGGACGAAGAAGGACCATCGGCTCACGGCGGACGACGAGGTGCGAGAAGCGTCCAACACCAAGACCGTGATGGCCACCCTCCTCCTGCAACTGGTCGCTGAGCACAGACTCGCCCTCACCGACCCGGTCGACAAGTGGCTGCCCGGCCAGGTGCGCAACGGCAGAGCGATCACCCTGCGCATGCTGCTCAACCACACCAGTGGGCTGTTCGACTACACCGACGACCCTGCCCTCGCACCGGCCCTCACCGGGCGGGACTCCCACGTATGGACGTCGACGGAAATCCTGAGCCTGGTGAGCAGACACCCGGCGCTGTTCGAGCCCGGCACCGCATGGTCGTACAGCAACACCAACTACATCGCGATCGGCGCTGTCCTGGAGAAGGCCACCGGCAAGAACCTGGCGGCACTGGTCCGCGACCGGATCACCGGACCCCTGGGGCTCCGGCACACCTTCTACGCCACCGGCTCCGCCTGGCACGACCGGCACGCTCACGGCTACGAACCCGACGCCGCCCACATGCCACCGGACGTCCCCGACGAGTTCAGGAACTACGCCGGACCGCAGCATGACGACCACGTGGACGTCACCGGCGACTACGTCACGGCCGACGGAGCGGATGCCGCGATCGTGTCCACCGCCGGTGACTGGTCCCGTTTCTACGGCGCGCTGATGTCCGGCCGCCTGCTGCCCGCCGCCCAACTGACAGAGATGCGCACCACCGTGCCGGAGAACGGGCCGGGAGACCCGGACGAACTCGGCTACGGGCTGGGCATCGAAACGGCGAAGACCGACTGCGGCACGGTCTGGGACCACGTCGGCATCGTCCCGGGCTACGCGACCTACAACGTCACCGACTCCACCGGCCAACGAACCGCCGCCTTCTTCTTCGCCACGTCCACTCTCACCAAACAGGCGCACCAGACCGGCGCGGCCGTGATGGACGCGGTCAACTGCGCCATCTTCGACTGACCAGCGCGTTTCCGTGGGAGCCGCTCCGAATCACGATGTGAAAGGCTTGACTGAGCGGTTTCAACTTGAGTGATCGGGCGGCGAGTTGGCGTGCGGGTGGTGTCCGTGAACAGGCGAAGCTCCTGGTAGACGGGTTGTCGACCAAGGTCAACCTGTCCGCCTGGATGTGGTCACCAGCGGCGGACGGATCGTACTGTCGTCTGCGGACCTGCGCGGTCTGGGACCCAGGCGTTCGAGGCTCTGTGCGTGATCGACCGTGAGCAAGGCTGCGCCGATGCCCTCGTCGCCGAGGGCATCGGACTGTTGTCGCTGCTGACGGCCGGAGATTTGCCGGCTGCTGCAACCTGACCGGCGGGTGGTCAGTCCGGAGCGTGGGTTTCGGTGATGGCGAGGCCGGCTGCTGCTCGATCCGAGACAGGGGCGCTGCGGCATCGTGGGAGTCGCGCGCCGCCTTCCAGGATCCGACAGCGGCAACAGCAGCGACCATCGCCACGGCCAGAGCCAAGGCCGCGATCGTGTCGGTGGTGGTCATCAAGCAGGACGGTATCCGTACCCCGACCATGCAGCTGGCTGCTCGCGGCGCCAGCCGCACGCCGGGCCCTGTTGTCGGCGTACACCCGTATCTGGCCAGGACCCCTTCGACGTGTACGCCGACACCTGTGGCCATTGCCGTCGCCGGCAACGAAGAAGTGCCGCCGTGCACCCCGAAGAAGGCAGGCGCACTCCGTGGACATGAGCGGAAACAGACCCGCAGGTCCGCCTCCGGGACCGACGTCGGACCACACGCCGTCCCCTGCCGTCCGTGCCTCATCCCTCCGCGGATGGATCAGTCACACCGCGGTCGCTCTCGGTGGACTGCTGATGGGAGTCCTGATCGGCATCGTCGGATCTGGAGGGGGCAAGGACTCTCCTTCCGCAACGGTGACCGTGACGGCCACCGCGACGGGCGCAGCCGTACAGGCGGGTTCCGCTTCCCCCAGCGCCACTGCCGGGCCGCAGCAGGAGGCCACGCCCAAGGGAGGGATTCCCGGCGATGGAACCTTCCTAGTGGGCAAAGACATCCGGGCCGGCACCTACCGCAGCGAGGGCAAGAACACTACGGCTGCTACTGGGCACGCTTGAGTGACACGACCGGCGAGGGCAGCGCCATCATCGCCAACGGCAACGCCCAGGGCCCAGCCATCGTCAAGATCGCCGCCTCGGTCAGCGGCGGCCGGTGGCCAAGATGACGAGGAACTGGCCGCCGCCCGCCTCGATGTCGGCGGTCACCGGCAGCCCCGGTACAAGTCGGGAGAACCGGTCCACGAGCCAATCCGCCGCCTCTTGGGCGTCCCGCCTGGTCGGGCAACGGCCGACCATCTCGCGGCCCCCCTTACGCTCCAGCCTCCCCGCAACGGTGATCAGCGGCGCGGGTTCGACCACGTACAGGCGGTCCGGCCAGGCGATGACCACCTTGACCGCGCCCTTACGGGTGTTGCACCCACGGTGCGCGAGCCGCTCGGCGACCTTGGCCTTCCGGTCGGCGGTCCGGCTGTCGACGCTGGGCCCCCGCGGGTCGTTCACCGACTCGTCAGGGTCGACCGCTTCGTCACACACCCAGCAGCGCCAGCCGTCACGCTCGGCCACATCATCAAGGAGACTCACCCGAGCAAACTAGCCTGCCCGGTCACCACCTCGCACACCAGGTGCTCAAGGAACAGGGCAACCTGCCGGCACCCGGCACCGGTACCACGCCCAGATCTCTCGGCTGCCCACTCCACGGCCCGGCCACCGACACGCCAACGCGGGCGGCCGGGCCGAGGCGGCCGTCGGCCCGTGGCTGCGCAGGAACCCCGGAACGCTCGGCGTGACCACCCAGATCGGTCACGACACCACCGGCCAGGACATGCCGCTCAGCCACCAGAACGTGCATGACCATGTACGGGCCTCGCTGGACAACCTCGGCGTCGAGGTCATCGACCTCCCGCTGTACCACTGCGACGATCCGGCCCGGCCCGTCACCGAACTCGCCGACACCCTCGTGAGCCTCGTCGAGGCCGCACACGTCCGCGGCGTCGGCGTCTCCAACTGGCGGGCGGAGCACCTGACTTCACTCGCGCACGAGCTGGCCGAACGGGGTCACACCCTCGTGGGCACCTACCAGTTCAGCCTGGCGGAACCCGATCCGGCGCTGCTGGAGGGCAGTCTCCACGCCGACGCCACCGTCCTCGGTGTCGTCCGCGAACACCGCCTGCCCCTGCTCGGCTGGTCCGCACAGGCCCGCGGGTTCTTCGCACGCACCGGGACGCAACGGGTCAACGGCCAGCCCGACCCGTACGACACCGCCGACGGGACTGTGCGCGCAGGCGCGACAGACACTGAGTTCGACCTGCCGCCGCGGCACCAACGCCCCGGCCGGCAGGGCGTCCGCGCCTCGAACGGCCCCCGCGCGGCCCTGGCCTCATCGGCACTACCTGCGAGCCTTGCATGCCCCTCGCCGCGCTCGTCGGCAACAGGCAGTTCACCGGGACGACCCGAGAGCGGACGGACATCCACGGCAGACACTCGCCTCAGCCGCCGGCGGGGGATGGCTCATGCGCGAACAGTGCCCCGTCTCCGTTCCTCAGACCGAGGTCGCGTCCTCCAGTTGTCGGCCCTTGGTCTCCTTGACCACCCTCAGCACGAACACCCCGGACACCAGCGCGAAGGCGGCGTAACAGGCGTACGTGGCCGACAGGTTCCAGTCCGCCATGCGCGGGAAGCTCTCCGTGACGGCCCAGTTGGCGAGCCAGTTGAAGGCCGTGGCCACGGACATGGCGGCGGCGCGGATGGGGAAGGGGAACATCTCGCCGACCATGACCCACAGGATGACGCCCCAGGAGACGGCGAAGAAGAAGACGAAGGTGTGGGCGGCGACGAGGGCCACCGTGCCCTGTGTGTCGGGGATGGAGATGCTGTCGCCCGAGCCGGTCTTGTACGAGAACGCCCAGGACGCCAGAGCCAACGACACGGCCATGCCCACCGAACCGATCAGTGCGAGGGGCCTGCGTCCGACGCGGTCGATGAACAGCATCGCCACCACCGTGCCGATGATGTTGACGATCGACGTGGAGAGACTGATCAAGAGTGAGCCGGACTGGTCGATGCCGACCGACTGCCACAGGATCGACGAGTAGTAGAAGATGACGTTGATGCCGACGAGTTGCTGGAAGACGGCGAGCCCGATGCCCGCCCAGACGATCGGCAGCAGACCGAAGGAACCCCCGAACAGGTCGCGTACGCGCGGCTTGTGGGCGTTGCGCAGGGCGTGCTCGATCTCGACGAGACGGGTGTCGGCGTCCGCTTCGGTGCCCTGGACCTCGGCCACCGCCTGCCGGGCCTCGTCGATACGGCCGCGGGCCACGAGGTAGTGCGGCGACTCCGGGATGCGGGACGTGAGCACGTAGTACAACACCGCCGGTACTACGGCGGCCAGCAGCATCCACTGCCAGGCGTCGAGCAGGCCGAGGGAGTTCTCGCTCCGGCCCCCAGCGCCTTTGGCTATGCCCCAGTTGACGAGTTGGGAGGCGGTGATGCCTAGGACGATGGCGCCCTGCTGGAACGAGGCGAGACGGCCCCGGTACGCGGCCGGTGCGATCTCGGCGATGTAGGTCGGGCCGATGACCGAGGACAGGCCGATGGCTATGCCGCCCAGCAACCGCCAGGCGCCCAGCTCCCAGACAGAGTGCGCGAGCGAGGAACCGACGGAACTGACCGCGAAGAGGGCGGCCGCCGTGTGCATCACCCGTAGTCGACCGAGGCGGTCGGCGAGCCGGCCCGCCATGGCGGCGCCCGCGGCGGAGCCGAGCAGTGCCGTGGCCACGACCGTGCCCGTCTCGGTGGAGGAGACGTCGAAGTGGTGCTGGATACCGATCACCGCGCCGTTGATGACGGCGCTGTCGTAGCCGAAGAGGAAGCCGCCGATGGCGGCCACCGCGGCGATGAAGACGCTGCGCCCGAGTTTGCCGGGTGCGGGGGCGGCCGGGTCGGCGGTCCGGTCTCGGTTCGTTCTGGTGCTCATGCTGGTGGCATTCCGTTCAGAGGACGATGCGGCAACCGTGCGGTGGGGCAAGCGCGTTGAGCAGGCTTCGAGCAGGCGACACCGAACCCCGCAGTCACGACGTTCGGTGCGCGGAGGGTGAACGATCAGCCCGCCGCGCGGGCAAGCGTCTTCTTGAGGTCCTCGACCGTGTCCAGGACGACATGCTCATCGGCGATCGAGGGGGTACGCGCAACGGCGACCGCCGCTTCGCCGACCTGGTCGGCGGTGAGCCAGTTCGGGTCGCCGCCCGGGCGGCTGCGGTTGATGACCGGGCCGAGGATCAGGTCGTTGATGCGCCGCTGCCCCTTCAGTTCGGCGCTGAACGCCTCGCGCATCATCAGCTGCGCGGCGCCCTGCATGCTGACGATCCCCGCGGCCGGGTAGGGCTTCTGCCCGGAGAAGCCGGCGATGCCGGTGTAGCTGCCGTCCTCCGCGAGCCGGGGGACGAAGGAGCGGGCCAGCGCCATGTGCGAGGTGGCGACGTCGACGAAGACCTTCTGCCAGTCCTCCTCGCTGATCTGCCAGAGGGCCTTGCCCATCCACCAGCCGCCCACGGCGGAGACCACGTGGTCGATGTGGCCAAGCTCCTCGACGAGCTTCGTGGCCAGCGCGTCCGTGTCGTCGAAGGTGCCGTAGCCGGCCTCGATGGTCTTGAGATTGCCGGTGAGTTCGGGGCCGATCAGCTTGGCCAGCGCGTCCAGACGGGACTGGCTGCGGCTGGGGACGACGACCGTGGCGCCCGCCGTGAGGAAGGCTCGGACGATGCCCTCGCCCACGTTGCCGGTGCCGCCGGGGACGACAACTACCTTGCCGTCAAGGGGTGTTGCAGTCGGAGTGCTCATGGTGCTGTTCCTTAGGGGGAGTTACTTGGCAGGCGGAAGCTGGTCGTCGGGGATGTCAGTCGCCGAGCATCGCCCGGGCCTCGGCCGGGCTCAGGTGGGACACCCGGGTGGTGTTGCGGGACGGGCCTTGGAGGAAATTCACGAAGACGGTGACGAACGCTTCCGGCAGGCCGGTCTCGTGGGCCGATTCGGTCATCAGCCGGATCCAGCGCAGCCGTTGCTCCTCGGTGATGCGCAGCCCCACGTGCTGTTTGAGCAGGAAGCGCAGGTCGCCGCGCTCGCGCAGGTAGTCGTCGGGACCGCCGAAGGTCATCACGAAGAAGTCCGCGATGTGCCCGGCGTGGTCGTCCAGTCCGGCGAACATCGCGCCGAGCAGGTCGTCGGCCTGGGCCTTGGCGAGGAAGGTCTTGGTCATCCGGTGGAAGGCCTCGCTGCCACCGGCCAGTTCGTGGAGGTTCATGGTGTCCGCGGTCCCGTTCAGCCGAGGTCGCCGGACCGCGCGGCACCGGTCAGCGTCCGGCGTACCTGGTCGGGGGTGCGCAGATGGATGGTCCGGCCGTGCACATGCGCCGCCTCCGGACCGGCGAGCCAGGCCAGGAACGCGCCGACCTCCTCGCCCTGCAGCGGCGAGCCGGGGCGGGTGCCGTTCGGGCCCAAGTAGGCCCACATCACCATGTCGTTGACGCGCAGGTCGCCGCCCGTCTCGTCGGCCATCGCGAGGACGAGACGGTTCTGGGCGGCGGTCGCCGCGGCGATCGGTCCGGTGGATGAGTGGACGGCCTCGGTGAAACCGACGGGACCATTGACGGTCGTGTACGAGCCGCCGGACTTCAGCACCGGCACCAGCGCCTCGGCGATCACGAAGTGCGGGTAGACCGTGGACTCGATCACCTCGCGGAACGCGTCGTAGCCACCGGCCAGAACGGGCGGCCCCGGGTGCCAACTGGCGACCGTGGACACCACGGCGTCCAGACCACCGAAGGTGCGGGCGCTCGCCTGCTCGGCGATCTCCTTGGCGCCTTCCGGGGTGCCGATGTCACCGGGCAGTCCGATCAGCCGGTCGCGGAGTTCCGGGTCGAGGCGAGAGCGCAACCGGTCGAACTTGGCGTTGCTGCGCGTCGGGACCAGCACGTCGGCGCCCGCGCGCAGCAGCGCGTCCACGGCGAAGAACCCGACGTTTCCGGTGCCGCCGGCGACGAGCGCGGTGGCCCCGTCGAGGGCCGGGAGCGGGAGCGGGGTGGTCATGACTGCACCTTCCTTGGAGGGTTCAGGTTACTAAATACAACCTGATTACTCCAGACAACCAGGGAAGCCAGGATTCTGTTCCCACCCCGCCACGCCCCGCCTTCCGATCAGTCGGCCAGCGCCGCCCGCACCCCCGGCACGACCTCCAGCGCGAACACGGTCAGCTGGCGCAGATGGTCGGCGTCAGGCCAGTAGACGAACCCGTTCATCCCGAACTCGCGCACGAGGGAGGCAAGTTGGTCGACCCACTGCCGCACGGTTCCCTGGAACGGCACGCTGGACTCGGCGGGACTGATCAGCCCGTTGAGGTTGTAGATCTTGCGCAGCGACGCCGGGTCGCGCCCGGCCTCCGCCGCACCCCCGTCGAGCCGCGCGACGGCCTCCCCCAGCCGGTCAAGACCGAGGAAGCCGTACGACGGCATCCAGCCGTCCGCCTTGCGGCCCGCGAGCGCCAGCATGCGGGGACCGTAGGCACCGAGCCAGATCCCGAGGCCCGGCGACGGAGCGGGGCCTGGGTGGACACCGGCGAGTGAGTAGTGCTCACCCTTGAAGCGCACGGAGCGTTCGCCGCTCCACATCAGCCGGGTGACCTCGATGGCCTCGTCGAGCGCGGCCACGGCCTCCTTGGGCTCCCTCCGCTGCCCGCCCATGGCCTCGATCGCATCCCAGAACGCCCCTGCGCCGAGGCCGAGTTGGATCCGCCCAGGGGCGAGCACGTCGAGGCTGGCCGCGGACTTCGCGAGCATCGCGGGCGGCCGCAGCGGGAGGTTGGCGACCGTGGGTACGAAGGTGACCTTCTCGGTGGCGCCCGCGAGGTAGCTGATCAGCGTCCAGGCGTCGTAGAACCTGGGCTGGTACGGATGGTCCTGGACCGTGACGAGGTCGAGGCCGGCCCGCTCCACCTGCCGGGTGACCCGCAGGGGCTCCCCCGGGTCCTCCCAGACGGGGTCGACGTTCGCTCCGAACAGCACGGGAAGGGACATGGGGGCTCCGCTCACTCGGTCATCACGGCCTACTCCTTACTCCGAAAGAGTATCCACTTACGGCTCATCACTCGACGTGGCGGCACCTGGTCGCCGCCACTTTCGCCCATTGGACACGCAAAGTGCATCCAGGACGAGACCTTCCTGCGCGACCCGGCCGTACGGCCGACGCCCCCGCGTCAGGGCTGAGCCGGAGCCGTGCCGAACAGTTCGCCGAAGCGGCCCGTCAGCAGGTCCGCGCCCTTGTACTGGGCGGCGATGTCGGCGCCGAGCACACCCTGGCCGGGGAGTTGGGCCGCTCCCCCGTTCGGTCCGAGCGGCAGCAGGATGGCGGCGGGGCCCGGGCGGTAGACGGCGAGTTCGCCGGACCCCTCGATGAGCGCCTTGACGTTGTCGGCGACGACCTGCGCGTGCCGTGACGCCGAGCCGGCGCGCTTGGACTCGCCGATGTCGGTGATGTCGCCGAGCGCGAACACCCGCTCCTGGCCCTTGACTTGGAGCGTGTCGGTGACGGCGACCTCGCCGTTCGCCAGCCGCACGTCCGCGAGGGCACCGGCGAGGTAGGCGGTGTGCGGGACGACGCCGAAGCAGCGGAACCAGATGTCGGAGGTGATGTCGATGTCGGCGGTGGTGCTGACGTGGAAGGTGCCGCGCTCGCCGGGCGCGGTGGCCGGGTTCTCCTTCAGGGGTGTGCCCAGGACGAGTTGGACGTCGAGTGCGGCGAGCTGGCGGCGGATCTCCTCGCGCAGGCCGGGCTCGTACTCGCTGAGGATGTCGGCCACCGGGTCGACAATGACGACCTTCTTCTCGGGCCATACGGCCTTGATCTCACCGGCGAACTCAAGACCGACCGGCCCGGCACCCAGCAGCAGTACATGCTCGGCCGCCAGCAGGTCGTCGTGTGCCTCCCGGTACTTGCGCTGAGCCTCGGCCGTGTCGTCGATGTCGACCTTGGCGGGGAAGGGGTAGCCGGAGCCGGACGCCAACACGATGTAATCGGCGGCGAGTTCGGCACCGGAGGCGAGGGTGACGCGGCCGGGCTCGACCCGTACCGCGCGGTCGCGCACCACGCGGCCGTTGGTGAGCAGCTTGTCGTAGGGGAAGAAGACCTTCGGCAGGAACTCCGGATCCACCACGGCACGCAGGGCGCCGACGGCGTGGAAGAACGCGTCCTTGGGGTCGACGAGGACGACGTCGGCGACGCCGTCGAGGGCCTTGGCCGCAGCGCTTCCGCCGTAACCGCCGCCGATGACCACTACGGTCGGGGACATGGGTGCTCCTTCAAATCGGGGGTGTGGCTGAGGTGTTGGCGTCACGGTGCGGTGAGCAGTCCGTGCATCTCGCCGGACTGGTAGCGCTCGACGGCCTCGGTGACGCGATCGCGGCTGGAGAGGCAGAAGCCGCCGTACATGTAGGCGGGGGTGCGCAGCGGTTTGCCCGCGCCGAACAGGAACTGGGCGCCTTGCTCCCCCGCCGCCAATTCCACTGCTCCTACGCCAGGTTCGAAGACAGCGAGGCCGACCGGGCCCAACTCGCCCCGACCGGCGGGGGTGGCGATCCGGCCGTCGCCCTCGACCGTCATCACGAAGCCCCGGAACTCGGGGTCGACGGGGATCTCGACGCGGGCGCCGGGCGCCAACACCAGGTCGTAGACATGGGAGTTGGCCGCCTCGCGCACCGGAGAGCGCATGCCGAACGCCTCGCCCGCGACCACGCGGATGCTGACGCCCTCGGCGAGTTCGCCGGAGGGCAACTCCTGTGGGGTGAAGTGCATGCCGTAGGGGTCGTTCTGCTCGGCGGTCTCCGGCAGGCGTACGAAGATCTGCGCGCCGTGGCCGATCCGGCCGATCTCCTCCACCACCTCGTCGTGCACGATGCCCGAGCCCGCGACCGTCCAGTGCAGCCCACCCGGTTCGATATGGCTCTTGTCGCCGAGGCTGTCGCGGTTGTGGAAGCGGGTGGTGGAGTCGTCGAAGAGGTAGGTGACGGCGGAGAAGCCGGCGTGCGGGTGCGGGGCGAAGACCGGTCCGGTCATCCGGAAGAGGTCCGTGTTGAGGAACGGGTCGAGGTCGACGGCGAAGCGGGCGCCGCGGGCGGAGAACAGGGTTCCCTGTTCGTGGGTGTCGAGTTCCGTGACGGTGGACAGGACGCGGGGTCCGGGTCCGTTCATGCGGTGTGCTCCTGCTTCTTCGCGTTGATGGCGAACAGGGTGATCAGCAGGCCTCCCACGAACAGGAAGCCCGCGACGGTGAAGGCCGTGGTGTAGCCGTGGGTCAGGGCCTCGCCCGCCTTGGCAACCGTGGTGAAGTCCTTCATGCCGATGGCCCGGTAGAAGGTGGCCGCCGCTTCCGGGACGCGGTCGTTCGCCGCCGACGTCGAGATCGTGGCGAGGACCGCCAGGCCGAGCGCGCCGCCGATCTGCTGGGCGGTGTTGAGGAGTGCGGAGGCGATGCCGGAGTCCTGGTCGCGCACTCCGCTGACCGCGCCGAGCGTCATCGGTACGAAGCTCATGCCGAGGCCGAGCGCGGTGACGAACATGGCGGGCATCAGGTGCGTGAAGTACGAGGAGCCGTGTTCCAGGGTGCTGAACCAGAACATCCCGCCCGCGCCGATGACCAGGCCGGGACCGGCGATCCGGCGGGGCGCCAGGCGGGCGACCAGCTTGGAGCTGATGCCGGCGGCGATGCCCATGCCGAAGCTGAACGGCAGATAGGCGAAGCCGGTCCTGACCGGGCTGTAGCCGAGGATCTGCTGCATGTAGAGCGTCAGGAAGTAGAAGGTGGCGAACATGCCCGCGCCCAGGAACAGCATGGTCGCGTATGCCCCCGCGCGGTTGCGGTCCCGGAACAGGCGCAGCGGCAACATCGGGTGTGTGGTGCGGAGTTGGAGGACGAGGAAGAGCGCCAGCAGGACGGCGGCCACGCCGAAAAACGTGAGGGTCAGGGGGTCGGTCCAGCCGTCCTGTCCGCCGCGCGTGATGCCGTAGACGAGGGAGATCAGGCCGCCGGTGCCGGTGATCGCACCGGGGACGTCGAGGCGTCCGGTGTTGCGCTCGCCCTCGGCGAGGATCCTCGTGCCGGCGAGGACGGCGATGCCGATCGGGATGTTGACGAAGAACACCCAGCGCCAGTCGAGGTAGTCGGTCAGGACGCCGCCGAGGAGGAGGCCGACCGTGGAGCCGAGGCCGGCCATGGCCGCGTAGACGCCCATCGCCTTGTTGCGGGGCTTGCCCTCGGGGAAGTTGGTGGCGATCAGGGAGAGCGCGGTGGGTGCGGAGATCGAGGCGCCGATGCCCTGGAGGACGCGGGCGCCGATGAGGAGTTCCTCGTTCGGGGCGAGGCCGCCGAGGATCGAGGCGAGGGTGAAGACCGTGATGCCGATACGGAACATCCGGCGGCGGCCGAAGAGGTCGCCGGCCCGGCCGCCTAGGAGGAGCAGTCCGCCGAAGGCGAGGGCGTAGGCGTTCACGATCCAGGAGAGGTTCGACGCCGAGACCTTGAGGTCGGTCTGGATGCTCGGCAGCGCGATGTTCGTGATCGTGCCGTCGAGCACGACCATCAGCTGCGCGGCGGCGATGACGACGAGGGCGAGGCCGAGGTGGCGGCCGGGCGGCACCTCACCCGGTTCTCCCGATGGGGCGGACTCCGGGTCCGCGGGGGTGGTCGTGCTGTCGGTGGGCATGACGGGACTCCTGGTTCGGCGATGGGCCGGAAGCGGCCGGACGCGGCATCTCAAAAAATATACAAGCGTTGAGATTTATTCCGCACCGGCCCCGACCCACCTGCCGTCAGGGATTCAGGAGGGCTTTTCCTCCTGGTTGAGGATGAAGTCGGCCGGGATCTCCGGACTCCAGACGGCCGGCGGACAGTCCCAGTCCCCCGCCGTCCAGTTGTCCGTGATGCAGTCCATGTCGCTGGAGTACTCGATCCAGCTGCCCCACGGGTCCTGGATGTAGTGGAAGAAGTTGGAGCCGAGCGTGTGGCGGCCGAGGCCCCAGCCGTGGCTGTGTCCGGCGGCGGACATGGTCCGCGCGCCCATCGCGATCTGGTCGATGTCGGCGACCTCCCAGCTGGAGTGGTGCAGGCCGGGGTGGGTGGCGGGCAGGAAACCGAAGACGTGGTGGTCGCCGGGCCCGGAGTTCATGAAGACCGCCATGCCCCGGATGCGGTCCGACAGGCGCAGGCCCAGGGTGCGGGCGTAGTACGCCTCGGACGCGTCCAGGTCGGTGCTGAAGATCAGCATGTGACCCAGGCGCCGGGGGCGGGGCTTCTCATCGGCGGTGAGCCAGCGGGCCTGGTCGACGCGGCGGACGCGGTCGCCGAAGTTGACCTCGTGGGCGTCCGTGGTGCCGAAGTCCCGCCAGGCGCCGAGCTGTTCGTCGCGCAGGTTCAGCAGGTTGCCCTCGTGGTCACGGAACCACAGGCCGCCGGGGAGCTGGGCGGGCGCATCGAGCAGCCGTACGCCGAGGCCTTCCAGGTGGTGCTGCCAGTCGGGCAGGGAGTCCGGTTCCACGGCGAACGCCACGTGGTGCAGTCGCTTGACCGGCCCTTCCAGCAGGATCGTCTGGTCCTGCTCGCGGCCGTCGCAGCGGACCACGAGGGCGTTGTCCCGCTCGGCCGTCCGCAGTCCGAAGGTGTCGTAGAAACTCTGGCCCGTGTCCAGGGAGGGGACCTGAAGTCCGTAGTGCAGCAGGCCTTTGACACGCAGCATCGCTCTCTCCTCACAGTTCCGGTGCGCCGCGTCCCGACGGCACGCACCTCTTCTAAGTGTGTACACCTTTTTCGGCGGGAGTCCAGCTCTCCCAGGAAGACGTGCCGAGATCCTCACCGCAGACCATGAGGGTCGCGTGGCCGACGTCGGGGGCGTCACGGCCGGGCGCGAGGTCGTCGATCACCCGGCGGGCGGTGCGCGCGAGGTGTCTCGTGATCAGCTGCGTGGCCCGCTCCGGAGCGCCCGCCATGACGGCCGCGAACAGGTCGTAGTGCTCCTGCCGGCGCTGCGGGAACACCCCGGGGTGGCGGTCCTGGAGCGCGCGGAGATAGCGCTCGCTGCGTTCGGCGTACGACGTGATCGTGCGCAGGACCGTGGGGGTGCAGCGGCAGACCAGCACTCGATGGAAGGCCCGGTGCGCCTCGTGCCACGCCGTCGCGTCGGCGGCCTCCTCGGCGCGGTCCATGTCGTGCAGGTGCGCCGACGCCTCCTGCACCTCCTGGCGGGTCAGGCGCCCGGCGGTGACCCGAACTCCCATGGCCTCCAGGGAGATCCGGGCCGCGTAGAGGCAGTCCAGGTCGGCCACGTCCAGGCCGGTGACCCGGCCCCGGTGGTTGATGTCGGCGTCGATCAGCCCCTCTTCCTGGAGCATCCGGAACGCCTCGCGCAGCGGGGTGCGGCTGACGTCGAAGACCCGGGCCAGCTCGGCCTGCTTCAGCTCGGTGCCGGGCGGCAGGAGGCCGTCCAGGATCAGCCATCTCAGGTGGTCGTGGATCTCGACGCTGGTGCGCCGGGGGTGGGAGATCACCGGCCGCGGCAGCCCGCCGAACAGCCCGAGCAGATCGCCTGCCGTCTCCGCCGCATCCGTCCGCGTCACCCGCACCGACCGCCTCTCCACTGCATCCGGCTGCCCGGGGCCTGGTCACCACATCTCCCGCAGCCTACCCTTTCCGGCGTAATGTGTATGCACTATGGTCTGTGCTCGCCCCCTGAGCAGACCCGCAGAGCCGCCGCTGGAGGAAGAGCCATGCAGTCACCCGACTGGTCGCTGGTGCAGTACCGCGCCGGAGACTCCGAGAAGACCGTCGTCGGTGTCCTGATCGACGGCGAGGTGGTGGAGGGGCCTCCGGAGACGGGCGGTCTGACGCTCCTGGAGGTGCTGCGCCGATGGGACGCGATCGAGCCCGGGCTGCGCACCTGGACGCCGTCCGCGTCCGCCGTCGTCACCGGCGCCCGGCTCGCCCCGCCCCTGACCTACCCGGGCAAGGTGCTGTGCGCCGGCGCCAACTACTGGGACCACATAGCCGAGATGGGCATCGAACGGCCCGACGCGCTGGGCGAGCCGTTCTTCTTCCTCAAGCCTCCGACCACGACGGTGACCGGCCCGGGCGATCCGGTGCCGCTGCCCGCCTACCCCGGCGCGCGCGTCGACTGGGAGGCCGAACTCGCCGTCGTCATCGGCCGCCCCGGCCGCAACCTCTCCCCCGACCAGGCCCTCGACCACGTGGCCGGCTACCTCGCAGCCAACGACATCTCCGCCCGGGACCGCCTCAAGTCCGCGCTGCCCGTGGCCGAGCCCTTCACCTTCGACTGGCTCGGGCACAAGGGCCAGGACGGCTTCTGCCCGCTCGGCCCCGGGCTCGTCCCCGGCTGGCAGGTGCCCGACCCGCAGAACCTGCGGATCCGGCTCAGCGTCAACGGCGTGGTCAAGCAGGACTCCTCCACCGCCCAGATGATGGTGCCCGTCCACGAGATCGTCGCCGCAGCCAGCCGCCTCACCCGCCTGGAGGCCGGGGACGTCATCCTCACCGGCACCCCGGCCGGCTGCGGCATCCCGCGCGGTGAGTTCCTCGCCGCAGGGGACGAGGTCGTCGTCGAGATCGAACGGGTCGGACGCCTGCACAACACGGTGGTGGCCACGGCGGTGCCATCATGAACGGCAGAACGACGCCCACGGCGGTGACCTCATGAACAGCACACTCTCCCGTACGGCCACGGACTGGCCCGAGCCGCTCCCCGTGCCCGAGTCCATGCGGGCCGTCGTCTTCCGCCGCTTCGGGCCGCCCCACGTGCTGGAACAGGCGGTGCTCGACACCCCCCGCCCCGGCCCCGGTGAGGTCCTGGTCCAGGTCGCCGCGGTGAGCATCGGCCGCCTGCTCGACCTCACAGCCCGCGCGGGCCGCCACCCGTACGCGGAGTTCCGGCTGCCGCACGTCCTGGGTGCCGACCACGCCGGGGTCGTCGCCGCGACCGGGGACGGCGTGGAGTCGTTCCAGGTGGGCGACCGGGTCGCCGTCTTCCCGGTGGTCACCTGCGGCACCTGCGCGAGCTGCGCGGAGGGCCGCGAGGAGGCCTGCACCTCCCTGTCGCTGATCGGTACGCACCGGCCGGGGGCGTACGCGCAGTACTGCGTGGCGCCCGCGCGCAACGTGCACCGGGTCCCGGACGGCATCACGCCCGGAGTGGCCGCGTCCCTCGCGCTGAACGGTGCGGTCGCCGCCAACCAGCTCACCCAGGCGGGACTGCGCCCCGGCGACTGGGTGCTCGTACAGGGCGCGGCCTCGGCGCTCGGGTCGGCCACGGCCGCGCTCGCCCGGCATCTTGGCGCGCGGATCATCGCCACCTCCCGTTCGCCGGAGAAACGCGGGGCCATGGCGGCGGCGGGCGCCGAGGTCGTCCTCGACGCCACCGCACCGGACTTCGCGGCACAGGTCCGGGAGGCGACGGGCGATCACGGCGCCGACATCGTCGTGGACAACCTCGGCGATCCCGCGGTGTGGGACGCGACGATGGACGCGCTCGCCCGCGGCGGCACGGTGGTCACCTCCGGCGCCTTCCTCGGCGGCACGGTGCAGCTGGACCTGCTGCGCCTCTACTCGAACTGCCAGCGCGTCATCGGCGTACGCACCGGGAACCCGGCCTCCGTCGACGCGCTGTGGTCGCATATCGGGCACGGGTTCCGGGCGGTCCTGGACCGGACGTTCCCCATCGCCCGGGCCGCCGAAGCGCATCGCTACCTGGAGGACGACAGCAATGTGGGGCGCGTCGCGCTGACCGTGGGACCGGAGGACTGGGAGGCCTGACCGGCGTTCATCAGCCCTGCGGCTCGGCCTTCTCGGGGTCGATGAGGCCGCGAAGCACCGGCACGACGAGGCGCAGGACGTCCTCGGTGTCGGCGGCGGCCAGGTCCGGCATGCGCAGCAGATAGCGCTGGCTGGCGACGCCCATCATCATCGCGCCGCACAACGCGGCCCGCAGCCGGGCGTCGGGGCTGTCGACCATGGCGGCCACCGGGTCGACGGCCTGGGCAGTGATGTGGCCGCGCAGGAGTTCGGCGGCCTCCTCGCTGGTCATGCTGGCGCGTACGAGGACGGCCATCGGGCTGTCCGGGTCCGCGGCCCACGCCCCGAGCATGCCCCGTACGAGGTTCTCGACGGTCTCGGCGGGGTCGTCGGCGGTCAGTTCGGCGACCGGGATGTCCCAGCGGACGGCCTCACGGAACAGTCCGTCCTTGGTGCCGAAGTACTGGATGACCGACGACTTGTCGACCTCGGCCTCGGCCGCGATCGCCCGGATCGTGGCCCGCTCGTAGCCGAGTTCGGCGAACTTCCGCCGGGCCGCCGCCAGAATGCGCAGCCTGGTGCGCTCGCCCTTGCGCGGGGAGTCACCCTCGCCCGTCTGCTTCCCCGGCCGTCCCCGGCCGGGTGCCGTCGCACGCGGCGCTTCGTCTCTCACCTCGGCGGCGCCCACGCTCCGGCCCCTTTCCTCACTCGCTCACTGCCTCAGATGCTACGGCGAGGAGGTACCGCACCCGATCGTCAGGCCTGCCCGCCGCTGACGATCCTGAGCGCCGAGCGTGTGGTCACGGGGTCGTACTCCGGGGCGACATCGGCCAGCACGCTCAGGGCGGTGCGCGCCAGGTGGCCGGCGACCACGCGGGCGGCCTCCGTCTCCTCGCCCGCCTTCAGCGCGTCCAACAGCGCCTCGTGCTCCTTGTGGGCCCGCGCCCGGGAGCCCGGTACGCCGAGCTGGGCCAGCCGGATGTAGCGCTCGCTGTGCTCTGCGTGCGAGGAGAGGGTGCGCCGCAGCTGTGCTCCGACGGCCCGGGTGGCCATGCCGTGGAACTCGCGGTGCGCTGCGTACCACTCGTCCGGCTTCTCGTCGTCGCTGAACTCCCGCATCCGCTCCAGGAGTTCGGCCATACGGTCGAAGTCCTCGCCGGTGAGCGTCTTCGCCGTGGTGGTGACGGCCAGCGCCTCCAGCATGATGCGGGCGCCGTACACACCGTCCAGGTCCTCGGGGTCGACTCCGCGCACGCGGGCCCGCTGGTCGGGGCGAGCGTCGATGAGGCCCTCTTCCTGGAGGAGCCGGAAGGCCTCGCGCATCGGGGTGCGGCTGAC
Organism: Streptomyces sp. NRRL F-525; assembly: GCF_000716605.1. Lineage (GTDB taxonomy): Bacteria > Actinomycetota > Actinomycetes > Streptomycetales > Streptomycetaceae > Streptomyces. The sequence goes on along the minus strand of NZ_JNXE01000021.1, from coordinate 97,524 downwards.
GCCGAGCTTGCGGGCCATCTCCGCCTGGAGGAGCGCCGATCCCGGGGGCAGTTCACCGCTGAGGATCATGGACCGCAGCCGGCCGTGCACGTCGAGAGCCATCCGGCGACCGCCGTTGGGCGCCTCGGGGCTCGCACCAAGCTCTTCCGACGAGTCGCTCGTATTCCTGCTCACGCCCGGAGTGTACCCAAGAGGTGTATCCAATAAGGACGCACACGAACCCGGACCCGGCGATGGCCCGCCGACAGGCCACCGCCCGGGTCCGGGCAGCTCGGGGAGTGTATCCACCTTTCGATACGTCGACAGCTCAACCGCCGACGGCTCAACTACTGGCGACTCAACTGCCGACGGTTCAGGCGAAGAGCGGAGCGAGGTCGAAGTAGACACGGAAGTCGTCGATCAGGCCGCTCTCGTCGACGTGCCACATGGTGACGGCGGGGACGGTGACGGTGTCCCCGGTCAGTCGGTAGTAGTCGACCAGCTCCTCGATGATGGCGTCGGGGCCGGTGTACCACTCGCGGACGACCCGGTGGCGCAGCCCCTTGATCGCGCCGAAGAAGCCGCTGACTCCCGCTTCTATCTCCTCGGGGCCGATCATCGGCTCGTTGTTCCCGAACCGCATGCTGCCCTTCGGGCTGAACAGCCGGCTGAAGCCGGCGGCGTCGGTCCCGTCGACCAGCGCGAACACCTTGGCGGCGAACTCTGTGGGCATGGCAGGCTCCTCAGGCCGAGATTCCGGTGGCGGTACCGGCGACCCGGTCCCGTACGGCCTTGAGCGTGGTCCGCACCGCGTCGAGGTAGTCGGCCTCCATGTGGGCGGCGAACTTCTTCTCCTGCGTGCTGCCCGGCTCGGTCCCGTCCAGGACGATGCGGAAGGCGAACGTGAGGGCCAGCTCGCCGGCCTCGTCGAAGCCGAGTTCGTTGTCGATGGTGCCCTTGGCCGTGCCGTGCGTCCGCACGAAGTGGACACGCTGCTTGGGGTAGAACGTGACGACCTCGCGCACCGGCTGACCCGCGTGCACGATCTCGCGCACCAGCCCGCCGTCGAAACGCTCGGTCACGGAGCACTCGCTCATGCTGGCGATGTACGGCAGCGGGTTCCGGGCCTTGTCGACCAGGCCCTCCCAGACCTCGTCCAGCCCGAGCGGCGGCTGTGTGCCGTCGTTCACGGAAAGAGTGCGGCTCACTTCGATCATGGTGTCCCTCCATGGGATTGAACTTCTCAAAGTGTGCACACTCTGCGTTCCGCAGTAAAGACTGAGGAGCGTTTATTCCGAACTGGACCTGGAGGACGAGGCATTAAATGTATGCAGTTGATCCAATCCGGTAACTAAAACGCACTCAGTGCGCCAAATACGGGCCCCGCCGTACCCTTGAAGCCATGACCGAGACCCGTCTGCCGCTGCACTCCTGCTCGTACACCGAGGACGTCTTCAACCTCCTCGGCAAGCGCTGGACGGGTCCCCTCATCGACCTTCTGCTCCAGCGCCCGGCCCGCTTCAGCGAACTGCACTCCGCACTCCCGGCCCTGTCCAAGCGGGTCCTGAGCGACCGCCTCTCCGAACTGCAGGAGATCGGCCTCGTCGAGCGCGAGGTCTCCCCCGGCCCCCCGGTCGCCGTCACCTACACCCTCACCGAACACGGCATGGGACTCGGCCCCGCCATGGACGCCCTGCGGATCTGGGCCGGCGCCCCCGTCGACGACCAAGGCCGCCTGCTTCCACACAGGGAGGGCGAGGAGCACGTGGCGAAACCGAACGGGGCCTGACACCGCCCGGCTGCCACTCGGCCAGTTGCTCGCGGGCCCCACCCGAGGCCCGCAGGTCTTCCGGCAGCACCTGACGCTGTGCCGCCATGGAAGCCGCGCCCGGGACCACGGATCCCGGACCGGATCACCAGGATCCTGGGCCGGATCGTCAGCGCGGCGGGCCGAGGAGGATCTGGCCGTACTTCTCGGCGGCTTCGGCCAGCCGGTCGGGCGTGAGGGCGAAGTCCTTCGGCCGAGGTGTGGTGATGTCGCGGCCGGCCTGCCGGAACATGCCCTCGATGCCGCCGGGCGTGGTGATCATGAGCAGGTCGGCGGTGTCCGACGTGATGCGGTAGCCGTGCGGGATGTTCCTGGGCAGGTAGACGATGCCGCCCTCGGACAGCTCCATCCGCTCCTCACCGAGCCAGAGCAGCGCCTCACCCTTGATGAGCATGAAGATCTCGTCCTCACGCGTGTGCATGTGGAAGGGCGGCGCCTCCCCCTTGGCGACGTCGAACCGCCCGACGGTGAGCTGCCCGTCCGTCGCCTCGCTGTCGAGGAGGACGGAGAACGTGCCGCCGTCCAGCCATTCGAGGGTCTGCTGCTGCTCCCGCTGGGCCAGGAAGGCCATGGACATGATGAAGATCCTTCGTGAGTCGTGTTCCGGTCAGGCCAGGAACGGGGTGAGTACGGCGAGCAGGGCTTCGGGGTGCTCGTCGGGGATGTAGTGACCGCTGCCGGCGATCACGGATTCCTGCACGTCGGGTACGACCGGACGCAGGGCCTGGGCCAGGTAGCCGCCGACGCTGTGCTCGCCGCCGACGGCCAGCACGGGCATCGTCAGCAGACCGCCGGCCTCGCCCCAGGCACGGTTGTCGCGGCCGTCCCGGAGCATCGTGCGGTAGTGCTCGAAGCCGCCGCGCAGGGCGTCCGGGCCGCTCAGGGACGCGGCGATGGTGTCGATCTCCGCCGCCGGGAAGGCCTCGGAGTTGGCGGCCATCTTCGCGAACCACCAGCGCAGGAAGGCCTTTTCGTTGCCCTGGAACAGCAGTTCCGGCACTTCGGGGGTCATGAAGAGCCCGAAGTGGAAGAGGCCGCCGGACGCCGGGTCCATGATCTCTTCGAGACCGTAGCCCGGGACGGCCAGGTCGACCAGGGCAAGCTTGTGGATCTGGTCGGGATAGAGGCGGGCGTAGGAAAAGGCGACCATGCCACCGATGTCGTGCCCAACCATGCGGACCGGACCGGTCAGCCCCAGGGCCTGGAGCAGTTCGCGCACGTCACGAGCCTGGTTGTCCTTGTCGTAGCCGGCCTCGGTGACCTCCGAGCCACCCGTACCGCGCAGGTCGGGGGCGATGACCGTGTACCCGAGGTCGGCGAGGGGCCGCAGCATGAACCGCCATTCCCGCCAGGTCTGCGGCCAGCCGTGCAGCAGGGCCAGGGGTTCGCCCGAACCGCCCACGACGGCGTGGATCCGGGTGCCGTTGACCTCTCGGACGACCTGGGTGAAGCCGTCGGGGAGGTCGTACGCGAACGTCGGTACGTTCGGCACTGTGGCCTGGGCCGGGATGTGCGGGGTGGTGGTGCTCGTCATGTCTTGATCTCCGGTGAGTTCTGGTGCGGGCGGGGCGGGCGCCGGGGGGGGGTGCGGTGCGGAGGGCGGAGTCCCTCACCCCACCAGCCATCGGTCCCGCACCCCGCCGGCCGTCGCTGCCGTCACTGCTGCGGCAGAAGCTCCATGACGATGTTGATGATCTTGCCGCCGTTCTCGGTGGTCCAGTTGCGGGCCAGTTCGGCGAGGAGCTGGTTGGTGGAGGTGATGGTCGCGCCCGCCTTGTCCATACGGCGGATCGCGATCTCGTCGGCGATCTTCGCCGGGGAGCCGCCGGCGTCGGCGACGACCTGGACCGGGTGGCCGTTCGCGAGGGCGGTGAGGGTGGGGAAGACGGTGCAGACGTCGTTGGTGACACCGGCGATGATCAGGTGGGTGCGGCCGGTGGCGGCGACGGCGTCGGCGAAGTTCTTGTCGTCGAAGGCGTTGACGACACCCTGGCGCTGGACGCGGGCGGCGAACTCGGCCGGTGCTATATCGGCCAGCTCGGCGAGCAGCGGGCCCTGGGCGTACTCCTCCATCGAGGAGGTCAGCACCAGCGGGATGTCGAGAGCCTTGGCGGCCTTGGCGAGGGCGAGGGCGTTGGCCTTCATCTCCTCGAAGGCGATGGAACCGACCCAGCCCATGGTGCCGACCTGGTGATCGATCAGGAGGATCGCGGTGTTGTCGGGGGTGAACGCCTCGGCGGTGGCCGTGGTGGGCTGCTGGGTCATGGTGGAACTTCTTCCGGGAGCTGGGTGGGTGTGCTGTGGGGTTGTGATGACCGATCGATTTACTTGGTCGGCCAATCATTAGTCGTCAGCGTACGCCATCCCGGATCTATTCCCCCACCGGTTCCGCGATTCGCACCTGGCCCAGCAGGTGACACCATCACTGCCAGGCGCCACCCAACTCGCATGCGACTGCTTTGGTCGGCCAACATGATGGGTCAATGCCACTCACAGCCAGCACGCGCAGCACGGTTGCTCGGGCAGTAAGCGCTATCTATGCTGACGGGCGTGGATCTGGAAGATGGCGTCGAGGACTCCTATTTCGACTACTGCCCCTGGGATTTCGGGCCCAAGGCCTCTGCCGCACAGCGCGTCGCCCAGAGCACGCACCAGGAGCGTCTGGCCGAGACCGGGGCGAGTCTCGGGCCGCGCTGCTACGTCTCCCCGGCCGCTGCCGTGTTCACCGATGTGCTGTGCCTGGGCGCCGACTCCTACATCGCCGGGTACGCCTACGTCACGGGTAAGGTGCGGGCCGGGAGTGACTGTTCGGTCAATCCGTACGCGACGGTGCGGGGGCGGGTGACGCTCGGGGACGGGGTACGGATCGGCGCGCACGCTTCCCTGCTCGGTTTCAATCACGGTTTCGCCCCGGACGAGCCCGTGCACCGGCAGCCGCTGACGAGCGAGGGCATCGTCGTCGGCGACGACGTGTGGATCGGCTCGAACGTCGTCGTCCTGGACGGGGTGACGATCGGCGATCACTGCGTGGTGGGGGCCGGGGCTGTCGTCACCAAGGACCTGGCGCCGTGGACGATCGCCGCCGGCAACCCGGCCCGCCCGCTGCGGGACCGTCGCGGGCGCGGCGGATCGGGGACCGCCGGTCCGGAGAGCCAACTGGGTGACGCCGTAGCCGAGTTCGCCGAGCGGGCCCAGGCACAGGCGGCCGATGTGTTGGCCCGCGGCTGGAGCGACGACACCGGCCGGTACAGCGATCGGCCGGGCGTCCCGGCGACCGTGCGCGCACACTGCGACGCCGTGGAGATCGCCGATCTGCTGCTGGGCGCTCCCCCGAAGCAACTGACCGCCACCGAACACACCGAGCGGCTGCGCGAGTTGCAGGATCCGGTGAGCGGACTGGTGCCCGAACTCGCTGCCGGAGGCGGCCCGGGCACGCTCCCCGCACCTGCCCGCGACGGATGGATCGAGGACGGCACTGCCGAGTACCACGTGCTCTCCGTGGGCTACGCGCTGGAGTTGCTGGGCTCCCGGTTCGCCCACCCGGTGCATGTCGTGGAGCGGATGACGGCCCGTCAACTGGTGGCGCGACTGGAGGAGTTGCCCTGGCGGACGCGGGCGTGGTCGGCGGGCGCGTGGGTGGACTGCTGGGCGACCGGCGCGCACCGAAATCGCGACGTGGCCGGTGAGTCGTCCGGCGGTTCCGGTGCGCTGGAGGCGCTGTTCGGCTGGCTGGCCACGCGGGTGGATCCGTGGACGGGCATGTGGGGTGCGGCGCCCTCTCCGACCGAGGGCAGGCTTCAACTGGTCAACGGTTATTACCGGTTGGCCCGTGGCTCGTACGCGCAGTTCGGGATTCCGGTGCCGTATCCGGAGCGGGTGGTGGACACCGTGCTGGCCCATGCGAGCGATCAGCGCTGGTTCGCGGCGGGCCGGCAGAACGCGTGCAACGTGCTGGACGTGGCTCATCCGTTGTGGCTCGCGGGACGTCAGACCCGTCACCGGGAGGGTGAGGTACGGGCGTGGGCGAGTGAGCAGTTGACGTCGGCGCTGGGTCGCTGGCGTGACGGAGCCGGCTTCGGCTTCGGCCCGGCCGGAGAGGGCGGCTCGGGTCCCGGCCGGGAGCCGGGTCTGCAGGGCACCGAGATGTGGCTGGCCATCATCTGGCTGCTGGCCGACCTGGTGGGGGTGTCGGACCGGCTGGGCTACCGCCCGCGGGGTGTGCACCGGCCGGAGCCGGCGCGCTCACCCATGTTCGCCGTGCCCTAGCTCGACTCTGCCGGGGATCTTGGTCACTGGGGCTCAGGTGCCCAGGGTTCGCCGGTCGAAGTCCTGGCGAACCCTGGGCAGTTGACCTCGACTGCGCCAAGATCCCCGACAGGGGCGGACTAGAAGAACCCGCCGTCCGCCTCGATCGTGCGGCCCGTGATGTACGAGGCGTCGTCGGAGACCAGGAAAGCGGTGATCGACGCGATCTCCTCCGGGCGGGCGAGGCGGCCGAGGGCGCCGTGCATCTTCTCCCAGGCGTCCAACGGGGCGTCGAGCAACGGGTGCTTGTAGCTGAGGGCGTGGGTGTTCGCCATGTCGGTGGCGGTGCCGCCGGGGGCGATGGCGTTGATGGTGATGCCGCGTGCGCCGAGTTCCGGCGACAGGTTGAGCACCATGCTGTTCACCGCGCCCTTGCTGGCCGCGTACAGGGTGTGGTGGAACACGGCGCGGGTGGCGCTGACCGACGAGGTGAGCACGATCCGGCCGCCCTCGGTGAGGTGCCGGGCCGCGTGCTGGACGGCGAAGAGCTGTCCGCGCGTGTTGACGGAGAAGACCCGGTCGAAGTCCTCCGGGGTGATCTCGTCGAGGCGGCCGAAGTGCTCGATCCCAGCGTTGCTCACCAGGATGTCCAACTGGCCGTACTTCTCGGCGACTTGGTCGACCAGTCGGCCGGTCTGTGCCGGGTCGGACACGTCCGCCTGGATCGCGATCGCGTCGGTGCCGTTCTTCGTCAGCTCCTCGACCAGCTGCTCGGCGTCGGCCGCGCTGCTGCGGTAGTTGACCGCGACCGTCGCGCCGTCCTGCGCGAGGCGTTCGGCGACGGCCCGGCCGATGCCGCGACCGGCTCCGGTAACGAGGGCGACCTTACCGGTGAGCTTTCCCATGACTGTTCCAATCCAGGTGTTGTGGGGGGGGTGGGGGGAATGCGTGAGCGAAGTCCGGCTCAGCGGTGCGCCGGCTCCGTCTGTGCCGTTCCGACCGCGGGCGCGGGCGACCTGCGTTCCAGCGCCGCCGCCAGTACGGCCAGGACCAGCGCCCCGGCGGCGAGCAGCGCGCCGACCACGGCCGGGGCCGTATAGCCGAGGCCCGCGGAGATAACGAGGCCGCCGAGCCAGGCGGCCAGCGCGTTGCCCAGGTTGAAGGCACCGACATTGACGGCCGACGCGAGGGTCGGGGCGCCGGAGGCGTGGTCCAGGACCCGCTTCTGGAGCGGCGGTACGGCGGCGAAGCCGAGCGCGCCGACCAGCGTGAGGGTGATCGCGGCGAGGACCTTGTGGTGCGCGGTGACGGTGAACACCGCGAGCACCGCGGCGAGGGCGCCGAGGGAGACGTAGAGGAGGGGCATGAGGGCGCGGTCGGCGAAGCGGCCGCCGATCAGGTTGCCCGCGACCATGCCGAGGCCGAACAGGACGAGGAGCCAGGTCACCGAGGTGTCCGCGTAGCCGGCGACGTCGGTCATCATCGGCGCGATGTAGGTGACGGCGGCGAAGACTCCGCCGAAGCCGAGCACGGTCATCGCCATGGCGAGCAGGACCTGGGTGTTCTTGAGGGCGGCCAACTCGTGGCGCAGGTGCGCGCCTTCGGGGCGCGGCAGGTCCGGGACCAGCCTGGCGACACCGGCAAGTCCTACGACTCCCAGCCCCGCGACGATCGCGAAGGTGATCCGCCAGCCGGCGGACTGGCCGATGAAGGTGCCGAGCGGGACGCCGACGACGTTGGCCACGGTCAGGCCCGTGAACATCAGGGCGATGGCGCGGGCCCGCTTGTCCGGGGCGACCAGTTCGGCCGCGGCCACCGTGCCGATGCCGAAGAAGGCTCCGTGGGCCATCGAGGCGACCACGCGGCCGATCAGCATCACGGCGAAGACGGGCGCCGCGGCGGAGATGAGATTGCCGACGACGAAGAGGCCCATGAGCAGCATCAGCATCCGCTTGCGCGGGACATGGGTGCCCAGGATGGTCATGAGCGGGGCGCCGACCATGACGCCGAGGGCGTAGCCGGTCACGAGGAAGCCGGCTGTGGGGATGGAGACTTCGAATTCGGACGCGACCTCGGGGAGCAGTCCCATGATGACGAATTCGGTGGTTCCGATCCCGAAGGCCCCGACCGCGAGGGCCAGGAGCGCGAGGGGCATGGCGTTCACCTCTCCGTTCAATGCGATTGCGCTGTACGGGAGTTCGGGCCCGGATCGCGCTCCGGGCCCGGTGCGGGACTACTGACCGAGGGTCGGGTAGTCCGTGTAGCCGCGCTCGTCGCCGCCGTAGAAGGTCGCCGGGTCGGGCGTGTTGAATGGGCCGGCCTGCTGGAGTCGCGCCGGCAGGTCGGGGTTGGCGAGGAAGAGGGCACCGAAGGCGACCGCGTCGGCGGTGCCGTCCTCGACCAGGCTCAGGGACTCGTGGCCGGTCGGGTTCGGGTGGGTGAAGGGGTTGAGGATGAAGGCGCCCTGCCACTGCTTGCGCAGTTGGAGCGTCAGTTCGCGGTCCGGGCCCTCCATGAGGTGGACGTAGGCCAGGCCGAGCGGGGAGAGCGCGGTCAGCAACTCGCCGTAGAGGCCCGACAGTTCGCTCTCGACGATGTCGTTGTACGGGTTGCCGGGCGAGATGCGGAAGCCGACGCGCTCGGCGCCGATCGCCGCGGTGACCGCCTTGGCGACCTCGACGCCGAAACGGATACGGCCCTGGATCGTGCCGCCCCACTCGTCGGTGCGGAGGTTGACGTTGTCGGAGAGGAACTGCTGGATCAGGTAGCCGTTGGCGCCGTGGATCTCAACCCCGTCGAAGCCCGCGGCGATCGCGTTGCGGGCGGCGGAGACGAAGTCGGCGATCGTCTGCTGGATCTCGGCGGGCGTGAGTTCCTTGGGCGCCACGCAGTCCTGCGGGCCTTCGGCGGTGAAGACCTGGGTCTTCGCGGCCACCGAGGAGGGCGCCACGGGGATCAGCCCGTCGGGCAGCAGGCTCGGGTGGCCGATACGACCCGTGTGCATGAGCTGGGCGAAGATCACGCCGCCCTTCTCGTGCACGGCGTCCGTCACCTTGCGCCAGGCCGCCACCTGCTCGTCGCTGTGCAGGCCGGGGGTGCTCGGGTAGCCCTGTCCGACCACGCTGGGCTGGATGCCCTCGGAGACGATCAGGCCGGCCGAGGCTCGCTGGGCGTAGTAGACGGCCGTCGAGTCGGTCGGCGACTGGCCGGGGCCGTCGGCGCGACTGCGGGTCATCGGCGACATCACGATGCGGTTGCTCAGCGTCTTGGCGCCGGCGAGGTCGAGGGAGTCGAACGCGGTGGTCATGGGTCCTCCAAATATGGTCGACCAATCAATCTCCTTCGACTATACATTGGTCGACCAATTACATTGTGGGGTGGGGGTGAATGTGGCTTGGGTTCGTCGTGGGGGCGGAGCGGGGGCCCGCGGGGGGGGCTCCCTACCGGTCCGGCTACGACCGGACGAGGCCGCCGTCGACGTACAGCGTCTGGCCCGTGATGAACGCCGCGTCGTCCGAGGCAAGGAACGACAGCATGCCGGTCAGGTCCTCGGGGACCTGGAGGCGCCGGATGGCCTGCATCTGCGGGACCGCCTCGAATAGGTCGGTCGGGCCGGCCTCCGTGGTCGCCGTCCGCACCATGCTCGGCGCGATCGCGTTGACGGTGATGCCCGCGTCGGCCAGGTCGGTGGCCAGTCCCCGGGTGAAGCCGATCGCGGCCATCTTGCTCGCCGCGTAGTGCGAGAAGCCGGGGATGACCATGGCGACGGAGTTCGAGGTCATGTTGACGATCCGGCCCCAACCGCGTTCACGCATGCTCGGAGTGAACGCCTTCACGGTGTGGAACAGCGCGTCGACGTTGAGCGTGAACACCGCACGCCACTGCTCGAACGTGATGGTGTCGAAGGGCTGGTTCGGGTAGATGCCCGCGTTGTTGACGAGGATGTCGGCCCCGCCGAAGTGTTCCGCTATCTCGGCCTGAGCGGCGACCACGCTAGCAGGGTCGGTCAGATCGGCCTGTACGGCGATGGCCCGGCCGCCCGCGTCGGCGATCTCCTTGATGACCGCCGCCCCGTCAGCCCGGTCCAGCACTGCCACGGCCGCACCCTCCGCGGCCAGGCGATGGGCGTAGGCGCGGCCGATTCCGGCGGCCGCCCCGGTGACGACAGCCGTGCGTCCCTCGTGACGCCGCTCGTTGATCCGGTCGGACATGGTGACTCCCTTGTCGGTTGGTGCGTCGACCGGGATGGGCAAGGCGGCCCATTGGTCGACCAATAAAGTACCTTCGACTATACATTGGTCGCCCAAGTAAATGATTTGGGAGTGCGCCTTAGTACCGGGCTGGCGTTGCTGCGGCCGCCAGGTCCGGGTGTGCCCAGCACGGCCGACCAGGATCGTCCGCCGGGCGAGCGGGCCTCAGGCGCAGCGACCCTGCGTCACGAAGCGGACGTGCCGTCCGTGGCGTCGGGCGCACTCGCGGACGCCTCCCCGGCGGACGGTGCCGTCGTGAGGTTCGCCTCGATCCGGGCCAGCACTCGCATGGCCTGGTCGTACTCCGCTTCCGTGAAGCCGGCTGCGGTGACCTTTTCGAGGTCGGACCACGCCTTCTTGACCTGGCTACGCAGGGCCTGGCCCGCGCGGGTGGCGCTCACGACGACGGCCCGGCGGTCGTCGGGGGACGGCTTGCGGGTGACGAAGCCGGACTGTTCCAGGCGCTGGAGCATCTTGGTGACCGTCGACGGATCCAGGCCGAGTGTCTTGATCAGATCCGCCTGACGCTGCTCGCCGCGCTCCCACAACTGCATCATCAGCAGTTCCTGGCCCGTGTACAGGCCTGTGTCGCGCAGCAGGCTCCCGGCCACGAGCCGGTGCACACGGGCCGCGCGGAAGAGGGCCTCGCTCATCGGGGCCTCGGCGACGGTGGGTACCGCGCCTTCTTCTCCCTCCTGTCCCGGACGTACGGAATCGGATTTCCGCGGCATGGCTGTCGATCCTCCTGGCGGACGGGTCACGTCCCTCGCGACGGCGGCCCGGCGAGGGACTCGGCTCGCTCCCAGTGTATTGGTCAGCCAACAGAACCGCGGTTCAGCGGTAACCCGCGGTCCAGCCGCCGTCCGCGGAGATGTTCTGGCCCGTCACCCAGCTCGATTCGTCGGAGGCGAGATACAGCGCGAGGGCGGCGATGTCGGGGCCTGTCCCGGCCCGCTGGATCAGATGCATGTCGAGCATGTACTGCCGACCGCTGTCGTCGACCGCCGCGTCGGTCGCCGGTGACGCGACGAAACCCGGGGAGATCGCGTTGGCCCGGATGCCGTCCGGCGCTCCTTCCGCGGCGAGCGTGCGGGTCAGGGCGATCACCCCGCCCTTGGCCGCGGAGTGCGCTGCCTGACCGAGACCGCCGATGCCCTGCAACCCCGATATCGAGGCCGTGTTGATGATCGCCCCGCCGCTGCGCCGGAGATGGGCCCAGGCGGGATGGGTGGTGTGGAAGACGATGTCCAACTCGACCCGCATCACATGCCGCCAGAGTTCGACGGTGAAGTCGGCGAAGGGCGCGAAGCCGAAGCCCGCCGCGTTGTTGTAGAGCACGTCGATGCCACCGAGGCCGGCAGCTGCCTCCTCCACCCAGGCGCGGGCCGCGTCGGGATCGGCGAGGTCGACGGTGTGGCCGTGGACGTCGTGCCCCTGTTCCGCGAGCTTCCGCGCGGTGGCCTCGGCCGCCCCCTGCGCCACGTCGCAGCCGACGATCCGGGCCCCCTCCCCCGCGAACAACTCCTGTGCTGCGGCGCCCTGTCCGCCTCCGGTACCGGTGATCAGGACCCTTTTGCCGGACAGGCGAGTCCCGGCGGCTACGTTCGTCTCCATGCTGTTTCTCCCTTGGAACAGGCATCGGAACAGGCGTTGGAACACGCCTTACAGGGGCATTCAGAGCACGCCGGCCCGGCGCCGCAGATGTGCCCACAACCGCTCCAGCAGCGGTGGCCCGGCCGCGCGCCACGCCGTGATCTCCTCCGGGCTCAGGGTCGTCACGGGACCGGCACCGTGCGCCGCGAGATGTACCCGGCACGCGGCAGCGAGCAGCCACATGCGGGTCACGGCGAGCCCGGGACCGGCCCCGGTGGTGAGGGCCCCGTTGCCGCGCAGCACGAGTGCGTCGGACGTGCCGAGTGTGTGGGCCGCGCGCTTTGCGAGTTCGGCGGTGCGCAGCAGTCGGGCGTCGTCGTGCACCGGGATCGAGGCGCCGAGCCAGGCGGCCTGTCCGTGCAGCGGGGTGATCCGGTCGGTGACGGCACCGGCGGCCAGTATGTCCTCGGGCTGGGCCCGCGCGATCGCCATGACGTCGGGCCGAGCCCGGTAGACCGCCAGATGCCCCCAGGCCTCGGGCGGCGCTCCAACAGGCAACTCCTGTGCGGCCAGGCGGATTTCGAGCAGCTCGCCCGGTTCGACCAGGTCGAGTTCCTTCGGCGGGGTGATGAGCACGGAGTCGCCGCGGCGCACCGACACATGCCCGAACGCCGTGACCAGGCCGAGGCGAGCCAGTACCCGAGCCGCCTCGACCAACTCGGTAGTGGTCGAGGAAGCCGTCTCCTCCACCGTCGTCATGACCGTACGAGCCCGCCGTCGACGTACAGCGTCTGGCCGGTGACGAACGCCGCGTCGTCGGAGACGAGGAACGACAGCATGCCCGTGAGATCTTCGGGGACCTGCACCCGGTGGATGGCCTGCAACTGCGGTACCGCGTCGAAGAATTCGGCGGGCCCTGCCTCCGCCGTGGCGGTCCGCACCAGGCTGGGGGCGATGGCGTTGACGGTGATGCCCGCGTCGGCCAGATCGGTGGCGAGCCCTCGGGTGAAGCCGATCACGCCCATCTTGCTGGCCACGTAGTGCGCGAAGCCGGGGATGACCAGGCCGATGGAGTTCGAGGTCATGTTGACGATCCGGCCCCACCCTCGCTCCCGCATCCCCGGCGTGAACGCCTTCGCCGTGTGGAACAGCGCGTCGACGTTGAGCGTGAACACCGCGCGCCAGTCCTCGAACGTCATGGTGTCGAAGGGCTGATTGGGATAGATGCCCGCGTTGTTGACGAGGACGTCGACCGGCCCGAACTGCTCCGCGATCTCTCCCTGAGCCGCGACCACGCTCGCGGGGTCGGTCAGATCGGCCTGCACGGCGATGGCCCGGCCACCCGCGTCGGCGATCTCCTTGACGACCGCCGTCCCGTCAGCCCGGTCCAGCACCGCCACGGCCGCACCCTCGGCGGCCAGGCGAAGGGCATACGCGCGGCCGATTCCGGCGGCCGCTCCGGTGATGACAGCCGTACGACCCTCATGGCGCCGCTCGTTGATCCGGTCGGACATGGTGACTCCTTGCCTGAAAAGTGTATGCAGATTGAGGGTTTCGCGGGGGCTCGACGGCCGCCTACGAAGGCAGCTGCGGCTGCGTCGAGGGACGCGACACCGGGCCCTGCCACATGTCGAGGGAGGCGGGCCGGGCGGAGTCGAAGGTGCGGACGACCCAGGTGGCGTCGTCGACCGGGAGGCCGCCGGTGGCGTACTCGTACGTGATGCCCTCGGGGCCGCGGAAGTAGAGGAACACCGAGCCGGAGGTGGGGTGTTTGCCGGGACCCATCACGATGTCGATCCCGTTGTCACGCAGGAAGTTCCAGTTGCGGAAGATGTCGTCGAGCGTGGCCGTCTGGAAGTTGACGTGGCACAGCCCGGGGCCGTCGCCGCGGAACACCGCGAGCTTGTGGTGGACCTTGTCGATGCGCATGAGGCACGCGTTGTCGCCGATCCAGTCGGAGACACGGGCGTTGAAGGTCGTGGACCAGAAGCGGTGGGCCTCGCGGACGTCCGGTGCGTCAAAGCACATGTGCCCGAACTCGCTGATCCCGGAGGAGGGACGGGCCAGCCGAACCGGCTCGGCCATGGTCTCCTGGCCCGTCACCAGCTCGACCCGGTTGCCGAAGGGGTCGTCGAAGCCGATGAACCGGGTGACGTGGCGCGAGCGGGCCGCGTCGGCGTCACCGCGCGTGACCCGGATCCCGCGCTGCTCCAACTCGGTCTCGGCGTGCGCGAGTTGATCGTCGTCGGCCACTGTGAAGGCGGAGGCGATGACGCCCGAGGGTCCCTCGACGAGGGCCAGGCTGTGGTGCCGGTGGTCGGCCCGCAGGTGTGCGACGCCGGGTTCGCCGGTGTCGACCTGTTGCAGGCCCACGATCTCGGTCGAGAAGCGCGTCGCCTTCTCCAGATCGGCGGCGCCGGAACGTACGTACGCGATGTCGGTGAGCGTGATCACGAGTGGGCCCTCTCCTCGTAGCCGTCATAACTGTCGTTGCCGTAGCCGAAGTAGCCGCGCTCGATCGTCTCGGCGGACCAGCTCTCGCACACCGCTCCGGTGAGCTGGGTGCGCAGGCAACGCGCGGTCGCGCACGAGCAGTTGTGTACGGCGCCGAGCGCGCCCTCGGACACCTTGTGCGGCCAGTCCGGGTCGGTGAACAGCGGTCGCGCCAGGGCGATCGCCGAGAGACTGCCCTGCTCCAGCGCCTGGACGGCGGCGTGCGGGTCACCGAGTCCGCCGCCCGCCATGACCGGGAGGCGGGAGGCGTGCGCGAGCGCCGTGTTGTCGGCGACCGCGTAGCCTCTGCGGCCCATCAGCCCGTCGTTGGCGGGCAGTCGCATGGTCTCGAAGGTGGTGGGGACGCCGAACAGGAAGTCCGCGCCCGCGGCTTCCAGTTGCGGGGCGAGGCGGACCGAGTCGTCCAACGTCCAGCCGCCGTCGGCCCGTTCGTCGCTCATCAGGTGGACGCCGACGACGAAGTCGGGTCCGGTACGGCGCACTACTTCACGCACGACCTCCAGTGCGAAGCGCACGCGGCCGTCGAAGTCGCCGCCCCATTGGTCAGTGCGCCGGTTGGTGCGCGGCGAGAGGAAGCCGGAGACGAGGAAGCCCTGCGCGGCGTGTACGTCGACGCCGTCGAAGCCCGCCTGTTCGCACAGTTCGGCGGCGCGGCCGAAGGCCTCGATCGTCTCCGCGATCTCCTCGGGGGTGATCACCTGCGGGGTGACCGTGCGGCCGGCCGTGAGCTCGAAGGGCACTGCCGACGGCGCCAGTCGGCGTCGGCTCTCGTAGACGTCCCAGGGGCCGGCGTAGCGGCCGGCGTGTACGAGCTGGACCATCGCGAGTGCGCCATGGCGGTGGATCTCGGCGGCCAACTCGCTTAGTCCGGGCAGGCGTTGGTCGCCGTCCACCATGTTCTGGAGCGGCATCTGCCGGCCGGAGACGTTGACGGCGAAGTTCTCGGTGATCACCGTGCCGGCACCGCCCTGCGCGCGGCGGGCGTAGTGCTCGACCTGGGGGCGGGTGACGAAGCCGTCGGCGTCGCCGTAACAGACGGACATCGGCGCGTGGACGATGCGGTTGCGTGCGGTCCGGTGGCCCAGCCGCAGGGGTGTGAACAGTGAGGCGAAGACCGTGTCGCTCTTCCGCAGCTCCGGGACACTCGTCATTTCGGCTCCTCCAGGTGCGGCACGTCCATGTGCGGCACATCGCGGTGGGACAGCCCCGCGCGGCCTGTGCGGCCGGTCGACGGGGAGTGTGCGGCGGGTCCGGCAGCGGGCCGGGCCCGCCCCGGCTTCGCTCGACCACCTGAGAGCCAGAGTGCATACACTTTACGGTGATGTCAACGCCTTGACGAGGCGATCCTGAAGTGTACACACTTTGAGAGAGGCGGAGCCGCCGACAGCGCGGCGCGCCCAGTGGCCGCAGCTAGCAACGAGGTGACTGATGGACACGGAAACACGGTCGGAGGCGGCGCGGGCCCTGCTCAGCGCCCACCGCACCGGCGAGCCGATCGACCCCCTGACCGAGTGTTTTCCGGGCCTGGACGTGGACGACGCCTACGCGATCCAGACGGCCCAGGTCGAGCAGTGGGTACGCGACGGGGCCGTGGTCAAGGGCCACAAGGTGGGTCTGACCGCACCGGCCATGCAGCGCCAACTCGGCGTAGATCAGCCGGACTTCGGCCATCTCATGGACACGATGTTCCACCTGGAGTCCCGGCCGATCGACCCGTCGGCGTTCCTGGCGCCGCGAGTGGAGCCCGAGATCGCGTTCGTGCTGGGGAAGCCACTGAGCGGCCCCGGGGTCACGGTGGCCGAGGCCGCGGCGGCCGTCGACTTCGTGCTGCCGGCGTTGGAGATCATCGACTCACGCGTACGGGACTGGAGGATCACCCTCGTCGACACGGTCGCGGACAACGCGTCCTCCGGCGGGGTCGTCCTCGGCAGCACCGCGCTGCCGCTGTCCCGGGTAGACGTACGCCGCGCGGGCGCCGTCCTGTACCGCAACGGCGAGATCGTCGGCACCGGCGCCTTGGGCGTGGTGTTGGGCTCCCCCTTGAACGCCCTGGTGTGGCTGGCCAACACCCTCGGCGCGCGCGGCGTGACACTCCAGCCGAGTCAGCTGGTGCTCCCCGGGTCGGTCACCGCAGCCGTGCCGGTGACCGCGGGTGACGTGGTGACGGCGACGTTCGCCGGGCTGGGCTCGGTGACCGCGCGGTTCGCGAAGCTGGCCACGGCGGTCTCCGAGAAGGGAACGACGACGTGACTCGGCCCACGAAGGAGAACAGCGACATGAGCGAGCAGCAGGGCGACTGGTCCGTGGAGCGGGCCGCGACGGTGCTCGCGAACGCCGAGGCCGACCGGACGGACCGCGGCCCTATCACCGACGAGTGGCCCGGACTGGACCTGGACACGGCGTACCAGGTGCAGGACGAGATCCTGCGCCGCAAGCTCGACGCCGGTGAGCACATCGTCGGCGTGAAGCTGGGCCTGACCTCGCGCGCGAAGCAACAACGCATGGGCATCGACTCACCGCTGACGGGATGGCTCACGGACGGCATGGTCCTCCCGGCCGGAGTGCCGCTGGCCACCGGCGAGTTGATCCATCCCCGCGTCGAACCGGAGATCGTGTTCGTCCTCGGCGAGCGGCTGAGCGGCCCGGCCGTGACGGCGGCCCGTGCGATGGAGGCCGTGTCGCACGTGTACGCCGGTCTCGAAGTGATCGACAGCCGGTACACCGACTTCCGCTTCAAGCTGCCCGACGTGGTGGCTGACAACGCCTCGTCCGCCCGGTTCGTGATCGGCTCGGTGGCGCGCAAGCCCGACGAGCTGGATCTGGCCCTGGAGGCCTGCCTGTTGGAGGTCGACGGCGAGGTGGTCGACTCCGCGACCGGCGCGGCCGTACAAGGACATCCCGCCGAGGCGCTCGCTCTCGCGGCGAACGCGCTGGCCGAGCGTGGACTGGCCCTGGAGGCAGGGTGGTTGGTGCTCACCGGAGGCATGACGGACGCGGTGTTCACCCGGCCCGGCGGCTCGGTCGGAGCCCATTTCACCAACCTGGGCTCGCTGCTGATCGGATGTGAGTGACATGCCGCTGGTGGAGATCACGCTGGCCGAGGGCCGCGCTCCGGAACAGATCAGGACCCTGCTGGCGGACGTCCACCAGGCCGTCCACAAAGCGCTCGACGTGCCGGAGGCCTCGATCCGGGTGGTGGTGCGCGAGGTGCCGCCCGCCCACTGGTCCGCAGGCGGCCAGACCCTCGCCGAGCGAGCCACGACGGCGAACCAGACCCAGAACAAGGGGAGTTGAACCGTGGAATCCTTCGGCCACGTCATCGACGGCAAGGAGATCGAGTCGGACTCCGGCTCGACGATGACCTCGACGGACCCCTACACCCGCGAGCCGTGGGCGGAGGTGGCGCTCGGCGACAGCACCGACGCCGACCGCGCGGTGGACGCGGCCCGCAAGGCGTTCGACTCGGGCCCCTGGCCCCGGATGGGACACAGCGAACGCGGGCGCATCCTGCACCGGTTGGCGGACCTGATCGAGCGGAACGCCGACGAACTGGGCATGGCCGACACCCGCGACATGGGCAAGCCGATCACCCAGTCACGCGGCAACGACGTACCGCGCGCGGCATCGAACTTCCGCTTCTTCGCCGACCACGCCCGCCTCTCCACGGCGGACACCCTGCCGATGGACTCCGGCCACCACGCCTACACGCGCTTCGAACCCGCCGGGGTCGTGACGGCCATCGCACCGTGGAACTTCCCCCTGATGCTGGAGACTTGGAAGATCGCCCCCGCCCTGGCCTGGGGCAACACGGTGATCCTCAAGCCCGCCGAGGACACCCCGGCCTCCGCGACGATCCTCGCCCGGCTGGCCCTGGAGGCGGGAATGCCGCCCGGCGTCCTCAACGTCGTCCACGGCTACGGCCCCGACTCCGCAGGCCAGGCCCTCACCGAAAACCCCGCCGTGGACCGCATCACCTTCACCGGCGAGTCCGGCACCGGCCGGATCATCGCCGCCGCCGGCGCCCGCAACCTCACCCCGGTGAGCCTGGAGCTGGGCGGCAAGGGCGCGAACGTGGTCTTCGCCGACGCGGACATGGACACCGCCGTCGAGTGGTCCATCAAGGCCATCTTCACCAACACCGGGCAGGTCTGCCTCGCCGGCTCCCGGATCTACGTACAGCGGCCGGTCTACGACACCTTCCTGCGCCGGTTCACGGCGGCGGCCGACGCGCTGCACATCGGCGACCCGAAGCAGACGTCGACCGAGATCGGGCCGCTGGCCTCGCAGGAGCACCACCAGAAGGTGCGCGGATACGTCGACAGTGTGGAGGCCGAGGGCGGCACCATCGTCACCGGCGGACCGGGCGAGGGCTGGACGGTCCGGCCGACGGTCGTCACGGGCCTCGGCCAGGAGTCGCGGCACGCGCGCGAGGAGATCTTCGGACCGTTGGTCGTGGTCATCCCCTTCGACACCGAGGAGGAGGTCATCACGCTGGCCAACGACAGCCGCTACGGCCTGAACGCGATGCTCTTCACCGAGAACCTGCACCAGGCCCACCGTGTCTCGGCGGCCGTGCGCGCCGGAACCGTCTGGGTCAACTGCTTCTTCATCCGCGACCTGCGCGCGCCGTTCGGCGGGGTCGGCGACTCCGGCATCGGACGCGAGGGCGGGAACTTCAGCCGCGAGTTCTTCACCGAGCCCAAGGCGGTCGTGATGCAGATCCGGCCGGACGAGAGGTAGCACACGAGGAGACGGGCAGCTGGTCGGCCAAGGATGAGGAATAGATCCGCCGTGACGTACGCTGAACCCATTGATTGGCCGACCAAGCAAATTGGGAAACCTGCCCGGAGGGCTCCATGCAGTTCGGAATTTTCAGCATCGGTGACGTCACCGCCGACCCCGTCGCGGGCCGGACCCGCAGCGAGCACGAGCGGCTCAAGGCGATGGTCGCAACCGCGGTCAAGGCCGAGGAGGTCGGCTTCGACGTCTTCGCGACCGGCGAGCACCACAACCCGCCCTTCGTCGCCTCCTCACCGACCACCCTGCTCAGCAACATCGCCGCCCGTACCGACCGGATCATCCTGTCGACGTCGACCACGCTGATCACCACCAACGACCCGGTGAAGATCGCCGAGGACTACGCGGTGCTCCAGCACCTCTCCGACGGCCGCGTGGACCTGATGATGGGCCGCGGCAACACCGGCCCGGTCTACCCCTGGTTCGGCAAGGACATCCGCCAGGGCATCCCGCTCGCCGTCGAGAACTACGCACTCCTCAACCAGCTGTGGCGCGAGGAAGTCGTCGACTGGGAGGGCAAGTTCCGCACCACGCTCCAGGGATTCACCTCAACTCCCCGCCCCCTGGACGGAGTTCCGCCCTTCGTCTGGCACGGCTCCGTGCGCAGCCCCGAGATCGCCGAACAAGCCGCCTACTACGGCGACGGCTTCTTCGTGAACAACCTCTTCGGGCCCATGAACCACTTCACGAAGCTGATCAACCTCTACCGGGAGCGCTACGCCCACTACGGCCACGGCACCCAGGAGCAGGCCATCGTCGGAGCCGGCGGCCATGTCTTCGTGCGCCCCAACTCGCAGGACGCGGTGCGCGAGTACCGCCCCTACTTCGACAACTCCCCCGTCTACGGCGGCGGTCCGTCGATGGAGCAATACATGGCGCAGACCTCGCTTACTGTCGGCAGCCCGCAGGAGGTCATCGACAAGACGCTGTCCTTCCGTGACCACTTCGGCCACTACCAGCGCCAGATGTTCAACATCGACATGGCCGGACTGCCGCTGAAGACCGTCCTCGAACAGCTCGACCTGCTCGGCGCGGAGGTACTCCCCACGCTGCGCAAGGAGTTCGAGGCGGGGCGCCCCGCGGATGTTCCGGAAGCACCCACCCACGCCTCGCTGCTCGCCGGGCGCACCACGCGGTCCGAGGAGGCGGCCAAGTGAGCACCGACACCCCCGAGCCGCTGCACCTCGCGGTCGTCTCGGCCGGCCTGAGCGTCCCCTCGTCCACGCGCCTGTTGGCCGACCGGTTGACCGAGTCGGTGCGCGCCCAACTGGCTGACGCGGACCGGGAAATCGAGATCCACGTCGTCGAACTGCGCGACCTGGCCGCCGACATCGCCAACAACCTGATCACCGGCTTCCCCTCCCCCGCCCTCGCCGAAGCCATCGAGACGGTCACCTCGGCGGACGGTCTGATCGCCGTCACCCCGATCTTCTCGGCGTCGTACAGCGGGCTGTTCAAGTCGTTCTTCGACGTCATCGACAACGACGCCCTCACCGGCAAGGCCGTACTGGCCGCCGCGACCGGCGGAACGGCCCGTCACTCGCTGGCCCTGGAGCACGCGCTGCGTCCGCTCTTCGCCTATCTGCGCGCGGTCGTCGTACCGACCGCGGTGTACGCGGCCTCCGAGGACTGGGGCAGGAACGGCGATCCCCTCACCGACACACTCCCCAACCGGATCGTGCGCGCGGGCGGCGAGTTGGCGGGGCTGATGCGGAGGCGTGCGGGTTCCGCCGCCCGGACAGCGGCCGACGACACCTCCGTCGTCCCGTTCGCACAGCAGCTGGAGGCGCTGCGACCCGCCTGACGCACATCACGGCAGGCCGGGATCCCGGGTGCCGGGTGACCGTCTCCGCACCGAACCACTACGCCGAGGAAGGGCCATGACGTCGGCCACGCCGTTCCATCACGACGCGTCCACGTCGACTCAAGTCCCTTCGCTGGATGGGACGTTGCCAGACGGACAGTCGGCACGAACCACCGTCCGGCCGATGCGCGCCGACGCCGTACGCAACCGTGCACGTCTGCTGCAGGCCGCGGCGCGGCTGGTGGCCGAGAACGGGGTCGAGCACGTCACCATGGACGCGGTCGCGCGTGCCGCGTCGGTGGGCAAGGGCACCGTCTTCCGGCACTTCGGCGAACGGTCCGGGCTCCTGCTGGCCCTGCTCGACCACGCCGAACAGGCCTACCAGGCTTCCTTCCTCACCGGCCCGCCGCCGCTCGGACCGGGCGCCCCCGCCCTCGATCGGCTGGAGGCCTTCGGCGTGGCCACCATCGGATACCTGCTGACGCACCGGGACCTCGTCCTCGCCGCCACCCCGCCGCCCGACCGACGGTTCTCCGCCCCGTCCGTCGGCGTCCGCCGCGCCCACATCGCCGGCCTGCTGCGGGAGACCGGCACGGAGGGCGACTTGGAACTGCTCACCGAATCACTGCTGGCCTACCTCGACCCGGCTCTCCTCGACCACCTCGTCCATCGGCGCGGAATGCCGCGGGGACGCGTGGAAGCCGGGTGGCGGAACCTGCTGGAGATCGCGACGAATGCGGCTGACGGCGTCACACGAGGGGCTAGGGGCGATCAGCATCCAGCGCACCCGACATGAGCCGGTAGACCACCTCGGTCAGCAGGTCGGTGCCCGCGCTGATGTCGTGGTCGTGGGTCGACTCGCCCTCGTTGTGGGAGATTCCCTCGATGCTGGGCACGAACAGCATGATCGAGGGTGCGACGTCCTTCATGTTGACCGAGTCGTGGCCGGCGATGGTCATCATGGTCTGGTGGCTGAGGCCCAGTTCGTCGGCGACACGGGCGGCGAGTTCGACGCCGGCTGCCGGGAAGGGGGCCACGCCCCAACCGTGCGTCTGTATCTGCTCGATGGAGACCGAGGCGCGTTCCTCGATGCCGGGGATCGACTCGGCCAGCTTCTTGGCCGCCGCGTCGAGGAGGGCTTCGTCGGGTGAGCGCAGGTCGACGTGCATGCGTACCTCGCGGGCCACCACGACAGGGGAGTTGGGCTCGACGGTCATCTCGCTGACCGAGGTGTGCAGGGGCAAGTCCGTGCTCTGCTCGGCGAGTTCGCGTACCGCGACGACGAGGAGGGAGGCGCCGAACAGGGCGTCGCGCCGGTCCGCCATCACGGTCGACCCGGTGTGCGACTGCTCACCGCGCACCACGACCTGGTACTTGCGGGCGGCCCAAGTGGCGTCCACCAGGCCGATGGTGAGCCCCTTGTTCTCCAGATCGCGACCCTGCTCGATGTGGATCTCGGCGTACGCGGCCACGTCCGGCCCGGGGTAGTCGCCGATCGTGCCGATCTCGCGGAGGGCGGTCTCGACGGTGGTGCCCGTGGGGTCGGTCGTCGCGAGGGCGGTGTCGGCGGGCAGCTTCCCGGTGAACACCGCGCTGCCCATCATGCTCGGCTTGAAGCGGGAGCCTTCCTCGTTGAACCAGTTGACCACCGCCACGTTGTACTTCGGTGCCGCGTCCGAGTCGCCGCCGTACTGCCGCACGGCCCGGTGCGCGGCGTGCGCCGAGGCCAGGACGCCGTACGCCCCGTCGTAACGGCCGCCCAGGGGCTGACTGTCGAGGTGGGAGCCGGTGAGGACGTACGGGGCGCCGGGTGTGACGGTGAAGAGGCCGAACTGGTTGCCGACGCCGTCGTAGCGGACCTCGGCGCCGCGGGCGGTCAGCCACTGGTGGAGCCATGCGCGCTGTTCCCCGTCCGCTGCGGTGGCGGCCTGGCGGTCGACTCCGCCGGCGGGGGTGGCACCGAAGGCGGAGAGGGTCGCGAAGTCCTTCAAGAGGGTGGCGTCGGGGGTGCTCATGTTCACGTCCTGTCGGGGGTTGCGGGAAGCGGGAGTCGGGGGCTCAGACGGCGGTCGCCGGGGCGCGGACCGCGGGGTCCTGGATCAGGTGCAGTACGGCCGGGAGTCCGCTCGCGCGGGCGCGGCGGAACGCCTCGCGGAAGTCGTGGTGCGAGGTCACGGTCTCGCCGTACGCGCCGTACGAGCGGGCCCAGGCGGCGAAGTCCGGGTTGGTGAGCCGGGTGCCCGAGGGGCGGCCGGGGTAGGCGCCCTCCTGGTGTTCGCGGATCGTGGCGTAGCAGCCGTTGTCGACGACCAGGGCGACGAAGACGGCGCCGTGGCCCACGGCGGTGGCCAGTTCCTGGCCGTTCATCAGGAAGCAGCCGTCGCCCGCGACCGACACGACCTCCCGTCCCGGGAAGACCAGCGAGGCGGCCACGGCGGCCGGTATGCCCATGCCCATCGCGCCGTTGCGGGGGGCGACGAGCGAGGCCGGGGTGCGGTGCGGAAGGTGGCGGGCCGGCCAGAGGGCGTGGTTCCCGGCGCCGTAGGTGATGACGGTGTCGGGGGTGAGTTCCTCGCGCAGCACACTCATGACCGCTGTGAGGTCGACGTAAGTGTCGTCGTCCGAGTTCGTCGGCTCGGGTGAGGGAGTGGAGAAGTGTGCTTGGGCCTCCCCGGCCGCCTTGAACCATGCGATGTCGGCGTCCGGTGACGCGGGCGTGGTGACCAGGTCGAGGACGAAGGACGGTGCGTGGGCCGAGACGAACTGGTCGATGCGGCCGCTGTGGCCCTGTGCGTCGCCGGGGAGGACGAGCACCGTCTCCGAATCCAGGCCACGGGTGTATCCGTCGCTGAGCACGTCGCCGCGCGGGGCGCCGAGGAAGACGGTGAGGTCGGCCTCGTCGAGCAGGCGGGCGGCGTGGTCGCCGCGGCCGTAGCCGAGTGATCCGGCGTAGGCGCCGGTGCCCTGGAGGTCGTGGGGGACGGCGTCGTAGGCGCGGAAGTCGGCGAGGACGGGGATCGAGTGGCGGGTCGCCCAGCGCATGAGTTCCTGGCCGCTCTCGGCGGTCCAGCCCTCGCCTCCTACGACGATCAGCGGGCGGCGCGCGTGCTCCAACCGCCGTACCAGTTCCTTGAGTTCGGCCTCGGCGGCGCGGGGCCGGGGCACCGCGAGCGGCTCGACCGAGCGGGCGGTGCCCGCGGGCAGGGTGAGGACGTCCTCGGGAAGGCCGATCACCACGGGACCCGGCCGACCGCTCCGCGCCACGTGGACGCTCTCCGCGACGACCCGGGCGGCCGAGGTGGGGTCATCCAGCATGACGACCTTCTTCGCCGTGCTGCCGAACCACCCCGTGAGGTCGAACTCCTGGAAGGACTCGCGGCCCCGGTCGGGTACCGGGACCAGGCCGACGAAGAGGAGCATCGGGGTCGCGTCCTGGTACGCGGTGTGGACGGCGATGAAGGCGTTCGCGGCGCCCGGACCCCGGGTGACCATCGCTACCCCGGGCAGGCCCGTCAGTCTGCCCTCGGCCAGTGCCATGAAGCCCGCGCCGCCCTCGTGCCGGGTCACGACGGTCGAGATCGGCGAGTCGTGCAGGCCGTCGAGGACGTCGAGGAAGGACTCGCCGGGAACGCCGTACACCCGCCGTACGCCTTCGCGCTCCAGCTGCGCGACGAGCAGATGGCCGGCGGACAGAAGACGCTCGGAGGGTTCGGGAGACTCGGGTGCGACGTTCGCCATCGGGGGTGTGTTCCTTCTCTTGAGGCCGCGGTTGCCCGGTCAGTGTTGCTTTCGGGGGCGGTCGTGGGCACGGGGCAAAGGACTCCGGATACGGGCGCCGCGATGTGCAGATGAACAGGGGTGGATGCGGGGGCCGGGTCCGTAACACGAAGTTTTCATCCAGTCTTCGTGGTGCGACGTGGCGCATTGGTCATGTGCACAGTCGACGGGCGGTGGCGGTGTGCTTCTGCTCCTTGTGGCCGGTGAAGGGGGCGATGCACGGTGGGCCGACCCGATGGCGCCCGCACAGCCCCCAGCCGCTTCCTCTGTTCAGACCGGAGTCCCCATGACCGCTCCCGCCTCCCCGCCGACCCCCGACAGCCGGCTCGACGCGACGAAGATGCGCAGGATCTCCCTCGCCAGCATGGTCGGCACCACGGTCGAGTGGTACGACCTGTTCCTGTTCGGCACCGCCTCCGCGCTGGTGTTCGGCAAGGTGTTCTTCCCCGAGTTCGACGGTGCCGTCGGCACGATCCTGTCGTTCCTGACCTTCGCCTCCGCCTATCTGGCGCGCATGGTGGGCGCCGTGCTCTTCGGTCACTTCGGGGACCGGCTCGGCCGCAAGTCCATGCTGCTGATCTCCCTGACGGCGATGGGCGTGGCCACCTTCGCCATCGGCCTCGTTCCCGGCTACGGCACTCTCGGCGTGGCCGCGCCCCTGCTGCTGCTCGGCCTCCGCGTGGTCCAGGGCCTCGCGCTCGGCGGCGAGTGGGGCGGTGCCGTACTGATGACCGTCGAGCACGCGCCGGCCGACCGACGCGGGTTCTTCGGGTCCATGGTCCAGATCGGCGTTCCGATCGGGACGCTGCTCGCCAACGGGGCGTTCCTGCTGGTGGCGTCCACCACGAGCGACGACGCGCTGTACTCGTGGGGCTGGCGGATCCCCTTCCTCGCTTCGGCGCTCCTTGTCGGCATCGGTGTGTACATCCGCCTCCACATCGAGGAGACGCCGTCCTTCAAGGCGGTCCGCGACGAGGGCGCCAAGGCGAAGATCCCGTTCGTCGCCCTGATGCGCCGGTACTGGCGCCAAGTGCTGCTCGGCGGTGTCGCCACCCTGTCCACGGGCTCGACCTTCACCCTCATGGTCGCCTCGGGCGTGAGCTACGGCACCAACGACCTCGGGCACTCCAAGAACCTGATGCTGTGGGCGGTCATGGTGTCCTGCGCCGTCGCGTTCGTGGCCATCCCGTACTTCGGCCGGCTGTCCGACCGGGTCGGCCGCAAGCCCGTCATCTACGCGGGCATCGCGGCGGAGGCCGTCCTCGCCTTCCCGTTCTTCTGGCTGCTGGACACCGGATCGGCGCCCCTTGTCTTCGTCGCCTACGCGCTGATGATGCTCGCCTTCTCCGCCAACTACGGCCCCATCGCGACCTTCCTCGCCGAACTCTTCGGCACCCACGTGCGCTACTCGGGCCTCTCCGTCGCCTACATGCTGTCGGGCCTGCTGGGCTCCGCCGCGACACCCGCCATCACCGCCTGGCTGCTGTCGGCCACCGGGAACAGCTCCTCGATCGCCTGGTACGTCCTCGGCGCGGCGACCCTCTCTCTGCTGGCCCTGTTCCTGCTCGCCGAGACCCGGTTCGGGGACATCGACGAGCCTGGCGTGGCATCCCGGTCCGCCGGCCGCCCGATCGGGGCCGTCGCATGAACAGCGGTACGACCACGGATACGAGCCTCGGCGGGATCACGCGCATCGACTCACCGCCGGGCGTCCCGGCCGCCGTAGGCCCCTATGTCCAGGCGACGTCCGCCCGCGGCTTCGTCTTCACCACCGGCCAGATACCCGCCGCCCCGGGACAGCCGACCGGCACCTTCGAGGACGACGTCCACGCGACCCTGCGCAACCTCGAAGCCGTCCTCCACGCGGCGGGCTCCGACCTCGACCACGTCGTCAAGGTCAACACCTACCTCAGCTCACCGGACCAACTCGCGCCCTACAACAAGGTCTACGAGACGTACTTCGCCGACCGCCGGGCGGCGCGGACGACGGTATGCGTGGGCCTGTGGGGCGTGACCCTGGAGATCGACTGCGTCGCGGTGGTCAAGTCGGAGGGGCAGCGGTGAACGTCACGGCCCCGGGTCAAGTAGCCCTCGCACAGGCGAAGTTGCTGCAGCGTCTCCAGCACGTCGACCTCCCCACCCTCGGCCATCTGCTGGAGGACGGCTTCGTCGATCCGGCGATACGGCGGCTGGGGCAGCCGCGTCGGATGGCCGGTACGGCCGCCACGCTCGCCCTCGACGCTCCGGACGCCACTGCGGTCAACCGCGCGCTCGTCGCGCTGCGCCCAGGTGAAGTGCTGGTCGTCGACATGCGCGGCGACCACACCCACGCGCCGATCGGCGCCGTCACGGTCGCGGCGGCGCGAGCGCGTGGCGCCGCGGGCATCCTCGTCGACGGCGTGGTGACCGACGTGGACGCGCTCGCGGATCCGCACTCCGGCCTGCCGGTCCACGCCCGGGGCAGCAGTTGCCTTACGACCAAGCGGCTGGACGGCAAAGGCGGGCGGCACCAAGTGCCCGTGGACATCGGCGGTGTCCGTGTCGCGCCGGGCGACATCGTCCTCGGCGACACCAACGGGGTGATCGCCCTGCCGCCGACCGCACTGGCCGCCGTAGTACGGCAGGCGGAGTTGTCGGACGCGGCCGAGCCGGAACTCCTCGCGCGGATCCGGGCGGGCGAGGACCTGCGGACGCTCCTCCACCTCGGCTGATCCACCTCGGCTCTGCGAAGGAAAGAAGACACACGTGACGGAATACAAGATCGTCGACCCGGCCACGAACAGGCTCGTGCGGCGGTATCCGACGTCGGACGACGCCACGGTCGACCGCGCGGTCGAGGCGGCGGCAGCGGAGTTCACCGACTGGCGGCGGCGCCCGGTCAAGGAACGCGCCGAACTCGTCCTCGGCGTGTCCCGGGAGTTCGGGAAGCGGCGCGAGGAACTGGCCGCGATCATCACCCGCGAGATGGGCAAGACCACCCGCGAGGCACTCGGTGAGGTGGACCTGTCGGCCGCGATCTTCGCGTACTACGCCGAGCACGGCCCCGACTTCGCCGCGGACCAACGGCTCGACATCCGCGGCGGCGACGACGTGGTCGTACGCTCCGAACCGCTCGGCGTGCTACTCGGCGTCATGCCGTGGAACTACCCGTACTACCAGGTGGCCCGTTTCGCGGCGCCCAACCTCGTCCTCGGCAACACGATCGTCCTCAAGCACGCCCCGAACTGCCCCGAGTCGGCGCAGGCGATCGAGGACATGATGCGGGCGGCCGGACTGCCGGCCGGCGCGTACGTCAACGTGTGCGCCACCAACGAGCAGGTCGCCCGCGTCATCGCGGACCCGCGGGTCCAGGGCGTGTCGCTCACCGGCTCGGAGCGCGCCGGGCGCGCGGTCGGCGAGGTCGCGGGCCGCCACCTCAAGAAGTACGTCCTCGAACTCGGCGGCTCCGACCCCTTCGTCGTCCTGCCCGACGCCGACCTGGAGGCCGCCGTCGGCGCGGCGGTCGAGGGCCGGATGGGCAACGCGGGCCAGGCGTGCACCGCCTCGAAGCGGTTCATCGTCGTCGACTCCGTCTACGACCGTTTCCTGGACGCCTTCACCGACGCGGTGCAGGCCCTTACCGTCGGGGACCCCACCGACGAGGGCGTCTCCTTCGGACCTCTCTCCTCCGAGGAGGCCGCCCGGACCGTGATCGCGCAGGTGGACGACGCGGTGGAGAAGGGCGCGACAGCGGTGGCCGGCGGCAGGCGGCTCGCCCGCGAGGGTGCCTTCGTCGAACCGACCGTCCTCACCGGCGTCACGCCCGGCATGCGCGCGTACCGGGAGGAGATCTTCGGCCCGGTCGCGGTCGTCCACCGCGTCCCCGACACCGCGACGGCGATCCGCCTCGCCAACGACACGCCGTACGGCCTGGGCAGTGTCGTGTTCGGCCGCGACCTCGACGCCGCGAAAGTCGTCGCCGACGCGCTCGACGTCGGCATGGTCTCGATCAACGGTCCCTCCGGCACCCAGGAGGACCTTCCCTTCGGCGGGGTCAAGCTCTCCGGCGTGGGGCGGGAACTGGGCGCGTACGGCATGAGCGAGTTCGTGAACCGGAAGGTCGTCCGCGTACGGGGCTGAACCCGTTGCTGCCGGGCGGGAAGGAGCAGGCCAGGATGGAGCACATGCACACTCCGACCTCGCCCTCGGCCCTGCCTCCGCCGGACCCGCATGTCGTCGCGCTGGCACGCCAGTGCCTGGAGGAGATCGACAGCCTGGTCGACGAATGGGCCGAGTACGTGGGACCGCTGCGTGCCTCCTATTCGGAGCTGGTCTCCCCGCAGGAGTTCCGCGACAGCGCCTGGCAGGCGTTCGAGGTGCTGCTGCGTACCGTGGCCCGACTGCCGGTGCCGGAACACATCGCCGGTGTCTCCGAGCGGGTCGGCGAACAGCGTGCCCGGCAGGGTGTTCCGCTGGACGCGCTGCTGCAGGCCGCCCGCGTGGACTTCCGGGTCGTGTGGGCCGCGCTGGTGCGGCGCGCGGGGGACGAGGGCAGGGCGCAACTCGTCAACTCCGCCTACTACGTGTGGGAGGCGGTCGAGCACCACGTCACCGGCATCATGACCGCCTACCAGCGCACCGTGCTGGAGATGGGGCGGCGGACGGAGGACGAGCGGCGGCTGTGGTTCAGCCGGCTCCTCGACAGCGACGGCCGCAACCCGACCGTGGTGCAGGATGCGGCGCGGGCGCTCGGGTTCCAGGTGTCCGGACGCTTCCTGTGCGCGGTCACCCCTGGAGGCGGCGAGGCGTCCCTGCGCGGCGTGGCGAACGCACTCCGTACGCTCGGTGCCCCGCTGCAACAGCAGGCGGTCGCCTCGGACATGGTCCTGGTCGTCCAGCTGAGCCCCAGACTGACCCGGGACGCGGTACTGGCACAGCTTCAGGGGACACCGTGCGGAGTCTCCCCAGAGGTGACCGGACTGACCGAACTGCCCCGCGCGGTCACTCTGGCGACCGCCACGGCCCGCGTCCTGCCGCCCGACGCCACCGAACCGCACCGCCTGGAGGACAGCTGGCTCGACGTCCTGGTCCACCGGGCCGGGGACCTCGGCCGGGATCTGGCGGCCGACGTGTTCGGCGGCCTGCACGCGGGAGCGCCCCCTGCGGAGGCGGACCGGCTCCTGGAGACCGTCCAGACGCACCTGTCGGGCAGCGGCTCCGTCGCCGACACGGCCGCCGCCCTGTACTGCCATCGCAACACCATCCAGCAACGCCTCAACCGCTTCGCCGAACTCACCGGCCGCGACCCCAGACGCCCCAAGGACGCGGCGCTGGTGGTACTGGCCCTCAGCGCGAATCGCCTGCGTCAGATGTGAGGCCGGAATGCGCCGGGCCTGGTAGTTGGGCCGGATCTCGCTTCTTGCCTCACTGGCGATGCCCGTCTGGGTCAGGGAGCCCGGACCCGATTCTGAGCGGCAAGCACTGGGTCGCCACGTGTACGCACTCGACGCCTCCGACAAGTACTTGCCGTTTGCATGGCGGCTATGACCCTGACCGTCGCACCCGCCGCCGCTGACGCCGCCACACGCCCCGACGGTCCCTCCGTATGGCGCTCACCGATTCTCCTGTCGACACATCGGCTCCCGATACACGCTTCCCGCATGCCTCCGCGGGACGCCCCGCAGCCATGCCCGTTCGGCCGCAAGTTCCGCCACCAAAATCCTTGTCGGAACGTCCTGACAAACCGATTGACATCCCTTGGGGTCGGTCTCATAGTTACGAGCTACTAGAGCGCGCTAATGACGCGCTCTAGTAGCTCACCACGAGCAGTCGCACCCATGACCGCCTCCCCAGCACACCGCCCCACCCGCGCAAGGCGCCCGGTCGGCCATCAGCCCGCCCCGCCTGGCACGAGCATGCTTTCACCACCGTCGCCAGGGGCCTCCCCGCCACGGCGTCGAAGCCGGGCCGCACCCCCGGGCCCCCGACACAACGGCACCGGCGGCCCCCTTTGAGATGAACCCCAACAAGCACAGTGAGGTGCAAGGGACATGCACGGACACCGCAGAGCCGCCGCCGCCCTGACCGCCACCGTCCTGGTCGGCGCCCTGTTCGCCGCCGGTTGCTCCAGCAGCTCCGGCGGCAAGAAATCCGCGGAAGAAGGGGGCGCCGCGTCCGCGGGCAAGGCCACCACCCCTCGGATGACCGTGGCCATGGTCACCCACGCCGCCCCCGGTGACACGTTCTGGGACCTGGTCCGCAAGGGCGCTCAGGCCGCCGCCGCCAAGGACAACGTCAGGCTCGTCTACTCCAGCGACCCCAGCGCCGGCAACCAGGCCAACCTCGTGCAGAACGCGATCGACCAGAAGGTCGACGGCATCGCGCTCACCGCAGCCAAGCCAGACGCCATGAAGGACGTGGTGGCCAAGGCGAAGTCGGCCGGCATCCCCGTGGTCGGCTTCAACTCCGGTGTGAGCGACTGGAAGAAGCTCGGCATGCTGGAGTACTTCGGCCAGGACGAGAACATCGCCGGCCAGGCCTTCGGCCAGCGCCTGAACCAACTCGGCACCAAGCACGCCCTCTGCGTCGTCCAGGAACAGGGCCAGGTCGCCCTTGAGGCCCGCTGCGCCGGCTTGAAGAAGGGCTTCAGCGGCAAGACCGACATCCTCTACGTCAACGGCACCGACATGCCGTCGGTGAAGTCGACGATCACCGCGAAGCTCAGCCAGGACTCCTCCATCGACCAGGTGGTCACCCTGGGCGCCCCGATCGCGCTGACGGCGATCCAGTCGCTGTCCGATTCGGGCAGCAAGGCCAAGGTCGCTACCTTCGACCTCAACCAGCAGCTGGTGAAGGCGGTCCAGGACGGGTCCGTGGAGTTCGCGGTCGACCAACAGCCCTATCTTCAGGGCTACTTGGCGGTCGACTCGCTGTGGCTGTACAAGACCAACGGCAACTTCAGCGGCGGCGGCACCGCGCCGGTGCTGACCGGCCCGGCCTTCATCACCAAGGACAACGTGGACGCCGTAGCCAAGTTCGCCGCGAACGGGACGCGGTAACCGCTCCCTCCCCGCTCGCCCCTGAACCGTACGTCCGTCTCTCAGGCCGGCGGTTCCGGGGCCGGCCCGCTGCTCCCCCGGACCACCAACTTCGGGTCCAACACCGCTTCCCTGGGCTCCAGTTCGGGCTTCTCCAGCCGCTCCACCGCGAAGCGCACCGCGTACTCCGCCATGAGCCCCGCGTCCTGACGCACGGTTGTCAGGCCGATCGGCATCAGGTGGGAGAGATGGCTGTCGTCGTAGCCGACGACGGACACATCACGCGGCACCTCGACACCGGCCCGGGTCAAGGTCATCAACAGGCCCATCGCGCAACGGTCGTTGCCGGCCAGGACCGCGGTCGGCAGGGGCTCCCCCCGGTCCCGTTCCGCAAGGAGCAGACGGCCCGTCTCGATGCCCGACTGCTCCGTGTGGTCACCGGGGATCACACGCACCTCGGACTCCAGCCTGTGGCGCCGCATCGTCGCCCGGTAGGCGCGGCGCCGGTCGGCCGAGCCGGGGCCGCTGCCACCGTCGATGTGCACGATCCGGCGGTGCCCCGATTCGACGAGGTGGTCCATGGCCTGCCGTACGCCCTTGCCCTCGGCGGAGTGCACGAAGTCGACGTGGGCGTGCGGCACTCGGCGGCTGACGGAGACGGCGACCGTACGGCGCCCGAGTTCGTCGAGGAAGGAGGGCTCCGCGAACGAGCCGAGCAGGATCAACGCTTCGCAGCGGTGGCTGAGCAGCGCCTCGACGGCCTTCTCCTCGCTGCGGCTCTGCGTGGCGCCGGACAGCAGGACCTCGTAGCCGAGGCGTTCGGCCTCGGGGTAGATGCCCTCGATGAGATCCGTGTGGAAGGGCTGCTGCACGGCGAACATCACGCCGAGCGTGCGGCTGTGGCCACGGGCGAGCAGCCTGGCCGCGCTGTCGGGGCGGTAGCCGATCTCGTCGGCGACGCGCAGCACCCGTTGCCGGGTCTCCTCGCTGGCTCCCGGCTGGTTGCGGAAGATGATCGAGACGAGCGCCCTGGAGACACCGGCCTTCTCGGCGACATCCGCCATCGTGGGCCGCTGCTTGCCCGATGCATCCACCTGTGAACCCACCCTTCGACGTGGTCCACCTTAGCCAGCGATCTCGAAATCTCCCGGCAACAGGCTATTGACATGACATTTGGACCAGGGTCATCGTACTCGTACTAGAGCGCGCTAGTAGAGCGCGACAGCAAACATCGCGAAACTCCCGATCTCGGGGTGAAGGGACATGTCATGGCAACGGCGCCAGGCCCACTCCGTACCATCGCCGGCAACCTCTGCCTGGGCTCCGCCCCCGACTCCTGGGGCATCTGGTTCCCCGAGGACGAGCAGCAGGTGCCGTACACCCGCTTCCTCGACGAGCTGGCCACGGCCGGCTACCAGTGGCTGGAGCTCGGCCCGTACGGCTATCTCCCCACCGACCAGCAGCGACTGAAGGAGGAGCTGGACGCCCGTGGGCTCCAGGTCTCCGGCGGCACCGCCTTCGGCGCCCTGCACCGGCCGGAGGCGTGGGACGAGATGCTCGCCCACGTCCGGCAGGTCGCCGCGCTGACGGCCGCCGCCGGCGCGAACCACCTCGTCCTCATCCCGCCGATGTACCGCGACGAGAAGACCGGCGCGTTCACCGAGTCGCCTGAGCTGACCACCGAGCAGTGGGCGGGCTTCGGCCGATCCGCCGACCGGCTCGGCAGGCTGCTGCTCGACGAGTACGACGTACGGCTCGTCATCCATCCGCACGCCGACAGCCACATCCAGACCCAGCCGGAGATCGAGCGGCTGCTCAACGAGTCGGACTCCCGCTACACCAACCTCTGCCTGGACACCGGGCACGTGGCCTACGGCAGCGGCGACAACCTCGACCTGATCCGCCGCTTCGGCGAGCGCGTGGGCTACGTCCACATCAAGCAAATGGACCCCGCGGTACTCGCCCAAGTCGCCGCGGAGGACCTGTCGTTCGGGGAGGCGGTCAAGCGCGGGGTGTGCGTGTCACCTCCCGCGGGCGTACCGAACCCGGCCGACGTGGTGGCCGAACTCGCGCGGCTCGACGCCGAGTTGTTCGTCATCGTCGAGCAGGACCTGTACCCGTGCGAGCCCGAGGTGCCCTTCCCCATCGCGGTCAACACCCGTGAGCACCTGGCCGACTGCGGCCTGACGGGCACCCGGCGCCCGCACCTCGACCGATAGGAGGCAACGGCTATGGACGTCAGGGACGACACGACCACAGCCCCGGCCACCGCGGTCGCGGACGACGCCACTCCGGCGGACTCCCGACGCCTGCGGCTCATCACCGTCATCGCCACCTTCGGCGGACTCCTCTTCGGCTACGACACCGGCGTCATCAACGGCGCACTGCCCTACATGACCGACGACCTGGGCCTGACCCCCTTCACCGAGGGCATGGTCACCAGCTCGCTGCTGCTCGGCGCGGCGGTGGGCGCGATCACCGGCGGCCGGTTCTCGGACGCGCGCGGGCGGCGGCGTACGATCCTCGTCCTCGCCGTGGTGTTCTTCGTCGGCGCACTCGGCTGCACGCTCGCGCCGAACACCGCCGTCATGGTGGTGGCCCGCTTCGTGCTCGGGCTCGCGGTCGGCGGCGCCTCGGTGACCGTGCCCGTCTACCTCGCCGAGATCTCCCCCGCCGAGAGGCGCGGGGCACTGGTCACCCGCAACGAACTCATGATCGTCAGCGGGCAGTTGCTCGCGTTCACCTCCAACGCGGTCATCGCGCGGGTGGGCGGTGAGTCCGGTGGTGTGTGGCGCTACATGCTCGTACTCGCCACGATCCCGGCCGTCGTGCTCTGGTTCGGCATGCTGGTCATGCCGGAGAGCCCGCGTTGGCTGGCCTCCAAGACCCGCTTCGCCGAAGCCCTGGACGTGCTCAAGCAGGTCCGGTCCCAGCAGCGGGCCGAGGCCGAGTTGCGCGAAGTGTCCGCGCTCGCCGTCAAGGAGGACCAGCAGAAGCTCGGCGGCTGGCAGGACATGAAGTCCACGCCGTGGCTGCGCAGGCTGATGTTCGTCGGCTTCGGCATCGCCATCGTGCAGCAGATCACCGGCGTCAACACGATCATGTACTACGGCACCCAGATCCTCACCGCCGCCGGCTTCACCGCCGACAGCGCCCTGACCGCCAACATCGCCAACGGCGTCATCTCGGTGCTCGCCACCTTCGTCGGCATCTGGCTGCTGGGCCGCGTCAACCGCCGCCCCATGCTGATGACCGGTCAGATCGGCACGACAGCAGCCCTGTTGCTCATCGGAGTCTTCTCTCTCCTGCTCCCGTCGGGTGACGGCCGGGCCTTCGCCGTGCTCGCCATGACGGTCACCTTCCTCGCCTTCCAGCAGGGGGCGATCTCGCCGGTGACCTGGCTGATGCTCTCGGAGATCTTCCCGATGCGGATGCGCGGATTCGGGATGGGTGTCGCGGCCGTGGTGCTGTGGCTGACCAACTTCGCGATCGGGCTGGTCTTCCCGTCCCTGGTCTCCGCCATCGGTGTCTCCAACACCTTCTTCCTCTTCGTGGTGGCGGGCGTCATCTCATTCACCTTCGTCAAGCTCTACGTCCCCGAGACCAAGGGCCGCACCCTCGAAACCCTCGAAGCCGAACTCCGGACGCGCTTCTCCTGAACACCCCTCATTCCTGAAGGAATTGACCATGACCATACGTGTAGGCGTCATCGGCGCCGGCTGGATCGGCAAGCAACACATCCAACGCCTCACCCACACCGTCACAGGCGCCCGCGTCACCGCGGTCACCGACATCGACCCCGCCCGTGCCGAGGAGGCCGCGGCGCCGGTCGGTGCCCAGGTGCTGCCCGACGGCGCGGCCGTGATCGCGGCGGACGACGTCGACGCCGTGCTCGTGACGTCCTGGGGTCCGACCCACGCCGAGCACGTGCTGACCGCGATAGCCGCCGGAAAGCCGGTATTCTGCGAGAAGCCGCTGGCGACCACCGCCGAGGACTGCCTGCGGATCATCGAGGCCGAGACAGCACACGGCCGCCGCCTGGTCCAGGTCGGCTTCATGCGCCGATACGACGCCGGATACCGGCAGTTGAAGCAGGCCATCGACTCCGGCCGCATCGGCGAGCCGCTGATCGTGCACTGCGCCCACCGCAACCCGACCGTCCCGGAGTCGTACACCTCCGACATGGCCGCCCTGGACACAGCCGTGCACGAGGTGGACGTACTGCGCTGGCTGCTCGACGACGAGATCGTCTCCACCCAGGTGGCCACCCCGCGCGCCACGAGCAAGCGGTTCGCCCACCTCAAGGACCCGCAGATCATGCTCTTCGAGACCGCCAAAGGTGTTCGCATCGACCTGGAGGTCTTCGTCAACTGCCAGTACGGCTACGACATCCAGTGCGAAGCGGTCGGCGAGGAAGGGCTCGTCCGGCTGCCCGACCCGGCCGCCGTCGGCGTGCGCACCGCGGGGCAGCACAGCACGGAGGTGCTCACCGACTGGGTGGGCCGCTTCGCGGACGCCTTCAACACCGAGTTCCGCGAGTGGATCGCGGGCATCGCCGCCGGCACCGAACCCACCGGGCCCTCGGCCTGGGACGGCTACGCGGCCAGCATCATCACCAGCGCCACCGTCGAGGCCCTGGAGTCGGGCCACGTCATCGCCACTGACCTCAAGCCCCGACCCGCCTTCTACGGAGGTGCCGCGTGAAGATCGCCCTCGACCCTTACATGTTCCGCGCCCTGCCCATCGACGACATGGTGCGCACCGTCGCCGAACTCGGCTACAAATACATCGAGTTGTCGCCCCGCGACGACTTCATGCCGTTCTTCCTCCACCCGCGCGCCGACGACGACCGCGTGGCCGAGCTGAAGAACTCCCTGCGCACACACGAGGTGAAACTGTCCTCCGTGCTCCCGCTGTACAAGTGGTCCTCCCCCGGCGAGACCGAGCGACAGACCGCCGTCCGCTACTGGAAGCGGATGATCGAGATCACCGCCGAGCTCGAATGTCCGCTGATGAACTCGGAGTTCAACGGCCGCCCCGAGCGCGCCGCCGAGAGCGAGGCCGCCTTCTGGCGCTCGCTGGAGGAACTGCTCCCGGTCTTCGAGCGGGAGGGCATCGCCCTCAACCTGGAGGCCCACCCGGACGACTTCTGCGAGGAGAACGCCCCCGCCGTCGACCTCGTCCGCGCCATCAACAAGCCCTGGGTGAACTACCTCTACTGCGCCCCACACTCCTTCCACCTCTCGGGCTCCGACCCGACGGCGGACATCGCCGCGATGATGCGCTACGCCGGCGACAAGCTCCAGCACGTGCACATCGCCGACTCCTTCAACCACAAGGGGTCCAGCGGCCTGCGGTACATCCTCAACCCGCCGGGCACCACCGCCCGTATCCACCAGCACCTCGACATCGACCAGGGCGAGGTCGACTGGAACGCCTTCTTCGGCACCCTCCGCGAACTCGGCTTCGACGGCGTGGCCACCGCCTGCGTCTTCGCCTGGGAAGAACGCGCCCGCGAGTCGTCGGCCTTCATGCTCGACCGGATCACCAAGGAACTCACCGTGTGAACGACCAACTCATCAGGCCGACTTGAGATGCGCTCCGGGTGTCCGGGGGCTGGGTGCCTTCACCGACCGGCTTCGCAGGTGACGGGGCAGCGTTGACTCCGCCTGGGTGACCTCCTGCTCGCGTCGGACCCAAGTGATGCGACCGGAGACGAGAAGCAGTTGCAAGCCGTTCTCGATCCGTGCGCGGACCCGGCTGGGGAAGTCCTCGTCGCACCACAACCTGTCCAGCTGGTCTCGCACCCACATCGCCGTCGTACAAGCCGGGTTGCTCGCCTGCTCACCTGACCGGGGACGGAGCGACAACTGACATCTCAACAACTGCATCGATCGTCGAAACAGCCCCGAGCATGCCTACTGATCATGCCGGCCCACCGAGACACTCCAAGATCCCGGACTGTCACTCACTGAATCTCCTGTGCCTCGCGGGTCAGGTCGAGGCGGGGCCGGGCGGCAGCTGAACCGTCATGATCAGGTTGCAGGTCTCAGTGCCGGAGCCGCGGTAGATGTGCGCGGTGTCACCGTCGAAAGTGGCTGTTTGCCCTGCTTCCACGACGTGTTCAGCGCCGTCGACGATCAGGGTCATCCGACCGGAGGTGACGCTGACGGTTTCCACGACTCCGGCCTGGTGGGGATGACTGGGGTATTCCTCGTCCGGTTCCAGTCGCCACCGCCACACCTCGACAGGAGCCGGACCTGAGGTCGTCAGCATGAGCCGGGCCTCGCTGCCCAGTTCTCCGGTCCACAGGGGCACCACGGTGTCTGCGGCCACGATGCGGACGCGGCCTTCGGGAGGTCCCTGCATCAGGGCGGACACCGAGATGCCGAGGGTGTCGGCCAGCCGGACAAGGGTGGCCAGGTTGGGGTTGCCCTGGGCCTTCTCCAGCGCCACCAGGGCGCCTTTGCTGACTTGGGAGCGTCGGCTGAGTTCCTCCAGCGTCAGGCCCGCACGGGTGCGGGCCGCCCGGACGTTGTGCGCGATGGTCCGCAGGGCTGCGGCTGTCTCGGCCATCTGATCTCCATCCTCGCCACCGTTCATCACAATGCACCGCGCGGTCGTTTGGTTGACACGGGCCGGTCGTTACGTTGTACGGTGTAGTCGTTCTAATGATAGTAAGGGATGAACCGTGATCGTTCTGCTGCTGGCCCTGGGCAGCTCACTCGCCTACGGATGCGCCGACTTCCTCGGCGGCCTCGGCGCCCGCAAAGCTCATGTGCTGCGTACCGTGATGATCGCCGCCCCGGCCTCGTTCATGGTTGAGCTGTTGCTGTGGCCGGTGCTCGGCGCCTCGTTCAGCACCGGCGCCCTTGGCTGGGGTGCCGCGTCCGGCGTCGCCTCCGCCGCCGCGTTCGTCCTGCTCTACCGGACGCTGGCGATCGGTCCCATGAACGTGCTGTCGCCCGTGACCGCACTGGTGTCCGCCATGCTGCCGGTCGGGGTGGGCCTGTTGCAGGGTGAGCACCTGGCCGTCGCCGGACTGGTCGGTCTGCCGCTCGCACTGGTGGCGGTCGTACTGGTCAGCGCCGGACACGGCGGCGGGTCGACGCGCCCTTCCCGTACGGCGCTGCTGTTGGCCTTCGGCGCGGGCGCCGCCATCGCCCTCCAACTGATCTTCCTGCACCAGGCGCCCTCCGACAGCGGCGTGGCGCCGCTGATCACGGGAAGGGCGATCTCCTCGGCCATCACCCTGGCCGCAGCCGGGGCGATGTACCGGAGGCTGGGCTCGAAGCGGCCCGCGTACGCGATGTCCGCAGCCGCGGGCATCCTGGACTCCGTGGCGAACCTGCTGTTCCTGCTCGCCTCCCGCAGCGGGGACCTCGCCGTCGTAGCCGTGATCGTCGCCCTCTACCCGGCCGGCACCGTTCTGCTCGCCCGCACCGTGCTCGCCGAACGCATCCACCGCGGACAGATCGTCGGCCTGGGCACCGCCGCCGTCGCCGTCGGCCTCCTCGCCCTGACCTGAGTGCCCCTGAAGGCCACCCCGCAGCCGACGATGCAAGGAGACCAGCATGTTCATCCAGCCCTGGGACGCCAACCTCGACGAAGCCGAATGGCAGACCTGGCTCGGAGAAGGCCACGACTTCGGACAGCTCAACGTCAACGACCTGCCCGGCCACCCGCCCGTCGCCGTGCCCACCCACTTCACCAGCGACGGGAACCATCTCCTGATCCACCTCGCCCGGCCCAACCCGGTCTGGAAGGCGATCGAGCAGGACCCGAACGTCCTCTTCACCGTCTTCGGTGACTACGCCTTCATCCCCGGTCCCTGGCGTGCCAAGCCCGGTGCTCCCCCTGCCGACGGAGTCCCCACCAGCTACTACACAGCCGTCCAGTTCGCCTGCCGTGCCCAGGTCGTCGACGACCCCGAGGCCAAGGCAGAGCTGCTGCGCCGCCAGCTCGCCCACTTCCAGCCCGACGGTGATCATGGCCCCGTGGCCGTCGACCAGCCGCCCTACGGCCGAATGCTGCCCGGCATCCGCGGCCTGCGCCTGGAGGTCACCGATGTCCTGGCCAAGTTCAAGTACGACGACCACAAGACCGTCGAGTACCGCACCGCCGTCGCCCATCGCCTCACTGAACGCGGCCAGGGCCTGGACGTGCCCACCGCGCGCCAGCAGCTCCGCCGCCTGGACCGCGTCGGCCCATGGAAACCCTGACATCCGTACCCACCATCCCCGTACGCACGCAGGAAACGGAAACCCGCCCATGCCCGCCTTCCGCATCGCTCCCGACGTCGCAGTGTCCTTCCCCGACACTCTCATCGCCCTGGTCACCGCCACCGGCCTGCGCGGCCACGAACCCTGGCCCGACACAGCCGCCGCCCTGGAAGAGCTGGAGCAGCAGTTGGCCGACGGCACCTGGCACCCCGCCGACGAGACCGACCCCCGTATCGAGGCCTGGCACACCGCCTACCGCTCCTTCGGCACCAACCCCCGCCGCATCCGCCCCAGCGTCGACGCACTCGGCCGCCGTCTCGCCAAGAAGGGAACGCTGCCGCGCATCAACCCGGCTGTCGACTCCTACAACTCCGTCTCCGTCCGGCACGGCCTTCCCTCCGGCGCCTTCGACCTGGACCACGTCACCGGCGACGTCGACATCCGGTACGCGGACGGCAGCGAAGAGTTCACCCCGCTCGGCGAACCCGACACCGTCGAGAACCCCGAACCCCGCGAAATCATCTACGCGGACACCACCGGCGTCCTGACCCGCCACTGGAACCACCGTGACGCTCACCGCACCCGAGTCACCGAGGACTCCACGCACGTCGCCTTCGTCCTCGAAACCCTGCACGCCACCCGTGACGGCGACCTCCTCAAGGTCGCGGCGGAGGAACTGCAAGGCCTGCTCGCCGCGCACACGGCACAGACCGCCGTGCACTACCTCAGCCCGGAACAGCCCCAGGCCACGACCTGAGATCACCGTCCCTTCGCCTGGTCGAGACGATCCACCGCGTGCGAGCGATCCACCACGGCCAGCCGCGGGGACCAGGCAGCGCTCCCCGAGCCCGTTCGCCTGGGCGGGCTGGAGCTTGTCGCGGGGCCCGTCGAACGGCGACAGCCGGGCCGCTCCACCCAACTGCCGGGGCGCAGATCGCCCACAGTGATTCCAGGGAGTCCCATGCCTAACCCAAGCATTCCGCCCTCCCGGCCCGACAAGCACGATCCGGCGACGCTCGACCTCCAGACCCAGGCGGTGCACTGCGGGAATCAGGCTGACGCCGGCACGGGCGCGATCCGTACACCGATCATCATGGCGAACTCCTACACCCTGCCGGATGACCCGTTCACGCTCGACCCGAACAATCCCGACCTGCTCGTCTACACACGCGAGTCCGGCGCGAACCAGCTCGGGCTCCAGGTGACCGCCGACCGTACGATCCGCAGATCGACCGACCCGGCATTCACGACGACCGACAAGGGTGACCTGCACTGGAACAACGGCCAGTGGGGCCGCTTCCTCGTCAAGGGCAAGGGCGCGCGCGGGTCGGGTCCGCGGGAGCGCGAGGCGTTCGTGTTCACGGAGGGCCCGCTACCTCGGCACCCAGCGCGGCCGGCAGCCGCTCGGAAGGAAACAGCGGAGCGTGCGGATCCAGCGCATCGTCCGGGAACGGACCCTGGACCTCCTCGATGTACCACCACAGCAGTTCGCGGCCGCGACCTGGAACGTAGCGGTGATGAGGGTCCCAGTAGTTCTCGCGGAAAAACAGCCCTACGCCGTGCGGCAGCCCATTGTTCCGAGCTCGACCCCCGATCGAGTGCGGCTGGGTGTGGCGTTGACCCTCACGGCTAACGTGACTAGTCTATGGCTAATCACGTTAGCCATTTTGATGGAGGACGGCATGACCGAGCACCTGAGAATCGGCAAGAACACCATCGCCTTCGACGTGACCGGGGAAGGCCCCCTCGTCGTGCTGGCGCACGGTATCGGCGACAGCCGGCATTCCTACCGCTTCCTCGTTCCCGGCCTGGTAGCCGCCGGTTACCGGGTCGCGAACGTCGACATCCGAGGGTGCGGTGAGTCCAGCCTCGGCTGGGACGGTTACAGCCGCACCGACATCGCCGGAGATCTGGTCGCCGTCGTGCGTCACCTCGGCGGGCCGGCCGTGATCATCGGGCAGTCGATCAGCGGCGGCGCCGCGACCATCGCGGCCGCCAGCGCGCCCGACGTGATCAGCGGAGTGATCGAGCTGGCTCCGTTCACCCGTGCGCAGCCGGTCGATCTGGGCGGGCTGATCCGGGTCAGGCGCTTCCGGACCGGGTACATGCGGATGGCGCTGGTCATCGTCCGGGGACGCCTGGCGGACTGGAAGAAGTACCTCGACGTGGCCTACCCGGCCAAGCCCGCCGACTGGAACAGCGAACTGGCCCGCATAGAGGCCACGCTGAGTGAGCCCGGCCGGATGAAGGCCCTGCAGGACATGTGCAAGTCCAAGCCCACCGACGCCGGCACCCAACTCGCCCACGTCACCTGCCCGGTCCTGATCGTCGAAGGCAGCCTGGACCCCGACTGGGCCGACCCCCGCGCCGAAGGGGCGAAGATCATCGCCGACCTGCCCGCCGGCCTCGGCGAGCTCGCGGTGATCGACGGCGCCGGTCACTACCCGCACGCCCAGACCCCCGACCAGGTCCTCGCGCTGGCCCTGCCGTTCCTGGCCAAGGCGGCCGGCCGTGCCTAGGGCCGGACTCACCGCCGCGGCGGTCACCGAAGCCGCCGCCGCCCTGGTCGACGAGGTCGGGTTCGACCAGCTTGGCATGGGCCTGGTCGCCGAACGGCTCGGGGTCAAGACCCCCTCGCTGTACAAGCACGTCACCGGCCAGACCGACCTCGCCCACCGGATCGCCATCCTGGCCATGAACCAGTGCGCCGACGCCATCCGCGACGCCATCCAGGGGCGGTCCGGCACCGAAGCCCTGGCCCGCGGCGCGCAGGCGATGCGGACGTTCGTCAAGGACCACCACGGCCGGTACGCCGCAGCCAACGCCGCCCGCCCGACCGGACCCGACGACCCCCTCATCGACGCCCTCAACCGGGTGGTCGACTCCTGGGCGGCCATGCTGCACGGCTACCGGATCGACCCCGACCAGCAGATCCACGCGCTGCGGATGCTGCGCACCGTCCTGCACGGATACGCATCCCTGGAAGCAGCCGGTGGGTTCCAGTTCGCCACCGACATCGACGACAGCTTCACCTGGATGATCGACTTCATCGACCACGGCCTGCAGGAGACCACGGCCACCAGCACCCACAGCGCCCCCTCCCTCAGGGCCGCGCCGGGCGTGACGCTCTGACCCGCCGTGGACCACGCCCCACGCCGTTCCCCGGCCCCACCGGCCACCGGTGGACCACCCGCTCGCCGAGCCCCCGCCCCTGTCCTCCCGCACCAGCC
Source organism: Streptomyces sp. NRRL F-525 (assembly GCF_000716605.1). Lineage (GTDB taxonomy): Bacteria > Actinomycetota > Actinomycetes > Streptomycetales > Streptomycetaceae > Streptomyces. The sequence goes on along the minus strand of NZ_JNXE01000021.1, from coordinate 54,269 downwards.
AGAAGTGGAAACCACCATGAAGCCGGTCCTCACCGCGGTCATCGACATCGACGCCACCCCGCAAGCGGTGTGGGACGTCCTCACCGACTTCGCCGCCTACGGTGAGTGGAGCACCTTCTCCGCAGCCGAAGGAACCGCTCGAGTGGGAAGCCGGCTCACGATGCGCATGCCGGGCATGACCTTCAGGCCCACGGTCACCGTCGCGACGCCCGGCCAGGAACTGCGGTGGGTCGGCACGCTCGGCATCAAGCAGCTGTTCCACGGCCGGCACTCCTTCGTCCTTTCCCCCAACCACGACGGCACCACCCGCCTGACCAACCACGAGGAATTCTCCGGCGCCCTGGTCACCCTGATCCGGCCCTTCCTCAGAACACCCAAAAAGGACGGGTACGCCGCCTTCAACACCGGCCTCAAGCAGCGGGTGGAAGCCCGCACCGGACTCGGGCCGGGCGCGTGAGGTGCCGGTGGCCCGAGTGGTCGCGGGGATCAGGAAGGCAAGAGTTCCGAACCCTGGCCGCTGACAGCCGACCGAGGGCGGTGGCTGGAAGTGACGGATGATCCTTCCGTCGGCGTGTGCGTCACGCGACCGCGACGGTCTCCTCGATGACCGGCACGACCTTCACCGGGTCGGCTCACCGTTCGGTGTTGTCTCCTCGCCGCCCGTGTGGACCAGCCTGCCGACGGCCGCTCAAGACGTCGGCAGGCTGGAGAGCTGGGTCCGGATGGTGGTGTGCGGGGTTCCGTCCCATCACCGGTCGGTTGTCTACGGCTCGATCGACAGTGCCGCCAGGGGCTGGACCGTGGAGTCGGGAAGCAGCGAAGCGTCCCAGACAGTGGTCACCTTGGTGATCTTGGGCGTCCGGACGTCGGGGTGCTTGTAGTCGCCGGCCCGGTCGAGCTGAAGTGCGGTGATCCCGTTGGGTACGCGCTCGTCGTGTGTGACCCATTCATAGCCACCCCCCCTGCTTACTGCCCAGGACGTGGGGCAATTCGGAACCCGGACCATAGGGGAGCTTGGGCAGCGCCCGGGTCAGGTAGCGGCCGATCGCCGGTCGTCCGACGATGGTCGTCCGCGTGGTCATGTCCTCGAAGAGAGCGTCGTCCGAGAACAGTGCCTCGGCGCTGTCGACGTCACCGGCTGCCAGAGCCGAGCCAAGGTGGCGAGCGAACGTCTTGATGGCCGGGTCGGCGCTCACCCTCACGATCTCCGTGCCGAGGGTCCGGGGGTTATCGGTGTTCGGAGGCCGGTTCTTGAGAGCCTCGTCGTTGCGTCGCCCGTCCCAGTAGTCGACCACCCGGACGATCTTGCCGTGCTCAAAGGTGAAGGAAGAGATGATGCGGACTTCGTTGCCGAACAGCTCTGCGGTGTTACGGATGAGGACGACGGCGCTGGTTGCGTCACCGATGACGCGCAGCGGGTACGACTTCCCGCCGGTTTTCGACCACCCCTCCAGCGTCGGACCCATGATCTGGTCACGGAACACGTCACGGGTGGGGAACACGCCGCCGATGTGGACCGGCGAGTCGAAGTAGGCCATCTGCCCCGGGGTGAAGAAATCGATGAAGGCATCGATGTCATAGCGGGACTTGGCGGTGTAGTAGGCGTGGTTCGGCGCCGCCGTCTCTCTGGAGGCGTGACTGGTCTCCAGGACGTTCGGGACGACAACGGCGTGAGGATACTTTCCGGCCCCCCCCGTTTGCGACGCCTCGGTCGATGCCGAAGCGGGCGACGCCAGTACTGGAAGCACGGCCAGCGGCACAGCAGCAGCCGCGGCAGATGAGCCGTCTCGCCCGGGACTTGACCCGGTGGCGAGATCACATTCGTAGCTTCGCCAAGCCGGAACGGATCAGGCCATGACGGAATCCGCTGAATCCATGCACCTTTCCGGAGGCGGCGCGGAGCGGGATGTCTCGGAGGTGCTCAGCCATCTGGGCAGTGGCGCCGAGATCAACCTCGCAGTCCTCGAGGGCGCGTTGAACGCCTCCGGTTCGCCCGACGCGGAGTTCAACCAGTCCGTGTGGGGCCGCTGGGACGACAAGTCACCCGTTGAGCGGGCTGAGGACTTCGGGACGGCGAACGAAGCGCTGGTCAGCCGCTTTGAGAGTCTCGACGCGCAGACACGCAAGGAACTGACGGTTGCCCTCGCTTTCCTGCCGATGGCGGTCGATGTCGCCCCGGTGGCCGGCGTGCGGCTCACGGAATTCGTCCACCACACCTGGGACGTGGAGGTCGCCTTCGATCACGAGGCGCCTCTGCCCTCCGCCGCAACGGGACTGCTCCTCGACCAAGCCGCACATTCCTGAACTCCCTCGGCAGGGCGGATGCCTTGGACGCTCGCCCGGTCCGTATAGCCGTCCACACCACCGCACCCGGGCGGACCTTCGGGCTGGAGGTGGGGAACGTAGTCACGCTCACCGATGGGCCGGACCGGCCCGACGCCGTCCTGAACGCACCGGCCGAGTGGTGGCTGCGCCTCACCAGCGGGCGCCACGCGCCCGCTCACACTCCGAGCGAGGTGTCTCTGCGAGCGCCTCCCTCACCCTCGACGACCTGCGACGGGGCTTCCCCGGCTTCGAGCCCGACGCCGCCCGGCACCGCCGAACGCGGGCGGCTGCCCAGCCTTGCGGAATTCCCTGATCGCTGTAGGAAACGCGCGTCCCCTTCGCCCTCCCGTTCTCTCACGCGGGCGCGGGGACCTGCTCCCGTAGGGCCGGGAAGACCACGTCGACGCGCAGGCCCTGTCGTGCGTGTTGTCGAGTTCGATACGCACCTGATGGACCTCGGCGATGGCAGCTCGGCTGCCGATCTTGTGCGCCCGGTGGAAGCGGTCGAAGACGTGGGTCACCGCATCCGAGTCGATGCCCGGACCCTCGTCCTGGACGCGAAGCGTCACGTCGTGAGCGCTCATACCCAGGGTCACGGTGCAGCTGGCGGTGGCGTGCATGTGGCCGTTGCCCAGCAGGTCGGCCAGCAGACCGTGCAGTTGTGCTTCGTCACCCAGCACGAGTGCGTCAGTCAGGTCACCTGGCGTTGAAGCGGTACGACCCTGCCCGGGCCCGGTAGACCTTGTAGGCGCCTCCGGAGGTGTCGTCACGGACGAAGGCGACTCCTCGGGGAGCGCGGACGGACTTGCCCTGGGTGGGGACCCAGATCTCGGCCTCGGTGTTGTAAGGGACAGTGACCGCCAGGTCGATCCTGCCGTCTGAGCGGCGGTGCCATTCCGAGGACACCTTGCCGCGCACGGTGTCGATGGAAGCGCTGACGTGGTCCAGGGTCGCCGGTGCCAGGTCGGAGTCCTCGGTGTTCTTCGGGACCCGACTGTTGACCACGGCCGAGGGGATGTAAGGGCGGATGCGCAGCGTCTCGTAGGCGGTCGAGGTCGGCCTGAGGCCGGCCAGGCTCTGGTAGAACCAGGTGGCCACGTTGGAACGGTAGTGGTGGTTGACCGAGAGCCGGTCGGTCCACTGCTCCCACAGCGAGGTGGCGCCCTTGGCGATCTGGTAGACGTAGCCGGGGATTCCGGTCTGGGTGACGGCCTTGAGGGCGATGTCCGTGTAGCCGTATTCGCTGAGGATGTTGAACTCGTAGCGCGAGCCGTACATGTCGTTCTGGATGTGCTGGTCCGCGGCCACGATCCGGTCGGCCAGCAGCTTCGCGAGGGTCTTCTTGTTCTCCGCCAGCTTCTTCGTTCCTGCCAGGTAGCGGGGGTCGTCGGACTTCAGGTCCGAACCGGGGACCAGGTCGAAGGCGATGGCGAGTGCGTTCTCGCTGGAGACGCTGCCCTGGGTGAAGCAGCCCAGGGAGACGTCCCAGTAGTTCCTGATGAACGCCTTGCGGAGCGTGTGCGCCGACTTCGCGTAGTGAGCGGCGCGTTCGGTGCGGCCCAGCTTGCGGCCCACCTCGTCCATGTAGTCGCAGAAGTGGATGTAGAACGCGAGGCTGATCACGGCGTTGCTGCCGGGTGCCTCGGCTCCTGAATAGGCGCCGAGAGACGCCTCGAACCTGTAGTCGTTGTCGGCGGTGAACAGCGTCTCGTAGTACTTCAGAAGCGTGTCCTGGTGCTCGTACAGCTCGGCGAAGAGGCTGCTGTTGCCGTAGTAGGTGTACAGCTCCCTCGGAATGACGAAGTACGCCGAGTCCCAGGCGGGCACTGCCTTCCACGCGGCGTTCCAGCCGGGGGTGTGGTCGTAGCCGTAGCCGCCTTTGGCAATGGGGACGAACATGGGGAGCTGGCCGGTGGAGATCTGTGTGTCGGGGAAGTGGCGCAGATAGTTGGTGAGTACGGCGTTGACGTCCCAGGTCAACGACTCGGACTCCGAGCTGGCCATGGCGTCGCCGGTCCAGCCGTTCTTCTCCCGGGAGGGGGTGTCGGTGGGCTTCTGGACGAGGTTGTTCTGTTCGGCCCACTCCAGGTTGCGGTGGAGGCGGTTGAGGAGGGCGTTGTCGGTGGTGAAGGTGCCGGTGCGGGCGAAGCCGGTGCGGGCGACGTCGACGGTCAGTACGTTCGCGTCGCGGGTGAGGTCGGGGGCTCGGCCGAGGACGGCCTCAAGACTCATCACTTCCAGGTAGCGGAAACCGAAGTGGCTGAACTGCTGTTCCCAGGTCTGCGTCGACCGTCTGCCGAGGGTGTAGTAGTGCGTCTGAAGGTTGGCGTCGTGCTGGAAGTTCTCCTCCTCGACCGAGAGAGGGGAGCCTGTCGTGCCGTCACCGCTGGCGATGCGGTTGCCGCCGCGGATGCGCAGGGTGAGGCCCTCGTCGTCGGGACGTATGCCGGTGAGCTGTAGGCGGACGAGACCCGTCAGGATCTGGCCGTAGTCCAGGACCCAGGTCCCCGAGCCGGGCGCCGTCTCGGTAATCGAGACCGGGCGCAGCGTCTGGTTGACCAGCACAGGCTCCGCCTCGTGGGCGCGCAGGACAGCGGGCTTGAAGCCGTCCGGGATGGTCGTGGCGGGGAGCGCGCCGTGATACTTGGGCGAAGGGCCGGAGCAACTGCCGGGCGGGATCAGGACGGTGGCCGGGCGCCAGTCGCGACCGGTGCGGTAGCCGGGCGAGCGCCACTCCCCCAGCTGGTCCGCTCGCCGGGCGTCGTACTTCTCGCCCGAGTAGACGGAGTCGAACGTCGTGGGCCCGTCCGTGCTGAGCCAGTCCCGGTCGGTGACGAGTGTGGTGTGGGAGCCGTCGGTGTGAGTGACGACGAGTTTCACGCGCAGGCGGGGCTGGCCGGCGTAGGGGGCGAGCTGCCAGTACCACTCCTGGGGTGTGGTGACGCCGTACCAGCCGCGTCCCAGTTCGGCGGCGAGTACGTTCTGCCCGCCGGCCTCCAGCAGGGCGGTGACGTCGAAGGTGTCGTAGAGGACCGTTCGGTCGTAGGTGCTTTGGTCGGTCAGCAGGCGGGGCACGTTGCTGCGGTCCCGGGCCGCCTGCTTGCCGTCGACGGTGATCGGGGCGCCGTTGACGGTGAAGGTCACGTTGCCGGCAGCACTCAGGTGCAGACGGGCCTTCGCGATACGGCGGCCTCGGGGCAGGGTGAACGCGCGGCGCAGCACCGGGGCCGGGTTGGCGATCGGCAGCACGCTGTTCTTGGACGGGATGTAGGGGTTCTTCGGCGGGAAGGTCAGACCGGCAAGGGTGCCGATGCCGTTCTCGAACGGGTTGGCGCCCGTGGTCAGGTCGACGGAGAAGTCGCGGGCACCGGTGCCGGTCACCTCGACGTTGCGGACGGTGGCGGAGGTGCCGCCGCCGAAGCCGAAGCTTCCGTGGCGGCGGATCTGGTCCCCGGTGAGCGTGCGGCTGTCGACTTCGACGCCGTTGACGGTGGTGGTCACGGTGAGCCCGCAGACGGCCACCACCACCGTGTGGTCGCGGGTGGCCCAACTGTCCTTGGTCAGCCCGGTTGAGGCGGGGAGGGCGACCGTGCCGACCGGGACGCTGCGGGTGCCCGCGGTGGTGGGGTTGGTCTCGCTCTGCGGGTCGTAGTGGTCGACGCCCCAGTTCGGCTCGGAGGTGCCGTCGTCCACCCAGGTGTTGCCGGCGTAGTGGCTGGTCTTCATGACCAGCTGCATGTCGTCGCCGCTCTGCCGGATGGTCCAGTTGAGGCCCTCGCCCCAGGTCTTGCCGATGGGCTCGGCGCGCAGGAGCAGGGACAGGCCGCCCGCGGCGTCGGTCCCGCCGCGGAAGGCGACGGTCGCTGTCAGGTCCTTCCAGTCGTGGTCCTGCGCCTCACGGCCGCCGATCCACCGCGCGCCCGCCCAGTCCTTCTCTCCCTTCAGCAAGCCGGTCTCCCATGTCGCCGGTTCGCTCCAGGGGCCGGGTGCGCCCTTCTCGTCCCAGGTCCGCACCTGCCAGAAGTACGCCTTCTCCGACCGCAACGCGCCGCCCCCGTAGGCCACTTCGGTGGTGTTCGAACTCGCAACCTTGCCGCTGCGCCAGACGTCCGCCTGGCCCGGCCCCGTGCCGACCTGGATCTCGTACGCGGTCTGCCTGGCCACCTGGGGCCGCCAGCTGAACGTCGGCGCGGTCTCCGTACCCAGGGGCTGAGCCCGGGAGTTGACCTGCAGCTTCGCGGATGCGGCGCCGTGTCCGCCGGACGCCCAGGCGTCCGGCGTAGTGGTCAGCGGGAGCGAGGCCCCGGCTGCCGCGGCCGTCATGATGCCGAGCATGTGTCGGCGGCTCAACGCACTTCTGTTCTCCTCGGCCACGGCTCAGATCCCTTTCGTAGGCGCCCCGCGCTGGTGCAACAGGGGTGTCCCTCCCCTGTTGGGTATTGAAACGTTTCAATACCTTCCAGATGGAAAGCTTATGGACAACCTCGACCGGAGCACAATGGTCTGATTCGGTGCCTCATGCAGCGATGCCGCCGTCGGTCAGGTCATCGAAGATCGCGACTTCGCGGGTGACGAGGAAGAAGGACAGCGAGGGCTGCAGAAGTGCCCCGTGCTTCTCCACGTGGTCGGCCAGGGCCTGCTGCCAGGCGCGGAAGCCGGTCAGGGCGTCCGCCTCGTCGAACCAGAGGGCGGAGTAGGCGTCGTACGCGGGCTGTTCCGATGTGCTCCCGAAGTACGCGGCCATGCCGTCTCCGGGGAGAGGCGTGTTCCACTGGTGGCCGCGCAGGTACCGGGCGGGCCCGGACGAGTCGGCGAGCACCTCCTCGTAAGCCCGGCGCAGGCCCTTTCGGAAGACTTCCGGAGTGATCCCGTCGGCGGCCTTGAGGAAGTGGAGGATCTTCGCCCTGCCGTCTCCGGGTCGGGGCACCTCTGCCTCGCTCTCTTCGACGAGCAGGCTGAGCGCGGACGGCTGGTCGCTGAAGTTGACCGCATCGGGGCCGACGACCTCGCGCGCGTACGGGTCCGCGAAGGTCCGTCCCATGGCGGCGAGGTCGCCGAAGTACAGCTCGGTCACGGAGTCACGGGGCAGCGTCACCTGGTAGCCCGGGTCCCCGAGCGCGCCGTAGGCGCCGTCGAGGACGTGGTTCTGGATGTACTTGCGCACGGTCAGCTTGTTGGCGAGAGCTATCCCGCCGTGCACCTTCTCGATGTACTCGGTGTACTCGGAGTGCGTCATGCCAGGGCGTCGCCGGACGGCGGCCACCAACTTGATCATTTCCTTCTCCTGGCGTAGGTGATGTGGGGAACGGGTCCATCCGGTTCCCGGTCAGGGCGCGAGGGTTCCCTTCAGGGCATCCGTGAGGAGGGCGCGGAGGGCCAGGGCGGTGACCGGTCGTGGATTGGCGTAGGGCACGGTCTGTGCCTGGGCGATGATCTCGTCGAAGTCGCGCTCGGTGAGGCCGAGTTCGGCGAGGGAACGGGGAGCACCGAGTTCGGCGGATGCTCGTGCGAGGCACTTCGGTACGTCGTCCGTGGCCAGCGCACGGCGCAGGGCCCGTCCTGCGGCCGGTGCCGCGGGAAGGTTGAAGGCGACGGCGTACGGGAGGACGACCGTGTGTACAGCGGCGTGCGGGAGGTCGAAGGTGCCGCCGATGATGTGGCACAGCTTGTGGTGCAGCGACATGGTCGTCGCCCCCAGGCACGCCCCGCACAGCCAGGCTCCGAGCAGCGCGTCGGTGCGGGCCCCCATGTCGGCGGGGTCGGTGGCGATGACCGGCAGGGCGGTGGCCAGCGAGCGCACCCCCTCCTCCGCCATGAGGGACACGATCGGCGAGGCGTCGGGCGCGTACAGGGCTTCCACGGCATGGGCGATGGCGTTGAACCCGCTGGTCACCGACACGTCGACGGGGAGGCCGACGGTGAGTTCGGGGTCGTAGACCACGCTGCGGGGCAGGACGGCCCGGTCACGACCGGTGTGTTTGCGCCCGTTCTCGGTGAGCCCCCACACGGTGGTCATCTCCGAGCCCGAGTAGGTCGTCGGCACGCTGATCACGGGCAGACCGGACTCCAGGGAGACTGCCTTGCCCAGACCGACGGTGGAGCCGCCACCGATGGCCAGGCAGCCGTCCGCGCGGGCATCGCCCACGGCCGCGCGGGCCGCTTCGGCAATCTCGACCGGTACGTGCATCCGGGCTTCGGTGAAGAGGCCTGCACACGCGTCGCCCAACAGGGTGGCCGCGTGCTCGGCGAGAACGCGCTGACCGGGGGTGGACAGCACCAGCAGCCTCCGTAGGGCCAACCGCTCTGCCTCCAGGGGTAGTTGGCGCAGGCTTCCGGCGCCGAAGACCACCCGCATCGGCAGGGCCTCGTAGGCGAAGGTCATCCCGTCGTCTCCGCTTCCGGAGCCAGGATGATGTCGAACTCGGCGTGGGTGAAAGGCACGGTCACGCCGAAGCGTTCGGCGTCGCGCGCGTCGTACGACTCGGTGAAGTCGGTGATCAGGCCCCGTTTGACCGCGAAGACGGCGTCCGAATCGACGTAGGGGCTGCCCGCGACGAACGCGTGTGCGGTGACCGGACGGTGGTGCTCGGCGTTCGCGATGAAGTGGACGTGGGCAGGCCGGTAGGGGTGCCGGCCGGTGGCTTCGAGGAGGCGGCCGACGGGGCCGTCTGTTGGGATCGGGTAATGGGAGGGGACCACGGTACGAAACCAGTAGCGGCCGTCGCCGTCCGTGTGGAACAGCCCGCGTCCGTTGCCCGGCGGTTGTACGTCGGGCTGTTGCACATCGTAGAAACCGTCCTCCGAGCACTGCCACACGTCGAGTTCGGTGTACGGCAGTGGCGTGCCGTCGGCGGCCGACACTCGTCCGGAGACAACGCAGGGGCGGCCGGTGCCGACGAGGTCGATGGAGTCGCCGAGTTCGCGACGGGGCGACTCGGTCATGTGGAAGGGACCGAGGACGGTGCTCTCGGTCCCTTCCACAGACCCGTTCAGGGTCTCGACGAGCATCGAGACGCCCAGAACGTCGGAGAGCAGAACGAACTCCTGCCGGGTGTCGTCGCACGTGTGGCCGACGGCGGTGAGGAAACCGATCGCGGACTCCCACTCCTCCATCGTGGGTTCGATGTCCCGCACGAAGTCGTGCAGGTGACGGGTCAGGCTTTCCATGACCTGCCGCAGTCGCCGGTCCTTGGTCTCCCGGAAGCTCTCCACCACCGCGTCGGCGGCGGTCTCGACCGTGAAGTCCACTTGGTCTCCTTACCTGTTCGGGTTGGCCTGGCCGGCGAGGTGGTCGGTGAACCAGTCACCGGTCAGCGCGTCGCGTTCGGCGGCGTGGTTGTAGAGGGTGTGCTCACCGTCGGGCCAGATCCGCACCGTGGCGGTCGCCGGGTCGGCCGCGTGGAGGAACGGCTCCTGATCCTCGTAGGTCGCGAGGGGGTCGCGGCCCCCGTGCAGCAGGAGCAGCGGGCAGCGGATGCGGTCCTTGTCCGGATCGAAGCGCAGACCGTCCATGACCTCGGCCACCCGGCCCAGGTCGTCCGTACCGACCACGGCGGCCATCTGCTCGCGGGCGGTGCGGAATCCAGGGACGGCCGGAACCGCCGGAGCACCGTTGACGACCACCGCGGCGACCCGCGGATCCGTGGCGGCCAGATGGGCGGCGAACAGGCCACCGAAGCTGACGCCCTGGATGCCGATGGCGCCGCCGAGGCGGGGATCGGCCTCGACCAGGTCGACGAAGCGGGCGAAGCCGTCGGTGACGCGTTCGTCGACGTACAACCCGTGGCGCAGCCGTGACTCGCCCTGACCGGGCCCTTCCGCAAGCAGACAGGCCAGGCCGCGCGCGATGTACGCGTCGGCGACCGGCAGATACGCGGCACCCCAGCCGCTGAGCCCGCCCCACACGATCACGGTGGCACGGGGCGGGCCGGCCGGCAGGCACAGCCACCCACCGAGGACGCCGTCGCGGTGCGGGATCTCCACGCGCTCCACGTCGGGCACGAGGGCGGCGGTCACGGCCGTGTGCCGGGCGTAGAGCTCCCGCTTTTCCGTGGTGTCGGTCTGGTACGCCATCTGCGCGAACATCAAGGCCGCGGCTGCGAATCGGCGCGCCTGTCGGGCGGTGACGTCGTGGCCGTTCATCTCGGCGAGGCGGGCACGCTCCAGTTGGGTGTCGGCGAGTACCGCTGCCGCGTCCTGCCACGGGAGTCCGACGCCGGCGCCGGCGAGCAGCCGGCGGGCGTCCGCATGGTCCATGCCACAGTCGATGAGCCGAGTGAAGGGCATGGCCCTGTGCTGAGCCGCTGTCAGCGGAGGCAGCGCGTCCCCCGCCCCGGGATCTCCGGTCGTCATACGGCGGCTCCGACCGTTCCGGAGAGCGCGGCGTCGAGATCGTCGACCAGCGAGGCGAGGTCCGTGCGGTCGGTCGCCGTACCGAACAGCACGAAGTCGGGGCGCGCCAAGTAGGCGACGGCCCCGAGCAGTTGGAGGTACTCCCGGTGCCGGCCGTCGAGGTCGTCGACCGTGTCGAGGGCGACCACGGCGCAGCCCAGGCGCTCCAGCCGGACGAGCCGCTCGGGGCCGAGGGCAGTGGCGGGGTCCTCGGCGGCGACCAGGGTGAAGCCGTATCCGGTCAGGTCGTCGAACCGTCCGGTGCGCCCGTCGGCCAGACGGATGCGGCCCTGCGGGGTGAGGGTGCCGACCGGTGCGTCCGTTCCCTGGCGCAGCACTCCATGGGTAAGGGGCGGGAACGGGGGCGGCGGAGGCACCTTGCCCGCGAAGAACGCCGCGTCCCGGGCGGCCGCGGCCTCCGCGTCGTGCGTGTTGGCGACCTTGCCGAGGCCGATCGCCGCGTGCGTGATGGCGGTGACGTGTGGCCGGCGCTCGCTCTCGTAGGTGTCCAGCAGGGCGTCGGACGCACGGCCGCCGAGCACGAGGTGCAGCTTCCAGGCGAGGTTGGTGGCGTCGCGCAGGCCGCTGCACGCGCCCTGGCCTAGGTAGGGAGGCATGGTGTGGGCGGCGTGGCCCGTGAGGAAGACGCGGCCGGTGCGCCAGCGGGTGGCGATGCGCGCCTCGAAGCCGTAGACCAGCTGACGGGTGATCCGTATGTCGTCCGGGCCCAGGTCGTGGTATTCGCGCAGGAGCCGCCAAGCGGTCTCCGGGGTGGTCATCTCCTCACGGCTCTCGCCGGGCAGCAGGGCGAACTCGAAGCGCTGGCGGGTGGTGCCGATGTTGATGGTCATGTGCCCGCGCTCGGGGTCGCAGTACTGAGTGCCGTAGGCGAACTCCGGGGGCTGGGGACGCAGCCACTCGGTGTCGATGTTGACCCAGGGCTCGTTGAAGCCGAGGCCCTGGCGCTCCACGCCGAGCAGTTCGCGGATCCCGCTGCGGCTGCCGTCCGCGGCGATGACATAGCGGGCCCGGACATCGTCGTGCGGTCCGTCCGCACAGGCTCCGTCGCTGTTCCAGCCGCGCAGGCGCAGCGTGACGGCGTCGGCGTCCTGGTGCAGGCCGGTGACCGCCCAGCCTTGACGGACGTCGACGGTGCCGTAGCCGCGCAGCCGCTTGTCGATCGCGCTCTCCACGTCCGGCTGGTACATGGAGATGTGGTCCGGATAGCCCATCGGGCCCTGGGGGTTGGCGGGGATGCGTACAAGGGTCTCGCCCTTGCCGTTGAGCCACACGTACTGGCACAGCGACGAGTCGCGCAGCGCCTCGTCCACGTCGCCGGCTGCCTGGACGGTCCGGGCCGTCTCGTCGTCGATGTGGGTCAGTCTGGGCAGCCCGTACAGACCGGGCCAGCGCTCGCAGACCACCACCCGGTGGCCGAGTCGGCCGAGCAGGGACGCGGCGGTGAGGCCGGTCGGTCCGTAGCCGACGACCGCGACGTCAAAGAGGGGAGCCATGAGACACCTCCGGGAACACTCCCGCGCCGTTGCGAGGAGTGAGGTGAGAAGGAGAGGCGCGGGACTCGACCGCGTATGCCGAGATCCGCATGTGAATCAGAGTTCACATTTAATGTGAGTCGAGATTCACATACCAGCGACACGAACGTCAAGAGCCCGGTCGATAAGATGCGCGAGTGACCGAGTCCACGACCGACAGGCCCGCCGCCGTCCAGGAACGCAGCCGCCGTTCACAGCAGGACATCCTTGAGGCCGGGTACGCGCTGCTGGAGGAGGGCGGCGTGGACGCGCTCACCGTGGCCGCTGTCGCCGAGCGGGCCGGCATGGCGGTGGGCAGCATCTACCGCCGGTTCGGTGACAAGGAAGGGCTTCTGCTGGCCATCCAGCACTCCTTCACCGAGAACCTCCAGGCCGAGATCACGCAGCGGATGTCCGTGGAGCGGTTGCCTCTCCTGCACGATCCGGCCGTGACAATCGCCGAGGCCGTCGGCGCGCTCACCGACGCCTTCCAGGCGCACGAGGCCCTGCTGCGCGTCTTCCTGCTGCTCGGCACCGGGCACGAAGCGGTGCGCGCCGAGGGCTCCCGCGTCAGCATCGAGGGCAACCGCCACTTCGCCGACGCACTGCGCCACACACCCGTCGCACATCCGGACCCGGAGGCCGCGCTGGACTTCGCCTTCCGCCTGGTCTACGCCGCGATCGCGCACCGCATCACCCAGGGCGAATTCCTTGAGTCCGAGCGGCCACTGCCCTGGAGCGAGTTGCGCAGCCACCTTCAGTCCGCGGTCGTCCGCTACCTGCTCGACACCCCGGTAGACCGCTGAGCGCCCCGCTCGCCGCTACGCACAAGCGCGTACGCGGTTCTTGACGAGTGGTGGGCCATATGTGAACGCTCCTCACATCGGCAGCGCTGCCAGCCCACCGGGCCGACGGCTGGATGATCACGACCTGACCGCACGCATGCACCCCGAACGAGCAGGGGGGAGAGGGTCTGGGACATCGTCATGGGCTGCCCCGCACATGGCCAGGAGGCATGGCCGTCGAGTCGGCGCCCGCGTCGCAGCCCGCCGCAGGCACGATGGCGCCATGGGGACCTCGGCGACCCACAATGGGAGCCTGCCGATCAGAATCGCAAGCGGCAGAATCACCAAGCAGGGCAAGGCCGCCGTCGAAGATTCCCTGCACTGGTGGACTGGACCACACGTCGCGAGAACAGCCGGAATGACGATCGGTATCCGAACACCAACAGGCCCCAGCCGTAGGCAGGTCCGTGACTGCGCCGATCGGACGGCGGGTGGCGCCTCGGCTGGTCAGCCGGGCATGGTCGCCCACGCCTTCTCGACCGCGTCCGCCAGGGCCTCCCCCTTCGCGAAGCCGTAGTACGCGGCGAACTGCAGCACGATCTCGTCCATCTCCTCCTTGGTGAGGTCGCCGGAGTGGAGCGCGGCCCTGACGTGCGTCTGCAAGGGGACGGGCGAGTCGTCGAGGGCGACGCTGGCGACGGTGATGATCCGGCGTTCGCGCCGGGTCAGTCCGGGGCGCTGCCAGACGTGCCCGAAGACGAAGCCCAGGATGCCGGCGTGTCGGTACGGCGAGTTCGCGGGCGGTGCGGGTGTGAGGTTGACGTCGATGAACTCCTCGACGCCGCGCTTGAGTCGCTCGTCCCACGCGCCGGGACCGAGCGTGTCGTTGGTCAACTGCGGCCAGGGCGGGGCCTGTTCGCCGCGTTCACGGTGGATGCGGTCCCACTGGCGGGCGATGGCCCCCTCCAGGTGGGACGCCTTGGGCCAGCCGCAGTACACCGCGAAGTGCAGGACGAGCTCCAGCATGGCGTCCAGGCCGATGTCACCGCTCGCGAGCGCCGCGTGGACGTGGTCCTCGATGGGCTGCGGGGAGTCGGCGGCCGCCACACATGTCAGCGTGACCCAGCGGCGGTCCCGGCGGCTCAGTCCGGGGCGCGACCAGACCTCCCCGTAGAGGAAGTCACGTGCGGCGCGGCCGAACGGCGTGGCCGGCGAGGGTGGTTCATGGGTGGGTAGAACTTCTGCCAGCGTGCGGACCGCCGGGGTGTCGTCCATGAGGCCTCCTGGGACGGGGGTGGGGCGCCTGCTCATGCGCGGATGAAGACGTTCTTGGTCTGGAGGAACTCGTAGAGGCCCTCCTTGCCGCCTTCGCGGCCGTAGCCGCTCTGCTTGTAGCCGCCGAAGGGGGCGCCCGGCGGCTGGCCCGAGGCGCCGTTGACGAGCACGGTGCCCGACTGAAGCTGCGGGACGAGGCGTTGGACCCTGGACACGTCGTGGGTGTGCACGACGCTTCCGAGGCCGTAGGGGGTGGAGTTGGCCAGCTCGACCGCCTCGTCCTCGCTCTCGAAGGGGATCAGGGACAGCACGGGGCCGAAGACCTCGTGCGTGCCCACCTCGCTGGGCGGGTCGACGTCGGCGAGGACCGTCGGGTCGATGAAGTAGCCGTCGCGGTTGTCAGGGGGCAGCGTCGAGGAGTCGGTCGCGTGGCCGCCGACGACCAACCGGCTGTCCTTGGCCGCGCGTTCGATCATCCCCAGGATGCGTTCGTGGGCCGCCCTGCCGACGACCGGGCCGAGGGCGGTTGCCTGGTCGAAGGGGTCTCCGACGCGCAGCGCGGCGGCCGCCTCGCCGGTTGCGGCGACCACTCTGTCGTACACCTCGCGGTGGATCAGCATGCGGGTCGTGAGGTTGCAGCCCTGGCCGGAGAGCGTGTAGCAGGAGCGGACGGTCTCGGCGACGGCCTCGTCGAGGTCGGCGTCGGGGAAGACGATGTCGGCTGTCTTGCCGCCCAGTTCGAGCAGAACCGGTGTGAGGGTGTGGCGTGCCGCGCCAAGGACCTTCTTGGCGGTGGGGATGCCACCGGTGAAGGAGATCTTCGCGATGTCGGGATGGCTGACCAGCCGCTCGCCGGCCGACGGTCCGCCGGGCAGGACGTGCAGCACGCCCGGGGGCAGCCCGGCCTCCAGGGCGATCTCGGCGAACCGGGCCACGGTGAACGGGGCCAGGTCGGGTGACTTGACGACGACACAGTTCCCGGCGGCGAGCGCGGGGGCGATCTTCATGCCCACCGACATGATCGGGCCGTTCCAGGTGAGGATGACGCCGATCACGCCGTACGGCTCGGGGACGGTGTAGTCGAGGCCCGGCACCATGCGCGGGCTGAGCGGGATGGTGGCGCCCTCCAGTTTGTCGGCCCAGCCGGCGTAGTAGCCGAACCAGCCTGCGGACAGGTGGGCCAGCCCCGCCGACGTACGGAAGGGGACGCCGAGTTCGAGGGTGTTCAGCCGGGCGAGTTCGGGCACGCGCTCCAGCATGAGTTCCTCCACGCGTTGGAGGATGCGGCGGCGCTGGTCCGGGGACATCGCCCGCCACTCGGGGAAGGCCTTCTTCGCCGCGGAAACGGCCGCGTCGACCTCCAGGGGTCCGCTCAGCAGGACGGTGCCGTTGGCGCGGGCGGTCGCGGGGTTGATGTGGTCCGCCTGGCCGACGGAGGTGCGGTCGAGCCAGGTGCCGTCGACGAGGGGGCCGGTGGAGCCGAGGTCGTGGGACAGGGACGTGGTCATGTCGGTGCCGCCTTGGGGTCGTCCGGGTGGGGAGGTGGTCAGGGCGCCGAACTCCGGCCCAGCGTCGAAAGGGTGTGCGCGGTGAGGTCCGCGAGCGTCCGGGGCCGGGGAGCCCGGGCCCTGTCGGCGACGTCTAGAAGGAGGCCGACGTCCTTGCGCAGCAGCGGCAGGGCCCGGCGCAGCCCGTCGGCGTTGAAGCCGGAAGCGGCGAGGACGGCCGCGGCGCGGCTGCCGCCGGTGCCATGCGCGAGTACCTGTGCGACCGCGCTGCGGTCCATGCCGAGCCCGTCGGCGAGGGAGTAGGTGTCCAGTGCCAGGCCGACCTGGGCGGTGAACACGAAGTTGTTGAGCAGCTTGGCGAGTTGGCCGCTGCCCAGCGGTCCGAGGTGGATGACCGGGTCGGCGAAGGTGTCGAACACCGGACGGCAGCGGGCGACGTCCGCCTCCTGTCCGCCGGCCATGACCAGGAGTCTGCGTTCGGCGGCTGCCGCGCCTCCGCCGCTGACCGGCGCGTCCACCACCGCGATCTGCCGCTCGGCGGCCTCCTCGGCGACGCGCCGGCAGGTGTCGGGATGGATGGTGGAGTGGAGGGCGACGATCCCGCCGGGAGCCATCCCGGTCAGTACGCCGTCGGGGCGCAGGAGTACGTCCTCGACGTCCGCGTCCGCGACGACGCAGAGGCACACGATGTCGCTGGCTGCCCCCAGTTCGGCCGGTGTGGCCGCCACGGTGGCGGCCGTATCGGCGAAGGCGTCCGTGGACGTACGGCGACGCGCCCACAGCGTCAGGGGGAACGGCTCCTTGGCGATGCGGCGGGCCATCGGCGCGCCCTGGCTGCCCAGTCCGATGAAGCCGACCCGTGTCCCGGTGCCGGTCACAGCCGGGTGACCCAGCCGCCGTCGACGCTGATGGCCTGGCCGTTGATCCACTCGCCGGCCGGGGAGGCGAGCAGCAGCAATGTGCCGAGCAGGTCTTCGGCGGGCGCGGATTTCTTGCCCGGGATGGCGGCCGTGAGGGCGGCGCGTGCGGGGTGGTCGGCGGGGAGGCTGCGCAGGCCTGGTTCGTTCTCGACCAGGCCCGGGGCGATGGCGTTGACGTTGATGCCGAGTGGGCCGAGTGAGCGGGCGAGGCCGACGGTGATGTTCACCAGGGCGAGTTTGCTGACGCCGTAGATGCCGCCGCCCATGAAGGCACCTGCGGAGACCTGGTTGATGATGCGACCGCCGCCGCGCTCGACCATGGAGGCCTTGACCGCGCCCGCGCAGATCACGGCGCCGAGGACGTTGACGCGCATGACCCGGTCGAACCAGTCGTTGGGCAGGTCCAGGATGTCGACCTGGGGGATCTCGGCCATCAACGCGGCGTTGTTCACCAGGATGTCGATGCCGCCGAAGGCCGCGGTGGTCTTCGCGGCCATGTCGGCGGCGGAGGCGCGGTCGGTGATGTCGGCCCGCACGCCGAGGGCGCGCAGGCCGTCCGCGGCCAGCGTCCCGGCGGCCCGCTCGGCGCCTTCGCCGTCGAGGTCCGCGAGGACGACGGAGGCGCCGGCCTCGGCCAGTGCCCGGCCGTAGACCTGGCCGATGGCGCCGGCCCCGCCGGTGACGACGGCGACCTTGCCGTCCAGGCGGAGCCTGTCGAGTGTGCTGCTCATGAGGCGTCCTTCGTCAGACGGGACAGGTAGGCGTCGACATCGGCACCGTGCTCGCGCAGTTCGTCGGCTGCCTGGGGTGCGGTGAGGATGAGGAAGCGGTCGTGGGTGACTCCCTCGGCGACGAGTTCACCGACCGAGTCGGCGTCCAGGACGGGGAAGTCGGGGCCTTGGGGCGGTGCCGGTTTCCCGTAGAAGCTGATCTGCTCGACGATGTTGGTGGCGACGCCCGCCGGGCACAGGCAGGAGACGCCGATGCCGCGTGGGCGCAGGTAGAGCGCGAGCGCCTCGGACAGGCCTACGACCGCGTGCTTGGTCGCGGTGTACGGCAGGCGGTCGAATCCGTAGGGCAACAGACCTGCCGTGGAAGCGGTGTTGACGACATGGCCCGACCCCTGCTCCAACAGGTGTGGCAGGAACACGAGGTTGCTGCGTACGACACCCAACAGGTTGACGTCCACGACGCGTTGCCACGCGTCCAGCGGGATGTCCTCGACGGGGCCGACGGCCAGGATGCCGACGTTGTTCATGACCAGGTCGAGGCGGCCGAAGCGGTCGAGAGCCAGCTTCCGCACCGCTCGCAGGTCGTCCAGGCTGGTCACGTCGCATTCCGCGGCGATGCCCCGGGCGCCGAGTTCACTGGCGACGGTGTGCGCCCGCTCGCCGACGAGGTCGGTGACCACGACACGTGCGCCGCGCCGGGCGAAGGCGTGGGCGGCCGCGCGGCCGATCCCGCTGCCGGCGCCGGTGACCACGGCCACGGCGTTGTGCAGATCGATACTCATCGCGGCGTCGTTCCTCCGCTCACGGATGGAAGGGCGGCTGTTCAGGGGTGAAACGGCAGGACCGGTTCACTCGGTCCCGTCTCGCCGAGCACGGACGCGGTCGTCGGGGACACGGGGGCCTGGAGGAAGCCGACCAGGCCGTCCAGCAGGTCGCCGACGTGGACGGCGAAGGGCAGCACGTGCCCGCCGCGGGTCCGGGTGCGCTCGCGTTCGGACGCGGCGTGCACGCCGAAGGCCAGGGCCTGCGCGATGCGGTGCCCGCGCAACGGCTCGGGAATGTGCGGCAGCAGTGTGCCGATCCGCTCGACGAAGTCGGTGGTGGGCCTGCTCAGTTCGACTGAAAGGCGTTCGAAGACGTCCCGGCGGCCGTACTGCTGGAGCATCGCGACAAAGCTCAGATAGTGGCTGCCCTCCTGCTCGCCCTGTTCCAGGACGGGCAGGAGGTGGCACTCCACCCATGATCTGAGATCGTCCGGGCGCCGACGCGCGACCAGCAGCCCGCGCCGTTCGTTCAGCTCCGGCAGGCGGTACTCGAAGATCTCCTGGACAAGGTGTTCCTTCGTGCCGAAGTGGTACTGCACCGCCGTGTTGTTGCCGTTCCCGGCCGCCGTGCTGATCTGGCGCAGAGACACCCCGTCGAGGCCGTGCTCGGCGAAGAGCCGCTCGGCGGCCAGGACGATCTGTTCCTTCACGGACGGTTGAACCACGACACCAGACTCCTTGGAGAGCAGTGTTGCGCAGATTCGAGAACATCATTTCCGCATGACAGGAATCTAGTTTTGTCGTGGCGTGAAGTCAACTGCCTTAGCAGTCAGTCAGTTGAAGAAATGTTCAGGCGCCCGACGGCGGGAAGACCCGCTCGCCTGTGTCCGCGTCCCTGATGCCGATGGCCTCGATCGGGCACGACTCGGCCACCTCCAGCACCTCTTCGGACGCCGGAAGGACAGCGGACCTCGCGTGCCCCTGGCCGTTCTCGTCGAGCTCGAACCGCTCGGGCGCGGAGGCGGCGCACAGCCCGGTGCGGACGCACAGCCGCGTGTCGACGGTGACGTTCCACCCCTCGGTCGTCATCGGGCTCCTTCGATGACCAGCGGCAGCGTCTTCCAGCCGCGGACGGTCGAGGTCTGCGCCAGCTCGGCGTGGTCCCAGTCCACGTCCCAGCCGGGGAACCGCTTGAGGATCTCCTCGGCCGCGATCCTGCCCTCCAGCCGGGCCAGGGCCGCGCCCAGGCAGTAGTGGGCGCCGACACCGAAGCTCATGTGCTGGGTGACCCGGTGGATGTCGAAGCGGTCCGGGTCCTCGAAGCGCCGGGGGTCGCGGTTGGCGGCGGCCTGGATGAAGAGGATGGCGCTGCCGGCCGGCACCGTGCGGCCGTACAACTCGACGTCCTTGGTGACGTGGCGCCCGGTGAACGGTCCGGTGGGCTCGAAGCGCAGGACCTCCTCGATGGCGTTGGGGATGAGGCTCGGGTCGGCCGCCAACTCCCGTCGTGCCGCCGGGTATCGGGCCATAAGGGCGCCGAACCAGCCGATGAGTCGTCCCGTCGTCTCGTTGCCGGCTCCGGCGACCACGGAGCAGTAGGTCAGGACCTCCTCGACGGTGAGCGTGCGGGTGACGCCCCTCTCGTCCTCGAACTCGGCCGTCATCAGCTCGGTCATGAGGTCGTCGGAGGGGTGCTGCTTGCGCCACTCGATGTATTCCTTGAAGGCGTCCGTACTGAGGATGTCCTCGTGGTTGATCTTTCCGCCGCCCTCGGTGCCCAGCGTCTCGTCGGTCAGGTCGCGGATGGCGGGCTGGTCGGCCTCCGGGATGCCCAGGAGCATCCCGATCACCCGCATCGGCATCTCGACGCCGACGGCCTCCACGAGGTCGAACCGCTCGGCGCCGGTGACCGGTTCGAGCGCGCGCCGGCAGAACGCCCGCACTCGCGGCTCCAGGGTGGCGATACGGCGAGGGGTGAACACCCGGGCGAGCAGGCGGCGGTGGATGTCGTGGACGGGCGGGTCCTCGAAGATGAGGGTGCCGGGCGGGAGTTCGATGTCCGCCTGGATGATCTCAAGGATGTCGCCGCGGGACGAGGAGTAGGTCTGCCAGTCGGCGAGACCGCGCTGGACATCGGCGTGGCGGCTGACGGCGTAGAAGTCGTGCCGGTCGTTGTGGTAGAGCGGCGCCTCCTCGCGCATGCGCGCGTAGAGGGGATAGGGGTCGCGGGCGAGGGCCGGGTCGTAGGGGTCCCAGTAGATGGTGTCGGCAGTGGTCACGGACGCACCTCCCTGTGGTGTGCGGCTCACTTGAGCAGGGCTCCGGCGTCGATCGGCAGCGTCACGCCGGTGACGAAACGGGACTCGTCGGAGGCGAGGAAGAGCACGGCGTTGCTGATGTCCAGCGACTCGACCCAGGGCGTGGGCAGCATGTGCATGCTCTGCGACACCGCGGCGAAGTCGTCGGCGGTGGGGTTCTCCAGGTCGGGGCGGAACATGCGGTAGGTGCCCTCGTGCATCACCATCGGGGTGTTGACCTGGGTGGGGTGCAGCGTGTTGACGCGAATGTTGTGGGATCCCAACTCGCCCGCCAGCGTGCGCATCAGGCCCACCACGCCGTGTTTGGCGGCGATGTAGTGGCCGATGTTGGCGTAGCCCTTCAGGCCGCCGACGGAGCTGGTCAGGATGATGGAGCCGCCTCGTCCGCCCGCGATGATGTGCGGGATCGCGACCTTGGCGGACAGCCAGACGCCCGTCAGGTTGACGTCGATCATGTCGCGCCAGGTCTTCTCCTCCATCACGTCGAGCGTGGCACCGTCGCTGCCCAGACCCGCGTTGGCGGCCACGATGTCCAAGCGGCCGAACTCGGCGACGCCGTCGTCCACGGCGGCCTTGAGGGCGTCGTGGTCACGGACGTCCGCCTGCACGGCGTGGATACGGCGGCCCAGCTTCTGGACCTGGTTGACCGTCTCGTCCAGATCTTCGGGGGTCGACATCGGGAAGGTGACGCCGTCGAGCTGCTTGCACACGTCGACGGCGATGATGTCGGCGCCCTCTTCCGCCAGCCGTACGGCATGGCTGCGGCCCTGGCCGCGGGCGGCACCGGTGATGAAGGCGACCTTGCCTTCCACTCGTCCGGGCATGAGTGACCTCTTTTCCTGGGACGTTGAGTTGGTCGCGGTGACGGCGGCGGGGAGGCCTGGTCACCGGTCGGTGTGTAGGAGGCTCTGCACGAGGAGCGTGAGGAGCAGCACGGCGAGCGCGGTGGGCGCCGGTGCGATGCGTTCGAGGGCGCCCACGCCGACGGCGTCGATGAGGTCGGCGGGTTCGGCGACAACGGGGGTTGGGGTGGGTACGGCAGCGGGAGCCGGGGTGGGTACGGGGAGTTCGGCAGCGAGGTTCTCGGCGAACCGTCCGATGAGGGCGCCCGCGACCTCGGCGAGGGTGCCGCGCCCGAATGGGGCCGGCTTGCACTCCAGCGCGGCGGACAGCTCGGCGGCGGCGAGTATCACGCGCATGTCCTCGCGCTGCGACAGCACCTTCTGCCCGAACCCGCCACCGGTGTCGCGCATCACCAGGCGTATCCGGTGCTCGTCGACGCCGAGCAGCCGGGCGCGGAAGGAACGGACCTCGTGCGGGGACTGCGTCGCCGCCCAGATCACCATCTCCCCCGCGGGTGCGGACCATTCGGCGACGATGCCCCAGGTCCCCATCCGCACCGGGCAGTACGCCTGTTGACGGACGGTCACGCCGACCACCTGCGGCGCGGCTTCGAAGACCGGCGCGAGGTCCTCCATCAGGCGTCCGGTGCGTTCACCGACCAGGTCGCCGGGACGGGACGCGTGGACGGAGTGGGCGAACTCCAGGGCGTTGGCGTAGTCGGTGACCGGAGGCAGTTCGTCGTACTCGACGACGACCCGTTCCGCCGCGTCCTCGGCCGACGGCGGGCGCAGTGTGTCGGGGTCGTCGCGCCCGTTCCGGGTGTACCGCTGCTCCCGCACGCCGGGGTTGATGTCCCGTGCGCCGAACACAGCGTGCACACGGTCCAGTTGGAGTGCCGCCGACACGTTGATCGCGGTGATGCGGGCCCGTGCCACGGGGCTGCGCACGAAGCAGACGTGCAGAATGCCGGGCCGTACGACGTCCTCGACGCGCAGGGCGCGGGTGCCCGTGCAGCGGTGGTCCGGTGTCGCCTCGCCTGTGGTCCGCGCCATCGGCCCGGCCCTCCGTTCACGCGTTGAACGAGTGTTTAACACGAGTGCTGAACAACTGTTTAACACCGCGCCCCGGCACCGTCAAGGACGACGTCGACGACAATGAGGCGCATGACTGCGCCTCGCCGTATGGGCACCGAGAACTCCAAGACGCGCCAGGTCCTTCTCGACGTCACCGAGCGGCTGATGCTCAAGGAGGGATACGCCTCCGTCGGCGTCCGCCGGGTGGCTCGCGAGGCCGAAGTCGCCCCGGCGCTGGTGCTGTACTACTTCCGTACGCTCGACGACCTGTTCCTTGCCGTGCTGCGGCGACGCGGCGACGAGGAGTTGGAACGGGTGGCCCGCAGGTTGGACGGCCCGCAGCCGCTTCACGCTCTGTGGCAGCTCACCAGCCACCCGGGAAACGCGCTGACCACGGAGTTCACCGCACTGGCCAATCACCGCAAGACGATCCGCGCCGAACTCGCCGCCCGCGCCGAGAGCTACCGCGAGGCGCAGTTGGAGGCACTCACCCGCCGCCTCGCGGAGACCGGCGCACAACTGCCGCCCGAGGTGTCGCCGGCCGTGCTGCTCATGCTGATGAACGCGCTGGGCCGGATCATCATGATGGAGGACACGATGGGCATGACGACCCGGCACGCGGAGGCCCTCGCGTTCGTGGAGCAGTTCCTCCAGCATTACGAGGGCTCCCCCACCGACGACTGAAACGGACGGCCAACTCCGCCTGCCGACAGTGGGGTTGCCGCCCTCCGCACGGCACGGCGGCATGACCCCGCACCGGAACAACCCGGAGACGGTTGAGCCATCGTCGGCTCCCCTGCTCGATTAGTGGACCCATCCGGACGCCGGCGCCCGTAAGGCCGACCGCCGAACGCCGCCGCTCCGCGCACCACCACCCATGAGCACGCCCGCCTCCGGCGACCCCGGAGGAGCGACGGCACCAACTCTTACCATCCGGTTAATTTCTGATTGGACGTTAGGTTCCGCACGACAGGCACGGGAAGAGTGCGGTCAGCCTTCGTAACCAGAGCGTTATCCGCCGAACGTCCATCGCCCGAGGTGAAGAGGGCAAGACAAATCCCAACCGGTGGTAAGTTTTGAGGGCTTAGCTGCTGCGTTGAACCGTCCCGGACCGGCTTCGCCGAGGAGAGTGAGCACACCGTGGGCCAGGCCAAAGCGCGTGGACCGTACGCCAAGACACCAGCCCGCAAGGCGGAGATCGTACGAGCGGCACGTGACAGTTTCGCGGAGAACGGCTACGCCAAAGCCTCCCTGCGCGACATCGCGGAACGAGCGGGCATCACCCACGCCGGCCTCCTGCACCACTTCCGCAACAAGGACGAACTGCTCGCCGAGGTGCTCGCGGACCGCGACGCGGAGGAATGGCAGCAAGGCCTGGAGGCGGTGGACAGCCCGAGCCGGCTCGCCCCCTACCTGGGCGAGCTCATCCACCACCACCAGAAGGCGCCCGAACTGATGCGCCTGTGGATCGAGCTCGCCGCCGCGGCCTCTCGGCCGGATCATCCCGCCCACGCCTACTTCCTCGAGCGCTACGAGCGCGGGCGCACCCAGTTCGCCGACGGATTCCGCGACGAGGCCGCTCGCAGCAGGCTGCGCGCAGACGTCAGCCCGGAGAGCGCGGCAGTCCTCTTCCATGCCGTGCTCAACGGGCTCCAGTTGCAGTGGGTGCTGGACCAGGAGCTCGACATCGTCGGGCCCGTCACCGACTTCGTACGACTGCTCTTCGACCACGGCAGCGCCAACGACTGAAACTGCCGCCGCCCCCTTCGGAGCGGTGCCGCTCACGGATGAATGCGCACCGCTTCGGTCCGCCCCGCCCAGGCCGACGGCGGCCCTCGACGACCGGGAACCGACGGCGACCAGCACGGCCCGAACGGTCACGCGAAGCCGTGCCACGGCGGGCTGCCGCCGCCCTCGAACTCCATCGAACGGGCGGCCTGCCCCCCACCCCGCCCTGAAGCCAACGATCCATCTCCACCAGACCGGCGCCATTCATCGATCCGGCTGCCGACGACGCCACCTCGGGCTTGGCACCGCGCGGTAGGCCACGCCCCACCGGCACTCCGGATGCGCCCCGTGGCGACCAAAGGGCTGCCGCAACACGGGCCGATCTCGCCCCTGTCGGCCACAAGCGCCAAGCAGTACGCAACCTTCCCGCCGCATTGCCGCAGTAGGCCCTCGTGGGGTGCAACCTCCGCATGCGGGCTGCCGGTGCCAGACCTGCTGACAGCGCACCCGCTGCCCCACCGGCCGAGACACCGCCACATAACGTTCTGATCACGAAGCCGAGCGGCAGGCTTCCCGCCTTTGGTCATCCCGGTCTACCGTCCCAACGAAAACTAACCACACGGTAGGGGTTGGACATCGCGCGTCGCTCACATGCGATCTGCGCTCGGCCCGTTCGTCACCCACCGCGTGCGTGAAGGTCCGCATCGAGTCCGTCGCCGACCACGCCCGAACCGCCGGATCTTGACGCAAGCGCCGCGAGGCGCACACATCACGGACACTCAGGAAAGCAGTCGATGATGACCGAATTCCCGCCCGGGTTCCTCTGGGGAGCCTCCACCGCACCGCACCAGATCGAAGGCAACAACCTCAACAGCGACTTCTGGGCGAACGAGGGGCGCATCCCCGGCATGGAGCGCAGCGGCGACGCCTGCGACAGCTACCACCGCTACCGCGAGGACATGCGTCTGCTGGCCGACGCCGGGCTCAACGCCTACCGCTTCGGGATCGAGTGGGCACGGATCGAGCCGATCCCCGGCATGGTCTCGCGCGCCGAACTCGCCCACTACCGGCGCATGATCGAAACGGCCTTCGAACTCGGCCTGACACCGGTCGTCACCCTGCACCACTTCACCAGTCCGCTCTGGTTCGCGCAGGAAGGTGGCTGGCTGGGCGAGCGTGCGGTGAACCGGTTCCGGTCGTATGTCGAGACGGTCGCGCCGATCCTCGAAGGCGTGGAGTGGGTCGTCACCATGAACGAGCCGAACATGCTGGCCATCATGGTCGGCATGGCCCGGGCCTTCCAGAACCCGCAGGTCGCCGAGGAGTGGCAGAGCCCCACTGTCGACAACGAGGGCCCGCGCCCGCCGCTGCCCGCCCCCGACGTGGTGATCGGCGAACGGCTCGTCGAGGCACACCAGGCCGCGCGGAAGGTACTGCACGAGCGGACCGACGCCAAAGTCGGCTGGACGGTCGCCAACCGCGCCTTCGTGGCCCGTCCCGGAGCGGAGAACAACAAGCGGGATCTGGAATACGTCTGGGAGGACCTCTACCTGGCCGGGTCGCGCGGCGACGATTTCGTGGGCGTGCAGTCGTACTCCAGCCAGTGGGTCGACCTGGACGGCATCGAGCCCCACCCGCCGCACCCGGACAACACGCTCGTGGGCACCGCCTACCGGCCCGACGCCCTGAGCATCGCGGTACGGCACACCGCCGAGGTCACCGACGGTCTGCCGATCCTGGTCACCGAGAACGGCATCGCCATCGGCGACGACACCCGCCGTATCGCCTACACGGGCGAAGCCCTTGAGCACCTCGGCAAGACGATCGCCGACGGCGTGGACGTACGCGGCTACCTGCACTGGAGCCTGCTCGACAACTACGAGTGGGGCCACTGGGCACCGACGTTCGGCCTGGTCGCGGTCGACCGCGAGACGTTCGAGCGCCGTCCCAAGCCCTCTCTGGCATGGCTGGGCGAGACCGCCCGGCGCGGCCGGATCTGACCACGTCTTCGCGCGGAGGATTCACTGTGCAGACATCTGTACCCGACGTCTCGTCCAAGTCCCTGGCCGAACTCGTGTCGCTCTCCGGGCGGCGTGCCGTCGTGACCGGTGCGGGCCGAGGCCTCGGTCGGGCCGTCGCCGAGCGGCTGGCCGAAGCGGGAGCGGACGTGCTCGTCGCGGACATCCGGGACGAGCTCACCACCGCCGTCGCCGCGGACCTCGGCGCCCGAGGTCCTGGCCGCGTCCTCGCCGCCCATCTGGACGTCACCGACCCCGACAGCATCGTGGCCGCGGCCGACCTCGCGGTCCGGGAACTCGGCGGGGTCGACATCTGGGTGAACAACGCCGGGGTCTTCCCCGACGCGCCCGCGCTGGAGATGTCCGGCGAGGCCTTCGACAGGGTGTTCGCCGTGAACACTCGCGGGGTCTTCCTCGGCTCACGGGAGGCCGCACGCCGAATGAGCGCGGCCGGACACGGCGGTGTCATCGTCAACGTCGTCTCCACGGCCGGGTTCCGGGGCACGGCGCCCGGTCTCGCCGCGTATGTCGCCTCCAAGCACGCGGCCCGCGGCCTCACCCGGCAACTCGCCCTGGAATTCGCCCCGTTCGGCATTCGTGTACTGGGCGTCGCACCGACGTTCGTGCCCACGGAAGGGAACCTGGAGGCAGCAGCCGCGGCCGGGGTGTCGCTGGACTCCGAAGCACTCCTGTCCGTGATGCGGCCCGGTCCGCTCGGCAGGCTCGGCGTGCCCGACGACATCGCCCGGGTGGTGCTGTTCTGCGCCAGCGACCTCTCGGCCTTCATGACAGGCAGCACGCTCCTCGCGGACGCCGGTGAAACGGCCTGATGCGCGCCGCCACGACCGCCCCGACCACCCCGAACACCCGGTAGGAACCTCATGCTGTCGCCCCGTACCACCCCCACCCGCGATGTCGTCGGCCTGGACGGCCTGTGGCGGTTCGCTCTCGACACCCGGGCCGGCGTCGCCCCCTGGGCCTCGCGGCTCGTCCCACCCCTCGAAGTCCCGGTGCCCGCCAGCTACAACGACCTGTTCGTGGACCCGGAGATCCGTGACCACGTCGGAGTCGTCTGGTACCAGCGTGACGTACGTGTGCCGCGCGGCTGGACCGACGAACGCGTGATCCTGCGCTTCGGTTCCGTGACCCACGCAGCGCAGGTCTACGTGGACGAGCGGCTCGTGGCCGAGCACACCGGCGGCTACACACCGTTCGAGGCGGACCTCACCGGCGTTGTCGAACCCGGCGACGAGTTCCGGCTGACGGTCGGCGTCGACAACCGGCTGACGAATGTGACCATCCCGCCCGGCACCGTCTCGACCGGCCCCGACGGCCGCGAACGTCAGTCGTATCTGCACGACTTCTACAACTACGCGGGCATCGCACGCCCGGTCCGCCTCTACAGCACGCCGAAGACCTTCGTCGACGATGTCACCGTCGTCAGCGGGCGGGACGGCACGACCGGCACCGTCGGCTACCGCGTGCAAGTCGCTGGCCCCCATGGCGACACGGCTGCCGTGCGGGTGCGCGCGGTCGACGAAGCCGGCCGGACCGTGGCCGAGGGACACGGCGCCGAGGGCGTCCTGCACATCGCGGACGTCACCCTCTGGCAGCCGAGCGCGGCCTATCTCTACGGCCTCGTGGTGGAGCCGGAAGTCGACGGCGTGACCGTGGACAGCTACACCCAGTCCTTCGGCGTCCGTACCGTCGAGGTGCGGGGCACCGAGTTCCTCATCAACGGCGAGCCGTTCTACTTCACCGGCTTCGGCAAGCACGAGGACACTCCCGTGCGAGGGAAGGGCCACGACGACGCCTACCTCGTCCACGACTTCCAGCTCATGGACTGGACGGGCGCCAACTCCTTCCGCACCTCCCACTACCCCTACGCCGAGGAGGTGCTCGATTTCGCCGACCGTCACGGCATCGTCGTCATCGACGAGACCGCCGCTGTCGGCCTCAACCTGGGAGTCCAGGGCGGCCTCACCGGCATTCCGCCCACCCCCACCTTCGCCCCGGAGAACTTCGGTGGGCCCACGAAGGACGTACACGCCCAGCATCTGCGGGAGTTGATCGAGCGGGACAAGAACCACCCGAGCGTGGTGATGTGGTGCCTCGCCAACGAGCCCGCGTCCAACGAGGACGGCGCACGCGAGTACTTCGAGCCGTTGGTCGAGCTGGCCCGCAAACTCGATCCGACCCGCCCCCTCACCTACGCCGCCGTCATGTTCGCGACACCGCAGAACGACCAGATCGGCGACCTCTTCGACGTCCTGAGCATCAACCGGTACTACGGCTGGTACATCTTCACGGGCGACCTCGCGACCGCCGAGGGGTACCTGGAGCAGGACCTGCGCGGGTGGGTCCAGCGCTTCGGCAAACCGGTCATGATGTCCGAGTACGGCGCCGACACCCAGCCCGGCCTGCACTCCGTCTGGGACGCTCCATGGAGCGAGGAGTACCAGAACGACTTCCTCGCCATGTACCACCGGGTCTTCGACCGCATACCCGAGTTCGTCGGCGAGCACGTGTGGAACTTCGCCGACTTCCAGACCAGCCACGGCATCCATCGCGTCGACGGCAACAAAAAGGGTGTGTTCACCCGCGAACGCAAACCCAAGTCGGCCGCGTTCGCCCTGCGCGGTCGCTGGCACGGACTGGACGGCCGCAAGCCCGGCGCCACCCCCGCCGACTGACGCCGAGGGCACTCCGGGCCCCCGCTCTCCTCCTTACGTTCCGCGGCATCGAAGTGATGCCGGACCCGCACCGGACCCGTGGTGTCCGCCGCGGCCCGGGCAGTCCCCCGCCGGCGCACCCTGACGGGCGCCACGGGGGACTGCCGGGGTCGCGGCGGACACCACGGCATCCCCGTGCACTTGATCGGCGACCTCGCAGCAGCCGGTTCTCCTCCCCCACAACAGGTCCCGGCACCGCCGTCCCCACAACACACCGACATCCCGCGATCTCACACGCTCATGCGACAAAGGAGTCCTGATGCCTCACGATGACCGGGACGCCAGGGCAGTCGTACCCCGTCCGACAACGTCACCGCAGAAGGCGGACAGGAGTCCCACCCAGCCACCCGCCGTTCCAGCGACAGAGTCACCGCCGATGCAGGAGGTCGGCAGGAACTACCTGCTCTGGCTGATGATCGCCAGTTTCGGCGGCTCCCTGGCCCTGATGGTCCCCCTCTCCTACTCGCTGGCCGTGCGGATCGCGGACCTCGCCCCCGGGCACGAGGAACAACTCGGTTACGTCACTGGATCCGCCCAGTTCGTCTACCTGGTACTCAGCCCGCTGATCGGTCTCTGGAGCGACCGGACCCGTTCCCGTCTGGGCCGCCGGACCCCCTTCATGATCGGCGGCACTCTGCTCGGCACCGTCGCGCTCGTCGGGGTCGCGCTCGCTCCGTCCGTCCTTCTACTGGGCCTGGCGTGGGCGGTCGGCATGGTCGGCTGGTCGACGACCGGTCAGGCCATTCAGAACGTTCAGGCGGACCGCGTGCCCGAGGAACAGCGCGGCCGGGTCTCGGCGCTGACCGGCGTCATGACCCAGATCGCCCCGGTGATCGGCATCGGCCTGGCGTACACGGTCGCCTCCAGCCCGTTCCTGGTATTCCTCGTACCCGGCGTCCTGGGCGGTGCGCTGGTGGTGCTGTTCCCGGTGTTCAAGCCCGAGGGCGATTCCCGCTCGCTCGTGCGCACCGGCGGCGTGACCCTGAGGAGCATGGTCGCCGGCTACGGCTTCAGCCCGCGCAGGTACCCGGACTTCGGCTGGAACTGGCTCGGCCGCTTCGTCTTCTTCATGGGCCTGTATCTCAGCACCACCTTCGGCACCTTCTTCTTCGCGCAGCGGCTCGACCTGCCGGTCAAGGAGGTCGCCGGAATCGTGGCGGTCATCGGAACCATCGGCGTGGTGGCCGCGGCCGGCGGCGCCATCGGGGGCGGCTTCCTCTCCGACAAGCTCGGTCGGCGCAAGCTGTTCGCCCTGATCGGCTCCACGGTGTTCGTCGCCGGGGCCGTCACCGAGGCGTTCGCCCACTCGCTGCCCCAACTGGTCGTCGGCGCGGTGCTGATGCAGTTCGGCATCGCGGTGTTCAGCGCCGTCGACCAGGCGATCGTCTTCGCCGTCCTGCCGGACCGAACCGAGGCGGGCCGCTACCTCGCGGTCATCGGCTTCGCACAGAAGATCCCCAGCGCCGTCGCCCCGCTGATCGCCCCGCTTGTCATCACCCTCGGCGTCAGCGGCGGCGGTGAGAAGAACTACACCCAGCTCTACCTGCTCGGCGCGGTCCTGGCACTGGCCGGTGGCCTCGTCGTCAAGCTCAAGATCAAGTCGGTCCGGTAGCGCCGCCTCCCGTTCGGCGGCCTCCCGAGAAGCCTCACATTCCACCGAGTTCCGAGAAGGCACAGCATGCGCAACGCGCCGTACGACCTGGGCATCGACAGCGGCGGGGACGCCTTCCCCGTGTCGGGGCCCACGCCCCGGCTCTCGTGGAAGCCACCGTCGGACGCGGCACGCCCGGTGACGTACGAGGTGGAGTGCACCATCGACGGCGAGGCGCGACCCGCCGTGACCACCGCCGAGGGCGGGCACCGGTTCGCCCCCTGGCCGTGGGCGGCACTGGACAGCGGACGGCAGGTGGCCTGGCGGGTCCGAGCGCTGGGCACGAACGGCGACGACTCGCCCTGGTCGCGGTGGCACGCGTTCGAGTCCGGTCTGCTCGCCGCCGACTGGCGGGCGCGCTGGATCAGTCCGCCCGATTCCAGTGATCCCGGATACGGCAGACGGCCCGCGTACGTCCTGTCGACGCGATTCGAGGCAGGGGCCGGGGTGCGATCGGCGCGGCTGTACGCGACGGCGCTCGGGGTGTACGAGGCGTACGTCAACGGCGAACGGGCCGGCACCGCCGAACTCTCGCCGGGGTCCACCTCCTACGACCGCACGCTCTACGCTCAGGCCGCCGATGTCACGGCAGCCGTCGAGACGGGCGAGAACCGGTTCGCGATCGTGCTGTCCGACGGCTGGTACCGAGGTCAGGTGGGCGCCTTCCGGCTCCCGGCCGGCTGGGGCACCGTGACCGGCGCGCGGGCCGAACTGCACATCACCTACGAGGACGGCGCACGCCAGGTGGTACGCACCGACGGGACGTGGACGAGCGAGGAATCGGCGATCACCCGGGCCGACCTCATGGCCGGTCAGACCACCGACTTCCGCCTGCGGCCCGGTGCCGGACGGCCCGTTCTCGTCGACCAGGTGGAAGCGCCCGCGGTCGACTGGTCGCCGGCGCCGCCAGTACGCGTGGTCGAGTCACGCCCGGCACAGTCCGTGGCACAGCTCTCGGACGGCGTATGGATCGCCGACTTCGGCCAGAACGCCTCCGGCTGGATCGCCCTGGGCGACCTCGGCCCAGCCGGCACCCGCACGCTCATCGACCACGGCGAGCACCTCGGACCCGGCGGCGACCTGACCACCGCCCACCTGGACTCCGTACGCCCCGGCCAGGCCCCGATCCCCTTCGTCCAGCGCGACGAGGTCGTCTCGGGGGGCGATGGCGGGACGTTCGAGCCGCGCCACACCGTGCACGGTTTCCGGTACGCCCGTCTCCACCGCGACGGCGCCCCGCTCGACCCGGCGAGCCTCGTCATGCGGGTCGTTCATTCCGACCTGCGCCGCACCGGCACCTTCGCGAGCGGCCACGACGATCTCAACCGCCTCCACGAGATAGCCGAGTGGAGTTTTCGCGGCAACGCCGTCGACGTGCCCACCGACTGCCCAACCCGTGAACGTCTCGCCTGGACCGGCGACTACCAGGTTTTCGCCCCCACCGCCACCCGTCTCTACGACGTCCTGGGCTTCAGCCGCAAGTGGCTGCGTTCGGTCCGCGACGACCAGCTGCCCGACGGGCGGATCGCCAACTTCTCGCCCGACGGACGCCGTATCAAGCACCACCTGGACGACCAGTTCGCCATGATGACGGGCTCGGCCGGCTGGGGAGACGCCGTCGTCGCCGTCCCGTGGGAGCTGTACGAGTCGTACGGCGACCGGGAGGTCCTCGCCGAGAACTGGGCGGCGATGGTCCGCTGGGTGGAGTGGACGTTGACGGCCGCCCGCACCCTCCGCCACCAGTCCCGCGTCGAGCGCTCGGCCGAGCCGCTGCCGCACGAGCAGTACGTGTGGGACGGCACCTTCCACTGGGGCGAGTGGACCGAACCGAAGGAGAAGGCTGCCGACGGCACCCCCATCGACCCGGTCAAGGACAACCCCGTCGCCTGGTTCACAGCCGACAAGGGCGAGATCGGCACGGCCTTCCTGTACCGCTCGACGGCGACCCTGGCCCGCGTCGCGCGGGTCCTGGACCGCGCCGAGGACGCGGCCCGCTACACCGTGCTCGCCGAGCGGATCCGCGACGCCTGGCGCACCGAGTTCCTCTCCGCAGACGGACGTACCACCGGCGACACCCAGGCCGCTTATGTGCGCGCGCTGTCCCTGGGACTCGTACCCGGCGCACTGCGCGAGGCCGCCGCCGCACGCCTCGTCGAGCTGATCCGCGCGGCCGGCACCCACCTCGGCACCGGTTTTCTCGCGACCGGCGACCTGCTCCCCGTCCTCGCCGACGCCGGCCACGCAGACGTCGCCTACGAGCTGCTCCTCCAGCGCACCGCACCGTCGTGGCGGTACATGCTCGACCGCGGCGCGACCACCGTCTGGGAGGACTGGGAAGGCGTCGACGACACCGGCACCGCCCACGAGTCCCTGAACCACTACAGCAAAGGCGCGGTGATCCGCTTCCTGCACACCCACACCCTGGGCCTGCGCCAGACGTCGGGGTCGATCGCCTGGGAGTCCTTCGAGGTCGCGCCCGTCCCGCACCCCTGCGTGCCCTGGGCCCGGGGCACGCACGAGTCCCCGCAGGGAACCATCGCCGTCGAGTGGCGGACGGTCGGCGACGAACTCATCGTGACGGTCGACGTCCCACCGGCCACCACCGCACGCGTCGTCTTCCCCGACGGCACCACCGTCCAGCATCTCCCTGCCGGCACATTCAGCGCCACCCGGCGCGTGGGGAAGGTGGGTTGAGACGACCGCAGGGGGCCGTCGACGGTGCCACCGCGGGCGGTTCGCACCGGTCGGCGCTTGGCGTACGGGACGTCTCGGCGGCTCCTACCGCGCACCGGTCCATGACCGCCGTGGGATGCGGGGCCCGCCACGACAAGCTGCTGCGCGCAGGCCACGGGTCGCGGGGCGGCGTCCGGGTCCCGCCGGCACATCGAACGCCATAAGCCGACACGATCCGCTCCGAACTCGGTTCAGCACGCGTCGTGCGACGGCCGCCTCGTGTCCTCGGAGGACAACGGCTTGCTGACCGGGTGTCAGGGCGCGGTCAGGCCACCCTCCAGGAGCGCTTGCCGGTTGGCGGCCAGGAGTTCGAAACGGTCGGCTTCGGTCCGGTCGATCTCCGTGATGTGCCAGCGCAGATGGGTTCCCGCGCGCAACGCGGCCGGAATGTCGACGTCACCGGTGCCGATGGGCGTCTGCGGTGCGTCGGGTTTGGCGGGGCCGTCCTTGAGGTGGGCCGCCACGGCGCGTTCTCCGAGGCGCTCCAGGACCTCGGCCGGGTCCTGGCCGGCCACGGCGGCCCAGTAGACGTCGACCTCGGCGAGGATCTCGGGGTCGAGCAGCTCCCAGAGCACGTCGAAGGCGCGGGCACCGTCCGGCAGCCGCACCCATTCGAAGTGGTGGTTGTGGTAGCCGAGCCTGATCCCCGCCCTGGCCAGTTCCCGCGCCGCCGCGTTGAGACGGTCGGCAAGGGCGCGTACGCCGTCGTGGGTCTCCAGGGCCCGTTCGTCGAAGCCGTCGACGAGCCACGGAATCGGCACGAACGCGGTGTCCGTGCCGAGGATGCGGCAGGTCTCGATCGCGGATGCCTGGCTGTCGGCCGAGACGGCGATGTGCACGGAGCCGACGCCGAGGCCGGCCTCGTCCAGGTCCGCGCGCAACGCGCGTGCGGAAGCGGCCAGTTCGTCGGGGTGCGTGTTCCACAGACCCAGAGCGAACGGCTCCACATGGCGGAAGCCGAGCGCTGCGAGGCGCGCGAACGTGCCGGGACGGTCGGCCTGCAACGCGTCGATCACGCTGTACAGCTGGACGGCGAGGGTGCCTGTTCTCATTCTTCGTCCTCCGGTTGTACGGCCTGCGGGAAGGTCATGCGCATAAAGGCCTGGACCGGCCCGACGATGTCGAGATCCTGGTCGAGGAGCCATTGCAGCTGCAGGCCGTTGAGCATGGCCTGCAGCAGGGTGGCGGCGTGTTCGGGGGTGAGCGCCTCGTGCAGTTCACCGCGCTGTGCCTTGCCGCGCATGCCTCGCGCGAACTGGTCGCTTCCCCATGTGTAGCGATGCACGAAGTAGCCGTGCGCGGGATGCTCGGGACGTGAGGCGGCCACCGCGAGCTCGATCCACAGGCGCATCAGCTCGGGCGACTTCTGGTGGTGGCGCAGCAGGTCGCCGAGGTACGGCGCCAGGTGATCCATGTCCGGGACCCTCGACTCGGCGTACCGCCGCTCCTCGGTGTCGCGTTCGGCGAGCACGGCGGCGAGGAGGTCGTCCTTGTCGCGGAAGTGGTGCAGCAGTCCGGCGTGAGTGATGCCGGCCCGTTCGGCGATGTCCCGCAGCGAGGCCATCGTGAACCCGTGTTCCGCGAAGCTCTCACGCGCCGCCCGGACGATCTCCGCCCGCCTGGCCCGAGTCTTGGTGTACGGGCCGCGAGCCCTCGCCTGGGTCACAATGCGCTTCCTCTTTCCGGGTCCCGTCTCACGACTCCAAAAACCTTCCAAGGCTTTAAATTTCGCAGCCTGACCGGATTCTGAGTCGCGACCACGGGGAGCGCAAGAGGCGCGACGCGACGATTTCACGCCAGATAACGCTCTGGTTACGAACGCGGCCTCCACTCTTCCCGCACATCCCGCCGGGGGCTTACCTTCCGATTGAAATTCGACCACGTGGTAACTGTTCGAGTGACGGGACGCACCGGCGGATCCGCAACCGCCGCCAGGACCCCGCCCACCACCGCACGCCTGTCTCGCTCAGGGCTGCGCCGCACGCCCCACCCGTGCGTCGGCCCACGCGTGCACCCGTGCATGTCCGCACAGACGCGCCGACGAAGGCCTCGGCTCTCCAGGTTCCAGGACGAAGGAATCCACCCATGCGCATCGGCTTCTCACATTCCCGGCCCACGCCACGGCCGCGGCAGCGCTCACAGACCCTGGCCGCCGTCGCCGCCACAGCCGTGCTGGCGGCGGCCACGGCGGCGTGCGACAGCGCCCCCGCCACGTCGGGTTCCGGCGCCGGCGCGACCCTGGCGATGTCCATTCTCAGCACCCCCAACTCGTTCGACCCCGCCCAGCTCATCGAGGGCCAGTCGACCTACGTCTGGGACTCGATCTTCGACACCCTCGTGCTCCAGGACAACAAGGGCGAACTCCACCCCGGCGCCGCGCGGAGCTGGTCGTACTCCAAGGACGGCCGCACCCTGACGCTGAAGATCCGCCAGGGCATGAAGTTCAGTTCGGGGGACCCGGTGGACGCGAACGCGGTCAAGGCCACCCTGGACCGGATCCGCTCGACGCCCGGCCAGAGCCAGCTGTCCCTGGCCTCCGTCTCCTCGGTCGAGACCCCCGACGCGTCGACGGTCGTCATCAACCTCAAACAGCCGGACGCCACGCTGCTGGCCTCGCTGGCGACGTCCCCCGGAGTGATCGGCGACCCGAAGACGATGGCGGCCAAGTCCGTCACCCTGAACCCGGTCGGCTCCGGCCCTTATACCCTCGACACAAAGGCCACGGTCAACGGCTCGGTGTACGTCCTCAACCGGCGCGACGACTACTGGAACAAGAAGGCGTACCCCTTCAAGACGGTCAAGATCCGCGTGATCACCGACCCCACCGCGGCGGCCAACGCTCTCAAGGCGGGCGAGACCAACGCCGGCACCCTCGACCCCTCGCAGGTCTCCGCGATCAGGGCGGCGGGCTTCCAGATCACGCATGTGCAGGCGACCGCGGGCGCCTACCTCGTCCTCGGCGACCGCACGGGCAGCAAGCTGAAGCCGCTCGGTGACCTGCGCGTCCGCAAGGCGATCAACATGGCCTTCGACCGGCAGAAGATCGTCACACAGATCCTGCGCGGCTCCGGCAAGGCCACCGACCAGCTCTTCAACCCGAAGGGGAAGGCCTACGACGAGACGCTCAACGCCAAGTACCCCTATGACGTCGCCGGCGCCAAGAAGCTGCTCGCCGAGGCGGGTTACCCCAAGGGCTTCTCGGTCACGATGCCGAGCCTCGTCTTCACCAAGAGTTTCGAGCCGATCTTCACCCAGGCACTCGCGGACATCGGCGTCAAGGTGACCTGGGAGCCGGTGCCCGCGCAACAGACCACCACTGCCGTGGCCTCGGGCAAGTACCCGATGTTCCTGCTCGTGGAGGGTCTCGCCTCCGACCCGGTCATGACCCGCAGCTTCTACACCCCGACCGGTTTCCGCAACGTCTTCCGCTCCACCGACCCGAAGCTGACCAAGCTCCTCAGCCAGGCCTCGGGCGAACTCGACCCGGCCAAGGCCGCGGGAATCTACCGGGAGATCAACGAGTTCGGCGTCGAGAACGCCTGGCTGGCACCCGTCTTCTACATCGGCACCGACTGGGCCACCAAGAAGGGCATCACCTACCTCGGCGACGGCACCTCCACGATGGCCACCATCCGGCAGTTCGGCGAGGCCGGATCGTCGCAGCAGTCCGGAAGGTGAGCAGCCACCCATGACGGTCTTCGTGCTGCGTCGCCTGACCGCGGGCCTCGTGCTCGCGGTCCTGGTGACCCTGATCACCTACCTGTTGCTCAGCACGTCCTTCGACGACGTGGCGAGCAGCGTCCTCGGCAACGGCGCCACGCCTCAGCAGATCGCCGCCCAGAAGGTCCAGATGGGCCTCGACCGGCCCGTCGCGGTCCAGTACGCGGACTGGCTCTCGCACGCCGTCCGCGGTGACCTCGGCGCCTCGTACTTCACCAGCGAACCGGTCCGCTCCGCCATCACCGCCCGGCTCGGCGTCACCCTGTCGATCGTCGTCGTCGCGCTGCTCGCCACCTCGGTCATCAGCGTCGCCCTCGGTGTGGCCGCCGCCGCGCGCGGCGGCGCCGTCGACCGGTTCGCGCAGGGCGCCGCGATGATCGGCTACCTCGTCCCGAGCCTGCTGGTCGCCATCGCACTGGTCTACGTGCTCGCCATCAAGCTGCACGTGTTCCCGGCCACCGGCTACACGGACTTCAGCGAGAGCCCGGCCCGCTGGGCCAGTTCCATCGCCATCCCCGTGATCGCCCTGATGATGGGCGGCGTCGCCAGCCTGACCTCACAGATCCGCGGCGCCATGATCGGCGAACTGCGCAAGGACTATGTGCGCACCCTGCGCACCCGGGGCATCCCCACCCGCTCCATCGTGCTGCGGCACGCCCTGCGCAACGCCGCGGGACCGGCCCTGACGGTGCTCTCCCTGGAGTTCATCCAGATGCTCGGCGGTGCGCTGATCATCGAGCAGATCTTCGCCCTGCCCGGCTTCGGCCAGTACGCGTTCAACGCCTCCCTCCAGGGCGACGTGCCGATCATCATGGGCATCAGCCTGTTCGGCGTGCTGCTCGTCGTGGCCGTCAACCTCGTCGTCGACCTCCTGGGCGGCTGGCTCAACCCGAAGGCGAGGATGGTCAGTTGACCACAACAGGTGCGGAGATGCGCCGCAGGTCGACCCTGCGTCGCCTGCTCGCCGACCCTCAGGCCGTCGTCAGCGCGAGCCTGCTCATCGTCATCGTCCTGCTCGGCCTGCTCGCCCCCGTCCTCACCGACCACGGCGCCAACCAGACGAACCTCGACGCGGTCAACGCCGCCCCGGGCGACCACGGTTACCTGCTCGGCGGGGACAAGAACGGTCGCGACATCTACGCCAGGCTCCTCTTCTCCATCAACACGAGCACGGTGTCGGCGCTCATCGGCGCGAGCATCGCCCTGGCGATCGGGATCACGTCCGGGCTGATCGGCGGGTACTTCGGGCGCCGCGTACGCGGAGTCACCGAGTGGCTGTTCAGCCTGATCATGACGTTCCCCGGGCTGCTGCTGCTCATCGTCCTGATGCCGGTGACCAAGGGCGACTACAAGGCCACCATGCTGATCTTCGGGGTACTGCTCTCCCCCGGCATCTACCGCCTCGTACGCAACCTCGTCCTCGGCGTGAAGAACGAACTGTTCGTGGATGCCGCCCGGGTCTCGGGCCTCCCCGACCGTCGCATCATGCGCCGGCACGTGTTCACCGTGGTGCGCGGACCGGTGATCATCGCCACCGCGTTCCTCGCCGGGTCGTCCATCGCCGTCCAGTCCGGCCTCGCCTTCCTCGGCGTGGGCTCCAGCACGGTGCCCAGCTTCGGCGCGATGATCTCCGACGGCTTCACCAACCTGTACGAGGAGCCGCTGCAGTTCCTCTGGCCCAGCCTCGCACTCGGAATCATCACCGCCTCACTCGTGCTCCTCGGCAACGCGCTGCGGGACGCCCTGGAAGGCGGGCGTCCGAAGCCGTCCCGGATCGTCACAGCCACCTCGTACCGGCCGCCGCCCGCCGCCGAGCAGGCCGCGTCCGCGCTTCTCACCGTCGAGGACCTGGCGATCGCCTACCCGACACCGACCGGCGAACTGAAGGAGGTCGTCAGCGGCGTCACCCTGAGCGTCGCCGCCGGGGAGACCCTGGGCCTGGTCGGCGAGTCCGGCTCCGGCAAGACACAGACCGCGTTCGCCGCGCTCGGAGTACTGCCCTCGGAGGCCGTCGTCACACGCGGTTCGATCCGGCTCGACGGCCGCGAGTTGCTCGGCCTCAGCGAGCGCGAACTGCGGGCGGTGCGGGGAACGTCCATCGCCTACGTCCCCCAGGAGCCGATGTCCAACCTGGACCCGTCCTCCACAGTGGGCGCCCAGCTCCTCGAAGGCATACGCGCGGCAACACCCATGCCACGCGGCGAAGCCCGCGAGCAGGTCCTCGCACTCCTGGGCAGGGTCGGCATCCCCGACCCCGAGCGCACCTTCCGCTCCTACCCGCACCAGATCTCCGGCGGCATGGCACAACGTGTCCTCATCGCGGGCGCCGTCGCCGGCAAACCCCTGCTGCTGATCGCCGACGAACCGACCACCGCCCTCGACGTCACCGTCCAGGCGGAGATCCTCGACCTGTTGCGCGACCTCCAGAAGGACCTGAACATGGCGGTCCTGCTCGTGACCCACAACTTCGGCGTGGTCGCGGACATCTGCGGCCGTGTGTCCGTCATGCGGGACGGAACCGTGGTCGAGACCGGCCCGACGGACGAGTTGTTCGCCGCGCCCCAGCACCCGTACACACGCAAGCTCCTGGACTCGATCCTCGACGACACCACGCTGCGCACCGACCCGCCGGGCATCCCCGCGGGCGCGCTCGAAACGGAGATCCGATGACGACACTGCTGGAGGTGAGCGACCTGCGCATCACCTACCCCGGGCGGGGCTTCCGCGCCCGCCCCCACGAAGTGCTCCACGGCGTGTCCCTCACCGTGGGAGAAGGCGAGACCCTGGGCGTCGTCGGCGAATCGGGTTCCGGCAAGACCACCATCGGCCGGTCCGTACTCGGCCTCGTCCCACCCAGCGCCGGCGCGGTCCGCTTCCAGGGCAACGACATCACCCACGCCGGTCGCAAACAGCGCCGCGCCCTGGCCCGGGACATCCAGGTCGTCTTCCAGGACCCCTACTCCTCCCTCAACCCGGCCCTCACCATCGGCGACACCCTCAGCGAACCACTGGTCGTGCAGGGCACCGCGCCCGGTGAGGCCCGCCACCGGGTCGCGGAACTGCTCGACCAGGTGGGACTGCCCAAGGACGCGTCGCAGCGGCTGCCGCGGGAATTCAGCGGCGGCCAGCGGCAACGCGTCGCCATCGCCCGCGCCCTCGCGCCGGCCCCACGGCTCATCGTCTGCGACGAACCCGTCTCCGCACTCGATCTCACCACCCAGGCCCGCGTCCTCGACCTCCTCGTCGACATCCAGCGGCGCACCGGCGTCGCCTACCTGTTCATCTCCCACGACCTCGCGGTCATCCGGCACGTCAGCCACCGCGTGAGTGTGATCCACCGCGGCGACATCGTCGAGACCGGACCGGCGGGCGCTGTCACCACGGCCCCCGAACACCCCTACACGCAAAGGCTGTTGCTCGCAGCGCCAGTCGCAGACCCGGCAGAACAACGCCGACGGCGCGAGGCGCGGCAACGCCTGTGACCATCTCGCCGCACCGCATCGCCGAGTTCCGGAAGACCTGAGATGAAATGAGAAACGGGCCCGCACGCCGAAGCCTCGCTCCACATCGCTCGCCATGCATCACCGGGTGGGCGCCGTGGTCGGCGAGCGCATCTGGAACTTCGCAGCGTTGGCCACCCGGCCCTCGATCATCCGGGCCGACGGCAACGAGGGCCGAGGGGGACCATCCCTGATTCCCGGAAAACCACCCTCGAAAGAATCGCGCCCCCCGTGACCACTCCCGACCGCACGATACGCAACCCGCCCTACATTCCCTACCGTTACCAGGACATTCGCTTCTCCAGCATGGTCAGGGGCATCAAGATAAGCGAACCGCGACGCAGCGTGCACCGCGAGGCCGCGGATCCGTCGGTCGTGCGATACCGCAACCGCTACTACATGTTCGTCTCGATGTCCGCAGGGTTTTGGCACTCGGCGGAACTCGTGCGGTGGGAGAACCTCGCGACATCCAAGCTGCCGGCCCTCGACTACGCGCCGGGTGTCCGGGAGATCGACGGAGCGCTCCACATCAGCGCGTCCCGCAAGGATTTTGGGACTTCACCCCTGATGGGAATCATGTCCGAGTCGGAGGATCGCAAGGATCACTTACTCAAACAATCAACGATATTCATTCGCCTAAAGGACATACAAAGGGGAAGGGTAGGTGCCGACCTGCATGAATCCCCTGCTCGACCGCGCGTCTGGCCTGTTCCGGGACGTCTTACGCTGAGCCCATCGCACTTTCCGCATTCGCACAATCGGTGCCCCCGGAAAGCGCCGAGAGGCGGTGCGTGAGCGGCTGCCCCGTGTTTGGCGACTGCGCAGCGATCCGGGTCAGTCAGTCACCGCTTCGTTCGCACCGTCCTCCGGGTCATGGCAGGGGTGTGCGACTGCATCGCCGGAGTAGTCGCTCCCCTGGACGTTCACGGCTACCCCACCCTGAACCGGACGAAGCAGCATGAAGATCGACAGTGACGTTGCGTACGCGACCACAAGAAGTGGACCAGAACCCACAGCCAGGGAGACCGCAAGCAGCGGTCGGTTGCCCGTGCTCCGTACGGGGGACGGACGGCGGCCCGGCCGGAGTCCTGCGCCGGGAGCACCCTGCCGCCGACGTGCGGCTCCAGATACGCCGACCGGAACCGACCACCCGGGCCCCGCAGTTGGGCGACGTACTCGGATCGGCTAGCTTTTGATCAGCAGTCATGGTTCCGATGCACCGCTCGACCAGCAGTCGCAGGACCAGGGCGATCACCTCCACCCCCAGGGGTGCGCGACCGATGCGCATCCCGTCCTCGACCAGGGAGCAGCATGGCTACCGGAACCGTGAAGTGGTTCAACTCGGAAAAGGGCTTCGGCTTCATCGAGCAGGACGGCGGCGGCGCCGACGTCTTCGCCCACTACTCGAACATCGCGTCCTCGGGATTCCGTGAGCTCACCGAGGGCCAGAAGGTCGAGTTCGACGTCACCCAGGGCCAGAAGGGCCCGCAGGCCGAGAACATCAGGACCATCTGACCCAGCGCACCACAGGGCGCTCCGTACCGCACCGGTACGGAGCGCCTTGCCGTCCGGCCGACGTCCGGGGCCGCGGCAAGTACCCCCGCCTACGCGCCCGGCCGGATGGCCCCGGGCGCGCAGCTGAGTGCCCGATCAGGCAGACAGACCGAGAGGGCCCGGGGACGGTCACCGCGCCGGGTCTGTGTCGCCGCCCGTCGCCGGTCGGCGCATCGGGTCCCCACCTCTCCGGGCTCTGGCCCGGTCCGCGGGGCGCAGCCGCCCTGCCGTATCCGACCGGGCAGGGGCGCTAGGTGTGGCCAGTGTGAGGGCTGCCGTGGGCGATCGGCGGCGTGCTCGATGACGCACACCCCCGAGCGTGGGACACAAGTCTGGTCCGAGACGACACGCCGGGGCCGGTTGCCCCCGCCGCCGGTGGATGACGACCAACTGTCAGTGAGAAGCGGCCGCTGTCCAGTTCGTGCCATCGAACCCTGACTCACCAAGTCAGCGCCTCTGTCCGACAGTTCACCCGATGGAAGGCATCTCCGGCCTTCACTCGGCATCGCCGGGTGGGCGCCCATACAGTCTGCGTGCTGTCCGGATGGGGCGGCGTCTGTCGCTGACACATGGAGTGGGACGTGAGGTCTTCAGGGCGTATGGCTGTCTCGGCAATGGCCGTGGCCATGGCGGCTGTGGGAGTGGGAAGTGGTGCCCCCGCATCCGCCGCCCCCGCGGCGACGCCGTCGTGCAGCGGGGCGGAGTGCGGCAGCCTGAAGCCGACCAGGCTCACGGCCAGCCAGGCCAGTCTGAACGTGACCCAGATGCAGTTGGAGAACATCAACGCGATGGCGTCCGACGCGGTGACCGGGGAGCCCCTTCGCGGCGCGAAGATCGTGTTCGCCACCATGGGCGGCAGAACCCTGGGGACGGCCTACACCGACTACGACGGCATCGCCGCGATCGCCGCTCCGGAGAACCTGGGCCCCGGAACCCTCCAGGAACTGCTGGGCGGCTACGAAGCCGCCATGATCGGCGACGGCGTTCACGCCCCGGCCGGAGCCCACGGAGCGATCACGATCGGCACCGACCAGGGCCCCGGTCTGCCGGGCAACCCATGCGCCGTCTGCAGCGACCGCGCGCTCAAGCAGGACGTGGTCCCGGTCGACTGGAGCCGGTAGCGGTGCGTATCTTCCGCCGGCGGTCCCGGGCGGCCGACCCCGCCGTCCCGGCACGGGTTCGGGCCGGGACGGGAGAGCGCAGCGGTGTGGCGCCGGTCGGCCCGGTCAACGGCTACGCGGTCCTGGAGACGGTGGCCGCGCTGCCCATCAGTACCTGGCGCTACCTGTGGGAACCCGAAGACGTGCGTCATCTGGGGCCGATGGCCCAGGACTGGCAGGCCGCTTTCGGCTTCAACCAGGACGACACCACCATCCCGGTCGTCGACAGCCTCGGTGTCGCCCTGGTGTGCATCCAGGCACTGCACCGCCGGGTGGAAGAGCTCACGGATGAAGTGGATCGTCTGCGAGAAGCGGCGAGCGTGTTCACGTCTGGGACTGCGTGACGACGCCGGACGGTCTGCTCTGCCACTCCAGCACGCGGCCGGGGAAGGCGGTCCCCGCCGCCCCCTCGTCGCGATCCAGAAGGCACAACCCCATGACAAGGCAGGACACCGTGGCACGACACGACACTGTGACGGCACCTTCCCAGGCAACGGATCCCCCGTCACCGGTGTGCACGGACGCGGTCTGGCGGCTTCCGGTGACGGTCTGCCGCATCACCCAGTTCCTGGGCGAACAGGCAGCCGGCGCCTTGCTGGAGCGCGCGATCGCCTCCGCCGACGACACATTGAAGCCCTCCATGATCCGCGACCACGAGGTGGTCCCCGACTTCCGCCGGTCCCGCTCGCGCCACGACTTCGGCGCGCCTGAGCTGCTGGCGGCCATCGACGAGGTGCTGGAGGCGGTCGAGCACACGCTCGGAGTCTCCTGCCGGCACACCGAACCCAGCTACAGCCTCAACGCGCACAACGACGGCGACTTCTACCGGCCGCACCAGGACACCAGCGTCGAGTTCACCCCCCGGCGTCTGCTCACCTTCGTGTACTACCTGCATCGCACCCCCCGGCCCTTCGACGGGGGCGAGTTGCGCGTGTTCGACGCGGCTCTGCCGCTGCACACCGAGACAGCCGGGAGATGGCAGGAACGCACCTGGCGGGACTGGGAGCCCGAACACGACAGCATCGTGTTCTTCCTCCCCACCGCCTGGCACGAGGTACGGCCGGTCAGCTGCCCCAGCAAGCAGCACGCGGACAGCCGTTTCGCCATCAACGGCTGGCTGTGCAGCCCCGACCCCGCCAACCGCGAGACTGACACGAGCCCGTGAGACGCATCGTCGCCGAGCCCAGCTGACAGGTATGCCTGGTCGCCGGGTCGGCGGTCGCGGCGGACAAGACTCCGCGGCCGCCAGTGCGAGCGGGTGATCTCCAAACCACCGACCGCCTGACCGCCTTCGTCCGCGTAGCCC
The DNA here is from genome assembly GCF_000716605.1 of Streptomyces sp. NRRL F-525. Taxonomy (GTDB): domain Bacteria; phylum Actinomycetota; class Actinomycetes; order Streptomycetales; family Streptomycetaceae; genus Streptomyces. Next base: position 9,702 of record NZ_JNXE01000021.1, on the reverse strand, counting down.
CCGAGCCCCGGGAATCCGGGAAGATCAGTGGGAACCCGCGGCGCCCACCACGCTGCAACCACCGTCTCCAACACGGCTACTACGTTTCGGAGTTGCTCGGCATCGGGCACTGCGAGGAGCCACGCCAGTCCTATGAATGCAAACGGGCCGAGGGCAAGCGTCACACCCGGGCCGCCCTCACCTTCGCCCGCCGCTGCGTGAACGTCCTGTGGGCATTCCCCAGGTACGGGCGGCACTACGAGCCACCACCTCCTACCGCTCGTACGGCTTGTGGCTCTGCGTAGCCCGGCTGACCAGTGAAGACATCCTCGGCGTCCCCCAAACCGATGAGGGGCGTTTCCGGACCCCGCGCCGACAGTGCTATGAGTCGCGGCTTCCGAATTATCCGCAGAGTCCGCCGCCCGCCCCTACCACGCCCGCGAAGGCCACCTCCATGTCCCCCGCACACACACCGAAACGATCAAGCTGGGCGGAGCCGGCGACAGCGGCCAGGAGACGGTCGTCAGACCCGGCGCCTGGATCGACAACACCCGCCGCTGCGGCCAGGCGGAGCGCTGAACGCCGCGCCGCGTGGGACGAGTTGGGCATGCGCTGCTGAGCGCGGCCTCGCGGGGCTTGCAAGTCGTTGTGCGGGGCGCGCATCTGATGCCCGTTCCCCTGCGGACTTCCGCCACCCCGCAGGTCCCGCTGATCACGTGGTCCGCTGCTGGAAGCGACAGCCGTGTGTGAGCGGGGGCTGTTGAGGACGTTTCGATGGTGTTCGAAAGGGTGGATGGCGTCCACGGGCGACACCTACGGTGTGACGCACATTCGACAGCTTTACGGGGGAACGCATGACGACCGAGGCGGTCTTAGACCGAAACAGCAGACGGGACGGAGGGGGCAGACGGCGTCTGTGGGCACTCGTGCTGGCCCTTCTGTCTGCCTCCGCGCTGGCCATGAACCTGGGCAGCGCACCGGCGGCACACGCCGACTACCCGGGCCCCAATCCGCCGCAGGCGCCCGCGGACTGCGCCAAACCGTGGGTGATCCTTTCCGCGTACGGGACAGGCGAGAGCACGGACGACGGGCACCCCAACGGCACCGTGGGCGTCAACAGCACCTACATCACGGCCCTGAAGAACTCACTGTCCAAGGCCGGTGTCGCAGACGGCGACATCGCCGTACGGAATCTGTACTACCCGGCGTCCGCGGTGGACTGGCCCTGGGCTTACGGCCCTGACGACTACTGGACGTCCATGGGCAAAGGCCGGGACAAACTCGTCCAGGAGATTGCGTTCTACGCCTCCTGCCCGAGCCGCCCGACACTGATCCTGCTCGGCTACTCGCAGGGCGCCCAGGTGATCAAGAACACGATCGCGCAGGACGCGGTCAAGGGGAACAAAACCAATTCCGACGAGGTCGGCGCCATCGTCAACATCGGTGACGCCTCGCGCTACAACGGCCAGATCGGGATGGGGCAGAACGGGCAGATGCTCACCCTCAACCCCGACTACTCGGACGGCTCGGCCGAGGCGGCGCGCGGAGGGCTGATGCAGCGTCTGGCGGTGCCCGACGTGTTCGCGGGATTCCTCGGCGACGGGCGGTACTTCGACGTGTGCCGGACCGACGACGCGGTCTGCAACGAACAGGCCTATCCGGGCTCCGACGAGTGGCTGGACCGCTGGGTGGGAGACTTCGGCGACAGCGCGATCGGGAGCAACGCCCCGCACGTGATGTACCGGAACAACGGCCTGGACCAGAGCCCGGCGGACAAGGTGAAGGCCACGGCCGTGGCGGCCCGGGTCGCCGACCGGGCGGTCAGCGCCGCGGTGGCGCAGCGCAACGTGGTGCATCCGCCGCCGGACACCCCCGAGCACGTGTGGGCCACCAACGTCAATGTCCGCGCCGAGCCGACAACGGAGTCCGGCATCGTCACCGTGATCCCGGCGCCGACCACCGTGTATGTGCACTGCCAGAAACACGGGCAGTCAGTGACCTACGGCGGCATCACCAACGACGCCTGGTCGTATCTGCCGCAGCAACAGGGCTGGATCAGCAACATCTTCCTGTCCGGGCCGGCCTGGATGCCCGGCGTGCCGGAGTGCCACTGAGTTGTGTACCCGTAACCGCCGGTCCCCGCCGCAGTGTGCGGCGGGGACCGGCGTGTCGAGCGCAGCGAAGCTTACTGACGGCGACGGCAGCAAGAAGGCGTCTGGGAGCAGATGTTGACGGCACTGCACGAGCCCGAGCAGGCGCAGTCCGGCCGTGATCCCACTCGCAGTGCCGCCATCGTGGACAGCCAGAGTGTTCGGACCAGTGAACGCGGTGGCCTGCATGACCACGGCGGCTGCGAGGAGGCCAGCGGCATCAAGCAACACCTGCTCATCGGCACCCGTGGCACCGTCCTGGTCACCTGCGTGGGCCCGGCCGACGTCGGCGACCGCGATGGCGCTCCGGTGCTGTTCTCCCGAGCCGCCGATGCCTCCACCGTGAAGCCATGACCTGCGAGCATCGTGCGGAAAGCGCGCCGTACCACAAGGAGAAGCTCCTGCTCGGACTGCCCACCGATGACGGACCCGATGAACCACTCTGCCGCAGCACCGGCGCCAACTCCGCATGCACCTGGCCGTCCTGATGACGGAGGCACACGATCCGATGACCCCGCGCCCGCACCGGGACCGCGCCGCCACACAGGCCGACCAGGTCGTCGCGGTCATCGAACAACACGAGACGTCGCAACGCACTGACCCAGCGCCACCTCGACGTCAAGACCGACTTCTACGCGCAGGTCAGGGCCCGCGGACAGATGCCGGACTCCGAGATCCGCCTGCGCAAGCAGTTCGTCAAGCCGAAGGAACTCCATGCCAAGGACGCCACACAGTTAACGCAGATGCGGGCGGACGTCGATCACCTCGCGCGCGCCGTCAACCAACTGACCGTAGAGAACCGGCAGCTGCGCGGTGCGCTGTGACAGCCCAGCTCCCCCAGTGGCCGATCTTCGATTGTCCGTCCGCACGAGCAGGACTCGCAGCGTTACGTTCGCCTCCTTCCTCGCCCTGGTCAGCGGCTTGGTGCGCGCGACCACGAACTCGTGGTCCGAGCCGTCCGCCGCTCCTGCTACTCGTTGCGTGCTGTTTCAGGTCCCGTGATCCGCCTGAGCAGCGGCATCGTGGACGCGATGACCGCCAGCGAGGCGACGAGTCCGGCGAGCACGATCACGTAGTACTGGATTCCGGGTGCCCGGATCGAGTAGTTGAACTGTGCCTGTACGAAGAGTTGGGCGGCCAGGAAGCCCATTCCGATCGCGACGACCGCGACGGCCAGGAGTGGGACCGCGCTCTCCAGCAATACCACCCGCCGCAGCACCCCGAGTTGTGTACCGGTCAGCCGCAGCAGGCTGAAGGGGCGCTTGCGGTCCCGCAGGCCCCCGGCCACGCTCACCGCCAGGCTGCATCCGGCGATGGGGAAGCTGACCAGGATGACCACGTTGGCCAATTGTTGGTATCCGGCGAGCTGCGCGCCGCTTTGGGCATGGTCCTCGCGGACGGTCCAGGGGACGTCCTGGCCGGGATACGTGGTCGCCAGGATGGTGCGCGCACGTTCGATCGTCGAGGTCGATCCGTCGGTGGCCACGACGATCTCGTGGGCCGGCAGGCGGGCGAGTCGCTGGGCGGAGATGCCGGCGGCGGGCCATGCCGTGGGCCAGTGCTCCCAGGAGTAGGTGCCGAAGGTGCCGTAGTCCCGGCTGACCGACGCCGCTTCGGCTCCGGGGGCGCAGGCGCTGTGGGCCGGCATCTTCGCGAGCTCGGCGCAGGAGGCCAGGCCGGCCACCGGCGGTTTTCCGGAGCCCTGGGGGCCAGCCCAGGCTGGGTCTGCGGTGCCAAGCGGGTTCGTGTGGATCGTCAGCACGCCTTTGACACCCGGTACGGAGTGCAGGTCACTCAGGACGGCCGGCGAAAGCGGGGGCACGCCGGCTTCGCCCTCCTGGACGTAGTCGGCGACCAGGGCGCCGGCGATCGCCGGGGTGCCCTTCGGGATGCCGCGCTCGGCGTCCAATGAGCCGATGATCCCGACGGCGGTGCTGGTGACGCACAGGGCGAGGACGAGTCCGCTGACCGCGCGGAAGCCGGCCCTCGGGTCGTCCGCGAGTCGTCGGCCCGCGACGAGCAGTGCTGGCCGGCTGGTGCGCCGGGCCAGGACACGGGCTCCGGCCATGGTCAGCCAGGGTCCGGCAATGACGAGTCCGGTGAGGACCAGGAGGATTCCCCCGACGAAGACCCAGATCTGGCCGTTGGTGCTCCTGGGAACCCGGCCGATGACGTACGAGAGTTCGGCGATGCCGGCGGCCAGCGGGATCAGCCGGTAGACCCGTGGCGGGCGTGGTGTGACGCGGCGGGTGACCCCGAGCGGGGAGACGTGCACCCGGCGCAGGGCGATCCGTGCCGCGATCGCGGCCCCCACCGGGACGGCGAGGGAGACGAGCAGGATGTCGCCGGTCCGGAGCGTGAGGTCGCTGGTGAAGTACGGCGTACGCGTGAGGTTGACGGCCGCCAGCTGTGTACGGAACAGGTAGAAGAGGCCGAAGCCGACGGCGGTGCCGATGACCGCGGCGACTGTCGATTCAACGGCTGAGATCAACGAGATCTGCCCCGGGGTGGCGCCCACCAGGCGCATCGCTGCGAAGCGCTGCTCGCGGCGGGCGGCCGCCAGCCGGGTGGCCGTGCCGATGAGGATGAGCACCGGGAAGATCAGGGCAGTGCCCGCGACGGAGAGGATGAGCTTGATCCCCTTGCTGTCGATGCCCGCCCTGACCGTGCAGTTGGTGCCGTTGCAGTTGCTGGGAGTGACGGTGGTGATCGAGGTGACCCGGGTGGCGTCGTGCTGCTGCGCGAGCTGGTCGGGGCTGTGGCCGACGATGATGACCAGGGAGTCGGGGCCAGGAAGCGCCGCCTTGCCGACCGTGCCGACCTCGTGGCCGGGGTACCGGTCGGCGAGTTCGGCGGCCGGGGTGGCGTGGAGGAGTTCACTGAGGGCCGGTGAGGCGTAGTACTCCCCCGGTCCGGGCAGCTGCGAAAGGCCCGGTGGGAGCGGGGAGTTCGGGCCGGTGGCGGCGATGTCGACGCGACCGATGATCTTGCCGTCGAAATGGTCCGCCCTCAGCAGCCACCACAGCGGGTCCGTGTCCGCCTTCGCTTCCGACCTGCTCGATGCGCCCGTGCCGGAACCGGTGTTGAGCCAGGCGTTGCGGCTGTTCTGGATGGCGGTGGCGTTGATGGCCGCCAGGATGCTCAGCAGCAGGCCGACGCCGAGGGCGACGGCGGCCGCGATGACCGCGAGGCGGGCGGCTGCCTCCCTGCCGCCGCTCAGGGTCAGGCGCAGACCGAGGCGGATCACGGAGTGAGCCGTTCGACGAACAGCGGCGTCACCTTGCCGTCGCGGACGATGACTTCGCGGTTCGCGAAGGCGGCCACCCGCGGCTCGTGGGTGACGAGGACGACGGTGGTGCCCTCCTCCCGTACGGAGGTGACCAACAGGTCCATCACGTGCTCACCGGTGAGCGAGTCGAGCGACCCGGTCGGCTCGTCGGCGAACAGCACCCTGGGCCGCGAGACCAGGGCTCGGGCCAGCGCGACACGCTGCGCCTGCCCGCCGGAGAGTTCGCCGGACCGGCGCCCCTCAAGACCGTCCAGGCCCAGCCGCCCGAACCACGGCCGGGCCTCGGCCAGCGCGCTCGGCCTGCGGGACTTCGCGAGCAGCAGCGGCAGGGCGACGTTCTCCTCTGCGGTCAGCTCGGGGACGAGCTGGCCGAACTGGAAGACGAAACCGAAGTGATCCCGGCGCAGCGCGCTGCGCTCGGGCTCGCGCTGGCTGTCGACGCGGCGGCCGTCGAACCAGATCTCGCCCGAGTCGGGTACGAGGATCCCTGCCAGGCAGTGCAACAGCGTCGACTTGCCGGAGCCGCTGGGGCCGGTGACGGCCAGGATCTCGCCGGCACGGGCGCACAGGTTCGCGCCCTGCAACGCGGGCGTCTGCCCGAACGACAGGACAGCCTCTCGCGCTTCTACGAGGAAGCCGTCGTCCGCACTCATGAGCGCACCTCCGCTGTCAGGGCGTCGAGCCGCGCCACGGTCTGTTCCATCCATCGCAGATCGGCCTCCAGGTGGAACACGCCGTGATCGGCCAGCAGTGAGTCGATCGTGCTGCCGGTACGGCGCAGTTCGGTCAGCTCACGCATCCGCTCCATGTGGGCAGCGCGCTGGATGTCGAGGTAGACGCGGGGGTCGCGCTCCAGCAGCAGCGCCAGTACGACCTTGGTGAACAGCACCGTCTGCAGGTGCGGTTCACCGTCGACCGGCTCGGTCAGCCAGTTCTCGACCTGCGTGACCCCCAGCTCGGTGATCACATAGCGCTTGCGATCCGGCCCCGAACCGGGCCCGGTATCGCCGACCTCGACCTTTCCGTCACGGGCCAGGCGCCCCAGGGTCGAGTAGACCTGCCCGGCGGGCAGCGGCCTGCCCCGGCCGAAATAGGTGTCGTAGTCGCGCTTGAGGTCGTAACCGTGGCTCGACTCCCGTTCGAGGAGTCCGAGGAGTGCCAGAGGGACAGTCATACCTCAGTATCTACACTCAGTATCTAGTGGCGTCAATGGACGCCATGACCCGATACCAGGCTGGGATTACCGAAGACACCGACGGTCGGCCGGCGGATGCGACCCCTGGAAGCACACGACCGCCAGGGTGGGCAGGCCGGTGCGATCACCTCTGGACGCAGCTCTCACCGAGCGTTCTCGTGCTGCGGCTGCTGATCACGGGAGCGGCCATAGCCAAGGCCAACCGTGGACGGGAGGGAAAGAAAGGAGCCGCGGTAGGTCTCATTAGGGAACGCGCAGCAGATCGGGACTCGCCGCGGTGAGGTTGTCTTCCGCGAGGACGTCCCGGGGCAGACTGCCGGGTGCGCTCATCGTGCTGATCTCCTTCGAGGCGTCGGCACTTCGAAGATCAGCCGGTGGCCGTTCATCCATGCGGGCAACTTCCCAATGCGGGAGCAAACCCCTGGACCAGGTCGGACCCGTACACCACTTCCTTGGACGCAACCACGACGGCGGTGATGCGGAACAGACCTCACGCTGTCCGCCCCGCCTCGTCCAAACAGTGGGGCGAACAACACGCAGGCGCGGGCGAGTTACGGAATGATCGCGCCCTCCGGACCGAGCGTCGGCACCGTACAGGGCGGCCTTGCCCGACCTCAACTGGTTGACCTCTGCGGTGGACGCGCGTCTGGCGCCGCGCCGGGCGACCGGCAGCAAGCGTCGCTTCGCGTTCCCCACTCGGATTCCGGCCCCTGCGGCGGGTTCTCCCAATGTATTCCGGTGAGCAGCACAGAGAAGATCCCGCGGCTCTCCCTGACACAATCCACGGCGACGTACGCACCCAGGACCGAACACTGCACCGTTCACCCAACACTCAAGCAGCCTGCGCCTGCCCATGCCCTCTGACCAGAGAGGCGCTTGACCGGTACGAAAGCAGTGAGGGCGAGATCCCCACCTGGCGCTCGACATCCGCGGCAAGTGACCAAGTACCTTACCTCACTGCCCTGTTGATGCCCTTTGGGGCGCAACTCGTGGGCGCGCAAGGCCCGTTGTCAGTGGATGCCGGTACGTTTTGCAGGCGTCGCGGGCCGCAAGGCCGCACCACGCACATCTCGACCGGTAACCCCGGTACACCCCGTACGACGTAGGGACACGCATGGAACCCGTATTCGCCGACTTCTCCACCAACCCGGCCCAGCTCTCGAACGCAGTGGTCACCCACCACCGCTGCGGCATCGCTTCCTCACACCTCGCGCTGGGTGCCGGCGGCCACATCAAGGTGGACTTCACGGTCGACGGACGGGAGGAGAACGACGAGGCCGTCGTCACGGTGACCGTGCTCGGAACGAGCGCTCCCATGGACGTCCTGCTCAACGGCAAGACCCTCGCGGAGCAGTTGGCGATACCGGCGGACGGGGCGTACAACGACCCGCAGGACATGGTCCTCCGTGCGCCGGGGGAACTCCTGGCCACCGGTGCCAACGTTCTGGAGGTACGCAGCCCGGAGGGCTCGGACGCACTGCTGCGGCTGCGCGCCGTCACAGTGACCGCCGCGCACGAAAGAGACCAGGCGGAGCGTGCCATGGCGGCCCGGGCGGCCAACCGGTCCGTCATCACCTTCAACGCCGAAGTCCGTGCCCCCGGCGCCACCGCCTGGCAGCCCGCGCCCCGGCTGCTCGTCCACATCGACATGGGCGAGCGTGCCATGCCCGCGCACCTCGCCTGGCGCGGGGCGGACGGCTCGGAGGCGGCGATCGGGCTGCGCGCGGACCTGACCGGTTTCCTAGGACACCGCACGACCGCCGACGGCGCGGTCACCGAGTACCGCGGCTCCCTCGCCAACCGCTGGACCTACCCCGAGGGCACGACCGCGGCCCGGCTGCACCGGTTCTCCACCGAGGAGGGGCAGGACCGCACATGGTCCCCCTCCGGCGAGCTGCGGTTGCTGCTCGACGACGGAGGGGCGCCCGTGGAGCGCGCGTCCTGGACCGACCGGCGAGGCACCACCGCCTCGGTCGTTCTGAGCTCCGCCGACAGGCCCGACGTGCGGAAACCCACCGGTGAACTGCGGGACATCACGCGTACGGTCGTCGGCATCGAAGCGAGCGACGAGTTCGACGCGGCGGGCGAGGTCGCGGAGAATCTGCTGAGCAAGTCGCGGAGCAAGTGGCTGGGGGACGGTGACTCCGCCGTTCTGGACTTCGCCCTTGAGAACCCTGCCGCCGTCGCCGTTTACCGGCTGACCTCGGCGAACGACGCCCCTGAGCGGGATCCGGAGGAGTGGGAACTCCAGGGATCGCACGACGGCGGTCACTGGACGACCGTGGACTCCCGCACCCGCGAGCACTTCAGGCAGCGATACGAGACGAAGGAGTACTCCGTCGTCTCCCCCGCGCCCTACGCCCACTACCGTCTGAGCATCACCGACAACCACGGCTCCGAGCAGACCCAGCTTTCCCGGGTCCAGTTCCTGGCCGCCGAGTCCACCGCCGGGCCGGCACACGGCGCCGCCGACTTCACCGGCTACCGCACTTCGGTCGGGGGCGACCCCGTTGGATACCGGGGTACGGCCGTCCCCGGCCCCTGGTCCGACACCCCCAGCGGGCAGGAGGACCAGGAAACAGGGCAAGCCTTGCAGAGGCTCCTCGCCGGTGACCTGGGCGAGACGGCCCGCGGCCTGGACGAGGCCGCCCGGCTCATCGGCAAGCTGGCGGCATACCTACAGAATTCCTGAAGCCCCGGCACCGCACCGGCGCGTTCGAGGAATCGTCGCCGTCACCGTGACCGATTGATCAGGCCGCGGGCAGTGTGGACAGACACTCGGCCGAGGCTGCCCGGCCGAGCGTGCTGCACACACAGGGCAAAAAGTGCCACTCCGTGCCCCGACCCAGCCCAGTACCGAAACGTCGTCCACCGCGAACCGCCCACGGCTGTAGGTGATGGCACTCTTGCCACTAGAATTGACACCATGACTGCCATCACCCTGCGGATCCCCGACGCCATGGACAAACAACTGCGCGACGCCGCCGCCGGCGCCCCCTCCCTCAACGACTACATCGTGCGAGCCGTACGACGACAGATGACCCTCGATGCCGCGCGCAAACTCGCCACCATCACCCCCCTCGACCTGG
>NZ_JNXE01000020.1 GCF_000716605.1 Streptomyces sp. NRRL F-525 | reverse complement strand
GTCCGGGGCGGGCGGGCGGGCCGGGAGGCGGCGTCGGGCGTACGGCTGGTCCGGGGCGGGCGGTAGCGCGGTGCGCGACGGGCAGGCGGCAAGCAAAGAGCCCCATGCGGGACGTGCCGGGGCCCGGCCGGTGACTCGGGCTGATTCCTGACCGGTGACGGGCCAGCGGCCCGGCGAGTGGCTTCGTGAGTCCGCGAGCCCGGTACGGCGCGCGTCGGAGCCTGGCGGGTGACTCGGGCTCGTTCCCGACCGGTGACAGGTCAAGCGCCCGGCGAGTGGCTTCGTGAACCCGCGAGCCCCGTACGAAACGCGCCGGAGCCTGCCGACCGGTGACTCGGGCTCGTTGCCGACCGGCGGCTTGGCCGAGCGCTCTGCGAATGGCTTCGTGAACCCGCGAGCCCCGTACGAAACGCGCCGGAGCCTGCCGAGCGGTGACTCGGGCTCGGTCCTGACCGGTGACAGGTCAAGCGCTCGGCGAGTGGCTTCGTGAACCCGCGAGCCCCGTACGGAACGCGCCGGAGCCTGCCGACCGGTGACTCGGGTTCGTTCCCGACCGGCGGCTGCACGAGCGCTCGGCGAGTGGCCTCGTGAGCCCGCGTCCGACAGCGGATCGGGGCGCCGGCGGGCCGCCGGCACAAGCCCGACCGGTGATGGTGCAGGCCGACCTACCGGCGGGTATGGACGCGGGATATCATCTTCGTCGCCATGCAGACGAATCCCACGCACACCAGCCTGGTCGCGATCGGCGACTCCTTCACCGAGGGCATGTCGGACCGGCTTCCGGACGGCACCTACCGGGGCTGGGCCGACCTCCTCGCCGGCCGGATGGCCGCCCGGACACCCGGCTTCCGGTACGCCAACCTCGCCGTGCGCGGCAAGCTGATCGCGCAGATCGTCGACGAGCAGGTCGGCCCGGCGGCCGCCATGCAGCCCGATGTGATCACGCTGGTCGGCGGCCTGAACGACACCCTGCGCCCCAAGTGCGACATGGGCCGCGTCCGCGCCTTCCTGGAGGAGGCCGTCGAACGCCTCACCCCCGCCTGCAAGCACCTGGTCCTGATGCGCAGCCCCGGCCGCCAGGGCCCGGTCCTGGAGCGCTTCCGCCCCCGCATGGAGGAACTCTTCGCCTGCGTCGACGACCTCGCCGCCCGCCACGGCGCTCTCGTCGTCGACCTGTACGGCGCCCCCTCACTCGCCGACCCGCGCGCGTGGGACGTCGACCGTCTCCACCTCACGGATGAGGGCCACCGCCGCGTCGCCGAGGCGGTCTGGCAGACCCTCGGCTACGAACCCGAGGACCCGGAGTGGCGCACCCCGATGCCGCCGACCCCGCCCCCGAACTGGACCGCCCGCCGCGTCGAGGACGCCCGCTTCACCCGCCAGTACCTCCTCCCCTGGATCGGCCGCCGCCTCACCGGCCGCTCCTCGGGCGACGGCCTCTCCCCCAAGCGCCCGGACCTGCTCCCCTACGAGGGCCCGGCGGCGTAACTCCCCATGACCACGCGGGTGATCAACATCAGGGGCCACCTCCACGAGTACGGCCCCCGCCTGGAACTCGCCCCGGACGACATCACCTACGTAGGCCGCCGCTGGACCCTCGGCGGCTGGGACCTCCCCCGCCACCCGCTCTACAACCCCTTCGCCTACGACACGCCCACGCGCCGCCGGGACGGCACGCGCGCGGAGGTGATGGCGAAGTACCGGGCGTATCTGCTGGAGCGGCCCTACCTGCTGGAGCTGGTACCGGCGTTGCGGGGGCGGGTGCTGGCTTGCTGGTGTGCGCCGTTGGTCTGTCATGCGGGGGTGTTGGCGGAGCTTGCCGACGGTGAGGAGTGTCGGCTGTGATGTGAGTCCCGTGGCCGGGGATCCCGACCGTGACGTGGGTCGTGATGGTGAGGGCCCCGCCCCGGGATCGGATCGCCCAGGAGCGGGGCCGTCGTACGCCCGGCCTATGGCGTCTCATTCCCCCTGGACCGAGACGTCCGTGATCTCCGCCGACACCTGTGTGCCCGACGAAGCGGTACTGATCATGGACGGCGTGTAGTTCAGACTCGTTCCGTCCGACAGTTCGGCCGTTTCGATGACCGGGCCGGACTCGTCCCCGTGGATCTCGTAGGTGACTTCGTACACGGCGTCCGGATCGATCGCCTCGGTGTCACCCAGCAAGGTCAGGTGCGGCTCGACCGTCACGTTGCAGCCCGCGGACCCGAAGCAGTGCCGCGCGGTGGTCTTCAGTCCGATCGTGAAACTGTCGGCATCGACGGTGATGTACGTCGGCTCAGGGTCCGGCTTCTCCGCAGGCACGCCGTCCTCCGCGTGTGCGTTCGTCTTGGCGGTGGCAGCAGGCTTGCCGTCGTCGTTCCTGGACTGTGCGACCACGACGCCGGTGGTCACGACGGCGGCGATGACTGCGACGGCCGAGCCGATGATGACGAGGTTGGTGCGCGGCTTCTTCGTCCGTGGCGACGGTTCGTTCGGCGGCGTCGATGGCATCGGCGGCACGCTGGTGTCGGTCATGGTCCCCCCAGGGATGGTCGTTCCGTTCACGTTCCGGCGCGAACGCCCCCGCGCCCCCGGAAGCGGCTACGACCAGCCCCCGGTGAAGTTGCTGCTCAGCTGTGCGTTGCAGATGTTGTAGCCGCCGGACGCGTGGCCCTTCTTCGTCTTCCCGTCCACGGTGACCGAGCAGTTGATGTCTCCGGAGCCCTGGAGCTGCGCGTGCACGTCGTAGTAAAGGGCGTCCTTGTTGAGGGTCAGCGTCGCCTCGAACCTGCCGTCCTTGAACGTGCCCTTCCGCATGTCCGAGTCGGAGCCGTACCCGATGTCGAGACCGCCGAGGGCGCCGGCGGGGGCGGTGCCCCATACCTTGAAGACGGCCTTGCCCTCGGTGGCGTCCTTCTTGGTGTCGTTCTTCTTCGTGCCGTCGGCGGCCTTGTCGGAGCTCTTTCCCGCAGGCGCCGCGCTCTTCGGGCTGCCGCTGGAGTCGTTGTTGCTGCTGCCGCCTCCGACAGCGGCGACGATGATGACGATGACGACGAACAGACCGACGATGCCGAGGCACCCGAGTCCGACGACCTTCCCGACGGAGCGCTTCTTCGGGGGCTGCGGCTGGAACGGGGGCTGTCCGTAAGGCTGTTGACCACCGTTGCCCCAGCCGGGCTGCTGTGGCGGGTAGGGCGGTTGGTTGCTCATGTGTCCCCCTGAGGTCTTCGCTGGTAAATGCGAGATGTGTGACTTGTAAACAGAGGGTGTGGTTGCTGCCTACTGGGGGGATTCACCCCATCGTGTCAGGGGCAGATGTCCGGCCTCCCGGACGGCCCTGTCGCGGCCCGCTGTCCGGAGAGTCCTTGACCTGGGATCTCTGGGCCGAACGGACGGTCCGGATCCCCCAAAGACGCCGGGTAAACTCCGTACACGTGACTTCCGCTCCCGCCAAGCCCCGCATCCCGAACGTCCTCGCCGGACGTTATGCCTCCACCGAGCTCGCCACGCTCTGGTCTCCCGAGCAGAAGGTGAAGCTGGAGCGGCAGCTCTGGCTCGCCGTGCTGCGGGCCCAGAAGGACCTCGGGATCGAGGTGCCGGACGCGGCGATCGCGGACTACGAGCGGGTGCTCGACCAGGTCGACCTGGCGTCGATCGCCGAGCGCGAGAAGGTCACGCGGCATGACGTGAAGGCGCGGATCGAGGAGTTCAACGACCTCGCCGGGCACGAGCAGGTCCACAAGGGCATGACGTCCCGGGACCTGACGGAGAACGTCGAGCAGCTGCAGATCCGGCTCTCGCTGGAGCTGATGCGCGACCGTACGGTGGCCGTACTGGCGCGTCTCGGCAAGCTGGCCGGTGAGTACGGCGAGCTGGTCATGGCCGGTCGCTCGCACAACGTGGCCGCGCAGGCCACCACCCTCGGCAAGCGTTTCGCGACCGCCGCCGACGAGCTGCTTGTCGCCTACGGGCGGGTGGAAGAGCTGCTCGGCCGCTACCCGCTGCGCGGTATCAAGGGGCCGGTGGGCACGGCGCAGGACATGCTGGACCTGCTCGGCGGTGACGCGGCGAAGCTCGCGGAGCTGGAGCAGCGGATCGCCTCCCACCTGGGCTTCTCGCAGGCGTTCACCTCGGTCGGCCAGGTGTATCCGCGCTCGCTGGACTACGAGGTCGTGACCGCGCTGGTGCAGGTCGCGGCGGCGCCGTCGTCGCTCGCGAAGACGATCCGGCTGATGGCCGGGCACGAGCTGGTGACCGAGGGCTTCAAGCCGGGCCAGGTCGGTTCCTCCGCGATGCCGCACAAGATGAACACCCGTTCCTGCGAGCGCGTCAACGGCCTGATGGTCATCCTGCGCGGCTACGCGTCGATGACCGGCGAGTTGGCGGGCGACCAGTGGAACGAGGGCGATGTCTCGTGCTCGGTGGTGCGCCGCGTCGCCCTCCCCGACGCGTTCTTCGCGCTCGACGGGCTGCTGGAGACGTTCCTGACCGTGCTCGACGAGTTCGGCGCCTTCCCGGCCGTCGTCGCGCGTGAGCTGGACCGCTATCTGCCGTTCCTCGCGACGACCAAGGTCCTGATGGCCGCGGTCCGCGCGGGTGTCGGCCGCGAGGTCGCGCACGAGGCGATCAAGGAGAACGCCGTCGCCTCCGCGCTGGCGATGCGCGAGCAGGGCGCCGAGCGCAACGAGCTGCTGGACAAGCTCGCCGCCGACGAGCGCATCCCGCTGGACCGCGCCCAGCTGGACGCGCTGATGGCCGACAAGCTGTCCTTCACGGGTGCCGCGGCCGACCAGGTCGCCGTCGTCGTCGCCCGCGTCGAGGAGCTCGCGAAGCAGCACCCGGAGGCCGCGGGTTACACCCCGGGGGCGATCCTCTGACCCGCTTCACCCAGGCCGAGCTGGAGGCCGCCCGCGACCGTCTCGTACCGGACGTCGTCGCGGACGGCCTCGCCGTGCTGTTCTGCGGTATCAACCCCGGTCTGATGACGGCGGCCACGGGCCACCACTTCGCCCGTCCCGGCAACCGCTTCTGGCCGGTGCTGCACCTGTCCGGCTTCACTCCGAGGCTCATGAAGCCGGAGGAGCAAGGGGAGTTGCTGTCGTACGGGCTCGGCATTACGAACGTGGCGGCACGAGCGACGGCCCGGGCCGACGAGCTGAGCCCGGAGGAGTACCGCGAGGGCGGGCAGCTCCTCGCGTCGAAGCTGACGGGGTGGAAGCCGCGGTGGCTGGCCGTGCTCGGGGTTACTGCATACCGGGCCGCGTTCGACGACAAGAAGGCCCAAGTGGGGCCGCAGGAGCGGACGTTCGGGGACACGCGGGTGTGGGTGCTGCCCAATCCGAGCGGGCTGAACGCGCATTGGACGGCGGCGACGATGGCCGAGGAGTTCGGGCGGCTGCGGGTCGCCGCGCAGGACTAGATCGTCACGGCGGCCCCATCTCCGGCAGCTCCTTGTCCCACTGGGACACACCGAGGGCGATCCACCGGCCCGTCTCCGGCGACCGCCACAGGTGTACGTCCAGCACGTGTGCGCTGAGCACAGCAGGTCGATCGTCACCGGCCAGTGCGTGCTGTTCATGCCTCCAGTAAACCGGCCCCCACTGACAATTGACGTGGCGTCAGTGCCCGCCCGGGGTCAGGCGTCCCGCCGCCGCACGCTCCACGCCCCCGCCGCCAACACGGCCGCCGCCCACAGCGCCGTCACCGCGAGCCCGGTCCACGGCCCCATCGCCCCGGCCCAGGTCTCGTGGAGCGCCACCTGGCCGGCCCGGTCGGGCAGGAGGTCCGCGATGTCGCTCGACGCGTCGCCGACCACGAAGGACACGATGAGCAGGAACGGGATGACGATGCTCAGCGTCGCCACCCCGCTGCGCAGCACCGCCGTGAGACCGGCCGCGAGCAGCGCCATCAGCGTGAGATAGACGGCGCAGCCAACCACCCCGCGCATCTGCTCCGCCCAGCCAAGCCCGTCCGCGTCAGCGCCCAGCACCGCCTTGCCGACCACCAGCGTCACCGCTCCGGTGACCAGGCCGACGGCGAACACGGGTACGGCGATCGCCGTCGCCTTGGCCGCGAACCAGCGCCCCCGGTGCGGCACCGCGCCCAGCGACAGCCGTAGCGCTCCGCCCTGGAACTCCGAGGACACCGCGGTCGTGCCGAAGGCGATCGCCGCGATCTGGCCGAAGGTCACGCCGAAGAAGACCGCGAACAGCGGGTCGAAGCCGTCGCCGCTGGTGTCGGAGGAGGCGAGCGCGGAGAAGAGTGCCGTCACCACCAGCATCATGGCGAGGGCCGCGAGCTGTGAGCGCAGGGTACGGATCTTGATCCACTCGGAGTGGAACACGGGCGTGAATGCCATGGTCAGGCCTCCTGGTGCTGCGGTGCGGTGAACTCGGTCTCGGTGGCGGTCAGATCGAGATAGGCCTGCTCCAACGTGCCCTCGGTGGCGGTCAGTTCGAGGATCGGCACGCCCGCCGCCGACAACAGGGTGCCGATCTCGTCCACGCGTGCGTGCGCCACGGTCCAGTGCCCTTCCTCCTGTTCCACGGCGTCGAGACCGTGCTCGGCGAGTGTGCTCTTGAGGGCGCCGGCGTCCGTCGTACGGATGCGTACGTGGGGTTGCACGCGCGCGTCGATGAAGTCCCGCATCGGGGTGTCGGCCAGGAGGCGGCCGCGGCCGAGGACCACCAGGTGGTCGGCGAAGGACGCGGTCTCGTTCATCAGGTGGCTGGAGACCAGGACCGTGCGGCCCTCCGCCGCCAGTCGGCGCAGCAACTCCCGGATCCAGACGATGCCTTCGGGGTCGAGACCGTTCGACGGCTCATCCAGCAGGACCACCTCGGGGTCACCCAGGAGAGCACCGGCGATGCCCAGCCGCTGGCGCATGCCCAGGGAGTACGTCTTCACCCGGTGCCGCGCGACCGACGCGAGACCCGTCTCCTCCAGCACCGCGTCGACCCGGGCTACCGGGATGCGGTTGCTCGCCGCCAGGGCCCGCAGATGGTCGCGGGCGGTGCGGGAGCCGTGCGCGGCCTGCGCGTCGAGCAGGGCGCCCACGTGGCGCAGCGGCTCAGTGAGCGCGGCGTAGGGGCGGCCGCCGATGGTGGCGGTTCCGGAGGTGGGCCGGTCCAGGCCCAGGACGAGGCGCATGGTGGTGGACTTTCCGGCGCCGTTGGGGCCTAGGAAGCCGGTGACCTTGCCGGGGCGGACGTCGAAGGTGACGTGGTCCACGGCCCGCCGGGTGCCGTACTCCTTGGTGAGGTCTCGTACGTCGATGCTGGTCATGGCCAACAGCCTGGCCGTTCAAGGAGGTTGGGGCCTCCCCCGCTAGTGGAGATCGTCTCCCCCGCCCGGGGGAGGCCGATTGTCAGTGCCGGGTGTCACGATGTCGGAATGGCCCGCTTCCTGCGCCCGCTGCTCCGGGGGACGACGTACACGCGTCTGCTGCACCTCTGGGTGCCGATGCTGATCACCAGCGTGTGGATCTTCATCAGTCCGGAGACCCCGTACGCGCCGGCGTTCGCGCTGATCCCGGTCGGTCTGATCCCAGCCGTGCGAATCGGGGAAGGGGTACAGGCGCAGCTGCTGCTGACGCCGGGCCTGGAGGACGCGGGGATCTCCGTGGCACCGTCGGCGACCTGGCGGGACCGGGGGCGCACCGTGCTCTGGCTGGAGGCACGGATGGCTCTGGGCTGGGCGACGACGTTCGCCTGCGTCTGGCTGCCGATCATCACCTACCAGCTGATCGAGATCGCGCGCGGGCGCGTGCCCGACGACGTCTGGCTCCTCAAGGAGGCGACGCCGCACGGCTGGTACGCCCTGCTGGTACCCCTCCCTCTGATCGCCCTGTACGCGGCCGTGGTCGGCCTCGGCGCGGTGGCCACGTTCCTGGCCCGGAAGCTGCTCGGCCCCTCACGCGCGGAGCAGCTCGCCGCCCTGGAGGAGCGCACCGAGCAGCTACTGGAACGCACGCGCATCGCGCGGGAGTTGCACGACTCCATCGGTCACGCGCTGACCGTGGCGGTGGTGCAGGCGGGTGCCGCGCGGACGGCGGGCGACCCGGAGTTCACCGAGCGAGCGCTGGGCGCCATCGAGGAGACCGGCCGGGCCGCGCTGGAGGATCTGGAGCGGGTGTTGGGCGTGCTGCGGGAGGCGGAGCGGCCGGTGAGCAGTCGGCCGACGCTGGTGGACGCCGACCGGCTGCTGGAGTCGGCGCGGGCCTCCGGGGCGAAGGTCGACGCGGAGGTGACCGGGCCGTTGGAGACGGTGCCGGGGCCGGTCTCCCGGGAGGGGTACCGGATTCTGCAGGAGTCGCTGACCAATGTGCTGCGGCACGCGGGTTCGGTCCCTGTGCGGGTCCGTATCGGCGTCACCGACGGCACCCTCGACCTGGAGGTCCGCAATCCGCTGACGGCCGCGATATCCGGCCCGGGCCGGGGCAGCGGTCTACGGGGCATACGCGAACGGGCCGCACTGCTCGGCGGACGGGCGTACACCGGGCCCGACGAGGGCGACTGGCAGGTGCACGCGGAGCTGCCGCTGAGCTGATCTAGGCTGGCCGGATGCCGGTCACCGTTCTCCTGGTCGATGACGAACCCCTCGTACGCGCTGGTCTGCGGGCCGTGCTGGAGGCGCAGCCGGACATCGAGGTGGTCGGGGAGGCCGCCGACGGGGCCGCGGTGATCCCGCTGGTGCGGCAACTGCGGCCCGACGTGGTCGCCATGGACGTACGGATGCCGCTCCTGGACGGCATCGAGGCCACGCGCGCGGTGCTGCGCACGGTCGACGATCCGCCGAAGATCCTGGTCATCACGACCTTCGAGAACGACGAGTACGTCTACGAGGCGCTGCGCGCCGGTGCCGACGGGTTCCTCCTGAAGCGGGCGCGGCCGGCCGAGATCGTGCACGCGGTGCGGCTGGTGGCCGAGGGCGAGTCGCTGCTGTTCCCGGCCTCCGTACGGCAGTTGGCCGCCGAGTACGGCGACAACGGCGGGAACCGGGCGGCCCGCGCGGCGATGGAGCGGGCCCAACTGACCGAGCGCGAGGCGGAGGTGCTGCGGCTGATGGCGCGGGGTCTGTCGAACGCGGAGATCGCCGCCCGGCTGGTCGTCGGGACCGAGACGGTGAAGTCGCATGTGAGCGCCGTACTGGCGAAGCTGGGGGCGCGGGACCGGACGCAGGCGGTGATCGCGGCGTACGAGTCGGGGTTCGTGGCGCCGGGGTGACGCGGTGGGCCGGACGGGTCGGGGGTGCCCGGCACTCGCCGGGGTCCGCCGCGCCGAGTACGATCCGCCCAACACGCGCACGAGCTGGGAGGACAGACCTTGGCGGGGCTGACCGGCGGGGACCCCTCGCTGCTGCGGAGGATCAACTCCGCGGTGGTGTTGCACGCGTTGCGTGCCACGGACTGCGCCACGCTGACGGAGATCACCCGGGTGACCGGTCTGTCCCGGCCGACCGTCGAGGGCGTCGTCGAGGGACTGATCGAGGCCGGGCTGGTCGTCGAGAAGGCGGCCGACGAGAGCGTTGTACGGCGGCAGGGGCGGCCCGCGCGGCGGTTCAGGTTCCGGGCAGAGGCCGGGCATCTGCTGGGCCTGGAGATCGGCGCACATCGCGTCGCCGTGCTGCTCGCCGACCTGGACGGCCGGGTGCTCGGCGCGATCGCCAAGGACGTCGACGAGACGGCCTCGGCGGACGAGCGCCTGGAGCGGCTGCGCACCGCGGTCGCCGAGCTGCTGCGCCGGGCCGGGGTCGCCCGCGGCTCGCTGCGCGCGGTGGGCGTCGCCACGCCGGGCATCGTCGAGGCGGACGGCACCGTACGGCTGGGCACGGCGTTGCCCCAGTGGACCGGGCTGCACCTGGGGGAGCGGCTGAGCCGGTCCTTCAAGTGCCCTGTGCTGGTCGAGAACGACGCCAACGCGGCGGCGGTCGCCGAGCACTGGAAGGGCGCGGCCACCGAGTCCGACGACATGGTGATGGTGCTGGCCGGGTTGAGCCCGGGCGCCGGTTCGCTGATCGGGGGGCGGCTGCACCGGGGGTATCGCGGGGCTGCCGGTGAGATCGGCGCGCTGCATCTGCTGGGGCGGGACGTGACTCCGGAGACGCTGCTGTCCACCACGGACGAGCCGCTGCATCCGCTGGACGAGCAGGCTGTGGCGCAGGTGTTCGCGCTGGCTCGGGACGGGGACCAGCGGGCGCGGGCTGCTGTCGACCGGTTCATCCAGCGCCTTGTGCACGATGTCGCCGCGCTGGTGCTGGCGCTCGATCCCGAGTTGGTCGTCGTGGGTGGGTGGGCTGCCGGGCTGGACGGTGTACTGGAGCCGTTGCGGCGGGAGTTGGCGCGGTATTGCCTGCGGCCGCCGAAGGTCGCGTTGTCGTTGCTCGGGGAGGCGGCTGCGGCGACTGGGGCGTTGCGGTTGGCACTTGACCATGTGGAGGAGCAACTGTTCGCGGTCGAGGGCACGGTGACGCGGCGCTAGCTTGGCCGTGGGGTTGTTTTTTGGGTGCCGGTCCGTTGTGGCTGGGCTCGGTGGTGGTTTGTCGGGTGCGGCGCCATCGTGGCTTGTCGCGCAGTTCCCCGCGCCCCTTTGGGGTGCTGCCGTGCAGGGCACTGAGAAGGGAACGCGTCGTGCTCCGGGTGGAGTTCCGGGCGCGAGGGTCGGCTGGGCGCGCCCGCGCGGCGAAGCCGCAAATCGACACAGCCCCGCGCCCGTTTGGGGCGCTGCCCCGCCGGGCGGAGAAACACTCCCGTCACAGAAAACGCGTCGCGCCCCGGAGCAGTTCCGGGGCGCGACGCGGTGAACTCTGGCCGGGTCAGGAAGCCTGGCGTTCCGGGCCGTGGTGGATTTCCACGCCTCCGGAGTCCGCGAAGGTCAGGCGGCAGGTGTCCGCGCGGTAGGTCGCTACGGAGACCGCGGCGGTGCGGCCCTCGGCAAAGAAGCGGGTGGTGACGACGAGGACCGGGGCGCCGGGGAGGCGGTCCAGTTCCTTGGCGTCGTCCGCGCGGGCCGAGCCGAGTTCCACGGCGCGGTCCTGGCCCTCCAGTTCGAGGCGTTGCAACTCGCGAAGTACCGCACGCGCGCGTGCCGTTGCCGAGGGGGTGTCTATGGCGGAGAGGTCGGGTACCGACGACTCCGGGATGTAGAGCAGTTCGGCGGCGACCGGCTGGCCGTGGCTCACCCGGGAGCGCCGCACAGTGTGGACCAGTTCCTCGGAACCGGTCTCCAGGACGTCCGCGACGGCCGCCGGCGGAGCCGCCAGCACGCAGTCGACGGACTGCCAGGCGTCCTCCCCGGCGCCCGGCCAGGCGTGCTGCTCGGTGCCGACGGCGACACCCACGCGCGGCGGCGCGACGGTCGTACCGACGCCGCGGCGGCGCTGCAGCCGGCCTTCCAGTTCGAGTTGTTCCAGAGCCTGCCGGAGCGTGGCCCGGGCGACGCCGAAGCGGGCCGCCAGGTCGCGCTCGTTGGGCAGGATCTCGCCCACGGAGAACTCGGAGTCCAGTGCCTCACTCAGCACTGTCTTGAGATGCCAGTACTTCGGTTCCGGCACCGATTCCAACTGCGTGGTCCCCACCCTGTCCTCCGCAATCGCCGTGTTCCGGCGGCGTTTTAGCGCCCTTGTTTATTAAAGGTTGTTTCACTTATCTGCGACCATAGGACGGCCCCCACCCTTGGTCAAGACCAATCCTCCATGTCATATGCAACGCACAGAGCGTCTGCCGCAGAGCGTTCACAGGGCGTTCGTACAGGGTGTTCTTCGTGACATAACAGCAAAGCCCCCGTCGCGAAACAGGGGCTCCGCGCGGGCTGCGGCTAAGCGGAAGCCAGTGATCGAAGCTTGTCGGGGTTGCGGACGATGTAGACGGAACGGATGCGTCCGGCGGATACGTCCACCTGGAAGACGCTGTCGGGCGTGTCACCCGAAAGGATCAGTACCGCGGGGCCGCCGTTGAGCTCCAGGAAGCGGAACGACATCTCAGGGACGCCCTTCCCGGCGACGGCGACCAGGAAGCGGCCCACATTGTCGGCGGTCTTCAGGATCCGCAGCGGCGCCTGGGACTTGCCGCCGCTGTCGCCGATCAGCCGGACGTCCGGGGCGAGCATCTCCATGAGACCCGCCAGGTCCCCCTCGGCCGCCGCGGCGAGGAACCGCTCGGTGAGATCGCGGCGTTGGGCGGGGTCGACCTCGTAGCGCGGGCGCCCTTCGTCGACGTGTCTGCGGGCCCGTCCGGCGAGTTGGCGTACGGCCGGCTCGCCGCGGTCCAGCATGGCCGCGATGTCGGCGTACGGGTAGCCGAACGCCTCCCTGAGGACGAACACGGCGCGTTCCAGCGGGGACAGCGACTCCAGGACGACGAGTACGGCGAGGGAGACGGAGTCGGCGAGCACGGCGCGCTCCGCGGTGTCCGGGACGGTGTCCCCGAAGTCGGTGGCATACGGCTCCGGCAGCCATGGGCCCACGTAGGCCTCGCCGCGCGCCTTGACCTGGCGGAGCCGGTCGATCGCGAGGCGGGTCGTGACGCGCACCAAGTAGGCGCGTGGTTCACGCACCTCGGCGCGGTCGGCGGCGGACCAGCGCAGCCAGGCGTCCTGGACCACGTCCTCGGCGTCGGCCACCCGCCCGAGCATGCGGTAGGCGACTCCCATGAGGACGGGGCGGTGCTCTTCGAAGACATCGGTCGGGGTGTCGGTGGTCACCACCTCATCCCATGCGTTGAGCGCTGCTCTGTCCAGCAGAAAACCGTGGGCCTCAAGGTCTCCGGCACTTGGGGCTACCGGTCAGTAGCAGTTGCTGACAAGCTGTCTACACAGCCTGTACGGCGTCTGCCTGCGCGTCCCAGACGAGGAGCATCCCCATGTCCGCCACCGTCTCCTTCCCGGTCCCCACTCCGCGGGGCCCGAAGACCGTGACCGTGTCCTACGCGCGCGTGGGTCGCGGCGAACCACTCCTCCTGCTGCACGGGATAGGTCACCACCGCCAGGCCTGGGACCCGGTGGTGGACATCCTCGCGACCGAGCGCGATGTGATCGCGGTGGACCTGCCCGGGTTCGGCGCCTCCCCCGCGCTCCCGGAGGGGCTGGCGTACGACCTGCCCACGACGGCCGCCGTGTTCAGGGCCTTCTGCGAGGAGTTGGGGATCGAGCGTCCGCATGTGGCGGGCAACTCGCTCGGCGGCCTGATGGCCCTGGAGCTTGGCCGCGAGAAGGTCGTACGGTCCGTCACGGCCCTCTCCCCCGCCGGGTTCTGGTCCCAGGCCGAGCGCCGCTACGCCTTCGGTGTGCTGCTCACCATGCGGCAGATCGCCCGCCGGATGCCGCTCCCGCTGGTCGAGAAGCTCGCGCGCACGACAGCCGGCCGTACCGCGCTCACCAGCACCATCTACGCCCGCCCCGGCCGCCGTTCACCCGAGGCCGTGGTCGCCGAGACACTCGCGCTGGTCAACGCGCCCGGGTTCGACGACACGCTCCGGGCCGGTACGAGCGTCCGGTTCACCGACGACATCCCCGGCATCCCGGTGACCGTGGCCTGGGGTACCCAGGACCGGCTGCTGCTGCGCCGACAGGGCATCCGCGCCAAGCAGATGATCCCCCGGTCCCGGCTAGTGCGGCTGCCCGGCTGCGGGCACTGCCCGATGAACGACGACCCGGCCCTGGTCGCGCGCGTCATCCTCGACGGCAGCCGCTGACCGCCGGAACAGCCCCAACGCGCCCGATCCCAGGGCGACTCCGGCGCCGACGAGGGCGCTGCCGACGGCCTGGGCGGCCCCGTAGGCGCCTGTTCCGACGAGCGGCGCGGTAGCCGCGGCGGCGACCGGGATGAGGCCGGAGAAGAGCGTGGCGCGCTCCGCGCCGATCCGCTGCATGCCCATGTACCAGCACACGAAGCCGACGACCGTGACGACCGCCGCCTGCCACAACAGCGCGGCCGCCTCGGTCCCGTCGGGACGCCTCAGCCAGGCGGTCCCGTCGAGCACCAGCCCGGCCGTCGCCGCCTCGACCGCGGCGAGCCCGCACACGGTGGCCGACAGCAACCGCGGCCCCAGGGGCCGCAGTACGGGAACCGCAAGCACCGCGAAACCCACCTCTCCCGCGAGTGCGCACCCGGAGAAGGCGATTCCGGCGCCGTCCGTACGGCCCCACCCCTGGACCGTGAACGCGCCGACGGCGACGAGCGACGCCCCGTAGAGCACGATCCGGCGCGGACGACGTCCCTCCAGGAGGGGAACGAGGACCGCGACCGCTATGGGCGCGCAGCCCACGAAGACGCCGGGGACGGCCGGTTCGGCGCTGCGTTCGGCGGCGATGACGGCCAAGTTGAAGCCGACCATGCCGACGGCCGCGAGCACGGCGAGCCGGGCCCATAGGCGTGGGGTGAGCGCCCGCAGCCGGGCCGTCGCGTCCTTGCCGGTGAACGGGAGGAGCAGCAGGCAGGCGAGGCCGTAGCGCAGGAACTGGCCGCCCGCGTACGGGTAGTTGCCCAGGACGCTGTTCGCGGTGAAGGACGCGCCTACGAGGACGCAGGCGAAAGCGGCGAGCGGGGTGCCGCGGGCGGTGGTGGCGTTCATGGCAGCGACGCTAGGCAGCGCGGCGGTCCGGTTTAAGGTCCACTTCCATGACGTCATCGCGGACCAATCCGAAGGGGCCGACCAATCCGGAGAGGCCGACCGATCCGGAGGGTCTGACGGGTTCCGCCGCCTGGGAGTTGCTGCTGCCCGCCGCCTCGGCACCGGCACGCGCGCGTGGCCGCTCCCTTCAA
Source organism: Streptomyces sp. NRRL F-525 (assembly GCF_000716605.1). Lineage (GTDB taxonomy): Bacteria > Actinomycetota > Actinomycetes > Streptomycetales > Streptomycetaceae > Streptomyces. The sequence continues at coordinate 153,796 of NZ_JNXE01000020.1, read as the reverse complement.
GCGGCGCTGCATGAGGCGGTGCGGTCGGGACGGCTGGCACCGGACACCCGGCTGCCGTCGAGCCGGGACCTGGCGGCAGACCTCGGGGTCTCGCGCGGCCTCGTCACGGAGGCGTACGAGCAGCTGACGGCGGAGGGGTATCTGCGCAGCGGCCGGGGTGCGGGCACCTGGGTGGGCGGTGCCGTACGGGCGGCGCGGCCACGCGCGCGTGACCTCGCGCCGCGCTCCCCCGGCGCCCGTGCAGACTTCGTGCCCGGCACGCCGGACCTGTCGCTGTTCCCGCGCGCCGCCTGGGCAGCGGCGCAGCGCGGTGTGCTGGCGGAGTCGCCGCACGAGGTGCTCGGCTATCCCGATCCGCGCGGGCTGCCCCGGTTGCGGACGGCGCTGGCGGAACTCCTGGCGCGCCGCCGGGGTGTGGTCGCCGACCCGGAGCGGCTGATCGTGGTCTCCGGAGTGGCGCAGGCGACGACGCTGCTCGGATTCGTGCTCCACGCGCGCGGGACACTCACCGTCGGCGTCGAGGACCCGGGCAGCCCTCAGCACGACTCGCTGTACGCCTCGGCGGGCGTCGGCACCGTACCGCTGCCCCTGGACGAGGAAGGGCTTGCGATCGGGCCGTTGCGAGCTTCGGGCGTACGAGTCGTAGTGACCACGCCCGCGCACCAGTTCCCCACGGGCATCGCCTACTCCGCGCGGCGGCGCGCCCAACTCCTCGACTGGGCAAGGTCGGTGGACGGTCTGGTCTTCGAGGACGACTACGACGGCGACTTCCGCTACGACCGAGCCCCCGTAGGCGCGCTCCAAGGACTCGACCCGGAGCATGTCGCCTACGCGGGCTCGGTCAGCAAGTCCCTCGCCCCGGGGCTGCGGCTCGGCTGGCTGCTGGTGCCCGAGTCACTGGCCGACGAGGTCGTCGAACGCAAGCGCACCATGGACCTCGGCCACCCGACCCTCGACCAGGCACTGTTCGCCCGCTTCCTGGAACGCGGCGACTACGACCGGCAGTTGAGGCGCTGCCAGCGTGCCTACCGGCAGCGCCGCGACGCCCTCGTCGCCGCCTTGGAGGAGCACTTCCCCGGAGCGCGGGTGACCGGGATCGCGGCGGGGCTGCACGTCATCGCCGAACTGCCGGAGAAGTACGGCCCTCCGGAGGACTTCCTGGAACGCGCGGCCTCCGCCGGTGTCGCGGTGCGCCCGCTCACCGCCTACAGCCACGCGCGCGTGGACGACGCGGTCGTACGGCTGGTCCTGGGATACGCGCATCTGTCGCCCGGGCGGATCCACGCGGGTGTGGGTCTGATGGCCGATGCCGTGCGCCCGTAGAGCCGCTGGTGTCGCACGCGGGCCCCCATGTCACCGCGTTCCGTTGTTCACCCCTGGTTTGCGTCTGCGCTGTGGCGCACCAGTAGTTGTGGCAGTGCACCCTGACCGCATCCCGTCCGTGGAGGCGCAACCCCATGTCGCATCGTCCGTTCCCCGCCCGCCGTAGCGTTCTGCGCGGCTCCCTGGCCGCGTCGGCGGCCCTGACCGTGCCCGCCGCCCTCGGCGCCGCCCCGGCCTTCGCCCTCTCCGGGCGTCCCAAGGCGGGCTGGGGTGTGCAGGCGGGGGACGTGACCTCCGACTCCGGGCTCGTGTGGGTGCGCTCGGACCGCCCCGCGCGGATGATCGTGGAGACCTCGGCCACCGAGTCGTTCCGCAATCCGCACCGGTGGCACGGTCCGCTGCTCGGCCCGGGTACCGACTTCACCGGCACCACCCGGCTGCGCGGGCTGCCCTCGGGCCAGCAGATCCACTACCGGGTCCTGCTCGCCGACCCCGACGACCTGCGCCGTACGGGCGAGCCGGTCGACGGCACGTTCCGCACGGTGCCGACCGGGCGGCGCGGCGTGCGTTTCCTGTGGTCCGGTGACCTCGCTGGGCAGGGCTGGGGCATCAACCCGGACCTCGGCGGCTACCGCATCTACGACGCGATGGCCAAGCTGGACCCGGACTTCTTCGTGTGCAGCGGCGACAACATCTACGCCGACGGCCCGATCACGGCGACCCAGGCGCTGCCCGACGGCAGCCTCTACAGGAACGTCACCACGGAGGAGAAGTCCAAGGTCGCCGAGACCCTGGCCGAGTTCCGCGGGAACTTCCGCTACAACCTGCTCGACGAGAACCTCAAGCGGTTCAACGCCCAGGTGCCGTCGATCATCCAGTGGGACGACCACGAGGTGCGCAACAACTGGTACCCGGGTGAGGTGATCGCCGCCTCCGACACGCGCTACACCGAGAAGAACGTCGATGTCATGGCTGTGCGCGCCCGGCGGGCGTTCAGCGAGTACTTCCCGATCTCGACGCTGCGGCCGGGCGCCAAGGAGGGCCGCGTCCAGCGTGTGATGCGGCACGGTCCGCTGCTGGACGTGTTCGTCCTGGACATGCGGACCTACCGCAACGCCAACTCGCCCGACAAACAGACCGTGGACCCGCAGGGCATCCTCGGCCGGGAGCAACTGGAGTGGCTCAAGCGGGAGTTGTCACGCTCGCGTGCGGTGTGGAAGGTGATCGCCGCCGACATGCCGCTCGGCCTGGTCGTCCCCGACGCCACCGAGGGCAAGCCGAACATCGAGGCCGTCGCACAGGGCGACCCGAGCGCGCCGCTCGGGCGTGAACTGCAGATCGCCGAGCTGCTCCGGTACATCAAGCACCGGCGGATCACCGGCACCGTGTGGTTGACGGCCGACGTGCACCACACCTCGGCCCAGCACTACCAGCCATCGCGGGCCGCGTTCACCGACTTCGAGCCGTTCTGGGAGTTCGTCTCCGGTCCGCTGAACGCGGGCGCCTTCCCGGCCAGCGACCTCGACAACACCTTCGGTCCGGAGCGGGTGTTCGTGAAGGCGCCGACCGCGCAGAACGTGTCGCCGGCCGAGGGCTACCAGTTCTTCGGCGAGGTCGACATCGACGGCCACAGCGGGGAGTTGACGGTCCGTCTGCGCGAGCAGGACGGCACCGTGCTGTTCACCAAGACGCTTCAGCCGGGACGGGTCGGCCAGTAACTCCACTACCCTCGTACCTGAGCCGCGCACCGGCGTCATCCCCCGGTGCGCGGCGCGGTGCGCAGCGTGCCAACTCCCCGCCGCAGACCGCGTTTCCGCAGGTCAGGCCGATTGTCAGTGGTGGCCTCTACGGTTTTTGCATGACGCGATCTTTGCAGGCCGTGACCTATCCCCGACCCTCCGTGCTGGAGTCGTCGGCGGACGGACGGCGCCTCGGACTGGAGACCTCACGAGGTGCGACTCCTTCGGGTGTCACCGACCATCCGCGCTTCTTCGCGGGCTTCCTGACCTCTCCTCAGGTGGCCTCGGCGGCGCTGCTGGCGGTGGCCGACGTGGCGGCCACGCGCTACTACCAGCGCCAACTGGCCGCCTCCCTCGACCCGGTGGTCACGGCGGGCGGCGACCGGCTGCGCTTCGAGTCCTTCTCCGGCTGCGGCGGGGTGTACGCGCGACTGGACGTCCTCGGCCCCGGACTCGACGGCGACGAGGTGGGACACGGCACGACGAACGTCGACGTCAACAACCCGCTGCGCGAGGCCCTCTCCCGGATCGGCACGGACGATCCGCTCCATCTCCGGGTCGGCCCCGAGGAGTTGGCCGTCACCACACTGGACGGCCCGGTCGTGGAGAAGAAGGTGCCGCTCCCGGACCGCTGGCTGCGCGGCTTCGCGGAGGCCCAGGTCATAGCGGCCGGCTTCGACCTGCGCGCCGAACTGCCCGCGGCGGAGGCGGTCCGTTTCCTGCGCTCCCTCCCGAAGAGCGGCGCGCGCGGCACCACGAGCGGCCCGCGCTGGGTCGTCCCGGCGGGCCGCGGCCTGCGCCCGACCACCCGCCCCGTACCGGGCGCGGTGTGCCTCCCCGGCCCGGAGCGCCTGATCGCACTCCAGCGGGTCCTGCGCCACGCGACGGCCCTGCGGATCTACGGCCCCTCCGTCATCGGCGCCTCGGCGACGGCCGGTGCGTGGGAGGCCGTCCTGCCGGGCATGCGGCTCACCCTCACGCTGTCGCCGGACGCGTCGCGCGGGTTCTCCGGCGAGGGCGGGGTCCTGGACGCGCTCGCGGCCGACGAGGCGGGCGAGGACGCGGAGTTGATCTCCGTGCTGCTCGCCTGGGAACCCCGTATCGACGTCGCCGACATGGCCGCGTCCTCCGGCCTCACACCGCAGCGGGTCCGCGCGGCGCTGACCCGGCTGGGCACCTCGGGGCGCGTCGGCTACGACACGGCGGAGGCGGCCTACTTCCACCGTGAACTGCCGTACGACGCGCAGCGCGTGGAGCGTCACAATCCCCGGCTGCGCTCGGCCCGCGCGCTGGTGGCCGCGGGGGCGGTGACCTTGGAGGGCGCGCTCGGGACGGTGACTGCCGAGGACGGCCATGTGCACCGGGTGCGGGACGAGGCGGGGGTGCTGAGTTGCAGCTGCGTGTGGTGGGCCAAGTACCGCGGCGGGCGCGGGCCGTGCAAGCACGCGCTGGCGGTGCGGATGGTGCGGCGAGGTGCCGCGACGGAGCAGGACACACAGCGGAACACGAAGCAGGACATGGTGCGGGTCGACGGGGGTGTGCGATGAGTTCGCTGATGGATGCGGTGCGGGCGGGCCGGACGGCCGAGGCGGTGGGCCTGCTGGACGGGTTGACGGACGCCGAACGGCGGGCGTTCCTGCCGGAGTTGAAGGAACTCCGCAAGGAGCTGCGCCAAGCACCGTGGGAGATGCCGGCCCGCCGCGCCTACCCGGCCCTGCACGCGGCCGGGGCCGCCTGTGAGACGGGGGCGGCAGCCGCGGCGACCTGGATCGCCGCCACCGACATGCGCTGGTCGGCGTCGTCCCCGGCACTGCTGATCCACATCCTGGGCGACCGCGACACCGCCTGGCTCGCCGACGTGACGCACCGCCTCGCCGGACGCCCGGCCTCCACGGACGTGCCGTACGAGCTGATGGCCGGTCTGGTACGGCTCTCCGGCTGTCCGGTGCCGACGACAGACGCCTATGTGCGGGGCTGGGTGGAGCACATCGGCAATCTGCGGCAGCTCGGGAACACCCTGCTGGACCGGTTGCGCAAGGATCCGTTTCTCGCGGAGCTGGTGGACGCGGTCTTCGAGACGGAGGACATCGGCAGCCCGCTGGAGTGGACCTCGGCCGAGGGGCCGAACAGCTGGGTCGACGCGCTCGCCCAGCTCACCACCGACGGCGTCCTGGACCGGAAGCGCACGGTGGACGCGTGCATGGCCCGGCTGCTGCGGGGCGGTACGACCCTCGACAACCGGGTGTTCCTGCGGGTGTTGAAGGCCCTCGCTCTGACCCGCGAGGAGGAGCGGGAGCGGATCGCCGACTGGCTGGCGCTGGCCTCGGACGCGGTGTCGATGGTGGCGTCGCACGCCCAGTCGGTGCTCGGATCCCTCGCACTGGACGGGGAGTTGACGCCACGACGGCTGGCGGAGATGTCGGACGCGGTGCTGTTCCGGCCCGAGAAGAAGCTCGTCCGGGCCCAACTCGCGCTGCTGGGAAAGGCATTGGCGCGGGACGCGTCGGCCGCCGACGACGTACTGCCCGCCCTCGCCCAAGCCTTCGGGCACGAGGACGCGGACGTACAGGAGCGGGCACTGAAGCTGGTCGAGCGGCACCTCAAGAAGGTCGACTCCCCCGAGGCACGGGCCGAACTCGCCTCGGCGGCCGACCAGTTGATCCCCGCCCTGCGCACACGCGCGGTCGAGACGCTGGGCGCGACGCCCGCGACGGCGGCGGCGCTGGTGTACGAGGAGACGCTCCCGCCCGCACCGGAGGCGGTGCGCCTCGCACCGGCACCCGAGTCGGCGGTCGAACTCGCCGAGGAGGTGGGGGCGTTGATGGCCACCGAGGGCGACGTGGCCGCGTTCGAGCGGGCGCTGGACGGACTCGTCCGCCATGCGTACCGGGACCGGGACGCCCTGCTGGAGGCGTTGGGACCGGTGGTCGCGCGCCGCTGGTGGGCCGATGACGCCCCCGGGTTTCCCCAGCGTCCGGACGACCACTTCAGCAGGTCGCACCACAGCTTCGGCAGCGCGTCGTACGGGTTCGACCTCCTGCTGGCCACCCTCCTGGACAAGGTGCGCACCGGCACCCTCCACGACGGGATGCGGCGCGGCGACAAGGGACGGGAGTGCGGGCACAGCGCACTGACCCGAGCCTTCGACGCCCGGATATGGGAGGTCGCGTACCGGCTCCGCGCGGAGCCGCTGCCGTTCCTGTTGTCGACGCCGAGCTGGAGCACGGGGCTGCTGGAGCCGGACGAGTTGGTGGACCGGCTGGACATGTACCGGCGACTGGGCGCGCGGGTCTCGGATGCCGACCTCGCGCAGGCGCTGCTGCGGGTGCGCCGAGAGGACCGGGCGGCGGCAACCGTTGCCGCCGAGCGGGCGGAGGCGCTCGGCACGGTGGAGGGCACCCGGCTCGCGCGCCGGCTGATGTCCGACAGCCCCACCCTGCCGCTGAGCAGGCGCCGGACGGCCGGGGCGCGTGTCGTGGTGGAGCTGGGTGAACTCCTCGATCTGCAGGAGGACTTCCCGGCGGAGTTCCGCGCGCTGGGCAAGCCGGTGACCGCCTACGGCGACCGTTGGCACTGCTACCACTGGAACCACGAGATGCAGCGGCACTGGCTCGCGATGCTCCCCGAGCGTCGCGAACTGGTGGCGGCGCGGCTGGTGCGGGACGTGTCCACCGCTGCGCTGGACGACACCCGGGGTGCGGCCGCCGTACTTCCGCTGCTGGCCGAGTCGGAGGGTGCGGCCGGGCAGGCCACGCACCTGTGTCTGGCGTACGGGCTCGGCGCGCGGCATCCCGAGGACCGGCTCGCCGCCGTAGACGCGTTGTTGGTGCTCGCGGCGCGGGGGCAGTTGGACGGGGATCGGCTGGGGGCGGATCTCGGGGAGCTGGTGCGGAGCGGGGCCGTGAAGCCGTCGCGGCTCGCCGAGTCGGTGCGGACGGGGGCTGCGACCGGGGCGAACGCGACCATCTGGGGGATCCTCCGGCACACCCTGGCCGCGCTGCTCGCCGACCTCGACGGCGATGCCAAGCCCGCCCACGCTCGGGGGCTCGGGGACCTCCTGGCGGTGGCCGCCGAGTGCGCGGAGCGGTCCGGGGCGCGGGGTGAACTGCCGTATCTGGCGCAGACGGTGGCTCGGAGCGGCTCGTCCCGGCTGGTCACGCAGGCACGTCGGCTGCGCAGTGCGCTGGTGGAGGAGGTGGCCGCATGACGTAGGGCGACAGGGCTGACCTCCGGTGCGTCGCACTCACCAAAAGAACGGCAAAAGGTACAGAACCACGCTTTTACCGGTAGGTCACAGAGCGTTCGTGATCACGCAACACCCTTCCTTCACAGTGGGTGCATGAGTCGAGACATGTTTGACGTGACGCGCGCGAAGCACGGGCGTCCGGTGCACCACTGGCGGCGGGACCTGGTGGAGCTGGCCGCGCTGTTCACGGCGGTCGCGGTGGCGGACGTCGTGGCGGATCTGGTGGGCCACGGCCCCGACGGACCGGCGCTGCTGGCGATCTCCGCGCTGGCCCTGGTCGCCACGGCGGGGTTCCACACGTGGTGGTCACGCCGCCACGGTCATGCGCCGCCGACGGGCGATACCGGCGCCCGGCCGACCGCAGAACTGCGGCAGGCCGGGCCCACCGAGCGGGCCGAGCTGACCGGGGCAGGCCCCGAGACCACGTCCGCCTCCGCGTCCGAGCAGTCGTCCACGCCCGCCGACCCCGTCGCCGAGGCGGCCGCGCTGTGGCGGATGCGGACGACGGTGCAGGACGCGCCGGGGTCGCTGGCGGTGTTGTGCACGGCGCTGGCCGGTCAGCGGGTCGACATCCTGAGCCTGCAGACGCATCCGCTGGCCGAGGGCACGGTGGACGAGTTCCTGCTGCGGGCGCCGGCCGAGGTCGCGGCGTCCGAGATCACCCGGGCGGTGGCCTCGGCCGGCGGTTCGGGCACCTGGATCGAGCGGGCCGACGCCCACGATCTGGTGGACGCGCCGACCCGCGTCCTGGGCCTGGCCACGCGCACGGCCCTGGACGCTGCCGAACTGCCGCTGGCGCTACGGCAGTTGCTGGGCCGGTGCACCATCCGTTCGCTGCCCGCGACCACCGCGGGCAAGGGGCGCGAGCCGGAGTCGGTGCCGGTGGAGGGGTCGTTGGAGGACACGGTCATGCGGCTGCGGGCGCCGGAAGGCGGAGTGATCACAGTGGAGCGGGCGTACCTGCCGTTCACGCCCACCGAGTTCGCCCGGGCGCGGGCGCTGGTCGAGCTGGACGCCCGGCTCGGTCCCCGCATCCCGCGCAGCCAGGACGTACTGACGCTGCCCGAGGGCAACGCGATCACCGTGCGGCGCGCCGACACCGGTGACCTGGACGCGGCGCGGGAGATGCACGAGCGGTGCTCTTCACGGACGCTCGGCATGCGGTACCACGGGCCGGTCAATGACGCCGACCGCTATCTCAACCACCTGCTCTCTCCGCGCTTCGGGCGGACGCTCGCCGTGCAGACGGCGTCGGGGCGGATCGTCGGGCTCGGGCACCTGTTGTGGGACGGGGACGAGACGGAGGTCGCGCTGTTGGTCGAGGACGACTGGCAGCGGCGGGGTATCGGGAGCGAGTTGTTGGGGCGGCTGGTGGGGATGGCTGTCGAGGCGGGGTGCGAGAGCGTGTACGCGGTGACGCAGGCGTCCAACACGGGGATGGTTGCGGCGATGAGGGGGTTGGGGTTGCCGCTTGACTATCAGATCGAGGAGGGGACGTTGGTGGTCACGGCTCGGTTGAGTTCGGCCGTGGGCGAGGCCAAGGACGTTGTGGAGATCACGGAGTTCAGGAAGGCCTGAGCGCCGTAGTCGTAACGGATTCGTCGGCCTCTGACGGTCCACTGTGGCTGGTCGCGCCCCGCGGCGGAGCCGCATATGAGCACCGCCCCGCGCCTCTTGAGAGGGGCGCCAGCGCCCCATCCAAATCCGTCCAGAGGTCCTCTACGTCCTCCAGCCCTACCGACAGCCTCAGCAAGCTGTCGCTCACACCCGACCCCCTCCTGTCCTCCCCGGGCACCACTCGGTGGCTGATGGAGGCCGGGATCTGGATCAGGGTGTCGACGCTGCCGAGGCTGACGGCGGGCGTGATGAGGCGGACTCCCGCTATGACCTCGTGGGGGTCGCCGTGGACCTCGAAGGCGATCATCGCGCCGCCGATGCGCGGGTAGTGGACGCGGGCCACGCGCGGGTCGGCGGTGAGGCGGCGAGCGAGTTCGGCGGCGGTGGCGGACGCGGCCCGTACCCGGATCGGGAGGGTCGCGAGGCCGCGCAGCAGCAGATAGCCGGCCAGCGGATGCAGCACGCCGCCCGTCGCGAACCGCACCTGCCGCAGCAGCCCGGCGAACTCCTCGTCGCAGGCCACCACACCTCCCATCACATCGCCGTGCCCGCCGAGGTACTTGGTGGCGCTGTGCAGGACGATGCGGGCGCCGTGTTCGGCGGGGCGTTGCAGGACCGGGGTGGCGAAGGTGTTGTCCACGAGGAGCGGGACCGAGCCGCAGGCGTGGGCGACGGCGCGCAGGTCCAGTTCGGCCAGGGTCGGGTTGGCCGGGGACTCGACGACGACCAGGCCGGTGTCCGGACGCAGCGCGTCGGTGATCCCGGCCGGGTCGGTCCAGGTCACCTCGGAGCCGAGCAGCCCGGCGGTGAGCAGGTGGTCGCTGCTGCCATAGAGGGGTCGTACCGCCACCACGTGCCGCAGCCCCGCCGCGGCCCGCGCCAGGAGGACGGCGGTCAGGGCCGCCATGCCGCTGGCGAACGCCACCGCGCTCCCGGTGCCTTCGAGGCGGGCGAGGGCGGTCTCGAAGCGGGAGACGGTCGGGTTGCCGACGCGGCCGTAGACGGGCGGACCGTCCGGTTCGGCGCCGGTGGCGGCGAAGGCGTCGACGCGGGCGGCCTCGCCGCGGCTGTCGTACGACGGGTAGGTGGTCGACAGGTCGATCGGCGGGGCGTGCAGGCCCTGCCGGGCGAGGTCGTCCCGGCCGGCGTGCACGGCTTCGGTGGCCAGGGCTCGGAGGGCTGGGGAGGGGTGCGGGTGCGTTGTGTCCATGGGCGTAAGGGTGAACATCACGCGGGAACTATGGCCGAAACTCCGTGCTACGTTCGGCCCATGACCGAATCTGTCGTACTGGATCCGGTGGACCTCCATCTGCTGCGGTTGCTGCAGAACGACGCCCGGGCGACCTATCGCGAGCTCGCGGAGCAGGTGGGGGTCGCGCCGTCGACGTGTCTGGACCGGGTGGCGCGGCTGCGCCGGGCCGGGGTGATCCTGGGGCATCAACTGCGGGTCGACGCAGCCAAGTTGGGGCGGGGGCTGGAGGCGTTGCTGTCGGTGCAGGTGCGGCCGCATCGGCGGGAGCTGGTGGGGCCGTTCGTGGAGCGGATCCGGGCGTTGCCGGAGTCGCGGACCGTGTTCCATCTGACCGGGCCCGACGACTATGTCGTCCATGTGGCCGTGGCGGACATGGCGGACCTTCAGCGGCTGGTGCTGGACGAGTTCACGTCACAGCGCGAAGTGGCCCGGGTGGAGACCCGGTTGATCTTCCAGCAGTGGGACTGCGGGCCTTTGCTGCCGCTTGCCACGCCCACAGCTGAATCGGGGTGACGGGTCCGAGTTCCGCGTATGAGGATGGTCCTCATGTCGCAGACCAACACTCCGCTGCCCCGGCAGGTCGCCGACGCCTACGTCGACGACCTCATCACCCTCGACCCGGTCATCGGTACGTATCTCGGCGTGAAGGAGAGTTCGAGCAGGCTGCCCGACCTCTCCCCCGCAGGTCAGGAACGACTCGCGGAGCTTCAGCGGGCGACCCTCGCGAAGCTCGACGAGGCCGAGCGCCGGCCCGGCGCGGACAGTGACAGCGAGCGCCGTTGTGCGCGCCTGCTGCGCGAGCGGCTGACCGCCGCACTCGGTGTGCACGACACCGAGGAGGGCCTGCGCGAGGTCGGCAACATGCACACCCCCGCGCACTCGGTGCGTGATGTGTTCACGGTGACGCCGGCCCAGACCGACGAGGACTGGGCGGCGATCGCCGAACGGCTGCGCGCGGTGCCCGCCGCGCTGGCCGGCTACCGCGAATCCCTCCAACTGGGCCTGGACCGCAAGCTGTTCGCGGGCCCGCGCCCGACCGCCACCTTCATCGGCCAGCTCACCGAGTGGTCGGACACGGACGGCCGGGGACGCGGCTGGTACGAGGACTTCGCCTCGGCCGGACCCGAGTCCCTGCGCGCCGGACTGGACGAGGCCGCCCGCGCCGCGACCGCGGCCCTGGTGGAGCTGCGGGACTGGCTGCGCGACGTGTACGCGCCGGCGATCGAGGGCGCGCCGAACACGGTGGGCCGTGAGCGGTACGCGCGGTGGGCCCGCTACTACAACGGTACGGAGCTGGATCTCGACGAGGCGTACGCGTACGGCTGGTCCGAGTACCACCGGCTGCTCGCCGAGATGAAGCGGGAGGCCGAGAAGATCCTGCCCGGCGCCGAGACCCCGTGGGTGGCGCTGGCGCACCTCGACGAGCACGGCCGGCACATCGAGGGCGTCGAGGAGGTCCGCGCGTGGCTCCAGGGCGTGATGGACAAGGCGATCGAGGATCTGGACGGCACCCACTTCGAACTCGCCGAGCGGGTACGGCGGGTGGAGTCGCGCATCGCGCCCGCGGGCAGCTCGGCGGCGCCGTACTACACGCAGCCCTCGCAGGACTTCTCACGTCCGGGCCGCACCTGGCTGCCGACGATGGGACAGACCCGGTTCCCGGTCTACGACCTCGTCTCGACCTGGTACCACGAGGGCGTCCCCGGCCATCACCTCCAGCTCGCCCAGTGGACGCACGTCGCCGACGAACTCTCCCGCTACCAGGCCTCCGTCGGCATGGTCAGCGCCAACGCCGAGGGCTGGGCGCTGTACGCGGAGCAACTGATGGACGAGCTGGGCTACTTGGAGGACGCGGAGCAGCGACTCGGCTTCCTCGACGGGCAGATGATGCGGGCCACCCGGATCATCGTCGACATCGGCATGCACCTGGAGATGGAGATCCCGGCGGACTCGCCCTTCCACCCCGGTGAGCGGTGGACGCCCGAGCTGGCCCAGGAGTTCTTCGGCGCGCACAGCAGCCGCCCGGCGGACTTCGTGGAGAGCGAACTGACCCGCTACCTCACGATCCCGGGCCAGGCCATCGGCTACAAACTCGGCCAGCGCGCCTGGTTGTTGGGCCGCGAGAACGCACGGCAGCGGCACGGCGACGCCTTCGACCTGAAGGCCTGGCACATGGCCGCGCTGTCCCAGGGTTCGCTGGGCCTGGACGACCTGGTGGACGAGCTGTCTCAGCTCTGACGCCCGGCAGGACATGTCGGCGGCGGGGCCCCGGAGTTCGGGACCCGGCCGCCGAAGTCCGACCAAAGATGGCCAGTTCGGTCCCGGCCGGAGACGGTCAGTTCGGGAGCCGCCGCAGCTGGACGAGCCCGAGCCAGGTCTCCGGCCCCGGCTGCGCCTGCCCCGCCCGGACGGCATAGCGCCCCGGCTCCAGGTCCACCTTCAGATGCTCGGTGCCCTCCGAGTCCCGTCCGGGCCACGCCGAGTCGAAGAGCACCACGGGCCCGGGTACGTCCCACCGCACCTCGTTCTCCCAGGTCGCGCCGGAGAGCGCGGCGGACACCCCGGCCAGGACGTCGTCCTCGGAGTTCGCGGCCCGCCACCGTACGAACGTGTCGTGCTCCGGCAGGAAGGCCGTCGACGCGGGGTCGTCCCCGAGGACCAGGGCCGCGCTGTCCCCTACGGGCAGGAGACCGACGTAGCCGCCGACCTCGCACGCCCGGTCGTAGTCCGAGGCGAGTTCATCGCCGTCGGCTCCCGTCCAGAACGGCAGCACCGTCTCCGGCACCGCTATGAGCGGCCCGCCGCCCGACTCCACCCACTGCACCGCCGTGCCCGGCTCCGCGTATCGCGCCATGGGCAGAACCTACACGCACAGCGAGCCCACATGTTCAGGGTTCAAGGTGCCGCGTGTCACCTCAACTCCCTTGCGGCTACGGCTGGTTCGCGGTCGAGGCCGCCTTTCAGCACCCGCAGTCCGCCGCCCCCACCGGTGCGGTCAGCGCATCGGCCGCGCGGCGTTCACGGCCTTCCCACGTCTCGAACTCGAAGCCCTCACGCACCCAGTACTCGAATCCCCCGAGCATCTCCTTGACCTGATAGCCGAGTTCGGCGAGAGCGAGGGCGGATCGGGTGGCGCCGTCGCAGCCCGGGCCCCAGCAGTACGTCACGACCGGCACGGACTTGTCGAGGAGGGCCTCGGCCTGTTCCGGGACGAGCGCGGTGGGGAGGTGGAGGGCTCCGGGCAGGTGGCCCTGGTCCCAGGACTCGGTGGAGCGCGAGTCGACGACGACGAAGCCCGCGTGGCCGTCGCCCGCGAGCGCGGCGGCCACGTCGGACACGTCGGCGTGAAAGGCGAGGCTCGCCCGGAAGTGGGCGGCCGCTGCCGAGGGAGCGGCGGGGGCGACCCGCAGAACAGGGTTGACGGCGGTACTGCTGCTCATGGTCCGGCCTTTCACCGAGGTGTCTCTACGGCCAGAAATCTACGGTCGCCGACCGGCCCACTGAAGGGACGATCCCCGCCGTACCTCTTGATCGGCCGGGGATTCCCCTGGTATTCCTCGGGTATGACCGCGTATTCACCGGACGCCACCGACTGGCGCATCCTCGAGGTCCTCCAGCGGGAGGGACGCGCCAGTTTCGCCGAGCTGGCCCGGGCCGTCTCCATGTCCGCGAGCGCGGTGACCGAGCGGGTGCGGCGGCTGGAGGAGGCGGGGGTGATCCAGGGGTACGCGGCGGTCGTGGACCCGGAACAACTCGGGCTGCCCATCCTGGCGTTCGTCCGGCTGCGCTATCCGAACGGCAACTACAAGCCCTTCCACGACCTGGTCGCGGTGACGCCGGAGATCCTGGAGGCGCATCACATCACGGGCGACGACTGCTTCATGATCAAGGTCGCGGCCCGTTCGATGCGCCACCTGGAGGAGGTCTCGGGGAAGATCGGCGCCCTGGGCTCGGTCACCACCAGCGTCGTCTACTCCTCACCGCTCCCCCGCCGCCCCCTGGGTCACTGACCCCGCCGGCCTGGACGACGTCACTGCCCCCGCTGCCGTACGGCCGACCCGTCCCGCTCCTTCACGACCTCCAGCTGCGCGTGGATCCGGCGCCGCAGATCGGCGACATGGCTGACGATGCCGACGCTGCGGTCCCGTTCGCGCAGGGAGTCGAGGACGTCGAGGACCTCGTCGAGGGTCTGCTCGTCGAGGCTGCCGAAGCCCTCGTCGATGAAGAGCGTGTCGAGCCGGACCCCGCCGGCCTCGTCGGTGACCACGTCCGCGAGCCCGAGCGCGAGGGCGAGCGACGCGAAGAACGTCTCGCCGCCGGACAGCGTCGCCGTGTCCCGCTCCCGCCCGGTCCACGCGTCGACGACATGCAACCCGAGTCCGCTACGGCCGCGCCCGGCCCGGTCGTCGGAATGGACCAGCGTGTAGCGGCCGGACGACATGCGCTGCAACCGTACGGTCGCCGCCGCGGCCACCTGTTCCAGGCGGGCGGCGAGGACGTACGACTCCAGCCGCATCCGGCGTTCGTTGTCGGCCGAGGTGCCCGCGGTGAGGGCGGCGAGGCGGGCCACCCGGTCGTACTCCTCGCGCAGCGGGGCGAGTTGGCGTGCCCCGGCCGCCGATCGGGCGGAGAGCCGGTCGAGTTCGGTGCAGCGCCGGGCCGCCGCGTCGCGCGCCGAGGCCGCGTCCCGGGTCCGCCGGTCGGCCGCGGTCGCGGCGCGCTCCGCCAAGTCCAGGTCGGCGGGCGCCTGTTGCGCGGCCGCCGCCGTGTCGGCCTCCGCGAGGACGGCCCGTACGGCGGCCTCCTCCGACTGCCAGGCGTCCAGGCGGCGTTGGAGTTCGCGGTGGGCGGTGTCGTCGAGAAGGGCGGCGGCCGCGGCCTGCGGAGTGTCGAACCCGGCACGGAAGGCCGCGTCGGCGAGCCGGGCGTCGGCGTCCTTGAGGCGCTGCGCGGTGTCCTCGGCGGCACGGACGGCGTCGGCCGCGTCGGTGAGCAGCGCGGTCTGCCGCTCCAGCTGGGCGGCACGCGCGGCCACACTCTCGGCAGCGCCCCGCGACTGCGCCAACTCCCCCTCCAGCGAGGCTCGTTCGCGGTCCAGGGTGTCGCGCAGGGTGGTACGGGAGGCGGCCCGGACCGCGGCCTGCTGCTGGATCGCGGTCCGCCGCTCACGCTCCTGCTCGGCCCGGCGCAGCTCCTCGGTCGCGGGGTGCAGCCAGGACGCGTCCCGGCGCGCCTGCTCGTACAGCCGCTCCAACTCCGCGACCTCGTCGGCGAGTTGACCGGTCGGGGTGTCACCGGCTTCGGCGGTGGCGGCGGCGAGGGCTTCCCGTACGACGCCCAGGCGGCGCTCGGCCTCGGTGCGCTGTTCCTCGGCGCGCTGGTGGGCGGTGAGGGCCTGTTCCTCGGCCGCGCGGTCGACGTGTCCGGCGGATTTCCGTGCGGGGGCGGGGTGTTCGGTGGCTCCGCAGACGGCACAGGGCGCGCCGTCGGTGAGGTGGGCGGCGAGTTCGGCGGCGATGCCGTTCAGCCGCTGCTCCTTGAGGTCGAGCCAGTGGGCGCGGGCCTTCAGGGCATGTTCGGCCGACGCGAGCACCTGCCGGTGCGCGTCCTCCGTGTCACCGGCGAACTGGTCCCGCTGCCGGGCCGCCCCGAGCCGCCGCTCGGCGGGCTCGCGCCGCACCCCGAGCTGCTCGGCCCGGGTGGTGGCCTCCTGGGCCGACTCGATCCGCGCCTGAAGTTCCGCACGGGTGGTGTCCCACTCGGCGAGCCAGGCCTCGGCCTCCTGCCGTACGTCCTCGTCGGCCCGCTCCTGGCGGTCCAACTCGGCGCGCTCCGAGCCGAGTTCGGCGAGCCGCTGCTCTGCACGACGGGCCGACTCAAGACCGCCCAGTTCCTCGGCGGCCCGGCGTGCGGCGGCGGCGAGTCCGGCCGCGCCGGCGCCCGCGAAGGAGTCCGGTAGCAGGTCGCGCGCACGGGTCTCGGCCCGGGCGGCGTCCCGGTGCTCGGCGTCGGCGGCCTCCCGCAGCTCCAGCGCAGGCGCCACCGCCTCCGCCTTCCGGGCCCGCTCCATCCGCGCCTGCGCCTGCCGATAGCCGTCGGCGCGTTCCTCCATGAGCGTGGCCCGCTCCCGCGCCTGCGTGAACCGCTGTTGCAGGCGGGCCAGTTCACGGACGTCGGCCAGTTCACGGTCGGCGGCGACCTGGGCGGACTCGGCGGCGGTGAGGCGGCTGTGCTCGACGGTCAGTTGCTCGCGTGCGGTGCTGCGGGCGACGGCCGCCGCGCCCAACACCGCGTCGGCGAGGCCGGGTTCGCCCGGGGCGAGGTCCGGCAGCTCCATGGCGTCACCGGCGGCCTGCTGCATGCGGTGCGCGTCGGCGAGCAACTCGGCGTCGCCCTCGCGGACTTGGGCCTCGGTGGCCCGGCGCCGCTCGGCGAGCCGCTTCTCCACCTCGGCGAAGCGGTGGGTGTCGAAGAGCCGCCCGAGCAGCTTGCCGCGGGCCTCGGCGTCGGACCGCAGGAAGCGCGCGAACTCGCCCTGGGGCAGCAGCACGACCTGGCAGAACTGTTCCCGGCTCATGCCGAGCAGCTGGGTGATCTCCTCGCCGATCTCCTGGTGGGAGCGGCTGAGATCCTTCCAGGCGCCGGCCGCGGCGTCGTACTCGCGCAGCCAGCTCTGCGCCTTGTCCAGCGTGCTGCCGGTGCCGCGCTTCTTGGGACGCGCCCAGGGCGGCTGCCGGGTGAGCTCCAACCGCCGCCCGGCGACGGTGAGTTCGAGCCGCACCTCGGTGCGGGTGCCTGCCGCCGCGTGGTCGCTGCGCAGGGTGAGCCCCTGACCCGACTGACGGACGCCGGGCACCGAGCCGTAGAGCGCGTAGCAGACGGCGTCGAGGATCGAGGTCTTGCCGGCGCCGGTCGGCCCGTGGAGCAGAAACAGCCCGGCGGAGGACAGCTCGTCGAAGTCGACGGTCTGGGAACCGCCGAAGGGCCCGAAGGCGGTGATGTCGAGTTGGTGCAGCCTCATCGGGCGCCCCCTGTTCCCGTGTGCCGCACGCTCACGGCGTCACCTCCCGTACGACCGCATCCGCGCGCACCGCGTCGAACGCCTCCTGGAGCACGGCCTGTTCGTCCTCGTCGGGACCGGCACCGCGCACATGGGCGACGAAGTCATCGGCAATTTCACGGTCGTCGCGCCCCGCGAGGCGGCGGGCGTACGACACGTCGGGGTCGTCGGGGCCGCGCTCGGGGTCGAAGACGAGGCTGAGGGTGTGCGGGAAGCGGTCGGTGAGCCGGGCCATGGGGTCGTCCGGGCGCACGGGGTCGGTGAGTGTCGCCTCGACCCACGCCTCCTCGTACCGCGCGAGGTCGGGGTCGTAGAGAAGGTCCTCCAACGAGCCCCGGATACGGGCCAGTTCGCGCGGTACCGGGCAGTCGAGGCGCTCGGCGGTGACGGTCCCGTCGGCATCCAGGTCGACGAGCCACATGCTCTTGCGGTGGTCGGCCTCGGAGAAGGAGTACGGCAGCGGGGAGCCCGAGTAGCGGACGCGCCCGGTGATCGTCTGGGAGCCGTGCAGATGCCCGAGTGCCACGTAGTCGACGCCGTCGAAGACACCGGCCGGTACGGCGGCGACTCCGCCGACGGTGATGTCCCGCTCGCTGTCGCTGACCTCGCCGCCGGTGACGAAGGCATGCGCGAGGACCACGGAACGGGTGCCGGGCGCGCGGCCCGCGAGGTCGGCACGGACGCGGTCCATGGCGGCGGCGAGGACCGCCTCGTGCCCGGCCTTCTCGACCCCGAACTCGGCCTTCACCAGAGCGGGTTCGAGATACGGCAGCCCATAGAAAGCGACATCCCCGAACGCGTCCGGAATCACCACGGGCGTCCCGCAGGCCGACGGCTCGGTGCGGAGGTGGATACCCGCGCGGTCGATCAGACCGGCGCCGACCCCGAGGCGGCGGGCCGAGTCATGGTTGCCGGAGATCATCACCGTGGGCACGCCCAGGTCGGCGAGCCGGTGCAGGGTGTCGTCGAACAGCTCGACCGCGGCCAGCGGCGGCACCGCCCGGTCGTACACGTCTCCCGACACGACCACCGCGTCCACGTCGCGCTCACGCACGGTGGTGACGAGGTGACTCACGAAGTCGGCCTGGGCCCCGAGCATGTTCACGCGGTGGAACGCCCGGCCCAGGTGCCAGTCGGAAGTGTGCAGCAGTCTCATCGGTCCACCACGCTAGCGCCTGCGGGCCCCTGAACCACCATTGACCTCGGAGTTCCCATGCATTCGGGAGCTTATGGCGGGACATATACCCCATACGCGGATCAGTGACCGCCGTCACAACGCTGGAGACGGCCGCGCGACCGAAGCGGCTTGGCGCCGGCTGTGGAAAATCTCAACTCCCTTGTCGCACACATGTGCTGCGCTAATCTCACGTCACACGCACCACGCGAGAGACACAGGGTTCCCATGCCAGTCGAGTTCCGCGGTCGGTCCGAAACGATGGCCTATGCGGCGGCGGGGATGGAGCCGCCTCCCGTGGTGCCGCTGCGGAAGAGCGACCCGCGCCAGGCGGGGCCGTACCGCTTGATGTCGGTGCTCGGCAGCGGCGGGATGGGCCGGGTCTATCTGGGCCGCGACACCACCGGCGCCACGGGCCCCGCCGCCGTGAAGGTGATCCGGCCCGAGTACGCGGAGGACCCGCTGTTCCGCAAGCGCTTCGAGCGCGAGGTCGGCGCGCTGGGCCGGATCCAAGGGGCGCACATCGTGCGGCTGTTGGGCAGCGGCTGCGACGAGGATCTGGTGTGGGTCGCCACGGAGTACATACCCGGGCCCACCCTCGCGGAGCTGGTCGACGCGCGCGGGCCGGTCGACGCGGCGGCGGCCTGGCGGCTGCTGGCCGACGTGGGGCGGGCGATCGAGGCGATCTGGCGCTCGGGGATCGTGCACCGCGACCTCAAGCCGTCCAACGTCATCCTGGGTGCCGACGGCGCCCGTGTCATCGACTTCGGTGTCGTCCAGGCCGGCGACAGCACCTCGATCACCGTCACCGGCCAGAACGTCGGCACCCCCGCCTACATGTCCCCGGAGCAGGTGCGCGGCCAGGAGGTCACCGCCGCCTCCGACGTCTTCTCGCTGGCCTCCACGCTCACCTACGCCGTCGCCGGGGAGGCCCCGTTCGGCGAGGGCACGGGCGTCGACGTGCTGCACCGGGTGGCGTTCGACCCGCCCCGGGAGGACGTCCTCGACAAAGTCGCGGGCGTGGACGCGGAGTTGGCCGCGTTCATCCGCACCTGCCTGGACAAGGACCCCGAGCTGCGGCCGTTACCCGAGGCGGTGTTCAGAACGGCCATCGGGCATCAGCTGTCCGCACCGGCCG
This sequence comes from Streptomyces sp. NRRL F-525, assembly GCF_000716605.1. Lineage (GTDB taxonomy): Bacteria > Actinomycetota > Actinomycetes > Streptomycetales > Streptomycetaceae > Streptomyces. The sequence goes on along the minus strand of NZ_JNXE01000020.1, from coordinate 134,247 downwards.
GGCCCCCGCCACGGGTCGTGTCCCGGCGCGGGCCCTCCCCCGTCGGGCAACCCGCGGCCCACCCTTCGGCGGCACCCCCGGATCCGCCCACCACGCCCCGGAAACACGCCAACACCCCCAAGAAACGCGGGAGGTTGATCGCGGGCGCCGTCGCCGCGGCCGCCCTCCTCGTCGCCGGCAGCATCACCGCGACGCTGCTCCTGCTGCACCACGGCGACAGCGGGACGTCGACCGGTCCCGGACCCGGGACGCCCCCGGCGCTCGCCGTACCGGAGAACTCGCCCTCGGGGTCGGGCAGTTCACCGAGCACGGCCGCGTCGGCGACGAAGGGCGGGGCGTCGCAGAGCCCGACGAGCGTGCCGGCCACCCAGGATCCCGCGAGCCTCGACATCCGTGTCTCCTCCTGCGTCCACGAACTCACCTCGGGCTCCCACGGCGACTGCGTCAAGGCACTCCAACTTCTGCTCGCCGGTTACGGTTTGCACGTCACGGTCGACGGCGACTTCGGGACGGCGACGGCCGACGCGCTGAAGGTCTTCCAGACCGAGGCGGGGACCACGGCCAGCGGGACGGTCGACGCGCAGACGGCGAAGCTGCTGTACGGCACTGAGCGCGGGCCGGTCCGCGCCGGTCCGGTGACGGTGACCGAGAGCGTCCGCGCGGTCGAGGTCCCCCGGTGCCTCGACGGCCACGTCACCGCCGTACAGGTGTGGGCGTGCAACGGCACGGCGCCGCAGAAGTGGGCGCTCTTCCGGGTGCCCGGGCACAACGCCCAGTACCTGGTGGTCAATCAGGGCAACCACTCCTGTCTGGACGCCGACGCCAGTACGGTCGGCCGGAACTTCTCGAAGATCCGGGTCAGGAGCTGCGACGGGCTGAGCGCGCAGCGGTGGCAGCTGGGCGGCGCCGGGACCTTGGTCAGCGCCCCGGACGGTTTCTGTCTGGACGCGGAGGCCTCGGAGTCGGGGAAGGACGGTCAGACCGTCCAGACCTTCGGCTGCGCGGGCAGCTCCAACCAGGTCTGGACATGGGCCTCCTGACCTACCGTCAGCCACAGCTCCCGCCAGCCCCTCACGCGTCCCCGTACGCCTCGCCGCCCAGTTCCAGCCCCGCCGTCCCCGCCGTCACATCCGCCAACCACCCCCGGAACGCGTCCACTTCGGCGTCCGGGAGCCCGATCTCGATCGTGACCTCCTCGCCGTAGCGGACGTCGCGCACCTCGCGGCCGGTGGCGCGCAGGTCGTTCTGGACCTTGCCCGCGCGCTGGTGGTCGACGGTCACCGTGGCGAGGCGGAAGCGGCGGCGGGTGATCGTGCCGAGGGTGTCGAGGGCCTCGCCGACCGAGCCGCCGTAGGCCCGGATGAGGCCGCCCGCGCCGAGCTTGACGCCGCCGTAGTAGCGGGTGACGACGGCGACGACGTACCGCATGTCGCGGCGGAGCAGCATCTGGAGCATGGGCACGCCTGCCGTGCCGCCGGGTTCGCCGTCGTCGCTCGCCTTCTGGATCGCGGCGTCGGCGCCGATGACGTAGGCGAAGCAGTTGTGGGAGGCGTCCGTGTGTTCCTTGCGGATACGGGCGATGACGTCCTGCGCCTCCTGTTCGGTGGCCGCCGGGGCGAGGGCGCACAGGAAGCGGGAGCGGTTGACCTCGGTCTCGTGCACGCCCGGGCGGGCCACTGTGCGGTACTCGTCCTGCATCCGGCCAGCCTATGCGCAGGGCCGGTGGTCGCCCCCGGTCCGGGTTCGAGCGGGGATGTGGTGGATACTCGCTCCTCGTTGCCCGGGCCCCGGGCACGTCGTCCGATCGCAGGGAGTTCTCAGCATGACCGGCGCGCAGGCGGACCCCACGGAGACCACGGCGTCCGGCGGTTCCGCATCCGCCGCCGAGCAGTGCCGGGCCTGGCTCCTGGACGGTCTGAGCGAGCAGAGCGCCCGGCATCCGGGCCCGCACGCCACGCCGAACCCGGAGCACGAGGGTCACCGCTGGTGGCGGGTCATGTGTCTGACCGGCGTCGACTACTTCTCCACCCTCGGCTACCAGCCGGGCATCGCCGCCCTCGCGGCCGGACTGCTGTCCCCGCTGGCGACGGTCGTCCTGATCGGGCTGACCCTGCTCGGGGCGCTGCCGGTCTACCGGCGGGTGGCGCACGAGAGCCCGCACGGCGAGGGGTCGATCGCCATGCTGGAGCGGCTGCTGCCGTGGTGGTCGGGGAAGATCTTCGTCCTGGTGCTGCTGGGTTTCGCGGCGACTGACTTCATGATCACGGTCACCCTGTCGGCGGCGGACGCGGCGGCGCACGTCGTGGAGAACCCGTTCGCGCCGGGCTGGATGCACGGCGGGAACACGTGGATCACGCTCGTCCTCGTCGGGGCGCTGGGCGCGGTCTTCCTCAAGGGGTTCCGGGAGGCCATCGGGATCGCGGTGGTGCTGGTGGGCGTGTACCTCACGCTCAATCTCGTGGTCCTCGCGGTGTCCGCCTGGGAGGTGCTGAGCCATCCGGTGAAGATCGGCGACTGGACGGACGCGATGACGGCCGCGCACTCCTCGCCGCTCGCGATGGTCGGCGTGGCGCTGCTGGTCTTCCCGAAACTCGCGCTCGGCATGTCCGGCTTCGAGACGGGCGTGGCGGTGATGCCGCAGGTCAAGGGCGATGACACGGACACCTGGGCGAAGCCCACGGGCCGGATCCGCGAGACCCGCAGGCTGCTCACCACGGCCGCCCTGATCATGTCTGGCTTCCTGCTGCTGTCCAGCCTGGCGACGACGATCCTCATCCCGCAGAGCGCGTTCAAGACGGGCGGCCCGGCGAACGGCCGCGCGCTCGCCTATCTCGCGCACGAGCACCTGGGCCAGGTCTTCGGCACGGTCTACGACGTCTCGACGATCGCGATCCTGTGGTTCGCGGGCGCCTCCGCGCTCGCCGGGCTGCTGAACCTCGTACCGCGCTATCTGCCGCGCTACGGCATGGCGCCGGAGTGGACGCGGGCGGTACGCCCCTTGGTGCTGGTCTTCATGGTGGCGGCGATCGTCATCACCCTGTGGTTTCACGCGAGCGTCGACGCGCAGAGCGGCGCGTACGCGACGGGCGTGCTGGTGCTGATGCTCTCCGCGGCCTTCGCGTCCACGGTCACCGTGCACAAGCGGGGCCACCGCAGGGCCACGCTCGGGTTCGGCGTGATCACCGCCGTGTTCGCGTACACACTCGTCACGAACGTCATCGAACGGCCCGACGGCATCAAGATCGCGGGCATCTTCATCGTCCTCATCCTGGTGACGTCGTTCGGTTCGCGTGTGCACCGCGCCTTCGAACTCCGCGCCGTGGAGGTCACGTTCGACGACACGGCGTCCCGGTTCATCGACGAGGCGGCGCGCAGCGGCCCGCTCCGGCTGATCGCGAACGAGCCGCAGGAGCACAGCAGGCGGGAGTACCGGGCCAAGGAGTACAGCCAGCGCGAGGAGACCCATATCCCGGACGGCGGGCCGGTGTTGTTCCTGGAGGTCCTCCTCCGCGACTCCTCGGACTTCTCGGCGGACATCTCCGTGCACGGCGAGGAGAAGTACGGCGTACGACGGCTCCGCATCGAGGGTCCGACGGTCCCCAACGCGATCGCCGCCGTCCTCCTCTCCCTCCGCGACCGCACCGGCAAGGTCCCGCACGCCTACTTCACCTGGACCGAGGGCAACCCGGTCAGCCACCTGATCCGCTTCCTCGTCTTCGGCGACGGCGAGGTCGCCCCGGTCACCCGCGAGGTCCTGCGCCGCGCGGAACCGGACCCGGAGCGCCGGCCCCGCGTGCACGTCGGCTGAACGGGCCGGGCCGCCGCTCCGACCGGGGGGTCCAACAGACCCCCTCTGGCTCGGCTGTTCCGCAGGTCACCCGGTCTACGGTGGTGGCATGGCCCAGGAACCCAACAGCGAGCTGCGGGACTTTCTCCGCTCGCGCCGCGCGAAGATCACCCCCGAGGAGGCGGGCCTGCCACCCCTGCCCGGCACCCGCCGCGTTCCGGGCCTGCGGCGCGAGGAGGTCGCCCAGCTCGCCGGTGTCAGCGTCGACTACTACGTCCGCCTGGAGCGCGGCCGCCACCTCAACGTCTCCGCGTCCGTCCTGGACGCGATCGCCCGCGCCCTGCGCCTCTCCGATCTGGAGCGCGCCCACCTGTTCCGGATCGCCAGGCCGGCCCGCACCCGTCCCCGCCCGCTGCCCCCGCAGCGCGTCCGCCCCGGCCTGCGCCTGCTGCTCGACAGCCTCACCGAGGTCCCGGCCCTCGTCTACGGCCGCCGCATGGACGTCCTGGCCGCCAACGACCTCGCCCGCGCCCTGTACACGGACTTCGAGGCGCTGCCCGCCCGCGGCCGCAACATGGCCCGGCTGGTCTTCCTCGACGACCACTTCCGGAGCCTGTACGCCGACTGGGAGGACGCCGCCCGCTCCATCGTCGCCTCGCTCCGCCTGTACGCGGGACGCCACCCGCACGACCCCGCCCTGGCCGAGCTCGTCGGCGAACTCTCCGTCCACGACCCGGACTTCCGCCACTGGTGGGCCGACCACGACGTGTTCGAGCGCACCCACGGCACCAAGCGCTTCCACCACCCCGTCGTCGGCGAAATCGTCCTGGGCTACGAGGCCTTCACCCCCGCCGACGACCCCGAGCAGACCCTGGGCGTCTCCACCGCCGAACCAGGCTCCCCCTCCGCGGAACGCCTTCAGCTGCTGGCGAGTTGGTCCCGCTCCCCGCGGCCCTGAAACCACGCGCGCACGGGGCGCGTCCCTACTTCTTCCTGCCCCTCGGCACGGTCAGACCCGTCAACAGGGCCGTACCCGGGGCGAGTTCCTGCCAAGTACTGCCGTGCCAGGCCAGGACCGCGATCGCCGAGGTCGGGAACTTCACCCGGACCTCATCGATCGCGTCGTCGAGACTGTCACCGGCGAGTTCGAGGACCAGTTCCTCCAGACCGGGGTTGTGCCCAATCAGCAGCAACGTCTCGACCTCGGGCGGCACTTGGTGAACCGCGTCGAGAAGCTCCGGCACGTCGGCCGCGTACAGCCCCGGCTCGTACCGCACCGGCGGCGGGGTTCCCCACTCGGCGGACGCCAACTCCCAGGTCTGGCGCGCCCGTACGGCCGTGGAGCACAGGGCGAGGTCCGGCAGGGAGTCGGTCTCGGCGAGCGCGATCCCGGCGGCCGGGGCGTCACGGCGCCCGCGCGGGGCGAGGGGACGCAGATGGTCCGGAACGCCCTCCGGCCAGGCGGACTTGGCGTGCCGCAGCACGACGAGGCGACGCAACGGGCGGGCCCCGGCGCGGGCGTTCACGCCAACGACCCGATGTCACGGGTGAGTTCGAGCCCGAGCAGCCGGTCCGCGTAGGCGTACGTCTCGAAGCGGGCGCCGTCCGCCAGGTCGGGCCAGTTCTCCACCCGCCGCAACACCTCCAGGACTTCGGGCACGTCGAGGTCGTCCTCCCAGGCGGTACGCAGCTCCACACGCACCTCGTCGGGCACCGGCCGCGAGGGCCGCCGCGCCCAGTCGGCGACCGACCCGCGCCAGTGCGCCAGCGTCCGCCGCGCCTCCTCCAACGCATCCGTGTCGAGCCGTACCGGCAGGTCCCGGGCGTGCGAGAGCAGCGCGAGCCGCAGCGCCCCCGGGTCGGAGAGGTCGGGCACGGCGGTCGTAGGCGATTCGACGGGGGCTACGGCCACCAGGACTCCCCCGGTTGCCCCGGCACCGCCCTCCACCGCCACGTGGAGGACCTGGGCCTCGCCGAGTCCGGAGCCGAGGTCTCCGCCGTCCTCGAAGGGCCGTATGCCCAAGGCCCTTGCCGCGGCGCGGAGTTCGGCCTGCTCGTGTTCACCGCTGAGGAGCGACCAGACGGGGGTGCCGCCGAGTTCCAGGGCGCGCACGAGGAGGTCGGACACGAGGAGCACTCGTAGTGACGTGGGGTCCAGGCCCGACGCGTGCGCCTCGACCCTGGTCAGGCCACGGCGGGCGGGGGCGGCTTCGACGGGCTCGCCGGTTCGGGCGTCGGTGATGCGCAGCACGGCCTGAGCGTAGGCGGGCGGAAGGCCGTACGCATGCATGTTCGCTCCACTCCGGCCGAGGTGGCGGGATTCACCCCGGTCTGTCCGGTACACCGGGGTGCGTGACCTCGTCGGCGTTCACCCGTTCGCCCATCCCGCCTTTCGCCGGGGCCGGTCGGGCGTGTGGGGTGGGAGCAGCCGGCCAGCATCCCGGACGAGACGACCCCGGAGACTTCCGATGACCGACCGCCGCACCTTCCCCCACGAACCCCCGTCGCCGACGCCCGTTCGACGGCGGCCACCGCTCCTCCTGACCGCCGCGCTCGTCGCCGGTACGGCGCTCGTGATGACGGGCACCGCCACGGCCGCACCGCTGCGCACCGACTCCGGGGAGTTCTCCGCACGGGGTCTGGGCGGCGGGGTGACCATCGTGCCGGGCCGGTCCGGGCTGGTGGAGATCAGCGGGTACGACGGTGCCGACCTGCCGGCCGGGTCCTCGCTGCGGCTGACCGCGCCCGCCGGGGCCCGGGTCACCGGTACGCCCCTCGCCGACACGGCGCGCTTCCAGGGCTCGGTGACCGCCGACGGCGCGACCGGCACGTACATCTACGTCCGTGACTCGGGGCCTGGTTCGTGGAAGGACGGCGGCTATCCGTTCGCGCTGGCCGTGGACGCGCGGGCGGTGCCGGGGACGCGGCTGCCCGGGTGCGCCGTCGTGCTGACCGACGCGGGCGGGGCCCGTCGCGCGTCCGGCAGCTGCACCGTGACCGTCGGCATGCCCGTGCCGACGCTGACCGAACCGGCGGGCGGCACGTTCGTGTCCGGCGCGGCGCGGCTCGCCGGGACCTCCTATCCCGGGGCGCGGGTGAGTGTCCTGGACGCCGCCGAGCGCAAGGTGTGCGCGGGTGTCGCACGCATCGACGGCACCTGGTCGTGCACCCCGGACACCGCGCTCCCGGAGGGCGCCAACCGACTGCACGCCAGCGCAGCCTTCAACGGGGTATCGGCGGTCGGCGAGGACGTCGACTTCACCGTGACCGCGAGGACCGCCTGACGCGCACCGGTTCAGCGGACGGCGACAAGCTCCCGCAGGGTCTTCGCCACGACGGCCGGGTCCTCCTCCGCCATGAAGTGGCCGCAGGTCACGGTCTCGTGCCGGAGGTCCGGTGCCCAGGCGCTCCACAGCGCCGACGCGTCGAAGCCGAGGGCGGCGCCCCAGTCCTGCTGGAGGACGGCGACCGGCATCCGCAGCCGGTTGCCGGCGTCGCGGTCGGCCCGGTCGTGGGTGACGTCGATGCCTGCGGAGGCGCGGTAGTCGGCCACGATCGAGGGGACCGCGGCGCGGCAGGCGTCGAGGTAGGCGGTGCGGACGTCGGCGGGGATCGCGGACGGGTCGTTGGTCCAGAGGTCGAGGAAGTGGCCGAAGAACGCGTCGGGCGCGGCGGCGATCAACTGCTCGGGCAGGCCCGGGGGTTGGGCCATCAGGTAGAGGTGGAAGCCGACGGCGGCGGTGACGCCGTGCATCACGTCCCACATGTCCAGCGTGGGGAGTACGTCGAGGCAGGCGAGGTGCGTGATCGTGCCGGGGTGGTCGAGCCCGGCACGGAAGGCGACCAGGGCGCCGCGGTCGTGCCCGGCGAGCGCGAAGCGGTCGTGGCCCAGGGCGTGGGCGAGGGCGACGACGTCCGCGGCCATGGTGCGCTTGGCGTAACCGGAGCCGTCGGTCTCGGCGGGCTTGTCGCTCGCGCCGTAGCCGCGCAGGTCGGGGCAGATCACGGTGTGGTCGGCCGCGAGGTCGGCGGCGACATGGCGCCACATGAGGTGGGTCTGCGGAAAGCCGTGCAGCAGCACGATCGGGCTGCCCGAGCCGGAGACGGCGGCGTTCAGGGTGACGCCGTCCGCGACGGGGACGCGGTGGTAGGTGAAGCCGGGGATGGTCGGTGGCACGGGGTGCCTTCCTTCGTAGCGATGTCAGTGCCCCAGAGCCTGCCGCGAGCCAATGAGCAACGAATGAGCGCGCTACCGTGACCTGGGGCGATGCCCCGGAAAGGGTGGTCGGCGATGGAGGTCGCGTTCGGGGTGCTGGGGCCGGTCGCGGCCTGGGACGCTGCCGGGGACGCGATCGCCCTGAAGGGTCCGCGGCACCGGGCGGTACTGGCCCGACTGCTCGTCGCCCGGCGCCGGGTCGTACCGGTCGGGCGCCTGGTCGAGGACCTGTGGGCAGGCCAGGACGAGCCTCCCGCCGACGCGACGGGCGCGGTGCGCACCTTCGTGGCCGCGCTGCGCCGGGCCCTGGAACCGGAACGCCCGCCGCGGACTCCGGCCCGGCTGCTGGTCACCGAGGGCCCGGGGTACGCGCTGCGCGCCGAGCCGGAGACCGTGGACGCCTGGCGCTTCGAGCGCGCGGTGACCGCAGCCGCGACCCTGCCGCCCCCGCGCGCGCTCAACCACCTTCAGGAGGCGCTGAGTTGGTGGCGGGGCCCGGCCTACGCCGACTTCACCGACGAGCCCTGGGCCCGCGCGGAACGCTCCCGCCTCACGGAGCTCCGCCTGCACGCCGTCGAACGCCGGGCCGAGGCCCAACTCGCCCTGGGCCAGGCCGCCGAGGCGGTCCCCGACCTGGACGCCCACGTCGCCGAACACCCCTGGCGCGAGGACGCCTGGCGCCTCCTGACCCTGGCCCTCTACCGCACCGGCCGCCAGGGCGACGCCCTCGCGGTACTGCGCCGGGCCCGCACCCTCCTCGCGGAACAACTCGGCACGGACCCGGGCCCGGCCCTGCGCCGCCTGGAGGCGGACATCCTGGACCAGGCCCCGCACCTGGACCCCGGTCCCGGTGATCCGGCGGAACAGGTCTGGGCACAGGCAGCCGCCGCCTACGACCGGACCGTGGCGTCCGGCGCCCGTGCCCGCCTGGAATCGACCGTGGGCCTCCTCCGCAACCTCGCGGTGACCGGAGGCGGCGGCCTGGAAGCTGCCCGTCGGCACCGCCTCGCGGCGATCACGGCGGCGCAGGAACTGGGCGACCCGGAACTCACCGCCCGCGTGATCGGCGCCTACGACGTCCCCGCGATCTGGACCCGCGTCGACGACCCACAGCAGGCGGCGGACACGGTGGCCGCCGCCGAGCGCACCCTGGCCGCGCTCCCACCGGACGCCCATCTCGCCGCGCGGGCCCGCCTGTTGGCCACCATCGCGCTGGAGTCGCGCGGCACCCGCTCCGCTCGCGGACCGCAGGCCGCCCGCCAAGCCGAGGACATCGCACGCCGGTTGAACGACCCCGCGCTGCTCGCCTTCGCCCTCAACGGCACCTTCATGCAGACCTTCCACCGCGCGGGCCTGGCACCCCAACGGGACGCGATCGGCGCCGAGTTGGTCGCCCTGTCCGCCCGGCACGGCATGGTCACGTACGAAGTGCTCGGGCATCTCATCCGGCTCCAGTCCCGCAGCGCCCTCGCGGACTTCACCGGAGCCGACGGCCACGCGGCAGCCGCAGAACAGCTGGCCGACCGTCATGAACTGCCGCTGGTCGGTGTGTTCACCCAGTGGTACCGGGCCCTACGACTCGCCGCGAGCGGCGATCCACATCCCGCCGAAGTGGCAACGGCCTACCAGGACGCGGCACTTCGACTGGACGGAGCCGGTATGCCCGGCCTGGAACACGGGCTGCTACCCCTGGCCCTGTTGTGCCTGCGCCTGCGGAACGGCCAGCCCGCCCAGACCGACGGGCACATCGACTGGGGACCGTACGAACCCTGGGCCCGCCCGTTGGTGCTGCTGGCCCGCGATCGCCCCAACGACGCCCGGACGGCGCTGAGTTCGCTTCCGGAACCGCCCCGCGACCTCCTCTTCGAAGCCCTGTGGTGCCTGGCCGCCCGCGCGGCAATCGCCGTCGACGACCGGGAGACGATGGAGCGCGCTCACGCCGAACTGACGCCCGCCGCAGCCGAGTTGGCCGGGGCGGGCAGCGGTCTGCTCACCCTGGGGCCGGTCGCGCGCCACCTCGACGACCTCGCCGCGGCGCTACGACTCCCTCGGTGAGCCCGCGCGTCAGCCGGTCACCTGTACCACCGCCGTCGCCCCCGCCCGCACCGTCGGCGTCGCGTACGTGTAGGTCACGCCGTTGACCACCTTGGTTCGGACGTGCTGCGGGACGCCGTTGACCTTGATGTTCTTGTGGACGCCGGGGAAGCGGGCCTCCCAACTGTAGGAGCCCTTGCGGGAGTTGTTCGTCAGGGTGGTCTTGGTCGCACCGTCGTGGCGGACGGTGACCGTGCCGGTGCCGATGGGGACGTCGGCCGCCTGGAGCCACTTCATGCCGGTCGGCAGTTGGGACTGGGTGGTCACCTTGTGGTTCGGGGCGTCCGGTGTGATGCCCATCAACCCCTGGACGGTCTGGCTGACCAGGGTGAACGACACCTCCGGGTAGTCGCCGTTCGGGCCCTGGCTGGAGTTGACGTGCTGGGTCTCGCGCTCGCCGTAGATCTTCTTCATCCACTGCCAGGCGGTGTCGGGGCGGTTGTTCTTGAAGAACATGTCGGGGAGGTAGGTGGTCGACTCGATGTTGGGCGAGCCGTCCGGGCCCAGCTCCTGCGCCTGGATGTAGTCGAGGTAGGCGTCGTTGCGCGGGCCGGGGTCGATGATCTGCTTCATCGGCATGAAGACGCTGTTCTCCTTGCCCCAGCCGGTGACCGGGGTGCCGGAGGTGGTGTACGCGCGGACCATGTCGGCGCCGCTGCCGGTACCGCTCCAGTCGTCGTTGAAGTACGTCTTCAGGTCGGCGGCCCGCTTGTCGTAGGTCCTGGCCAGCGCGGTGTCGCCCTTGCCGCGGGCGAGGACGGCCATCGCCAGGTACGCCTGGTACTCGGAGGCGATGCCGTCCCCGGCCTCGGCGAGACCGTCGCCGTCCTGTTCGTTGTAGCTGGCGGCGCCCTGGAAGATGCCCTGGCCCGTGCCCTCGGCGACCTTCACCTTGCCGTTGTCCTTGGCCGAGTTGTGCAGGTCGATGAACTGCTCGGTGGCGTGCCGGTAGAAGTCCCACAGCACCGGGTCGTCGACGTATCTGCGGTCACCGGTCCAGAGGTAGGCCTGGGCGGCCTTCTCGACGAGTTCGAAGGTGGCCGGCACCTCGCGGACGAAGTTGTCCGGGCTCTTGTAGTCGATGCTCAGATAGGTCTTCGCGTCGAAGTTGAGGGACCACACCGGGAAGTACTTGTGCTCGGCGGTGGCCGACGCCGCGTAGGAGCGGAGCATCGTCTCGTTCTCGGCGTCGAGACCGATGAGGTGGGCGCCCGCGAGCTGGTGGGTCATGTCGCGGGAGTAGTAGGCGCTGCGGTTGGCGTATCCGGCCCAGTAGGTGGGCTCGTACGTCGCGGTGCCGGTGCCGCCGGTCTGGTACTCGTCGACATTGATCGGGCCCACGGTGCCCGGGAGTTGGACCCAGCTGTTGGCCTTCTTCTGGGCCCAGTCGAACATCGCGACGACCTCGGGGTCGGACGAGGTGACCTTCGGGTCGGCGGGCGCGGCGGGCGAGATCATCAGGTCGTCGGCGTTGACCCAGGAGCTGCCGGAGCCGAATTCGATCTGGAGCCGGTCGCCGGTCCTCAGGGCGACGTCGCTGATGGTGTAGCGGGCGTACCCGGGGTGCTGCGGCAGGGTGATCGTCTCTACGGTCTCGCCGTTGCGCCGGATCGTGTACGTGCCGCCGGTGCCGGCGCTGCCGATCCACGCGGAGAAGTCGTAACTCCCGTTCCTGGGCGCGACGATGGTCAGCTGGGCGCTCTTGCCGGCTCCGCCGTCGAGGTAGAGGAAGCGTTCGCCGCCGTGCCTGTTGCCGGTGCCGACACCGGCGCCCGAGGTGAAGGTCCAGCCCGTGCCGCCGTTCTCGAACCCGGGGTCGGGGATGGTGAGTTGGGGGCGGGGTGCGGCGGACGCGGTGGCCGACAGAGCGGGAGCCATCGGGGCGAGCAGGGCAACAGCGGTGAGCAGCATGAGCCTTGAGGGCTTCATCGGGTCTCCCGGTCTTCGGTCACTGCGGGATGGGGCCGCGTGGTGGCCGGAAAGCTAGCAGGGGCCGAAGTGGCGATTCAATGGTCATGCGCAAGAAACATGGAAGACATGCAGTTCCACTGCTATGTTGCTTGGGAGGCTGGACTGAAAGTTTTCGTTCAACTGTTGCAAGTCGGGGTGGAGGGAAGCGGATGAAGGTCGGTATCACCGAGGTCGCGGACCGGGCGCGGGTGAGCGAGGCCACGGTCAGCCGGGTCATCAACCGCCGTCAGGGCGTGTCCCGCAAGACCCGCGAGGCGGTCGAGCAGGCGATGGCCGACCTGGGGTACGAGCGCCAGACGCGGGGCCAACTCGTCGCGGTGGTCACCGAGTTGGTCTCCAACCCGTTCTTCGCCGATGTCGCCGAGCGCATCGAGTCCGTCCTCGCCCCGCACGGCCTGAAGACGGTGCTGTGCCCGTGCTTCCCGGGCGGGGTACAGGAGTTGGACTTCGTGACCTCGCTCGCCGACCGGGGCGTCGCCGCCGTCGTGTTCCTCTCGGCCAGCAACACCCTTGAGGGCGCGGACCCTTCGGCGTACGAACTGCTGCGGTCCCGCAGGATCCCGTTCGTCGGGATCAACGGCCGGTTCGAGGGAGTGAGCGAGGCGCCGGTGTTCTCCACGGACGATCTGCTCGCCGCCGAACTCGCCGTCGACCATCTGCACCGGCTCGGTCACCGCCGTATCGGCATGGCGTCGGGCCCGCTCGGCAACCGCCCCGCCGACCGCCGGGTCAGCGGCTTCGTCGCCTCGCTCACCAGGCGCGGGGTCGAGGACGCGGAGCAGTGGGTGGTCCGGCAGTCGTACACCGTCGAGGGCGGCCAGTCCGCCGCGATCTCGCTCCTCGGGCGCGGTGCCACGGCGATCGTCGCGGCCAGCGACTACATGGCGCTGGGCGCGATCCGCGGCGCCCGCCGACAGGGGTACGACGTGCCGGGTGATGTCTCGGTGGTCGGCTACGACGGCTCCATGATCATGGACTTCGTCGATCCGCCGCTCACCACGGTCCGTCAGCCCGCCGACCGGCTGGCCTCGGAGGCGGGCCGCAGCGTCCTCGCCCTGGTCGGCAACCGTGACGTCCCCGTCGGCGAGCTCCTCTTCGACCCCGAGCTGGTGATCCGCGCGAGCACCGGGGCACCGAAGGCGTGAGGCGGCGGAGCGGATGACCCGAGTTCCTCCGAGCTCGTCCAGACCATTGACCTAGAGGTCGGATCTAAGCACACTCCAGTCGGAGTTCCGACGAGACGATGGGCGGTAACTCCACATATTCATCGGGTGTTTCGCGGCGCATGGCCGTGCATCATGAATGCTCCGGAGGGTCTATGTCTCGGTCTCGGTTCGTGTTTGTCGGGGTGGCGCTCGCGCTGCTCGTGGGCGGCGGCGGTCCTGTCGCCGCGGCGCAGAGAGCGGCACCGGTGGCGGTGGTCGACGTGGACGCGTTCGGGGCCGACCCCACCGGCCGGACGGACTCCACGCCCGCCGTCGTAGCGGCGCTGCGGCACGCCAAGAGCGTCGATCACGGGCGGGCGGTGCGGATCGAGTTCTCGAAGGGGACCTACCAGCTCTACCCCGAGCGGGCCGAGACGCGTGAGCTGTATGTCTCCAACACCGTTGGCGCGGACCAGCGTTACCGCGACAAGAAGATCGGGCTGCTCATCGAGGACATGCATGACGTCACCGTCGACGGCGGTGGCGCGAAGCTCGTCTACCACGGTCTGCAGACGGCGTTCGCGTCGATCCGATCGACCAATGTGACGTTCCAGAACTTCTCCTTCGACTACGCGGCGCCCGAGGTCATCGACGCGACCGTCGCCACCGCCGGTGTCACCGACGGGCACGCCTACCGCGTCCTGAAGATCCCGGCCGGCAGCCCGTACGAGGTCAACGGCACGCACATCACCTGGCTCGGCGAGAAAAGCCCGGCCACCGGGCAGCCGTACTGGTCGGGCACGGACGGGCTCCAGTACACGCAGATCCACGACCCCAAGGCGCAGCGGACCTGGCGCGGCGACAACCCGCTGTTCAACGACGTGTCGTCGGTCACCGACCTCGGCGGCCGCCGGATCCGCATCGACTACAGCACCGCGTCCCAGCCGACGGACGCCGGGCTCGTCTACCAGATGCGCCTCATCGAGCGGACCGAACCGGGCGCCTTCATCTGGCAGTCCAAGAACGTCACGATGCGCTCGATGAGCGCCTACTACCTCCAATCCTTCGGTGTGGTCGGCCAGTTCAGCGAGAACATCTCCATCGACAAGGTGAACTTCGCACCCGATCCGACGTCCGGCCGGTCGACGGCCTCGTTCGCCGACTTCGTGCAGATGTCCGGCGTCAAGGGCAAGGTCTCCATCACCCGGAGCCTCTTCGACGGACCGCACGACGACCCGATCAACATCCACGGCACATACCTGGAGGTCGTCGGACAGCCCGGCCCGAACACGCTCACCCTCGCCTACGAGCACCCGCAGACCGCCGGGTTCCCGCAGTTCGCGCCCGGTGACGAGGTCGAGTTCACGAGCAAGCAAACGATGGTCCCGCTGACGCCCGCGCACGCGAAGGTCACGGCGGTCGACGGTCCGAGCGGAATGGACCACGACAAGCCGCTGACCACCATGACCGTCACCTTCGACCGGCCGGTCCCCGCCGGGGTCGAGATTGGCGGCACGGTCGTCGAGAACATCACGGCCACCCCGTCGGTCGTCATCACCGGCAACACGTTCCGCAACGTGCCGACGCGCGGCATCCTGGTCACCACCCGCAAGCCGGTCCTGATCGCCGGCAACCGCTTCGACGCGATGTCCATGGCGAGCATCTACGTCTCCGCCGACGCCTACCAGTGGTACGAGTCGGGCCCGGTCTCCGACCTCACGATCCGCGACAACACCTTCACTCGCCCCACCGGCCCGGTGATCTTCGTGGAGCCCACCAACCAGGTCGTCGACCCGGCGCACCCGGTCCACCACAACATCAAGGTCGAGCACAACTCCTTCGACATCGGCGATGTGACGGTGGTCAACGCCAAGAGCGTCGGCGGCTTCACGTTCACCGGAAACACGGTCCGCCGCCTGGCCTCGGCGGACCAACCGCCGTACACCTCCCCGCTGTTCGTCTTCCACGGCAGCACGGGCATCAAGATCGCGCGCAACCACTACGACCAGGGCCTCAACACGTCCGTGGTCTCGGACTGAGGAATCAGGGTGCTCCGCCCGCTGTTGTCGCAGGCAGCAGCGGGCGCGCACGATTCCAAGGAGACCGAGCATGTACGGCGACTCAGCCACGATCCGCAAGATCCTCACCGAGTCCGGCGACACGTGGGCCGTCGTGGGCCTGTCCTCGAACCGGTCCCGGGCTGCCTACGGCGTCGCGCAGGTGCTGCAGCGCTTCGGCAAGCGCGTCGTACCCGTCCATCCCAAGGCGGAGACGGTGCACGGCGAGCAGGGCTACGCCTCCCTCGCCGACATTCCCTTCGCGGTGGACGTCGTGGACGTCTTCGTCAACAGCGACCTCGCGGGCACGGTCGCCGACGAGGCGGTCGGCATCGGCGCGAAGGCCGTCTGGTTCCAGCTCGGGGTGATCGACGAGGCCGCGTACGACCGGACCCGGGCAGCGGGCCTGGAGATGGTGATGGACCACTGCCCGGCGATCGAGATTCCCCGCCTGAGCTGAAGGCTTCCCTATCGCTGGTACGGGATCGCCAGTCCTATTCGGGATCGCTGGTTGTAAGCGATCCCGAAGTTCGGCGCGATGTACTTGTGGGTGTACGCGTACGACGTCTTAACCGGGTTCGTGTACTGGCATGTGCCGTGCAGCGGGCACATGTAATCCTTTTCCGTCACCTTGTTGGTGTGGCAGGTCTCGCGCCATTCGACCCGGCCGGACTTGTTCTTCAGCGGCGGACACCGCCTTGACGGAGCCGGTTTCCGGGAAATGCCCTAACTCAAATGAAACTCACATCATCACTCAATGGCCACATGACGCCTGACATACTGCGGGCGTGACCTCTCCCCCCTCCTCCGATCCCAACTCCCCGCTGCCTGAACGCCGTTCGGTCGTCGTCGTGGGCGCCGGACCCGCCGGGCTCACCATCGGCAACATCCTGCGCGCCGCCGGGATCGACTGCCTGGTACTGGAGACGGAGTCCCGTGAGTTCATCGAGCGGCGGCCGCGGGCCGGGGTCATCGAGGAGTGGGCCGTCCGCGGACTGGAGCAACGGGGGCTCGCCGAGGGCCTGTTGGCGCGGGCGCAGCTGCACACCGAGTGCGAGTTCCGGTTCGGCGGGCAGCGGCACCGGCTGGCCTACACGGAGCTGACGGGGCATCACCACTTCGTCTATCCGCAGCCGTTGCTGGTGACGGACCTGGTGCGGGAGTACGCGGACGTGCGGGGCGGTGAGATCCGGTTCGGCGTCCAGGACGTCCAGCTGCACGATCTCGACTCGGACCGCCCGGCGGTGTCGTACACCGACCCGGAGTCCGGTCAACGGCGGCTCGTGCAGGGCGACTTCGTGGCGGGCTGCGACGGTGCGCGCGGGGTGACCCGGGCCGCGCTGCCGCCGGAGCGGGCGCGGATCGCGCGGCACGACTACGGCATCGGCTGGCTCGCGCTGCTCGCGGAGGCGCCGCCGTCCTCGGACTGCGTGGTGTTCGGTGTCCATCCGCGCGGGTTCGCCGGGCACATGTCGCGCAGCCCCGAGGTCACCCGCTACTACCTGGAGTGCCCGCCCGGCGACGACCCCGACAACTGGCCGCACGAACGCGTCTGGGCCGAGCTCCAGCACCGCCTCGCCGCGACCGGCGCCCCGCCGCTGACCGAGGGCCGCCTCATCGAGAAGCGCGTGCTCGACATGCACAACTACGTTGTTGAACCGATGGTGTTCGGCCGCCTCTACCTCGCCGGCGACGCGGCCCACCTCACCGCGCCCATCGCCGCGAAGGGCATGAACCTCGCCCTGCACGACGCGTTCCTGCTCGGCGACGCGCTCGTCGCGTATCTCACGAAGGGCGACTCGGCGGCCCTGGGCGGCTATTCGGAGGCCTGCCTGAGCCGCGTGTGGGACTACCAGGAGTTCTCCCAGTGGCTCTCCGAGGTCTACCACGGCACCTCGTCCGGCGACCCGTACCACGCGGGCACCACCCTCGCCCGGCTCCGCCGCGTCTTCGCATCCCCCGCCGCGGCCCTCGCGTTCGCGGAGAGCTACCTGGGCAAGGACCCCAACTCCTGAGCTACGACGGACAGTTACACGGCTGTCAGTCGTGCGGCGGGCGGTCGGTGAGGCGGTGGTCCGCCACGTTCAGCGCCTCGTCGACCAGCCGCCGCAGATGCCCGTCGCTCAACGCGTAGATCACCCGGCGGCCCTCCTTGCGCGTGGTCACCAGTCCCGCGAGACGCAGCCGCGCCAGGTGCTGGCTGACCGCCGGGCGGGCCGCGTCGCACGCCTCCGTGAGGGTGGTGACGTCGGCCTCGCCCGCCGTCAGCGCGTGCAGGAGGGTCAGCCGGGTGCGGTCACCGAGGAGGGCGAGGAGTTCGGCGGCCAGCGCGAACTGTTCCTCGCCCGGGGTGCGCGGGTGCGCATCGTGCGCAGGTGATAGGTGCATGCGTGCGCTCATACGCACATAATGGTCCTGTGGGCGCCGCACGTCCACCCGCGCACCGGAAGGGGACCCACGTGAGCGACCAGCACCACCACGAACACGAGCACGCCCACCCGCACGACGACCACGGCCACGACCACCCGCATCCCCACGACCACTCCCCCACGGGCCTCCGCCACCGCCTCGGCCACCTCTTCACCCCGCACTCCCACGAGACCGCCGACAAACTCGACTCCGCCCTGGAGTCCTCGGCCCGCGGCATGCGCGCGCTCTGGGTCTCGCTCGCGGTGCTCGGGGTGACGGCGCTCGTGCAGGCCGTCGTCGTGGTCGTCTCCGGGTCGGTCGCGCTGCTCGGCGACACGGTGCACAACGCGGCGGACGCGCTGACCGCCGTACCGCTCGGCATCGCCTTCGTCCTCGGCCGCCGGGCCGCCACGCGCCGCTTCACGTACGGCTACGGGCGCGCCGAGGATCTCGCCGGGATCGCGATCGTGCTGACGATCGCCGCGTCCGCCGCCTTCGCGGCCTGGGCGGCGGTGAACCGGCTGCTCGATCCGCGTCCCGTGACGCATGTCCCGGTGGTCGCCGTCGCGGCGCTCGTCGGGTTCGTGGGCAACGAGTGGGTGGCCAGGTACCGCATCCGTGTCGGCCGGGAGATCGGGTCGGCCGCGCTGGTCGCCGACGGACTCCACGCCCGCACCGACGGGTTCACCTCACTGGCCGTGCTGATCGGCGCCGGTGGTTCGGCGCTCGGGTGGCAACTGGCCGATCCCGTCGTGGGGTTGGCGATCACCGCCGCCATCGCGCTGGTCCTGCGGGACGCGGCGCGCGAGGTGTTCCGGCGCGTGATGGACGCCGTGGATCCGGACCTGGTGGACCGGGCCGAGCACGCCGTGCGGGAGGTCGAAGGGGTTCGCGGGGTGGGCGAGTTGAGGCTGCGCTGGATCGGGCACCGGCTGCGCGCGGAGGTGGCGGTGGTCGTGGACGGGGAGGCGACGGTACGGCAGGCCCACGCGGTCGCCGTAGCGGCGGAGCACGCCTTGCTGCACGCGGTGCCGCGGCTCACGGCGGCGCTGGTGCACGCGGATCCGGCGCCGGTGCCCGGGGAGGCTGACCCGCATGGGGAGTTGGCCCACCACCACGCCATGGTGTGAGTTCCCAGGGGTTCAGGCGACGCCCAGGCCCTCCAGCACCATCGCGCCCGGGAGTTCCGCGAACGCCTTGCCGGGGACGAGGAGTTTGCCGCGGCGGCGTCCGCTGCCGACCAGGACGTAGGGCAGGTCGACGACAGCCGAGTCGACCAACACCGGCCAGTCGGCGGGGAGTCCGACGGGGGTGATGCCGCCGTACTCCATGCCACTCTCGCCGGTCGCGGTGTCCATCGACGCGAACGAGGCCTTGCGGGCGCCGAGTTGGCGGCGAACTACGCCGTTCACGTCGACGCGGGTGGTGGACAGGACCACGCACGCGGCGAGCATGGTCTCGCCGCCGCGCTTCCCGGCGACGACCACGCAGTTCGCGGACTGCTCCAGCAGTTCACGGCCGTAGTGCTCGACGAAGGTGGCGGTGTCGGCCCACTCGGGGTCGGTGTCGACGTAGACGAACTGCTCGGCGGGGACGCTGCCCTGCCAGGCGCGCACGGCGTCGGCGACCGGGCGGGTCAGTTCGTCGAGGCAGTCGGGGGCCGGGGTGGCGTGGTCGAAGTGTCCGATGGGTGCGCGCATGACGGCACGCTAACAGCCGTACGGCGACGGCTCACGGGGCCTCCCGGTGCACGGGCGGGACCGACACCGCCATCACCATCTCCATCGGCTCGTCGCCCTGATTGCCGTACGTGTGCGGGGTGTTGGCCTCGAAGGTGGCGCTCGCGCCGGCCGGGACGACGTGGTCCTCGCCGTCCACGGTGAGGGTCAGCTCGCCGGTGATGACGTGGAGCAGTTCGACGGTGCCGGTGGGGTGGGGCTCGGAGGGGCTGGCCTCGCCCGGCATCAGGCGCCAGTCCCACATCTCCAGCGGTCCCGGGGCCTCGGTGCCGGCGAGGAGGCGGTTGTAGCTGCCGGCGTCGGTGTGCCAGAGGCGTACGGCGCGGTCGGCGGGGACGATGCGGACCTTCGGGCCCTGTTCGTAGTCGAGCAGGGTGGTGATGCTGACGCCGAGGGCGTCGCCGATCTTCACGACCGTGCCGATGCTGGGATTCGTGCGGGCCTGCTCGATCTGGATGAGCATGCCCCGGCTGACGGCGGCCCGGGCGGCGAGCACGTCCAGGGTGAAGCCGCGCACCGAGCGCCAGTGCTTGACGTTGCGAGCCAGGGACTGGTTCAGCAGGTCGAGGTCCGACACGTTCCGCCCATACCTTGAGTTCAATATTATGGATGACAGGGTGCAATGGATCGAACTACGGTGTGCTGCACCCGATCGTTCACCGAACTGTACTGCGAGGCACCCCGTGACAGCATTCTTCGCCCTGGCCACCAGCCTCCTGTGGGGGTTGGCCGACTTCGGCGGAGGCCTGCTGACCCGGCGGACCCCGGCGCTGACGGTGGTCGTGGTCTCGCAGGGGATCGCGGCGGCCGTGCTCGGCGCGGTCGTGGTGGCGACCGGGGGCTGGAGCGAGGCCGGGCCGCGGCTGTGGTTCGCGCTGGCGGCGGGGGTGGTGGGTCCGGTCGCGCTGTTCAGTTTCTACAAGGCGCTGGCCCTGGGCCCGATGGGCGTCGTCTCGCCGCTCGCGACGCTGAGCGTGGCCGTACCGGTCGGGGTGGGGCTGTTCCTCGGCGAGCGCCCCGGTCTGCTGCAGGCGGCGGGGATCGCGGTCGCCGTCACCGGGGTCGTCCTCGCGGGCGGTCCGCAGTTGCGCGGTGCGCCCGTACAACGCCAGACGATCCTGCTGACGCTGATCGCCGCGCTCGGCTTCGGCACGGTGTTCGCTCTGATCGCGGAGGCGTCGACGACCGTGACCGGGCTCTTCCTCGCGCTGTTCGTGCAGCGCGTGACGAATGTGGCCACGGGTGGGGCCGCGCTCTACGTCTCCGTGCGGCGCGGCGGGGTCGCGCTCCCGGCGGGCGGGTTCCCCTGGGGTTCACTGCCGGCGCTGGCCTTCGTGGGGCTTGCGGATGTGGCGGCCAACGGGACGTACTCGATCGCCGCGCAGCATGGGCCGGTGACGGTGGCGGCGGTACTGGCGTCGTTGTATCCGGTGGTTACGGCGCTGGCCGCGCGGGGGTTCCTGAGCGAGCGGTTGCGGGGGATTCAGGCGGCGGGGGCGGGGTTGGCGTTGGTGGGGACGTTGTTGTTGGCTACGGGGTGAGGGGGTGTGGGCGGGGCGGCGTCGGATGCCGGGGGCGGCGGGCGCCCAGGGGGGCGAGTGCCGGCGGGCGACGGGGACCCGGGGGTGCGAGTGCCGGGTGGGTCGAGGGCCGGGGGGCTCGACATGAGCGCCGGGTCAAGCCTAGGCGTAACTGCCGGATCAGGCCTCCGCCCACGTGCCGGTCAGGCCTCCGCGTCCAGTTCCGCGAGGTGGGCGATCACGTTCTCGTCGAGTTCGGCCAGGCGTGCCGCGCTCGCCTCGTCCAGGCCCGCGAGTGCGCGGAGTTGGTCCGGGGTCACATCCGCGGGGATCGGCACCGGTGCGGGGGTCCGGAGCGGTGGCTGCCAGCCCTCGGTAGGCGTCCAGCGGCGTACGACCCGTGCGGGCGCCCCCGCCACCACGGCATGGTCGGGCACCGTGCCACGGACCACCGCACCGGCCGCCACCACCACGTTCCGGCCGATCCGCGCGCCCGGGAGGATCACCGCGCCGGTGCCGATCCAGCAGCCGGGGCCGATCTCGACGGGTTCCATGCGCGGCCACTGCTTGCCGATGGGCTCGTGCGGGTCGTCGTAGGAATGGTTCGTGGACGTGACGTAGACGTACGGCCCGAAGTAGCAGTCGCTGCCGATGGTGACCGTCGTGTCGGCGATGACGTGGCTGCCGCGGCCGAGGACCACGCCGTCGCCCAGGCGCAGGATCGGGTCGGGGCCGAGGTCGAGGTCCGGCATCAGGCCTGCCGTGAGGGTGACCTGTTCGCCGACGATGCAGTGGGAACCGAGGTGGATCCAGGGTTCGCCGAAGACTGTGCCCAGCGGGAAGGCGAGCCGGGTGGCTTCGCCGATCTCGCCGAACCGGAAGCGGCCGGGGTTCTCGGCCGTCACCGAGCCCGTGCGCTGCACCCAGGCCCAGCCCGCGTGGACGGCGCGCTGCGCGAGGCGGCTCCGCCATTTTGAGAACGTGTTCTTGCGGTTGGGCACCCGGCCACGGTACTCAGCGGGAGCCGCACCCATGAGGTCCGGCCGCTGTGATCTTCGCCCTACCGGTGTCGTACCGTGCGGGTGTCTCCGACGGTTGGGAGGGTCTTATGACGCACAGGGCGTTGATCGTGGGTATTGGTGGGCGCGAGCCGAAGGTCGATGGGGCGGCCTTTGTGGCTCCTACGGCGTCGGTGATCGGGGATGTGACGCTGGCCGCGGGGGCGAGTGTCTGGTACGGGGCGGTGTTGCGCGGTGACGTCGAGCGGATCTCGGTGGGGGCGAGCAGCAATATCCAGGACAACTGCACGCTGCATGCGGATCCGGGGTTTCCGGTGAGTGTCGGGGAGCGGGTTTCCGTGGGGCACAACGCCGTTGTGCATGGGGCGACCGTTGAGGATGACTGCCTTATTGGGATGGGGGCTACGGTGCTCAACGGGGCGGTGATCGGGGCGGGTTCGCTGGTCGCGGCTCAGGCGTTGGTGCCGCAGGGGATGGTTGTGCCCGCTGGGTCACTGGTCGCCGGTGTGCCCGCGAAGGTGCGGCGGGAGTTGACCTCTGAGGAGCGGGAGGGGTTGACCCTCAACGGCACCATGTATGCGGAGTTGGCCAAGGCGCATCGCGGGGTGCATGAGTAGGTCGTCTGGCGGGTGCGGGTCGCGTGTGGCTGGTCGCGCCGTTCCCCGCGCCCCTTCGTCAGTCGGTGGCGCTTACTGGCTCGGGCTCGTTCTTCTCCGCCGTCATCTTTTGCGCCTTGCGGCGCACCATCAGCATGGAGGCGAGGCCTACCAGTACCGCTGCCGCCAGGCCGAAGTACGAGAAGCGCTTGAGCCAGTCCTCGGCGACGATTCCTACGTAGTAGACGACCGCTGTGGTGCCGCCGGCCCAGATGACTCCGCCGAGGAGGTTGGCGATCAGGAACTTCCAGTAGGGCATGTGGAGTACGCCTGCGAGGGGGCCCGCGAAGATGCGGAGGAGGGCGATGAAGCGGCCGAAGAAGACGGCCCACATGCCCCACTTCTCGAAGGAACGCTCGGCTGTGGCCACATGGCCTTCGCTGAAGTGTCTGGGGAACTTGTTCGCTAGCCAGGCGAGCAGCGGGCGTCCGCCCTTGCGGCCGATCGCGTAGCCGATGGAGTCGCCGATCACGGCACCGAGGCTGGCGCAGGCGCCCAGGATGATCGGGTTGATGCCCGAGTGCTGGGAGGAGAGCAGGGCCGCCGAGACCAGGACGATCTCGCCCGGCAGCGGGATGCCCAGGCTCTCCACCCCGATGACGAGTGCCACCAGGGCGTAGACGGCCACCGCCGGAACCGAGTCGAGCCATTCCTGGACGTGCAACGCCGGTCCTCCTGAATGCGCGGACTGTGCTGTCTTGCCGGCGTGCGCCCCGAACGCGTCGGGCGCACCTGTGAAGCCTACCGCTCGGCTTTGGACGGCAACGCCCCTCGGGCGAGCGCTCGGAGAACCTCCAGGACAGCGGCTCCGCCGACCGCATCGAAACCGCTCCGTTACGTCCCGGGCGGACCGAAAGGGCATCACCTACCGGAGATTCACTTAGAGTAGCCTTGCCTAAGTTGGCCGGTTTCCGGAGGGTGGCTGGTGGGAGCAGGGGAACTGTCGGGGCGGGACGTCCTGACGCGCTCGGTCAAGGGACAGACCCGGCGCGTCGCGCTCGGCTCGGCGCTCGGAAGCGTGCACCAACTAGGGGAAGCCCTGGTGCCGGTGCTCATCGGTGTCGTCATCGACCAGGCCGTCGCCGGGCGGAACGCCGGACGTCTGGCGCTCTGGCTCGGCGTACTGGCCGTCATGTACGTGACGCTGTCGTGGAGTTTCCGGCTGGGCGCGAAGGCCGGTGAGCGCAGTGCCGAAGAGGCCGCGCACACACTCCGGTTGGCGATCGTGGGGCGGGTGCTCGACGCCCGTGGCGGCGCCGAGGAGGGACGGCTGCCCGGGGAACTCGCCAACGTCGCCACCGAGGACGCCAAACGGGTCGGCGCGGTCAACATGGCGCTGATGGCCGGGATTTGGGCCTTCGCGGGTGTCGCGGTGAGCGCGGTCGCGCTGCTGCTGACGTCCGTGACACTAGGGCTGATCGTGCTGCTGGGCACGCCCGTGCTGTTGTGGCTGGGGCATCTGCTGAGCAAGCCGTTGGAGCGGCGCAGCGAGGCCGAGCAGGACAAGGCCGCTCACGCGTCGGGCGTGGCCGCCGACCTGGTGGCCGGGCTGCGGGTGCTGAAGGGGCTCGGCGCGCAGGACGCCGCCGTCGAGCGGTATCGCCGGACGAGTCGCATCTCCCTTGCCGCCACGCTGCGTTCGGCGCGTGCCGCGTCCTGGCAGACCGGGCTCGTGCTCGCGCTCACCGGCGGGTTCATCGCGCTGATCACTCTCGTGGGCGGTCGGCTGGCGCTCAACGGGTCGATGACTCTGGGGCAGTTGGTGTCGGCGGTGGGGCTCGCGCTGTTCCTGCTGGGGCCGTTGGAGACCTTCGCCTGGGTCAACGCCGAGCTGGCGCAGGGCCGTGCCTCGGCCGCGCGCGTCGCCGAGGTGCTGGCCACCGGGCACGCCGTCGTGGACGGCGACGACCCGGTCACCGAGCCCGTCCGCGGGGAACTGCGGCTGCGTGGCGTACGGCTCGGTGGGCTCGACGGTGTCGATCTCGACCTGCCCGCCGGGCGGTTGACCGGCATCGCGGTGACCGACCCGGCCGGTGCGGAGGCGCTGCTGCGGTGCCTGGGGCGGGAGACCGATCCGGAGTCGGGGTCCGTCGAGCTGGACGGCGTGCCTCTGACTCGGCTTGATCCTGCGGGACTTCGAGCCGCTGTGCTGGTCGCCGCGCATGACGCGGCGCTGTTCGACGGCTCGATGGCGGCGAACGTGACACCGGAGGACGACTCCGAAGGCGGCGAGGCCGGTCTCCTCACCAAGCGTGCCATGGCCGCCGCCCGTGCCGACGAGGTCGCCGGCTCCCTGCCGCACGGCACCGCGACCGGTGTCGGTGAGGGCGGGCGCTCGCTGTCGGGCGGTCAGCGTCAACGCGTGCTGCTGGCAAGGGCGTTGCGTGCCGGGCCGCCCGTCCTGGTCGTGCACGATCCGACCACGGCCGTCGACACGGTGACCGAGGCCCGTATCGCCAGTGGCCTGCGGGAGTTCCGGCAGGGCCGCACCACGATCGTGGTGACCAACAGCCCCGCCCTGCTCGCCGTCACCGACCACGTGATCCTCCTCGACGCCGGACGCGTCGGCGCCGAGGGCACCCACGCGGACCTCGTACGAACCGACGCGACCTACCGGACGGCGGTGCTGGCATGACGACGGACGACATACGGACGGATTCCGACCGCACCCTCCTCCCCACCGCCACCCCCGCCCGCACCCGCGCCGCGGTGCGTGAACTCCTGCGCCCGCAGCGGGGTTTGGCCGCCGCCGGGTTCGGGCTGATGGTGCTCGCCACGGCCGTCGGGCTGCTCACCCAGCCGCTGCTGGGCCACATCGTCGACATCGTCACCGAGCACCGCTCCCCCGACGCGCTCACCTTCCCGGTGGTCTCGCTGGCCGGGGTCGCCCTGGTCCAGGGGGTGACCACCGCGCTCGGCATGTCCCTCGTGTCGCGGCTCGGGGAGACCGCGCTGGCGCGGCTGCGCGAACTGTTCGTCGAGCGCGCCCTGTCACTCCCCCTCGACCGGGTGGAGAAGGCAGGCTCCGGCGACCTCAACTCCCGTGTCACGCGCGATGTTTCGCGGGTCGCCGACGCCGTGCGCGGGGCGCTGCCCGAGCTGGCCCGGTCCGCGCTGTCGATCGTGCTGACGCTGGGCGCGCTCGCCCTGCTGGACTGGCGGTTCCTGATCGCGGCGCTGATCGCGGTGCCGGTACAGGCGCACACCGCCCGTTGGTATGTGCGCAACGCCGTTCCCCTGTACGCCAAGGAGCGCATCGCCACCGGGACCCAGCAGCAGCAGTTGCTGGACACCATCGGCGGGGCGCGGACCGTACGGGCGTACCGGCTGCAGAAGGGGCACACCCGACGGGTCACCGAACGCTCGCGCTCGGCGGTCGAACTCACCATGAGCGGCGTGCAGTTGATGCTCCGCTTCTACAGCCGGCTGCACATCGCCGAGTACTTGGGGCTGTCCGCGGTCCTGGTCACCGGGTACCTGCTGGTGCGGGACGGTTCCGCGTCGGTCGGTACGGCCACCGCGGCGGCGCTGTACTTCGCCAGTCTCTTCGGGCCGGTCAACACCGCGCTGGTGCTGCTGGACGACGCCCAGTCGGCAACGGCCGGGCTGGCACGGCTCGTTGGGGTCGTGGACGAGCCCGCGCCCGTGGTCGCCGACCGCGCGGACGACCGTACGGCCCCTGCCGGACCGCCGTCCGTGACACTGACCGGTGTCTCCCACGCGTATGTGCCGGGCCGCCCGGTGCTGCACGACGTGGACCTGGAGATACGGCCGAAGGAGCGGGTCGCGCTGGTCGGTACGACCGGTGCGGGCAAGACGACCCTCGCCAAGCTGGTCGCGGGGCTGCACCGCCCGCAGTCGGGCCGGATCGACGTCGGCGGCGCCGAGCCGGACGAGGCCGGTCACCTGGTCGGGCTGGTCACGCAGGAGGTGCATGTCTTCGCCGGGCCGCTCGCCGAGGATCTGCGGCTGGCCCGCCCGGACGCGCACGTCGAGGAACTCCGGGAGGCGCTCGACACGGTGGGCGCGCTCGGCTGGGTCGAGGCGTTGCCGGAGGGGTTGGACACGGTCGTCGGCGACGGCGGTCACCGGCTGACCGCCGACCGTGCGCAGCAACTCGCCCTCGCCCGGCTGCTGTTGGCCGACCCGCCCGTCGTCGTACTCGACGAAGCGACGGCGGAGGCGGGCAGTTCGGGTGCGCGACAGCTCGACGAGGCCGCAGAACAGGCGCTGCGCGGCCGTACCGCGCTGGTCGTGGCGCACCGGCTCAGCCAGGCCGCCTCCGCGGACCGGGTGATCGTCCTGAGCGACGGCCGGGTCGTGGAGAGCGGCACGCACGACGAACTCCTCACCGCCCAGGGCCAGTACGCCGCCCTGTGGCACGCCTGGTCGGGCAGCCGTACCACCGAGGCAGCCCCCGACGCCCACTAGCTCCCCCCCCCTCAGACCTGTCACCCCCCGCCGAACCCACCGCGACGAACAGAAGGATCATCCGATGCCCCGCGCCACCAGAGCTTCACGGCTGTCCGGCCTGCTCGCCTCCGTACTCCTGCTGGCCGTCACGGCGGTCGGCTGCGGTTCCTCCAACTCCGACTCCACGTCGTCCAGTTCGAGCACGTCGGGCGCTGAGGCGAAAGCCTCCGCGGACGCGTTCCCCGTGACGATCGCCCACAAGTTCGGCAGTACGACGATCAAGTCCGAGCCCAAGCGGATCGTCACCGTCGGTCTCACCGACCAGGACGCGGTCCTCGCCCTGGGCACGGTGCCGGTCGGCACGACCGAGTGGCTCGGCGGCTACAAGGGCGCGATCGGCCCATGGGCCGAGGACAAGCTGGGGAGTTCACCGGCGCCGACCGTCCTCAAGGACACCGGCACCGGCCCGCAGGTGGAGAAGATCGCCGCCCTCAAGCCCGATCTGATCCTCGCCGTGTACTCGGGCCTGACGAAGGCGCAGTACCAGAGCCTGTCGCAGTTCGCGCCGGTCGTCGCCCAGCCGAAGGCCTACAACGACTACGGCGTGCCGTGGCAGCAGCAGACCGAGGAGATCGGCAAGGCGATGGGCAAGTCCGCCGAGGCCAAGACCCTGGTGTCGGGCGTCGAGGCGAAGTTCGCGGCGGCCAAGAAGGCCAACCCCTCCTTCGCCGGTGCGTCGGCCGTCATGGCGACCCCGTACGAGGGCGTCTTCGTCTACGGCAGCCAGGACCCGCGCTCGCGCCTCCTCTCCGACCTCGGCTTCTCGCTCCCGAAGGACCTCGACAAGGTCATCGGTGACACGTTCGGCGCGAACATCAGCAAGGAGCGCTACGACCTCCTCGACCAGAAGGTCGCCGTGTGGATCGTCCCGGACACCACCACGGCCGTCACCAAGCTGCACAACGACAAGATCTACGGCGACCTGAACGTGGTGAAGCAGGGCCGCGAGGTCTTCATCAAGGAGACCAGCGACTACGGCAACGCGGTATCCCTGTCTACCGTGTTGAGCATCCCCTACGTCCTGGACCGCATGGTGCCGCAGCTCGCGGCCGCGGTGGACGGCAAGACGTCGACGAAGGTGGAGCAGCCGGCGTCCTGACCCACGGGAACGTGAAAGGGGGGCGGGTCCGAGGTAGTTCGGACCCGCCCCCCTTTCGTGTGCTCAGACCCCGTCGACCTCGGCCAGGCTCTTCGGCCTCATGTCCGTCCAGTTGGCCTCGATGTGGTCGAGGCACTCCTGCCGCGCGGCCGGTCCGTACGCGACCGTCCAGCCCGCCGGTACGTCCACGAAGTCGGGCCAAAGGCTGTGCTGGCCCTCGTCGTTGACGAGGACGGAGTAGACGCCTTCGGGGTTCTCGAACGGGTTGCTCATGTCGGGGGTTCCTTGCCTCTCTGATGCGGACTGGTGTGCAAGTGGAGTTCGGTCAGGGCTTGTCGAGTACGGCCGCTCGTCGTACGACCGCCTCCAGTACCCGGAACCAGGTGCGGGCCAGGTCCCGTACCTGCTCCTCGGTGAGGAGTTCGGCGGCGTACGCCCAGTGGGCGCTCAACTCCGGTCCCTCCGGGCGGTCTTCGGTGATGGCGTTGAGGGTCAGGGCGTGGGAAATCGGCTGGCCGGGGTCGGCGTCGAGGTCGGCGGCGTCGTCCTCGGGGGCGTAGGACCAGTCGGCAGCAGCCGGGCGGTCGAAGCGGCCCATGTAGTTGAACTCGATCTGCGGCTCGCCGAGTTGGGCGAGGCGCGGGCCGGTCCCCGGGTTGAGGTGGCGTAGCAGGCCGTGTCCGATACCGGCGGTGGGCAGCGCGGCGAGGTGCTCGCGGATCCGGGCCAGGGCCGCGTCCAGCGCGGGTCCGTCCGTGACGGCGTCCGCCAACGCGGCCTCGCCCGGGTCGAGTCGCACGGGTACGACGCTGGTGAACCAGCCGACCGTACGGGACAGGTCGGCGTCACCCGCGAGTTGCTCCTCACGACCGTGGCCCTCCACGTCCACCAGTACTGGCCCGCCTTGCTGTTCGGCCCCGAGGGTGCGGGTGCGCCAGTCACCGACGGCCAGTGCAAACGCGGTGAGCAGTACGTCGTTGACGGTGGCTCCGAACGCGGCCGGAGCCCGGCTCAGCAGCGGGCCGGTGACGTCGGCGGGCAGGGACACGGAGACGTACCGGGTGGTGGCGACCGTGTCCCGGGCCGGGTCGAGCGGGCGGGCCAGCGGGAGTTCGGCACCCTCGGCGAGGGCGGAGGTCCACCACGGCAGTTCGTCCTCGGTGGCGGGGTCCGTCGCGCGGGTCCCGAGAAGCCGGGACCAGCGGGCGAACGACAGCTCCACGGGGGCGAGTTCGGGCGTACGGCCGCCCCTGACCGCCGCCCAGGCGCTGGCCAGGTCGGGCAGCAGGACGCGCCAGGAGACGCCGTCGATCACCAAGTGGTGGACGAGGATGAGGAGTCGGCCGTGCTGTCCGGGTCCCGCGTCGAACCAGACCGCCCGCACCATCGCCCCGGCGTCCGGGTCGAGCCCGACCCGAGCCGCCTCGGCGTGGCGGGAGATGGCGGCGCGCAGTGCGTCGTCGTCCGCCCCGCGCACGTAGACGCGGGTGAGCCAGGTGCTGACGTCGGTGTCGCGTGCGGCCGGTACCCGTAGCAACCACTCGGGTTCGCGGACGAGTTGGGCCCGGAGCATGTCGTGCCGGTCGGCGAGTGCCGTGAGCACGGTCAGCAGGCCGGGTTCGGTCAGGTCGGCCGGGGTCTGGACCAGGGCCGCCTGGTGGTAGGCGGCGATCGGGCCACCGCGCTCCAGCAGGCCGCGCATGATCGGGGTGAGCGGGACGGTTCCGGTGCCGTCGTCGTGGACGGCGTGCCGTTCGTCGCTGCCGAGCGGGACGGCAACGGCCGCGAGGGCGGCGACAGTTCGGTGCTGGAAGACCTGCCGGGGCGTGACCCGCAGGCCACCGGCGCGTGCCCGGGCGACGAGTTGCATGGCGACGATGCTGTCGCCGCCGAAGGTGAAGAAGTCGTCGTCCGTGCCGACGGCCTCGGCGGGCAGTCCGAGGGCGTACGCGAACAGGTCGCGGAGGGTGCGCTCGGCGTCGCTCGAAGGGGCCCGGCCGCCGCCCTGCGCGGTGAAGTCCGGTGCGGGCAGGGCGGATCGGTCGAGCTTGCCGTTGGACAGCAGCGGCAGCCGGTCCAGGACGACCATGGCGGCCGGGACCATGTAGTCGGGCAGAGCGGAGGCGGCGTGGGCACGGAGTTCGGTCCCGTCCGCCTCGTCGGCGACGACGTAGGCGATCAACTGCCGTATGCCGGGCCGGTGTTCGCGGGCGACGACCACGGTCTGCGTGACGGCCGGGTGGGTGTCCAACGCGGCCTCGATCTCGGCGAGTTCGATGCGGTAGCCGCGGATCTTGACCTGGTCGTCGGTGCGTCCGGCGAACTCCAGGAGGCCGTCCTCGGTCCAGCGGGCCATGTCTCCGGTGCGGTACATGCGCCGGCCGGGCTTTGTGGCGTACGGGTCGGCGACGAAGCGTTCGGCGGTGAGTTCGGGCCGGCCGAGGTAACCGCGGGCCAGGCCCGGTCCCGACAGGTACAACTCACCGGTCACGCCGGGCGGTACGGGGCGCAGGGCGGTGTCGAGGACGTAGGCGCGGGACTCGTGAACCGGGCGTCCCACGACCGGAGTTGCGCTGTCACGGACCCGTCCGACGAGCGCGTCGACGGTGGCCTCGGTGGGGCCGTACAGGTTGAAGGCCTCGGTGTCCTGAAGCGCGGCCAGCCGTGCCCACAGCGACTCGGGTACGGCCTCGCCGCCGAAGCCAACCACGGAGAGCGGGCAGTCGCCCTCGTCACCGATCAGGCCGCTGTCCGCCATCTGCGCGAGGAGCGACGGGGTGACCTCGATGAAGTCGATGCCCCGGTCGCGGATGAACGCGGCGAGGAGTTCGGGGTCGCGGCGGGTCTCGTCGTCGGCGATGTGCAGCGCGTGCCCGTCCAGCAGCCACAACTGCGGTTGCCAGGAGGCGTCGAAGGAGAACGACCAGGCGTGCCCGACCCGCAGCCGCCGCAGTCCGGTGCGCCGCTTGGCGACCTCGTGCAGGTCGTGGCGGTGGCTGTGGAAGAGGTTGGCGATGCCTCGCTGGGTGACGACGACGCCCTTGGGGCGGCCGGTGGAGCCGGAGGTGTAGATGACGTAGGCGGGGTGGTCGGGACTGGGGGCGACGGGTTCGGCCTCAGGGAGTCCGTCGGTCGGGGCGTCAAGTCGTAGGACGGGGACGGTCGTTGCGGGCAGCGTGGCGGCCGTCTCCTCCGTGGCCAGGATCAGCACCGGGCGGGCGTCGGCGAGCATGCCGGTCAGGCGGGACTCGGGGAGGTCCGGGTCGAGGGGCAGATAGGCGGCGCCCGCCTTCATCACGGCGAGGATCGCGGCGATGTGGTCGGCGGTGCGGGGCAGCGCGAGGGCCACGATCCGCTCGGGTCCGACGCCGTGTCCGGCGAGGACGCGCGCCAACCGGTCGGTGCGGGCGTCGAGTTCGGCGAAGGTCCAGGTCGTCCGGCCGTCGGTGACGGCGACCGCGCCGGGGTCGGCGGCGGCCTGGGCGACGAACAACTCCGGTACGGTGCCGAGCCGTTCGGTCGTGGGCGCGGGCAGCGCGGTGTAGTTCCAGGTCTCCAGGACGGTGTGCCGCTCGGCGGGAGCGAGCAGGTCCAGTCGGCCGACGGGACGGTCGGGCTCGGCCGCCATGCCGGTGAGCAGGGCGGTCAGGGCGTCCGTGATCCGTCGTACGACGGCCGGTTGGAAGAGGTCGGGCCTGAACTCGGCGGTGAGCCGCAGCCGTTCGGCGGGCTCGACCGCCCACGCGAACGGGTAGTGGGTGGAGTCCTCGTGGTCGCGGACGGTGACGCGCGGTCCGTCGCCGCCCTCTTCGTCGTCGGCGACCGGGTACGACTCGAACACCACGAGCGTGTCGAAGAGTTCGCCGAGTCCGGCGGTCCGCTGGATGTCGGCGAGGCCGAGGTGCTGGTGGGCGATGAGCCGGGACTGTTCGTCCTGGAGCCGGTCGAGGAGTGCGGCCGTGCTCTCCTCCGGGCGGACCCGCACCCGCACCGGGACGGTGTTGATGAACAGGCCGATCATCGACTCGGCGCCGGGCAGTTCGGGCGAGCGCCCGGCGACGGTGGCGCCGAACACCACGTCGTCCCGGCCGGTGAGCCGACCCAGCAGCACGCCCCAGCCGGCCTGGACAAGGGTGTTGACGGTGACGCCCTGACGGCGCGCGAAAGCCTCCAGCTCGGCCGTGCGGTCCGGGTCCAACTCCACGGTGTGGGTGGACGGTACGACGGCCGCCCGGTCGGGGTCGACGGGCGCGAGCCGCGTCGGCTCGGCCAGTCCGCCGAGAGCCTCGGCCCACGCGGCGGTGGAGACGGCCGGGTCCTGCGCGGCCAGCAGCCGCAGGTGCGCGCGGTAAGGGGCGGGCGTGACCGGGGTACGGCCCTCGTAGCGCGCCCACAGTTCGGCGGTGAGCAGCGGCAACGACCAGCCGTCCAGCAGGAGATGCTGGTGCGAGAGCACGAGCCGGTGCCGGTCAGGACCGAGCCGGGCCAGCAACAGCCGGAGCAGCGGCGGCCGTTCGGGGTCGAAGCGGCGCCGCTCCTGGACGAGCAGACGCTCCCACTCCTCGGGGTCGTCCGTGAGGTCGAGCTGCCGCCAGGGCAGGACGGCCGTGCGCGGTACGACGGCCACGGGCCGTCCGGAGGACAGGTGCCGGAAGCCGCTGCGCAGGTTCTCGTGCGCGTCGAGCACGGACTGGGCCGCGCTGTGCAACCGGTCGGCGTCCAGGGGGCCTTCGAGGTCGTAGGAGACCTGGACGGTGTAGACGTCCGGGCCGTCGTCGCCGGAGTCGAGGGCGGCGTGGAAGAGCAGGCCGGCCTGGAGCGGAGAGACGGGCAGAACCTCGGTTCCGGCGGGCAGGGCGGCCAGTTCGGCGCGCTCGTCGGCGGTGAGGTCGAGCAGGGTGACGTCGTCGTCGCGGTCGGCGGTGACCGTGGTGGCGGTCACGGTGGCGAGGCCCGCCGCCGACTTGTGGCGGAACACGTCACGCGGGCTGAAGGTGAGCCCGGCCACACGGGCGCGGGCGACCAACTGCATGGCGACGATGCTGTCGCCGCCGAGCGAGAAGAAGTCGTCCTCGACACCGACGCGTTCGAGACCGAGCACGTCCGCGACGAGCGCGCAGAGGGTCTCCTCCAGCGGTGTGCGCGGGCGGGTGTCGGTGACCTCGGCGGCGAAGTCGGGGGCGGGCAGGGCACGGCGGTCCAGCTTGCCGTTGGGGGTGAGCGGGAGGGCGCCGAGGGTGACGACGGCAGCCGGGACCATGTGGTCGGGCAGCGACTGGGCGGTGTGGGCGCGGAGTTGGGCCGAGTCCACAGTGCCCTGGGCCACGACGTACGCGACGAGGCGTTCGTCCCGCAGGACGACGGTGGCGTGCGCGACGTTCTCGTGGGCGGCCAACACGCTCTCGATCTCACCGAGTTCGACGCGGAAGCCGCGCAGCTTGACCTGGTCGTCGGCGCGCCCGAGGTACTCCAGCTCGCCGTCCCGGGTCCAGCGGGCCAGGTCGCCGGTGCGGTACATGCGGGCGCCGGGCTCGGTGGCGTACGGGTCGGCGACGAAGCGCTCGGCGGTCAGCGCGGACCGGCCCAGGTAGCCGCGCGCCAACTGGACGCCCGCCAGGTACAGTTCGCCGGCCACACCGGGCGCTACGGGTCGGAGTCCGGCGTCGAGGACGTAGGTGCGGGTGTTCCACACCGGGCGGCCGATCGGCACGGTGGCCGGGTCGGCGGAAACCTCGTGGGCGGTGACGTCGACGGATGCCTCGGTCGGGCCGTAGAGGTTGTGCAGGCGGCTGCCCGGGAGGCTATGGCGGAAGCGGGCGGCCAGTGGGGCGGGCAACGCCTCGCCGCTGCACATGACTTGGAGCAGGTCGGTGCAGCGGGCGGCGCCGGGCTCGTCGAGGAAGGCGCGCAGCATCGACGGCACGAAGTGGGCCGTGGTGATGTGCTGACGTCGGATCAGTTCGGCGAGGTAGGTCGGGTCCTGGTGGCCCTCCGGGCGGGCCACGACGAGCGTGGCGCCGGTGATCAGCGGCCAGAAGAACTCCCACACCGACACGTCGAACCCGGCCGGGGTCTTCTGCAGCACCCGGTCGTCGGCGTCGAGGCGATAGGTGTCCTGCATCCACAACAGGCGGTTGGTGATGCCCTGGTGGGGGACGGTGACGCCCTTGGGGCGGCCCGTGGAGCCGGAGGTGTAGATGACGTAGGCGGGGTGACGCGGGTCGTGGGCGGTGGGCAGCGGTGCGTACGCCGGGTGGTCCGGGGTGCCGTCCGCGTCGACCGTGAGGATGGGCACGTCGATATCCGGGAGGGTGACGCCCTCGGCGGTGATCAGGCAGACCGGGCGGGCGTCGGCGAGCGTGTACGCGAGCCGTTCCGCCGGGTAGCCGGTGTCGAGGGGCAGATAGGCGGCGCCCGCGCGGTGGACCGCGAGGAGGGACACCACGAGGGCGAGGGAGCGGGGCAGGGCGACGGCGACGAGCGCCTCGGCCTGGGCTCCCTGCGCGGCAAGTGTGTGTGCCAACTGCTCTACGCGCAGGTCGAGTTCGGCGTAGGTGAGGGCGGTGTCCTCGAAGACGACCGCCGTGGCCTCGGGGGTACGGGCGACCTGGGCGCGGAAGAGTTCCGGGAGGGTGAGGTCCGGGACGGTCCGGGTGGTGCTGTTCCAGTCGGTGAGGACGAGGGCGCGTTCGTCGTCGCGCAGGACGTCGAGTGCGCCGATGCGGCGGTCGGGGTCCGTGGCGACCTGAGCGAGCAGCAACTCAAGCCGCTGGGCGAGGAGTTCGGCGGTCGACTCGTCGAAGAGGTCGGCGCTGTACTCGATCCAGCACCGCATGCCGTCCTCGCCCCGCTCGACGAAGTCGAAGCTCAGGTCGAACTTGGCACCCTGCTGGCCGAGTTCCTCACGCCGGGCGGTCAGGCCGGGCAGGGCGGGGGTGGCGCCCTCGTCGTCGAGGTGGACGACCATCACCTGGAACAGCGGGTGCCGGGCCAGTGAGCGGGTCGGGTTGATCGCCTCGACCAGCCGCTCGAAGGGCAGCTCCTGGTGTTCGTAGGCGGCGAGGTCTGTGTCCCGGACGCGGCTGAGCAGCTCGGCGAACGTGGGGTCGCCGGACAGATCGGTGCGCAGGACAAGGGTGTTGACGAAGAAGCCGACCAGGTCTTCGAGGTGTTCGTCGCCCCGACCGGAGATGGGTGCGCCGAGCGGGATGTCGTCCCCGGCGCCGAGCCGGTGCAGCAGCGCGGCGACGGCGGCCTGGGTGACCATGAACATACTGACGCCGTGGCGACGGGCCAACGCGCGCAGCTGTCGGGTCTGTTCAGGGTCGAGGATCAGTCCGACCGCGCCACCCTGATGGCTGCTCTCCAGCGGGCGGGGGCGGTCGGTGGGCAACGCGAGCTCGTCCGGCAGGCCCGCCAAGGCGGTTTGCCAGTAAGCCAGTTGGCGGGACTGTCGGCTGTCCGGGTCGTCGGGGTCGCGTACTGCACCGGCAGCGGTGCCCACTCGGGCGCCCGTCCCTCACAGCGGGCCTCGTACGCGGTGGCCAGGTCTCGCCACAGCGGGCCGTCGGACCACTGGTCGCCGGCGATGTGGTGCAGCACCAGCAGCAGGACGTGTTCGTCCTCGCTCACCTCGAACACATGGGCCCGCAGCGGAAGTTCGCGGTCGATGTCGAAGCCGCACGCGGCGGTCTCCGCGAGCCCGGCCGCCAGTTCGGTCTCCGTGACGCGGCTGTGGTGGAGGGGCACGGAGGCCTCGCTCAGCACGACCTGGTGGGGGCGGCCGTCCCGCTCGGGGAAGACCGTGCGCAGGCTTTCGTGTCGTACGGCGAGGTCGTTCAGGGCGGCGGACAGGGCATCCCGGTCGAGTGTGCCGCTGAGACGCCAGGCGGCCGGGATGTTGTAGGTGCCTCCCGGGCCCTCGATGCGGTGCAGCAGCCACAGTCGCTGTTGGGCGTAGGAGAGCGGGAGTTCGCCGGGTCGGTCGGCCGGGACGAGGGCGGGCAGGCCACCGGCCCGGTCGTCGAGGCGGGCCGCGAGGAGCGCGGGCGTGGACGCCTCGAAGACTGTGCGGACGGTGAGGTCGGCGCCAAGTGCCGTACGCACGCGGCTGACCAGGCGCATGGCGAGCAGCGAGTGACCGCCGAGGGTGAAGAAGTCGTCGTCGGCGCCGACGCGTTCGAGACCGAGGACGTCACCGAAGAGTCCGGCGAGGATCTCCTCGCGCGGGTTGCGGGGTGAAGTGCCCACGCCCGTACCGGTGTTGCTCGTGAAGTCGGGAGCGGGCAGGGCGGCGCGGTCGAGCTTGCCGTTGGGGGTGAGGGGCAGCGCATCGAGGGTGACGAAGGCGGCCGGGACCATGTGGGCGGGGAGGGCGGCGGAGGTGTGGGCTCCGAGCGCCCCTGTGTCCCCGGCCGGCACCACATACGCGACGAGGCGCTGCTCCCGGACCACCACGACCGCTTGGGCGACGGACTGGTGGGCGGTCAACACGCCCTCGATCTCGCCAGGTTCGACGCGGAAGCCGCGAACCTTCACCTGGTCGTCGGTGCGGCCCAGGTACTCGATGGTCCCGTCGGCGTTCCAGCGGGCCAGGTCGCCGGTGCGGTACATCCGGGCGCCCGGGGCGCCGTACGGGTCGGCGACGAACCGCTCGGCGGTCAGGCCGGGCCGGTCGAGGTAGCCGCGTGCGAGCTGGATGCCCGCGAGGTACAACTCGCCCGGGACGCCCGGCGGTACGGGACGCAGACCCGCGTCGAGGACGTAGGTGCGGGTGTTCCACACCGGGCGGCCGATCGGGACGCTCGTCGCGTCGGGGCCGATCTCCACGGCCGTCACGTCGACCGACGCCTCGGTCGGGCCGTAGAGGTTGTGGAGTTCGGCGGTGGTCAGGACGTCATGGAACCGGTGGGTGACGGCGACGGGCAGGGCCTCGCCGCTGCACATCACTCGGCGCAGGCCGGTGCAGTCGGCTGCGGCCGGTTCCTCCAGGAAGAGTTGGAGCATGGAGGGCACGAAGTGGACGGTGGTGACGGCCTGTTCGCGGATCAGGCCGGCCAAGTAGGCCGGGTCGCGGTGGCCCTCGGGGCGGGCGACGACCAACGCGGCGCCGGTGATCAGCGGCCAGAAGAACTCCCACACCGACACGTCGAAGCTGGACGGCGTCTTCTGCAGCACCCGGTCGGCTGCCGTCAGACCGTACGCGTCCTGCATCCAGAGCAGCCGGTTGACGATGCCCTCGTGCGGGACGACGACGCCCTTGGGGCGGCCGGTGGAGCCCGAGGTGTAGATGACGTAGGCCGGGCTCGACGGGTCGTAGGACGTGGGGAGTTGGCCCTCGGAACCGGTCGGCAGGGTGTCGCGGATGACGTACACCGGGCGGGCATCCTCGACCATGAGGGCGAGGCGGTCCTCCGGGTAGTCGGGGTCGAGCGGGAGGTAGGCGGCTCCGGCTCGGTGGACGGCGAGGAGGGCGACGACGAGTTCGAGTGAGCGCGGGAGGGATACGGCCACGGTCTGCTCGGGGCGCGCGCCCAGCGCCGCCAACACCCGTGCTGTTCGCTCCACTTGGGCGTCCAGCTCCGCGTACGTCAGCGACTGCCCTTCGAAGACGAGGGCTGTGGCGTCGGGGGTGCGGGCGGCCTGGGCGCGGAAGAGTTCCGGGAGGGTGGTGGCCGGGACCGGGTGGTCGGTGGTGTTCCACTCCCCCAGGACCAGCACGCGTTCGGCGTCCGTCAGGAGGTCGAAGTCCCTTACGGCGCTGTCGGGTTGGGTTGCCGCGTGGTCCAGGAGGCGGGCCATGCGACCGGCGATTCGCTCTACGGTGCCGTGGTCGAAGAGGTCGGTCGCGTATTCCAGGAGCAGGACTACCCGGTCGCTGCCCGTCTCGTCGACGAAGGTGAAGTGCAGGTCGAACTTCGCCATGCCGGTGTCCATGTCGAACCACTCGGTCGCGAGGCCGAGTACGTCCGGGTCGCCGTCGGGGCGGTGGTGGTAGCCGAGCATGACCTGGAAGAGCGGGTTGCGGCCGGCCACGCGGGGCGGGTTGAGGGCCTCGACGACCCGGTCGAAGGGCAGGTCCTGGTACTCGAAGGCGGCGAGGGACGACTCCCTTACCCGGCCCAGGAGTTCGCGGAAGGTCAGCTCGTCGCCGGACACGTCCGTCCGCAGCACGAGCGTATTGACGAAGAAGCCCACCAGGTCGGCGAGGGCCTCGTCGGTGCGGCCCGCGATGGGGGCGCCGAGCGGGATGTCGTCGCCCGCACCGAGCCGGTTCAACAGAGCGGCCGTGGCGGCCTGGAACAGCATGAACATGCTGGTGCCGGTGGCGGCGGAGAGGTCGCGCAGGGCGTGGCCGGTGGCGGTGGGGAGTTCCAGGCGGACCTTGCCGCCGTGGCCGGTCGGCTCGGCGGGGCGCGGTCGGTCGGCGGGCAGGGCGAGTTCGTCGGGCACGCCCCGCAACGCGTCTTCCCAGTGGGCGAGTTGGGCCTCGCCGGTGCGGGCGAGGAGGTCGTCCTGCCAGAGGGTGTAGTCGGCATACTGCACCGGCAGCGGTGCCCACTCGGGTGCGTGTCCCTCGCGGCGGGCCGCGTAGGCGGTGTCGAGGTCGGCGAGGAAGGGGCGGTCGGACCACTCGTCGGTGGTGATGTGGTGCAGGACGACGGCGACGACATGCTCGTCCGGGCCGAGCCTGAACACCTCGCAGCGCAACGGGAGTTCGGTGGTCAGGTCGAAGGGGCGGCGCTGGGCGGACTCGATCAGCGCGGGCAGCTCGTCCTCGGCGCAGTCGAGGACCGTGCAGGCCACGGTCACTTCTTCAGCCGGGACGATCCTCTGGTACGGCTCGCCCTCATGCGTCGGGAAGACCGTCCGCAGTGCCTCGTGGCGGCCGGCCACATCGCGCAGGGCGGCAGTCAGCGCATCGGTGTCGACGGTGCCGCGCAGCCGGATGACCAGCGGGAAGTTGTAGGCGACGCCGCTGCCGGTGATCTCCTCGACCAGCAACAGCCGTCGCTGGGCGGCCGACAGTGGGATGCGGTCGGGCCGTTCGGCGACCGGGGTGACCGCCGGGCGGGCCGGGCTCGCCTGGTCGGCGCGGCCCGCGAGCAGGGCGGGGGTGGGAGCCTCGAAGAGGTCGCGGATGGCGAGTTCGGCGCCCAGTTCAGTGCGGGCGCGGCTGACCAGTCGGGTGGCGAGGAGTGAATGACCGCCCAGGTCAAAGAAGTTGTCCTCCGCCCCGACTTCGGGCAGGCCCAACACCTCGGCGAACAGGCGGCAGAGCACCTCTTCCTGCGGGGTGCGCGGGCCGCGTCCGCCGCCGAGGGCGACGGCGGGTTCGGCGTCGGGCAGGGCGCGGACGTCGAGCTTGCCGTTGGCGTTCATGGGCAGGCCGTCGACGGTGACGAAGGCGGACGGGACCATGTAGTCGGGCAGTTCACGGCCCAGGTCATCGCGCAGCCGCCGCACCAGCGCGCTCGCCTCGCGGGCGGCGGTGGGGTCGTTGGCGTAGGGGTGGGTGCCGCCGCCGGGGCGGAACAGGCCGCCGGTCAGGCGTAGTTCGTCCGACTTCAGGAAGACGGCGTCATAGGTCCCTGTCTCCCCCGACCAGGTCGTCAGCACCCGGTATCCGGCCGCCGTACCGAGTTCGTGCAGGTGCTCGGGGTCGACGCCCGTCTCGGACGTACGGCCGTCGGGGATGCCGGTGAAGCGGAGGGCCTCGGGGCGTTCGCCGCGAGGGCGTTCGGCGGTGGCGCCGGTCGCGGACCAGTTGCCGGCGAGGAGTTGGCCGATCGCCTCGGCCGACGACCAGTCGCCGCGCAGGAGTTCGCCGATGGTGTTGCCGGTGGCCCAGTCGACGGACGGGGCGTTGTCCAGGCGGACGTCCGGCTCGTCGGCGTAGAGGACGACGTCGTAGCGGTGGCGGGACAGTTCGTTGTGGTGCTGGGCGCGCTTGGTGCGCAGGTCGACGCCGTAGCCGAGGGTGGTGAAGTAGTCGGGGTCTACGAGGAGTTCCTTCTCCAGGCGCAGGCCGCGTTCCACCGCGCGCTCCAGGTCCGCCTCGGCGGTGCCCCGGGTACGCTGGATCTCGGTGTGGAAGGTGCCGGCGAGGCGCAGGTTGCGGACGTCGCCGACGAACAGGGCGCCACCGGGCGCGAGTAGCTCCATGGCGCCGTGCAGGACGGCGGTCAGGTGGTCGATGCTCGGGAAATACTGGATGACGGAGTTGATGACGATCGTGTCGAAGTAGGCGAACGGCAGACCGCTCAGGTCCTCGGCCGGGCGGCAGCGCAGTTCGACCTTGGAGGCGAGGGCCGGGTCGCGCCGTACCTCCTCACCGATCTTGCGGATGACGGGCGCGGCGAAGTCAGTTGCCCAGTACGCCTCCGCGTCGGGGGCGAGCCGGGACAGCAACAGGCCTGATCCGACGCCGATTTCGAGGATGCGGCGGGGCTTGAGGGCGCCGATGCGGGCGAGGGTGGCCTCGCGCCACTCGTGCATCTCCTCGAAGGGGATGGGCTGTCCGTCGTAGGAGCTGTCCCAGCCGTCGTACTGCTCGGTGAAGACGGCGGTGCCGATCTCCTCGTACTCGTCGGAGTAGATCTCCTGCCACTCCCCCACCTGCGCGGCCTCGGCGGCGGTGCGTTCGGCGGAGTCGGCGCCGGAGGGGACGACGTAGCCGACGAGGCGTTCGTCGCGGACGACGACGGCTGCCTGGGCGACCAACGGGTGGCGGCTGAGGGCGGTTTCGATCTCGCCGGGTTCGATGCGGTAGCCGCGGATCTTGACCTGGTCGTCGGTGCGGCCGAGGAAGTCGAGGTTGCCGTCGGGGTTGCGGCGGACCAGGTCGCCGGTGCGGTACATGCGCTCGCCGGGTTCGCCGAACGGGTCGGCGACGAAGCGTTCGGCGGTCAGCGCGGGACGGTCCAAGTAGCCGCGGGCCAGGCCGATTCCGGCGATGTACAGCTCGCCGGGGACACCGTCGGGCACCGGGCGCAGCCAGGCGTCGAGGATGTGGGCGCGGGTACCGCGGATGGGCTTGCCGACGGTGGGGGTGTCGCTGTCGAGAGTGCCGCCGCCGAGGGTGTTGATGGTGTACTCGGTCGGCCCGTACAGGTTGTAGCCGTAGGTCCCCTCGGTGTCGCGGAGTGCCGTCCACACCGTCTCGGGTACGGCCTCGCCGCCGAGCAGCACCAGCGGCGGGACGTGGCCCTCCAACAGGCCCTGCTCGATGAGGAGTCGGGCGTAGGTGGGGGTGACGTTGACAACGTCGACGCGGTGGCGTTCGCAGTACGCGACCAGCGCCTCGGCGTCACGCCTCAACTCCTCGTCGCAGACGTGCACTTCGTGGCCCTCGACGAGCCACAGCAGCTCCTCCCACGACATGTCGAAGGCGAAGGACACGGTGTGCGCGATGCGCAGGCGCCGCCCGCCGGCGGAGGCGATGGCGGGTTCGAAGATCTCCTTCTGGTGGTTCAACTGCATGTTCGTCAGACCCCGGTAGGGGGTGACGACGCCCTTGGGGCGGCCGGTGGAACCGGAGGTGT
Source organism: Streptomyces sp. NRRL F-525 (assembly GCF_000716605.1). Taxonomy (GTDB): domain Bacteria; phylum Actinomycetota; class Actinomycetes; order Streptomycetales; family Streptomycetaceae; genus Streptomyces. The sequence continues at coordinate 92,518 of NZ_JNXE01000020.1, read as the reverse complement.
AGATGACGTAGGCAGGGTGTTCGAGGCTGAAGCGGAGGCGTACCGGAGCGTCCGACTGGGCCGTCAACTCCCCCTTAATCTCAGGAGTGTCGAGCAGGACCCGGGTCATCTCGCCGTCCAGCGTGGCCGATACGGCCGAGGTGCTGAGCAGGAGCAGCGGGCGGGCGTCGGCCAGCATCAGGGAGAGGCGGTCGGCCGGGTGGTCCAACTCCAGTGGCAGGTAGGCCGATCCGGTGCGCAGGACCGCGAAGAGCGCGACCACCATGTCGAGGGAGCGCGGCAGGGCGAGGGCGACGACCTGCTCGGGGCCCGCGCCCCGGTCGATCAGCAGCCGGGCCAACCGGTTTACGGCGGCGTCGAGTTCGGCGTACGTCATGCTGCGCTCGCCGAAGACGAGGGCCCGCTCGTCCGGGGTGCGTTCCGCCTGCGCGGCCAGCAGGTCGGCGATGGTGTCCTCGGGGTCGGGGACACGGCTGGCCGCCGACTCCCGTCGTAGCGCCGCGTGTTCGGCGGGCAGGAGCGGGTCGAGGGAGCCGACCGGGGCCGTGAGGTCGGCGGTGAGGCGGTCGACGAGCAGGGCGAAGCGGTCAAGGAGGGCTTGGGCGCGGTCGGTTGGGACGAGGTCGGGGCGGTGGGTGAGGGTGACGGCGATCTCGCGGCCCGGGGTGATGACCAGGTTGGCCGGGTAGTGCGTGGCGTCGACGTTGGCGACGGCCGTGGCGCCGTGCCGGGTCCTCAGGTCCGCCAACCGTTCCTCGGTGTCGTTGTTCCGCAGCACGAACAGCGTGTCGAAGAGCTTGCGGTGGCCGGTCTCCGCCTGGAGCACGCCGAGGCTCAAGTGCTCGTAGGGCATGAGATCGAGGCGTTCGCCCTGGATGCGGCGGAGCAGGTCGAGGACCGGCTCGGCGGGGTCGAGGGCGATGCGGGTCGGGACCGTGTTGAGGAACAGGCCGATGATGTTGCCGACGTCCGGGACCTCGCTGGGACGGCCGGCGACCGTCGTACCGAACACGACGTCGGCGCGGCCGGTCGCGGAGGCGAGGGTGAGTCCCCAGGCCGCGTTGAGGATCGTGTTGAGGGTCAGGCCGTGGGCCGGGGCCAACTCACGGAGCCGGTCGCCGAGTTCGGCGGACAGGCGTACGTCGAGTTGGTCGGGGATGACCGGTTCGAGGCCGTCGGTGGCGGTGGGCGCGAGCAGCGTCGGCTCGTCGAGACCGGCGAGCGCGGTGCGCCAGGCTGCCGCGGCGACCGAGTCGTCCTGCTCCTCGAGCCAGGTGAGGTAGTCGCGGTAACTGCCGGGGGCGGGAAGGGCGTTGGCGTCGCCGCCCGTCTCGTAGAGCGCGAACAGCTCGTCGAGGAAGAGCCAGGCCGACCAGCCGTCCCAGAGGATCAGGTGGCGGCCGATGACGAGGCGGTCGCCGCGTTCCGCGCCGAGGCGGAGCAGGAGGAGGCGGAAGAGCGGGGGTGCGGAGAGGTCGAAGCGGCGGTTGCGTTCGGCGTCCGTCAACTCCCTGAGGAGTACGTCCTGTTCGGCGGCGGGGAGGAGGGAGAGGTCGACCTCTTCGAGGGGGATCTCCGGGTCCTCGACGATGAACTGCACCGGCTGGTCGAGGCCGTCGCTGGTGAAGCCCGCGCGCAGGCCGGGGTTGCGGTCGAGGAGGGTGCGGACGGCGGCGCGCAGCCGGGTGGTGTCGAGGCGGGTCGCGAAGTCGAAGGTCTCGTGGACGGTGTAGACGTCCAACGCGCCCTCGTCGTACGCCGAGTGGAAGAACAGGCCCTCCTGGAGGGGGGCCAGCGGCCAGACGTCGGCGACCTCCGCCGGGGCGGCGACGGCACGGACGCGGGCGTGCTCGGCTTCCGTGAGGGCGAAGGCCTCAACTCGGATGCTCGGAGCGGCCGTTGCGATGCCGGCAGCCGTCGCGAGGGCGGCCGGGGTGCGGTGGGTGAACACGTCGCGCGGGCTCAGGTCCAGGCCGGCCGCGCGGGCCCGGCTGGCGACCCCGATGGAGCTGATGCTGTCGCCGCCGAGCCGGAAGAAGTCGTCGTCCGGTCCGGCGTCCTCGATGCCGAGGACGGCCGCGAAGATGTCGGTGAGCTGTTGCTCCAACGGCCCTGCGGGCTCCCGGCGTTCGGCGCGCTCGGCCTCGGGGGCGGGCAGCGCGGCCTGGTCCAGCTTGCCGCTCGGGGTCAGGGGGAGGTCCGCGAGGACGACGTACGCCTCCGGGACCAGGGGTGCGGGCAGCGCGTCCGCGAGGGCGGCGCGCAGGGCGGCCGGGTCGAGCGTGGCTCCGGATGCCGGCACCGCGTAGGCGACGAGACGCTGGTCGCGGATGACGACGGCGCCCCGGGCCACGGTGGGGAGTCGGGTCAACTCGGCCTCGATCTCGCCGAGTTCGACGCGGTTGCCGCGGAGTTTGACCTGGCGGTCGGTGCGGCCGAGGTAGTCGATCGTGCCGTCGGGGCGGCGGCGTACCAGGTCGCCGGTGCGGTACATGCGGGCGCCGGGTTCGGTGGCGTACGGGTCGGCGACGAAGCGGTCGGCGGTGAGCGCGGGGCGCCGGTGGTAGCCGCGGGCCAGCTGGACGCCGGTCAGGTACAGCTCGCCGGGCACGCCGTCGGGGACCGGGCGCAGGCAGGAGTCGAGGACGCGCAGGCCGGTGTTCCGCACGGGGCGGCCGATGGGCACGGTGGTGTCGGGCGCGCCGTCGTAGGCGTGGTAAGTCACGTCTACGGCAGCCTCGGTGGGGCCGTAGAGGTTGTGCAGCGGAACGCCGGTCAGTTCGTGCCAGCGGTGGGCGGCGGATCCGGACAGGGCCTCGCCGCTGCTGAAGACGCGGCGCAGGCTGCCCGCCCACGCCGGGTCGGCGGTGACCTCGTCGGAGGCGAGGAACGCCTCCAGCATCGACGGCACGAAGTGCATCGTCGTGATGCCCTCGGACCGGATCAGGCGGGACAGGTAGGCGGGGTCGCGGTGTCCATCGGGGGCGGCGAGGACTACGGCGGCGCCCTCGCGCAGGGCCCAGAAGAACTCCCAGACGCTCACGTCGAAGCTGGACGGGGTCTTCTGCAACACCCTGTCTTCGGGGGTGAGTTCGTACTCGTCCTGCATCCAGGCCAGGCGGTTGCCGATGGCGCGGTGGGTGACGACTACACCCTTGGGGCGGCCGGTGGAGCCGGAGGTGTAGATGAGGTAGGCGGGGTCGTCGGGGCGGGCGGGGTCCGGAAGTTCGGCGGTCGGTGTGCCTTCTCCCTTCACCTGCACAACGTCCAGGCCGTCGACCGACGGCAGCCGGTGCGCGTCCCGTTCCGTCGTGACGACCGTCGTCGCCCCCGAGTCGGCCAGCATGTACGCAAGCCGTTCGGCCGGGTAGTCCAGGTCGAGGGGCAGATACGCCGCGCCTGACTTCAGGACACCCAGCAGCGCCACCATCAGCTCCGCCGAGCGGGGTACGGCGACGGCGACGAACCGCTCCCGGCCTTCGCCCTTGGCCCGCAGCCTCGCGGCCAACTCCGTGGCTCGCGCGTCCAGTTCGGCGTAGGTGAGCGTGGTCGTACCGTCGAAGACGACAGCCGTCGCGTCCGGAGTACGCGCGACCTGCGCGGCGAACGCGGCGGCGAGCGTGGTCGCCGGAACCGGCCGGGTCTCCCCCGCCGGATGCGCGTCCGCCAGCTCCTCCGGAGTCAGCAGGTCGAGGTCCGCGACGCGGACTCCGGGGTCGTCCGCCAGCGCGTGCAGGATGAGGGTGAGCCGGTCGGCGAGGGACTGCACGGCGTCGGCGTCGAGGCGTCGGGCGTGGTGCTTGAGGCGCAGGTCGAGGCGGCGGCCGGGCTTGACGATGAGGGCCAGCGGGTAGTGCACGGCGTCGTGGAAGGCGTGTCCGGCGACGGCGATCGTGCCGGTGGGGTCGGTGATGCCCGGGGCGCCCTCGCCGCCGGGGTAGTTCTCGAACACCACGAGGGTGTCGAAGAGTTCACCGTCGCCCGCGTGCCCGGTGGCGCGCTGGATGTCGGCGAGGCCGAGGTGCTGGTGATCGAGGAGTGCGCTCTGCTCGTCCTGGAGCCGGTCGAGGAGCGTGCCCAGGGTGTCGCCCGGAGCCCAACGCAGGCGCGTGGGCAGGGTGTTGATGAACAGGCCGATCATCGACTCGATGCCGTCGACAGCGGCGTCACGTCCGGCGACCGTGGTGCCGAACAGCACGTCCTCGCGGCCCGTCATACGGCCGACGAGCAGACCCCAGGCGCCCTGGACGAGCGTGCCGAGGGTGACTCCGCGTTCGCGGGCACGGGCGGCGAGCCGTGAGGTGACCCGCTCGCTCAACTCCACGCGGATCTGGGCGGGTTCGACGGGTCCGGCGGGCGCCGGGGTCTCCACCAGCCGGGTCGGCTCGTCGACCCCGGCGAGCGCGGTGCTCCAAGCGGCTCGGGCCGCCTCGCGATCGGCGCCGGCGATGCGGCGGAGGTAGCCGCGGTACGGGGCGACTTCGGGGAGCGGGGTCGGGTTCTCGCCGTAGAGGGCGAGGAGTTCGCGGTGGAGGACCGGCAAGGACCAGCCGTCCGCGACGATGTGATGGAACGTCAGGACTAGGCGGCTGCGGTCCTCGCCGAAGCGGATGAGCGCGCAGCGGATCAGCGGCGGGCGGGCGAGGTCGAAGCGCTGGGCGCGTTCGTCGGCGGCGACGGCCTCGGCGAGGGCGCGGCGGACCGCGGTGTCGTCCTGCGTGGCCAAGTCGACCTCGCGCCACGGCAGTTCGAGACCGGTGGCGATGAGCTGGACCGGGCGGCCGTCGGGTGTCTGGCGGAAGCAGGCGCGCAGCGGGGCGTGCCGGTCGATGAGTCGTTGGGCGGCCTCGCGGAGCAGGGTGCCGTCGACCGGTCCGGACAGCTCGATGACCTGTTGGACGACATACGCGTCTAGTTCGGCGCCGTCGACGAGCGCGTGGAAGAAGAAGCCTTCCTGGAGCGGGCCGAGGGGCAGCACCTCCTCGACGGCGACGGGGAACTCGCCCTGCACGAAGGCGAGTTGCACCTCGCTCAAGGTCTGCCAGGGGGTGGTGTCGTCATCGTCGGTCGTACCCGTGCGGGCGACCGTGGCGAGTTCGGCGACCGTACGGTGGCGGAAGACGTCGCGCGGGGTGAGTTCCAGGCCTGCGCGGCGGGCCAGGATGAGGAGTTGGACGGCCACGATGCTGTCGCCGCCGAGCGCGAAGAAGTCGTCGTCGACGCCGACCGAGGGCACCTTGAGGGCCCGTGCGTACAGGTCGCACAGCAGTTGCTCGCGGGCCGTCTCGGGCGCGCGGCCCGCGCTCAGCAGGCGGGTGAGGTCCGGGACGGGCAGCGCGGCGACGTCCAGCTTGCCGCTCGGGGTGACGGGCAGCCGGTCCAGCGGGACGAACGCGGCCGGGACCATGTAGTCGGGCAGATACTCGGTGGCGTGTGTCCGCAGGGTCGACATCAGGGCGTTGACGTTGCGGAAGGGCGCGGGGTGGTTGGTGAGCGGGTGGCCGCCGCCCGGGCGGTACCGGACCAGCGCCTGCCCGTCCGCCTCGGGTGCGAACACGGCGTCCAAACTGCCGTCCTCCGCACCCCCGTTCCAGGTCAGCGCCACCTCGTAACCGTGCCGCGCGGCGATCTCGTACAGGGCCTCGGGATCCACACCGTACGATCCGGCGGCCGGCCTGCTGCTGTCGTCGAGGGTGCCGAGCGCGGCGAGGTCGTCGGCCAGACGGGAGTTGGGGATACCGGTGATCCTCGACCGGTCCGGGCGTCCCGCGAGCAGCTCGTCCAGCGCCTGGACCGACCCGAGCGCGGGCCAGGGCGACTCGGGTGTCTCCTCGGCCGTATCCGCCTGCGGCCTGAGCACAACGTCGTAGCGGTACCGGGTCAGTTCGTTGTGGTGCGTGCCGCGCTTGACGCGGATGTCGGCGCTGAGTCCGTCGAGGCTCGTGAAGTAGTCGGGGTCGACGAGGAGTTCGCCCTCCCAGGCGACCGCGCGGTCCACGGCGGCGCGCAGGGCTTCCTTGTCGTCGTCCGCCTCGTCCCGTGCCCGTCCGCTCTCGACGGCCGCGCTCAGGGTGCGGAGCAGTCGCAGGTTGCGTACATCGCCGACGAACACCGCGCCGCCGGGGGCGAGAAGGGCGGCCGCGTTCTGGAGTACGCCCGTCAGGTAGTCCCCACCGGGGAAGTACTGGATGACGGAGTTCACGACGACCGTGTCGAAGTGGCCCTCGGGCAGACCGGTGAGGTCGTGCGCGGGGCGCGCCAACAGGGTGACGCGGTCGGCGAGTTCGGGGACAACGGACACCTGGGCGTCCAGGGCGCGTACGGCTTCCTCGGAGAGGTCGGTGCCCCAGTACTCGGCGCAGTCCGGGGCGAGCCGGGACAGCAACAGGCCGCTGCCGACGCCGATTTCCAGGATGCGCCGGGGTCGTAGCGCGCGGATGCGGTCGAGGGTGGCCTCGCGCCACTCGCGCATGTCGGCGAGGGGGATGGGCAGGCCGTCGTACATGCTGTTCCAGCCCGCGAAGTTCTCCTCGAAGCCGTCCGATCCGGCGGCGGAGTAAAGGAGTTCGTGCAGGTCCTTCCACTCGGCCACCCCCTCGTCGGGGCTCGGCTCGGCGTCCAGCGAGGGCACTACGTAGGCGGCGAGGCGGCGTTCGCCGGGGCGGTCCTCGCGGACGACGACGGCGGCCTGGTCGACGGACGGGTGGGAGCGCAGGACGGATTCGATCTCGCCGGGTTCGATGCGGAAGCCGCGGATCTTGACCTGGGTGTCGACGCGGCCGTGGAACTCCAGTCGGCCGTCCGTCTTCCAGCGGACCAAGTCACCTGTGCGGTAAAGGCGTTCGCCGGGTGCGGCGGTCATGTCGGTGGGGGCGGCGACGAAGCGTTCGGCGGTGAGGGCGGGGCGGCCGAGGTAGCCGCGGGCCAGGCCTGCGCCGCCGAGGTAGAGCTCTCCCGTGACACCGGCGGGGACCGGGCGCAGGCGGTCGTCGAGGACGTAGGCGCGGGTGCCTGGGTCGGGGATGCCGATGGGCACGATGGTGCCGGGCGGGGTGTCCGGGTCGCACAGGCCGAGGGTGGAGTTGGTGGTGGCCTCGGTCGGGCCGTAGGCGTTGAACATCATCCGGCCGCGCGCGTAGCGGCCGACCAGCTCGGGCGAGACGCGTTCCGTGCCCGCCAGGAGGGTTGCCTGGGGCGGGAGTTGGACGTCCTCGGGCATGGCGGCGAGGAGCGCGGGCGGCAGGATCATGAAGGTGATGCCGTGCTCGTTCGCGTAGTCCGCGAGCGGGGCGCCGGGGACGCGGCGGTCGGCGGGGACGACGACCAGACGGCCGCCGGAGAGGAGGCCGAGGCACAGGTCCCAGAACGCGACGTCGAAGCTGGGCGAGGCGAACTGCAGGACCCGGCTGTGCGGGCCGATGCCGAAGCGTTCCCGCTGGGTGGCGACGAGTTTCGCGACGCCCCCGTGGGAGAGGACCGTGCCCTTGGGGCGGCCGGTGGAACCGGAGGTGTAGATCACGTAGGCCGCGTGCGCGGTCGTCAACTCGTCGGCGGTGGACGGGCCTTGGGCCGGGTACGCGGCCAGCTCGGCGACCGTCTCCGGGACGTCGAGCACCAGCGGGTCGAGGTCCGGCGGGAGGTCGGGGGCGATCTCGGCGGTGGTGACGAGGCAGACCGGGCGGGCGTCGTCGAGCATGTACGCGATGCGGTCGGCCGGGTAGTCGGTGTCGACCGGGAGATAGGCGGCGCCCGACTTCAGGACGGCGACCTCGGCGACGATCATGTCGGCCGAGCGCGGTACGGCGAGCGCGACGACCTGCTCGGGTCCGGCGCCCCGGGCCACCAGGGCGTGCGCCAACTTGGCTGCCCGGGCGTCGAGTTCGGCGTAGGTGAGGCGGACGTCCTCGTGGATGAGGGCGATCTCGTCGGGGCGGGCGGCGACCTGGTCGGCGAACATGCGGGGCCAGGTGAGCGCGGGGACGTCGTGCTCGGTGTCGTTCCAGCCGTGCAGGATGCGGTGCCGTTCGTCCTCGCCGAGGAGTTCGAGGTCGGCGACCGGGGTGTCCGGGCGGGCGACGGCGTCGGTGAGGAGGGTGCCGTAGTGGCCGAGGATCAGGTCGACCGTGGCGGGCGAGAAGAGGTCGGTGCGGTAGTCCGCCGACACCTCGCCGTCGGCCACGGTGAGCGCCAGGTCCAAGGGGCCGGTCTCGTCCCAGGGTGCGGGACCGAAGCCCGTGGCGCACAACAGGCCGCCGCCACGGAAGGGTTCGGGGGCGAGGAGCCGTAGCAGATCGGCGGTCGGGAGGTGGTGGGCCGCGGCCTCCTCGCGAACGGCCGCGATCTGGTCGCGGAGTTGGGCGAACGGGGTGTCGCCGTCGATCGTGACGCGGAGCGGGAGGCCCTCGTGGGCTACCGCCGTCTCGGTGGCCGTGGTGCCGCCGTAGCGGTGCAACAGGGCGACGAAGGCGGTGAGTTGGGTGGCCTCGTCGGCCGTCACGGCGAGGGGGGTCGCGCGTCGCGCGCGGGGCGCCGTGCCGTCCTGGCGCGGCGGACGGGGAAAGTCCAGCGGCAGGGACGTCTCAGGTACCGGTGACGCGAACCGCCGTCGCCAGAAGTCGTTCGTCTCCGTTGACCGTGCGGAAGAAAGCGTGTTGCCCGCCACAGCTGCCCGTGCCTCCCAATGCGTGTGGAACGGCTCAGCGGAGCCGCGACCGCTCGCATAGTAAGGTAAGCATTGCCTTACTTGATAGACCCACCCCGGAACCACAGGTCCACGTCACAGCCGCTGAGGTTATGCTCACCTAAGCTGCTGGCCGGGCTGCCCGGTGGTCCGCCAACAGGGCTCCAGAGCACCGAAGATGACCCGGAAGACGACATGGAGACCGGCACGTGGCTTCAGGCAGAAGGCTTCGCACCACGGTGCTGGTGACGGTGATCGTCGCCCTCCTCGTCCTGCTGTCCCTGCTGTCGGTCGCCCTCGGCGCGCTCAGCGTGCCGCTCGACCAGGTCGTGCGCTCGGTCCTGGGCCATCCGCCCAGCCGCCTCGTCGACAACGTCATCTGGTCGGTGCGCGTGCCCCGCACCCTGCTCGGCCTGACGACGGGTGCCGCGCTCGGCCTGTCCGGCGCGCTGATGCAGGCCCTGACCCGAAATCCCCTCGCGGACCCGGGAATTCTCGGGGTGAGCGCGGGAGCGTCCTTCGCGATCGTCATGGCGGTCGGCGTGTTCGGAGTCGCATCGCTCTACGGCTATGTGTGGTTCGCGTTCGGCGGGGCGCTCGTCGCGAGCGTCGTGGTGTTCTTCCTCGGCCGGATGGGCCGATCCGGGGCCACACCGGTCAAGTTGGCGCTCGCCGGGGTCGCCATCACCTCGCTGCTCCAGTCGTTCACCAGCGCCGTCGTCCTCACCGACCAGGACGCCCTGGACCGCTACCGCTTCTGGTCGGCCGGCACCCTCGCCGACCAGGACTCCGGCGAGCTGGTGCGCATCCTGCCCTTCCTCGTCGTGGGCGCGGTCCTGGCCCTGGCCTGCGCGCCCGCCCTCAACAGCATGGCCCTCGGCGACGACGTGGCCGCCTCCCTGGGACGGCGGTTGGGTCTGGTACGGCTCCAAGGGGTCACCGCCGTCGTGCTGTTGACCGGCGCGTCCGTCGCCGTCATCGGTCCGGTGGTCTTCCTCGGTCTGGTCGTCCCGCACATCGCGCGAGTGCTCGCGCAGTACGCCGGGATCGGCCCCGACTACCGCTGGCTGCTGCCCCTTTCGGCCGCGCTCGCACCCCTCCTGCTGCTGTCCGCCGACATCCTCGGCCGGATGGTGGACCGCCCGACCGAGATCCAGGCCGGTGTCCTCGTCGCCTTCCTCGGCGGCCCGTTCTTCATCGTCCTGGTCCGCCGCCGGAAGCTCGCGGAGGTATGAGCGTGCCCACACCCGTAGTCGCTCCCCCGCGCGCCGCCCTCGCCGACCGGCCGTTCCGGCTGACCGTGCCCCCGGTGTCCGGCGTACTGCGTCCACGCCTGCTCCTCACGGGAGTTGGGGTCACGCTCGGCGCGTTTCTCTTGTTCTGCTGGGGCCTGACCATCGGCGAATATCCCGTCGCCTTCACCGACGTCATCCGGGCCCTGTGGGGCTCGGGCGACGCGGGCACGGTCATCGTCGTCCAGGATCTACGGCTGCCTCGTGCCCTGGTCGGGCTGCTGGTCGGCGTCGCGTTCGGGGTCTCCGGGGCGGTGTTCCAGACGATGACCCGCAATCCGCTGGCCAGCCCCGACATGATCGGGCTCACCGAGGGTGCCGGAACCGCCGTGGTGGCGGCGGTGGTTCTGGGCTGGACCGGCGGACTCGGGCTGTCCACGCTGGGGTTGCTCGGCGCACTGGCCACCGCGCTGCTCGTGTACGTGCTGGCGTGGAAGGGCGGGGCCACCGGCTACCGCATCATCCTCGTCGGCATCGGGGTGTCCTGGATCTGCTCCAGTGCCACCAACTTCCTTGTGGCGCGCGGCAATCGCTTCGAGGCGGAGGCGGCGCTCGGCTGGCTGGTCGGCAACCTCAACGGCCGGACCTGGAACCAGGTGGACTCGCTGGCCATCGCCCTGGCCGTACTCCTGCCGATCACCCTGGGCATGGGCCGCTGGATGCGCACGCTGATGCTCGGCGACGACGTGGCCGCCGGACTCGGCACCCCCGTCCAACCCGTCCGGCTGGCCCTGCTGTTGGCCGGTGTGGGCCTGGTCGCGTTCGGTACGGCGGCGGCCGGTCCGGTGGCGTTCGTCGCGCTGGCCTGTCCGCAGATCGCCCAGCGGCTGGCGGGCACCTCGTCGCCGCCCCCGCTCGTCTCCGGTCTCACCGGCGCGCTCGTCGTCCTCGGCTCCGATCTCCTCGCCCGCGAGGCGGTTCCGGGGACGGAACTGCCGGTCGGGATCGTCACCGGCGCCCTCGGCGCGCCGGTCCTGCTGTGGCTGCTCATCCGCGCCAACCGCGCGGGCTCTGGAGGCTGATCGCATGTCGACCACTGACCCGCGTGCCCCGCGGACGTCCGAATCCCCGGCCGCCGGGCCGGAGTTGCGGGCGCGTGATCTTCATCTCGCCTACGACGGCAGGGTCGTGGTCGAGAACCTGAACCTCACGGTACCGACCGGCCGGATCACGGCGATCGTCGGCGCCAACGCCTGTGGGAAATCGACCCTGTTGCGGGCGCTGGCCCGGCTCCTGGCCCCGCGCGAGGGCGTGGTGGAGCTGGACGGCGTGGCGCTGCGGTCCGTGCCGACCCGTGAACTCGCCCGCAAACTGGGCATCTTGCCGCAGACGCCGGTCGCGCCGGAGGGGCTGACGGTCCTCGACCTCGTCGGCCGGGGCCGGTCCCCGCACCAGACCTGGTGGCGGCAGTGGTCGGCGGCCGACGAGGAGGCCGTGAACGCGGCCCTGGAGGCGACCAACCTGACCGACCTCGCCGAGCGCCCGGTCGACGAACTCTCCGGTGGCCAGCGGCAGCGCGCGTGGATCGCCATGGCCGTCGCCCAGGGCACCCCGGTCCTGCTCCTCGACGAGCCGACGACCTATCTCGACCTCGCCCACCAGATCGACGTACTCGACCTGATCACGGACCTCAACCGGCGCGAGGGCCGCACCGTCGTGATGGTGCTGCACGACCTCAACCAGGCCTGCCGGTACGCCGATCACGTCATCGCGATGAAGGCCGGCCGCATCGTCGCCGAGGGCGCGCCCGCCGATGTCGTCACCGAGGCGACCGTCGAGGACGTCTTCGACCTGCGCTGCCGGATCACGCCCGACCCGGTGAGCGGCACGCCGTTGGTGATACCGCTGGGACGGCACCACCATGACGGCGTCTCTCCGGCCGGGCAGCCAGGTGTCTCCGAAAAAGTGTGACACTTTCGCGAGAAGTGTCACACTTTTCCAAACACCTACCCCTGCCCCGCCGCCACAGCCCGCCGCCCGACGTGGGGCCGCCCGCTCAGGGCCGGGACGTCAAGTACCCGCCCATCGTGCGGAAGTAGTCGCCGGCCGCGTACTCCGTGCCGTCGTCCGTGCGCACCCGGCGCACCAACAGCCCCCGGCCGCGCCCGGTATGGGCCTCCGGGCCGGCCACTATGACCACCCCGTCGCCCTCGCGGATGAAGATCCGGCCCGGGGTGCCGCCGTAGCGCCCCTCCGAGACGGCCGCGGAGACGATCCTGAGCCGCTGGCCGCGGTGGAAGGCGTAGGCGTTCGGGTACGGGTCCGACTGGGCCCGTACGAGGCGCTCCAGGCGTTCCGCGGGCCAACTCCAGTCGATACGGCTGTCCTCGGCCGAGCGCTTGTGGAAGAAGCTGGCGCGGCTGCGGTCCTGCGGCACCCACTGGCCGGCGTCGCGGCCGGAGGCGATCAGGTCGAGGGACTCGCGGACGATGGGCGCGATGAGGTCGACGGTGCGGTGGAACAGGTCGGTCGCCGTGTCGGCGGGTCCGACCGGTACCGAGCGCTGGATCAGGACGTCCCCGGCGTCGAGTTCGCCGTTCATGCGGTGCGCGGTGACGCCGACGCGCGGCTCGTCGTTCAGGAGCGCCCAGATGATCGGCGAGAAGCCCGCGTACGACGGCAGCAGCGAGTCGTGGACGTTGAGGGTGCCGTGCGGCGGGAGGTCGAACAGCTCCGGCGGCAGCCAGGTCCGCCAGTTGTTGGCGACGATGATGTCCGGCCGTGCTTCCCGTACGGCGTCGAGGAGTTCGGCGTCGTCGGGGCGGTTGCGCAGCAGGACGGGGACGTCGTTCTTCTCGGCGAGTTCGGCGACGCTGTCGTCCCAGATCTTCTCGTAGGCGTGCTCACTTTTCGGGTGGGTGACGACGAGAACGACCTCGTGGTCGGAGTCCAGCAACGCCTGCAGCGTGCGGTGACCCCAGGTCTGATAGCCGAGCATGACGACCCGCATGACGGTCCTTCCCTTCAACGACTCATTGCAAGGTAAGCCTTACCTTATCTAGCATTGGGCTGCCTGAGGGAGGCGATGCCACGGTGAAGTCACCGCTACTGGATTCCGAAGTGGTCCACGACATACTCGGAATCGGATTCGGTCCGTCAAATCTCGCTCTGTCCATAGCGGTTGAGGAGCACAACAAGAGCCTTCCGGCAGACAGCCGTCTCAACGCCCTGTTCCTGGAACGCCAGCCGCGCTTCGGCTGGCACCGGGGCATGCTGATCGACGACGCCACGATGCAGGTGTCGTTCCTCAAAGACCTGGTCACGCTGCGGAATCCGACCAGCGACTACAGCTTCCTCTGCTTCCTGCGCGAGCAGGGCAGACTGATCGACTTCCTGAACCAGAAGACCCTGTTCCCGCTGCGCGTGGAGTTCCACGAGTACTTCGAGTGGGCGGCCGAGCGGGTCTCCCACCTGGTCTCCTACGGCAGCGAGGTCGTCGCCGTCGACCCGGTGCGGGGCGACGACGGCGAGATCGCCTACTTCGACGTCACCAGCCGCGACCCTTCGGGTTCCGGTACGACGATCACCCGCCGGGCGCGCAACATCAGCGTCGCGATGGGGCTTGAGCCGCATGTGCCGCCGGGCCTGGAACTGGCCGAACGCATCTGGCACAACAGCGAGTTGATCCCCCGCGCGACCCGGCTCGCCGACGAGGGCAGGCCCGTACAGCGGGCCGTGGTGCTCGGCGCCGGGCAGAGCGCCGCCGAGGCGGTGGACTATCTGCACCGCACCTTCCCGGACGCCGAGGTGTGCTCGGTGTTCGCCAAATACGGCTACACCCCGGCCGACGACAGCCCGTTCGCGAACCGCATCTTCGACCCGGAGGCGGTGGACGTCTACTTCTCGGCGCCGTCCGAGGTCAAGCAGTCGCTGATCGACTACCACCGCTCCACCAACTACTCCGTGGTGGACATGGAGTTGATCGAGGCGCTGTACGCCACCGCGTACCGGGAGAAGGTGGCCGGCCGGGAACGGCTGCGCTTCCTCAACGTCTCCCGCATCCGCGCCGTCGACCCCGCGTCGGACGGCGGTCTCGATGTCGCCGTGGAGTTCCTGCCCACCGGCGAGAAGCAGGTGCTGTCCGCGGATGTGCTGGTGCTCGCCACCGGTTACCGCCCCCGCGACCTGAGTTCACTGCTCGGCGAGGCGGCGAAGCTCTGCCTGCGGGACGACGGCGACGAGGTCCGCGTGGGCCGGGACCACCGGGTCGAGACGGTCCCCGAAGTCACCGCGGGCCTCTATCTCCAGGGCGGCACGGAGCACACGCACGGGCTGACCAGCACGCTGCTGTCGACGGTCGCGGTGCGGGCGGAGGAGATCCACCGGTCGGTACAGGCGGCGAAACTGCCCGTCTGACCCACCCCGACTCCCCGGGCCCGGAGGGTACGGTCCCTTCCGGGCCCGGGGTTTTCTCTCTGCGTGTTTTCTCTGTGCGTGCGGTCGCCGTTGGTCAAACCTCCGTCAAATCAACGGCGTTGGGAATCGGGCGCGCCGAACACGTCCACCACACCCCGCACGGTCCGCACCGCTCCGCACGTCGCCGCGATCCAGTCCACGGCCATCCGGTGGTCGTCGTGCGCCCGGTCGGCCACCGCGTCCGCGACGACGAAGGGCTCCATGTCCTGCATCCACGCGTCGGCCGCCGTGAGCAGCACCTGGGTGCGGGCGAACACCCCGACGATGACCGGCTGGTCGCGCCCCAACTCCGCGAGCCTGCGCCGCAGTCGGGTCCCGGCGAAGGCGCTGAACCGCTTCGCCACCAGCACGCTGTCCCCGACCTGCGGCCGGATCGCGTCCACGACGTCACGGGAGTCCTCGCCACCGGGCAGACGTGGATGCCCGAAGCTGGTCTCCCGGCCGGCCGGTTCCCGCTCGGCGGTCTTGAGGGTGTAGAGGACGGGGATCCCGGCTGCCCGCGCCGACTCCGTCAACAGGCCGACCCCGGTGAGGAGTTCACCGACCGGCGCGGAGGACTCCCGCAGGACGTGCAGGAAATGGTTCTGCACGTTCAGGACCACCAGCGCCGCGCGGCCCGGGTCGATGGCCCAGCCCGTCCGGTCCGGGGGCAGCGCGGCGGAGCCGGGCATGACGTACGGGACCATGTCGGATGTCGGCATACGCATCGGCCTCTCACCGGTCGCCGGATGTCGTGGGAAGGGCGAGCGCGGTACCGGCTCAGTAAGGCCCATGGGTCCAGCGGCCGTTGGTCATCGTGGCGTGGACGGGCATGGCGCGCAGGGTGTCCGGTTCGGCGTCCAGCGGGTCCGCGTCGACGACCACCAGGTCGGCCGGGTCACCGACCCTGATGAGCCGGCGTCCGCGAGCCGCCGCGACCAACGCGTCCGCTACGGACAGGCGTTGCTCCGGGTGCCAGGCGGGGCGTTCGTCGTCGGTGCGGTTGACGGCGGATGCGATGGCCAGCCAGGGGTCCAAGGGCGAGACCGGGGCGTCCGAGCCGAACTCCAGCCGGGCCCCGGCGGCGAGCAGGTCGCCGTAGGGGAAGGCGCGTTCGGTGCGTCCGGCCCAGTGCCGGTCGGCCACGTCACGGTCGTCCGTCGCGTGCCGGGGCTGTACGCCCGCCGTGACCCCCAACTGGGCGAAGCGCGGCAGGTCTTGGGGGCTCAGCAACTGCGCGTGCTCGATCCGGCCGCGGCAGCGCACCGCCTCGAAGGCGTCCAGGGCAACGGTGTTGGCGCGGTCGCCGATGGCGTGCACGGCGGGTTCGATGCCGTGCGCCGCGGCGCGCCGCATGAGCCGTACGAGCTCGTCGGGCGCCGTCTCCTCGATGCCGTGGGCGCCGTCCGTGCCCTCTAGTCCCGGATAGGGGTCGCGGCACAGGGCGGTGCGGGTGTTGAGCGAACCGTCCGTGAAGAGTTTCAACGGCCCGACCTGAACCAGGCTCCCGTCGGCGCCGACCGCGCCCCCGGTCCGCAGCCCGCGTTTGATCGCCGCGTCCAGGTAGCTCGGATACACCGCGGCCGACACCCGTACGGCGGGCCGGAATCGGGCCGAACGCCGTTCCCAGTCCGCGACCGTGTCGCCGAACTGGAAGTCGATGACACCGCTGACCCCGCGCGCTGCGGCAGCCCGGCAGGCCTCCTCGATCCACCCGTCGACCACGTCGTCCGGCGCGGCGGGCAGGGCGGACAGGACCTCGTGGGCCTCGTGTTCCCGGATCAGGCCGGTGGGATGGTCGCCCCGGCCGACGAGCTCGAGGCAGGCGGAGTTGAGCCACGCGGCATGCAGATCGGCGCTGACCAGGGCTACCGGCCGGTCGGGCAGCACCGCGTCCAGCAGTGCCTTGTGCGGGGCATCCGCCCACAGCCCGTCCCGGAACCCGTACCCGTAGAGCACCGAGCCGTCGGCCGCCCCGGCCCGCTCCCGGACGAGGTCGGCCACGGCCCGCGCGGACCCGGTACCGGCCAGATCGAGCCGGTGCCGGGCACTCGCCCACTCCGCCAGATGGACATGCGCGTCCCACAGCCCGGGCAGCAACACCCGCCCGTTCAGATCGAGTTGACGCCCACCGCCGACCTCGACGCCCGAGCCCGCGTCCGTCTCGGGTACGACGTGAGTGATCCGGCCGTCCGCCACCCGCACCCGGGCGAGCGGCCCACCGGCACCGAGCCGCACCCGGGTGAGGATCAGGTCGCTTGGGTTGTCCGCCATAAGGGCCTCCAGGGGAATGCCGAGGCATCCCTCCAACGATTCCACCAAGTTAAGTAAGGCTTACCTTACCTTGTGGATCGCGCCCTGCGCCGCTCACTTCACGTCGACACTCGTCCGCACCCTCAGATCCCCCGCCGAGGCCCCCACCCACACGGCCCGCCGCCCGCGCCCGAGCACCCACGCGTGCCGCTTCGCGTCCCACGACGACAAAGTACGCGCATCGACGTGCACGGTCACCCGCCGCCGCTCCCCGCCCCGCAGCACGAGCCGCCGATAGCCGCCCAACACCCTTACAGCCTGGTCGAGTTGGAGGTCCGGTGAGCGGCCGACGTACACCTGTGGCACCGCGACGCCGTCCCGGCGGCCGGTGTTGCGGACCGTGAAGGTCACGTCGATCCCGTGCCCGTTCCGCCGCGCCGACGCGTCCTCGTAGGAGAAGGAGGTGTACGAGAGTCCGTGCCCGAAGGGGTAGAGGGGCCGGACGCCCTCCGCGTCGTACCAGCGGTAGCCGACGTGGATGCCCTCCGAGTACTCCTCGACGCCGTTCACGCCGGGGTAGCGGAGGGGGTCGCCGGCGACCGGGTGGTGGGCGTCGTCGACCGGGAAGGACTGGGTGAGCCGGCCGCCGGGGTCGCAGTCACCGAACAGGACGGCGGTCGTGGCGGCGGCGCCCTCCTGGCCCGGGTAGTACATCTGGAGGACCGCGCCGGTGCGGGCCAGCCACGGCATCGACGTGGACGACGAGGTGTTGAGGACCACCGTGGTGCGCGGGTTCGCGGCTGTTACCGCTGCTATCAACGTCGCCTGGTTCCCCGGGAGTTCGAGGGTGGTGCGGTCGAGGCCCTCCGTGGCGTCCTCGTAGGCGAACAGGACGACATTGCGCGCGGCGCGTGCCGCGGTGACCGCCTCGGTGACGTCCTGGGCGCGGGTCGCGCCGGTGATGCGCCGCAGCCGGAACAGGAGTCCGGCGTCGCCACCCGCGGCAGTGATCTTCAGGGTGTGGGTGCCCCGGGCGAGCGTGAGGGTCTTGCGGCGGACGGAGAGGCCGTCAGGGTCGACCGAGACCAGGCCGCCGGAGAAGTACTCGCCGTACCCGGCCGCGATCGGGAACAACTCCGCTCCGTCCAGGAGGACTTGGGGCCGGGCCGTGGGTGCCGAGTCGAAGTGCAGGACGAACGTCCACTCGTCGGGTTCGGTCACGGTGAGCGAGCCGTCGTACTGCCAGGTCTTGCCCGCGTCCACCCGCTGGCCCTCGCTGTCGAAGGCGGGGGAGAGTACGGACGCGGGGATGGCCTTGCCGAACAGGTCCTCGCCGAGCGCGTAGGTCACCCGATTCCGCGAACCCGCCCGCGCCCTGATCGCGTCGAGCGGGCTGTCCGCGTGGTCCGGTACGACATGCGCGCTGCCGCCGCCGCTGACGAAGGGCAGGGTGCCGGTGGGACCGATCACCGCGATGCCGCCGCTGCCGGTCAGCGGGAGGGTGCGGTGCTCGTTGCGGAGCAAGGTGGCGCCCGCCTTGGCTACCTCCAGGGCTACGGCCGCGCCCGCCTTCGCGTTGCGATCGGGCCGGGGCGGCACGCTGCCGTCGAGGAGCCCGAACCGGTCCATGACGCCGAGGATCCGGCGCACCGCGCGGTCGACGTACCGCTCGGGCAAACTGCCGTTCTGTACAGCCGACTTGAGGGGCGCGCCGAAGTAGGTGCCGTCCGGCATCTCCATGTCGAGGCCGGCGGTGATCGCGGCGACCGTGCTGTGCGCGGCGAACCAGTCGGTCATCACCCAGCCCTCGAAGCCCCATTGGCCGCGCAGGACGTCGGTGAGGAGGGTCTTGTTCTCGCAGGCGAAGGTGCCGTTGACCTTGTTGTACGCGCCCATCACCGCACCGGTGCCCGCGTCGACGGCCGCTTCGAAACCCCTCAACTCGATCTCGTGCATGGTCTGTTCGTCGACCCGTACGTCGATGGAGTCGCGGTCCTTCTCCTGGTTGTTCATCGCGAAGTGCTTGACGGTCGCGATGAGTCCCTCGCCCTGGATGCCCTTGATCTCGGCGGCGACCAGATCACCGGCGAGCAGCGGATCCTCGCTGAGGGTCTCGAAGTTGCGGCCCGCGTACGGGGTGCGGATGAGGTTGACCATCGGCGAGAGCAGGACGTCCTGGCCGAGGGCGCGGCCTTCCCGGCCGACGACCTGGCCGTAGCGGCGGGCGAGTTCGGGGTCGAAGGCGGAGGCGAGCAGGACGGGTGCCGGGAGGGCGGTGGCGTGTGCGGTGACGCGGACGCCGGCCGGTCCGTCGGTGAGCCGGAGGGGCGGGATCTTCAGGCGGGGGACACCGGGGATGTAGCCGGCCTGGCCGAGCGAGTCCGGGTCGGTGGCGCCGTGCAGGAGGGAGATCTTCTCGTCCAGGGTGAGCTTGGCCAGGAGTCCTTCGACGCGGGGTCCGGCCCCCGCCTCGGGTCTGGCCTGCGCGTACGCGTGCGACGGGGAGACGAGTCCGGTGGTGGCCGCGCTGGCGACGGCGATCGCGCCGCCCAGCAGACGCAGGGCGGATCGCCGGGACACGGTGTCGGTCATGAGCCGTCACTCCTTCGGTGTGCGGGCACGACGTTGTGGACCGCGGGTGCGCCTCGATGTCCCGGGCTGTGTTCGGTATCTGAACTCACCGTGCGCGAACACTTACTTGACGACCCGTTAGACACCACTGGCGCGGCGGGAAAACTATGACCGTCACTGACTCGTGTCAATGACCTGAACAGGAATCGGCCGCGCGCCCACAAGTACCGAAGGGTGACAGAGCTGCGGGGCCAACCCGGTGGGACGCTGTTGGCCCATCCCGTCAGTGGGCCTGGGCGACCCTGCACAGCCGAGAAAGCGTGACACTTTCGCGAGAAGTGTCACGCTTTCTGGGAAAGGGTGCCCCGGCGCTCAGCTCAGCTCAGCTCACTAAAGGGACGGAACAAGCGTGGTGACCGTGCCAAGGACGCCTCCCACGACATTTCCCACGGCGTCCCCCACGGCCGTCAGCGGCTGCACGGCACCGGCGTCGCCACCCGAGGGCCCGGGCTCCGGCGCCGGTTCGTCGCAGCAGGCGACCTGAGCGGCGCGGGGCGCGTACTGCTGCTGGTCCTGTTCCGGCAGGTTCGAGAGAGGGGGCGGCGGTACGTCGCCCTGGGGGGCGCCCTCGGGCGGCACGGGCGCGTCAGGTGCGCCGTCCCCCGGCGCTTCCCCCGTCCCCTTCCCGTCCGCCTCGCCCTTTCCGGTCGGCCCGCCCAGCTCGACCCGCGCGTCGGCCGCGGATTCCAGCGCCCACCGCTGCCCGGCGGACCCGTTCCGGTCCGTCACCACGACCCGCGCCCCCGCCTTCGCGCTCGCGGGAGCGACGGCCAGCCCCTGGCTCCAGCGGAGCAGGAACTCGCCGCGCACCGTCAGGTCGTAGTGCACCTCGCCCGCGTGCACCAGGCAGCCGGCCAGCGTGACCGTGCGCGCGGTGGTGTCGGTGGCG
The DNA here is from genome assembly GCF_000716605.1 of Streptomyces sp. NRRL F-525. GTDB lineage: Bacteria > Actinomycetota > Actinomycetes > Streptomycetales > Streptomycetaceae > Streptomyces. Next base: position 72,378 of record NZ_JNXE01000020.1, on the reverse strand, counting down.
AGGCAGAGTCCCGGGTCGGTGAGGCTGCGCAGCAGGCCGTCCTGGTCGTACGACCACTGCTGTGATCCGGCGGTGGAACAGGCAGCCATGGTGACGGCGGCGCCGGACCGCACCTCGCCGCCCGGGATGTCGAGGCACAGGCCGGAGGCGAGGCTGCGCAGGACGCCCTGCTGGACGACTCCCGCGACTCCCCCGTCGGCACCGGCGGCCGAAGCGGAGGCGGCGGAACCGTCGGACGAGGGCGCGCCGACCGGGCTCGGGCGGGTCGAACTGCCGCTGGCGGCGCCCCAAGTGACGTGCGGATCGGGCGTGTTGCCCCCTTCGGTCCAGCCCTTGGTGGCGAGCACGGTCGCGAGCAGGGCGAGGGAGGTCAGGCCCACGCCCACGAGCGCGGCCTTGGGGTGCCTGCGCGGGAAGGCCAACCGGCCGTCGGGCGTGGGGCGGTGGCGGCCCATCGGGCGGCGGGCGACGCGGGCGTAGGTCTCGGGGGTCTCGCGGCCGGGCCGTGAGTCGAGGTAGCGGCGGGCGCCCCAGCCGAGGACGGTCTCGGCGAGCAGCACTTCGAGGCCGCCGTCGAAATGGCTCAACTGCTCTGCCGCGAAACGGCAGTAGCGGCACGTCATGAGATGCCGTTGCACATCGGGCAACAGACTGCCGCCGCGGCGGATCGGGACGTCGAGGAGCCGGTTGTAGTGACGGCATTCCGCGGTCGGCGCGAGTTCCTTATGGGCACGTGCACAGCCCTGCCGGAATTGCTCTCGCGCCTGATCCAGCGCGGCACTCGCGGTGACCTCGTCCACGCCCAGCAGACCGGCCGGTACGGATATGGGTTCGGCCTCGACCTCGGTGTGCCACAGCAGGCATTGGGAGGCGCCGGACAGCGCGCCGAAAGCGCGCTCCGCGAGCTTCCGCCTTTCGGAGGTGCCGGGCCTCGCCGCGCGTAGACCTCGGGCGCCAGTGGGTTTACGAAGTTCCGGCAGCACCGCGGCAATTCGCTCCTCCGCCGCCCACTTCTTCACCATCTCCCTTACCGCCACGAGGAGTTGGGGACGCAGGGCGCCGCCGGTGGCGCGGCCGGCCAGTACCTGATGAAAGGCCGCGCCGGCCACCATGGACGCCGAACTGTCGGCGGTGGCAAGGCAGATGACGGCATATTCGCTTGTCGCCTGCCAGTGTCGTGCCAGCAGCAGTGCCACGGCACGGGTGCCCGCCGCCTTATCGCCGAGTTGCGCCACGAGATTGCGGTCGGACTCCCCCGGGCTGGATCCGGGGCGGGGCGGGAACGGCGGGCGTGGGGGGTACGGGGATTGCACGGGACCATTTCCTTCCAAGCCGCAGGACGGCACACGAATGCCCGACCATCGGAAAGCAGGTGCTTGATTGGTGCATACCTATGAACTGTCAGAAACGACCCTGACCATTGCCTTCTCACGACTGGCCTCACGAGGTGGCTCACACTCGCACAAGCTTCAGACAGGAAACAAGGAGTTCGGGTGACCGATGTTCAAAACGCTATGAATTCAGATTGGTTACCGCGGGTATCCACAGGCGTCTCCACACAATCTCCAACTCCCCCGTGAACTAAGGGAGGCACACAGGGAACTCCGATGTTTCTCTCGGGGCGCTCTCATCGGGGCGGGCCACCATGGGTCCCATGATCACCCCCCACTCTTCAGCCACCCCCGCACCCGCCCGCGTCCCCACGGTCCGCAAGGCGGTCGTGCCGGCCGCCGGGCTCGGCACGCGGTTCCTGCCCGCGACGAAGGCGACGCCGAAGGAGATGCTCCCGGTCGTCGACAAGCCCGCGATCCAGTACGTCGTCGAGGAGGCCGCCGCGGCCGGGCTCGACGACATCCTGATGGTCACCGGCCGGCACAAGCGCGCCATCGAGGACCACTTCGACCACGCCTTCGAGCTCGAACAGGCCCTGGCCGCCAAGGGCGACACCGTGCGCCTGGACGCCGTACGCGACCCCGCGCGCCTCGCCGACATCCACCACATCCGCCAGGGCGACCCGCTCGGCCTCGGCCACGCGGTGCTCTGCGCCCGCCACCACGTCGGCGACCAGCCCTTCGCGGTCCTCCTCGGCGACGACCTCATCGACTCGCGCGAGACCCTGCTCAGCCAGATGCTGGAGGTCCGCGAGCGGTACGCCGGCAGCGTCGTCGCCCTCATGGAAGTCCCCGCGGAATCAGTCCACTTGTACGGCTGCGCGGCCGTGGAGCCGACCGGCGAGGAGGGTGTCGTACGCGTCACCGGCCTCGTCGAGAAGCCGTCCCGCGAGGACGCGCCGAGCCGCTACGCCGTCATCGGCCGCTACGTCCTCGACCCCGCGATCTTCCCCACCCTGGAGCGCACCCCGCCCGGCCGCGGCGGCGAGATCCAACTCACCGACGCCCTGCAGGAGTTGGCCGCCGGAGGCACGGTCCACGGGGTCGTCTTCAAGGGCCTGCGCTACGACACCGGCGACAAGGCCGACTACCTGCGCACGGTGGTCCGGCTGGCCTGCGACCGCGACGATCTGGGGCCCGAATTCGTCGCGTGGCTCAAGGAGTTCGTGGCGGGACTGGAGAGCGGGGAGAGCGGGGAGACCGGCAAGGTCAGCGGGGGTGCGCGGATCGCGGCCTGAACGCCACCCGCCCCGCGCACGTCACGCACACGGGGGCCCGGTCATCCGTAGGCGATGACCGGTCCCCCGTAACGGAGTTGAACTGATCAGCCGTTCGGCCGGAGGGTCCAGGTGACCGTCATCTCGCCCGTGACGGCGCCGTCCTCGCGCTGGATGGCGACGGTGACCGGGAACTCGGGGCGCTCGCCCGCGTCGAGTTCGGCGACGACGTCGGCGGCGGGGCGGCCGAGGGTCGCGGTGGCCCTCACCGGGCCGAGGGCGATCTTCTTGAACGCGATCTCGGCGTTGACCGGAAGCGGCACGGCCCGCGAGAGCTGGTCGCCGAAGGCGGCGAGGACGATCGCGCCGCTGGCGGACTCGCCCAGGGTGAACATGGCACCGGCGTGCGGCCCGCCGACATGGTTGCGGTACTCGCTCTGATCCGGCAGGGCCAGCACGGCCCGCTCCGGACTGGTCTCCAGGTACTCCAGGTTCAGGGTCCGAACCATCGGCACCGTGGCGGCGAGCAATTCGCCTATCGACATCTGGTCAGCACTCATGACGGTGATGTTACCCACGAGTAGCCACATCTGGCCAGGTGTGTGCGCCCGCACACACCGCGCGGCCGTCCACTCGGCATGGAGTTGGTACGACCCTGACAAGGGGCGGTGACCCAACCGTGTCCGGGGCCGCACTAGGGTTACTGCCCATGTGGCCAGGACAGCAGCCGCCCGGGGGCGAGCAGAACCCGCAGGACAACCCGTACCAGCAGCCGGGGTACCAACAGCCGAATCCGTATCAGCAGCCCGGCTACCAGCAGCCCAATCCCTATGAGCAGCAGCCTCAGTGGGGCGCTCCGGGTCCCGCGGGCGGACCGCAGCTTCCTCAGCCGCCGCAGGGCGGGGGCGGCGGGAACCGGACGAAGCTGGTCGCGATCGTCGCCGCCACGGCTGTCGTCGTAGCGGCGGGTGTGACCGGTTTCCTGGTCCTCGGCGGCAACAAGGACGACAAGGCGGACGGCGGCACGGACAAGGCGAGCCAGTCGCCGTCGGCGTCCGCGGACCCGAGTGCCTCCTCCTCCGGTTCGGACGACAACCCGCGCGGCAACGAGACCGAGAAGCCGACGATCGCGGGCTGGAAGGTCGTCGTCAACCAGAAGTACGGCACCGCCTTCGACGTCCCCGCCACCTGGGAGGTCGGCAAGCCGGGCACCTTCACGTTCTTCGAGGACGAGGTGAAGGGCGACGGCTCCCCGTACATCGGCTTCTCCGCGCCCGCCTATCTCAAGCAGAACTGGTGCGAGTCCGACGACAACAAGGACGGCACGAAGGAGACGTCGTCGCTGGCGTCGAGCGGCACCAAGGGCGAGGACGGCGCGAAGGACACGGCGAGCACCGCGCGCGGTGACGCGGCCGCGTTCGCGTTCGGCGGGTACACGGACCAGAAGGACTCGTCGAAGAAGTACCTGAAGATCGGCGCCGCGAAGCCGTACACGACGAAGTCGGGTGTCGTCGGCAGCGTCGCCACCTCGTACACGTCCGGCGTGCCGAAGACCGGCAAGTGCTCCTCCGACGGCAAGGCGACCACGTTCGCCTTCAAGAACTCGGCGGACGACTTCGTGTCCTGGACGCTCTACGGCGCGAAGGGCGTCAGCGAGGAGATCCCCGACGCGACGATCCAGCAGATCCTGAGCACCGTACGGCTGCACGGGGACCCGACGGGCGCAACCAGCTGACAGCCGTGGGTCGTTGGGCATCGACCGTTTGGCTTGATTCTGGCGGCAATCCGTTTGGCGGGGTGTGGCGTGGACGGCGATAGTCGGCCGATGACCGTCGCCCCCGCCTCCCGTCGACCGCGCCGACCCGACTGGGCGGGCCGCAACTACACCCTGCTGACGGCCGCCGCGGTGGCGACCGGTCTCGGTGGCAACGGCGCGCTGATCGCGTCGGCGTTCGCCGTGCTGGAGTCGGGCGGCGACAGCGGTGACGTGGGTCTGGTGGCCGCCTCGCGCACACTGCCGCTGGTGTTGTTCCTGCTGATCGGCGGCGCGATCTCGGACCGGATGCCCCGGCACCACGTGATGGTCGCGGCGAACGCCCTGAGCTGCGTGTCACAGGCGACCTTCGCGGTACTCGTCCTCACCGGCGACCCCCGCCTCTGGCAGATGATGCTGCTGACCGCGCTCGGCGGCACCGGCCAGGCGTTCTTCGGCCCGGCCGCCGAGGGCATGCTCATGTCCACGGTGAGCGGCGAACAGGCGGGCCGGGCGTTCGCGGTCTTCCGGATGGCGATGCAGGGCGCGTCGTTGGGCGGCGCGGCGCTCGGCGGCGCGCTGGTCGCGGCGGTGGGCCCGGGCTGGGTGCTCGCGATCGACGCGGCGGCGTTCGCCGTCGCCGGCGGACTCCGCTCCTTCCTCGACGTGAGCCACATCCCGCCCCGCGCACCGGGCGGCGGGATGCTGGCCGATCTCCGGGACGGCTGGCGGGAGTTCATCGGCCGCCCGTGGCTGTGGTCCATCGTCGTGGCCTTCTCCATCGCCAACGCGGTCGTCGGCGCGGCGGACGCGGTCTACGGCCCACTCGTCGCCCGCGACAGCCTCGGCGGCGCGGGCCCATGGGGCCTGGCCCTGGCGGCGTTCGGCGCGGGCACGGTCGCCGGCGCCCTGTTGATGACCCGCTGGAAACCCCGCCGCCTCCTCCTGGCCGGCATGCTCGGAATCTTCCCCCTGGCCCTCCCGTCCGCAGCCCTCGCCGTCCCGGTCCCGATCGGCGTCCTGTTCGCGGTGATGTTCATCGCGGGCACGACGGTCGAGATCTTCGGGGTGAGCTGGATGACCGCCCTCCACCAGGAGATCCCGGAAGGCAAGCTCTCCCGCATCTCCGCCTACGACTGGTTCGGCTCGATCGCGCTGATGCCGCTCGCCGCGGCGGCCGCCGGCCCAACGGAGTCGGCCTTCGGGCGTACGGCTGCCCTGTGGGGATGCGCGGCTCTGGTCACGCTGGTCACGGGGGCGACGCTGTGCGTACCGGAGGTACGGAACCTGCGGCGGCGCACCGGATCGACATCGCCGCCCGACGAGAAGCCGGAACGGGCCGCGAACGGATCAGCCGATGCCGAACGCTCCGTCGGGGGGCTCGGGTGACGGAACGGCGTCCTCGTCCTCGACGGGTCGCGCCGAACCGATGAACTCCCTTACCGCGAGCCCGTGTTCGAGCCGCGCGGGAAACGCGTCGGATGCCACGAGCCGGACCAGGGCCGCCGTCTCGACCGGCTGCTGCGAGGCGACGAGCACCGCGTTGCCGAAGCGCCGACCGCGCAGGACGGCCGGTTCCGCGATGAGCGCCAGCTCCTGGAACACCGCGCCGAACGTGGCGAGTTGGGCACGCAGAAAGGCGAAGGGGGCGGCATCGGCGAGGTTGGCCAGGTAGACGCCGTCGGCACGCAGAACGCGGGCGGCCTCACGGGCGTAGGTCACGGACGTGAGGTGCGCCGGAACCCGCGAACCGCCGAACACATCGGCCACGATCACGTCGGCCGACCCGTCAGGCGCCGCCTCCAGCCAGGCGCGGGCATCGGCGCCGTGCACGGTGACACCGGCGCCGTCCGGCAACGGCAGGTGCTCGGTGACCAGTTCCAGCAACCCGCGATCCGCCTCGACCACATCCTGCCGCGAACCGGGCCGGGTCGCCGCCACGTACCGCGGCAACGTGAACGCCCCGCCGCCCAGGTGCAGCACGTCCAGCGGACGCCCCGGTTCCGCGAGGGTGTCCAGCACGTGCCCGAGCCGCCGCGTGTACTCGAACTCCAGGTGCGTCGGCGCGTCCAGGTCCACGTAGGACTGCGGCGCCCCGTCGACGGTCAACAACCAGGCCCGCTCCCGGTCGACGTCGGGCATGAGCTTGGCGACCCCGTGATCTACGTCCCGGGTCACGGGTATCGGCTCGTCCACGGGAAGGGATTCGTTCACGGGTCCATTGTGCCGGTGCCGTCTTGCCCCCGATGCCGGCGCTGTCTCTTCTCCGGCCCAGCAAGGCGCCCCGAAAGGGGCGCGGGGAACTGCGCGACCAGCCCCCACCGGCCCGCAGCCACCCACGCCCCTCAGCCACCCAAGGGTTCAGTCGACCTCCGTAACCGTCCCGGCCCCCACAGTCCGCCCACCCTCACGGATAGCGAACCCGAGCCCCGGCTCCAACGGCACGTCCCGCCCCAGCTCGACCACCATCGTGACGGTGTCCCCGGGCCGCGCAACCACCGCCTCCCCGAGATCAATGTCCCCGACAACGTCCGCCGTACGGATGTAGAACTGCGGCCGGTACCCCGTGGACACCGCGGTCGTACGCCCACCTTCACGCGCCGACAGGACATACACCCGCGCCGAGAACCGCCGCCGAGGCACAACACTCCCCGGCGCCGCGACGACATGCCCTCGCCGAACCGCGTCCCGAGGCACACCCCGCAGCAACAGCGCCACGTTGTCGCCGGCCTGCGCCTCCGCCATGGGCTTGCCGAAGGTCTCCAGTCCGGTCACCACCGTGTCCACGCCCGCGCCCAGCACTTCGATCCGGTCACCCACCCGGACCGTGCCCCGCTCGACCGCCCCCGTGACGACCGTCCCGCGCCCGGTGATCGTGAGCACGTTCTCGACCGGCAACAGGAACGGCGCGTCCAGATACCGCTCGGGCATGGGCACGTACGTGTCCACGGCGTCGAGCAACGCGTCGATCGAGGCCGTCCAACGGGGGTCCCCCTCAAGGGCCTTGAGGCCGGACACCCGTACGACGGGCACGGAGTCGCCGCCGTAGCCGTTCGCGGTGAGCAGTTCGCGGACCTCCAGCTCGACGAGGTCGGTGAGCTCGTCGTCGCCCGCGTCGGCCTTGTTGAGCGCGACCACGATGTGGTCGACGCCCACCTGCCGGGCGAGCAGCACGTGTTCGGCGGTCTGCGGCATGATCCCGTCGAGCGCGGAGACGACGAGGATCGCCCCGTCGAGCTGCGCGGCCCCGGTGACCATGTTCTTGACGTAGTCGGCGTGGCCCGGCATGTCCACGTGCGCGTAGTGCCGGGTGTCGGTCTCGTACTCGACGTGCGCGATGTTGATGGTGATGCCGCGCGCGGCCTCCTCCGGCGCCCGGTCGATCCGGTCGAACGGTACGAAGGTGGACGCGCCGCGCTCGGCGAGGACCTTGGTGATGGCGGCGGTCAGGGTGGTCTTGCCGTGGTCGACATGGCCCATCGTGCCGATGTTCAGATGCGGTTTCGTGCGGACGTATGCCGTCTTGGACATGGCGGTACCTCGAAGCCTGGTGAAGTGGATGCGGGGACCCCGAGGACCAGCCGACCCTCCCCCTGCGGGGTCCGCCGGACGATCCGGAGAGGGTCAGCTTCGGGCGCCGTCGACTGCGGCGACGAGAACGGGAACGGCAGCCTTCGGAGCACCCGCGACAGGGGGTGCTGCGAGGTGGAAGGCGTACCGGAACATGAGGCCGATCATTGCCGACGCTTTGCCCGGCGTCGAACGATTTATCAGCCCGTGGGACGTCAGGCGCCGATGTTCTTCAGGGCCTCGCGCACCGACAGCGGCGCGAACCGCCCCTTCTCCTGGGCGAGGAACCCGCGGACCGCCTCCGGGTCCGTCTTGGCGTACTCGCGCAGGCACCAGCCGATCGCCTTGCGGATGAAGAAGTCCGGGTGCCCGGACTGGCGCAGGCAGTACGCGAAGAGGCGTTCGGCGTCGGTGCGCTCCTTGTAGCGCAGTTGGTGGAGGAGGGCCGTACGGGCGACCCACATGTCCTCGTCGACGATCCACTCGTCCATGTCGGCCGCCAGCTTCGGATCGGCGGCGACCAGGCCTCCCACCACGTGGGAGGCGAGTGCGTCGACGGTGTCCCACCAAGGGACCGTCGAGACGAGATGACGGGCGACCGGCAGGAAACCGGACGTGCAGTGCCTCACATGGCGGCGCAGATAGTCCACCGCGAAGTACTGGTACTCGCGCTCCGGCAGCTCCCAGCAGCGCAGCGCGATCGCGGTGCAGTCGGTCTCGTCGGGGCGGGGTGTCCCCTCCAGGACCGTGCGGGACAACGCCCTGCGTACGGGTGTGGTGAGGCCCAGGAAGGGCGCGATGTCCTTCATGTACGCCCGCATGGGCACGGCCCGTTCCGGATCGGCCGCGGCGGCGTACGTGGCCGTGAGCCGCTCCAGCACGGTGTCCGCGAGAACGCTGCCCGGCACCCGCACGGTGCCCGCACCTGTGACGCTCATGAGACGAACCATACGGCGATCACATACACAGGTCGGTTAGGGTCGCCGACATGCTCGCCGATGCCGCCACCGACTCCGGGGGCACCCGCTCTGGGGGCACCGCCACGGCCACTCCCCAGGCCCCCGTCCCGGCACTCGCCGCAGTCGTGACCGTCCCCGCGGCCATGGCCGTAGCACCGCTGCCGCACCTCGTCCCGACCGGCTTCGCCGCGCGCTGCACCAGAGCCCTGCTCTCGCCGTGGTCGCGACTGTCACTGCTCCTCGTGCTGCTCGCCGGGGCCGCGTCGACCGTACTGCTCTTCCACCCACAGCGGCTCCTCTCGGACGGCTGGCCGCCCCAACTCGGCGGCGCCATGGCCGCGTTGGTGTTCGCGGCGGCGTACGGCCTGTGCAGCGTGGCGTTCGTACCGCGCCCCCTGCTGAACCTCGCGGCGGGCGCGCTGTTCGGCTCCCAGCTGGGCACCGGCGCGGCGCTGGCGGGCACGGTGCTCGGCGCCGGGATCTCCTTCGGCCTGGGCCGCGTGCTGGGCCAGGACGCGCTGCGCCCGCTGCTGCGGGGCCGCTGGCTGAAGGCCGCGGACGGGCAGCTCAGCAAGCACGGCTTCCGGTCGATGATGGCGGCACGGCTCTTCCCGGGACTGCCGTTCTGGGGCGTGAACTACTGCGCCGCCGTCTCCCGCATGCGCTGGACGCCGTTCCTGCTCGCGACGGCCCTCGGCTCGCTCCCGAACACCGCCGCCTACGTCGTCGCCGGTGCCCGCGCCTCCAACCCCACCTCACCGGCCTTCCTGATCGCGATGGCCTGCATTGCCCTGCCCGCGCTGGGCGGCGCCGTGGTGGCCTGGCGCAAGCGCCACCACCTGCGGGCCCCCTGAGGGATCAGACCGACTCAAGGATCATCGCGTTGGCGAGACCGCCCGCCTCGCACATCGTCTGCAGCCCGTAGCGCGCCCCGCGGTCCCGCATCGCGTGCACCAGGGTGGTCGTCAGCCGCGTACCGCTCGCCCCGAGCGGATGCCCGATCGCGATGGCCCCGCCGTGCACGTTGACCTTGGCCAGATCCGCGCCCGTCTCCTGCTGCCAGGCCAACACGACGCTGGAGAACGCCTCGTTGACCTCGAACAGGTCGATGTCGTCGAGGGTGAGCGAGGCCCGGCGCAGCACCTTCTCGGTGGCCGGGATGACGCCGGTGAGCATGAGCAGCGGGTCGGAACCGGTCACCGCGAAGCTGTGCAGCCGGGCGAGCGGGCGCAGGCCGAGCCTGGCCGCCGTCTCACTGGACGTGATGAGCACGGCGGAGGCGCCGTCGTTGATGGGGCTGGAGTTGCCGGGGGTGATGTTCCACTCGATCTGCGGGAAGCGCTCGGCGTACGTGGCGTCGTAGAAGGCGGGCTTGAGGCCGGCCAGGATCTCGGTCGTGCTGCCGGGCCGTACGCACTCGTCGCGCGACGCGCCCTCCAGGGGTGCCACCTGTGCGTCGAAGAGGCCCGCGTCCCAGGCGGCGGCCGCCTTGAGGTGCGAGGAGACCGCGAAGGCGTCCAACTGGTCGCGTGTCATCGACCACTTGGCGGCGATGAGTTCGGCGCTGATGCCCTGCGGGACGAGGCCCTCCGGATAGCGCCCGGCGACACCGGGACCGAAGGGATCCGTGCCGGGCAGCACGCTCGACCCCATCGGCACCCGCCCCATGGACTCCACCCCGCAGGCCACGACGATGTCGTACGCCCCGGAGATCACGCCCTGCGCCGCGAAGTGCACGGCCTGCTGGGAGGAGCCGCACTGGCGGTCCACCGTGGTCGCGGGCACCGACTCCGGGAAGCCCGCCGACAGAACGGCCTGCCGGGTGATGTTGACGGCCTGCTCACCGACCTGGGTGACCGTGCCGCCGATGACGTCGTCGATGACCGCCGGATCGATCCCGGTGCGCTCGACGAGGCTGCGCAGGGTGTGCGAGAGGAGTTCGACGGGGTGGACCTGGGCGAGGGTGCCGTTCGGCTTGCCCTTGCCTACGGGCGTGCGTACGGCTTCGACGATCACTGCGTCACGCATGGGACGGGCCTCCGTGGTTACCAGCGAGCACTACTAGTGAGTAGGAAATCCAAACTCACCATAACCCCGTCAGTTTGAAAATCAAACCCTCCTCTAAAGTGGGTGCTATGGCCCCCCTCAAAAACAAGCCCACCCCCAAAGACCCGCGCCCTTGCTCCATCGCCGACGCCCTCGCACTCGTCGGCGAGAAGTACTCCCTGCTCGTCCTACGGGAGGTGTGCCTCGGCAACCGCCGCTTCGACCAACTGGTCCGCAACATCGGCGCCCCGCGCGACGTCCTGGCCGCTCGGCTGCGCCGCCTCGTCGACGCCGGGATCCTGACCCGGCGGACGTACAGCGAGCACCCGCAGCGCTTCGAGTACCGGCCCACCGAGGCGGGGCTCGAACTGGAGCCGGTCCTGATGACCCTCATGGCATGGGGCGACCGCCATCTCCAGAAGGATGACGATCGCCCCATGGTGATCGAGCACATCTGCGGCAACGAACTGGTCCCGGTCGTCACCTGCACGGCGTGCGGCACCCCGGTCCATCACCAGGACCTGACGGCCCACCCGCAGTCACCGGGCTGGACCGTGACAGGCCCGACGGCAGCCTAGAAGGCCCTCGGCCTCAGACGGTCCCCTTGTAGACGTCCAACCGCCCGCACATCCCGAACTTCCCGTACGCGGACGGCTGTTCAGCCCGTACACCAGCATCGGCGAGGTGCGAGAAGTCCCCCTGTTCGAGCCGGTCGAGCTGCGCCCCCGTAGCCTCGGCAGCGGCCCGCGCCCCCCGCTCCCAGCGCTCGCGCCACTCCGCGAGCCGGGGCCGTACCAACGTGGCGGCGGCCCGATGGAAAGCGGCCAGCGCTTCCGGGCCCTCGGCCTCGCGCAGCGCCCGGTAACCCTCCAGGGCGAGGTCGCGCCGGGCCCGGGCAACACGTTCCTGCTCGGCCTCGGGCGCGTCGGCCGGGATCACGGTGACGGAGGCGTACGTCTCCGGGTCGGTGAGGTACCGCGGAGGCAGTGTGAGCACCGCGTCCCCCGCCTCGGGCAGGCCGCTGTTCTGCATGAGGACGGTGATGCGCAGGTCGTCCTCGTTGACGAGCCGGTGGATGGTGCCCGGCGTGAACCAGGCGACCGTTCCGGCCGCGAGCGGCGTCACCTCGTACCCGGACGTCGTGAGCGTCTGCACCGCGCCCCGCCCGCCGGTGACGACGTACCCCTCCGAACAGGTCAGGTGCATATGGGGAGTTCCGCCGCACACCCCGCCGTCAGCTTCGGCCGGCCAGTCGTAGACCGACAGATGCGAGACGGCGACCCCGCCCGGCAAACCGGAAAAGCCGCTCACCACGGGCGCGCCTCCAGGTACTTGGCGATCTCCTCCCGCTCCCACGCTCCGTCGGCCACGACCACCCGGTAGCGCCGGGTGAGGGTGTCCCCGGGGGCGAGCTCCAGCTCGTCGTAGAAGGCGAAGGAGGGGGCGATCCCCGCGAACGGCTCGTTGCGGACGAACCAGTGGGCGGGGTGGGTGCCCTGGGCGCCGGACTCGTCGTTCTCCGGGGCGTGCGCGAAGACGACGGTCCCGTGCCCGTCGGTGCCGTCGTGCTCGCCGGAGACGGCGAGCCAGGGGCCCTGGGAGCCCATCAGGTCGGGGCCCTCGCCGTCGGGGCCGATGATCCGGCCGTCGCGGAAGGCGCGCGGGCCGCGCCAGAAGAGGCCCGTGTAGCCGGCCGCCTCGCGCCCGTGGGTGGTCGGGCTGCCGAACCGCAGGGGCTCGTCACGGCGGTTGGTCACGGCGCTCGTCCAGGTCAGCGCCCACGAACCCGACTCCGTGTCGACGTCGTGCACCTCGATCCGGCGCTGCTCGTCGGCCCAGAGTTCACCGCTGTACGGGTGCCAGGTGAGCCGTTCGGCGATGACGAGACGGTCGGTGTCGGCGTCGATCTCGTCGAAGCCGACATGGGCCATCGACCCGACCCGCTCCGGGAGTTGGAGATACCCCTCGCCGTGAACGTATGTGTTGCCGCCCCACAGGTTCTGGCCCGACAGATGCGAGGCGGTGAACTGCAGCCCCTTGTGCCAGCGGTGGTCGTTGGGCCGGTAGTCCGTGACGACGTCACCGGCCAGCGTCCTGATCGGGTGGAGGTACGGCTTCGGCGCCTCCCAGGCGGCCTCGGGCCGGTACACATAGCTGAACAGCTCGACGCCGGTGGCCGGTTCGGTCACCGTGACGCGGTCCCCGTGGGCATGGACGATACGCAGGCCGGTCACGCCGGCACCTCCTCGCGCGCCACGGGCGCCCAGCCGGGGGCGCCACCGTGCAGCGCCGTGTAATAGGGGTCTCCGGGGCCGATCTCGCCGGCCCGGACGGTCGTGTCCGTGAACGCCGACTTGTAGAGCGCGGTGATCAGCTCCAGGCTGGTCCGCCCGTCCGTGCCGCTGCTGCGCGGGCGTTCGCCGGCGCGCATGCTCACGACGAGTTCACGCAGCTGCTCCAGGTGCGAACTCGGCACGTCGGGACCGAAGTCCTGCCAGGCCGCCGCCTCGTCCCCCGACACGTCCGGGGCGGGCGTGATGCGCCAGTTGTCGTTGCTGTGCCCGTACAGGTGGGTGAGTTCGACGGTGGCGCGCTCGCAGTCGATGCGGATACGGCTGACCTCGTCGGGGCTCAGCACGCTGTTCACGACGGTCGCCATCGCGCCGTTCTCGAAGCGGACCAGCGCGGTCGAGACGTCCTCGGTCTCCACGTCGTGGACCAGCCGCCCGGCCATGGCCTTCACCTCGCTCCACGGCCCGAGCAGATCGAGCAGCAGATCCATCTGGTGGATGCCGTGTCCCATCGCGGGCCCGCCGCCCTCGGTCTCCCAGCGCCCGCGCCAGGGCACGGCGTAGTAAGCGGTGTCGCGGTACCAGGTGGTCTGGCAGTGCGCCACGAGCGGCCGTCCCATCGCCTGCTCGGCGAGCAGCTTGCGCACATGCCGCGAGCCCGACCCGAACCGGTGCTGAAAGACGATCGAGGCGTACGGACCCCCGCGCTCGCCCTCCTCGTCCTCCACGGCGTCGAAGTCGGCCAGCGTCGGCACCGGGGGCTTCTCGCACCAGACCCAGGCACCGGCCCGCAGCGCGGCGATGGTCTGCGCGCGGTGCAGGGTGGGCGGGGTGCAGATGGTGACGAGGTCGGGCCGCTGTTCCCGGAGCATCTGCTCCAGGTCGGTGTAGGCGTGCGGGATCCCGGCCTCGGCGCAGAACGACTCGACCGACGTGGCATCGATGTCAACGGCGGCGACGACCTCGGTCTCACCCTCCTCGGCGAGCCGCGCGAGCGCCGGGAAATGGGAGCCGCGGCCGATGGCACCGGCGCCGACCACGGCGGCCCGGACGCGTCGGCCGGTGAGCGGGGGCAAGGGCTGGCGGGCCCCGGGGTTGGTGGCGGGTGTGGACATGGTCGTGATCAGCACTCCTCCGGGGACAGCGAGCGCATGCAGCAAGCGCTTTCCTCCGCTGCAACGTATGCGCCGCCCCCGCAGCTGGTCAACACCGCGAACCCGGAGTCGTCGGACCACTCGTGAAACCTCTGTGTACGGAGTCGCGCAACGGCCCTGAAACCTCTGCGTCCGGAGCCGCGCGACCGCCGTGAAACCCCTGTGTCCGGCCTGTCACACGGGGACGCTACGCTGCCCCTCACACACACTCGTTCACCGCGCGCGGCGTTTTGGTGTGTCCTTTGCCCCTCCTCGATCAGCACTTGGACGCCGTAACTCCATGTCTTGGTTTGAATCCCTCATCCTCGGACTCGTCCAGGGGCTGACCGAGTTCCTCCCCGTCTCCTCCAGCGCGCATCTGCGGCTCACGGCGGCCTTCTCGGGCTGGGAGGACCCGGGCGCGGCCTTCACGGCGATCACCCAGCTCGGCACGGAGGCGGCGGTGCTGATCTATTTCCGCCAGGATGTCGGGCGGATTCTCGCCGCGTGGTTCCGGTCGCTCACCAACAAGGAGATGCGGCGCGACCACGACGCCCAGATGGGCTGGCTGGTGATCGTCGGCTCCATCCCGATCGGCGTGCTCGGTGTGACCCTCAAGGACCAGATCGAGGGCCCGTTCCGCGACCTGCGCGTCACCGCCACCATGCTGATCGTGATGGGCATCGTCATCGGCATCGCCGACCGCCTCGCGGCCCGAGACGAGAACGGCGGTCGGCACCGCGCCCCCAAGCAGCGCAAGACCCTGCTGGACCTCAACACCAAGGACGGCCTCCTCTACGGCCTCTGCCAGGCGATGGCGCTGGTCCCCGGCGTCTCCCGCTCGGGCGCGACCATCAGCGGCGGCCTCTTCATGGGCTACACCCGTGAGGCGGCGGCCCGTTACTCCTTCCTCCTCGCCATGCCGGCCGTACTGGCCTCGGGCGCCTTCGAGTTGAAGGACGCGGCGGAGGAAGGGCATGTCGCGTGGGGGCCGACGATGTTCGCGACGGCGATCGCGTTCGTCGTCGGATATGCCGTAATTGCGTGGTTCATGAAGTTCATCTCCCACAAGAGCTTCATGCCGTTCGTCTACTACCGCGTCGCCCTCGGCATCGTCATCATCGCGCTGGTGACGGCGGGCGCGCTGAGCCCGCACGCGGCGGAGTCGGCGGGCTGAGTCAACTCCCGGGCAGAGCAAGGGCCCAGGGCTCGGGCTCGATCCCGACGCCGTTGGCAACGTAGGCGATGGTGCGGTACCACCCGGCGAGCACGAGGAACTCGATCGCATCGGGCTCGTCGAGGTGCTCCCGCAGGCCGGACCAGACGGGCTCGCTCAGCCGGGCGTCGGCATGGAGTTCGTCGACGGCTCGGAGCAGCGCGGACTGCCGGGGCGACCAGGCCGGGTCATCCGGGGTGCCGGTCGCGGTCAAGGTGATCTGGCGCGGGGCGAGTTGGGCGGCTTCGGCGTACGTCGCCGTATGGACGCCCCACTCGTAGGCGCAGCCGGAGCGCGCGCAGACGCGGGCGATGACGAGTTCGCGGTCGGCGGTGCTCAGGAGGCCGTGGACAAGGAGGCCGGAGCCCAACGCCCGCATGCGGGAGGCGAGTTCGGGATGACGTTCGAGGACCTTGAAGAGCATCAGGGGTTCACGGGTGACGCCGGGTGGCATCCAGCGGTGCAGGGCGCGGTCGGTGTCGGGGGCGTATGGCCGGGTGACACCTTCGATGCGCTGTTTCATGTCCGGGTTCATGTCCACCGACTCTTGCGCTTCTGAAATCGAAGCGCAAGAGTGAGTCAGGAGTTCGTACCCGGCGATCACCATGAGCCGGGCGAGGAGGCCCAGTTGGAACCGACCCCCGTCCCCGGTCGCCCCGTGCGCGGATCGACCACCGGCCGTCCGGTCATGGCTGCGCTCGACCTCCTCGGGCGACGCTGGACACTCCGCGTGATCTGGGAACTCCACCGGCACGACACCCCGATCGGCTTCCGCGACCTGCAACGCCGCTGCGACGACATGTCCTCCAGCGTCCTGTCCACGCGGCTGGCGGAGCTGCGTGAGGCGGACATTGCGGGGCAGACGCCGGACGGGGCTTGGCAGTTGACCGCGCTCGGCACGGAACTCGTGATCGCGATGGGGCCGTTGCTGGAGTGGTCGCGGGTGTGGGCCGAGCGGCGGGGGTGAACCAACTCATGGCGCCGACACAGCAGTTCGCCCGCGTGACGCCCGACCACCTCGACCGCTGCCGCACTTCGGCCCTCACCTCGCCCGGCGCGTCCCCGGACCGGGACCCACCGGACGGCGACCGGCTTCGGCGATCCACCCCGACCGATCGTCCGGGCCGCGTTGGGCTCTCCGGTCAACTCGCCCGTGACCAACCCCATACGGTCTGAGTAGCCGTCCGGTAGCGCAGTGTCAGTCCTTGCCCCTAGGCTGTTCGCATGTCCCCCGATTCCGTGGCCCCTGGTTCCGTGCGGTCTGCTTCCGAGGTGAACGAGCAGATCCGGGCACTCTGGCTGCGTGCGGGCGGCTCGCTCTCGACCCAGGAGCGGGAGGAATACGAGCTGTTGGTGGTCGAGTGGGCCGCGGCGATCCGCGACGAGGTCATCGCGGCGGCCTGAGTGGAGCAGCTCAGCAGCGTGCCGCCGCGCCAGGGCCTCGTCATCTTCCTGAACGGCACGTCCAGTTCGGGCAAGTCGAGCATCGCGGCCGAGCTGCTGCCGATCCTGGACGAGCCGTACTTCCATCTGCCGGTCGACGCGTTCCACGCGATGCGCGCGCCGGTGCCGATCGCACCCGACCAGCTCGACACCATGCTGCACCGCACCTGGCGGGGCTATCACCGCGCCGTCGCGGGGATGGCCGCCGCCGGCAACAACGTCGTCATGGACCATGTGTTGAGCGCCGAGTGGCGGCTGCGGGACTGCCTCTCGCTGTTCGTCCCCGAGCACGTGGTCCTCGTCGGCGTGCGCTGTCCCCCGGAGGAGCTGGAGCGCCGCGAGCGCGCCCGCGCCGACCGCCCGCCCGGGCTCGCCGCCCGCCAGCTCGCCCAGGTCCACGCGCACGGCGTCTACGACCTCGAGTGCGACACCGGCCGCCTGGACGCGGCCGAATGCGCCCGCCGTATCCGGGACTTCCTGCCGGGGAGGCCGAGGCCTACGGCGTTCGAGCGGCTGCGGGCCGGGGCGTAGGGCCTCACCGCCCGCCCGTCATCCGTATCACCGTCCCCGTCGCGTACGACGCGTCCGGTGACATCAACCAGGCGATCGCGGCGGCGACTTCCTCGGTGTTTCCGGGTTCGACCGCGTTGACGCGGATGCCGTCGGGGCCGAGTTCCCCGGCGAGGCTCTGGGTGAGGGCGTCGACGGCGGCCTTCGTCACAACGTGATGGACGACGTCGCCGGGGTCGGCGGTGCACGGCATCACGTTCACGATCACGCCATTCCCCCGTGCCGTCATCACCCGCGCCGCCCGGCGTGAACACAGCAGCGTCCCAAGGAGGTTGACCTCGACGGCCCGGCGCAGGTCAGCGGGGTCGGTGTCGGCGAGGCGGGCGGAGGACACGGTCACCCCGGCGTTGTTCACCAGCCCGGTGACCGGCCCGAGTTCCTTCGCGGCCAAGGTGAAGAGCCGCTCGACGTCGGCCTCCACGGACGTGTCCGCCTGTACGCGGACCGCACGGGCGCCGGAACGCCGTACCCCCTCCGCGACTTCCTCGGCCTCGGCCGCGTCCACGTCCCCTCCGTAGCCCACCACCACGTCGTGCCCGTCCTCCGCGAGCCGTCGGCAGGTCGCGGCGCCGATCCCCCGGCTGCCCCCGGTGACGACCGTGACAAGACGTTTCATGAGTGCTCCTCGCGACGGAAACAGAAGAAGATCGGGATGAAGATCGGCGGAGAACCGTCGAACACCACCGAATGTTCCCCACCTCGTATCCGCGTCCCCCTTGGCGCGACACGCTCCGTAGCCAACACTGAGCCGATGACGCAGCGTGTGGAACTGGCGATTGTGATGGACCGGCTGGCCGTGGACGAAGTGGTCACCGAATACGCGGTGGCGGTGGACGACGGCGACTGGGAGGCGTACCGGAAACTGTTCGCCCCGGACGGGCGTGCCGACTACCGGTCCGCCGGAGGGATCGAGGGGAACGCGGAACAGGTCGCCGGATGGCTCGCGGAGAGCCTGCAGTTGTTCTCGATGCGGCAGCATCTGATCGTGAACCGGCGGATCCGCTTCGGTGCACTGGACCAGCACACCGACGACACCGCCCGCGTCCAGGCCGACTACGTCAATCCGATGCGCTTCGCCAAGGACGGGGAGAGCGATGAGGGCGACCGCCTCACCGCTCCCGACTTCGTGTGCGGCGGGCGGTACGCGTTCGGGCTGCTGCGGACGGACGACGGCTGGCGGCTGACCGAGGTCGTCGTGGAGGAGAAGTGGCGGCGCCTTCCCGAGCGGCGCCCGGAAGCCGTGGTCCACTGATACGACCGGTTCGGCGTCCGCCGTCCGGGATGATCGGCCGCGGCACGCACACCGGAGCCACCAGCGGGTAGGGGGTTCGCATGAGGAAATTCGGCGACTGGCTCGTCTCCCCCTGGCGGCGCTCCCTGCTCGCCGCGCTCGCGGGCACCCTGCCCGTGTTCGCGTTCCCGGCGCCGTCCCTGTGGTGGTTCGCCTACGTCGCGCTCGTCCCCTGGATCCTGCTGACGCGCTCGGCGCCGACCGGGCGGCGGGCGGTCTACGACGGATGGTTCGGGGGGCTCGGGTTCATGCTGGCCGTGCACAGCTGGCTGGTGCCGAGCCTGAGCGTGTTCATCGTGGTCATCGCGGGGCTGCTGGGCGTGCTGTGGGCGCCGTGGGGCTGGCTGGTGCGCCGCTTCCTCGGGGGCGTGCCGTCTCCCCGGCGGGGCGGTGCCGCGCTGCTCGTGCTGCCCTCGGGCTGGCTGATGGTCGAACTCGTCCGGTCCTGGCAGGGGTTGGGCGGCCCCTGGGGCCTGCTCGGCTCCACCCAGTGGCAGGTCGAACCGGCGTTGCGACTCGCGTCCGTCGGCGGGGTGTGGCTGCTGAGCTTCCTGGTGGTGGCCGTGAACGTCGCGGTCGCCGTGCTGGTCGCGGTCCGCGAGGTCCGGGTGCCCGCCGTCGCCGGGCTCCTGGCCACCGCCGCCGCGACCTCCGCCGCCTGGGTGTGGTCGCCGCGCCCCGACGTCGACGGCCATGTGCGGATCGCCGTCGTACAGCCCGGGATCGTCACCGGCGAGGACAGCGACGTCCGGCGCTTCGACCGCGAGGAGCAGCTGACCCGCCAACTGGCCGGTCAGAACGTCGACTTGATCGCCTGGGGCGAGAGCAGTGTCGGCTTCGACCTCGGCAAGCGGCCCGATCTCGCGCGCCGTATCGCCGCCCTCTCCAAGGAGACCGGCGCCGACATCCTGGTCAACGTGGACGCCCAGCGCTCCGACAAGCCCGGCATCTACAAGAGCTCGATCCTGGTCGGCCCGAAGGGTCTCACCGGCGACCGCTACGACAAGATGCGGCTCGTCCCCTTCGGCGAGTACATCCCGTTCCGCTCGCTGCTCGGCTGGGCCACCTCCGTCGGCAAGGCGGCGGGCGTGGACCGCAGGCACGGCACCGAGCAGGTCGTGATGAACGTGGGACACGGACTGCGCGTCGGCCCGCTGATCTGCTTCGAGACCGCGTTCCCCGACATGAGCCGCCATCTCGCCCAGGACGGCGCCGACGTCCTGCTCGCCCAGTCCTCGACCTCGTCGTTCCAGAGCAGTTGGGCCCCCGAACAGCACGCCACCCTCGCCGCCCTGCGCGCCGCCGAGACCGGCCGCCCGGTCGTCCACGCCACCCTGACCGGCGTCTCCGCCGTCTACGGCCCCAGCGGCCAGCGCATCGGCTCCTGGCTGGGCACGAACAAGAGCACCACCCAGGTCTACGACGTCCCGCTCGCCCACGGCATCACGCCGTACGTCCGCTACGGCGCCTGGCCGGTCGGCATGGCACTGCTGGTGCTCGCGGCCATGTGCGCCGGCGAGGGCGCGCAGGCGCTCAGGCTGCGGCGGACCGGTCCGCGACCTCTCGTACCACCCGCTCGCACAGTTCATGAGTCGCCAGCGCGTCCCGGGCGCTGAGCACCTTGCCGGCGCGTACGGCGTCGAGGAACGTGAGCACGGCCTGCTCGATGCCGCGCTGCCGGGCCACCGGCACCCAGTCCCCGCGCCGCCGTACGGTCGGCTGGCCCTTGTGGTCGACGACCTCGGCGAGGTTGAGGACCTGGCGCTTGGTGTCCTGGCCGGAGACCTCCAGGATCTCCTCGACCGAGCCGCTGAGCCGGTTCATCACCCCGAGCGCGGTGAAGCCGTCGCCGGAGAGCTGGAGCACGAGGTGGTGCAGCAGTCCGTCCTGGACGCGGGCGCGCACGGTCACGTCCTCGACCGGACCCGGCACCAGGAACCGCAGGGTGTCCACGATGTGGATGAAGTCGTCCAGGATCATCGCGCGCGGCTCCTCGGGGAGCCCGATCCGGTTCTTCTGCATGAGGATCAGCTCGCGCGGGTGGTCGACGCACTGCGCGTACCCGGGGGCGTAACGGCGGTTGAAGCCCACCGCGAGCGACACGTCCCGCTCCTCCGCGAGCCGCACCAGCCGCTCGGAATCGGCGAGTTGGTAGGCGAGCGGCTTGTCGACGTACGTCGGTACGCCCGCCTCCAGCAGCCTGGTGACGATCTCGGGGTGCACGGCCGTGGGCGCGTGCACGAACGCGGCGTCGAGGCCCTGCGCGAGGAGCGCGTCGAGGTCCGTGTGCCGCCGGTCCGCCGGGAGGTGCAGGCCGTCCGCGACCCGGGCGAGGGTGGCGGGCGTGCGGGTCTGCAGATGCAGCTCCACCCCGGGCAGTCCGCCGAGAACCGGCAGGTACGCCTTCTGCGCGATGTCACCGAGCCCGATGCAGCCGACCTTCACGGAGTCTCCCAACGCTCGCCCAGCGGTACCTCCCGTACCTCCTCGGAAGCATACGGCGATGGAATATCCGCTGGTGCGGGCGGTCGCAGCACGCGAGGATGCGGGGATGACGATTGAGCGCAGTGAACCCGGGACCACCGCCGACGAACGCACCATGCTGGACGGCTGGCTGAAGTACCACCGGGACACCCTCGCCTGGAAGTGCGAGGGCCTGACCGACGAACAGCTGAGGACCGCTTCCGTGGAGCCGTCGAACCTGACGCTCATGGGCCTGGTGCGGCACATGGCGGAGGTCGAGCGGAGCTGGTACCGCCGGGTCATGTCGGACGAGCAGTTGACCCCGATCTACTACAGCGACGAGGACCCGGACGGCGATTTCCACCTCACCGAGGCGGACACCTGGGCCGAGGCGTACGCCACCTGGCAGGCCGAGATCGCGGCGGCGAACGAGCACGCGGCCCGCTTCGCCCTCGACGACGTCTCCCTGGGCAAGCACCGGCGTACCGGCGAGCGCTTCAACCTGCGCTGGATCCACACCCACATGATCGAGGAGTACGCCCGGCACAACGGCCACGCCGACCTGCTCCGCGAGCGGATCGACGGGAACACCGGCGACTGACACCGACGACTGACGTCACGTCACCCGGAGCGGGCGCGGGCCGTCCGTAAGGGGGCGGAGATCACCCGTGTGGGGCATCATCCGCCCGTCCGCTGTCCCCATCGGGTCCGGAACCAGCAGAGTTGCGCGGGTGCATCGAACGACGACCACCGCAACGCTCCTGGTCACCGTGGCTGTCTCGGCCCTCTCCGGCTGTGTGACCGTCCAGCGGCCGGCGGCCCCCGCTCTCCCGGCCGTACCGTCCCACGCGTCGGTGCCGCGCCCGGACGGCAGCGCGGAGCCGCAGGTCGTACAGGCCCCGGCGCGGGAGGCGCTGGAACTGATCAACCCGTCCCACCACCCGAAACCCGCCACGCATCCGCCGCACCACGCGCCGGCCCCGCCCCCACCGGCGGCCCAGGCACCGGTCCCCCGCTCACACCCGCACCCCCACCCCCATCCGCACCCGAAGCCACACCACCCCCGGCAGCCGGGCGCGGACATCCCCGACGTGGTCAAGTCGGTCCCCAAGAACACACAGGACGTCTGCGCCCTGGGCAAGAAATACGGCGGCTGGCAGTCGGACAGCCCGCAGTCGATCATCTGCGGCCAGACGTACGGCCGTTGAGGCGAGCGGGACCCCTTGGGGCTGGTGCCACGACGGGACCCTACGGCCGCTGTCTCGGCGGCCCCCAGCTCTCGCCCGCGCCACCGCCCCCGTCGCCCAGCCGCAGCTCCAGCCGTCCGATCGCGGCCCGCACCCCGTTGCCGTAACCGTCGTCGGCGAGGACGGTGCAGGCGGTGCGGGCGCGGCGGATGTGGGTGCGGGCGGCGTCCGGGCGGTCGAGCTTCTCGTAGTCGGCGGCGAGGTTGAGGTGCAGGGAGGGGTAGAAGGCGCGCACCGCCACCGCGCCCTTCTGACCGGCGTCCCCCGCGTCCCGCCCGTCCGTCAGCTCGTCCGCCGCCGACAACGCCCTTAGATCCCAGGCCAGTTCGTCGGTCGGGTCGTCCTGGGTGTCGGCGAGGTAATGGGCCAGGGTGCAGCGGTGGAGCGGGTCGCCGTCCTCGCCCAGCTCCGCCCAGAGGCCCAGCAGTCGCTCCCGGGCCTCCTCGCGGTCGCCGCCGTGGTGCAGCATGACGACCTGTCCGATCCGCGTCAGCAGAGCGTCCGGCGCCGCCTGCTCCTGTCGCTCCGCCACCGCGTCCTCCGCACTCGCCAGCCACCTTGGCTGTCCCCGTCGAAGCTAACCGGCGGCACTGACAATCCCCGTCAGGCGGCCCCGGACCGGCCCCGGTGGGGTCAGCCCAGGTTCGGGATGCGCCAGTCGATGGCGGTGTGGCCCTGCTTGGCCACCGCCTCGTCGATCTGGGTGAACGGACGGGAGCCGAAGAACTTCTTCGCCGACAGCGGGGAGGGGTGCGCGCCCTTGACCACCACGTGGCGCTCCTCGTCGATCAGGGGGAGCTTCTTCTGCGCGTAGTTGCCCCAGAGGACGAAGACCGCCGGGTCCGGGCGGTCGGCCACCGCGCGGATCACCGCGTCCGTGAACTTCTCCCAGCCCTTGCCCTTGTGGGAGTTGGCCTCGCCGGAGCGGACCGTGAGCACCGCGTTGAGCAGCAGGACGCCCTGCTGGGCCCACGGCATCAGATAGCCGTTGTCCGGGATCGGGAGGTCCAGCTCCTCCTTCATCTCCTTGTAGATGTTCCGCAGGGAGGGCGGGGTCTTCACGCCGGGGCGGACCGAGAAGCACAGGCCGTGGCCCTGGCCCTCGCCGTGGTACGGGTCCTGACCGAGGATCAGGACCTTCACCTGGTCGTACGGCGTCGCCTCCAGGGCGGCGAAGACCTCCTCGCGCGGCGGGAAGACGGGACCCTTCGCGCGCTCCTCCTCGACGAACTCGGTCAGCTCCTTGAAGTAGGGCTGCTGAAGCTCGTCGCCCAGGACCCCGCGCCAGGACTCGGGGAGCATGGAGATGTCGGTCACGTCAACTTCCTTACCGTGTGCGGCGACTGCGATGCGGAGCGACCGCGCGGTGCGGTCGCCTCCATGCCCAGAACCTACAGGCGGCCACTGACAACGGGTGCCGAAAGCCGGGTCACCAGCTGGTCTTGCGGTACAGCTCCCACATCATCATGATCGTCGACGGGTCGAGGGCCTGCTCCCCGCCGGAGACGTCCTCGCTCGCGGCCACGTACTGCCGGCCCTGCCAGAGCGGCAGCAGCCGCGCGTCGTCCACCATGACCTGCTGGGCGTCCTCGAACTCCTTGACCACGTCGGCCCGGTCGCTCTCCTTGCGGGACTCGGGCAGCAGTACGTCGGTGATCCTGGTCGACGGATAGGGCGTACCGAGCGCGTTCTGCTTCCCCACGAACGGCGCGATGAAGTTGTCGGCGTCGGGGAAGTCCGGGGACCAGCCGCGCCCGAACACCGGGTACTCGCCCTTCTGGTAGCCCGTCACGTACGTCTTCCAGGGGCGGCTCCTCAGGGTGATCGAGAACAGCCCGGAGTCGTCCAACTGCCGCTTCAGTTCCCGGAATTCGAGGGCGGTCTCGGAGCCGTAGCGGTCGGTCGTGTACCAGAGGGTGAGTGGGACGCGCCGGTGGATGCCCGCATCGGTGAGGAGTTGGCGGGCCTTGGGGACGCTGGGGTCCCCGAAGTCGTCGAAGAAGGCGGTGGTGTGGCCGGTGAGGCCCTTCGGGACCATCGAGTAGAGCGGGTCCACGGTGTCGCGGTAGATCTTGTGGGTGATCGCCCCGCGGTCGACGAGCTGGGCGACGGCCTTGCGGACGGCGAGGTTCCCGGCCCACTTGTCCTTGGGGTTGAACACCAGGTAGTTGATGTCGGTGCCGGAGCCGTCGACCAGTTGCAGGCTCTTGGAGGCGCGGCCCTGGAGGGTGATGATGTCGTCCGCGGCGAGACCCCGGTAGGTGACGTCGATCTGTTTGTCCCGCAGCGCCTTCACCATGGCGCCGGAGTCCTGGAAGTAGCGGATCGTCACCGCGCTGTTCTCGCGCCGGGCGAAGCCCTTGTAGCGGCCGTTCTTGACGAGTCGGGCCTGTTTCCCGTCGTCGTACGACTTCAGGGTGTACGGCCCGGAGCCGAAGACCTTGCCGTCCTTGCGCAGCGAGTGCGCGGGATAGTCGTCCGGGTCGACGATCGACATGGCCGGGGTGGCGAGCACGAACGGGAAGGTGGCGTCGGGCTTGTTGAGGTGGAAGACGACCTCGCGGTCGCCCGTCACCTGCACCCGGTCGAGGCTGCCGAGCAGGCCCGCGGGTCCGCCCGGCTCGTCGATCTGCCGGATCCGGTCGATGGAGTGCTTGACGGCCTGGGCGTCGAGGGTGTCGCCGTCGGCGAACTTCATGTCCGCGCGGAGTTCGCAGCGGTAGGCCGTGTTCGAACTGTCCGTGAAATCACAGCTCTTGGCCGCGTCCGGCTCGGGCGTGGTCGCGCCGGACGGGTAGGCGAGCAGCGTCTGGTAGATGTTGCGGAACAGCTCCCAGGAGCCGTCCCAGGAGGCGGCCGGATCGAGGGTGCTGGGGGCGCTGGTGGTGCCGACGACAATGGGTCCGCGGTCGTCGGAATTCCCGTCCGAGAACACTCCGCATCCGGCCGCCAGGGATATGGACGCGATCGCCGCGCCCGCCCGCAGGCCTCGGTTCCGGTTGAACACGCGCTCGCTCCTCGATCCGCCGTACCAAGGGTCGGCAGACCGTACCGCAGTTCCGCGGCGCGGAAAGGTGGTTCGGGAGGGGCTGTTGAGCAGCGTTTTTATGACGACGTTGTCATTCGGCTGTGCGTGCTTTATGTCTCGACACGGGCGCCGGTTCCGTCAAGGGAACAGCAAAGAACCGGCGCCCGGGCGGAGTTGGTCAGCCGACTCCGGCGTTCAGGAGGATGCCGCCGTCGACGACGAGCGTCTGGCCGGTGATCCAGTCGGACTGGTCCGAGGTGAGGAACGCGGCGGTGCCGCCGATGTCGGACGGGACGCCGAGGCGGGCCAGCGGGTAGGAGGCGGCGGCCTCCGCCTCACGGCCCTCGTACAGGGCGGCGGCGAACTTGGTCTTCACGACCGCCGGGGCGATCGAGTTGACCCGCACGCCGGGCGCGAACTCGTGCGCCAGCTGGAGCGTCAGGTTGATCATCGCGGCCTTGCTGACGCCGTACGCGCCGATGAACGGCGAGGCGGAGACGCCGGCGAGGGAGGCGATGTTGACGATGGCGCCGCCGTTGTCCTTCTGCCAGGCGTGCCAGGTCTTCTGGGCGAAGCCGAGCGCCGAGATGACGTTGGTCTCGAAGACCTTGCGGGCGACGTTCAGGTCGAGGTCGGCGATCGGGCCGAACACCGGGTTCGTACCGGCGTTGTTGACCAGGAAGTCGACGCGGCCGAAGGCCTCCATCGTGCGCTCGACGACGACGGTCTGGTGGGCCTCGTCGTGGGCCTTGCCGGCGACGCCGATGACGCGCTCGGCGCCGAGGGTCTCGACGGCCTCCTTGAGGGCGTCCTCGCTGCGGCCGGTGATGCAGACCCGGTCGCCGCGGGCGAGCAGCGCCTCGGCGACGCCGTAGCCGATGCCGCGGCTGGCGCCGGTGATGACGGCGACCTTGCCGGAGAGTTCGGGGAGTTCAGTCATGGTTCCGTGTTCCCTAGTTGAGCGGTCCGCCGGCGACGTACAGCACCTGGCCGGAGACGAACCCGGCCGCCTCGTTCGTGAAGAAGGCGACGGCGTTGGCGATGTCGTCGGGCTCGCCGACGCGCTGCACCGGGATCTGGGTGGCGGCCGCGGCCTTGAAGTCGTCGAAGCCCATGCCGACGCGGGCGGCGGTGGCGGCGGTCATGTCGGTGGCGATGAAGCCGGGGGCGACGGCGTTGGCCGTGACGCCGAACTTGCCGAGCTCGATGGCGAGGGTCTTGGTGAAGCCCTGGAGACCGGCCTTGGCGGCGGAGTAGTTGGCCTGGCCGCGGTTGCCGAGGGCGGAGGACGAGGAGAGGTTGACGATCCGGCCGAAGCCCGCGTCGACCATGTGCTTCTGGACGGCCTTGGTCATCAGGAACGAGCCGCGCAGGTGCACGCCCAGGACGGTGTCCCAGTCGGAGACGCTCATCTTGAAGAGCAGGTTGTCGCGGAGCACGCCCGCGTTGTTCACGAGGATCGTCGGGGCGCCCAGCTCGGCGACGATGCGCGCGACGGCGGCCTCGACCTGTGCCTCGTCGGAGACGTCGGCGCCGACCGCGAGGGCCTTGCCGCCGGCCGCGGTGATCTTCTCCACGGTGTCCTTGCAGGCGGCCTCGTCGAGGTCGATCACGGCGACCGCACGGCCCTCGGCCGCGAGACGTACGGCGGTGGCGGCGCCGATGCCCCGCGCTCCGCCGGTGACAATCGCGACCCGCTGCTCAGTGGTGGACATTGCTGGTTCTCCTCGCCCTTGAGAAACTCTCGCCCTTGCGGTCCGCCGGTGAGCGACCGCTTAGTACCTTCGGCCTACGTGACGCTAGAAGCCCTGGCACTCGGTGTCAACGTGCGCGCGGCCGGGTGTGATCCATTACCTCACCAGCAGGTCCAGCAGGCGCTCCGTCTCGGCCGCCGGATCGACGGTGAGACCGGTGTGCACGGGCCCAGGCTGCACGACCGTGGACCGGGGCGCGATCAGCCACCGGAACCGCCGCCCGGCATCGTCGTCCGCCGCCTGCCCGGCCGCCGCACCCCCCGCGCACACACCTTCCACGGCGCCGAGCGCGGCCCGGATTCCGGCCACGTCGGCCGCCGGGTCGAGAGCGAGCAGCCTCGCCTCGTCCAGATGGGTGCGGGCGCCGACGTAGGACTGGGCGCGGCAGTAGACGAGCACGCCCGCGTTGATGCACTCGCCGCGCTCGACGCGCGGTACGACCCGGAGGAGGGCGTACTCGAAGACGTCCCGGGTGTTCGCCTCGCTCGGGCGGATGATGTGGCGCTCGGTCACTGGAGTCCCTTGATGCGCTCGTGGACGAAGGGCACGCGCGCGAGGAGGGGTGCCGCGTACGCCTCACGGAGGAGGTCCGGGGTGTCGAAGCCGGGTTCGTCGGTCAGCCAGGCGTCGGGGATCTCGGCGGTGACCTCGGCGAGGAGTTCCTCGGTGACGCGCGGAGCCAGGTCGGCGGCCGCGGTCGCGATGTCCGGGGCGAAGCGGGCGAGGGCGTGGTCGGCGGCGTCGTAGGGGCGGGCGGCGGAGGTCTGGGCGCCGGGCCAGTTGTGGTGCCAGATCATGGTGGCGCCGTGGTCGATGAGCCACAGGTCGCCGTGCCACATCAGCAAGTTGGGGTTGCGCCAGGAGCGGTCGACGTTGTTGACGAGGGCGTCGAACCAGACGATCCGGCCGGCCTCCTCGGGGCTCACCGTGAAGGCGAGCGGGTCGAAGCCGAGGGCGCCGGACAGGAAGTCCATGCCGAGGTTGGTGCCGCCGCTGGACTTGAGCAACTCCTGGACCTGCTGGTCGGGTTCGCCGAGGCCGAGCACCGGGTCGAGGTCGAGGGTCACGAGGCGGGGCACCCGGAAGCCGAGCCGACGGGCCAGTTCCCCCACGACAACCTCGGCGACGAGCGTCTTGCGGCCCTGCCCGGCGCCGCTGAACTTCATGACGTACGGCGCGAGGTCGTCACCCTCGACGAGTCCCGGCAGCGAGCCGCCCTCGCGCAGGGGGGTGATGAAGCGGGTCGCGACGACCTCTTCCAGCATGTTCCCGGGCCATCCGTCTCGTCTGCGGTCCCGGGGAGAGTCCGGGGAGTTTCGGCTGCCCATGGTAGCGGGGGGTGATCACGGGGCCACCGCGTCCTGACCGCGGGAGACGGGATCAGCTGGTCATGGCCTGGTACACGAGGTTCCGCAGCTGGCGGCGCAGCGGCGGTCGGTGCTTGCCCCAGGTGACGACCTGGGTGCAGAACACGGCCGTGACGCCGTCGACCGGGTCCACGAAGAAGTGGGTGTTCGCCGCGCCGGACCAGCCGAACTCCCCCTTGTTGCCGAACGAACCCGCGACCACGGGGTCCGTGACGACGTAGAACCCCAGCCCGAAGCCGCAGCCGCGGTGCTCGTCGTCGGGGTACTGCCCGAAGGAGTTGATGTCGGCGCCGCCGGGCAGGTGGTTGGCCGTCATGAGCCCGAGCGTGCGGGGGCCGAGCAGCCGCTCGCCGTCCAGTTCGCCGCCGCGTACGAGCATGGCCGCGAACCGGTGGTAGTCCGCCAGGGTCGACACCAGTCCGGGAACGCCGCTGCCGGAGGGGAACTCCGCGGGTCGGCGGAAGGTGGGCCGCAGTTCCTGGTTCACGGCGAGGCGGCCCGAGTCGGGTTCCGGGCTGTAGATCTCCGCGAGGTCCGGCACGCGTTCGGGGGCGAGCGAGAACGTCGTGTCGGTCATCCCGAGCGGGCCGAGCACGTTCGTCTCCATGAAGGTGTCGAGACTCTGGCCGCTGCAGACCTCGATGATCCGGCCCAGCACGTCGACGGCGAGGGAGTAGTTCCACGCGGTGCCCGGTTCGAACAGCAGCGGCAGCGCGCCCACTTCGGCACACATCTGCTCAAGTGTCGTGCCCGGCAAGGGGAGTACGTCGTGGCCCGCCTCGCGGTACAGCGCGTCCACCGGGTCCATGTGGGCCAGCCCGAGAGTCAACCCGGCGGTGTGCGTGAGGAGTTGGCCCACGGTCACCGGGTGGGCGGCCGGGCGGGTCCGGACACTCGCCGGGGACCCGCCGTCGTACACGCGCATGTCCGCGAACTCGGGGATGTAGGCGCTGACCGGGTCGTCGAGTCCGAGCAGGCCGCGCTCCACCAGCATCATGGCGGCGACGGACGTCACCGGTTTGGTCATGGAGTACAGCCGCCACAGCGTTCCGGGTTCGACCGGGAGCCCGTGTTCGAGGTCCCGGAGTCCGCCGCCCGCCGCGTACACGGGTTCTCCGTCGCGGGCGACGACCGCCGACCATCCGGGAATGACCCCGCGGTCCGTCTGCCGGTCGAAGAACTCGGCGATCCGGCCCAGCCGTTCGGCGCTGAAGCCGGACTGTTCCGGGGGCTTGGTGATGCCGAGACGCTCGGCGAACTGCTGCATGTGTGCCTCCGTGTACGGGAGTTGGGTGCTGCCTGCGTCAGCGGGCGGAGACGGACGTGACCCCGGCCGCCGCCAACAGCCTTCGTGTGTACGGGTGTTGGGCATCCGCGTAGACGTCCTCGGTCGTGCCCTGTTCCACCACGTCACCGCGATAGAGGACGACGATCTGCTGGGCGAGGTGGCGGACCACGGCGAGGTCGTGGGAGATGAACAGGTAGCTGACGCCCGTCTCCCGCTGGAGGTCGCTGAAGAGGTTCAGGATCTGTGCCTGGACCGACAGGTCGAGCGCGCTGACGGGCTCGTCGCACACGATGAGTTTCGGTGCCATCACCAACGCCCGGGCGATCGCGATCCGTTGCCGCTGCCCGCCGGAGAACTGGCGCGGATAGCGGTCGGCCGCCTCGGGCGGCAGCCCCACCAGCGCCAGCACCTCCCGTACCCGCTCGTGGACTACGGCCCGTTCGTCACGGGCGTGCACGAGCAGCGGTTCGGCCAGGGTCTGGCCGACGGTCAGGGCCGGGTTGAGCGAGCCGTTGGGGTCCTGGAAGACGGCCTGAACGCTCTTGCTCAGTTCTCGGCGCCGGGCCCCGCGGGCGTGGGTGATGTCCTGGCCGTCGAACAGGATCGTGCCCTGCGTGACCGCCGTCAGGCCGAGCACGGCCCGGCCCAGGGTGGACTTGCCGGAACCGGACTCCCCGACCAGGGCGACGGTCTCGCCCGGCCGGATGTCCAGGGACACGTCCCGGATGGCCGGGGTGCCCTTGCCGGCGCGGTGGTACGACACCGACAGGTCGCGGATGTCGAGCAGCGGCCGTGCGGTCGTGCTCACGAGGACACCTCCAGCTCTTCGCCCACCAACAGACAGCGGGCCACGCCCAGTTCGCCGGGCTGTATCAGGACGACCGGCGCCTCGGTGCACCGGTCGACGCGGTCGGGACACCGGTCGGCGAAGTGGCAGCCGACGGGCCACTGCCCCGGGGGCGGCACGGTGCCGGGGATGGTCGGGATGGGCTCGCCGACCGTCGCCAGGCGGGGGTTCGCGGCGAGCAGCTTGCGGGTGTACGGGTGCAGCGGCGCGGTCATGACGCGTTCGGTCGGACCGGCTTCCACCACCTGGCCCGCGTACATGACCAGGGCGGTGTCGCAGGCCTCGGCGATGACGTCCCAGTCGTGGCTGATCATCAGCAGGGCCATGCCCGTGTCCCGCTGGATGGTGCGCAGCAACTGGACGATCTCGCGCTGGACGGTGACGTCGAGGGCGGTGGTCGGTTCGTCGGCGACGAGGATGCGCGGGCGTCCCGCCAGGGCGACGGCGATGGAGACGCGCTGTGCCATGCCGCCCGAGATCTGCGAGGGGCGCAGCTTCATCACCCGGTCGGGATCGGGGAGTTGGACCTGGGCGAGCAGTTCACGGACCCGGCGGGTGGCCTCCTTGCGGGAGAGCCGCTCGTGGGTGCGCACCGCCTCGCGCAGCAGGTTGCCGATGGTGAACAGGGGGTCGAGGCCGACCATGGGCTCCTGCGAGATGAAGGCGATGGTGCCGCCGCGCAGGTCCCGCCACCGGGCCACATCGAACGAGGTGACGTCGGTGCCGTCGATCTCGACCGTGCCCGAGGAGATACGGGCTCCGTTCGGCAGCATGCCGAGCAGCGCCAGCCCGGTCATGGACTTCCCGCAGCCGGACTCGCCGACCAGTCCGACCGTGCGGCCCTGCCCCACGGACAGGCTCACGTCGCTGATCAGAGCGACCTCGCCCTCCGGGGTGTCCGCGGTGACGGTCACCCCGGTGAGCCGTACGACGGGATCCGGCTCGGCGAGCAGCCAGGCGTCGTCGGACACCGGTACCTCAACAGGGGCCGCTGTCTTGGCAGTTGCCTTGCGGCGCCGGGTCGGGGTCGCGTGGGAGACGCCGGACCAGCGCTCGGCGAGCATGTCGCGCAGGCCGTCGCCGAGGACGATCAGGGCGGCGGCCGTGACGGCGACCAGGCCGCCGGTGGGGATGGCCAGCCAGAGGCTCTGGTTCAGGGTCTGGGCGGCGTCGGCCATCATGCCGCCCCAGGACGGGGCGGGCGGCTTGACGCCGAGGCCGATGGAGTTCAGGCCGGCCGCGATGAGCAGGGTGTTCGCGCACGCCAGCGCCGTGTTGACCAGGATCAGGCCGGTGATCCGCGGCAGCACGTGCCGCCGGGCCACGCGCCAGGTGCTGAGGCCGGACACCTGTGCCGCCGCGACGTAGGTCTCGCGGCCGACCGTCAGCGACGCCGAGCGGACGACGCGCATCATGCCGGGGACCGACAGCAGACCGATCACGATCATCGCCGCGGTCATGCTCTGCGAGAACAGGGCCAGCACGATCAGCAGCAGGATGATGCCGGGGATCGACATCACCACGTCGGCCAGCCGCATCAGCACCGCGTCCATACGGCCCCTGCGCAGGCCGATGACCAGGCCCAGGGGGACCGCGATCACCAGGGTGATCGCCACGGCCAGCGCGATGTCCTTGAACGTGTCCGCGCCGCCGTACATCAGCCGCGACAGCACGTCCCGGCCGAGCCGGTCGGTGCCGAGCAGGTGTTTCGCGCTCGGGCCGGACAACGCGGCGGTGAAGTCCGCCTGCTGGGGTGGGTACGGCGCGAGCCAGCGGGCGCCGAACGACGCGATCAGTTCCAGGACCAGGATCACGGCCGGGATCGCGATACGCGGCCGGCGCAGGGCGCGGCGGAGGCCGGACTCGTGCGGCGGGCGCGCCGGGGTGGCGGCGGGCGAAGCGGGAGCGTTCTCCGTCTGCTGGGGAAGCCCGGGTTTCGTCATCGATGTCTCCTGTGTGCTCATGCGGCGACCGCCTGAGGGTTGAGCCAGCCGATGGCGAGGTCGAGCAGGAGGTTCAGGCCGACGACGATGAGCGTGAAGTACACCGCCACTCCCTGGATGACCGGGATGTCGCCGCTGGACGCGGCCGTGACGGCCGCGCTGCCGAGGCCGGGGAGGCCGAAGAGTTCCTCGATCACCACGGCCGATCCGAGCAGTCCGATGAGGTTGTTGCCCGCCACGGTCAGGACCGTGACGGAGACATGCCGTAGCGAGTGCTTGAAGAGGATCGACCACTCGCTGACGCCGTTGGCCCGCAGATTCCGTACGAAATCCCGGCTCAGCACGTCGGCGAACTGCTCCCGGGTCTGCTTGGCGATCACCGTGACCAGCGCGAAGGCCAGGGCGGCCACCGGCAGCAGCAGCGAGCGCAGCCAGCCGCCGGCGGACGTCCCGAAGAACACGTAGCCGTTCGCGGGCAGCAGGCCGAACCGGGTGTTGAAGACCCAGATGCCCAGCAGACCGACCCAGAAGGCGGGGACGGTCATGCCCGCGATGGACGCGGTGTCCGCGGCGATCCGCGTGGTGCGCCCGCCGCGGGCGCCGGCCATGCCCAGCACGATTCCGATCACCAGCGCGAGCAGAGTGGTGGCGATCACCAGGGAGAGCGTCACCCCCAGCCGGGTGTTGAGCGACCCGGCGACCGACTCGTTGCTGCTGATCGACCGCCCGAGGTCGCCGTGGACCGCGTCCGTCAACCAGGCCCAGTAGCGCTCCCAGACCGGCTGGTCGAGGTGGAGGCGGTGCCGCAGCGCGGCGATCGACTGGGGTGAGGCGCTGAGACCTCCGATGGACTTGGCGGCGTCACCGGGAATGAACAGCTGGAGGAAGAAGGTGAGCGCCGAGACGAAAAGCAGCAGGGGCACAGCCTGCACGATCCGCATTCCGCTGGTTCGCCACATGACGTGGAGCCTTTCTCCGTAGGGTCACTTGGCGGCGTACAACGACGTCAGGTCGGGTGTGAGATTCGTGGTCGAGAGGTCGACGCCCTTCAGGCCGGGCCGTACGTAGACGATCTTTTCCATGGAGACCATCGGGATGGTCCAGGAAAGGTCGGACAGGCGCTGTTCGAACTTCTGCCAGCCCTGCTCCTGGAGCTCGGCGGTCGGTGCGGAGGCCGCCTGGCTGTAGAGCGTGTCGAGTTGTTTGTCGCTGACCTTGAGCGGGTTGCCCCAGCTGTACAGCAGGTCGTTTCCCTGGGCGTACGGCGGGGAGATTCCGTCGCCGTAGTCGAACATCATGCCCGCGTACTTCGAGTAGGTGGAGAAGAGTTCGTTCACGTTCGCCGGGACATTGATCTTCACGTTGATCCCGATGTTCGCCATTTCCGCGGCGAAGGCCTCCGCTGCCTGGGACTCTCCGACACCGGTGAGATTCACGGTGATGGGCAGGGTGAAACCGTTGGGATAACCCGCTTCCGCCAGCAGCTTCTTCGCCTTGGCGACGTCGTAGGCGTATTTCCCTTCACTGCCCTGCGTATAGCCGCTCGTGCCCGCGAGAACGGGATAGTCCCAGCCCTTCGCGTACGTTCCGTAGAGGGCCTTGGCGATCGAGTCCCGGTTGATTCCGTACATCATGGCCTGCCGCACCCGAAGGTCACCGAGTGCCTTGACCATGGTGCCCGCGCGGTCCTGGATCATCAGCTCCATGATCGAGTAAGGGCTCGAAAGGACCTGGAATCCGGCGGACTTCGCGGATTTCGCTGTCGTGGAATCGCCGAGCGCGTAGTCGACCTCTCCGGAACGCAGAGCGCTGAGCGTGCTGTTCTCGTCCTTGATGACCTTGACGACGACCTTTTTCCAGTGCACGCGCGACTTGTCGTAGTACGTGGGGTTGGGGACGTAGGTGTAGGTCTGCCCGGAGACGGTCTGCGCCTTGTCGATCACATAGGGTCCGGCGCCGTGTGTGGCGGTGCCGAGTTCGCCCGTCTTCTTGAGGCCGATGGGGCTGATGATCTCGCCGGTCGTCGGTCTGGAGAGATAGAGCGGCAGCAGCGGGTCGGACGTCTTCAGGTGAATGCGGAGCTGGAGATCGGAAACGACGTCGATCGCCCCCACGGGGGCCAGGTCCGCCGCGAGCGGTCCGCCGGCCTTGGCGTAGTACTGCAGTGAATTCTTCACGCCCGTGGCGGTGAGTGCGGAGCCGTCGTTGAATTTCACGCCGGACCGCAGAGTGATGTCGAAGGTCTTGCTGCCGGAACCGACGAAGCCCCACTTGGTCGCGAGGGCCGGCGTGTATTTCCCGTCCGGTGCCTGGCGGATCAGCGTGTCGTAGGCCAGCTCGAAGAAGTACTGCTGGGGGTCGGAGGAACCGCCCAGCCCGGGGTTCAGGCTGTTGGGCGCGATGGCCGAGGCGACGGTCAGGACGTTCGGGTCCTGGGCCTTCGCGGTGCCGGACGAAGCGCTGTTTCCGCCACCGCAAGCGGTGGTCAGGAACGCCAGCGCGGCGGCACCGGCCGTGAAGGTGAGAGGAAGGCGCGTGCGTGTGAGAGGAAGGCGCGTGCGTGTCATCTGAGACCTCCGGCGTCGAGGCGGTAAAGGGGTACGCGGGATTCACCGGAGGTGAGGGGGGAGGCCGCCGTCATGGCGGTTTCTCGGTGGTGTAAGTCCGCGCGATGTCAGGGGACTGCGGGAGAGTCTTCAAGTTCCGCTCGGCCGGCTCTTGTGGAGATCGGCCTGAGCATTGCGTGGGCCCGACGGATACGGTCGGTGCTCTCGCGGCGATATTTCGGCGGCATTTCGGGATCAAGCCGCCTCTGTGCGGCACCCCTGGAATCGAGTGGGCTCATTATTGGGTCCACCGGTCCGGACCCCGAACGACGGGAGTCCGCTGAGCGGACCGCTACGTAAACGAGACCTTCGCGGCGACCGTGGAGCCGACCGGCGCGAGCCGCCCTCGGCGGGCCGGGGCGCGACGGCTTCCTTGAAGTATCGCCCCGGGTCGCAGGTGCCTGTACAGGCCTTATGCGCGGCTGACAGCTGAACGACAGGGACGTTTTACGTCTGCCTGATCTCGATCAGGCCAAGCTCTCGACACCGTCTGAACGACGGTCGCCCGCACCTCGTACCCCTTTGCAGACCCACACATGCTTCCCATGGAAGGAACGTCAGCATGACCAGCGAATCGTTCGAACCCGTCACCACGCCGTCCCGTCGCACCGCGTTGGCGGCGGTCGGCGCGGCGGGACTCGCCGTCGCGCTGACCGCGTGCTCGTCCAGCGACGACTCGTCGTCGGACACCTCGAGCTCCTCGGGTTCCACCAGCACGGCCGGCGCGTCCACCGCCCAGGGTGACGCGGGCGGCACCGAACTCGCGAAGACCTCCGACATCCCCGAGGGCGGCGGCAAGATCTTCGCCAGCCAGGGCGTGGTCGTCACCCAGCCGACGGCGGGCACCTACAAGGCGTTCTCGTCGAAGTGCACCCACCAGGGCTGTGCGGTGAGCAGCATCAGCAGCGGGGCCATCGTCTGCCCGTGCCACGGCAGCGAGTTCTCCGTCACCGACGGCAGCGTCAAGAAGGGCCCGGCCACGCAGGGCCTGCCCGCCGAGCAGATCACCGTCTCCGGGGACTCGATCACCCTGGCGTGACGGTCAGCCGCGACGTGCCCTGCGCGGCCGTTTGAGACAGCCCAGCACCTCGTCCGTGGTCGCGACCGTGGCGACCAATGCGAGGGTGTTGCGGATCATCGCGGGGGTGTAGTCAGCGGGCACCCCCGCGATGGCGTCCCTGGGGACGACGACGGTGTAGCCGCGGTTGACGGCGTCGAACACCGCGTTGGGGATGGCCACGTTGGCCGAGACGCCGGTGACGATCAGTGTGCGGCAGCCGAGATTGCGCAGCAGCGCGTCGACGTCGGTGCCCTGGATCGGCGACAGACCGTGCAGCCGTCGTACGACGAAGTCCTCGTCGGCGACCTCGATCGGGGGCGCCACGCGCACCGCCGTGGTGCCCGACAGCTGCTGCACGGGCAGGCGTTCGGCGGCGCGGAACAGCCGGGCGTTGCGGTTCGCGCCGCGCCCGTCCGGCCGGCGTTCGGCGACGGCGTGGATCACCTGCACCCCGCTCTCGTGCGCGGCGGCGACGAGTCGGGCCACGTTCGCGAGCGCGCCCGACTGGCGTGCGGCGAGGGCGAGTTCGGGCAGCGCGCTGTCCGGTCCGACCACCCCCTGTTGACATTCGACGGTCAGCAGGGCAGTGCTCACCGTGTCGAGGATCTCACTGAGTTGTTCGTGCGACGGCACGGCTCTCCCTTGTCGTCGACGGCCGGGGCGGGCGACAGTAACGAGCATCGCGTGCGGAGGGAAGACGGCCGACGTTCCTCCGGCCGCATATTCTGACGCACCGTCAGAAGCGGCTGCCCGCCGCGCGTTCCGTCACCGAAGGGGATCGCATGACCGCCACTCAGCGTCGAGGCCGGAAGATCATGATGACACCCGAGGAACTGGACGAGTTCCTCACCACCGAGCGCACCTGCCGTGTCGCGACCCTCTCCGCGGACGGCGCCCCGCACGTGAGCCCCCTCTGGTTCGCCTGGGACGGCACCTCCCTGTGGCTGTACTCGATCACCCGCAGCAAGCGCTGGTCCGACCTGCGCCGCGACCCGCGCGTCGCGGTGGTCGTCGACGGCGGCCACGCCTACGACGAGTTGCGGGGCGTCGAACTGTCCGGCACCGCCGAGTTCGTGGGCGAGGCCCCGCGCACGGGCGAGCCGCATCCCGAACTCGTCCCCGTGGAGAAGCTGTTCGCCCAGAAGAACTTCGGGCTGGACGCGATGCCGTACGACGGGCGGCACGCGTGGGTACGACTGACGCCGGACACGCTCACTTCCTGGGACTTCCGTAAGTTGGCGGCGCTGTAAGGCAGTTGCTCAGCCGACGGTCTCCGCCGCAGCCCGCAGCGCCTCGACCGCCGCGCGGATGGACGGGCGGCGGTCGGCGTCGGCGCGCCAGACGACGTAGACGTGTCGGCGGACCCGTTGCTTCAGGGGGACGGTGACGACTCCGGCGGGCATCGGGTTGCGGCCCAGGAGGGGGACGACGCACACGCCCAACCCGGCGGCGACCAGGCCCAGTTGGGTGTGGGTCTCGGCGGCGCGGTGGCCGATGATCGGTTCGATGCCGCGGGAGCGCAGGGTGAACATCAGCCACTCGTGGCAGAACTCGCCCTCGGCCCAGGTGATCCACTCGTCGTCGGCGAACTCCCCGAGGTCCACCTCGTCGCGCCCGGCCAGCGGGTGATCGGCCGGCATCGCCACGTCGGCGGGGTCGTCCAGGATCGGTGCCTTGACCAGGCCGTCGGGCAGGGGCATCGGCTTGTTGTACCAGTCGAGGACGACGGCGAGGTCGAGGTCGCCGCGCACGACGCCGGCGATGCCGTTCTCCGGTTCCAGTTCCGTGGAGCGGACGCGCAGGGCGGGGTGGCGGGCGCGCAGGGCGGCGAGCGCGGTGGGGAACAGGCCGCGGGCGGCGGTCGGGAACGCGGAGATCCTCAACTCGCCGACCACTTGGCCGCGTTGGGCCTCCAGATCGGCCTGGGCCAGCTCCACCTGGGAGAGGATGCGGCCCGCGTGCTCCGCGAGGAGCCGGCCGGCGTCGGTGAGCCGTACCCCCCGGCCGTTCTTGGCGAGGAGCTGCTGACCCACCTCCCGCTCCAGCTTGGACATCTGCTGCGACACGGCCGAGGTCGTCACATGCAGCCCCTCGGCCGCGCCGCTGACCGAGCCGTACCGGGCGAGGGCGTCCAGGGTGCGCAGGCGCTCCAGGTTCAACATGTAAGCGATACTACGAGATAGCTGGCGTCAATTCTCGCTTGTGCTACGAGGTCGGGGCCAGGATCTTGGTACGCATGAGCGCAGTCGGCACCACCACCGCCACCACCCGGATGCAGGCCCGGGACACCACCTCACCCCTCCCCCGCCGTGCCCTCGACTGGCGGCTGCGGTTCGGGGCGCTCTCCCTCATCTGGGGCTTCAGCTTCCTG
This sequence comes from Streptomyces sp. NRRL F-525, assembly GCF_000716605.1. Taxonomy (GTDB): domain Bacteria; phylum Actinomycetota; class Actinomycetes; order Streptomycetales; family Streptomycetaceae; genus Streptomyces. Next base: position 33,524 of record NZ_JNXE01000020.1, on the reverse strand, counting down.
CTCATCAAGGTGGGCACGCACGGGTACGCGCCCTTCCAAGTCACGTTCGGGCGGCTGCTGTTCGGGACGGTGGTGCTCGCGGCGGCGATGGCGGTGAAGCGGGAGCGGCTGCCGCGCGGTGCGCGCACGTGGGCCCACCTGGCGGTCGCCGCGTTCCTGCTCAACGCCCTGCCGTTCTCCCTCTTCGCCTACGCCGAGCTGACGATCCCGTCCACGCTCGCGGGCATCTGCAACGCGACCTCGCCGCTCTGGGGCATGGCACTCTCCCTGGTCGCCCTCTCCGAGGACCGCCCGACCCGCGTCCGCGTCGCCGGCCTGGGCCTCGGTTTCCTGGGCGTCCTGACGGTCCTCGGCGCGTGGCAGGGCTTCAGCGGCCTGGACGCGCGGGGCACGGCGATGGCTCTGCTGGCCTCGCTCAGCTATGCGATCGGCTGGATCTACGTCCGCCGCACACTGGCGGGTGCCGGCGCCTCGCATCTCTCCCTGACGGGCGCCCAGTTGCTGCTGGCCACGGTCCAACTGGCCGCGATCACCCCGCTGTTCACGTCCACTCCGACCCACTTCCCGCTCCTGCCCCTCCTGGCGATCGCCGCGCTGGGCGCCCTGGGCACGGGCCTCGCCGTCCTCCTCCAGTACGGCCTCGTCGCCGAAGTCGGCCCCACCACCGCCCAGATGGTCACGTACTTCATCCCGGTCATCGCCACGGCGGCGGGCGTCGCGATCCTGGGCGAGTCGTTGACCTGGTCGACGCCGGTCGGAGCGGTGATCGTGTTGGCGGGGGCGGCGCTCACGCAGGTGCGGCCGAGGGGTCGTAAGCACCCGTGAAGCCTCAGACGTAGCCCCGGACCGGCGCCGGTCCACTCGCGGAAGCGATCGCCTCAGCCAGCGGCCCCGCCTCGTCGGCCGTCAGCGTCGACACGGTGACCCGGATGCCCGGGGGCGCGCTCAGCCGGAAGCGGGCGCCCGGGGCCACGGCCCAACCGGCGTGGAGGAGGCGGGAGACCGCGCCGGTCTCGTCCGGTACCGGGATCCAGACGTTGAGGCCGCTGGTGCCGTGGGCGGCGACCCCGCGTTCGGCGAGCGCGGCGATCAGCGCGTCGCGGCGGGCGCCGTACGCGGCCGCCACCGCCGGTGTGTCCACGGCGCCGTCGGCCCACAGCCGGGCCACGGCCCGCTGGGTGATGCGGCTGGCCCAGCCCGGGCCCAGCCGTTGGCGGCCGCGGACGCGGTCGAGGGTGACAGCGTCGCCGGTGAGCACGGCGAGCCGCAGGTCGGGGCCGTAGGCCTTGGCGACCGAGCGGACGAAGGCCCAGGTCCGGGTGGTACCGGCCAGGGGGTGCAGGGGCTGGTCGACGATGCCGTGGCCGTGGTCGTCCTCGATCAGCAGGGTCTCCGGGTGGCGGCGGAGCACGGAACGCAGGGCACCTGCGCGCGTGGCGCTCACCACCGCTCCCGTGGGGTTCTGCGCCCGGTCGGTGACGATCAGGGCGCGCGCGCCGGACTCCAGCGCGGCGCGCACGTCGTCGGGGAGCGGCCCCTCGTCGTCGACCCGGACGGGGGTCACGCGCAGCCCCAGCGCCGGTACGAGGTCGAGGAGGCTGCCCCAGCCCGGATCTTCTACGGCGACAGTGTCCCCGGGTTTCAGATGGGCGGCGAGGACCCGCTCGATGGCGTCCAGGGAGCCGGAAGCCACGGCCACGGGGCCGGCCGGCACGCCGTCCGCGTCCAGCTCGGCGCGGGCGATGCGGGCCAGCTCCGGTTCGACCGGGTCGTCGCCGTACATGACCGGTTCGCGGTCGGCGCGTTCGGCGGCGTAGGTGAACGCTCTTACCAGGGACGGCAGTTGCACCGGATCCGGGTTGCCGTGGGACACGTCACGCACCCCCGCCGGCACATCCACCCGGATGTGCTCGCGCCCGGTCGTGGCCGGCTTGGGCCGCACCCGGCTGCCCCGGCGCCCGGCGGTCTCGATGACCCCGCGCTCCCGCAGCGTCCGGTAAGCGGCCGCGACCGTGTTCGGGTTCACCCCGAGCTCGATCGCCAACTCCCGCATGGGCGGCAGCAGTTGCCCGGGCTCCAGCTCTCCCGAACCCACCGCGCGCTCGACGTCCGCGGCAATGTCTGCTGCGCGTCGCCCTTCGATCCGATATCCTCCTAGCACAAAGCACATTATGCATTAGTGCAATATGAAAGACAACCGGGCACCACACCCCCCGACAGCACACACGCCAATGGAGAGCACCATGCAGGGGACCACCTACACGCCGACCGACCGGACCGTCCCCACCCGCTCCGCGGAACGGGCGTCGTACGACAAGGAGTTGGTGCACGCGATACTCGACCAGGCCTACGTCTGCCACCTCGGCTTCGTGCGGGACGGCAGGCCGGTCGTGCTGCCGACGCTGTACGGGCGGGTCGGCGAGCGGCTGTACGTGCACGGGTCGACGGGCGCGCGCCCGCTGCGGATGACGGGGCAGGCCGACCCGGGGCTCCCGGTGTGCCTGACGGTCACGCACGTCGACGGGCTGGTGCTGGCCCGTTCCGCGTTCCACCACTCGATCAACTACCGCTCCGTGGTGGTGCACGGCATCGCCCACCAGGTGACGGACCCCGAGGAGAAGCGGACGGCGCTGGACGCGCTGGTCGACCACGTCGTGCCGGGCCGGTCGGCGGACTCGCGGCCCGCCAACAAGAAGGAACTCGCCGCCACCATGGTGATCCGCCTCGACCTCGACGAGGTCTCCGCCAAGCTCCGCACCGGCGGCGCGAACGACGACCCCGAGGACCTGGACCTCCCCCACTGGGCCGGAGTGGTCCCGCTCTCCCCCGCCTACGGAGCCCCACTCCCGAACGACGACCTGGCCCCCGGCACCGAACTCCCCTCCTACCTGGCCGCGTTGTAATGCTCATCCACCCCTGGGACGCGCCGCACGACGACGCCGAGTGGCAACACTGGCTCGCCGCGCACGACTTCGGGCAGCTGGCCGTCAACGGCCCTTCCGGCGAACCCCCGTTCGTCCAGCCCCTCCACTTCGCCTACGACCCCGGGCGCGGCGAGGCGATCACCCATCTCGCCCGCCCCAACCCCCTGTTGCGCGCGCTGAAGACGGACCCCCAGGTGGTCCTGAGCGTCGTCGACGACTACGTCTACGTCCCCGGCCCCTGGCAGGCGGACCCGGACGGCCCGCCCGAGCACGGCGTGCCGACCAGCTTCTACGCGGCGGTCCAACTCCGGTGCACCGCCCACCTGGTGGACGACCCCGTCGAAACGGCGACCCTGCTCAACCGCCAGGTCGGCCACTTCCAGCCCGAGGGCGGCTCCTCCACGGTCACCGCGGGCGAGGCGCCGTACGGACGGATGCTGTCCGGTATCCGGGTCGTACGGCTCGAAGTGACCGGCGTACGGGCGAAGTTCAAGTACGCGAACCATCGCGCGACCGAGGTCCAGGACCGTATCGCGGCGGGGCTCGTGGAGCGGGGCGGTCCTCGGGACGCGGTGGCCCGGGAGCATCTGCTACGGCGGCGGAGCGAGGGCTGAGGAAGCGAACTACCGTCACTCAAGGGCTTGTTCGTCCGCTGCCGCCCCCCGTGCCTCCGTCACCGCGAGGCCCACGACCGAGGCGAGCGGGTCGTGGGGGTCAGACTAGGGGCCGGCGGGTGAGAGACGCAGGTCACTTTCGCCGATGTCACAGGGGGCCGGGCTGTCTCGTCTCGGGGGTGTAGCCAGTGACGAACACAGCCCACGGAGGCACACGATGGACGCACGACTGAACTACCTCTCCAGCCCGATCGCCGGCAAGGCCGCCAAGCAGTTCATGGCGGTGGGCCGGACGCTCAAGGGGTCGGCGCTGCCGGCGCTGACGCAGGAGTTGGTGGCGCTGCGCGTGAGCCAGATCAACGGATGCGCCATCTGCGTCGACATGCACACCAAGGAGGCCGCGGCCGAGGGCGAGACCTCGGTGCGGCTGAACCTGGTCGCGGCCTGGCGGGAGGCCACGGTCTTCACCGAGGCGGAGCGGGCCGCGCTGGAGCTGGCCGAGGAGGGGACCCGGGTCGCGGACGCGGCCGGCGGGGTGAGCGACGAGGTGTGGGCGCACGCCGCCAAGCACTACGACGACGAGCAGCTCACCACGCTCGTCATCCTGGTCTCCTTCATGAACTCGGTGAACCGGCTGAACATCATCACCCGGCAGCCGTGCGCGGGCGACTACGAGCCCGGCCTGTTCGGCTGACTCGGACAACTACGGGCAGGGGAAGGGGATTCGGCGTGAACAAGGTCGAGGAGTTCGAGGAGCTGCGGCCACTGCTGTTCTCGATCGCCTATCGGATTCTGGGCAGTGTGGGCGAGGCCGAGGACGCGGTGCAGGAGACCTGGCTGCGGTTCGACGGCACGGCCACCCGGCCCACGTCGACCAAGGCCTTCCTGTCGGCCACGGTGACGCGGATCGCGATCGATGTGCTGCGTTCCGCCCGGGTACGGCGGGAGGAGTACGTCGGTCCCTGGTTCCCCGAGCCGCTGCTGAGCGACCCGTACCAGGATCCGGCGCGGTCGGTGGAGCTGGCCGACTCGGTGTCGATGGCGGCCCTTCTGCTGCTGGAGCAGCTCAGCCCGCTGGAGCGGGCGGTGTTCGTCCTGCGGGAGGTGTTCGCCTTCGGCTTCGACGAGATCGCCACGACCGTGGGGCGTTCGGAGTCGGCGTGCCGGCAGTTGCTGGTACGGGCGCGGCGGCACATGGCGGACCGGCGTCCCCGGTTCGCCGCGGACCGGCAGGAGCGGGAGGAGCTGGCGACCCGGTTCTTCGACGCGCTGAAGGAGGGCGACGTGGGCGGACTGCGTGAACTGCTCGCCGCCGACGTGCAGTTCGTCGGCGACGGCGGCGGGAAGGCCCCACAGCTGGCCAAGGCCGTCGCCGGGGCGGAGAACGTGGCCCGGGTGCTGGGCACGGTCTTCCCCTGGCTGATCCGCATCGACGTGTCGTACGAACCGCACGAGGTCAACGGCCAGCCCGGCGCGCTCTTCCGCGACCGCGACGGAAAGGTCCTCCACGCCCTGGCCCTCGACGTCCTCGACGGCCGGATCCAGACCATCCGCGCGGTGATCAACCCCGACAAGCTCGGCCACATCGGCCCGGTCGCCGACGCGTGGGCCGTCGACCGCGAGCTGCGGCATGCACGTCGCCGGCCGAGCTGACGGACGGTCTGGTGGGGGGCGCTGGAAGCTGGGGGTAAATCTAACCGCCGCCCGCCCCGGTGACCGGTTAGAAATTACCCCAGCCTGCGGGGAGGGGGTGGGTGCGGCGAGCAGGTGGCGGGACGAGCTGTCGTACGGCGCTCAGGCCGTCGTCTCCCGGGTGGCCGGCTCGCGTTCCGGGCCGCCGCCCGCCACCGGGTCGACGGAGCCCTTCGTCGGTGCCGAGGACTGGGCGATGAAGGCGCCCAGCAGGACCACCGCTCCGCCGGCGATCTGCGGTGCGGAGAGGTGTTCGCCGAGGAGGATCCAGGCCAGGACGGTCGCGATGACGGCTTCGAGGCAGGCCACGACGCCCGCGACCTGCGGGGAGAGCCGGCGGACGGAGACGACTCCGGTGACGTACGCCAGGACCGTGGCGATCAGGACGATCCAGACGAGCAGCAGGGCGGCCGGGACCGGGGTGCCGTTCATGTGGGCGTCGCCCGCGAGGATCGACCAGTCCATGGTCCAGGGGCGGGCCACGGCGGTCAGGACGAGGGCGCCGACGAGCAGGCCGTACGCGATCACGCCGAGGGGGTCGGGGGCCGCGTCGCCGGCGTCGCCGCCCTGGTCGGACAGGACGAAGTAGCCGACCTGGCAGCAGGCGGCGGCGAGCGCGAGCAGCAGTCCCACGGCGTCGAAGCTCAGGCCCGTCCACACCTCGACGACACAGGCGAGCCCCCCGGCCGCGAGGACGACACCGAGCGCGGCGGCACGGGTGACCGGCCGCCGCTGCACGAACCGCACCCAGCCGAGCACGAGGGCGGGGGCGAGGTACTCCACGAGCAGGGCGACCCCGACGGGTATGCGGGAGATCGCGGCGAAGTAGCAGGCCTGGACACCGGCCACGGCGAGCAGCCCGAACCCGAGGAGCAGCGCGGGGCGAGTCCGTACGAGCGCGCGGTGGCGTACGGCGAGGGGCAGCATCACGAGGGCCGCGCCGGCGACCCGGAGCCACACCACGTGCAGCGGGTCCAGCCCCGCCTCGATCAACGGCTTCGCCGCGACCCCGGATCCCCCGAAGGCCAGCGCGGATCCGAGCGCCAGGCCCAGCCCGACACCCTTACCGCCGCCACCTCCGGCCGCACTGCTCTCAGACGTATGCACGGGCACATGATGACAGGGGACGACAGGAGCGTCACCCCCGTTGACACCTGTCTCACGGCGTGGACCCTCAGCAACCCGTCTCGGCGCCCCTGACGTACTCCCCTGAGCGGCCCTCGATCCAGATCAACACCTCGGGGGATTCGATGCCCGCGCGGTGGAGGACCTCGACGGCGCGGGACTCCGGGTCCGCGACGATCGCGGCGAGGAGGTCGATGCCGCAGGCCAGGTCGCCGTCGCGGAGTCCTGCGCGCTCGCAGGCGTACTCCAGGGCGTCGGCGGCCAGCGGTGACCAGCCCTCCGCCGCGGGGATCACCGGGATCGCGCCGGAGTCCTCGACCGTGCCCTGCCAGCGGAGGCCGTAGCCGATGCTGCGCTGGACGAGATAGCCGAGGAGCCGGGCGATCTGCGGGCCGTCGCCGAAGACGGCGCGCGCCTCGGGGTCGGACTCCAGGAGGCTGTGCAGCAGGTGGGCCGTGTCGATCTGGCGGTCCCCGTCCCGCAGGGCCCGGCGGCGCGCACCGGCGACCACCGCTGCCAGCTCTGCACTGAGCCTGGCATCGTTGTCCGCGCGGTGGATTCCTTGCTCGCGGGCCGACTGCCTGGGGATCTGGGGTTGCACACCCTTACCCCATCAGTCCCCCGCATTGAGGGCATCCCCGGAGGGTTGCATTTCGGCGTCCCACACAGAGTGGACCCGGAGCGACGGAATCTCCTCCTTACGGATGAGATCACGCCTCTTGCCCCCGAGAGGCGCGCGCCCGACCGCCGCGCGCCCCGTGCGCAACCGCGCTGCACCCGGCGTACGTCTTTCGCGAACGTGGAGAGCAGGTGCTGGCTGGTGGCATTGCCGGCGGTCGACGGCAGACAGTACGTGTACCGGGTGTACGCCCCGGAGGACGCGCTGCTCGCCGACCTGTTCTGGGACGCGTGGCACTGCCACGACGAGAGTGCCCACCCGCGCGCGTGGGACCTGTTCGACGCGGCGGTCATACGACGGGTGAGCTGAACCGCGCAACTCGGCCCACGCACACAATTCCTGACGGTTCATCAGTATTGAATGTTGCGCGCCCTGCGGCTACGTTCCGCGACACGGTAGCCCGATACGAAGAGGTGGTCGCATGGCCGAAATCAGCGCGGAGGCACGCATCGAGGCCCCGGCCGAGAAGGTGTGGGCTCAACTCACGGACTGGTCCGCGTACGGCGAGTGGAACGCGACCCACACCAACTTCCCCAAGGGCGGCCCGGACGCGCTCGCGGTGGGCGGGACCTTCCAGGAGAACATGAAGCTGATGGGCTTCCCGGCCGAGGTCGAGTGGACCATCGAGGAGGTCGAACCGGCCCGGGTGTTCGCCATCCGCGGCAAGGGCCCGATGGCCGTGAACGTCGCCACGCGCTACACGCTCACACCCGACGGCGACGCCACGACGGTCCGGATCGACGGCGAGTTCACGGGGGCGGCGGTGTCGCTGATGGCGGGCAAACTGAAGGACTCGGGTACGGCTGCCCTGAACGAGTCGCTGCGCAAACTGGCCGGGCTGGTGGCCTGAGGAACGCGCCGGGGCACCGCAGGAACGGGAACGCGCACAGGGAAGGCGCCCCACGGAAGTTCCGTGAGGCGCCTTGGCCTGCCACCTCTTCCGACCCCGAGGACATCAGTCCTCGTCGGCCAGAATCAGGTACAGCTTCTTGCGGGCGTCGTTGATGACGGTCAGCGCCTTCTCGCGCTGCTCCTTGCTGCCGGTCTTCCAGACCTGGCCGAAGGCCTCCATCAGACCGAAGCCGGCCTGGCGGATCTCACTGAGGGCCTCCCAGTCGACCCCGCGGGAAGCCTCTTCCCAGGGGGCGTCCGGACCCTCTTCGGCCGCGGTACGGCCGGCCTCGGTGAGGGCGAAGAGCTTCTTGCCGCCCTCCGACTCACTGGCGATCAGGCCCTCGTCCTCCAGCAGCTGCAGGGTGGGGTACACCGAGCCGGGGCTCGGCTTCCACGCGCCGCCGCTGCGCTCGGCGATCTCCTGGATCATCTCGTAGCCGTGCATCGGCCGGTCCTTGAGGAGGGCCAGAATCGACGCGCGCACGTCGCCGCGCCGCGCCCTGCCACCCCTCGGGCCGCCGCGCCCTCGTCCGCCCCAGGGACCGGGACCGAAGCCCGGCCCGAATCCGGGGCCACCGGGCCCACCAGGTCCACCGGGCCCGAAGGGACCGAAAGCCCCACGCCGCCCGTCAGGACCACCCCGGCCGCGCCGGGAGGGTCCGTCCTGTCCATGTCCACGCTCGTATCCGTGGGTACGCATCGCAATCACTCCATTCCATCGTTGATCTGTCGCGATGCGTCAACGATATATCGGAACTGTTCGGATGACAACCCCCTTCCGACAGCCCGGTCCGGCAGCCGCCCGGCAGCCCCGTCCGCCTCCTCCCGACGACGCCCCCTAGAGTCACCGGCGTGACCGAGCAGCCGCCTTCCTACCTCGCCGCGATCCGGGAGTCGTACGACACCGTCGCCGCCGCCTACGTCCAACTCGTCAAGGAACCGGGCGAGTTGGACCCGGTGTCCCGCGCGATGCTGGCAGCGTTCGCCGAGACCGTGCGGGCGGCCGACCTCGGGCCCGTGGCGGATCTGGGGTGCGGGCCCGGGAAGATCACGGCGTACATGGCGGGCCTCGGGGTGCCTGTCTTCGGCATCGACATCTCCCCCAAGATGATCGAACTGGCCCTCCGGGCCCACCCGGACCTGGCCTTCACCGTGGGTTCGATGACCGCGCCGCCGATCGGGGACGGCGAGCTCGGCGGCATCCTGGCCCACTACTCCACCCACCACACACCGCCGGACCAACTCCCCGTCGTCTTCGGTGAGTTCCACCGCACGCTGGTCCCCGGCGGCCACCTGCTGCTGGCCGGCCACGTCGGAGACGGCCAACTCCTGCGTCCCACACAGGCGTACGGCGGCCACCCCGTGTCCTACGAGTCCCACCTGCTCCCGCCGGACCGGATCGCCGGGCTGCTGACACAGGCCGGGCTCACGCTCACCGCACGCCTGGTCCTGGAACCGGCCGAGGGGGCGAAGCGGACGCACGCCGCCTTCCTGGCCCGGAAACCGGAGCACCCCCGCCGTTGAATCGGTCCAGTCCCCCCGAATTGGCCTTGGCCCGCGGCTCCACGCAGCGCCTAGCGTCAAGCCATGCGGATTCGAATCGTCGACGCCTTCACCGACCGCCCCTTCGCCGGCAACCCGGCCGGGGTCCTGCTCCTCGACACCTTCGACGCCTTCCCGGCGGACGACCGGCTCCAGAAGATCGCGCTGGAGGTGAATCACGCCGAGACGGCGTTCGCGCACCGACTGCCCGAAGGCGGGGACGCGGACTGGGCGTTGCGGTGGTTCACGCCGGCGACGGAGGTCGCGATGTGCGGGCACGCGACCCTCGCCACGGCCCACGTGCTGCACACCACCGGCGCACAGGAAGGGACCGTACGGTTCGCCACGCGGAGCGGTGTGCTCGTCGCCACGCCAGCCGGTGACGGGTCGATCACCCTCGACTTCCCGACCGCACCACTCACCCCCGTCGAGATCCCGGACGGTGTCGCCGAGGCCCTGGGCGCCGAGCCGCTGACCGCGTTCGACACCGGCCCCAACATCGGCGACCTCCTCGTCGAACTCGCCGACGAGAAGACCGTCGTAGGACTCGCCCCGGACCTCAAGGCTCTCGGCGCCCACTCAGAGCGCGGCATCATCGCCACCGCCCGGGCCGAAGACCCCACCCGGGGTTACGACTTCGTCTCCCGCTGCTTCTTCCCCAACGTCGGGATCGACGAGGACCCGGTCACCGGCAGCGCGCACACCGCGCTGGCTCCGTACTGGTCCGAGCGGCTCGGCGGCACGGTCCTCACCGGGCTGCAGGCCTCCCCCCGCTCCGGGCGCGTCCGTACCGAACTCCGGGGCGACCGGACCCTGTTGACCGGACGCGCGGTCACGGTCATCGACGGCGAGCTGCTCGCCTGATCCTCAACAGACCTGCCCCGCAAGCGACTTACCCGACCTACGCCGTCGGCAGCCAGCCCACCTTCCCCGCCAGCAGCGCGTAACCGACGAACGCCCCGATGTCGAGCAGGGAATGCGCCACCACCAGGGGACCCACGCGACCCCACCGCCGGTACAGGTACACGAACACCACGCCCATCACCATGTTGCCGACGAAGCCGCCGATGCCCTGGTAGAGGTGGTAGCTACCGCGCAGTACGGAACTGGCCACCAGCGCGGTGCCCGGCGTCCAGCCCAACTGGCCCAGCCTGCGCAGCAGATAACCGACGACGATCACCTCTTCGAGGATCGCGTTCTGCATCGCGGAGAGGATCAGGACCGGGTACTTCCACCAGACGTCGGGCAGCGCCTCCGGCACCACCGTGAGGTTGAAGCCGAGACCGCGGGCGGACAGGTAGAAAGCGATGCCGGTGCTGCCGATGACCGCCGCGATCGCAGCCCCGCGGCCCAGGTCGGGCCAGGGCCGGGTGCGGTCGAAGCCGATCGTGCGCAGGCTCTCGCCCTCCCGCAGGAGGAAGTGCGCGACGAGGGCGACGGGCACGAGCGCCGAGGCGATGCCGAACAGCTGCCAGGCGAGATCCAGCCACGGACGGCCCGGCGCGGCCGAGGCGTTGAGGGTGGCCGCCTGGTCCTTGAGGCCCCCCGGTTTCGTGACCGATCCGACAAAACTGATCAGGGCTGACACACCGCTCGCACCTAGCGAAAGCCCCAGAACGAGCAGTGCCTCGGACCGGAGAATCCGCCGTGTGGGCCGCTCCAGCGGAAAAGATTCGGCCACCTGCCCTGCCTCCACCTGCACACCTGCCTTCAGTTCGGAAATCCCGCCTCATGCCCATCTTCGCCCCGCTAGGGTCTCGAAAGAACTTACGAAGATCGTGCGTGACAGGCCGTTGGGGGGACGGACGCGATTCGGGGTGCACCTCCCCCATGTCTGCCATACGGCCGCATACCGGCACGTGGTTCAACAGGGAGGGGCATCACCGTCATGGGACGTCACAGCTTGCCCGATCAGTACGGGGCGGGCGGCAGCGACCCCCGTCCTCGCGCGCGCCGCCGTACGGTGGCGATCGCCACGGTGCTCGTGCTGACCGTCGCCAGCGGTACCGCGGTGGCGGTGCAGAGCGGGCTGCTCTCCTTCGGTTCCTCCTGCCGCAAGGACGCGGTACGGCTGAGAATCGCCGCCTCCCCCGACATGACCCCCGCCCTGCGCGCCGCGGCCGGGCAGGCCCGCGACGAGGGCATCACGTCCGACGGGCAGTGTCTGAACATCTCGGTGACCGCCCAGGAGTCGTACAAGTTCGCGGACACGCTCAAGGCGGGCAAACACCCGGACGCGCAGGTGTGGGTGCCCGACTCGGAGCTGTGGGTGAACGAGGTCTCGTCGGCCGCCGACAGCGCCGCCACGGAGGTGACGCCCGCGGGCAACGTGGCCTCCACGCCGGTCGGGGTGGCGACGGTCCCGGCCGCCGCGAAGTCGCTCGGGTGGCCGCAGAAGACGTACAGCTGGCTGGACCTGGCCGGTGCCACCCTCCAGGACGACTCGCTGCGGCTGGGCGCGGCCGACCCGGCGCGCAGCGCGACGGGACTGCTGGCGCTCACGCAGCTGAGCACGGCCGCCTCGAAGGTCAAGGGCGGGGCCACACAGGCGGCGGCGATGATGAAGACGCTGTCGCAGCGGACCTCGGACACCGACAGCCAGGTCCTGGACACCCTGCCGCGCAACTCGTCCGGCACCGAGCAGGGCAATCCGAAGCGCAACCAGGCGCTGGTCCTCAGCGAGCAGTCGGCGTTCGCGTACAACGCGTCGGCGGACAGCGACGGGAGCCTGGATCTCTTCTACCCGAAGGACGGCTCCCCGCGGCTCGACTACCCGTACAACCTGGTCGACCAGGAGCGGCTGACCACGGACCAGAGCCGGGCGGCGATCCGGTTCATGACCTATCTGAGCCAGCCGGCGCAGCAGAAGCTGATGGAGAAGTACGGCTTCCGCACGGATGACGACGCCGCGCCGAAGGCCGTGGTCGCGAAGGCCGGTGGCAGCAGTCCGCAGCCGTACGCCGTCGCCGCGCCCGAGCCCGCCTCCGACACGGCGCTCCAAGAGGCCCTGGGCACCTGGACGATCACGGTGCAGAGCGCGCGGATCACCACGGTCGTCGACGCGTCCGGCTCGATGGCGGAGACGGTGCCGGGGACCGGGCAGTCGCGGATGGACGTCACGAAGGCCTCGCTGCTGCAGGCCCTGGCCACGTTCACGCCCGAGGACGAGATCGGGCTGTGGGAGTTCTCGACGAAGCTCGACGGCGACAAGGACTACCGCGTCCTCGTCCCGACCGAGCGGCTCGGCGACCACAAGGGCGACGGCACCCAACGGGACGCCCTGTCAGCGGCGTTCGGCTCGCTGAAGCCGGTACCGAACGGCGCGACCGGGCTCTACGACACCACGCTCGCCGCGTACAAGGCGGCCACGTCCTCTTACGCGAAGGGGAAGTTCAACGCGCTGGTCATCCTGACCGACGGGGTCAACCAGGACCCGGGCAGCATCTCCCGCACCACGCTCATCCAGCAGCTGCGTCAACTCGCCAGCCCCGAGCGGCCGGTGCCGCTCATCATGATCGGGGTGGGTCCGGAGGCCGACAAGGAGGAGGCCCGGCAGATCGCCGAGGCGACCGGCGGCTCGGGCCACGAGGTGACCAACCCGACCCAGATCCAGTCGGTGATCCTCCAAGCCATCGTGGCGGCGGGCGCGTCGGCCAACGCGGGCTGAAACAGCGGCAGTTCACCCACCCCGACAACCCACCCCCCACACCTCACCCCAGCGGCACCGGCTCCGGCAACCCCACCGGCCACGTGTGGACCGGCTCCCCGAGATGCATCAACTCGCTGTAGCGACGGGTGGTCGCGGCCAGCGCGGCCTCCCTGCCGAGGCCTTGTTCCAGCGCCCGGTGGAACGTGGCGGACTGCCAGGTCGCGCCGTTCGCACGACGGCGGCAGCGCTCGTCGATCACGCCCAAGTACAGGTCCCGGTCAGCCGGTTCGACCCCCCACGCGTCCAGTCCGGCCTCCGCGAGCGGCAGCAGTTCGTCGCGTACGAGGGCCACCGCGTCGATCTCGGTGGTGCCGCCGAGGCGTCCGCGCCGGGGCCAGAGCAGGCGGGCGTCGATGCCGTGGCGGCACGCGGTGTCGAAGTTGGCGGCTGCCGCCTCGAAGGGCAGCCGGGTCCACACAGGGCGCGACTCCTCGGCGAGCGCGCGGACGACGCCGTAGTAGAACGCGGTGTTGGCGATGACGTCGGTGACCGTGGGCCCTGCGGGCAGGACGCGGTTCTCGACGCGCAGGTGCGGGACGCCGTCGGCGATGCCGTAGACCGGGCGGTTCCAGCGGTACACCGTGCCGTTGTGCAGGACGAGTTCGGCGAGGGTGGGGATGCCGCCCGCGTCGAGGACGTCGAGGGGTTCCTCGTCGTCGTGGATCGGGAGCAGGGGCGGGAAGAAGCGCAGGTTCTCCTCGAAGAGGTCGTAGGCCGAGGTGACCCACCGCTCGCCGAACCACGTGCGGGGGCGGACGCCCTGGGCCTGGAGTTCGGGCGGGCGGGTGTCCGTGGCCTGCTGGAAGAGCGGGGGCCGGGACTCGTGCCACAGCTCACGGCCGAACAGGAAGGGCGAGTTGGCGCCCACGGCGACCTGGACGGCGGCGACGGCCTGGGCCGCGTTCCACACGTCGGCGAAGCGGTCCGGGGTGACCTGGAGGTGCAACTGCACGGAGGTGCAGGCGGCTTCGGGCGCGATGGAGCCCGAGGTGCAGGTGAGGTGCTCGACGCCCTCGATGTCGAGGACGAAATCCTCGCCGCGGGCGGCCACGATCTGATCGTTGAGCAGGGTGTAGCGGTCGACCGCCGAGAGGTTCGAGGAGACCAGGTCGTCCCGGTCGAGCGTCGGCAGAATGCCGATCATCAGTATTCCCGCGTCGACCTCGCCCGCTTTCCGATGGGCATATGCCAGTGACGTACGGATCTCCTCGGCGAGCCGGTCGAATACCCGGCCCTCCAATCGGTGTGGGGCAATGTTGACTTCCAGATTGAACATGGCGAGTTCTGTTTGGAAATCTCGGCTCGCGATGCGTTCCAGCACCTCGCCATTCAGCATTCTCGGCATGCCGTCGGAACCGACGAGGTTCAGTTCGATCTCCAGCCCCATGAGGTTCTTCGGGCGGTCGAACCGCTTCTCGGCCAGCAGCCGCTCCAGCCCCGTCAGACAGCGCCGCAGCTTGGCGCGGTAGCGCTGACGGTCGGCGAGCTCGAACGATCCTCCCGAAACGACCTTCTCCCCCACGATGCCTCACCTCCTCGTCCCACTCGTCCCCGGGTCAGGAAGGATGATGCCCAGACCTGGCGATCGATAACGTCCCCGGACCGGCCCGGCGCCCGCTACTCTGGCCGAACGTGACCCGCGGCACATTCACGAGGCATGCGGCAGCGAGCAGTTCCCGCGCAATGAGAACCTCGTGAAAAACGCCGACGAGAATTGGCCGACCCCATCGGTGACATATCCCGAGGTCATCGCCGTAGGGCCCGTTCGGAACCGGGATGATTCCCGTGAATCGCTGGCCTAATAGGTCCTTGTTGTTCATACGGGAAACGGTTAGACGAAACATCGTCTGAACCCGTGTCGTATAAACTCCGCGAACAAGGCAGAAGGTTGGCGCCCCGGTCCTGGAACCTGCCGTCTAGGTGACGTGCGGCAGGCCGCACCCATGCTCACGGAACCCGGCCCGGCCTCCCTGACCCCGAGAGCTGACAGCGCCGTCCGCCCCCGCCCCGCCCTCGCGCCATCAGTGCCTGTCGAATGAGAGGCGACCCACCATGCCGCTGCATGTCCCCCCGGCTCCCGCGCCCGCCCTGCGCTCCGTTCTCACGGCACTCGGTTCCCCCACCGCGGTCCGCGAGGCCAAGACGCCGTCCCTGCGCGCGGCCCAGGGACCGGCAACACCCGAACTCCCGCTGCCCCTGCATGTGTTGGACCGCGTGTCCGCGGACGGGACGGCCGTCACCCGGCTGGCCGGATGGCGTTTCCTGATCCGCTGCGGGGACCGCGCGGTCGCCGCGGCCGAGACGATGCTGACCCCCGACGGGTGGGCGTTCTCGCACTTCTTCGAGGGTCCGTACATCGCCTCCACCGAGCGGGCGCTGCGCCAGGCCGAGAACATGAAGGGCGCCTACCAGCCGCGCCTTCTCTCAGTGCCCGGCCTCTACATGCTCACCCTCTGGCTGCACGGCGACCTCACCGAGGACGGCTCCGGCGGCCACCCCGTCGCGTCCGATCTGCTGGTCCCGCTGGCCCCGGCACCGCCCGGCATCGCGGCCCACCGTCCGCACCGGGTCGCCGAGTTGCTGCCGGTGCTGACCCATCGGGTGACTCCGGCGCCGCTGCTCGGTTCTCCCGCCTGACTTTCCCCTCCGGTCACCCTCGTACCCCGTCACCGAATTCCCGGTGGCGGGGTACGATCGCGTTTCCGGCCCTTTCACGCTCGTAACGCTCGTCCGAGCACGAAAAAGCTCGTACGAGCTGGGAATTGGGATGAACCGTCCGCGCGGGTGATGCGTCATGAACCTGTGAGAAGCGGTGCTGCTAAATCCCTGCGGATTGACGTCCATGGGGCAACACTGGGTTCGGACCGACTCAACACCACGGGGGACGGACATGACCACAACAGAGCGAGAGATCCCACCAATGTGCAAGCACCAGCCACCGTGTCCCACAGCCGAATCCGCCGACCGGGAATCCGCCCGCCTCATGGCGCACCACCCGGAACAGGGCTGGAGCCTGCTGTGCAACGGCGTTCTCCTGTTCGAGGACACCGGTGAGCTCCTGCCCGACGGGCAGATCATCGCCCCGCACCGCCAAGTGGTGACAGCCGCTTGAGCATTTCCCGCTTGAGCATTTCAGGGACATGAGGGGCCGGCCGCACACATGAGGTGCGCACCGGCCCCGACGCATTTCCGGGGTCGGTCACCCCGCGTAGTCGACCGCTATCGCAGTGCCTCCTGGTAGTCGAACCAGTCGAAGGCCGCCTCCCCCTCGGTCACGTACATGCCGATCACCCGTCCGGTGAATCCCCCCGCCACTTGCGTGGAAAGATAGCGTCCGTCCAACTCCGCCAGTTCTACGGCCATTTCGGGACCCTCCACGGAGAACGTGAGGATGTCGGGGGCCCGTGTGTCGGCGTCGGTCGCGGCGATGTCGACGGTCAGGGTGACCGGGCCCGGCGGTACCGCGCGCGAGGCGATCCGCTGCCGTACGGGACCGATCCGCGCGACCACGCTCACCGCTCCCCCGGCGACCTCGATGTCGTAGCGATGCGCCTCGTCCATGCGGACGGAGAGACCGGCGCGGCCGGAGCCGGGGTCGATCCGGACGGACGCGCGGCAGTCGGGGTGCTGTTGGCGGCGGCCGAGGAACACCGGGGCGGACTTCGCGTCCAGAGTCAGCCAGCCTGGCCGCCGGGTCAGCGACCAGCTGGCGTCCGGTCGGCTGCGCGGGGAGATCCAGGAGTGGGCGAGGGTCGGGGCGTCGAAGTCGTCGCGTACAGGCGGGAGTTGGAAGGGATGCCAGGCCTCCGGTGCCGGGTGCTGTTCCCGTACCGGGCCGACCCGGGGCCAGCCGTCCACCCACTCCACCGGGGTCAGGAACGTCTCGCGGCCGAGCACGTGGAAGCCGGGGAACCAGCCCCGGGGACGGGTGCCGAGCAGCACCATCCACCAGGTGCCGTCGGGGGCGGTGACCAGGTCGGCGTGGCCGGTGCTCTGGATGGGGAGGTCCGTGCTGCGGTGGGTCAGGATCGGGTTGGCGGGGGCCGGTTCGTAGGGGCCGCGTGGCGAGCGGGCGCGGGCGATCGACACGCTGTGGCCGTGTGCGGTGCCGCCCTCGGCGATCATCAGGTACCACCAGTCGCCGACGCGGTAGAGGTGCGGGGCCTCCGGGTGCTGGAGTCCGGTGCCTGACCAGATCGGGAGCGGGCCCTCCAGGACCTTGCCGGTCGCCGGGTCGATGCGGGAGACCGTCACCCCGGCGAGAGCACACCAGCAGTTGCCGTCCTCGTCCCAGGCCAGGTCGGGGTCGATGCCGGGGATGTCGACGAGGACCGGGTCCGACCAAGGGCCCTCGGGGCGGTCGGCGGTGACGAAGAAGGTGCCTTTGCCGCGCACGTCGGTGGTGATCAGATAGAAGCGGCCGTCGTGGTGGCGGAGGGTGGGGGCGTAGATGCCGGCCGAGGCGGGGGTGTCGTCCGGCAGGTCCAACTGCCCTGGCCGGTCAAGGGCGTTGCCGATCTGGCGCCAGTGCACGAGGTCGCGGCTGTGGAAGAGCGGGACCCCCGGGAAGTACTCGAAGCTGGAGCACGCGAGGTAGTAGTCCTCGCCGACCCGGCACACGCTGGGGTCGGGGTGGAAGCCGCCGATGACCGGGTTGTCGTAGGTCCGCATGGGTCTCCGCCCCTCCGTACAGCCCGTTCTCGAAAGTTTCGGGCTGCTTGCCGAATCTTACGGAGCGGGACTGTAGGTGGAACCTTCGGCGGGGGCAAGGGCGGGTGCGGGGGCGAGGTGGAGGCTGAGGACCATCGTGAGGCCGCCGCCTGGGGTGTCCTCGGCGCTGAGGGTGCCGCCGAGGGCCTCGGTGAAGCCGCGGGCGACCGCGAGGCCGAGGCCTACCCCGGCGCCGCGCGGGGCGTCGCCGTAGCGCTGGAAGGGTTCGAAGATGCGGTTCTTGGCCTCGTCGGGGACGCCGGGGCCGCGGTCGACGACCCGGATCTCGACGCGGTCGGCGATGGCACTTGCCTTGACCAGTACGGGAGTTCGCTCCGGGCTGTATTTGACCGCGTTCTCGACGATGTTGGCGACGGCGCGTTCCAGCAGGCCCTTGTCTACGGGGACCATGGGCAGGCTTTCGGGGATGTCGAGTTCGACGCTGTCCTCGGGGACGCCGCCCAGGGCCATCGGGATCACCTCGTCGAGGTCCGCCTCGCGGATGATCGGGGTGACCGTGCCGGTCTGGAGGCGGGACATGTCGAGGAGGTTGCCGACGAGGTTGTCGAGGCGGTCGGCGCCGTCCTCGATGCCCTCCAGCAGCTCGGCCTGGTCCTCGTCCGACCAGGCGACGTCCTCGGAACGGAGCGAGGACACCGCCGCTTTGATGCCGGCGAGCGGGGTGCGCAGGTCGTGGCTCACGGCGGCCAGGAGTGCCGTGCGGATGCGGTTGCCTTCCGCCAACGCCCTTGCCTGGTCCGCCTCTTCGCGGAGGCGGCGGCGGTCCAGGACCACGGCGGCCTGTGCGGCGAAGGCGGCCAGGACCCGGCGGTCCTCGGCGGGCAGGACCCGGCCGGAGAGGGCGAGGGCCATGTGGTCGCCGACCGGTACGTCGACGTCCGCGTCCTCCGGGTTCTGGCAGGGGCGGGGGCCCACGCTGCCCGCGCAGGTCCAGGGTTCGACGTCGCTCGCGCGCTCCAGCAGGGCGGCGGACTCCATGCCGAAGGTCTCCCGGACGCGTTCCAGGAGCGCCTCCAGACTGGTCTCGCCGCGCAGCACATTGCCCGCGAGGTAGGAGAGGATCTCGGACTCGGCGCGCAGCCGGGCCGCTTGGTGGGTGCGACGGGCTGCCAAATCCACCACCGACGCGACCGACACCGCTACGGCCACGAAGATCGCGATGGCCACTATGTTCTTGGGGTCGGCGATGGTGAAGGTGTGGACGGGCGGGGTGAAGTACCAGTTCAGGAGCAGCGATCCGACCGCCGCCGAGGCCAGTGCGGGGAAGAGTCCGCCGAGCAGGGCCGCCGCCACGGTCAGGGACAGGTACAGCAACATGTCGTTGGCCAGGCCGACTTCGGGGGCGACACTGCTCAACAGCCAGGTGAGCAGCAGCGGTCCGCCGATTCCGGCCAGCCAGCCCCAGACGATGCGGGCGCGCCCCAGCCGCGTGCCCCGGTTCACGGGCAGTCCGCGTCCCTTCCCCGCCTCGTCGTGCGTGATGAGGTGGACGTCGAGATCGGGGCCGGACTCGCGGGCGACCGTGGAGCCGACGCCGGGCCCGAAGACGTACTGCCAGCCCTTGCGGCGGGAGACGCCGAGGACGATCTGGGTGGCGTTGACCCCGCGCGCGAAGTCCAGCAGTGCGGCCGGTATGTCCTCGCCGACGACGTGGTGGAAGGTGCCGCCCAAGTCCTCGACCAGGGTGCGCTGTTGGGCGAGTTCCTTCGGGGAGGCCGAGGTCAGTCCGTCGCTGCGGGAGATGTAGACCGCCAACACCTCACCGCCCGCGCCCTTTTCGGCGAGGCGCGCGGCCCTGCGGATGAGCGTGCGTCCCTCCGGACCGCCGGTCAGTCCTACGACGATCCGCTCCCGCGAGCCCCAGATCGCCGAGACACGGTGTTCGCTGCGGTACTCCTGGAGGTAGGCGTCGACCCGGTCGGCGAGCCAGAGCAGCGCCAACTCCCGCAGGGCGGTGAGGTTTCCGGGCCGGAAGTAGTTGGAGAGGGCCGCGTCGACCTTGTCCGGTTTGTAGATGTTGCCGTGGGCCATCCGGCGCCGTAGCGCGGGCGGTGACATGTCGACCAGCTCGATCTGGTCGGCGCGGCGGACGACCTCGTCCGGGACGGTCTCCTGCTGGCGTACGCCGGTGATGGACTCGACGATGTCGCCCAGGGATTCCAGGTGTTGGATGTTGACGGTCGAGATCACGTCGATGCCCGCCGCCAGCAACTCCTCTATGTCCTGCCAGCGCTTGGCGTTGCGGGAGCCGGGGATGTTGGTGTGCGGCAGTTCGTCGACGAGGGCGACCTCGGGGTGGCGGGCGAGGACGGCGTCGACGTCCATCTCGGTGAACGTCGTGTCCCGGTAGGCGAGTTCACGGCGCGGGATCTCCTCCAGGCCGTGCAGCATCACCTCGGTGCGGGGTCTGCTGTGGTGTTCCACGAAGGCGACCACGCAGTCGGTGCCCCGCTCGATCCGCCGGTGCGCCTCGGACAGCATCGCGTACGTCTTGCCGACGCCCGGTGCCGCGCCGAGGTAGATCCGGAGCTTGCCGCGTCCCATGTCATCCTTCGAAGCGGTAGCCCATGCCGGGCTCGGTGATCAGATAGCGGGGGCTCGACGGGTCCCCCTCCAACTTCCTTCTCAACTGGGCCATGTAGACCCGGAGATAGTTGGTCTTGTTGCTCTGGGTCACCCCCCACACCTCCTGGAGCAGGTACTTCTGCGTGATCAGGCGGCCCGGGTTGGTGACCAGGATCTCCAGCAGATGCCACTCGGTGGGGGTGAGCCGGATGTCGTGCCCGTCGCGGGTGGCCTTCTTGGCGAGCAGGTCGATCGTGAAGTCGTCGGTGGTGACGAGGGTGGTCGCCGGGGCGAGCGGCACGTCCTCGACGCGGCGGACCGCCGCCCGTAGCCGGGCGAGGAGTTCGTCCATGCTGAACGGCTTGGTGATGTAGTCGTCGGCGCCCGCGTCGAGGGCGGCGACCTTCTCGTCGGAGGCCTGCCGGGCCGACAGCACCAGGATCGGGACCCGGGTCCAGCCGCGCAGCGCCTTGATGACGTCGACGCCGTCCATGTCGGGCAGTCCGAGGTCGAGCATCACGACGTCCGGCTGCCGCGCCGCCGCGAGCCGGAGCGCGGTGGCGCCGTCGGGGGCGGCGTCGACGCCGTACTGCCGGGCCTGCATGTTGATCACGAGGGCCCGTACGAGCTGCGGGTCGTCCTCCACCACCAGCACCCGTGTCATGGGGGTGTGCCTTTCGTGTGGTCCCTGGCATGGCGGTGGGAGTCGGCGGCACCGGGATCTCCCCCGGGCCGCCGACTCCCCTGCCGGTCGTGTAACGCCATCAGCTCTTCGTCACAAGGGACTTGAGCGCGATGTTGAGCTCCAGCACGTTCACCGTCGGCTCGCCGATGAAGCCGAGGGTGCGGCCGTCGGTGTGCTCGTCGACCAGCTTCTGCACCTGGCTGACGGACACGCCGTTCTTCTCGGCGATGCGGTGGACCTGGAGGTCCGCGTAGGCCGGGGAGATGTCCGGGTCGAGGCCGGAGCCGGAGGACGTGACCGCGTCGGCGGGCACCTGGGACGCCTTGACCGTGTAGCCGGGCACCGAGTTGTCCTTGATGTCCGCGGCCTTGGCGTCCTTCACCTGCTGGACGAGGACCTTGCTGTCGGCGGAGAGGTTGGTGGCGCCGGACAGGATCAACGAGTACTGCGTGTTGATGCTGTTGGTGCCGAGCCCGTTCTGCGGCCGGCCCTGGAACCACTTCAGATCCGGGTCCGGGGTCTCCTGCCCCTTCTTCAACGGCAGGTTGTACGACTGCCCGATGAGGGACGAGCCGACGACCTTGCCCTCCGACTTGATCTCCGAGCCGTTCGCCTTGCCGGGGAAGATCCCCTGGGCGATCCCGGTGACGACCAGCGGGTAGATGACGCCGGTCACCAGGGTCAGCACGAGCAGGGCGCGCAGGCCCGCCCAGAGCAACCGGGCTGTGTTGGATACCGAGTTGTTCATAGCCGATCAGCCGATTCCGGGGATGAGGGAGATGAGGAGGTCGATGATCTTGATGCCGATGAAGGGGGCGATCAGTCCGCCGATGCCGTAGATCCCGAGGTTGCGGCGGAGCATCTTGTCGGCGCTGACCGGCCGGTACTGCACGCCCCGCAGGGAGAGCGGGACCAGCGCGATGATGACCAGCGCGTTGAAGATGACCGCGGAGAGGATCGCGGAGTCGGGCGAGGCCAGGTGCATGATGTTGAGCTTGTCCAGGCCCGGGTAGACCGCCGCGAACAGCGCCGGGATGATCGCGAAGTACTTCGCTACGTCGTTGGCGATCGAGAACGTCGTCAACGCGCCCCGGGTGATGAGGAGTTGCTTGCCGATCTCGACGATCTCGATGAGCTTGGTCGGGTTCGAGTCGAGGTCGACCATGTTGCCGGCCTCCTTCGCGGCCGACGTGCCGGTGTTCATCGCGACGCCGACGTCCGCCTGGGCCAGCGCGGGCGCGTCGTTCGTGCCGTCACCGGTCATCGCGACCAGCTTGCCGCCGGCCTGCTCCCGCTTGATGAGGGCCATCTTGTCCTCGGGAGTCGCCTCCGCGAGAAAGTCGTCGACGCCCGCCTCCTCGGCGATCGCCTTGGCGGTCAGCGGGTTGTCGCCCGTGATCATGACGGTCTTGATGCCCATGCGGCGCAGTTCGTCGAACCGCTCGCGCATGCCCGCCTTGACGACGTCCTTGAGGTGGATGACGCCCAACACCCGTGCGCCGTCGGTGTCTTCGACCGCCACGAGCAGCGGGGTGCCGCCCGCCGCGGAGATCCGGTCGGTGAGCGCGCCGGCGTCCTCGGACACCTCGCCGCCCCGCTCCCGGACCCAGGTGACGACCGAACCGGCCGCGCCCTTGCGGATCTTGCGCCCGTCCACATCGACGCCGGACATCCGGGTCTGCGCGGTGAACGCGATCCACTCGGCGTGGGCCAACTCGCCCTGGTGGCGCTCGCGCAGACCGTACTTCTCCTTCGCCAGGACGACGATGGAGCGGCCCTCGGGCGTCTCGTCGGCCAGCGAGGAGAGCTGGGCGGCGTCGGCGACCTCTGCCTCGGTGGTGCCGGTGACCGGCACGAACTCGGAGGCCTGGCGGTTGCCGAGGGTGATGGTGCCGGTCTTGTCGAGCAGCAGGGTCGAGACGTCACCGGCGGCCTCAACTGCCCTGCCGGACATGGCCAGTACGTTCCTCTGCACCAGCCGGTCCATGCCCGCGATGCCGATCGCGGAGAGCAGTGCGCCGATCGTCGTAGGGATCAGACAGACCAGCAGGGCCACCAGCACGATCATCGTGAGGTGGGTGCCCGCGTAATCCGCGAACGGCGGCAGCGTGGCACAGGCGAGCAGGAACACGATGGTGAGGGACGCCAACAGGATGTTCAGCGCGATCTCGTTGGGCGTCTTCTGCCGGGCGGCGCCCTCGACGAGGGCGATCATCCGGTCGATGAAGGTCTCGCCGGGCTTCGTCGTGATCTTGATGACGATGCGGTCGGAGAGGACCTTCGTCCCGCCCGTGACGGCCGAGCGGTCGCCGCCGGACTCACGGATGACGGGCGCGGACTCGCCGGTGATGGCCGACTCGTCCACGGACGCGACGCCCTCGACGACGTCACCGTCGCCGGGGATGATGTCGCCGGCCTCGCACACCACCAGGTCGCCGATGCGCAGTTCGGTGCCGGGGATCTGCTCCTCGGTCGTGCCGGTGAGGCGCCGGGCCACCGTGTCGGTCTTGGCCTTGCGCAGGGTGTCGGCCTGCGCCTTGCCGCGGCCCTCGGCGACGGCCTCCGCCAGGTTGGCGAAGATCACGGTCAGCCACAGCCAGGCGCTGATCGCCCAGCCGAACCAGTCGCCCGGGTCCTTGAAGGAGAAGACCGTGGTCAGCACGGACCCGATCCACACCACGAACATCACGGGCGACTTGACCATCACCCGCGGGTCGAGCTTGCGGCAGGCGTCGGGCAGGGACTTGATCAGCTGCTTCGGGTCGAACAGGCCCGCGCCGACCCGCCCTTCGTCCTTGTGACCGGTCGGCACATCGCTGTGCGGCGCCCGGGTCGGAGTGGCAGTGGACATCGAGTCCTCTTGGTTTTCTTGGTTGTCTGTGCGGGTGGTCATGACGCCAGCCCCTCGGCCAGCGGTCCCAGCGCCAGCGCCGGGAAGTAGGTCAGACCGGTGATGATGAGGATCGCGCCCACCAACAGGCCGGTGAACAAAGGCTTTTCGGTGCGCAGGGTGCCTGCCGTGACCGGCACCGGCTTCTGCTCGGCGAGCGAACCGGCCAGCGCCAGCACGAACACCATCGGCAGGAAGCGGCCGAGCACCATCGCGAGCCCGGTCATGGTGTTGAACCAGTCGGTGTTCGCGTTCAGACCGGCGAAGGCCGAGCCGTTGTTGTTCGCGGCGGAGGTGAAGGCGTACAGCACCTCGGAGAAGCCGTGCGCGCCGGAGTTCAGCATCGAGTGCGGCGGGGTCGGCAGCGCCATGGAGGCGGCCGCGAAGATCAGCACCAGGGCCGGGGTGATCAGGATGTAGCAGGCCGCGAGCTTCATCTCGCGGGTGCCGATCTTCTTGCCCAGGTACTCGGGCGTACGGCCGACCATCAGCCCGGCGATGAACACCGCGATGACCGCCATGATCAGCATTCCGTAGAGGCCGGAGCCGGTACCACCGGGTGCGATCTCGCCCAACTGCATGCCCAGGATGGTGATTCCGCCGCCGAGACCGGTGAACGAGGAGTGGAAGGAGTCCACCGCGCCCGTCGAGGTCAACGTGGTCGACACCGCGAAGATCGAGGAGGCGCCGACGCCGATGCGCTGTTCCTTGCCCTCCATCGCACCGCCGGCGATCTGGAGCGCCGGGCCGTGGTGGGCGAACTCGGTCCACATCATCAGGGCGACGAAGCCGACCCAGATGGTGGCCATGGTCGCGAGGATCGCGTAGCCCTGCTTGATCGAACCGACCATCACGCCGAAGGTGCGGGTCAGCGCGAACGGGATGACCAGCAGCAGGAAGATCTCGAAGAGGTTCGTGAAGGGCGTCGGGTTCTCGAAGGGGTGGGCACTGTTGGCGTTGAAGTAACCGCCGCCGTTGGTGCCGATCTCCTTGATGGCCTCCTGCGAGGCGACCGCGCCGCCGTTCCACTGCTGGTGGCCGCCCATGAACTGACCGACCTCGTGGATCCCGGAGAAGTTCTGGATGGCACCGCAGGCGACGAGCACGAGCGCCGCGACCACGGACAGCGGCAGCAGGATGCGGATGACACCGCGCACCAAGTCGGCCCAGAAGTTGCCGAGTTCACCGGTGCGCGAGCGCGCGAAGCCCCGTACGAGAGCCACCGCGACGGCGATGCCGACGGCCGCGGAGACGAAGTTCTGCACGGCGAGCCCGGCGGTCTGCACGACGTGACCCATGGTCTGTTCGCCGTAGTACGACTGCCAGTTGGTGTTCGTCACGAACGACACGGCCGTGTTGAACGACTGCGCCGGGTTGACCGAGGAGAACCCCAGCGAGCCAGGCAGGATGCCCTGCAGACGCTGGAGCAGATAGAGGAAGAGAACCCCGACCGCCGAGAAGGCGAGCACGCTGCGCAGATACGCCGGCCAGCGCATCTCGGTGTTCGGGTCGGCACCGATGCCCTTGTAGATCCACTTCTCGACCCGCAGGTGCTTGTCGGAGGAGTAGACCCTGGCCATGTAGTTGCCGAGGGGGATGTAGGCGAGCGCCAGCGCCGCTATGAGCGCGATCAGCTGGAGCACACCGGCGAGGACGGGACCCATATCGCTCTCAGAACCTCTCCGGGAAGATCAGGGCGAGGACGAGATAGCCCAGCAGGGCGACGGCCACGACGAGGCCGACGATGTTCTCGGCGGTCACAGCTTCGTCACCCCCTTGGCGACGAGGGCCACCAGCGCGAAGACCGCGATCGTGGTGACGACGAAGGCCAGATCGGCCATCGTGAGCTCCTGGAATGAGGTTCGAATGGAACGGACGCTTAGAGGTAACCGCGCCCGTGACCGGATTCGGCCGCCGTTGACGGGTCCCTTACGGCGACGCATACGGCTTTGACGGGACTCTTACGGCGGGGCGGGGCGGGGCCTCGGGTCGCGAGCGGGGTTCTACGGCGGCGGGGGCACCGGCCCGTGGGCTTCTGGGGGCTGCGCCCCCAGACCCCCGCATCGGCCCTGAAGGGGCCTCGTCCTCAA
Organism: Streptomyces sp. NRRL F-525; assembly: GCF_000716605.1. GTDB lineage: Bacteria > Actinomycetota > Actinomycetes > Streptomycetales > Streptomycetaceae > Streptomyces. Next base: position 7,384 of record NZ_JNXE01000020.1, on the reverse strand, counting down.
ACGCCGGACGGGCTGGATTGTGGCGGCCGGCACCGTAAAAGGCGTTTTGTTCCGCCCACCTCACACCCCCCGCGTCAGAACAGCCGGAACCGCAGCCTGCAAATCACCGCATCCGTGTCCCGCCGTACCGCATGGGCGACGACAGCCCCCCGCTGGTTCTGCAGCAGCCGCTGCCACAGCCGTACGGGTTCCACCTCGGCGATCAGGACGGTCACCCGGGTGTCCGGTTCCGTCGCGGACACCTCGCGTACGTAGGCGGCGATCGGGCGGCCCAACGTGCGGCGTTCGCAGGGGAGTTGGACCAGGGGGACGCCGGGGTCCCATTGGGCCCAGGCGCGTTCCAGGGCGTGGAGGTGGGCGCGGTCCTCGGGGTCCGGGTAGCAGACCGTGACCGCGCGCACCTCGTCGCCGAGGGAGGCAGCGGCCGTCAGCGCCTCGGAGGTCAGGCGGGACAAGGACGAGACGGGCACGATCACCACAGACCGGTCGCGGTGCGGGGGCTCCGGGATACGGCCGAGGCCGAGCCGTTCGCCGATGTGCTCGTAGGTGCGGTGCACGGTCTCGAAGGCCGCCACGAGCAGGGGCAGCGTGATCACGATCAGCCAGGCGCCCTCCTCGAACTTGGTCGCGGTGACGACGACGGCAGCGATGCCGGTGAGGAGCGCGCCGAAGCCGTTCAGCAGGGCTTTTCCGCGCCAGCCGGAGCCGCGTTCGCCGCGCCAGTGCCGGACCATGCCGACCTGCGCGACGGTGAAGCCGACGAAGACGCCGATCGCGAAGAGCGGCACGAGGGTGTTGGTGTCGCCGCCGGAGAACACCAGCAGCGCGGCCGAGACCGCGGCCAGCGCGAGCACGCCGTGGCGGTGCACCTGGCGGTCGGCCTTGAGGGCGAAGACGTGCGGGAGGTAGTTGTCGCGGGCCAGCAGCTTCAACAGCACCGGCAGCCCGCCGAAGGACGTGTTCGCGGACAGGGCGAGCAGGATCATCGTCGCGAACTGGATGACGTAGAAAGCCCAGTTGTGGCCGAGGGAGGCGTCCGCGAGCTGGGCGAGGACGGTGACGCCCTGGACCGGCTGGAGGTGGAAGCGGGAGATCAGCACCGACAGGCCGATCAGCATCACGCCGAGCACCGCGCCGAGGGCGACCTCCGCGCGCTGGGCCCGCTTCACGCGGGGCGCGCGGAAGGAGGGCACGGCGTTGGCGATGGCCTCGACACCGGTGAGGGCGCTGCAGCCGCTGGCGAATGCTTTCAGCAGCAGCAAAGTACCCACGCTCGTCGCGTTGTCGGCGAGCGCGGAGGCGTGTCCGTCGGCGGTCGCCGTGCTCACCGGCGCGGACCGGAACAGGCCGACCGCGATCAGCACGAGGATGGAGCCGACGAACACGATGGTCGGCACGATGAAGGCACGGGCCGACTCGACGATCCCGCGCAGGTTCACGGCCGTCACCAGCACGAGCACGGCGAGGCAGAGCCACAGCCGGTCGTCGTACAGTCCCGGGAAGGCCGAGGTCAGAGCGGCGACACCGGCCGTGACGGCCACGGCGACGTTCAGTACGTAGTCCAGCACCAGCGAGGCCGCCGCCACCAGGCTCGTCCGCGCGCCGAGGTGGGTCTTCGCCACGGCGTAGGAGCCGCCGCCGTCCGGGAAGGCCGCGATGACCTGCCGGTACGACGCGACGAGCACCGCGAGCAGGCCGGCGATGGCGAGTGTGACCGGCAACGTGAAGCCGAGCCCGTGCGCACCGGCGGCGGCCAGCACGAGGACGATCGCCTCGGGGCCGTAGGCCACCGACGCCATGGCGTCCAGGGACAGCGCGGCGAAGCCGGCGAGGGCGGTCAGCCGGTGGCGTTCGCCGGTATCCGGGGGCTCCTCGTCGGCGGGCGTCGCGCCCGGCTGGACAGCGAGAACGGTCATGCTGGTGGCTCCTTCACGTACGGACGCGCGGTGACGGGAACGCGCGAGTGCGCTCCAGGTTCTGTCCCGCCGTGGCTGGTTTCCCCTTCTCCTTGCGTCTTCTTCGCGCCGAACACGCGTTCTTTGACGCGAACTTGACGACGGTGTGACCAGGGCAACCGCCCTCCGCCGCTGCGACGGCGTCAAGAACCACCGGCCGCCCGTCAGAGTCGCGTCAAGGCCCGGGTTCCGTACGCCCGGAGTCCCTACCGTCACCACCATGGGACGCCCCGACGACGCACACGCGCACGACCGCCGGTGGGCGCGGGACCTGCGCGACACGTTCCGCTGCGCGGGCGCGCTGCTCGGACTCCTGCTGCTCGTCGACCACTTGAGCGGCCGTCTCACCCTGTGGCGCGGCGCGCTCTGGCTCACCCTCGCCGTCCTGCTCCTCGTGGTGCTGTACCCGGCCCGGGTCCGCGCGGGCGAGGGCTGGCTCTCCTCACGCGGCCTGCTGCGCGAACGCCACGTCCGCACGGACCGCCTGGTGTCCGTCCGCTGTCTGGACGGCGTCTCTCAACGGCTCCTGCTGCGCGACGAGTTGGGCGGCCACGTCGAGATCGACCCCGACGTCCTGGTCACCAACCCCGACCTGTGGCACCACGTCTCCGAGGACTCCCGCAAGTCCATCGCCTCCGGCTCACTCACCTGCGGCGCGACCGCCCTGCGCCGGGTCGCGGAACGCGTCGAGCGCGAGACGGCGGAGACCGTGTTCAAGGTGTCCGGCCTGGAGTAGCGGCGGCGGGCTGGATTCACGGTGTCCGGTCCGGAGTTGGCGTAGTCCCCGCAGGCTGGATTCACGGTGCCCGGTCCGGAGTTGGCGTAGTCGCCACTGTCGGAATTCACCGCGCCCGGTGGGGAGTTGCGGTGCCCGCTTCGGAGTGGGGGCGGCCGTCGCCGGTTCTGGTTGACTCACCCGTTCAGCCAGCGGCAAGAACACCACCAAGGCCGAGCCGCCCCCGGCTGCCCGACCCGGAGCCGCAGCCGCCGGCGAATTCACGGAGCCCGGTACGAAGTTGGAGCAACCGGCGCCACGTCCGATTGCCCCACCCGTTCAGCCAGCGGCAAAGACACCACCATCGTCAGTCCGCCACCCGGCGTGTCCTCGGGCGTGAGCGTCCCGTTCATCGCCTCCGTGAGGCCCCGCGCGAGGGCGAGACCCAGCCCGAGGCCGGTGGTGTTGTCCGTGTCGCCGAGCCGCTGGAAGGGCTCAAAGAGGCCCTCGCGCCCGGTAGTTGGGAGACCGGGCCCCCGGTCCACGACCCTCAGCTCCACCCGCCCGCCCAGCGCACTGGCGGTGACCATGACCCGCCGCCCGGCCGGGGTGTGCCGGGCCGCGTTGCCGGCGAGGTTGGCGATCACGCGTTCCAGCAGGGGCGGATCGACGAGCACCGGCGGTATCGATTCGACGTCCCTCAGGTCCACATCGGGCACGTCCGCGAGCGCCATCGGCAGCACCTCCTCCAGGCTCGTCGCCCGCAGGCTCAGCGGCAGGACGCCCGCTTCGAGACGGCTCAAGTCGAGGAGATTTTCCAGCAGTCGGTTGAGCTTGGCCATGGACTCGTCGGCGGTGGCGAGGAGTTCGTCCCGGTCCTCCGCAGAGAACTCGACATCCCGCCCGCGCAACGACGTCACGGCCGCCCACCCCGCCGCGAGCGGCGTCCGCAAGTCGTGTCCTACGGCCCGCAGCAGCGCCGTACGCAAACGATCGGCGGCCTTCACCGGCTCGATCTCGGCGGCGGCTTCGGCGAGTTGGGCCCGTTCGACGGCGGAGCCGACGTGCGCGGCGAAGGCGGCCAGGACGCGCCGCTCGGAGGAGGACAGGGTGCGTCCGCGCAGGACGAGGTACGCGCCGGGCCCCGCCGGGACCGTGGTGACCCCGGAGCCGACCTCGTGGTCCGGTGGCTCGTCGACGAGTTCCGCCGAGTCCGTGCCGAAGGTCTCCCGCGTGCGTTCCAGCAGCGCCGGGATCGTCTGGCCTCCGCGCACGATGCTGCCCGCGAGGGAGGACATCGTCTCGGCCTCGGCGGTGGCACGCGCCGAGCGCCGGGAGAGTCGTAGCGAACGGTCGACCACGGCGGCGACCGTCGCCGCCACCACCGTGAACACCCCTAGCGCCAAGAGGGCGTTGGGGTCGTCCAGGGTGAACTGGCCGATGGGCGGGATGAACCAGTAGTTGAGCAGCAGCGAGGCCGTCACCGACGCGATGACCGCCGAGGCCACGCCGCCTATGCAGGCCACCCCGACCACCGCGAGCAGGAACAGCAGCGCCTCGCTGGTGAGGTTGACCGTGCCGCGCACCTGGGCGAGGCAGACGGTGAGCAGCACCGGCAGCACAAGTCCCGCCACGGGCCCGGCAATCAGCCGTGCCGTGGACAGAGTGCGGCGGCGGGACGGCAGCAGGGTGCCGCGTCCGGCCCGCTCGTGGGTGACGCGGTGGACGTCGATGTCACCGCTCAGTTCCGTGACTGTCTCACCCGTGCCGGGGCCGGTCAGAAATCGCTCGACCCGGCCCCGACGGCTGGTGCCGAGGACGAGTTGGGTGGCGTTCTCCGTGCGGGCGAAGTCGACCAGGGCGGTGGCGACACCGTCGCCGACCACCGAGTGGTAGCTGCCGCCCAGGTCCTCGACGAGGCGCCGCTGCCGGGCGAGCGAGGCGTGGGACACCCCGGCGGCGAGTCCGTCGCTGCGGGCCACGTGCACGGCGAGCAGGTCGCCGCCGGCGGAGCGGTCGGCGATGCGGGCCGCGCGCCGGATCAGCGTGTCGCCCTCGGGGCCGCCGGTGAGCGCGACGACCACGCGCTCCCGCGTCTCCCACACCCCGCCGATCGCATGCTCGGCGCGGTAGGTGTGCAGGGCCTCGTCGACCCGGTCGGCGACCCACAGCAGCGCCAACTGCCGTAGGGCGGTGAGGTTTCCGGGCCGGAAGTAGTTGGCGAGGGCCGCGTCGATCTTCTCCGGTGTGTAGATGTTGCCGTGCGCCATGCGCCGCCGCAGTCCCTCGGGCGGCATGTCGATCAGCTCGATCTGCTGGGCCCTGCGTACGACGTCGTCGGGCACCGTCTCGTGCTGCGGCACCCCGGTGATCTTCTCGACGACGTCCTTGAGGGAGGCCAGATGCTGCACGTTGACGGCGGTGACGACGTCGATGCCGGCGGCGAGCAGCACGTCGATGTCCTGCCAGCGCTTGGCGTTGCGGCCACCGCCGGGGACGTTGCTGTGCGCGAACTCGTCGACGACGGCCACCTCGGGGCGGCGCGCGAGCACCGCGGGGAGGTCCATCTCCTCGAAGTACCCACCCCGGTAAGCGCATTGGGCCCGCGCCACGACCTCCAGGCCGTCGAGCATCGCCTCGGTGCGCGGACGCCCGTGGCACTCGGCGAACCCCACCACCACATCGGCGCCCCGGGCGGCCCGGCGCCGTGCCTCGTCGAGCATGCGGTAGGTCTTGCCGACACCCGGGGCCGCCCCGAGGTAGACCTTCAGTCGCCCGCGTCGTACGTCGTTCATCGCCTCCCAGACAAGCGCCCCGCGGCGCCTCGGGCAGGCTTCTTGACGCGTCTCTGGCGCCGCCCGCGAGGACGTTGACACTGTCTTGACGGCGCCCGGCCGGGTTAGGGTGACCGCGGTGTGCCGGGAAGTCTGGTCGGCGGGGAGCCCGCATGGGCTCGTCCAAGACCACAAGGGGACGGCATGCGCGGCGTCGGTACGGTTCTGGCACTCGTGGTACTGGCGACGCTGGTCGCGACGTTCGCCCGCCGCTGGCGGATCCCTGCCCCCTCCCTCCTCGTGGTCGCCGGTCTCGCCGTAGCGCTGCTGCCGGGCACTCCGTCGATCGAGATCAGCCCGGACGTGATCGGTCTGATCGTCCTGCCGCCCCTCCTCTACGCCAGCGCCGAGGACATGTCGTGGCGCGAACTGAAGGCGGTGTGGAAGCCGGTCGGGATCCTCGCGATCGGCCTGGTCCTGGCGTCGGCGGCGGCGGTGGGCTGGGTGGCGTCGACGGTCACCCCGCTCTCCTGGCAGATGGCGTTCGTGCTCGGCGCGGTCCTCGCCAGCACCGACCCGGTCGCCGTCACCGCACTGGGCCGACGCCTCGCCCTGCCGCCCCGGATCCAGATGCTCGTCCAGGCGGAATCCCTGTTCAACGACGCGACCTCGCTGGTCCTGTTCCGGGTCGCGGTGACCGTCGCCGTGACCTCGGCGGCGGCCAACTGGGGTGCGGCGGGCGGGGAGTTCGTCGTCCTCGCGGGCGGCGGCACGGTCATCGGAGCGGCCGTGGCGTACGTCGTCACCCTGATCCGCCGCCGCACCGAGGACCCGGTCCTGGAGACGGTGATCTCCCTGGTCACCCCGTACGCGGCCTACGTCCTCGCGGAGGGCGCCCACACCTCCGGCGTAACGTCGGTCGTGGTGGCCGGAGTTGTCCTCGGCGGCCGCGGCGACCGCCTCACCAACGCCCGCATACGGCTCCAACTCCACGCCGTCTACGGCACGGTGGTGTTCCTCCTGGAGAGCGTGGTGTTCTCGCTCATCGGGCTGGCGCTACCGGCCCAGGTACGGGCACTGTCCGACGGCGACCGCGCATGGCCCCTCTACGCGCTCGCGGTGGCGGGCACCCTGATCGCCGTACGACTGCTGTGGCTGGCGCCGCTGTCGGCGGTCGTACAGCGCAAGGGCGGGGTGCACAGGGTGAATTGGCGGGTGCCAATGGTGTTGACCTGGGCGGGCACCCGAGGCGTCCTCCCGCTGGCGGCGGCCCTGTCGATCCCCGAGGTCACCAGGACCGGCGCCACCCTGCCCGACCGCCCCCTCGTCCTGGTCCTCACCACATCGGTCGTGGTCGTCACCCTCGTCGTCCAGGGCTTCACCCTCGCGCCGGTCGTCCGCCGCTCCGGCATCGCCCTGGAACCCGACCACACGGAACGCGAAGAGGCCTCCGCCCGCTGCCGGTTGGCCGACGCGGGCATCCGCCGCCTCGACGAACTGGCCGAGCTGGAAGCGGTCCCGGACGTAGTCCTCGACCGCCTCCGCCGCGGCCTCAACGCCCGCCTCGACGACGCCCGAGACCGCCTCTCCGACAACAACACCCAAGCGGCACACGCCGAATCGGCCGACCTGGTCTACCGCCAACTCCGCCGCGACCTGATCGCCGTGGAGACGGCAGAACTACAGCGCCTCTACGACGACCACACCATCAGCGACACGACCCGCCGCCGCCTCCAACGCTCACTGGACCTGGAGGAGGCAAGGCTGACGGACGCGTAACACCGCCGAGGGAAGCGCCCCTCCAGGGGCGCGAGGAACTGCGCGCCCAGCCACAAACAACCCGCACCCGCCCCCCAACAGACCCCCCACCCCCATAGGCGACAAAACCCCCAGCCCCCCGTAACGCTGGGTATCCACCACCCCCACCCATCCCCCCGCAC